>CALVBI010000008.1 GCA_944325735.1 Candidatus Gastranaerophilales bacterium | reverse complement strand
ATTAGTTCGTTTAATCTTGAAATTATTGTATCAAATATACCATTGAAAATTCTTCTTGCAACTGATATACCACCTTTCCTTGTAAAGACTGGCAATAATTCAAAATCATCTTTATCTATGGTTAAATTCTCTATTAAATGATTTTTAATAAGTTCCAACCATTTTTCTTGCTCCGGAGAAAAGTTAATTTCCTCTTTTAGTTTATTTATGGCTCTTGTTACTCTTTCCTCTGATGTTAGTAATTCCTCATCTTCTTTCACAGCGTGTTTAATCATAGAAATAATGTCAACCAAGGATTTATGATAAACAGAACCATAGATTTTTTGTAATGTTTCTACTTTAAAATCATTTTGTTTTAAAAGATCGTTAATCTCTTTTAAAGCACTAGTATTCCAATCTTTTGGAGAATCAAATAATAATTTGATTGCTTCTACTTGCTCTTTATTGTTTTTCACAAACTCACAAAATTCATTCAAGTAATCTTTAGTTGTTGTAGAGGTTCCATCATAACGATTGACTCTACCTGATGTTACCTCGTCTACATAATCCACTGCTCTTATGAATGACTTATCATTTCTTGGGTAATTAACCAATAAATTTTGGAATTCTTCATTTCGTAAAATATTCATTGTATCTATAAAGTCATTTTCGATATTACTTTTTAATTCATCTGCAAATTTGCCAATATTGCCTTTTTCGATAAATTTTGAAAATAATTCATATGCTTTACCTGACATGTTTTTCTGAATACGTCTTAGTCTTCTTGTTAAAACTTTTATATTGTAGTCTTTATCTTCCCCGTTATATATTTTCTCAATTACTTCATTGATTGGTACTGTTTCTTTTTGCATTTTATAGTCAAAGCCTGAAACATTTTTAAAATAATTTATTAATGTTCCATTAAAACAATCAACAATAGTAAAATGGTCTTTGTTAATATCGTTACAAAGTCTTGTTCCTCTACCTAACATTTGTTCCCATAATATACGAGATTTTACAGGACGTAAAAATACAATAAATTCTATTGACGGAACATCTACACCTGTTGATAACATATCAACAGTAACTACAATTTTAGGTTCCGGGCGATTTCTAAATGTTTTTATTTTTTGCAATGGTCTATCTACCGTAGGACTGCCTGTTATCTTGCATACAAAATCATCACCTTGATTAAATTCCTTTTTACATATCTCTACAATTTCATCAGCATGTGATCTGTTTGGTAGGTCATTTGAAGCAAATATTAAAGTTTTAGGGAAACGTCCAGTTTTTTCTACATGCTCTTCTATATACTTCTTTAATTCTCTTATTACTTTAACATTACAATCAGGGACAGTAATTTTCTTTTCAACATCTGTTGCATCAAAATTTCTTTCATCTTCTAAATAGTCAATTCTGGATTTTCCTGTCTTGACATCAACAAGCTCTATTTGCTCTCCTTCTTTTAAGAAAACACCATTAATTTTTACACCTGAATTTATTATTATCGGATCATCATAATCTACCAAAAAGCCGTCATCAACTGCTTCTTCAACAGAATATTTAAATATTGGCTCATTAAAATATGCAACTGTATGTTGTGCAGGTGTCGCAGTAAGACCAATCTTTATTCCATCAAAGTGTTTTATTGTGTCTCTCCATATATTTGACTCTTTAGATGTATAACCTCTATGACATTCATCCACAACTATCAAATCAAATGCATGAATCGGAATATTTAATTTTTCTGCATCAATTTCATATTCTTCGTTCATATCATCTTCACTTATATTAGAATATTTACCCTGCAAGTTTATAGTCATTCTTTGGATTGTAGAAACATATATAAACGAATGATTTGGCTGAGGATTTGTTAAATATTCATTTGGCAATACATTAGGATTAAATGTAGCACCATCTTCAAAATCTTCTTTTTGGAATTTTTGACTATATACTTCATATTCTTTATCAAATTTAGAACCGTGTGGAGTACTAAAACTTGAAAACGCTGTAACTGCTTGTGACGCTAAAGCTTTTCTATCTACTAAAAATAGAACCCTTTTTATAACCTTGGCTTCCAACAAGCGGTAAATTAATGAGAGTATTGTAAACGTTTTACCTGTACCGGTTGCCATTGCCAACATCATTTCTCTTTTTTTGTCTAAAATAGCATTTTCAACTGCACTTATCGCTTTTTGTTGGAATGGATAGAGTTGTTTATCTGAATTATAATAGTTTTCTATTGGATTTTTATCTAACCAAGTTTTAAAATTAATTTTTTTTTGTTGAAATTTTTCATCTAAGGCAACTGCATTATGAAATTCTAATATTTCTCTTTGTATATTAGTTTCATTACGAATATCTAAGAAGTGAATTGTTTCACCATTTGTAGCGTAAAGAAATGGAACTTTATATTCTCTCCAGATTCCTGAACCTTGAATTACGTCTTTTGAATATCTCTTTGCTTGTTCAATAACATTTTTTGAACCTACAGAAATTTTCTTTGCTTCAATAATACCCAACAAATTCCCTTTTACGAATAATGCGTAATCTGCAAAACCATCTTTTGTTGGAAGCTCTCTTACTGCAACATTATCAAGATTCTTAAGATTTAAATCATCTTTAAAATCAATAATCTCCCAGCCTTGTTTATTTAATTTTAAGTCTATGAGTTTTTGTCTTGTCTGTTTTTCCGTAAAATTAAACTGTTTATTATTTGAAATATCAGCAGAACGTTTTTTAAACTTAATAAGTTTCTCTGAAGTTATCTGCTGCTTTTGTTGTTGAGCTTCAAGTTGTTTTTGTAATTTTTCTATTAATTGTTTTTGCTCGTCTATAATTTTCTTATCTGTATTTACAGGAACTGTAAATGGAATAAAACCAGGCTTTTTATCTGTTTTTAAAATATAATACCAATAAGCAATAAAATAAACATCTTTTAATGCCTGCAAAGCTTCTTCTTTAGAACCTTTTTGTTCATGAATTGCCAGATTCCCTTTTATTCTTATTATATCAATTAGGTTTAATATTTTTTCAGGAATAAATTCTTCATTTCTACACTCAGATATCAAATCTTTAAAACTAATTCCCAGTGGTATTGTTGTTTGTTG
>CALVBI010000007.1 GCA_944325735.1 Candidatus Gastranaerophilales bacterium | reverse complement strand
AAAGAAGAAATTTCTGATAGATATTTGACACATAAGAATGATATTTTAGTAAGAATGTTTACACCTTTGAAATGCTGTTTAATTAATAGTGAGGAAGAAAATCTTGTTGTTCCATCGCAGTTTTGTATTTTAAAGCTAAAAGAATCTTTTAGAAATATTATTTTACCGGAGTATTTGTATTTGGTAATGCGCAATAAGGATTTTTCAAAGCAAGTACAAAAATTAGAAGAAGGTTTTCAATTGCGATCTATAAAAACGTCTTCTATTGCTAAAATTAAAATAAATATTCCAGACATTGCAACGCAAGAAAAACTTATTAATGTTTCAAATTTAATAATAAGAAAAGAAAAACTGATGTCAGAATTAATTATTCAAGAAAAACTATACAATGAAGCTATTTTAGAAAAATTAATCAAAGGAGAAATATAATGAAAACCACAAGAGCAGATATAGAAGCAGCATTATGGAGAGGAGCAAATACTTTTAGAGGTATTATTGATGCCGCAAACTATAAAGATTATGTATTATCAATGCTGTTTGTAAAATATTTGAGTGATACATACAAAGAAAATGTAGAAAATTTAAAATTAAAATATCCTGATGAACAAAGATTTGAAAGAGCAAAATCAAGACTTCCATTTGTATTAAGCGAAGAGCAAACCTTTGATTACTTATATGAGAATAGATTCAATTCTGAAATCGGTCAAAAAATAAATGCAGCTTTAAGAGCAATAGAAGACAATAATCCACAGTTGCAAGGAGTTTTCAGAAGTGTAGATTTTAATAGTGAGTCTAATTTAGGAAATCCAAAACAAAAAGCTACAACTTTAAGAAATTTATTGGAAGATTTTAAATCTCTTGATTTAAGACCTTCAATGATTGAAGTTAAAGAAAATCAAGTAGCGTCTGACGTTCTTGGGGATGCTTTTGAATATATGATTGGTGAATTTGCAAGCCAAGCTGGCAAAAAGGCCGGCTCATTCTTTACTCCAATGATGGTCTCAGAACTTATGGCACAAATCGCAAAACCTAAACAAGGAGATAGTATTTATGACCCAACCTCAGGTTCTTGCTCATTACTAATAAGGGCTGCAAAATATGCAGGAGTTAAGCAGGTATCAATTTATGGACAAGAGATGAATGGTTCTTCTTGGTCAATGGGCAAAATGAACATGTTTATTCACGATATTATGGATTCTAAAATAGCTTGGGGAGACACTTTAGCAAATCCTGCTCACCTTGATAGTGATGGAAATCTGATGAAGTTCAATGTGGTTGTTGCTAATATGCCATTTTCTCAAGATAAGTGGGCTGAAGGGTTTAACCCTGGAGGGGAGAGTGATGGTAAAGAAAAAAACAAAGATAAAAAGTTTAAAATGGAAGCAAAGTATGATCCTTACAATAGGTTTGATTGGGGTATACCACCTTCAAGTAAAGGTGATTGGGCATTTTTGCTACACATGATAAACAGTTTACAACCTGATGGAAGAATGGTTGCAGTAGTTCCGCATGGTGTCTTATTTAGAGGAGCTTCAGAGGGTATTATCAGAAAAAGAGTTATAGAAGAAAATCTTTTGGATGCCGTAATTGGACTGCCGGAAAACTTATTTTTTGGAACTTCAATCCCTGCTTGCTTATTGGTTATTAAGAAAAACAGACCAAACAAAGATGTATTATTTATTGACGCCTCAGCTGAAAGCAGATATATCAAGGATAAAACACAAAACAAACTAACTCAAAAAAATATCGATGATATTTTAGATGTTTATAATAAACGAGAAACAGTTGATAAATTCTCTTATGTGGCAACTTTTGAAGAAATTAAAGAAAATGAGTTTAATTTAAATATTCCACGCTATGTTGATACATTTGAGGAAGAAGAAATTATAGATATTGCGCAAGTGCAGACTAATATCAAAAATATTAAATCTGAGCTTGAAGTAGTTGAAAAGGACTTGGCAGAAGCTCTTAAAGAATTAGGGTTGGAGGTATAGATGAAAGAAATTTTCAAAAATTTATACATAGGAAAAGATGAAGATTTTAGAAAGATTGCATTGAATATAGATGGCTGGGCAATTATTCACGCTTGCAAAGAACCTTATCACAGACAATTATTAGGTTATAGAACTCAGGGCGCACCTAAAAATCATCCAGAATATTTTTATGCAATCAGAAATAATGTTTTATATTTAAATTTGGTAGATGCGCCAAAAGCTGAGTATATTCCCCAGAACATTATTAATCAAGCATTGTTATTTGCAAAAGAAAATTTAGAAGTTGACAAAAAAGTATTAATTCACTGCAATCAAGGTCAATCTCGTTCTGCAGGTATAGGATTATTATTTCTTTTAAAATATACAAATATATTACAAGCAAATGATTTTGCAAGTATTGAAAAAGAATATATAAAAATCTATCCCTATTATAATCCTGGCTCCGGAATGAGGGATTTTCTAATGCTAAATTTTAGAACATACAAGAAAGGAATCTAAATGACTGAACTATACATTGAAGAACTAAGCAGAATAGCAACAGAAATATGGAACTCAATGCCACATTTTCTGGGGGAAGAGAGAATAGGAAACCCTAATGGTTTAAATGTGTTTATAAATGCAAATGATCATAATCCTCCTCATTTTCATGTAAAAGGTGGAGGAATAGACGCTTGTTTTTCTGTTAAAGATGGTAGTTTGTTAAAAGGAAATATAGGGCATTCAACTCAGAAGATTATTAGTAAATTTTTTCAAGATAATAAAGAAAAAATTCAACAAGTTTCAGATAAATACAGAGGATAATAATGACGGTATTAATGAATAAAAAAGAAGAAATTAAAAATAGAATAGATTTAATTAATCGTGGTGAAGTTCCCGAGGGTTATAAATGTTGTTGGGGGTACATATACCCTGAATCTTGGAATATTAAAAGTTTAAAAGATCTGTTCTACAAAGTTAAAACAAAAAATGCAGCAAATGAGAGTTTGCCTGTTTTAACCAACTCTGCAACACTTGGCGTAATTTTGCAAGATGAATATTTTGATAGAGAAATTGTAAATGATGAAAATACCAACAATTATTATATTGTTGAAAATGGAGATTTCATGTATAATCCACGGATTTCATCCAATGCACCGGCAGGACCAATTAACAGAAACACTCTTGGGCAAAAGGGTATAGCGTCCCCTTTATATACTATATTCAGAGCTAAAGAAACGGAAAATATTGAATTTGTTGAGAAATATTTGAAGTCAAATTATTGGCATAGATACATGAAAAGCGTCTCTAATCAAGGTGCACGACATGATCGACTAAACATAAATGATGAAGATTTTATGCGTATGCCTATTCCTCAACCATCACAACAAGAGCAGGAGAAGATTGCTAAGATTTTGAACTGTTGTGATAAGGTTATTGAGCTTAAACAACAGTTGTTAGTAGAAATAATAAACATAAAAAAATATATTGTTGATAAAATCTTAATAAAAAATGTGCAAAAAGATAAGGTCCAAGAAGTAAAACTAAAAGATATTTCTAGGTTTATTACAAAAGGAACAACTCCTAATCGTTTTGAAAAGCATTCAGATATAAAATTTATTAAAATAGAATCTATTGTAAACGGAAAAATTGATAATTCAAAATGCTCTCATATTTCTAGAAATATTCATGATAACGAACTCTCTCGTTCAAAATTACAAGAAAACGATATTTTATTTGGAATTGCTGGTGCATTGGGAGTTTGTACAAAAGTTGAAAAGAAAAATTTGCCAGCAAATACAAACCAAGCTCTTGCAATAATTAGGTTAAATGATGTCAATAGCATAGATTATGTGATAGAAGTATTAAAATCCCCTATTATGAAAAAATATATCCACAGTAATAATGTTGGCTGTGCCCAAGTTAATTTAAATTTAGAACAGATTTCAAATTTTAAATTTAAACTCCCGTGTAAAATTAGTCAAATATTAATTATAAAACTTTTTAAAAATATGAATAAAAAAATAGAATTACTTTCACAAGAACTTGAACAATATAAACA
>CALVBI010000006.1 GCA_944325735.1 Candidatus Gastranaerophilales bacterium | reverse complement strand
AACATATGGAAACATTTTTGGACAATAGTAGCACCACATTCAAGGGCGGCATCCACCATGTACTTTTCTACTTTATCTAAACTATTTAATGTGTTTGGATCACATTCAAAAAATTCTGCTAAAACGTGTTGTCCTAAGTGGATTTCTTTTTTTCCGTTTTCCTTAAACGCTGTAAATGGTGATGTTACTGCCAATTCATGTGCCTCCTATAAATGTATACTTATCTACTACAAATTTTGCTTACGCAATAAACATATTACAATAAAAATCCGAAGATTTGTAAAATTTACACTTTAAAATTAAAATTTTACAAATCTTTTCATTTTAATATGCCTAAAAATAAGGAATAATGTATCATTCAAACGAGCTATTTTTATTAATATTTTTTAACAAATAGAGTTGTATTTTTTGTATTTTGTATATAGAATTCAAATATGAATAAAATTCTTGTAATCGACGATGATATAGCAATCAATGAACTTATAAAAGTAAATTTAGAATTATGCGGATATAAAGTTATACAAGCGTATGACGGTGTTAAAGGATTTGCATTATGCAAACAGGAATTACCAGCATTAGTAATATTAGATGTAATGATGCCTGATGTCGACGGATTTACAGTAGCTCAAAGAATAAGAAAAAATGATGCAACTAAAAATATTCCAATTCTAATGCTTACAGCTCTATCACAAATTAATGACAAAGTTAACGGATTTAATATCGGAGTAGATGATTATCTTGTGAAACCTTTTGAAATGGAAGAGTTACAAGTGAGAGTTCGCGCTCTTTTAAAAAGAACACGCCAAATCCCAGAAAGTGCATCGACAAGAGAACTTTTAACTCTTGGAGAAATCACTCTTTTACCAGAACTATACAGCGTAAAAATAGGTGAAAAACAAGCCAAATTAACCCCTATTGAATTTGAAATCTTTAATCTGCTGTTCCAAAATCATGGGAATATGGTATCATCAGCACAGCTTTTGAAAGATATATGGGGATATGCTCCTGATGATGATATTGAAACAATCAGAGTTCATATAAGGCATTTAAGAAGTAAAATAGATAAAATTGCTGACGGTAAAAAATACATAGAAACAATTTATGGTGGCGGTTATAAATTAAATATATAAAAGATTCTTAAACAATCTTAAAATTTAGGCAATTTTTTATATTCATAGTATTTTCCTTTTTTGTAAATTTAAAGGAATAGTTTATATGCAAATTCAAAATAAATTTAACCACCACACACAACAATCTTTTTCAGGAATAAATATTGCGAAATCAACAAACTGTATAAAAAATATTGAAACCAATATTGATTTATTTGAAATAACAAAGAAAGATAAAACATTTTTAAATAAACTAAGAAATTCAGTTAAAATGAACGAATTAATGCCTGATTCAAGGATTACTAAAGCTGAATTTGACCGTTGGCAGGAGATGCTTAATTTAGCACTTGATAAAGCTCAAAACAAAGATAGAAAATGCATAATTGCAGCTAAGAATAAGAAACCCTGCGGAATTATAACATTTCAGCCTGGTAAAAATAAATATTATTTAGACTGCATATGTACTTGGCCTATTGAAACAGGGAAAAAAGTAACCCTTGCCGGGCAAACATTATTCAAACAAATGTTTGCGGATTTTTTAAATAGTAAAGCAAATATTTTAGATCTCACCGCAATATTAAACGGACCTTTTGATACTGTATCAAAATATTCAAAATTAGGATTTAAACAAATTGGCGGAGAAAACTGGCTTGTTGCAATGAGAACAAACAGAGATACAACAGAAAAAACAATGAAAAATTTAAACAACATCATAAATACAACTAAAACAAACAATAATGATGACATTAATTTATTAAACGTTTTAGAATTATAAAATTATTTTTCTTGCTCGTAACCAAAGTCTTTAAGAGCACTTCGTTTTTTACGCCAATCTTTTTCTATTTTAACTTCTAGACCTAAGAACACCTTTTTTTCAACAATATTTTCTAAATCTTTACGAGCTTCCATTCCAATCTTTTTCAACAGACTTCCGCCCTTACCAATTAAAATTCCTTTTTGGCTTTTTGTTTCACAATAAATAGTTGCATAAATTCTATCTATATCATCACTTTCAGTATAACTTTCAATCTTAACAGCAACTGAATGAGGGATTTCATCTGAAGTATTCAACAAGATCTTTTCTCTAATAATTTCTTCTGTGACATCTCTCATAGTTTCTTCTGTCACAATATCTTCCGGATACAACAAATCTCCATCAGGAAGATTTTTATATATATTTTTAATCAATGTATCAATATTTCTACCTGTCTTTGCAGAAATTTTTACAACAGGATAATTTTTTTCAAACAAGAGTTTATATGTTAACAAATTTTCTTCAACTTTATTAAGTTTTTTCAATTTATCAACTTTATTCATAACAATTATTATAGGAATATCAGTTTGCAAAAGGTTTTGAGCAATCCATTTATCACCTTTACCTGCAGGTTCTGATCCGTCTACCAAAAATAAAATCAAATCAGCATCAGGCACAGCCATTTTTGACTCATCAAGCAAAAACTCACCTAATTTATTCAAAGGCTTATGCACCCCAGGAGTATCAATAAAAACAATTTGACCTTGTTCTGTTGTATAAATACCTTTAATTCTTTTTCTTGTCGTTTGAGCTTTGTCTGTTGCTATAACAATTTTTTGCCCAAGAATTTGATTAAGTAATGTAGATTTACCTACATTTGGACGACCTATAATTGCTGTAAAACCACTTTTCATAAACTAATTGTAACATAAAAAGTATATTTTTTTAACAAAGTGGCAATTTTTTCTTTGTCAAAGTATTATATATAAATATAGGGAAAAATTTTTAACGGTAGAAAATGGTATTAAAAAAATCTAATATAGTAGGTATAGCATTATTGCTTGCACTTGCAACAGCTCCCGTATCAGAGACATTTGCAAATGCAGAAAATAACAACCTTGTTCAATTGGATTTAAAAAGATCTTCTAACAATTCTGTTGATGTAACTTTATTTACATCAAACAATTATAATGACAACATATTAGTTAGAAAAAAATCCGATAATAAATATGTAATTCTTATCCCTAAAGTTCAATCAAACGGTTATAGCAGTTCAAGTCTTACCGGAGTAAAAGATCTTGTATCAAATGTTGATGTAAAAACTGTTAATGATACAAACGGTGGTTATACTAAAGTTACTCTTATTACAACTAAACCGCTTGATATTAAAACAAATACTCAAAAAAGTTCACCTGTAACAGCTGAACAAAAAGAATATAAGACACTTATAGCACAAGCAAATGCAGTAAAAAACAATATCGCAAAACCTGCAAGTCAACCACAAAAAACTGTTCAAAAAACAGAAGTCACAGTAAATAAAGCTGTTCAAAATAAAAATGCAAGTAAACAAACAATACAAAAGTCAACTAAAAAAATAACAACACAAAAAACAAAACAGGAAAATATTACTCCTATTAAAACAGAAATTCCAAAAATTCAAGAAGCACAAAAAGTTGTAAAACCTGATATTAAATTAAAAGAAATAAATCCTGAAAAAACTGATAGACAGGTTAGAAAAGAATATTTAGCAGAACTTATTCAAGAAACAAAATTACAAAAAGAACTTGAACAAGCTCCTCAAGAAAATTTATCAAACACTAATACTATTGCTGGGACAACTTTTGACGAACCTGTAAAAGATATTAGCGAATTACCTATTGAAAACAATTTAACTCTTAAAGAAAAAATTAAAAATAAATTAATAGCATTTAAAAATTCAAATCTGCCTAAACCTATAAAATTTGGTCTATTACCAATTTTAGGCTTTATTTTTGTATTGAACTTAATAAAAGCATCCCTAATTAAATCAAAAGAACTAAAAGATTCATTTATTGAACATCTAGCAAAAAGACCACCAATTTTAAACACTGTAAAATATAATAATATCGTAAATAATTCAGAATTATCTTGGCAAGAAAAATACCAAAGATATTTGGATGAATCAGCAAAACCTGTACCAAGAGCTAATAATAAAGGTCATTATACATTTATTAAAACACCTGCAGAACCTGCTCAAAATGATATTATTGAACAAAAACGCAAAGCTCTTGAACAAATGTTAGAAGAAACTGCTTACAATTCTCCTAACGATTCAATAAAACCAGAAATCGTTGAAGTTCAAAACGAAGAAGATGCTATTCAAAAAACAATTAAATTTAAAGCATTTGATTCTCGTAAAACATCTCTAAACATTACAAGCAGAGATAAAATAAAAAGCAGATTCAAAAAATATGAAAAAGAAATACCGCTCCATGAACAAAAAAATATTGAATTAGGAGAATCTTTGTTGCATTCTAACAGAAGAAGCCTTAAAGATGCAAATTTAAAAGTTGAAGATGTAGAAAACAGAGGTGTAAAAATGAAATTTAAACCTTCAGAATATATCATGTCATCAATTGATGAATTTTTCTCAATTATTGATAAAGAAAAATCTGTAAAAGAAATCAAACAAAATATTACAACAAATCCAATAAATAATAATAAACCAATACCTAAATTTGATATTCCATTACCTAAAAAGGATTCAAATACCAAACAAACCAACCCTATTACAAAATTGCATAACGATACAAAATCATCTTATATTAACGGACTAATTGTAAAATCAGGTTTTAACATCGATGATAACAAAGGTTTTTATATCGTAAATCTTGACGGTAAATCTGCATTAATTGGCAAAGTTAATGACGAAGTATTTGTATTGAAAAAATTTGATAAAAACGTAACAAGCCCTATACAAGTAAGACATGACAATGCAAACGTCTATATGGTAAAAGCCGAAGGCTTCAAATCTCTTGTAGAAGTAAACAACGATAAAATGGGCGTACTAATCGAATTATAACGGGTAAGAAATAGTGAGAGCTGGAATTAAATTAATATTATGCACTCTTTTTATATGCTGCATATCATTTTGTGGTTGCACAAAAAAAGAAACAAAAACAACTATCGAATTTGCAAGCTGGGGCTCAAAATCTGAAACCGATATTTTGAAACCGTTGTTATCAGAATTCGAAAAAGAAAACCCGGATATAAAAATCGAATTTATGCATATCCCGCAAAATTATTTTCAAAAAATTCATTTGCTCTTTGCCTCAAACAAAGCTCCTGATGTAATTTTTATAAACAATTTATACTTGCCAATTTATGCTAATGCAAATCTTTTAGAAGAATTATCTGCAGATGCAAATTTTTATCCACAAGCAATACAAGCTCTAAGCTGGAATGGAAAATTATACGCAATCCCAAGAGATGTCTCAAATCTTGTAGTCTATTACAATAAGGATTTATTTGATAAAAAACAAATCAAATATCCTGATAAAAATTGGACATTTAATGATTTTTTAGAAATTAGCAAAAAACTAACAGATGAAAATACTTTTGGGATTAGCTTTGAAGAAGATCCGCTCTTTTATCTTCCATACCTTATGAGCAATTGTGGGGGAATTTTACCAGAAGAAATAAACAAAAAAGAAAGCCAAAATGCAATTAATTTTTATGCAGATTTAAGAAAGAAATATCATACAGCACCTTTAAAATCAGAAAGTGCAAGTGCAACAATGGCACAAATGTTTTTACAAGAAAAACTTGGGATGTATTTATCAGGCCGCTGGATGGTTCCAAAACTAAGAGAAGAAGCTAAATTTAACTGGGATATTGCACAATTTCCAAAAGGATCTTGTGGTAGCGTTGTACAATTAGATGCATCTGGCTGGTCAGTTGCCAAATCATCAAAGCATAAAACTGAAGCTATAAAACTTGTGAATTATCTATCTTCAAGACAAAGCAGTGAAAAATTTGCTCAAAGTGGACTAATAGTTCCAGCTAGAAAAGATGCTGCAAATTCTAAATATTTTTTAGATAATAAACAGCCAGAAAATGCAAAAATATTTTTAGATATAATAAAAACATCAAAACCAACACCTGTAACTATTGATTATAGAGAAATTACAGATAGATTAAAAAAAGATATGGAAGCGAGATTTAACTAAATTATGAAAGAATATGATTTTTATATAGTTCCAACTCCAATAGGCAACCTTAAAGATATCACGCAAAGAGCAATAGATATTTTAAATACAGTGGACATAGTAGCATGCGAAGATATTAGAGTTACACAAAAATTGCTTAACCATTTTGATATAAAAACAAAATGTATTTCTTATCATAAGTTTAATGAAAAAGAAAGAATTAATTATTTTCTAAATCAACTAAATGAAGGCAAAAAAATCGCACTTGTATCAGATGCCGGTACCCCATTATTTTGCGATCCTGGAGCTGTAATAGTTGAAGAATTAAGAAAAAACAATTATAAAGTTACAGCACTTGCAGGGGCAAATGCTGTTGCAACTTTCCTTTCTCAAGTTCCAAGAACTGGAGAAGACTTTACATTTGCAGGCTTCTTACCTAGAACAAAATCTCAAATAGAAAATCTATTAAAAAAATACAAAACAACAGATTTAGTATTCTACGATTCACCAAACAGAATTTTAAATACTTTAGAAATTGTAAAAGAAATTCGGGCAAATTCAAAAGTTGCAATAGGTCGAGAATTAACAAAAGTTTTCGAAGAAATTGTAATTGATAACACTGAGAAAGTTATTGAATATTTTCATAATAATACCCTAAAAGGTGAAATAGTTGGACTTGTATTCAGAGATGAAAATAAGTCAGATGACATAGATATTGATGAAAAAATAGCCGTATTAAAATTGAAAAACTTTAAAGCGAAAGAGATATCAATAATTTTATCTGAATTATATGGATTAAATAAAAATGATGTTTACAAAAAATGTTTAAATTAATTTATGTATTCCACTTTTTTTAATTTATGATATAATATTTTTAGGATAGTATTATTGAAGTTTTTAAGGTAGAGATTTTTTGAAATCACAAAAGAAAATATATATATCTTTAATAGCCCTGTTGTTGGTTATGATGTGTCCACTTCAGAGTGTTGCAAAAGGAAATTTTTGGGGAGATAAAAAAGATACAGAAGTACATGACCTCCCAACACCTAGTGCAACTCAAACTGTCGTTGATAACAACACCCCAACAGAAACTGCTACCGTAAAAAAAACAAATAAAACTTCTGATAAAAAAACTATTAAAACTATCGAAATATTAGGAAATAATGTTATCGATAAATCTCTTATCCTTCAACAAATGAAACTTCAAGAAGGTGACACATATAGCCGAGAACTAATCCAAAGAGATTTAAAAGCAATCTACCAATTAGGATATTTCACAGAAAACATGAAAGCTATCCCTGTAAATAATTCTGATGGCAGTATTACCTTAAAAATTGTCTTGGAAGAAAATGCTCCAGTTACAGATTTTACAATTGAAGGTAATACCGTAATCTCTACTGATGAAATACTTACATACCTTTTACCAATGAAAGGAAAGCCTCAAAATATTTCAGAGATTAACGAGGCTATAGCAAAAATTCAAGATTGTTACAGCTCTAAAGGTTATATTCTGGCAAGAATTGATTCAGTATCAGATGACCCTGATGGAACTGTAAACATAAGTATCAAAGAAGGTACTATAAACCGAATTTTAATTTCAGGAAACGAAAAAACAAAAGATTATGTAATTGAAAGAAATATTCTTACAGAACCGGGACAAATCTATAATGAAAACTTACTAAAAGAAGATTTAGTAAGATTATACGCAACCCAAGCATTCAAAGATGTAACAAGAGAAATAGAACCAACTGAAGATCCTGACAAATACGATATTACAATTAACATTGAAGAACAAAGAACAGCAAGTATTTCAGTAGGTGGTGGTATCGATTCCGTTACTGGGGTATTTGGATCTGTTGGGATCTCTGATAACAACTTCTTAGGTAGAAATGAAAGATTATCTTTAAATGGTATAGCTGGTACAGGTGTTATTCTTAACGATTCATCTATCAAAAGAAGAATGAATTTACAAGCAGAATTAAGCTACTTCAAACCATATTTCTATAACGCAGATACTTCTTTAATGAGTAAAATTTTCTATAGAGATTTTGGTTCATACCAAGTACCTCTTGCAATTGAACGCAGAGTCGGCGCAGAAGCAACTGTCGCTCATAGAATGAAATTTAATAAACACGTTACAAGTACATTCTCATTAGGACTTGAAAACATTGATGTTTCTGAAGGCGACGGCAAAAAAATCAGCAGTCTTTATTCAAAATATAATATTCCAATTTCTGAACGTGCAAAACAATTAGAAGGCGGTCTATTCTTATCACTTAGCCCTGCATTATTATATGACACAAGAGATAATGCAACTGTTACAAGAAAAGGGACAATGGCTAGTTTAAGATTTGATGAAGAAATCGGTGTAATTGATTTCGACAAAACTCACGGAAAATTAACCGGTATGGTTAAACAATATATTCCTGTCGGAAAGAAATCATCTTTATCATTCACAGCTAAAGGTGGCGGTAAAATCCATGGGGATAATATGCCTGAAGTAATGGCATATAGATTAGGTGGTCCATACACTGTCAGAGGTTTTAAAATGAGCGGTGTAGGTACAGGTGATGCATTCATTATGGGTAGTGCAGAATTTGCGACTCCAATTCCATTCTTAGACAGAACAAGAATTAATTTCTTGAACAACTTAAGATTTACGGTATGGGCTGATGCAGGTAAAATATTCAACCCATCAATTACAGATCAAATTTACGATAGACCACTTTATGCAGTATCAGCCGGTGTTGGTTTGAAATTGTATATTCCAGGAATGGGGCCATTATCAATCGATTATGGTATTCCACTTACAAATCCGGGTGATAACGGCAGTAGAAGCGGTTACTTTACTTTTGGTGTAGGCGACATAATGTATTAATATAAAATCCTTAGGAGGGTATTAAATGAAAAAATTCAAATTAGCAGCACTATTAATGACAGCAGGATTATTTTTAACATTAGGCAATCAAGCTAATGCTGCTGGGGTAGGTTACATTGATTATCAAAAAGTTCAAGATGGTTTTCCTTTTGCACAACAAGCAATAAAAGAAATTGATGCAAAAGCTCTTGAAATGCAACAATATATGGTAGATAAAGAAAAACAATACAAATCTTTAGATACTCCATTGAAAAAACAAAATTTTGAAGCTCAAACAGCTAGAGAATTCAAGTTAAAAGAAGATGCTTACATGAAATTAAAAGCTCAAAAAGAAGAACAAGTATACAACAAAATTCAAGCTGCAACAAAACAAGTTCTTGTAGAACAAAAACTTGATGCAATTGTTGATTACAGAGTAATTTTTGTAGGCGGCGTTGATATTTCTGATCTTGTAATCCAAAAATTAAAAAGCGGACAATTTTAGGAAAGTACCGTTTAATAACGGTTTACACAAAAATTAAAAATACACAAAGGGAATCAATGAAATACTCAGAACACGGAGAACAATATCATATCGGTCTTAACAAAGGAGATGTCGGTGAATACGTAATTTTACCGGGAGATCCTAAACGATGTGAAAAAATTGCCGCCTATTTTGATAATGCAGAATTAATAGCAGACAGAAGAGAATTTACAACCTATACCGGTTATTTAAACGGAACAAAAGTAAGCGTAACATCTACCGGTATAGGAGGATCTTCTGCATCTATTGCATTAGAAGAATTAGTCAATATTGGAGCTAAAACATTTATTCGTGTCGGCACGTGTGGTGGAATTGACACAAATGTAAAAGGCGGAGATATTGTAATAGCAACAGGCGCAATTAGAATGGAAGGAACTTCTAAAGAATATGCTCCTATTGAATTCCCTGCAATTGCGAATCTAGATGTGATAAATTCACTTGTTAGTGCTTCTAAAAACTTAAATTATGAATATCATACAGGTGTAGTTCAATGCAAGGACTCTTTTTACGGACAGCACTCTCCTGAAAAAATGCCTGTAAATTACGAACTTTTAAACAAATGGGAAGCTTGGAAAAAAATGGGGACTTTAGCTTCTGAAATGGAATCAGCTGCCTTGTTTATAGTTGGTAGTTTCCTAAAAGTAAGAGTAGGATCTGTATTTCTGACTGTAGCTAATCAGGAAAGAGAAAAACTTAATCTTGAAAATCCAGTTGTTCACGACACTGATAAAGCAATTAAAACAGCAATCGAAGCATTAAAAATATTAATTGCTAATGACAAAAACTAAGGAGTAATTATGCTAAATAAAAAAATGCAGTATGTGATTAAAACATGCTCAAGTGAAAATACCCAAGAACTTCAAAACTTATTGAATGAAATGTCAATGAATGATTGGGAATTATACAGCATGCAAGAAGTTGAAAACGATGACGGTCAAATACTTTGTCACTGCATTTTTATGAAAGAAGCATCACCTTCTAATAATGAAATAAATGCTGATACAATTAATATTTCTACATTTAAAAGTCAGATGGAAAAAATGCTTTCTCCAGAACTATCTCCATATGAAATGTGTCTTGATATTCAAAGCAAAATCAAAGATCAAAAAGCTAAAATAGCTAAAATAAAAACAGAACTCGAAGGGGAGGCTCCGGCTTCTGTAAATAGAAAAAAACTCAATGACAAAATATCTGCAGGCTTAAAAGAACTTGATGAATTGAAATTAAAACTAGCAAAAGCTACTTCACCTGATGCAATGTATTCTAAACTTAAAGAAGAAAAACTATCAATTCACCTAAGTGAAGAAATTTTAGGATATATTGATCCTGACAGCGAAATTCAAGAAGAAGAACTTGTTGCTGAAACTGTAAAATCCAGATTAAAATTAACAGAAGAACTTGGATATGTAATACCTAAAATTGTATTCAAAGATGACGAAAATCTTAATCCTTACGAATTTTCAATTAGAGTTCGAGGAACAGATGTTTTTAAATCTTGTGTTTATCCTCAATTTTTAATGTTCTTTGCAGACGATTTACATCTTGATAAGAAAATTAAAAATTCAATAACTGATACTGATCAAATAACAGGCAAAAAAATTATTTGGATAGAAAAAGATAAAACAAAAGATTTCTGGCAAAATGGAATTTCCGGATCAGAATTTATTGCAAGAGCTTTAGAATATTGTGCAATAAAATATGTTGATGATCTTCTGGATTATGAAGACTTAGATAAATATATTAACGTCGTAAATGATACTAATGACTTTTTAATTTCAAACATAATCCCAGATTTTGTTTCTCTATCAGATTTAAGATTTATTTTAACAAGCTTAATTAGAGAAAAAATCTCAATCAAAGATATTACATATATCTTTGAAAAAATAAATGATTTTGCACAAGAAACAACAAAATCTGATTTAATCAAAAAAATAAGACTTTCACTTTCAAGACAAATTTGCCAGTATAACAAAAATGCTGATGGCATAATCAACGCATTTGAGATTTCAGATAAAACTTTAGATAAATTCATGCCGAATTTTGATGAAAGTGATGATGCTATAATAAGAATTGATGCAGGTTTTGCTGAAACTTTAGCAGAAAAAATTTCTAAAAAAATGGAACAATTTAATATTAATAATCCAAAACTACTTGTACCATTAGAATTTAGACATTTAATCTTCACTCTTTTGAGCAGTTATCTCAATAACATCACAGTTTTATCAAGAGAGGAAATTGGTTGTAATGCTCAAATAGAAGTAATATCAGAAATTTAATAATACTTCACATATCAGCAAAAAAATTTTTATTTGGGGTTTGATAATAACATGCGTGTATTAGGGATAAATAATAATCAAATAACATTTCGTAGACGTCCGACAAAAGAAGAAGAGCCAGGACTAAAACAGACAATTGACAGAACTTATGAAGCTTTAGGCAATAAAGAACGAGTTGTTATTACCCATGGCTCATGTTTCCCTGCACTTGGAAGAGATTCATACATTGGTTCTCCATATGGTAATGCAGCGAAAGAATATATAAAATTCCTAACACTTTATGGTTTTAACGGAAACCAACTTGGCCCTGGAGGAGAACTTGAGGTTATAAATGGAGAAATTCAACCATCACCATATAATTCATCTGCATTCGCTAAAAATAAATTATTTATTGATTTAGGAGAATTAACTAAAGATAAATACGGAAAAATTCTTTCAGAAGAAACATATAATAGTGTAACTAAACTTCCAGAAATTAGTGATAAAAATTATGATATGACTGATTTCAATGAAGCATTCAAAACTTACAATACAGCTTTAAAAGAAAGCTATAGTAATTTTAAAGCAAAAGTTGCAAAAGGCCAGCCTGAAGCCCTTGCATTAAATAAAGAATTCAATAAATTTATTGATACACATGATGAAAGATTAACAGATGAAGGTATTTTCCATATTCTTTCAAGAAAATACGGAACTGATAGATTTGAAGAATGGCCTGATGAAGCAGATAAAAACATGATCCCAAATATTCGTAAAGGGGATTTTGAGGCTATTGAAAAATATAATGATTTTGTAGAAGCTAACAAAAATGAAATTGAACAATACAAATTTGAACAATTTATTGCAACAAAACAAATTAAAGAAAATAAAGATTGGCGTGATACTCAAGGATTCAAATACATCAATGACCTTTTAGTTGGTTGTTCAAAAATGGATAGATGGAGATATCAAGATATTTTCCTAAAAGACTGGGAAATGGGAGCAAGAGAAAGTAACGGGAAATCTCAAAGATGGTTTATCCCGGTAATTGATCCTAGAAAAATATTCAAAAATAACAATTATGAACTTGGAGATGGTGGAAAATTCTTAAAAGAAAAATTGGCTTATGCATTAGAATTTTGTGAAAATATCAGAATTGACCACGCTATGGGATTAATTGAACCTTATATTCTTTCAAAAACTGCATCAGATGAAGAATTTGTAAACGGTGGAAATAAAAACCACAATGTTGAAAAATATATTTCTGAATTAAGAGATCCTAAAAATCCACAAGATGAATATGACAAAAATTGGTATTATCCAAAATTACTTGAAAAATTAATTCTACCTGAATTAAGAAAAAAAGGAATTACTCCTGACATGCCTGTATGGGAAGATATATGCAGTTATCCTAGCAGATTTGTTCAAATATATGAACACCAATTAAATCTTCCAAAAATTCAAAATATTGACTGGAATAAATCACAAAAATTATTGGGAGAAGGAAGAAAAAATGATTGGTATTTAATGGGCTCACACGATAACATGCCTGCAATGACTTATATGCAGCGTATTGGAGATATGAAAGATGGCTCTAAAGGAGAATATACAAGAGAACAAGAACCTTGGAATCCTGATTATCTTGCAGGTTATTTAAATATGGATGATGGAAGAAAAAACATCGGAGATATTAGAAATCAATTAAAAGAATTATACAATACAAATGATAGAGAACGCGTAAGAGCAAAATTTGCAGAACTTATGACAACTCCTAAATTCCAAATTTCATTTGCAGATCTTTTAGGTATCACAGATGTTACATATAACATAGGTGGATCTAAAAGAGAAGAAAATTGGAAAGAACGTATAAGTGCTGATTATTTAGATAAATATTACGAAAATCTTGCAAGTGAAAATCCTACAGCACTAAATATTCCAGAATTACTAAAAAAAGCTCTGCAAGCAAAAATAGATATGCAAGTTATGGCTGAAAATGAACAAAACAGAGATAAAACAAGAAACAGCTTAACTGAAAAATATCAACCACTACTTGATGATTTACAAAAATATGCAGATATATTAAAAGAACCTGTTGAAGAATAAATATTATCAACAGATTCTCTTATTTTTAATTTATTTTTATATCATTTATTCTTCTCTATGAGTTCCAACTTCTATCCCTGGCACACACAAGAATAAAGGAACAACTCTTTGTACAAATGATGAAAACGGAGATTTTTCAGACATCATTGAAATTGCCATACCTAAATCATCAACGTGTGGAGCAAAATCTGATGTTTTGATATCTCTTTTCACCTTTTTATGAAATATTTTTTCATTTAAAACGTTTGAAACTCTATTACCTGCAAAAATGCCTAATCCCAATGAACCTATTGTTAATATAGATGCAGGTAATGCTTTTAAAACTTTATTAGATATTTTTGAGAAATTTCCACTTCCTTTAAATTGAGGAACATAATCCAGAATCTTCTCCTTATGTTTTCCATACATCTTAGAAATAGCTCCAACACAGGCTATAGGAACTAATACATTACCCAAAAGCTGATTTACTGATTCTTTTAATTTTGATTTTAAATGTTTTTTATCATCAAAAACAGCTCCGCCTGCTAAACCTCCAACTACAGAAGCTGAAGCAATTTCTATAATATCTAAAGGATCATCTAAATGTAATATTTTTCTTTCAGGCTTATTTTTATTGTACAAACCAAATATCGCCCAATCTTTAACTGGTGTATGCATTATCTTTGATGGTGATAAAGAAAAACCTTGCCTTTTAGCAACATGAGCTAAAGCTGTCCCCACTCCTAAAGCAGATGTAAGCATTACGCCTGTTTTAATTTTTTGGTCTCTTTTCTTGTCTGAAATATAAGTCTGGTCTATATTATTTCCAATTTTATTAACTTGCATAACACATACCTTCTTGTCACATTGTATCAAAAACACTAAAGAAAAAACATTGCTAATTAATTAACCAAATTTAACAAAACTTAATTAGTGTTCATGATACATTTTTCCTGTAACAAAATATTAAAAAAATCCCCATATTAGGCAAAAAAATTTTTTCAGGAATATTAAATAAATTATTCTAACGGAAAAAAATATGAATATAACCCCTCAAACAATATCAAATTTTAGTTATCCTCGCAGATTTGTTCGCGGAATTGCGAGCAGGAGCCTTGCACCATTAATCATGTTAGAGTGTTTCGTAACTGGTGGAAGAACTCTACAAGCATATAAAAGAGGCGGTTTTGAAGAAGCTAGAGAAAGATTTACCGAAGAAAGTATCGGAGCATTATTCTGGTTTGCCGGCGTAAAAATGTTCAATAAAATGAACGATCATATCGGCAAAAGAATTTTAAATTTACATACAGCTGATTTTGATGCTCAAGAAGACGGTATTAGAAAACCTCTTAAAAACTTCTTATATGATGATAAAAAATTAAAAGAAGCTGCAAAACTTGAAGGAAAAACCGGAAAATTAATTCAAAATCTTACAAAAAATCAAATTGCAGTATTTAAAGCTCTTAAAATAGGCTCAAGTATCCTACTTGCAAACGTATTAGTAGGACTTGTAGTCCCAAAAATAAATCAGCACATAACAGCTGTTTATCACCAAAAACATTTTAATAACGAAGATACAAAACCTCAAAATAATATTACTAATAACCCATTTGATACCCAAACACAACCAAAAGTATCAATGGATAAATTCATTAAATCCGAAAGCAATAAAAATGTTTCATTCGGAATGAATTACAATACACTACTATCAGTAGCAAATAAATTTGAAAATGATCCTACATATCAACTTCTTTCTACAGATGCCGGTATTGCAGGAGGTAGAGCTATCAGCTCAAGAAATAACCATGAAAGAACTGAAGTTTTATTCAGAGATTTAACATCAATTTATTTCTACATGTTTAGTATGCCAAATATTAACAGATGGCTTAATTTATTAGAGGATGGCAGAAAAACAAGACTTGACCCTGTAGCTGCAAAACAAGTCACAGATCTGCTTCAAGCTGTCTTAGATGAAAATAACGGCAAAATGAGTATCGAAAAATTCTCTCAAAAAGTATTTGGCGACAACTCAAATGTTGGTTATATTGATAAAGATTTACTTCAAAAATTCAATGAACATAAAGTTGTAACTCTTGATACATTCAAAGATTATTTGAAAAATCACAAGCACTTCTCTGCAGAACAAATCAAAAATTACACAAATCTTGCAGAAAGAATGTCAAAATTACAACCTGAAGTTGAAGGAGTTGCAGTTCTTACTAAAAATCAAATTAAAGATGTCTTCAGAGAAGGCGCGATTAACATGCCTGAATTTTTACAAAATGTATTTAGCGTTGCAACCCAAAATGCATCTACTGATAAATACAAATATGTAAATTATGAAGAATTAAAAGACTTAAAAGAAGATATTGTACATTATGTTACTAAACTTGTTGAAAAAGCAGAAAAACAAGGTAAGGAAATTGATTCAAATACATTGAAAAAATTCTGCCGAGAAAACTTTATTAAAAATACATTTAACTGGGGTGTTGGTTTTGCAGTATCAGCATTATTCTTATCAACGCTTATTCCAAAAATGCAGTATTGGATTACAAGAATGACAACAGGTCAAAATAAATTCCCAGGAACTGCCGATTATTCTAATGAAAAGAAAAAATAATTCTACCAAGGATAATCATCCAATATTTCCCACCCGTCAGATAAGATTTTTTGACCACAAGAACGTGGATTTTCTGAAACATTATTGTTTATCTTTGATATTGTACAATTATTTTTATCCCCGAAACCTGAAATTACACCTTTGCTTATATTAATTTGGAATTGAAAAACATCCCTGCCTATAATATTAGGCTTTTTAGGCCCATTCAAATCAATTAATAACATTTGAAAAAGTTGGGGATTATCAGATGTCGAATTATAACTATATGGTCTTAGATAAGCATAAGTTCCATCTCCATAAATAAACCCTGGGACATTACTAGCCTGTCCATAATAATTAAAAGTATTTCTATTAGCGAGAGTTGCATATCCTGTAATATCATATCCGCACTCTGCCATTGTTTTACACATTTTTACTATTCTTAAATACGGCTTCCAATAAGTTTCAAAATATTTTAAATTATCATCATAAGTACTTGATGGTTCCGTAGTTTCCCATTCTGAAGAATTACCGTTATCATATTGAGAAGATACTAATGCTTGAGCAAATGTTGAATATGCCTTTTTTAATTGGGCTGACGTTTGTTTTTTCTGATAATTCGCAATCAAAGAAGGCATTGTCATTGCTGCGACAATACCTATTATTCCTAAAGTTATTAAAACTTCTGCAAGTGTGAATGCAAAGTTGTGATGTTTCATATCAACAATATAACATTTTTTTATAAATTTTTCAACCTTGCAAAAGCCTTGTGGGACAAGCTTTAAATTGCCCCCCCCCCGACAATTTGATTATCAGAAAATACAGCAAAATTTTGTAAAACTCTTGCACTAAATCTTTTCATAACTTGCCCCTTTCCTAAACTTGACTATAAATAAATTATAATATATATTAACACATTTTTCAAGTAAAATTGCTTGTAAAAAATTTTTGCCTGTGCGATAATTTTAATATCGAAAGGCTTGTCATGGCAAACACTTTAGTATATTTACTTGATAAAAAAATTTATATTAATCTTACTAACAGATGTACAAATGACTGTATCTTTTGCCTTAGAAAAGACAAAGACGATGTAGTAGGACAAAAGCTTTGGCTTGATGATGAAAATTCAACTGCTAAAGATGTTATCCAACAATTTGAGACATTTGAACCTACCAAAGAAGTTATTTTTTGCGGGTACGGTGAACCAATGTTAAAATTGGAAGAATTAAAAGAAGTAGCTAAATATATTAAAGAAAAATACCCCGAAACAAAAATTAGAGTAAATACAAATGGTCATGCAAATTTTGTATACAAACGCAATGTATTACCTGAATTAAAAGGGCTTATTGATGAATTTTCAGTAAGTTTAAACGGAGCAACAAAAGAAGAATATGATGAACTTTCTCAACCAAAATTTGACGAAGCCTATGAGGAAGTAAAAAAATTCATTAAAGCTTGTGCTGATGAAAATATATCAGTAGTTGCAAGTGTCGTAGAAGGATACAAAGGCAGACATTTAGATTTACAAACTTGTGAAAAAATTGCAACTGACTTAGGTGCTAAATTCCGTGTAAGAGAATGGATAGTTAACGGATATTAGTTTGAGGAAACAAAATGCAAGTACAAAAAATTAATAATCAAAGTCAAAATAAAACAAACTTTCAAGGTAAAATATTTGTAGATCCTGATTTAAGTTATGAACCTTGTAAATTCGTAAGACAACATTTTGACACAATGAAAAAAATGATCGCAGACAAACCATATGACTTATTCATCAAACAAGATCATGCAGAAAGAACAGTTCACATAATAGCCCAAAAAGAAAAAGATTTAGGAAAAAGAAACGCTCACAGACAAATTGTAACAATGAGCCAAAATGTTAATTTTTATGATATTGCAGCACAAAATGCAATTGAAGAATTTGATAAAAAATTAGCTAACTTACCCCCAACATTTACAGAAAAAACTCGAAATTTTTTTAATAAATTAGGTCGAAAATTTATGAAAATAATGCAAGACGAATAAATAAAATAAGAAGAAAAGAAAGGAAAGAACATGAATCTTTTAGACAAAATCATGAAACCGAAATCAATTGCGGTTGTCGGTGCATCAACAAAAGAACATACTATCGGTTCTGATATTATGAAAAGATTACAGGAATACAATTTCAATGGAAAAATTTATCCTGTAAACCCAAAAGGTGGTATTATTGAAGGATTACAAGCATACACTTCAGTATTAGAAATCCCTGGAGAAGTAGATCTTGCAATCATCGTTGTAAACGCAAAATTTGTATTATCAACAATTGACCAATGCCATGAAAAAGGTATTAAAGGCTTATGTATCATCACAGCAGGTTTCAAAGAAACAGGAGCTGAAGGTGCAGAAGTTGAAAAACAATTAGTTGCTAAAATTAAAGAATATGGTATGAGATGTGTAGGTCCAAACTGTTTAGGTGTTGTAAATACTAACCCTGAAATCAGAATGGACGGCTGCTTCGCAGAAAGCTTACCAGAACGTGGTAACATCGGTTTCGTATCACAATCAGGTGCTTTAGGCGGCGGTATTTTAAACATTTTGAAAGACTTAAACCTTGGTTTTGCTCAATTCATTTCAATTGGTAACCAAGCTGATGTTAATGCTGAAACAGCTATTGAATACTGGGAAAATGATAAAGATGTTGAACAAATCCTACTTTACATGGAATCAATTCAAAACCCAGCTAACTTCAGAAAATTAGCTTCAAGAGTAACTAAGAAAAAACCAATCTTAGCATTAAAATCTGGACGTTCAGCAGCAGGTGCATCTGCAGCATCTTCTCACACAGGTTCATTAGCAGGTGCTGATAAAGCTGCAGCAGCATTATTACATCAATCAGGTGTAATCAGAGAATTTTCTTTGAAAAACTTATTTGCAACAGCAAAAGTATTTGCAAACTGCCCTATTCCAAAAGGTGACAGAGTTGCAATTATCACAAACTCAGGCGGTCCTGGAATTATGGCTACAGATGCTGTATGTGAATACGGTATGCAAATGGCTAAAATTTCTGATGCTACAAAAGATAAATTAAGAAGCTTCTTACCATCTGCAGCATCAGTTAAAAACCCAATCGATATGATTGCTTCAGCTCCTATCGAACACTACAAACAAACATTAGAAACAGTTATTGCTGATGAAAATGTTGATATGATTATCACAATTTATCTTCCATTCTTAGGCTTGAAAGATATTGATGTTGCTAAAGCCTTAATGGAAATTAAAGCAGAACATCCAGAAAAACCGGTTATTGGTGTATTCATGACTAAAAATGAATTCTTCTCAAAATTGTCAGATATGGATGTTAATATGCCATTCTTTATGTATGCAGAAGAAGCTGCTGACGGTTTAAACAGATTAAATCAACAAAGATTATGGATGGAAAGACCAGAAGGCAAAATTCCTTGCTACGATGTAGACAGAGCTAAAGTTGAAAAAATTATTAAAAACTCTTTAGCAGAAGGCAGAGCACAACTTACAACACTTGAATCAATCGACGTATTACAAGCATACGGTATCAGAGCTTGCAAATACGGCTTAGCTACAAATGAAGAAGAAGTTGTAGAATTAGGAAATTCAATCGGATATCCAGTTGTTATGAAAATGACTTCAAAAACAACTTCTCACAAAACAGATGTAGGCGGTGTTGTTGTTAACATCAAATCAGAAGAACAATTAAGAAAAGAATACAAAGGATTACTTGAAAGACTTGAAGCAAAAGGATTGCTTGAAGGTCTTGAAGGTGTAATCATTCAAGAAATGGTTAAAGGTAACCGTGAAATGGTTTGCGGTATCGCAACAGACCCTCAATACGGACCAATGATGATGTTCGGTTTAGGTGGTGTATTCGTAGAAGTTATGAAAGACGTAACTTTCAGAATTGCTCCTTTAACAGATGTTGATGCTGAAGAAATGATTAAATCAGTAAAAGCATACAAATTGTTAGAAGGTGCTAGAGGTACAAAACCTGCTCAAATCGACCAAATTCAAGAAACATTATTGAGATTATCTCAATTAGTAAACGATTTCAAATTCATCGATGAATTAGATATTAACCCATTGTTAATTTCTGAAACAACCGGTGAAGGTATCGCTGTTGACGGTCGTATTAAAGTAAGATTAGAAGAAGCTAAAGAAGCTCTAGGTTGCACTTGCTCAGAATGCTCTTGCTGCCACTAATCTAAATTAAATTAATTAAAAACAAAAACGGGATTATAAAATAGTCCCGTTTTTTGTATGTAAAAATTTCTTAATGAATAAACAAAAAAAATTTTTATTGACTATTATATTCATGTGGTCAAAATATAAAGGGGTATTATATGAGAATTACAGCTATACAAAATTATCATACAAATCCTAATTTTTATGGGGATAATAAGAAATCTAATAAATTAAGAAATGCCGCAGGAGCTGCAGCTATAGCACTAGCCACTGCAATCCCTGCAGAAGAAGCGAATGCTCAAATATATTATCCTCCAATAAATTATATAACAGTTCCTGTAACTAACACACCAATGTATAATATTCCAGATTGTTTTAAAACCGGAGACAAAAATTATTTAAATCAGAACAAAACTAAACGAGAAATTTTTAACGAATTAGATATTAACGAAAATGGAACATTGTCAACACAAGAAATAGTTAATATTGAACAAAACAATTGGAACAAATATATGAGATATATTCCATTTTCACAAAATCAAATAGATTATACTGCAAGACAATTTAATATCTTATCAGAAGAATACAATGAAGATGAGTCAAATCCAAATACAATTAACTATAATGAATATAAAGCTATAATGGATGACTATGAAGAAACTCAAAAAAATACAATATATATGCCAGTTGCAGTCCCTGGAGTAATCTATCCATTACCGCCTCATCACCACCATCACAGACACTACGACCCACCACATAGACACCATAGACATTAATATTGACCACAATTGTATTTAATGGTTTAATACAAATATGAATTACATTTTCTATTTTCTAATTGTAATATCAATTATTTGCGGAGCCATAAACGGGAAACTTACAGATGTAGTAAATTCAATTCTAACAGGAGCTGAATTATCAGTAAAAGTAGCGTTTTCTCTAATTGGCATAATGGCATTTTGGCTCGGGATGATGAAAATAGCTGATAAATGCGGATTAATAAAATTTATAGCAAAAGTAATAAAACCTGTAACAAAAAGATTATTTAACGAAATACCAGATGATTCGCCAGCAATTGGTGATATTGCAATGACATTCACTGCTAACGCATTTGGACTTGCGAATGCTGCAACACCTATCGGTATAAAAGCAATGGAAGAGTTACAAAAACATAACACAGATAAAACATCTGCGTCTAATGCAATGTGTATGTTTCTAGCTATGAGTACAGCTGGATTTCAATTAATACCTGCAACAGTAATTGCTATTTTAATAGGCATTGACTACAAAAATCCAACAGAAATAATTGCACCAACTCTTTTAGTAACTTCAATAGCATTCATTTGTGCCATCATCCTTGCGAAAGTATTCCAAAAATTATGGATACCTCAAAAAGAAAAACCAACGGAGGATAATTAATGTTTCAAACAATAATGAACATAATCTCCCTTTGGGCACTACCATCAATAATAATATTAATCTTAACATTAGGACTTATAAAAAGAGTTCCACTATATGAAACATTCACAGATGGCGCAAAAGATGGTTTTAAAGTTGCAGTAAATATTATTCCATATCTTGTAGCAATAATTGTTGCAATATCAATGTTTAGAGCTTCTGGAATAATTGAAATGACAGGTAATGTATTAAAACCAATACTAACACATTTTAATATACCTGCAGACACAATCCCAATTATGATTGTAAGATCACTATCAGGCTCAGCAGCACTAGGAGTTTTTTCAGACATAGCTCACAATTTAGGACCAAATGCATATGCGACAAAATTAGCAGCAATAATGGTCGGCTCAAGCGAAACTACATTTTATATACTCGCAGTATATTTTGGAGCAGTAGGGATTTCAAAGCTGAGATATGCACTAATAGTAGGCCTGCTAGCTGATTTTATAGGAATTGTTGCAGCAGTCTTGGTCTGTAATTTGATGTTCTAAAATCAGTTTCCACCCAACTTTGAGTATACTTAGATAAATTGTTCCTTACAATTGCTTTAACTAAGACAGCATAACTAATATCAATAAAATTTATCTTCGAAATTCTTTCAATAAGATATTCTCTTGCTCCACAATTATGACAAAAACGGTTTTCAGGGATGATCTCACCATTTTTCATTACCGCTTTTAATTTAACCCCACAGCAATTACATCTAATCAGATACCACTGATTTTCAATCAACTCTCCACAATCTGGACAATAAGCAAAATCAACATCAGGACGAACATTCTCATGATGACAAACTTTATTCTTTTTGAAAAACTCCAATATAAACATACTCATGATTTAATAATGAAATGAGAAAAGTCAATTAATAATTTATAACAAAAAAAGAGAACTTAAAATAAATTTAAGTTCTCTTTAAACAAGGCGCTGGCAACGAGTTATCTTCCCAGGCGGTGGCCCGCCAAGTATTTTCACCGATGTGAGTCTTTAC
>CALVBI010000005.1 GCA_944325735.1 Candidatus Gastranaerophilales bacterium | reverse complement strand
TGCCACTCTATGGCTCACAAATTAGGTGCTATGTTTAACGTACCTCACGGTGTAGCTAACGCATTGTTAATCAGACAAGTAATTAAATACAACGCAGTTGATTGTCCTAAAAAACAATGTATCTTCCCTCAATACAAGTTCCCTAATGCAAAAGCTAAATATGGTCAAATTGCAGACGAACTTGGCTTAGGCGGTAAAAATGATGATGAAAAAGTTGAATTGTTAATTGAAGCAATTGATAAATTGATGAAATCAATCAACTTACCAAATTCTATCAAAGATTTCGGTGTATCAGAAGCTGACTTTAACGCTAAGTTAGATGAAATGGTAGAACTTGCATTCGACGATCAATGTACAGGTGCTAACCCAGCATACCCATTGATGGAAGATATTAAAGCAATCTACAAAGATGCTTATGAAGGTGTTGTAAGAGATTATTACGCAACTAAATAAGTATTAGAAATAAATAACTAAAATAACCGCTAGCAATAGCGGTTATTTTTTTATTCTATATCTTGACTTTTTATTATTTGTTTCGTATTATAAAGTAACGAGGTGGCGACATGGCCAAGTGGTAAGGCAGGAGCCTGCAAAGCTCTTATCCCCCAGTTCGAATCTGGGTGTCGCCTTTTTTTATTGCTTATTTTTATTATTGAATAGTTATTGACAAAATATATAATCAATGCTAGTATCAAATTATGTTAAAAAGGTGCTGGTTATTAATTTTAGGATTATTGATTTTAAATTGCTTGTCTGCGAATGCAATTACTTTAAAATTTACAGGTTTTATTGCAGATGAAGCAAATATTTTATCTCCACAAGTGGAAAATGATTTAAACATGACACTTTGGGATTTGCAAAAAAAATCTGGAGCAGATTTAGTTGTAGTTACTTTGCCATCATTGAATGGTAGAACTGTTGAAGAAGTCGCACTTGATATTGGTCGTTCTTATAAATTAGGAGCTGTTGGTAAAAATAACGGCATGGTATTTTTAACAGCACCTAAAGAACGGAGAATGCGAATTGAATTGGGTACTGGTCTTGAGGATAAAATAAGTATTCAAACTTTAGAAAATATCAGAGATAATGATATTTTCCCATATTATAAGCGTGAGGATTATGAAAAGGGTATTACTCGTGGCGCTTATGTATTAGCTGAAACTGTTGCTCAGGCTGAAGGTGTAACTCTTAAAACTCAAGGCTATTGTCCACCCCAATTGTCAAAAGATGCTAATTCTCAAGGTAGTTCTCGTTCAAAAAAAACTCCTTGGTGGGCATTTCCTTTAGCTATAATCATGGCAATTATATCCCCAAGACGAAGATTTAATTCCGGTAGTTTTGGTGGTTTCGGCGGAGGCGGTGGCTTCGGCGGATCAGGTTGTTCAGGTAGTTGGTAGTCGTATAAATAACTAATGATAAAAAGGATTAAAAATGAAAAACTTGGATAAATTTATTGAAGAATTAAAAAATACTTTAGGTGAAAATCTTGTATCTGTTATTGCTTTTGGATCTCAAGCCAATGTAGAAGATGCAAAATCTAATCTTAATTTGATGATTGTAACCAATGAATTAACTGCTGAAAATTTATACGATATATCAAAACCTGTAAAAAAATGGGTAAAAGGAAAAAATCCTATTCCTGTAATCATGAATAGAGATGAATGGTATTCATCTTTTGATGTATATGCAATTGAATATGCTGATATTAAGGAAAATTATAGAATTATATATGGAGAGGATTTGATTCCAACTATTTGTATAAATAAATACTTTTTACGTTTGCAATGTGAATCAGAATTAAAAAATCTTTTATTAAAATATAAAAATAATTTCTTGATGAATGTTAAATCAGATAGAGAAATGAAAAAACTTTTAAATAATGTAATAAAAACATTACTTGTAATTTTTAGATCTGTATTAAGACTTCATGACAGTGCTGTACCATACAGAGCTGTTGATATCATTGAATTTGCTTCAAATTATTTATCATTCAATAAGATTGTAATGTCAAAAATTGCAAAAGTCAGATATGAAAATGAAGATTATACAAAACAAGAATTATTGTTTATTGAAGCTGAGTTAGTGAAAGATATTCAAAATATTTTAAAACAAGTTGATGCTATGCATTTTTAGAAATATTGTGCTATAATTGATTTATTGAAAATATCTCAGGTGGATTCTTTACTAATTAAATTATTAAAAGTAGAGTTTTATCATCTTGAGTCATCAAAAACGCGGGCGATTAGCACTCTGCCAAGAGAAAAGATTGATAATCTTTTTTCGAGAGGGGTTGCGCACCTAATCAAAAATGGAGTTTTTGATTGACAATTAAATATATTTTGGGCGATTAGCGCAGTTGGTAGCGCACCACATTGACGTTGTGGGGGTCACGTGTTCGAGTCACGTATCGCCCAGTTTTTTAAATAATGTGACTTTATAAAAATTTAGAGGATTTAATATTATGCAAGATGTTATTATTATGGAATTAGAAACTAATTTGTCTTTTAAGGCATCAATTGATAATCCTCCTGAAGTAAAACATAGTTTTACAACTGTTTACGTTGATGAGAAAGAGGTAAAAAGACCTACTGTATCCCAAGTAAATGGGCTATTAGAAGTAAAATTATCAAATCCTAGTGAAGTAATTTCTAACTTTGTACAAAAATGGAATAAAACCAGAAAAAGAATTAATTTAATGGTTGAAACTGATGAGCATATGTATTTAATAAAAGGGTGTTCCATTAAACGTTTTGAAACACCCAAGAAAGCTTTTACTATTTTTTATAATACTTTTAAAGAAGCCTAAATATATTTGATATAATTTTCAATATCTTCTTCTGTAATCATTTCTGTTGTAGATACAAGAATTTTATTATTATCAATTTTTAAACCACCGATAATATTGTGTTCTTTTAGATTTTTTAATACTTTATCTGCATTATCAACTTGGATTACAAATTCGTTGTAAAATTGTGAATTAAGAGTTTTTATTCCTTTATCTGCAAGTTTTTTAGATAAAAGGTGTGCATTTTTAGCAGATAAGTATGATGCTTGTCTTAATCCTTTTTCTCCCATTACAGTAAGATATAAAGTTGCACAAAGTCCTATTAATGCTTGGTTAGAGCAAATATTGCTTGTTGCTTTTTCTCTTTTAATATGTTGTTCTCTAGTTTGAATAGTAAGACAATATGCAGGATTTCCATCCGCATCAACAGTTCTTCCCGCAAGACGTCCAGGTATTTGGCGCATGAATTTTTCTTTGCAAGCAATAAATCCTGCGTGAGGTCCGCCAAAGCTCATAGGAATTCCAAGAGTTTGGACGTCTCCAACTACTATATCAGCTTGAGTCGGAGGTTCTAAAATTGCTAATGAAGAAATATCTGTACAAACAATTAATAAAGTGTCATTAGTTTTTTCAATCTTTTTGATTTCTCCATAAAAATCTGGATTTTGAACTAATATACAAGCATAATCATTAGTATTTGAAGGAATTTCATCAAATAGTTCCAATTCAATTTTATTAGCCCAGCAGTATGTTTTTACAGTATCAATGTATTCGGGATTTAATTTTTGTGATACAAGGACTTTGTCTTTTTTAGAAATTCTAACTGCCATTAATATAGCTTCAGCACAGGCACTTGCAGCATCGTATATTGTTGCATTCGAAATATCCATTCCTGTAAGTCTGCAAATCATTGTTTGGAATTCGTACATAACTTGAAGTGTGCCTTGAGAAATCTCAGGTTGATATGGAGTATATGCTGTCAAAAATTCAAATCTGTTTGCAACTTGAGAAATGCAAGCCGGTATAAATTTATTGTAAGTTCCAGCTCCTAAAAAAGTTACAAAATCAGTATTATTTTTTTTAGCTAGAGATTTAATCTTTTTTTGTACTTCCATTTCACTTAGAGGATTTTCAAAGCCTAATTCGCTCATACGAGCTTTTTGCGGAATTTGTTTGAACAAATCCTCAATGGATTCAACATTAATGCTATTTAGCATTTCTTTTTTTACTTCATCACTATGTACTAAAAAATTTTTCATAAATTATTCCAATTCTTCTTTGTAGTCTTCGTATTCTAAAAGATCATTTTGTTCATTTGCGACATCACCTGTTGCTTCTATTTTAACAAGCCAGCCTTTTTCATAACTGTCTTCATTTAAAATCTCTGGAGAGTCAACTGCTTCTTCATTAATTTCAATAATTTTCCCGCTTATTGGCATATAAATTTCAGAAGCTGCTTTTACAGATTCAATAGTTGCAAAAGTTTCACCTTTTTTGTATTCAGTATCAACTTCTGGTAATTCTAAAAATACAATATCACCAAGTTGCTCTACTGCGTAATCTGTAAGTCCGATTGTAAAAGTGTTATCTCCATTATCTAATAAGAATTCGTGAGATTTAGAACATAAGATTTTTTCTGTAATACTCATTAATTTCTCCTTTTTGTATATTATAATTTGATTTTATTTCTTTTTTCAACAAATGGTCTTTTTACGACTTCTGCATCATGTAATTTTTCTCTTATCATAACCTGAACAGTAGAGCCTGTGCAAATTTCTTTATCATTTTTTACATATGCTAAGGCAATATTTGCTCCTAAAATTGGAGATGGTCCACCACTTGTAATTATTCCGACTTTTTCGCCATCTTTGTAGACTTCATATTCATGTCTTGCAATTGATTTATCAAGCATTTTTAAGCCTACAAGTTTTTTTGTAGTCCCGTTTTTAATTTGATCCATTATAACTTCTTTTCCGTTATAATCTGCAACTTTATCTTTTGGGATAGACCAGTTTAGACCTGCTTCAATCGGGGTTGTATTTTCATCTAAATCATTCCCGTATAAATGCAATGCCGCTTCTAATCTTAAAGTATCTCTGGCGCCTAGGCCGATAGGTTTGATGCCGAATTCCTGACCATCTTCAAGAATTTTGTCCCACAAATATTCAGAATGATTGTTTTCTACAAGAACTTCATATCCGTCTTCTCCAGTATAGCCAGTGCGTGATGCAAGAACTTTAACCCCTGCAATTTTCGCAGGTTTTATCGTGAAGGAATCTTGTTGTGTATTAAGTCCCATTTTTCTCATTAATTTATCAGCAAGAGGACCTTGTATTGCAAGTAAAGAGAATTCATGGGATCTGTTGTCGATTTTAACATCAAAGTTTTTGCTGTTTCTAACCATCCAGTTAAGATCTTCATCAATTCTTGAAGCATTGCAAATTACTAAATATTCTAAAATTCCTAATTTATATATAATTAAATCGTCAATTAAGCCACCATTTTTATTCGGTAGTTGACAATACACAGCTTTTTCATAATTAAGTTTGGAAATATCTTGGGGAACTATTTTGTTAAGAAATTCCATAGCGTCTTTTCCTGATACAAAGACTTCTCCCATGTGAGAAACATCAAATAAGCCCACTTTTTCTCTAACGGTTTTATGTTCTTCAATAATTGATGTATATTGTACAGGCATATGCCAGCCAGCAAAATCAACCATTTTTGCTCCCAAATTAACGTGTTTTTCGTGTAAAAAAGTTTCTTTAGTCATAAATAAATATCCCCCATAGATTATATTGTCTTTGTAATGTAGGATATTGTCAATGGTTTATTTAGTTTATTAAAGTTAATATATGGATTTTAATACTTTTTACGTATTGTACATTTGTAAAATTTAAATATAATAATAAATAGATTATATGTAAATTTTGAAAGGATAAAATAATGAAAAGAGCTTTTACTTTGGCTGAAGTTTTGGTTACTTTAGGAATAATTGGGGTTGTCTCAGCGATGACTGTGCCGACATTAATGCAAAATCATCAGCGAAAAACTTATTCTGTTCAAGCTCATAAATTTTATAATGAAATGCAGCAAGCTTTGACTATGTTTATGACAGATAATAATGCTGTAGGTATAAATGAAACAAAATTAAATAATTCTGATTTTGATATATCAGTTACTCCATTTGTAAAAAATTATTTTAAAGTAGTTCAAGATTGTGGCGCTACTCCTCAACCTTGTTTCGCAGATGAATATAAATCATTATCTGGAACAACAATAGCAGGTTCAAAGGTTGGTAGAGGACAACCTATTAGATGTTTCTCAATAGCCAGTGGTGCAAGTTTTTGTATGGGACCTTTTTCTGGAAATGCAGATACCGGAGCTGGATATATTTATGTAGATACTAATGGTAGCCAAGGGCCTAATATTGGTTGCAGGGATTATTGGCGAATGTTTTACTATTCTGATGCATCTGTAGATGGCTGGCAATTAAGTCCTGGTTGTAAAAAAAATGGAGCATTGTGCCCAGATGGAGGTTCTGTTGAAGCAGAAAGAAAATATGATTGGGATGAAGGTTGCGGAAATCCAGCAGATCCAGAGGATATTGATGGTATTGGTAGATTAATAGGCAACGGTTGGGAAATGGATTGGTAAAAAAAAGAAGGTCATTTGACCTTCTTTTTTATAATTCTGCAATTTTTTTGTAAAGTTCTATTTGTTTGTCTGATATGTTTTTCGGAATAACAATTTTAATTTTAGCGTTTAAATTTCCATATCCTCCGCCTTTTTTAGGTAAGCCTAAATCTTTTAACCTTAGAGCTTGCCCTGATGATGTTTTTGGAGGTATTTTAATGCCGATTTTCCCATGGAGTGTTTCAATATCTTTTTTACAGCCTAAGACAGCTTCTGAAGGTGTAATTTCTATTTCTTTCGTTAAATCCGCTCCGTTTACTTCGTAATCTTTATCTTTGACATTTATTACAAGATACAAATCACCTTTTCTTCCGTAAGAATCAGATTTCCCTTCTCCTTTAATCCTGATTTTTTGTCCTTCAGTAATATTTGGAGGTAATTTTACTTTTATAGATTTTGGCTCAGATTTAAAGCCTGTACCGCCGCATTCGCTGCAATAACCACCGTTACCTGAGCATTTTGTGCAGCGTTCTATGTTGTTAAATTTTACATTTACAGGTTTTTGATCAAATATATCTTTTACCGTAACATTCAAGTTCATTGTAACATCAAGATTTTCTGCTTTTGGTGGTTGTTGCTGTCTTCTTCTTGATGATGAAGTTGCTTGTTGTGCTCCTCCAAAATCAAATCCGCCAAAATTCATCCCCTGAGTTCTAGCTCCTCCGCCCATCATATCACCGAATAATGAGCTGAAAAAGTCAGAGAACCCTCCTAAATCTTGACCATTGAAGCTATAACTTTGGTATCCGCTTTGTCCGCCTCCAAAGCCAAATTGTTCAAATCCAGGAGGTGGAGTGTAGCTTTGACCACCTTGCCAGTTTGCTCCTAAGCTATCATATCTTTGTCTTTTTTGTTTATCGCCAAGAACTTCGTAAGCTTCATTTATATCTTTGAACTTACTTTCAGCCTCTTTGGTTTTATTAACATCGGGGTGATATTTTCTGGCTAGTTTTCTGTAAGCTGATTTAATTTCAGCTTCAGTGGCATCACGTTTAACACCTAATATATCATAATAGTCTTTATATTCCATATTTTACCATCTCCTAAATAATATAATAATATAAAAAAGATGAAAACTTGAAATAATTAATTATTTTTTAAGTATTAAAAAAGACAGAGTTTATTAAACTCTGTCTTTTTAATTTATCTTAAAAGCGACTATGCTCCTTTTTATTTTTTTGCCTTAAAAAGTTTATGCAAAAACTTATTTGGCGGGTGGAGCGGCTACGCTCCTAGAACATTAAGCCAGCTTCTCTAGCAGCATCAGCTAAAGCAGCTACACGACCGTGATATAAGAAACCTCCACGGTCAAATACTACACATTCAATGCCTTTAACTTTAGCTTTTTTAGCGATAGCTTCTCCAACGATTTTAGCAGCTTCGATGTTACCACCGTGAGCTAATTTTTCTTTTAATTCTTTATCGTTAGAAGAAGCAGATGCTAAAGTTACATGATTTACGTCATCAATTAATTGAGCATAAATGTGTTTTGTACTTCTATAAACAGCTAATCTTGGGAATTCAGAAGTTCCTGACAATTTAACTCTTATAGATCTGTGTCTTTTTTGAATTTTTGGTTTTCTATTTTCTTGTTTAATCATTGTAATTTCCTTTCATTACTTGCTTTAACGGGCTACTTACATTCACCCTTCACATGCAATTATTAGGCTGCATTAGCCTTATTTTTTACCAGCTTTACCAGCTTTACGTCTGATGTGTTCACCTTCATATCTAACACCTTTTCCTTTATAAACTTCAGGAGGTCTTTTAGATCTGATGAATGCTGCTACATCACCAACAGTTTGTTTGTTTGTTCCTTTTACTGAAATTTTAGTGTTAGCTTCTACAGAAATTGTGATGCCTTCTGGTGGTTCAACAACTACAGGGTGAGAATAACCTAACGCTAAGTTTAAGTTTTTACCTTCCATATTAGCACGATAACCAACACCTTGGATTTCTAATTTCTTTTCAAATAATTCTTTAACACCGTGTACAGCGTTAGCAATTAAAGTTCTAGATAATCCGTATAAAGCATCAGTTTCTCTAGATTCGCCTACTTTTGAAAGTAAAATGTGATTGTCTTCAATTTTTACTTCAATTTCAGGACGAACTTCAACAACTTCTGTTCCGTGAGGTCCTTTTACAGTAACTGTATGACCTTCTATTTTTACTTCAACCCCTTGTGGGATTTCGATAGGTTTTTTACCAATACGTGACATTTTAATTTTCTCCTTCGGTATATTGTGTACATAATTTCAAACTTTTCTACCAATTATGTTTGAAATAAATATCAAGAAGTCCAGATTTATATAAGGCAAATTATTAACGAAAAAGACTTGCCATCTTGTCCTCTGCCCTTCTGATTGCTGATTAGTAAACGTAGCAAAGAACTTCGCCACCGATGTTTTCTTTTCTAGCTTTTCTGTCTGTTAAAAGACCTTTGCTTGTAGAAACGATAGCAATACCCATACCACCTAATACTTTAGGAAGATTTTTAGCTTTGCTGTAGTTTCTCAAACCTGGTTTAGAAATTCTTTCTAATTTTGTAATGATAGGTTTGTTGTTAGCATCGTATTTTAAAGTAATTTCTAATACTTTAAATTTGCCGTCTTCTTTTACGCTGTAATCAGTAATAAAACCTTCTTCTTTTAAAAGTTTAGCTAATTGAACTTTTAATTTAGAAGATGGCATTGAAACTGATGGGTGTGATACCATATTAGCGTTTCTAATTCTTGTTAGCATATCTGCTATAGGATCTGTCATTGACATAATTTTTTCCCTTTCGAGGACTTACCCACAGTTATAGGCAGTATCCTTTTTAACTATTACACCACTTACTGAATTAATTGTTGCTTTATAAAAAAAGCTTATTTCAGCAGTCTGGAACTGTATAATTATAATAACACAAAAAACAAACTTTACAACAATTGTTGTAAAGTTTGTTTAAGTAATATATTAAATTTAACTAATTTTTTAAATCTATATTTTTGCCTGTATCTTTACCTGTGTTAGGCATACCTGTATCAAATTTTCCATCATTATTTTTGTCATAAGCTTGGAAATATGGATATCCATTTTTTGAATAATCCATTCTATTCATTTTCCCATCTTTTTCATAATCATGTAAGGTTGTTTTATTTCCTTCAGAATCTGTGTAGCCGTAAATATTTCCTCCAAAACCATTAACATCAGTCATTTTATATAATTCTTTACCAGATTTATCATAATATGTGTATGTAACATTTCCACCATTGTCTATTTCATATTTGGTTTTTGATTGATCTACTTGTGCTTTTAGTGTTTGAAAAGTACTTGTTTTTTCATTGATAATTGCTCTCATTTCAGGAGCAGAGGCCGAACGTGTAGGTTCATTCCCAACATTGTTTACGTGTAAATCACTCATTATAATCTCCTTTTCTATCTTAAAAGAAATCTTCACATTTCTCTCGTGTATATTTTGATGCACATCTTACTTTTATATAAAAAATTTTTTAGTAATAAATTGCTTAATTTTTTAATTTTTAGTTATATTTCTTAATAAATAAAAATTAGAATTCTACATTTTATCAAGGCTAATTATAATAAGTAAAAAAATATAATAAAAACCAAAAAAGACCGCATCCCTCGGTCCTTTGGTTTTTTATTATATTTATATTTCGCATAAGATAAAGTAAACGTTTTATTTACTTATAATTTAATAAATTTATGCAAAACAAAGTTCTACTATAAACTATTAAAAGTCTAAGTTAAAATACGATATACTTTACTACCAGCTTGCTTTTGTAACGCCCGGAAGTAAACCTTCGTGAGCCATTTTTCTTAAACAAATTCTGCAAAGACCGAAATCTCTGTGGTAACCGTGAGGTCTTCCGCAAATGCTGCATCTGTTATGAAGTCTTACTGCAGGGTATTTACCAGCTGCAACAAGTTTTTCGCGTCTTAGTTCTTTGTTTATCATCGCTTTTTTAGCCATGAATTTCTCCTTTTTTTATTTTGTTTGTTGTTGTATAACCCGATTAGCGGGAGGAGCGTCAACGCTCCTATTTGTTCATCCCTTTAAAAGGCATTCCCAATAATTTTAGTAATTCACGAGCTTCTTCATCAGTTTCAGCTGTAGTGATTACAGATACGTTCATACCTTTTACTAAATCAACTTCTTCATAAGTAATTTCTGGGAATAATGCTTGTTCTTTCAAACCTAAAGTATAGTTTCCACGACCGTCAAAACTTTTTGGAGAGATACCTCTGAAGTCACGAATACGAGGCAATACTACACAAATAAGTTTTTGTAAGAAGTCATACATTCTTTCGCCACGCAATGTAACCATTGCACCAACTGGCATTCCTTCTCTTAACTTATAAGATGCGATTGATTTTTTAGCTTTTGTAACTACGCATTTTTGACCAGCTATTTTAGTCAATTGAGCTTCAATTGCTTCTGCAATTTTAGAGTTGTGAGAAGCTTCTCCAACACCCATATTCAAAACAATTTTATGAAGCTTTGGTATTTGGTTAATATTTTTATATCCGAATTTTTCCTTTAATGCAGGAATTACTTCTTCTTGATATTTTGCTTTTAAACTTCTAGTTTTTGTTGTCATTTTCGTATTTCCTTAATTCTACGATGCAATAATATTATACAATAAACATGTAAATATTATAATTTTGCATCTAATTGTTCACCACATTTTTTACAAACACGAACTTTTTTGCCGTCAACGACTTCGTGTTTGATCCTTGTCGGTTTTTCGCAAGCAGGGCAAATAACCATTACGTTAGAAGCATCTACAGGAGCTTCAACTTTGATTAAACCGCCTTGTATTCCTGCCATAGGTTGAGGTTTTTGTGCTTTTGTAGCCATATTTAAACCTTCAACAGTAACAGTGCCTTCAGTAACGTTAACTTTTTTAATGTTACCTGATTTGCCTTTATCTTTGCCTGCAATAATCATTACTCTGTCAGTATTTTTTACATGCAATTTTTTCTTTGTCATTTTATTATTCCTTTATATTTTATTGGATTATCTTTCTTGCACTAGATAACTTCCGGTGCAAGAGAAACGATTTTCATGTAACCTTTATCTCTTAATTCACGAGCTACAGGTCCGAAAACACGTGTTCCACGTGGGTTGCCATCTTTGTTGATGATAACTGCTGCGTTTTCGTCAAATCTGATAACTGATCCGTCTGCACGTTTGATATCAGCTTTTGTTCTAACTACAACAGCTCTAACAACTTCAGATTTTTTTACAGGCATATTTGGGTTTGCATCTTTTACTGCTGCTACGATTTCATCGCCAACTGCAGCAAATTTTTTGTTTGAACTTCCCATTACGCGAATGCATAAAAGTTCTTTTGCACCTGTATTATCTGCTACTTCTAGTCTAGTTTCTTGTTGTATCATTTTTATTTTCCTTTATTTTTAAAGAATGTTTTACTGTTTCGTCCTCTCATTACGCTAAGGTAATGTTGACTAATAGATATTACTATCTAGCTTTTTCAACTACTTCAGCTAATGTCCAACGTTTGTCGCCAGAGATAGGTCTTGATTCTACAATTCTAACGATATCGCCTTCATTGCAAATGTTACCTTCATCATGAGCTTTGTAGTTTTTATTTGATTCAATAATTTTTTTGTATTTTGGATGTGGTTCATAATCTGCTACTTTTACTACGATTGTTTTATCCATTTTGTTGCTGATTACTACACCTTGTTTTTCTTTCTTAGGCATGTTGTACCTCTTTTTCTTTTATTACAGTTTTTGCTTGAGCTATCAATCTTTTTGTTTTAGAAATCAACGCTGTGTTTTCTAATTTGTGAGTTGAAAGTTGTAATTTGTAGTTGAACAAATCTTTTTTCCAATCAACTATTGCACTTTGCAGCTCTTCTACTGTTTTTTCGCGCATTTCTTCTAATTTCATTGTTATTTCCCTTATTAGTTTTAGCGTAATTACGCTTCTAACTTAGCTTTTTCTACTACTTTAACTTTAATAGGCAGTTTTTGAGCAGCCAATTCTAATGCGTGAACTGCAACATTTCTGTCGAAATAGTCAAGTTCAAATAGAATTCTGTTCGGTTTAACAACTGCTACCCAATATTCCAAGTTACCTTTACCTGAACCCATACGAGTTTCAGCAGGTTTTGCAGTAATTGGTTTATCTGGGAATATTTTAATCCAAACGTTACCGCCACGTTTGATTTCACGAGTCATTGCACGACGTGCAGCCTCGATTTGTCTGCTGGTAATCCAACCAGGTTCAACAGCTTGAAGTGCATATCCACCAAATTCTAATTTTGTTCCTCTGGTTTCTGTACCTTTCATTCTGCCTTTCATCATTTTGCGGTATTTAGTTTTTTTAGGCTGTAACATTTTATTTTACTCCATTTAGTTTTTTCTTACTATTTATAACTCGCGGTTATGCTTCTTCTGTAGATGCGATTCTGCGTCTTGGACGTCTTCCGCCTTTTTCAGAACCTTCTTTACCGCTTTTTGCTTTGATGTTTTGGTCAGCTTTTTCGCCAGGCATCAAGTTGCCTTTGAAAATCCAAACTTTAACACCGATTTTACCCATAATAGTATCAGCTTCTGTGAATCCGTAATCAACATCAGCACGAAGTGTTTGAAGAGGAATTCTTCCTTCTTTTGCCCATTCAGAACGAGCAATTTCTGCTCCGCCTAAACGTCCTGATACCATAACTTTAATACCTTGAGCGCCAGCTCTCATTGTACGTTGCATTGCTTGTTTCATTGCACGTCTGAAAGCTACACGTTTTTCTAATTGTTGAGCAATTGCTTCTGCTACAAGTTGTGCATCTGCATCAATTCTTGCAACTTCTACAACGTTGATGATTACAGGTTTGCCGATGTATTTTGATACTTCTTTTTTCAAGTCTTCAATACCTTGACCACCACGGCCAACAACAATACCAGGTTTTGCTGTTACAACAGTTACTGTTGTGTTTTGGGCTTTTCTAGCGATTAAAATCTTAGAAACACCTGCAGCATAAAGTTTTTTCTTAATAAATTTTCTTATTTTAGCGTCTTCTGCTACGAATGCACCATAATCTTTTACCTTAGCAAACCATGTGCTTACCCAAGGTTGAATTATGCCGATTCTAAATCCTTTTGGATGTGTTTTTTGTCCCATTTTATTTACCTTTTGTTATTACTACTACTTGATATCACTAACTTTTAATGTTAAGTGAGAAGTGCGTTTTAGTCTTTTATACATACGACCTTGCGCTCTTGTTCTTGCTCTTTTATATGTAACGCTTTCATCTGCAAAGATTTCAGAAACCTTTAAAGATTCAGCACCTACGCCATATTTTTCTTGTGCATTTGCAACTGCTGCTTTCAAGTTCTTTTCAACTACTCTAGCGGCAAAATAAGGCATAAAACGCAACATATCTTGAGCTTCAACGACAGATTTTCCTCTTACTTCGTTGATTACTCTACGAAGTTTTCTAGCTGTCATTTTAATATCTGTTTGTCTTGCTTTAGCTTCCATTTTTTTATTTCCTTATTCTTTTAATTGCGTTACTTACGTTTAGCAGTCTTGTCAGAGCCTGCGTGTCCTTTGAATAATCTTGTTGGTGCAAACTCACCTAATTTGTGTCCGATCATTTGTTCTGTTACATAAACAGGTACATGAGTTTTTCCGTTGTGAACCGCGATTGTGTGTCCTAACATATCAGGTACAATCATGGATGCTCTTGACCAAGTTTTTATAACTTTTTTCTCAGAGTTTGCATTCATTTTTGCGATTTTATTTTGTAGAGCTTCTTCTACATATGGACCTTTTTTTAATGAACGTGCCATTAATATTTTCTCCTTATTGGTTCAAAGGCCTCTGGGGCATTAAGCCCCATTGCCTATTTATTAGTTATTTCTTATTTTTTTCTTCTTCTAACGATTAGTTTATCAGAAGCTTTTCCTGATTTTCTAGTCTTATGACCAAGAGCTGGTTTACCCCAAGGTGTTTTTGGGTGTCCGCCTGGACCTGTTTTACCTTCACCACCACCGTGTGGGTGATCGCAAGGGTTCATTGTAACACCACGTACTGTTGGTCTGATACCTAAGTAACGTTTTCTACCAGCTTTACCGATAGATAAGTTTTTGAATTCTGCATTACCTAAAGTACCGATTGTAGCCATACATTCTTTTCTTACCATTCTCATTTCTGATGATGGAAGTTTGATTGTAACGTAGTTACCTTCTTTAGCCATAACTTGAGCTGCATTACCTGCAGATCTTACCATAACGCCGCCACGACCAGGTGTAAGTTCAATGTTATGAACTATTGTACCTAACGGAATTAATTCAAGCGGAAGTGCGTTACCTGTTTGTACAGGTGCTTCTGGACCGCTTACAATTACATCGCCTACGTTTAGTCCTTCTGGTGTTAAAATATATCTTTTTTCACCATCTGCGTAGAATACTAATGAAATTCTAACGTTTCTGTTTGGATCGTATTCAATAGTTTTTACTGTTGCTGGTACGCCAAATTTTTCACGTTTGAAATCTATGATACGGTATGTTCTTTTTACACCGCCGCCTTTGTGACGACATGTAATTCTACCTGTATTATTTCTTCCTGCTGTTTTTTTCAATGATTTTAACAATGATTTTTCAGGAGTTGTGCAAGTGATTTCTTGATAATCACTTTTTGTCATCCCTCTTTGGCCTGGAGATGTAGGGTTTATTTTTCTAATTGCCATTTTTATTTTTCTCCTTTGGTTGGCTTTGTGTCATTTTTCAGGACATACGCCTTACGCCCTGTTTTATTATGCTCCGATTAATTCTTCAATCGGATCGCCTTCGATTGTTACGATGGCTTTTTTAGAAGAATCAGTTCTGCCGAATTTGTATCCCATTCTTTTTTCATGAGATGGCATATAAACTGTTCTTACTTTTTTAACTTTTCTTCCAGGAAAAGCTAATTCTACAGCTTGTGCAATTTCAACTTTTGTAGCATCTTTTACTACTTCAAAAGTGTATTGACCTAGAGTTGTAGCACCTACAGACTTTTCAGTAATGATAGGTTTTTTAATTACATCATATAATTTTTCCGTATTTGTTCTTGCTTTACTCATTATTGTAGCCTTTCTGTTATATCGTTAACAGCAGATTCGGTAATTACAACAGAATCAGCTTCCAGTAAATCTTTTACGTTAAGGTTTGAAGGTAAAATAATTTTTACGCTTGGGATGTTTCTTGCTGATAATTCTAAGTTTTTGTTTTCTTCAGCTTTTACATCTGCAACGATTAAAATTTTACCAGTTACGTTTAATGATTTTAATGCACTAACCATTAATTTTGTTTTTGGTTCAGTGATTGCAGAAAAATCTTTTACTACAACCATTTGTTCGCTTCTAGCTGACAATGCTGATTTAATAGCTAATTGTCTAGCTTTTTGAGGCATGTTGAATGCATAACTTCTTGGTTTTGGTCCAAAGATTACGCCACCGCCTGCAAATAATGGAGAACGAAGAGAACCAGCTCTTGCTCTACCTGTACCTTTTTGTTTCCAAGGTTTTTTACCGCCACCAGATACTTCAGCTCTTGTTTTAGCACAAGCTGAACCTTGACGAGCGTTGTTTAATTGTCTTCTTAATGCTAAGTGCATTACATGTAAATTAGGTTCTACACCGAATACGTTTTCGTTCAATGTAATTTCGCCTAATTTTTCTCCGTTTGTACTTAATATTTCTTTTGACATTTCTTATTTTTCCTTTGCTTTCCGCTTACCCCTTTCGGTTTCCCGTTTTATATGGTAAGAGCGGGTTAATATTATATTACTTTTTTGAGTTTAGTTCCATTTTGTTCTTGTAGGAACGATTGTTACTAATCTGCCTTCGCATCCAGGTACTGAACCTTTTACTAATACTAAGCTGTTAGCTGCATCAACTTTAACTAATTTTAATTTAGTAATAGTAACTCTTTCATTTCCCATGTTACCAGCCATTCTTTTGCCTTTGATAACACGTGATGGAGTTGTACCTGCACCAATTGAACCTGGTTCTCTGTGGTTTTTAGAACCGTGTCCCATAGGTCCTCTTGAGAAGTTCCATCTTTTTACTGTACCTTGGAATCCTTTACCAATTGATTTTCCTGTTACGTCGACTTTTTCAACGTTGTCTAAAACTGATAATTCAATTTTATCGCCAACTTTGTAGTCTTGTGGGTTATCAATTCTGAATTCTTGAAGGTGTCTGAAGTTTTCCAAGTTATTTTTCTTGAAGTGGCCAATTTCAGCTTTTGTTAAGTGTTTCTCTTTTGCTGCAATTGTTCCAACTTGAATTGCGTTGTAGCCATCAGTTTCAACTGTTTTTACTTGAGTAACAACAATTGGGTCAACTTTGATTACTGTTACAGGAATAGCCAAACCTTGTTCATCGAAGATTTGAGTCATTCCAAGTTTTTTTCCTATTACACCTAGTGTCATATTCTACCTTTCTTGCTCACCCTACTTGGTGCAGACATTATTCTGCCCCTGTTTCGGGATTGCATTTTCTCTTGCGAGCGCTACGTCTTGCTAATCTTTACCTAATTTGAGGGCTTTCACCTCTACAACCTCTCGGCTGTCCCGTTGTGGAATTGTTATTCCAAACGGTCGCAGTTCACATTACAATGCATAATGCTTATTTAGTTTTCAAAAAGTTAATTATAATTTAACTTCAATATCTACGCCAGCCGGTAGATCTAATCTGCCTAATTCTTCAACTGTTTGTTGAGTAGGTTCGTATATATCGATAATACGTTTATGTGTTCTCATTTCGAAGTGTTCACGAGATTTTTTGTCTACGTGAGGTGAACGTAATACGCAATATATACGTCTTTTTGTAGGTAAAGGAATAGGACCAGCTACTTTAGCGTCAGTTCTTTTTGCTGTTTCTACGATTTTGTCTGAAGATACGTCAATTAATTTGTGATCGTATGCTTTTAAACAAACTCTGATTCTTTGTCTTTGTGTGCTTGCCATTTGCATTCCTTTTTCTTTTTTTATCTATTACACCGCTTGAAATCGCTATTCAACAAATATTTCGGATATTAGTAAATACATTAATTCCAAGCATATCAATGTTAAAACAAACAAAATCCCCTGTCAATCGTATTCTTTTAATAATATTAAAATTTGTTACGATGTTTTTATATTAAGAATTGTTAATTTCTTCTGTGTATTTTTTAAAGTTTTTTTTTATAACTGCCGATAGATTTTTGTGTGTACAGAAAAATAAGGAGAAATTGATGACTAGTATTAACATTGGTGGTGAAAGTTACAAGGTTAGACAAAGAGAGGTAGATGGTAAAAAACAAGAAATTTATTACAAAGATGGTCAAGCGTATATTAAAGATGCCTCAGGAAAATTAGAAACTCTTAATAAATCAAATGATGGAATTTTTAAAAAAGCTTCCTATACTACTCAAAAATATGAAGCAGCTCTTAATAAAAATCATGCTGATTCTTTAAATTCAAAGTATACTGACGAAAATCGTCCAGAATTAACTGGTTCGATTTCTGATGGAACCTTCTTGTACGATGATGCTATTGTTGGGTATAAAGGACGTTTTTCTCTAGGGAATGGAGATAGTGTCAACGGTGTTATTTTTAGAGATCCGGATACTCAAATAAATAAAGTTAGATCTGATAGAAATAGTGAATCTGGTATAAATGTTTCTAATGTATATGCATTTAATCAAGATTCATCAGAATTCTTTCTTGAAAGTAGAACTATTACTCGACCTGATGGTTCTCAAGTTCAAAGAACTTTTAATTATGAAACAGGTGAGTATGAAACAGTAAGAACTCAAGCAGAGACATAAAAAAAAGAGCCTTAATGGCTCTTTTTTTATTGTATTTTAATTGTACTTATTCTTCATCGTCGTCATCATCTTTATTATTATCAGCTTCTTCTTCGTCATCATCGACGTAATCAGCATCATTTTCATCTTCTGCATTATTTTCGGAATCTTCATTTAGAATTTTTTCTTCTTCTGTTTCTTCCTCATTATTTTCAGATTCTTTTTGTTTATCTTCTGCTTCTAATGCTGCTTTTATTTCATCTTCATCTTTTGCTCTGATAACAGGAATTGATAACATTAATGCTACTTGATCTCCGTCTTGTTCTAGATTTAATTCAAGTGCATCTTTATCCATTTCTACATATTTTGATAAAAGATCTACCATTTCTCGTCTCATGCGTTCCATTAATTCTGGAGTTAGATTAGTTCTATCTTGCATTAAGACTACTCTTAATCTGTTGCAAGCTGTTTCTTTTGCTGATTCAGTTTCTTGTTCAATATCTGTTTGGCGGAAGAAGCCTATGACTTTGTTGTATAAATTTTGCAATATCATTTTCTTACTTCTCCTTTCCCATTAGACCAGAGAAGAATTTTTTCATTTTAGCCATTACACCTTGAGGCTCTTCAAGATTTAAAAATGGTACATCTTCGCCAATTATTCTTCTTGCAACATTGTTATATGCTTTACCTGCTAAAGATTTTTCATCATTAACGATAGGTTCCCCTTTGTTTGTTGATGTAATAATTCCTGTGTCTTCTGGAATTATACCGATTAAATCTGCAGACAATATTTCAACAACATCTTCTACACTCATCATATCATTTGATTTGATGAGATTTGGACGTACTCTGTTTAGTAGCAATTTGTATGACTTAATTTCTTCTTTTGCTTCTAGAAGTCCTATGATTCTATCGGCATCACGAACAGCTGACATTTCAGGAGTTGTTACAACAATTGCTTCTGAAGCTCCTGCTACTGCATTTTGAAAACCTTGTTCGATACCTGCAGGACAGTCAACTAAAATAAAATCAAAATCTTGTTTTAATTTATCACATATATCTTTCAATTGTTCTTCTGTAACAGCTGTTTTATCTCTTGTTTGTGCTGCAGCTAAAAGGCATAAGTTTGGATTTTTTTTGTCTTTTACTAATGCTTGTTTTAATTTGCAGCGTTCTTCAACAACATCTACAATTGTATAAACTATTCTGTTTTCCAGTCCGAGTAATAAATCTAAGTTTCTTAATCCCAAATCGGTGTCAATCATAACGACTTTTTTACCAGCTTTAGCAAGAGCTGTACCTATGTTGGCATTTGTTGTCGTTTTACCTACACCACCCTTTCCGGATGTTATTACGATAACTCTACCGCTCATGATTTCTCCTTTTTATGATTCGTGTATTTTATGTATTAAAATTTGTTTTTTGTATATACAAGCTTCTTCAGGAATAAATGTATCTGTTTTTTGTATATACGGAATGTTAATATTGTCAGGACGTCTTGCAAATGTATCAGCTATTCTTAATTGAATCGCATTCATTTTTAGTGCTCTGATTTTAGCATATTGGTTCCCAGCAGAGCCGGCATGGGCAATCCCTCCAAGTATTCCCCAAACTGTAATATCACCTTTGGCAATAATTTCAGATCCTGGATTTGCATCACCAATTATAACAATATTTCCGTCTGATGTTATGCTTTGTCCTGAACGTAATGTTCTTTGAATATATAAGGTTGGAAGTTTTTCAGTTTCTCTTAAAGATTTTCTTAAATCGTCTAGATTATAATCAATATCTTCGATATCTTCGCCTTCTATTTTGTTTGCGTTTTCTAATTCTTTATTAAAATCGTTTAGTTCTTCTGTAGTTGAATTAAATTCAGTGGTTTCTATTGTATCATATGTATTTACGGTTATTTCTTGAATATTATTTTCTTTTTCTTCTAGTTCTTCTTGATGTTCACTATTTTCAATAGTTTTAACTGGTTTTTCTTGTTTTTCATCAGAACTTTGAATTGGATCTTCTGTTTGGAGTGAAGAATTATTTTGTAATTTTTGTAATCCTTTTTCTTGTGCAAAAGTTTTTATTTCAGTATTTTCATCTCCGAAAATTTTATCCAGTGCTTTTTCAAGTTCTTTATTTACTTTTTCTTGATCGGCATTGAATTCAGGCATTGGGACTTTATTTTCAAGAACTGAAACTTTGATATCTAATTCTTCTGCTGATTTTACAGTTGAAGATGAACTTGTTGTAATAAATTCAATTTCTGAATTCATAGATTCAACTAATGCTTTAATACTTGTAAGCTCAGTTGTGGTTAAATCAACATTACCTAATTTTAGGCAAACTTTTTTGCTTTGAGCATCAGGTAAATCTAATATTCTGCTTAATTCATAAATAATTTCTGATGTTTTATGTGCATTGCTGACATCAACTATAAAACCGTTTTCAATATATCCCTTATCCATTTTTGAACCTTTCCGCAAATCCAACTTTATTTCATGAATGTACATGAAACATTTTGGAACATCAATGAATTATTTAGATTTGTAATGTTTTTAAACAAAAATGGATTCATTTACATGTTTTTTAGCAAGATGTTTTTCTAAATCTGACTTAGTAATTTTATTGTCTCCATCTACGTCAAGCGGATTACTTTCGTAATAGTTTAATAGTTGTCCATTTGCATTTTTTTCACCTTTAGTACAGAGAACTTCTCTATTTGCTCTTCCTGGGAGGAAAGTTATTGCATATAAATCTCCAGCAGATAATCTTGCATTTGCAGAGAATGAATAGCTTTTTGCAATTGTTAAATATTTTTCAACTAAATCTAATTGTTCTATTGCTGACATTTGAGCAATTTTTTCTTTTGTTAAATTTAATCCATATTTATTGTTTAGGTCCGCAATTGATAGATCTGTAAATTGGATTAATCCTACTGCTGCTGTTCCATTCCAAGCATTTGGATTAAGACCTGATTCGCTGTTCATTAATGCTAATAAATCTTTATAGTCACAGTTTAGTTTTTGAGCTATTTGTTTTACTCTGTTGAGGAAATTAATATCAAGTTTCCCTGAGTTTTGAAAACTTCTATCTATCTCTATTTGAGTTGTATTTCTAGTTCTTGTAATATTTGTTGTATTTTGTTTTTGTTCTGTAGAATTTGTTTTTTTATTTTTTATTAAGATATTAAAATTGTTATTTTTTCCAGCTTCTATTAATTGTTCATTATAGTTATTGAATGTATTTAGTTGTGAAAATAAAGCCGGTATACTGAAATTATATAATGCAGGAGAGAATGTAGGCATTATATAATTATTTGTCATTGCAAATATATTGTTATATGGATTGAACAATGGCATAGAAAATTGAGGCATAAATGAAAAAGTATTCATTTGTGGCATTGTGTAATTGAATAATGAGTTGAATATGCCAAATCTAAAACCAGAGCTGAAAGCATTGCAACCACAGCCTCCCCAATAAGGCATCGGCATAAAACTATTTATATAAAAATTGTTAAATCCCCAATTGTAAATGCTCATTTTTATCCCTGTAATTTCCCCGTATATATATAAAGTATATTTATTGTTAATTATTGTTATATTTTTGCTTCATGTTAAATTTTGTTAATAAAAAACGACTATTAACTAATGTAAAAAATTTTTTTTATTATATGATATATTCTAGGGACAGAGAAATAATATGATTTTTAACGAAACAAAAACCCACGAAATTACGGTAGACGTAGTTATTGTAACTATGAAAAATAATGCACTCCAGGTTTTGCTTGTAAAAAGGACGAATGAACCTTTTAAAGATAAATGGGCAATTCCAGGTGGATATGTAAGATTATCAGAAAATCTTGATCAGGCGGCATTAAGAGTTTTAAAAGAACGTACAAATGTAGATAATATCTACTTGGAGCAACTTTATACTTTTGGAGATCCGCTTCGTCACCCTAACGCTAGAGTTATAACTTGTGCTTATTTTGCACTTGTTAGAGCTGAGGATATTCAGATTGTAACAACTCCTGAATTAGGATGGCATAAGATATCTGACTTACCACCTTTAGCATTTGACCATAAAGAAATTATTGAATATTCTTTAAAAAGGACTCGTGAAAGATTAGAATTATGTCCTGTAGCTTATCAGTTGTTAAATGAAAAATTTACCCTTACAGAAATGCAAAGAGCATACGAGTTAATAATGGGTAAAAATTTAGATAAACGTAATTTTAGAAAAAAAGCTCTTTCTACTGACGGTTTAATTGAATTAGATGAATTTACAAAGTCATCATCAAAAAGACCGGCAAGATTGTATACTTTTGAAAATATTAAGTTGAATTCAAAAAGAGCCCACTTTATTTCTAAGAAAAAGGAGAAAAAATAATGTTATTAAATTTAGTATGGGCTGTACAAATTTTTTCAGCTTTGTTATTGATAATTTTAATATTGTTACATTCACCTAAAGGCGATGGAATCGCAGGGATTGGAGGAGCATCTCATGTTTTTGCTTCTCAAAAAAGTGCAGAAAAAGGATTGAATAAATTAACAGGTATTGTTGCTGCTATATTTATTGTATGCACTTTCCTTTTAGGCTTTGGAATAATCAAATAGTGATGTAAGGATATGGGTGAAGATATTTTTTCACGTAATAAACTTTTTTGGGGAGAAGATAATCAATATCTTCTCTCTTTAAAGCATGTTGTAGTTTTCGGCTTAGGCGGTGTCGGAGGTTTTTGTGCAGAAGCTCTTGCAAGAGCTGGAATTGGAGAATTAACAATAATTGATTTTGATGATGTTTCTTTAACAAATATTAATCGTCAATTAGTTGCTCTGCATTCAACTGTTGGGCAAAGTAAAGCGAAACTTTTTGAAAATAGATTAAAAGATATTAATCCTGAGTTGAAAATAAATGTAATTGATGATTTTTATACCGGAGTTTTTGATTTTTCTCATATTGATTATGTTGCTGATGCTATAGATACAATGAGATCAAAAATCGAGCTTTTAGAAACTTCAGTTAAAAAAAATATTCCTGTAATAAGTTCAATGGGTGCTGGAAACAGGATTGATCCTACTAAGTTATATATTTCTGATATTTCTGAAATTGAAAATAAAAATGCTCCATTTGTATCAAATATTATTTACCAGCTAAAAAAACGAGGTATAGAAAAAGGTATTACTGTTGTTGCAAGTAGAGAAAAGCCTTATGTCCAAGAAAAATTGTCAGCAACTGAAAAAATTACAACTAAAAATGGCGAAAATCTTGAGTTTACAAAAATTACTCCATCATCAACTCCGTTTGTCGCAAGTTGTGCTGGAATATTTATGGCATCATATATTGTGCAAAGTTTTTTAAAGGAGTATAAATCATGAATATATTAGTAACTGGAGCATCAAAAGGAATAGGAAATGCTATAGCTCAAGAACTTCAAAATGTTGGAGAAGTGTACGTTACAGGTAGAAATGAACAGGCTCTTGCTGCTTGTAATGCAAAAGGTTTTTGTATTTGCGATTTATCAAAAGATGTAAATAACCTTGCAAATTTTATTGTAGAAAAAAATATTGATGTTTTAATAAATAATGCTGGAGAATATATATATGCAGGATTGGAAACTATGAATATTGCAGATATTCAAAGATTATATCAAACAAATCTTATAGCTCCTGCTTATCTTATTTCAAAAGCAATTCCTCATATGAAAGGTCAAAGATGGGGAAGAATTATAAATATTGGTTCTATTTCAGGAGTAATGGGAGAGGCTTTTGCAAGTATTTATTCTTCTTCAAAAGCTGGACTTATTGGACTTACAAAAGGTCTTGCTCTTGAATTAGCTGAATATAATATTACTGTAAATACCATAAACCCTGGTTGGGTTGAAACAGAGCTTGGAATGGCATCTATTGAAGATAGTGAATTTTCAAAAGAAGAAATTATTGATACAATTCCTCAAAAACGTTTTGTAAAACCTGAAGAGGTTGCAAAACTTTGTAAATATTTGATTTCTGAAGATGCAAAAGGTATTACTGGACAATCAATAAATCTTTGTGCAGGCTTGAGTGTTGGGATATGATAAATAAAGAGATTAAAAACTATATTGAAACTATGATTATTCCTAAGTATACAGATTTTGATAAGGGGCATAATCTTGAACATGTGAAAACAGTAATTGAAGAAAGTTTAAATTTAGCAGAAAGTTGCGGCGTAAACCTTGACTATGCTTATGTAATAGCTGCTTATCATGATTTAGGTTTATGTGAAGGAAGAGAATTTCATCATATTGTTTCAGGTAAAATCTTAGAGGCTGATAAGGCCTTGCAACAATGGTTTTCTCCTGATGAAATAAAATTGATGAAAGAGGCTGTTGAAGATCATAGAGCATCTTCTAAAAATCCTCCGAGAAGTATTTATGGAAAAATTGTTGCAGAAGCTGATAGAGATATTAATCCTTTGAAAATAATAAAACGAACAATTCAATATTCAATAGCTCATTCTTCATCTCCTGATAAGGAACATCATTGGAATAACCTTGTAAATCATATGGCTGAAAAATATTCAGAAAGCGGATATATGAAATTGTGGTTTGAAAATTCAAAAAATTCAGAGCGATTACAAGAACTAAGAAAAATAATCGCAGATCAAAATAACTTAAGAAGTATTTTCCTTAAGTTATATGATGAAGAATTAATTAATAATTAAAAATTTAAATATAGATTTTATAATTTATTTTTTTTATTTTTTTTGACTAAAAGCTTTTTGATATGATTTGATAACATAATTTTCTGCGACTTTAGTATATTTATTATATAAGTCAGTTTCTTCTTGTCCATGTGTAGAAAGATACATAAATTGATTTTTTGAATTAACTCCTTTTACTTTATCAATTAGTTTTTGTATCCCTTTAGGCATAATATTACTGATTAAAAACGCAGGGTGTGTTGTTTTATTTTTTGAACTTTTTAGTTGGATATAATCTATATCTGCATTATATTTTTCTCCAAATTTTTTTAATGCATTTGAAGTTTCAATAGTTTTTTTTACCATTTCTGGTAAATCACTTCTATAGTTTAATCCTTGAAATGTTTGGGGTGTTTGTATTTTTACTACTTTCATTGAGAACCTTTCTTTCTATTTAATTAAATTTACAATATCTTTTGGGGTAATTTTCAAGCATTCTAAATTTTCACAAGTTGTTTGTCTGTGTTCCCACAAGCAAGGTTTTATAGGACAATTATCCTTTGCTTTAATAGGTGTTACAATATCAGATTGCGGGATTAATTTTTTGTCATCAGTTGGTCCGAAAATAACATAAGTTTTAGTTTTCATAGCAACCGCAACGTGTAAAGGAGCAGAATCTGAACAGATAAATTGTTCCGCTTTACCTATTAATACCGCTAAATCTTTTAAACTTTTTGTTTTTCCGTAGAAATCTTCAAAATTTTTATTTTTTGTCTTATTTCGAATAGTTTCTATTACTTCATTATCATCAGGTCCACCTGCAAGAATTACATGTTTTCCTTTTTCTAAAAGAAGATCTACTGTTTCAGCCCAAATTTCTGCAGAAATTGTTTTAATCATTCCTTTTTGCACGCTCATTTTGCTAACTCCAGGGTGAATTAGTACAGAATTAGGAATTTTTTCTTGAGCTGGCACATTTATTTCTGGTAATTCTGTTTTATGATCTGTAATTGGGGTTATTAAATCATGATACATTGCACAAGCATATTGATTTTTATTTAAAGATACAGCTTCAGTTAGTAATAATTTGCTTAATTTCCCAGTGTTGTATCCGTATCTCTTTTTAATCCCTGTTAGTGTCAAAAGTATACTGATTAATTTATTCCCACCGGATGAAATTACCATGTCAAAATGGTTTTTACGAGCTAAAAATACGAGTTTCAAAAGTTCCGTATATTTATTTTTCCCTTTTACATCGATTAGAAATAAATCGTCAATTACATCAGTTAAATCTTTAACGCTTTTACTTCTTGGTTCTAGTGCCAGAGTAATTTTTGCGTTAGGAAATTCTTTTTTTATGGATATTAGAGTTGGTAGGAAAAATATTTCATCACCAATTCCACCAAAATTTATAGCTAAAATATTCATATTTTGATTATACAATAAAAATATTTGTAGTAGTATATTTGTATGGTAAATAAAGTTACTACTGCAGCGGTAATAGGTCTTGATGCATACAAAGTATCTGTAGAAACAGATGTTTTGAATTCTTTACCAGCTTTCTCAATAGTTGGGTTACCTGATGCTGCGATAAATGAAGCTAGAGATAGAGTAAGGTCTGCAATTAAAAATTCAGGATTTACATTCCCTGCAAAAAAAGTTGTGATAAATCTTGCTCCTGCAGATTTGAAAAAAGAAGGCTCAAACTTTGATCTTCCAATAGCAATAGGTCTTTTGACAGAGGAAGGTGTGTTAGAAGAAGAAAAAATAAAAGATTATGCATTTATCGGCGAATTATCTCTTGATGGGACATTGAGAGGTGTTAGTGGAGTTTTACCTTTGATTTTGGGATTAAAAAAATCTGGAATAAAAAATGTATTTGTTCCAAAAATTAACGAAATAGAGGCTGCACTTGCTGGTGATGTAAATATTTATGGAGCAGAATATCTTTCTGATGTAGTAAATCATTTTGCGGAAAACAAAATTAATCCGACATTAGTGGATGTAAAAGAATATCTTTCAACAGGAATTAATCAAGATTATTTGTATGATTTCAAAGATGTAAAAGGTCAGCAAAAGGCGAAAAGAGCATTAGAAATTGCTGCAGCTGGCGGACATAATATTTTAATGGTAGGAACACCTGGTTCAGGTAAGACTCTTATGGCAAAATGTTTTGCGTCGATTTTACCTCCATTAGAACTTTCAGAAGCTCTTGAATTGACAAGAATTTATAGTATTTGCGGACTTTTATCTCCTGATCAACCTTTGATGACTCAAAGACCATTTAGAGCAGTTCACCATACCGCATCTGCAAATGGTATAATTGGTGGTGGTACAGTTCCAAAACCCGGAGAAATTACTCTTGCTCATCGTGGAGTGCTTTTCTTAGATGAAATGGTTGAATTCCCGAGAAATGTATTAGAGGTTTTGCGTCAGCCTTTGGAAGATGGTGAAATTGTTATATCAAGAGCAAAACATTCTATAAAATATCCTGCAAAATTTATTTTATTGGGAGCTATGAATCCTTGTCCTTGTGGGTATTTAGGGGATAAAGAAAAACAATGTACTTGTTCTGAATTTCAAATTAACAGATATCAATCAAGACTTTCTGGTCCATTGTTAGATAGAATAGATTTACAAGTTGATGTTCCTCGACTTACTGCAGAGGAATTATTGAATGCAAAACCTGCAGTAGAATCATCTTCTGATATCCGTAAAAGAGTTATAAATGCTCGTAAAATCCAATCTGAACGTTATAAAAATGATGGCATTCTTACAAATTCTGAATTGACATCGAAATTAATTAAGAAATATTGTCAAATAGATGATGCAAGTGCTCAACTGTTAAAAATTGCCTCAGTAAAATATCAGCTTTCAGGCAGACGTTATGATAGAATTCTAAAACTTGCAAGAACTATAGCTGATTTAGAAAGTAGTGAAGTTATAACTCAAAATCATATTATGCAAGCTTTACAATATAGAATAAATTAATAATGTAGTATTTAAGGAATGCAGTCCCAGTATCGTTTATTTTCATCCCATGGACAAATGTCATTTACTGCATAATATGTACATCCAAAACCATTATGCACATTTGAAGAATTTTTGTCACAATAACCTAGAGTTTTGTAAGGTGTTAATTTATCACTATTTTGCTCAAAGAAAAATATAAAAACATCATATCCTGCTCTATTAGGCCCTTTTTTCCCATTGATATCAACGGTATATGAGTTATTCCATTGAGAAGCAATTACATTTCCCACAAAATAAATAGTGCCGTCTCTATCTATAATTGCATTTTCTTGAAACATATTTGCAGTATGTAATGTTGATTTATTATTAAAAGTTCTGTATATAGAGCGTAAAGATCCATTTGTTGTTTCAAAGCATTTCTTGGATTCAATATTTTGTATTGATCCACAAACATCTGGGGATTGTAGTTCTTTAAAGAAACTATTAAAATGTTCTCTTCGTAATTCTATAGTTGGAGTATCTGTTACAAATGTGTCATACACACTGTCATATTCTAGATGTAATTTGTTGTGTATATTATTTATTACTGAATAAGCTTTTTTTAATTTTGTTTCTAAAACTTTCTTTTGATATTTATTAATAAGTGCAGGCATAGTAAGTGCTGCTACAACTCCAATAATTCCGAGTGTAATTAAAACTTCTGCTAAAGTAAATCCCTTTATCCCCTTATGCCAAGCGACCTTCGCGGGGGGGGGGCAACCCTTAACGCTTTGAAATTCATAATTTCAGCCTCCTTCTTTTTTTATTATTCCATATTTAAATATTAATGTCAATATTTAACCAGTAAGATTAAAAAATCCAGCAATTAAGCCTACTAATGCTGATACTCCTAAGTAAAATAGCGGATCTCGTTTTTCGGTAATACTCGCGATAAATAATCCTACAAGTAAAATCATTCCGCATATATTTATATTATTTATAAACATATCAACTCCAACTGCCGCTAAAAGTCCGCATCCTGCAGGTTTTAGTGTATAAATCACAGATTTTACATACTTGTTGTGTCTGAATTGTTCCAAAAGCTTTGAAATGATTATAATTATGATTAAAGATGGTAAGATTACAGCAGTAGTTGCAATTAATGCTCCTTGAATTCCTGCCGTAGAAAACCCTGCAAATGTAGCAACGTTTACTCCCACAGGACCTGGGGTAATTGATGATACTGCAATCATATCTGATAATTGTTTTGTTGTGTACCATTTTTGAACATCTGCGATGTGGTACAAAAAAGGTAATGTTGCGTATCCACCCCCGAATGAAAATAGACCGATATGGAAAAATTCTAAAAATAATTTCAAATAAATTATCATTATTCTTTTCCTCCATGTTCTATTTTATTTTGGTATGGGAGCCAAAGACCTATAAAAATAGAAAGAATAATTAATGTTGCAGGTGGAGCTTTAAAGCAAGATGAAAGGATAAATACCATAAAAAATATTACACAAGTAAATTTATCCACAATACTTTTTCTCCACATTTCTTTTACAGCAAGAAATATTAATATTAAAACACCAACTCCTACTCCCCAAAATATGCTTTGAATAAATTTGAGATTTATAATTTCTTCTAATATTCTAGCAACCAATATGATTGATATAAAAGCAGGAGTTACAATTCCTAATGTTGCAGAAATTGCGCCTAATGTTCCTCTCAATCTGTAACCTGTAAAAATTGCAGTATTTGCAGCTATAATTCCTGGGATACTTTGACTAAGTGCATAGTATTCGCATAATTCATCATCACTTATCCAATTCTTTTTATCAACAAGTTCAGATTGTAAAAGTGGTAAAATTACATATCCGCCACCTAATAATAATGTTCCGACTTTAAAAAATGTTTTGAAAATTTGATAAAGCGTTTTTTCCATATAATTTATTATATATAGACAAAGTACATATACAAGTTTTTTAAATTTTGGTAATAAAAATAAGGTAAGATTTTGATAATCTCACCTTATTTTTATTAATTTAAGAGTTTTAGTTGTTTAAAGTTGCCTTTAATCTGGCCATTGCTCTTGCGATAGCTGCTTCTGCCCTTTTAGCATCAATTTCAGCGTCCATATCTGCAAGTCTTGCTTGAGCTCTTTTTAGAGCATCTTTTGCTCTGGCAACGTCTATTTCATCTCCGCATTCTGCAGTGTCAGTTAGAATTAGAGCTTCACCATCTTTGAATTGTAAAACACCGCCCATTGTTGTAAAGTATTTTACATCTTCATCTTTTACAGCTTTTGTAACTCCAATATCCAAAGCAGCCATAATTGGAACGTGATTTTTTAATATACCAATTTCTCCATTTGTTGTTTTGGTATATATTTCATTTACGTCTTCATCAAAGACAACTCTTTCGTGTGTAATTATTTTTAAATGCATAAATACCCTTTCAGAGGTTTTGAAGTTATTGAGTCAAGAAGTAAAGCTGTTTTTATTTATTTTTTTATGTTTGCTTGTCTTCTGAACTTCTTGTCTTCTTGCCTTCTACTTTAATGTTTTAGCTTTTTCGATTGCTTCTTCAATTGTTCCTACCATATAGAAAGCTTGTTCAGGTAAATTGTCATGTTTACCTTCGATAATTTCTTTAAAGCCTCTTATTGTATCTTCTAATTTTACATATTTTCCTGCCATACCTGAGAATTTTTCAGCTACGTAGAATGGTTGTGATAAGAATTTTTGAATTTTTCTTGCTCTGTTTACTGTTTCTTTATCTTCTTCAGATAATTCATCCATACCAAGAATTGCGATGATATCTTGTAATTCTTTATATTTTTGCAAGATTTCTAAAACTTTTCTTGTAGTATTGTAGTGTTCTTCTCCGATAATATTTGGATCTAATACTCTTGAAGATGATTCAAGCGGATCTACAGCAGGATAAATACCTAAAGATGCAATTTGTCTTGATAATACGGTAGATGCATCTAAGTGTGAGAATGTAGTTGCAGGGGCAGGGTCTGTCAAGTCATCAGCTGGTACATAAATTGCTTGTACAGATGTGATAGATCCGTCTTTTGTAGATGTAATCCTTTCTTGCAACTCGCCCATTTCATTCGCAAGTGTTGGTTGATAACCTACAGCTGATGGCATACGACCTAATAGAGCTGATACCTCAGAACCTGCTTGAGTAAATCTGAAGATGTTATCTACGAATAATAATACGTCTTGTTTTGAAAAGTCTCTGAAATATTCAGCAGCTGTAAGAGCAGATAGACCAACTCTCATTCTTGCTCCTGGTGGTTCGTTCATTTGTCCGTAAATCAGAGCTACTTTGTCGATAACGCCTGATTCTTTCATTTCATTCCACAAGTCGTTACCTTCACGAGTTCTTTCTCCTACACCACCAAATACAGAAACACCGGCATGTTCCATTGCGATGTTGTGGATTAATTCCATGATTAATACTGTTTTACCAACTCCGGCACCACCGAATAGACCAATTTTCCCACCTTTTTGGTATGGTTGCAATAAGTCAATTGCTTTAATACCTGTTTCAAGAATTTCAATGTTAGTGTTTTGGTCTACTAATTTTGGAGATTCTCTGTGTATTGGTAAATATGTATCAGTTTCAATTGCCCCCATTTGGTCTACAGGGTCACCTGTTACATTTAAAATTCTTCCTAAAATAGGTTTTCCTACTGGAATTTTGATTGGCTCATTTGTGTTAATAACTTTCATTCCTCTTTTTAAACCGTCAGTTGAAGCCATTGCAACTGCTCTTACTTTATTAGAACCAAGCATTTGTTGTACTTCAGCTACAATGTATGAGCCGTCTTCTTTATAAATGTGTAATGCTGTGTAAATTTCAGGTAAATCCCCTTGTTGAAATTCAATGTCAATTACAGGACCGATAATTTTAGTAATTAAGCCCTCATTTTTAGTTAATGTATCCATTTCCTCTCTCCTTTTATATTCAAATTATATTACAAGAAAAAAAAATAACAATGATTAAGATTTTTGTTATTATGTAAAATTTATTCATATTACACTAGCAAAAAAATTTTTTCTCATGTATTATTACATTCATAATAAATTTATATGGATGATATAATGCAATTATTAATTGATAAAGAACTAAATTCCAGTGATAAAATATTGAAGCCTGACTTCAATTCAAGAACTGGTCGAGAATTACTCGCCTTTTACCTCCAAACGAAATTTAAACAAATTCTTGCATATGATAAACGTTGTGAATCTCCTATTTTTAAGGAAGTAAGTCCTACCTTTATTGCAAGATTTACAAAAAGATTGATAAATAATCCTTCCCGACGTTTTCTGATTGGTATTACAGGTGAGTCTGCATCTGGTAAATCTACTATGTGTAGAGAAATAAAAAATATTATTGAACAATTATCAATGCCTGTGTCTGTTTTGAGTACAGATAATTATTTTAACGATATTTCTGATTTGATTAAAAAATACGGTAGTTTTGATAACTTAACTGATAATGGTTATGATATTGATGCTCCGGAAAGTTTTCAATTAGATTTATTAAAAAGAGATTTGGAAGCTTTAGCTCAAGGTGAAACTATTATGGCTCCAAGATACGTTCCAAATGGGACTGGAGTTTCTATTCCAAATTCTCAAGAAGTAAGATCTGATAAAGTTGTAGTTGTAGAGGGTATCGCAACTATGTACCGTGATGTAAAAGATGTGTTTGATATAAAAATATATATTGAAACTGATAATACAATCAGACGAGAAAGATTTATAAAAAGAGCAAAAGCTGAACGTAATCAAAATGAAGAAAATGCTATCAAGCAATGGGAATACTTGTTGCATGCTGGAGAAAAATATGTTGTACCTGGTCGTACTTATGCAGATTTTGTAATAGATGGCAATTCTGATTTAAAATACTTTGATCAAATTTTGGAATATATTCATACAATTACGAATAATTTTCAGTAAATGTTAAATAAATTTTATATACATATATTTACTATATAGCTTGTGTTTTCTTGATAATTAAAGATAATTATTCTTAATACTTTTGACTTTTTTGCCACATTCTATAAAATGTGCTACAATATTATAAATTATAGTAATATTAAACAGTACAATTAAATACATTAAATAATTGATATACTAATGGGAATATTTTACTATAATAAAATTTGATATAATGGAAATAGGTGGCAAGTGAGCAAAAATTTTATTGATAGATTTTATGAAGAAGATATTAAAGACCAGTTTTGGAGCTTGAATAAAAAAATTGGAGCTGGGCTTATTGTTTTATTTTTGACAGTTATTATGATTAATACAACGGGTTGTACTCAAAATAATACAGAAGAAGCTGCTGTAGAAGATCCTTTATCTTCGCCAATAGAAGCTCCTAAGGACACTGTAAAAGTTGGAGACGATGGCGTTAATGCGGCAATAGCACCAGATGATGTTTCTATTGTTGCTGATCAAAAAGCTAAAAATGATACAATGGTTGCCATGTCTGTTGAAGATTTAGGCCGCTCTGATCCTTTTTTGCCAGAAAAGGATAGAATAGCAAATGTTAAACCGAAGCCAAAACCAAAACCTAAATATTATAATGACTTATTGCCTCCTCCAGAGTCTATTTCTGTTGATTATAGCGCTACTCAGGTAATGGCAACAAAAGTTTCAGGTATTATGTTTGATAAATATAATCCTTCTGCTATTTTGAATATAAATGGATCGGATTATTTGGTCAGATCTGGTGATGTCGTAAATGGCTATAAAATTTTATCAATAACAACTGATACAGTAACTGTTCAATTCGGAAGCAACGTATATAAAGCAAGAGTTGGACAACTATTTACTGGTAATGGTGTAATTTATAATTCAGTATCAAATTTAGAAAATAAGTTTGGTAGTCGTAATAATAATTCTTTGAAAAATTAAAATAAATTAATAATCAGGAGCAGATATGAAAAATAAAATTATGAACAAAATTGTTGCAAGTTTAATGTTAACGTCTATGGTATTTTCAAATTGTATGTTAACGACTTTAGCAATGGAAGATGCAGGAGTTATTCAGAATGTAAATGCTGATAAGCCACTTTTGCGTGATGATGGCGATTATTCTCTTAAGCTAAAAGGAGATGTAAGTTTTACCAAAAAGAACCCATTGGTAAGCATTAGTTTAAGAGATTCTGATGTAAAACAAGTATTACGTATGTTTGCAGATAAGGCTGGAATGAATATTGTTTTTCATAATTCTGTTACAGGAACAGTCACTTTAGACTTAGTTGATGTTCCGTTAAATAATGCTTTTGATATGATAATGGAAATTAATGATTTAAATTATGTAGTTGATGATAATACTATAATAGTTGCACAAGCAGGTACCAGCGGATTTAATTTTGCAAAACAAGATATGACATTAATTCCTGTAAAATATGTTAGTGCAGCTGCGTTAGCTGATTTCTTGAATAAAAATATTTATGGTATTCATCGCCCAGGATTTTCAGATTCTGATATCGTGACTACAAATCCGGTTACAAATGAATTGATTGTTTTTGGTACAAAAAATGATGTTGCTATTGCAAAAAAAATAGTAGATAAATTTGATCAAAAACCAAAAACAACAACTTTTAAGGTAAATCATACAACGCCAGCTGAAATGGCTAATATGATTTGTAATATGTTATTACCAGCTTCTTCTGGTGCTGCGTCAGATGGCGGAGGTTCATCATCATCATCATCTTCTTCTTCTGCTGCTTCAAGTAGTGATTCTTCTAGTTCAGAATCTGAAGCTGCAACTGGAGGTGCTGCTGGTATTGTAACAGGCGGAGCTGCTGATGCTGGTGGAGGTGAAGCTGCTGGCGGAGGAGGTTCTGGCGGAGCAATGGCATTAAATGCTGGTACAGTCGCTTGTACGCTTGATGGCCAATTAAGCGGTTCTGTAGCTTCTTTAGGTTTACAAAATTTATCAGTGGCTTATTATTCTCAATTGGGAACTATTAATATAATCGGTGGTTCAGAAAAGCAGATTGAAATGATAAAAGATTTTATTGTTGAAACAGATAAAAAACAACCTCAAGCTTATTTAGAAGTTGCAATTATCGAATTAAATGAAGATGGAAGTAAAACATTGCAAAACAATTGGACTTTTTTGAGTAATGCATTTTCTGCTTCATTTGATGGTGAAACAACTAAAACAGATCCATTACACCCTATATTCTTAAAAGGTAGTGGATATGAAGTATGGGATGTTAGTGGAGATGAACCAGAATTAATAAATACATTGAAACCTTTTAACGGTCCTGTAAATATTTCTTATGCTATCAATTATTTAGTAAAAAATTCTAAAGGACGTGTTGTTTCAAATCCTAGAATTCTTATAACAAATGGGCAGGAAGCATCAATTGATATTACCCAAGACTATGTAGAATCAACTGATTCAGAACAAAGTGCATATACAGGTGGTACAATTGCTACCAGAACTTATAATATTGGTAGTGATGCAGGTATAAAAGTAGGTATTACTCCTTTTATCAGCCCAGATGGTTATGTAACATTGAATATTAAACCTGAATATTCTACAATATTGAGTCAAGTTCAAGCGCAGGATTCTGTTGGACCATATGTAGCTGCAACACTTTTATCTCGTAGAAATCTTGACTTGAAAAATGTTAGAATAAAAGACGGTGAAACTCTTGTTATCGGTGGTTTAATTAGTGAAGAAGAACAAAAATCAATCGGTAAAGTACCTGTTTTAGGAGATTTGCCAGTGATTGGAACTTTATTCAGATCTACAACATCAACTAAGAAGAAAAACGAAATGGTTATAATGATAACCCCTAAAATTCTTACTGATACAGAAGATGCAACTGGAAATATAGAAACATTATAAATAAAGTTTAAATTTAAATAAGATGAATGAGTTATTAAACAGATTAAAAAATAGCGTCAATTTTCAGATATTGAATAAAATAGATAGTACACTATTGGAACAATATAAATTTGTTCCAATTAGTGTTAAAGATAATTTTCTGTTTGTAGCTATCAATTCTTCTTCTGATAAAGATGTAATAAATTTAAAATTAAAAGAATATTATCCTCAACAAGTAAAGTTTATACAGGTTCCAGATCAAGATTTATTTGATTTGATATCTAGTTTAAAGCAAGAAATGCAAAAAGATTCTATAGACGATGGAACTTCTAAACAAGTCAAATTGGGTGAACTTCTTGTTCAAAAGGGATATATTAATGATGTGCAACTTTTGCAAGCTTTAGCAGAAAGCAAACGTCAGAAAATTCCTATTGGTTCTACTTTATTTAAACTTGGTTTTATTACACTTGATCAATTAAAAGAAATTCTTCATTTGCAGACTGGTTATGATTTAGTTACATCTGACCAATTAGCTTCGCAAGAAAAATTCATTAAAATTTTACCTGAAGATTTTATTAAAAATAATAAAATTATTCCTATATCATCAGATGGTAAAACTTTAATTTTAGGTGTTGTTGCTCCTGTAAAACCTGATGTTTTAAAAGATATTATTTATCTAACAGGGCAAAATCCGAAACAATTATTAATGACTCATTATGAGTTTGAGACTTCTGTAAATACTTTTTTTAGTGAACAGAAAAAAGAGACTGAAAAAGTAATCAAAGAAATTGAAAGTGAAGCAGAAGAATTCGAAGTTGAAGAATCTCTTGCTGACATGGTTGATAAACAGTTAAAAGATTCAACCGGTTCAGTTGCGAAATTCGTAAATCAAATTATTACCAATGCTATTGATAATAAAGTTTCAGATATTCATATTGAGCCTAGACTATCAGGTTATATCGTAAGATATAGAAAAGATGGTATGTTGCAAAAAGTATTGGATATTCCTCCAAAAGTAGAAACATCTGTAATAGCTCGTTTTAAAGTTTTATCAAGAATGAATATTGCAGAACATAGACGTCCTCAGGATGGTACTTTTTCTATAAAATATAAAAACGGGTCTTATGATTTCCGTATTAACACATTGCCTGTTTCTGGAAAGGAAAAGGTTTGTATTCGTGTATTAGCTCCTGCTGTTAGTTTGAATGCTGCAGATAAAAATATTAGTCTTGTGGGTGGAACTCCTGAGGATATTGCAAAAATTAAAAATATGGTAAGTTGTCCGAACGGTATTATTTTAACATCAGGTCCTACAGGTTCTGGTAAAACAACTACTTTATATTCTGTATTAAAAAGTTTAAATGATGAAGATGTTAATATCACAACAATTGAAGACCCGATAGAAATTAAGCTGGAAGGTATTAACCAATCTCAAATTAATGCTAAAGCGGGCATCACATTCGCATCTTGTATGCGTGCGATATTAAGACAAGACCCTGATATTATTCTTGTAGGTGAAATTCGTGACTATGAAACATTAGAAATTGCGATTTCTGCTGCATTAACTGGTCACCTTGTATTAAGTACAGTCCACACAAACTCTGCAGCTGCTACTGTTACACGTATGATTGAGATGGGTGCTAAAGATTATTTGGTATCATCAACATTATCAGGTGTAATTGCTCAACGTTTGGTAAGAAGATTATGTGATGATTGTAAAGAAGAATATTTCGCAACGCATGATGAAGCTAGACAAATTATTGCAGATGAAAATGAAATTCAGAATTTTATGAAAACCCCTATATATAGAGCTAAAGGTTGTAGTAAATGTGATTTTACAGGCTATAAAGGTCGATTGGGTGTTTATGAAATTATGACAATTAATAAAGAAATTAAACGATTGGTAGCTATGGGAGCTCATGATTTGGAAATAGAAGAAGCTGCTGTGAAAAATGGTATGAGAACATTACACCAATCTTGTCTTTCTCATATATTAAAAGGAATGACTACTATTGATGAATTCGTAAGGGTTCTAGGTGTAGTTAATGAATAGGAGCAAAAATGACAATATATAGTTATATAGCATTAAAAAACAACAAAGATATTGTTAAGGGAAAAGTCGATGCAGCTGATTTAAGAGAAGCTCGTGAAAGTATTAGAAAATTAGGATTTATCCCGACAAAAGTCTATGAAGAAAAAGCAAAAGGTGATGAAAAAGAAGAAAAGAAAGATGTAAAAGCCGGGAAAGTTAAAAAACTTGGCCTTCAAGACAGAATGGATTTTACATCAACTTTGCAAATTTTGGCTCAATCAGGTATTCCAATTATTGAGTCTTTGATGTTCATTGAAAATGATGCAGCAAAATTAAAAGTTAGACTTGTTGCAAAAGAATTACGACGTCAAATTATGGGTGGTGCAACATTTGCAGATACTATTGCAAAATATCCTGATCAATTTGGACAAATTTATATTGGTCTGGTAAAAGCCGGTGAAGATTCCGGTGAATTGGAAAAAACATTACAACGTTTATTGGAATTATTGACTAAAGAGGCTAATATTCGTGGTAAAGTAGTTGGAACATTAATGTATCCGATGTTCGTTATCGTTTTGGCTGTAATCATTGTACTTGTTATGTTAATGTTTGTATTCCCTGTATTTAAAGAAATGTTTGACGGTATGGGAAAAGATTTGCCTTGGATTACTGCGACATTGATGAGTGCAGGTATTTTCTTGAAAACATATTGGTTTTTTGTCCCAATTATATTGGGATCAATTGCCGGCTTTTTCACTTTTATTATGAAGTGGCAGCCAAGTAAAAGAAAAATTGATGAATGGGTATTGAAAGTTCCTTTATTGTCTGATTTAATTCAATATTCAAATTTCGCAAACTTTATTGCCGTAATGCAAGTTGCGTATGATGCAGGTGTTCCTATTATTGAATGTTTGTACTTAGCTAATGTTACTTTGACTAACCATACCTTGAAAACTAAAGTAGAAACAGCTACATTAAAGGTACAGCAAGGGCAACATTTATCAATAGCATTAAGATCTACACGTGTAATGCCAAAAATGATTCTATTTATGATTGCAACTGGTGAACAATCAGGTCGTTTGGGTGATATGTTAATGCAAGCTACAAATTTTATTGATAAAAAACTTGATACAATTATTGATACAATGACCAAGATGATTGAACCGATAATGCTTATTGTAATTGGTAGTATTGTATTAGTATTAGCGTTGGCTCTTTACTTACCACTATTCAGTTCTTATATGTCAGATTAATAAGAGGATATATGAAAAAAACTTATGTAATCACTGGTGCAACATCTGGTATTGGGAAAGCTTTGCTAAATGCTTTTGTAAAAGATAATATTGTATTTGCAGGTTATCGTAATGAAAAGTATGTGGAAGATCTAGAAAGTGTTGGAGCTATTCCTTTTTATATTGATATGGAAAGAAAAGAGTCTATTTCTCAAGCTGTTGCTTTTATAAAATCTAAAACAGAGCATATAGATACGTTGATAAATGTTGCGGGTTGCGTAGTAGCAGGTGTTATGGAAAAAATACCTGTCGATAATATAAGAAAACAGTTTGAAGTAAATACTTTTTCACATCTTGATTTAACACAAAAACTTTTACCATTATTAAAAGAAAATTCGAAAGTAATTAATATAAGTTCAATGTCAAGTTTTGGAATTTTCCCTTTTGTAGCTCCATATTGTGCATCGAAAAGAGCTCTTGATATTTTATTTAACGCAATGGCTGTAGAATCAAATCTTAATGTGATATCAGTAAAACCAGGAGTTATTGCAACACCTCTTTGGGATAAGTCTGTTGAATTAAATAAAGATGCTATTAATAATTGCACAGGCTATGATAAAGAAATGAAATATATGGTAGCTAATGCTCATAAAAATGGAACTAAGGGCTTAAGTGTAAATAAAGTTGTTGATTTAATTTTAAAGATTGATAAAATGGATAATCCAAAACCATCTTATACAGTAGGGTTTGATGCCAAAGTCGCAGAAATTGTATCTAAACTTCCTCAAGATATAATCAATATATTAATAAAACAAGGTATAAAAGCTAAGATTTCTTCCGTAAAATAATTTCGTAATTTAAAATCTCTAGGATTTCGGCTAATTCTGTTACTCGAAAAGTTTTGTTTCTGAGTTTATTACTTAGATTATTATTGCTGTCATGTTTGTTGTATTTTGCATTAACAAGTTCTTTTACCTTTTTTACGGTTAAGCCGTCCATAGCTGCAAGGTATTTAAGTTGTTGTGCTAATTTATCTGTTTCAAGTTTAATTTCTCTATTCATTCAAAAATGATACTATTTATTAATTAATAAGGACAATATATATTGACATTATTAACTATATAATTAATAATACATATTATATGATTAATTAATATAAAATAGAGGGGCTGTTTTTATGAAAAAAGGTTTTACTTTAGCCGAAGTATTAATTACTTTAGGAGTTATTGGAGTTGTAGCTGCGTTAACGTTACCATCTTTGATTCAAAAATATCAAGAAAAAGCTTTAGTTACATCTTATTTGAGAGTTTATAGTATTTTAAATCAAGCATATAATTTTGCAGTACAAGAATATGGAACCTATGATACTTGGGAAAAGTCAGGTGTTGATGATTATAATAAAATAAGGCCTTATTTAAAATTATCTGCCGACTGTCCTCAAGGAGTTCGTAATGATGCTTGTTTCCCAAATACAACTTATAAAACATTAAATCCAAACGTTACGACTGATAACTGGTCTATGTATAATAAGCCTTCGGTACGTCTTACTTCCGGAGAATCTATTTTATTTTTAAGTGATGCAGCTGTTACTTTTATTGTTGATTTGAATGGTAATAGTAAGCCGAATAAACTTGGAGTAGATTGCCATTTCTTTTCTTTTTATTTAGAAGATATGACTGCTAGAGAATATAAACCAATAATCAAACCTGGTGGTGATTGGATAAATAGTACTTATGGGAAATATTGTAGTTATACTGGAACTTGGTATCCAGGGAATAGCTGTGGATTTTGGATTTTAAAATATAAAAATATGGATTATCTTCATATGAGTGATGATGAAATCAAAAAACGGTGGTAATCTTAGGTTAATATACCTATCTAGTGATTACAAAATAGTATATTCATGATAAAGTGATTAACAAAGAGGTAAATTATATGAAAATAGCTTTGTTAAATCACGGATGTGCAAAAAATTTAGTAGACAGTGAATTGATGCTTGGTCTTTTAGCTCAGAATGGGCATCAGGTGACATTAGATGAAAATGATGCGGATATTGTTGTTGTGAATACTTGCTCATTCATTCATGATGCTGAAAAAGAATCAGTGCAATCTATTCTGCAACTTGTTAATGATGGTAAAAAAGTTATTGTAACAGGTTGTCTGCCTCAAAAATATAAAAGTGAATTAAAAAAAGCTATTCCTGAAATTTCAGGTATGATTGGAACTTCTGATATAAAAGAAATTGTAGATGTTGTAGAACATGTTGCAACTCATAAAAAATATACAGAGCATGTATCAGAAAAACCTGATTACATTTATCCTGAAAATATAGATAGACAACAGATCACAGTTGGTGCGAGTTCTTATATAAAAATTGCAGACGGTTGTAATTATCATTGCGGATATTGTATAATCCCAAATCTCAGAGGTGAATATCATTCAAGAACTATTGAAAATATTGTAGAGGAAGCAAAAAGTCTTGTTGATAAAGGTGTGACAGAAATTGTTTTAATTGCACAAGATACTACAAGTTATGGTATTGATTTATATGGTAAGCAAGCTTTGCCTCAACTTTTAGAAGAATTAAATAAAATAGATGGTCTTGGCTGGATAAGAATTATGTATGCATATCCATCTCAAATGTCTGATGAATTAATTGACACAATAGCTAAATTAGATAAGGTTGCTAAATATATTGATTTGCCATTACAGCACAGTAATGCCGAAGTTTTGAAAGCTATGCGCAGACCTGTTATGGATTATGAAAAATTAATAAATAAAATAAGATCAAAGATTCCTAATGTTGCAATTAGAACTGCATTTATTGTTGGTTATCCCGGAGAAACTGATGAGCAGTTTGAAGAATTATATGATTTTGTAAAACGTATGAAATTTGAAAAAATGGGTGTTTTTGAGTATTCAAGAGAAAAGAATACAGTATCTTATTCAATGGAAGATCAAGTTCCTGCAAAAATCAAAAAACAAAGACATAAAAAATTAATGACATTGCAAAAGAAAATTTCAAAAGAAGTAAATGAATCATATATTGGAAAAGTAATTCCTTGTATAGTTGAAGGGTATACAGATGATGGTGTTGTAATTATGCGATCAGAACATGATGCACCTGAAATAGATGGTATGGTCTATGCAACATCTGAAAAACCTGTAGTTCCAGGTGATATTGAAAATGTTTTGATAAATCGTTCTGATGATTATGATTTATTCGGTGTTTTACAAGATTAAAAATCTATAGTATAATTTGAAAAATTGTTAGTAGGGTTAAGAATGGAATTTGTAGAAAATAGAGAAGTTGAAAAAGAACAGTTAAAAGCTATATTTAGAGATATGGTTAAATATTCTCCATCAAAGATTGTGGGGATGTTAGGAAATGCAATTATTGTTCCTGTATATACAAGTTTGCTTTCCCCTGATCAATACGGGCTTTATTCTTTATCAATTGCTGTTTTATCATTCTTATGCATTATCTTTTCTGATTGGGTAGGACTTTCAGGCTTGAGATTTTTCAAACATCATCAAATGATGCAAGATATGCCTAAATATTTGACAACATTAGTTACTATGTTGGTTACAAATATCTTTTTAATGTTTGTTTTAGCTTTGACGTTTAGGCATAATTTTTATGATTTTTTCCATATCCCAGTTAAATATTTTTTAGCAATTCTTGTGTTGATAATTCCTGTTGCAATAAGAGCTTTGTTATTCCAGCTTTTGCGTGCACAATTAAAGTCTATGTCTTTTACATTATCAACTATTGTAAATCAATTTTTGACAATTTTATTATCAATATTTTTTGTGAAAATTTTCCATTTAGGGGCAATTGCTTTGCTTTTAGGTATGGGAGTTTCAATTTCTTTAATTGATATTTTATTAATATATCAAAGCAATATTTTATCTTGGTTCAAGTTGCAAAGAATCGAATGGACATCTGTTTTGCCTATTATGAAGTACGGTATCCCTATTGCTGCAACATCTTTGAGTGCTTGGATTATAAATCAAAGTAATAAATTTATTATGAATAGTATCCATGGATTTTCAGAAGTAGGGATTGTAGGTGTTGCATATGGGCTTACTTTGCCATTGTTGATGACAATTTTTTCGATAATTACGGTGGCAGCTATTCCAAGAATTATAAATATGTATGAAGAAAAAATTGATGTAAGACCTTTGATATCAAGATTTACAGGTTATTATGTTTTGATTGCTCTGCCTGTAATTACTGTGATTTCTTTATATTCTGTTGATTATGTTCAAATGCTTTCTTCGAATGATAAATTTTTAGTTGCATTTAAGTTAATTCCGTATTTTGCATTTGGAACATTTTTTATGGCTTTAACTGATTACACGACGCTTCAATATCATTTAGCAAATAAAACTTATATTGATTTTATAATTAAATTAACATCTGGTATTGCGAATGTTGTATTAAATATTTTATTAATCCCAAAATATGGATTAATAGGTGTTGGCATGGCAACATTGATTGCAAACTTTTTATATTTCTTACTAAGTGTAATTATAGTATTGCCTGGATTAAGATTAATTTATCCGAAATTAATATTCAATAGGATTTTTATTTCTTTTATTCCGGCTTGTGTTTTATTTGTTGCTTTTAATAAGTTTATAAAATTGCCAGCGTTAGCTGAAATGTTATCATTGATGTTTGTTTTTTATATTTGTTATTGGTGGTTGGCTACAACAGTTATGAAACGTAAAGAACAGTAGAAAAACATATTTACAATTGTTAATATACTAGCAACAAAAAATCTTTTTCAATTTTATATTTAAATCTAATTATGCGTAATTATTAATTATTCGTAATAATGAATAGAAAAACGCATACTCTCTTGTTAATATAATAAGACTAGTCAAGTAGTTAAATAGTAAAATTTGGATTAAGAAAAATTGAAAGGATAAAATAAATATGATTAGGGTTAAAGCTGGAAAAAGAAAAGTTGTTGCATCTGCCTTGACCTTTTGTTTCTTTTTACAACAGTCATTTTGTTTGCAGGTATTAGCAACTAATATTTCTGGTATAGAAGGAAATAACGGAATTTACAATATTGATCCATCTGCAATAAATGGTGATATTGGTTTTAGAAAATACCATGATTTTGAATTAAGTGAAGGTGATATTGCAAATTTGATTTTCCATAACGCAACTAGTGGAAAAGATATTTCTACATTTGTAAATTTAGTAGATAACCAGATTGATATTCAAGGTATTGTAAATTCAGTAAACAGTAGTGGTGAATTTACAAATGGAAATGTTGTATTTGTTTCCCCTAATGGTATGCTTGTTGGTTCTAGCGGTGTATTGAACGTAGGATCTTTATCTGTTATGACTCCAGATAGTCAAGCATATGAACAATATAAAAGTGACCTTTCAAGACCTTCTTTAATCCATGATTATGAATCAAGACTAAGTGTACCTGGTACTGGTACAGTTCAAATTGATGGAAAAGTTCTAGCTAGAAATTCTATTGACATAAATGCTGCAAATGTAAATATTACTGATAGCGCACTTATGATGGCTGGTGTAAAAGATGCTACAAAAATCCTTTCAAATAAGCAGGCTGAAAATTTATTTAACAAGCTTGTAAATACTGATAATCTTAATCCTGCAAATGGTTTTTCAAACGAAAATGGTAGTATTGCAATTAAGTCATACGGTGCTGATGGTGGTACAAATATTGCCGGTACTATGAAAAATTTTGGTAAAGGTAATATCGAAATTACAAATACTGGATCTAAAGGGATTAATATCTCAGGAAGTTCAATTAATGGTAATGGAGATACTTTACTAGTAAACAGTAATGGAGCTGTGAATGTTTCAGGTTCATTGATAAATCAAAATGGAAAATTATCAATTGATAATACCGGATCAGGAATTTTAATTGCATCTACTGGATTATTAAATAATAAAAATGGTGAATTATTAGTTACAAATTCTGGTAATGATGGAATTGTTGTAAATGGTAAAATTAATAATTCATATGGAAATACTACTCTTACAAATAGCGGTAAAAATGGTGTAAAAGTTTCAAATGGAGCATTAATTTCAAATAGCACAAATTCAGTTACTATTAATAATACTGGTGCAAATGGTATTAATGTTTTAGGAAATGTAAGAGCAAACGGTATTAACATAAACAACAAAAATTCAAATGTTGTACTTGGTGACAAAACTGGTAAAGATTACTTAGCTTCAACTGGTGATGTTAATATAAAAATTGAAAATGGTAGTTTATTAAATTATGGAACTACTGCCAATTTAATTAAAGCTGATAAAAATTTAAATATTGAAGTAAAAGATGGAACAATCGGTCAAGGTGCAGGTAATTGTGCAGATGGCGCTTGTACTGGTGTTGATCCTAATTCAAGAGATTTTAATAAATCTATTAATATCAATGTAGGTGGCAAAATTAAAGCAACTACAACTGATACTAAAGGTTCTGGAAATAATTATGTAATCAATATGGCAAGTCGCGGTTCTGATATGAATATTGACAGAATTAAAGCTGATGGTCGTGTCATATTAATTTCAGATTATGATGAAAATGGTAAATCAGGCTCATTATTGAATGCATCTTCAGATTCTTCTCTTGCGAATGTTGAAGGTACTTCAATCTCTATGATTTCAAGTGATAAGATTGGGACTTCTGATAATAAATTAACATTCAACCAAACTGATAAAAATGGGGGAATGGACGTATTAGCAATAAATGATATTAATATTAAAGGTTTAGATGATAAATATACACAAACAAATGTTTGTACAATGATATCTAGAGAAGGTAATATTAATGCAGAGTTTTCTGGTAATACAAATATTAGAGAAATAACAGCTGCAAAGGATATAAAAGTTGTTACAAGAGGTGCAGAATTAAATATAGAAAATTTAGGAAGTGTTCCTTATACTCCACAAGATTATTATGGTCCAAACGGTAATATAAAACCAAAAAATGTTGATTTAACTGCTTTGGATATCAATAAAGGAACAAGAATTGATCCGTCTTTGGCTGATTCTAAAGTTACTGTGGAAAATGGAAGATTACAGGATG
>CALVBI010000004.1 GCA_944325735.1 Candidatus Gastranaerophilales bacterium | reverse complement strand
TATCAATAAAGGAACAAGAATTGATCCGTCTTTGGCTGATTCTAAAGTTACTGTGGAAAATGGAAGATTACAGGATGATGGAAAATTAACAATTACTGCTGATAATGTGTATGTTGATGGAAAACATATTTCTCAAGGTAAAGACGGATTTTATACAGAAGAAGATAATAGAACAAAACCAATAGAAGGTAATAATGTAGAAGTTTCTGCAAAACCTGTAAGACCTGAAGATGTTACTGCAATTGGTAGAGATGAAGATGAAAGAAATTACTATTATGATGATCCGATTGATACAGATAGTGATAGTGATACAGATTTGGATACAGACACTGATACAGACACAGATACCGATACCGATGTTGATACCGACACTGATACAGATCTAGATACAGATACTGATACAGACTCTGATATTGATACAGACACAGACACCGATGTAGATACTGATACGGATACAGATACAGATGTTGACACAGATACTGATACCGATACTGATATTGATACCGATACTGACACCGATGTTGATACAGATACCGATATTGATACAGACACTGATATTGATACAGACACTGATATTGACACAGATACTGATATTGACACAGATACTGACGTAGATACAGACACAGATGTCGATACAGATACAGACGTTGACACAGATACTGATGTTGACACAGATACTGATATTGACACAGATACTGATATTGACACAGATACTGACGTAGATACAGACACAGATGTCGATACAGATACAGACGTTGACACAGATACTGACGTCGATACAGATACAGACGTTGACACAGATACTGATGTTGACACAGATACTGATATTGACACAGATACTGACGTAGATACAGATACAGATGTTGACACAGATACTGATGTAGATACAGATACCGATGTTGACACAGATTCTGATGTAGATACTGATTCTGATACCGATACTGATATTTCAGATGAAGATATGGGAAAATATGCCTATAAACAAAGAGTTGTTGATTACAATGTTAACTCTATTGATAAACGTCAATATATGAGATTTAGTACAAGAGATAATAAAAATCCTGTCCATTTGGCAGATAATTCTCAAATAGATTCATTATTAGATATTTCAAGAGGTGGTATTGCTGTAACTCATCATAATGATTTAAAAGTCGGAGATGTTGTTCCTGTACAAATTTCATATGGAGATCTAAATATTAATGCTGATGTAAAAATTGTTTCAGCTTCTGATAGACGTGCAGGGGCAGAATTTATTAATCTAGATCAAGCAACTGCAAATAAAATATTATATATGAATATAATGTTAGAAGAACAAACTGCAGCAAGAAACAAAGCTAATAATCTATCATATTTTGAATAAAATTTGTATATTGCAATAAAAAAAGAGTTTAACTTAAATAAAAGTTAAACTCTTTTTTATGCGTAACGTCTGTTGTAGTTGTATATTTTTTGGAATTTGCGATCACTGCTTAAATCCCATTGTGCCGGTGCTGGTTTAGTTGTATTTTGAGCTGTTTGTTGAGTGTTTTGTGAACCAAATTTTGCAGCTGTTGCTTGTAATCCGTTAGCTAATTTTGACCAGTCGAATTTTTGACTTGATTTTACAGTATTTGTTGCGGTGTTTGTAAATCCTGTTTTAACTTGTTCGTTTATTGCACTTTTTGCTTTTCTGTCAAGGCCACCGACAACACCGTCTTTTATAGTACCACCTGCAGATGTAACGGCATCAGCGAATTGAGTTTTGCTGTTATTTAATGCCTGTTGAGCAATACTTGTACCGTCTTTTGGAGCACTTGTCATTTGTTCTGTCAAGTCATTTAATTGACCTTTTGCCCATTTTGCATCTGTTTTTATTCCAGAATTAGGATCTGCCATTTGTGCTTGAAGTTTTGCGGATGTAGATTTTCTTGCTTGTTTAGTGCTCATCCCGCCGAGTTCTTCTGTAGACATATTTTTTACGGTTTCTCGAGCTGCAGTATTTGCTGCTAATTTTTGAGTTGCCTGATTTGCTTGTTCATTGATTTTTTCAAATGTATTACCTAAATCTTTTGTAGATTTTACTGCTGCTGCTCCTGTTTGAACAGCGCTTGCTGCACTTGTTAGAGCCCCTGCTAAGTTCCCATCTGCAGCATATGCAGCTGTTTTAGTTACATTTGCAGCCATTTGACCATAGTTGCCGACCATGTTGACAACTGTACCGACTTTTTGCATAACTTGTCCTGTAGCAATTAATGCTGCACCTGCACCTGCTGCCCAGCTCATTGCAGAACCTAAAGCTACAAGCCCTTTACCTGCATAATTTACAGCTTGACCTGTTTGAGAAACTAATGCACTAATTTGTTCAATATTAGTAGCAACTTCTATTACTTTATCTGTTTTTGATTGATTTTCAGTTATTGCTTTAGAATTCTGCTGATTAACTTTTACATAATTGGCATTTGTTTTAGTCATTTTAGTGATAGTTCTAGAAGAACTTCTTTGTAATGAATAAATTTGTTGCCCATTGCTTTGTAATAGAGTTGCATTAGCTCCTATTATTGTTTGTAATTCGTTAATTCTGTCTTGATTTGGATTTGATGTTTCTCCACTGTTTGGATCTCGATTGATAGAAAAAGATGCAGAACCAAGTAATGAATCTAATTCATTTTGAGCATTATCGACTTCAGTTTGAGCTTCTTCTGATTCTTTTACTAATTTTTCTAATTTTTGTGTATCTTTTTTTAAGTCATTTTCTTGTTTTTTTAATTGTGTTTGGAATTTTTTGTCATCTTTTTCAATTTGCTTATTTAATTTTTGTGCATCAGAGTCAAATTTTTCAACTGTTTTTTGATCATTTTGTGTGTCTTTAGTTAAACTTTCAACTTCTCCAGCACTGCTTTCTGCACTTGCTGCAGCAGCTTTACCTTCAGAAGCACTGTCAATATTTTTAATATCTCCTGTTGAAGTTTTATTACTATCGGTTGTGCCACTAGTTGTGTTTAATTCATTTATACTTCTGCTTGTGTTTAAATCGTTAAGTGAATTTGCTGTAGAAGATGCAGAATTTTTAACCCCAGGAGCATCAAAAATAGAGCCTGTCATTTGCATATATGCAGGTTTATTCGCAGAAGCTTTCTTGGCTTGTGCTCCAAGATTAAGCTTTATTGCGTTTATTTTACCTTGATTGTATACGTTTGAAACGCTCATAGCTCTCCTGCTTGTTAATCTCTCTTAAATATATAAAAACTTCATATTTCACCTGATTTCAGCATGTTTGCATGTTGTTACAATTGTTAACAAATTAAAATGTTTGCTTTAATAATATTTTTTTGTTAAAATTAATCTAGTATTTTAGTTCATTTAAAGAGGGAGAAATAATTATGAAACTAATGGAAGGTAAAAAAGGTGTTATTTTCGGAGTATCTAATACTCATGGAATTGCCTATGCTATCGCAAAACAACTTTTTGAAGCAGGTGCTGATATCGCTTTTACATACGCTGGTGAAGCTATGGAAAAACGTGTAAGACCTTTAGCTGAAGATATGAATGCAAAAGTAATTATGAGCTGTGATGTAACAAAAGAAGATGAAGTTGCAGCTGTATTCAAAGAATGTGAAAGAGTATATGGAAAATTAGACTTTGTAATCCATGCTGTTGCATTTGCCGCAAAAGAAGATTTACAAGGAAGATTTATTGATACATCAAAAGCTGGTTGGGATTTAGCATTAGGTGTAAGTGCTTATTCTTTAATTTCATTATGTAAACATGCTGAACCTATTTTAAATGAAGGAGCTTCAGTTTTTGCTCTAACATATTTAGGTTCTGAATATGTTGTAGCTAATTACAACGTAATGGGTGTTGCAAAAGCTGCGTTAGAATCTTCAATGAGATACTTAGCTGCTGACTTAGGTAAAAAAGGTGTTAGAGTTAACTGTATTTCAGCTGGAGCTGTTAAAACTCTTGCTGCTAAAGGTATTTCTGGATTTGATAAAATGCTTAAAGCTGCAGTTGCTAAAGCTCCTCTTGGAAGAAATGTTTCATTGGAAGATGTTGGTAAAGCAGGTCTTTACTTAGCTTCTGATTTATCTACTGGTACAACAGGTCAAATCTTGTATGTAGATTGCGGATGTCACGCTGTATATGCATCTTTAGATGAAATGGAAATTATTGCTAATTCTATTCCAAAAGCGTAAATTATGTAGAATAAAAAAAGGCACTGATTTGTCAGTGCCTTTTTTTATTGCAATTTTATATATAATAATTTATAATAATAAAAAGAGAAAGGAGCAGAATATGAAAAGATTTCAAACAGAACAAGCACAAAAGTCTTGTAAATTACAGAATAATTGTGTTGGTATGTCTACGCACTTAGTGTTCGGGGGGGGGGCAGTTCTTTAGCTATATCAAGGTTTTTTAGCTTTTGCCAAAATATAAAATGTTGCTATAGTAGTGATATAGGAAGTCACTATAAAATTAAAAAAGCTTTTACACTTGCCGAGGTCTTGATTACTTTAGGAATTATTGGCGTTGTAGTCGCAATGACATTATCAGTTTTGATTTCTGAGTATAAAAAGCAAGTTACAGTAAATAAATTGCGCCATGTTTATTCTTTATTAAAAAATGCAGAAAGTATGGCTGTAAAAGATTATGGAGATATTAGCGGTTGGGATTTTATAGATTTATCTTTTAATCAGCACCCTTCATTAAATACATCTGTTATTACAAAATATTATTTCCCTTATTTAAAAACTCATAAGTGTAAATATAATGCAAGCATTAAGTCTTCTACAGGTGTACAGTTTGCATATGTATCAAAATCAGGTGGCATGAATTATGTATGTTTACCTGATGGGGTAATGCTTTATGGGAATACACTTGGGAGTGGGTATTATGGTACAATTGTATTTGCAGATTTGAATGGTGAGAAGGGACCAAATGTTGTAGGGCGAGATGTTTTTACTTTTCTCATAAATCGTCCTGTATATAAAAGTGATGACTACAATACTTCAAGTTATCGTGTTATTCCAAAATGTCCTGTAGGAATAAGTACCTGTTTTGCTGGCCCATATCATGGTGCTGGTGGTTTTTATTGGGAAGGAGATGAAGAAACCTTAATAAAATATTGTGTATCAGGAACAGGTGATTCATATACAATGAATTCCGGAGGTAATAGTTGTGCTTATATGATAGAACAGGCTGGTTGGAAAGTTCCTAAAAATTATCCTTTAAGAATATAATATTTAATAAATTATCTTTTTGTGATATTCTAATGTCATACGAAAAAAAATAAGAGGGATTTTTATATGACAGCAACTAAAATTGAAGATTTACCTACAGTTTATGACCCCAAAGAAACTGAAGATAGCATTTATAAATTTTGGGAAGAAGGCGAGTATTTTAAAGCTGATGCTAAAAGCCAAAAACCGCCATATTCAATTGTAATTCCACCGCCAAATGTTACAGGTGTTTTGCACATGGGACATGCATTAGATGAAACTTTGCAAGATATTTTAACCCGTTATCACAGAATGGCAGGATATGAAACTCTTTGGTTACCTGGTACAGACCATGCAGGGATTGCAACTCAAAACGTTGTTGAAAAAATGCTTCGTGAAAAAGGACTTTCTCGTTACGATTTAGGTCGTGAAAAGTTTTTGGAAGAAACTTGGAAATGGGCTAATGAACATAAATCTGCAATTTTAGACCAATGTAAGCGCTTAGGTGCTTCTTTTGACCGTTCAAGAGAACGTTTTACTTTTGATAAAGGTTGCTCAGATGCTGTAAAAGAAGTATTTATAAGACTTTATGAAAAAGGTTTGATTTACAAAGGGAAATATATTGTAAACTGGTGCCCTCGTTGTAATAGTGCGATTTCTGATGTTGAAACAGAATATGCAACTGAACAAGGACATATGTGGGAAATTTCTTATCCATTAAAAGGCGAAAGTGGTGCAATTATTGTTGCAACTACTCGTCCTGAAACAATTTTTGGTGATGTTGCAATTGCTGTTCACCCATCTGATCATAAATATTCAGAATTAATAGGAAAAACGGTAATAATTCCTCTTTCTGGTAGAGAAATTCCTATTATCGCCGATGAATATGTTGACAAGAATTTTGGAACAGGTGCTGTAAAAATTACTCCAGCACACGATCCTAATGACTTTGAAGTTGGAAAACGTCATGGATTAGCTCCAATCTGGGTTATCAATAATGATGGTACAATGAAGGCTTGCGGTCAAGTTCCTCAAGAATTGCACGGGCTTGACAGATATGAAGCAAGAGAAAAAATTGTAGGAATGCTTTCATATAATAATTTCTTGTTAAGAACAAGAGATCACGAACATAATGTTGGAAAATGTCAACGTTGTGGAACTACTATTGAACCGTTACTTTCTGAACAGTGGTTTGTTAAAATGGAACCGCTTGCAAAAGAAGCTATTGCTGCTGTTAAAGATGGTAGAATTAAATTTGTTCCTGATAGATGGGAAAAGAACTATTTAGGTTGGATGGAAAACATTCGTGATTGGTGTATTTCTCGTCAATTATGGTGGGGACATCAAATTCCTGCTTATTACCATAATGAAACTGGAGAAATGGTTGTTGCAAAAGAAAATCCGGATCCTGAAAATTATACTCAAGATTCAGATGTTTTAGATACTTGGTTCTCATCTGGGTTATGGCCATTTTCTACTATGGGTTGGCCAAATACTGAAAGTGAAGATTTCAAAAAATTCTATCCTACAACTACTCTTGTGACTGGTTTTGATATTATTTTCTTCTGGGTAGCAAGAATGATTACAATGGGATTGGAATTTACTGGAAAAGCTCCTTTCTCAACAGTATATATTCACGGTCTTATCAGAGATGAAAAAGGTCAAAAGATGTCTAAATCTAAAGGCAATACAATTGATCCGGTTAAAATTATTGATAAATACGGTTGTGATGCTTTAAGATTTACAATGACTTCTTTATGTACATATGGTGGTCAAGATATCAAAATGAGTGAAGAAAGATTTGAATATGGCAGAAACTTTGCTAATAAAATCTGGAATGCTTCAAGATTTGTATTGATGAATCTTGATGGTGTTGATAATAAAGATATTGATTTTGATAATTTGACAATTGCTGATAAATGGATTTTGGATAAGTTAAATAAAACAGCAAAAGAAGTAAATGATAATATTAAAGAATTCAGAATTGGTGAAGTTGCTCACGTATTATATGATTTCTTCTGGAATTCATATTGCGATTGGTATGTTGAAATTGCTAAAATTCAACTTCAAGATGCAGAATTAAAAGCAAATACTCAGCGTGTATTGAGATATGTTCTTGATATGTCATTGAGAATGTTACACCCTGTAATGCCTCATATTACTGAAAGAGTATGGCAATTAATTCCAAAAGAAACAGAAACTAAAGCTTTAATAGTTGCTGAATTTCCAATATTCAAAGAAGAATTGGAATTTCCTAAAGAAGCTCAAGAAATGGAACTTGTATTTGAAACAATTACATCATTGCGTAATGTTCGTCAAAGTTTCAATATTTCACCTTCAATTAAATGTGATATTGAAATTAGAGCTGAAAAAGATGAAAAACCAATTTTTGAAGAAATTGAAGCGTATATTAAACGTCTTGCAAGAGTTGAAAATATATCTTATGCAGATATGAATGCTCCAGTACCTCCAAAGAGTGCTACAGCAGTTGTTTCTGCTTCAAAAATTATATTACCTCTTGCTGATTTAATTGATTTAGATGCTGAAGTTGCTCGTCAGCAAAAGAAATTGGACAAACTTACTGCTGAAAAGAAATCTCTTTTAGGCAGAATTAATAACCCTAAGTTTGTTGTAAATGCCCCTAAAGAGCTAATTGAACAAACAAAAGCGAGAATTTCTGAAATAGAAATTCAAGAAAACACAATTTCAGAATTGATAAAATCTCTGAAAGCATAGAACTTGTAAGCATATATGACACGTGAGAAGATAACATCTCACGTGTATTGTGCTGTTAAAATTGTTAAAAGAATTTACAAAAATCTTTACAAATTTTTAATCATTTGTTACAATAGTCACAATAGTAACAGAGTAGTGTCGTATGACAATTGGAGTAAAAATGACATCAAGTGAGTTAGATTTTGAAGAATTATTGAAACAATATGATTACAAGTTTCAAAAAGGTGATTTAGTAAAAGGCATCGTTTGTGGTTATGACAGTCAAGGAGTGATGGTAGACATTGGTGCTAAAACTATAGCAGTTGTTCCAACTCGTGAAGCTGTTGATAAAGATGAAAATGTTGAAGAAAAGTTTAAAAAAGGTGAAGAATATGAATTCTTAATCATTAGAGAAGAAGATGAAGATGGGAAATTCTTACTTTCAAGAAAGAAAGTTGACCTTGCTTATGCTTGGAAAGAACTTGAAAAAGCTAAAGAAGCTGATGAAACAATTCTTGGTACTATCGCAGGTATTGTTAAAGGCGGTGTTTTAGTTGATATTTCAGGAGTTAGAGGTTTTATCCCTTCTTCTCAATTAAGAGTTAAAGAAAATGAGTTAGAAGTTGGTGGTAAAATTGAGTTGAAAATTTTAACTCTTGATCCTCAACAAAATAATTTCATTCTTTCAAATAAAAAAGTTTATGAAGATAGCGCAGTGGAAGCAAGAAAAAATGTATTCTCTCAAATTGAACCTGGACAAATTGTAAAAGGTGATGTTGTTAGAATTACTGATTTCGGTGCTTTTATTGATTTAGGCGGTATTGATGGTTTATTACCACTTTCTCAATTATCTTGGAGATGGATTGATCATCCTACAGATATTTTGAACGTTGGCGATAAAATAGATGTAGAAGTTATTGCGGTTGATCATGATAAACAAAGAGTATCTTTAAGTTTGAAAAACTTAGAACCTGATCCATGGTTAGAAGCAGAAAAACAAATTAAAGAAGGCGACAAGGTAGAAGGTACAATTACAAGAATTAAACATTTTGGAGCGTTTGTAGAAGTGTTCCCTGGTGTAGAAGCTCTTTTACCTCATGCAGAAGTTGTTGAATTACAAAATCGAAAAGAATGCATTTTGCAAGTAGGTGATAAAATAGATACTTATATATTGAAATTTAATCCTACTGATAAACGTATTGCTTTAACCGTAAATGAAGAAAAAATCGGATCAAGCGATTCAGAACAATCTGAAGAATAATTTTGATTAAATAAAAAAGTAGAGTCATTTTATGACTCTACTTTTTTTATGCGAATTTTTAACTTTTATATCATTCAAATATATGATTTTACAACTTTTTCTATATATATTTTTTAATTAATACCGTATAATTTTTATAGTAATGTTGACTTTTGAAAAAACATTATTATAAGACTAATTGTAAGGTAGTAATTTTTAAGAGGAGAGTAGCCCTATGGGTATGGCAGCTTCACAGGCAAGATATTTAGGATTGACAGCTAGAAAAACTAATGTTGAATACGAAGGACAACAGATAAATCAGGCACGTACAGCTTTAGCAAATCAAAGTGCAAATACTTTTAATGAATTGCTTGCATTGGAAGTTCCAACTGCTCCAAGTACTCAAGATTATACAACTATGCAGTATTCGTATACTGAAGGTACTTATGATGAAACAATAACTGATATGACTGAAATTACAGATGATCCTAATTATAATTATTTAGTAACTCATTATCATTACTCAGATGTCTATACCGGAATTAGGACTAATAAGGCAAATCCTCAAGTTTTATTGGATACGAAAGGTACATCAGGTACTATTGCACAAGCAGATGTTGCATATGACGGTGCTAGTGATACATATACAGTAGGTGGTAACACTGTTAATAAATATGATCCATTAAATAAAGACCAAAGAGATAATTTTGAAAAAATATGTGAAGATTATCCTGATTTAAAAAATGAAGATTTAGATAACTTATTCGTATATACAGATACTGATGGTAGTATGAAATTTACTACAAAAACAGAGTTGGATAATGCGGTTGCTGGTACTGCTGATGCTAAAAATTATTCAGTTCAAGCTGGAGTACCAACATATGTAGGAAACTGTGAAGTTTCAAAATATGACCCGACTGATCCAAATCAAAAGGCTGCATATGAAAAAATTTGTGAACAATTCCCTGATGAAAATATTGCTTCTTCTGATGATATTTATACTTGGCAATATCAAGGAAGAACTTATTTTGCTTCTTTAGAAGACTTGACTTCAGCAGCTATTACAGCTCCTGATCCTGCTAAACCTACAGAAAATCAAGGAAAATTAACTTCATATTACGCAGAAAATGTAAAAACAAAAATTGAAACTACAGAAAAAGCATTTGTTGATTTAGATGATTCAGGTCGTCCTCAATCAATTAGATTTGAAGATTCAACTGCAACTTATGCATTGAATACGGAAACTATTACAGATGAAAATGCATATAATGATGCGATGAATCAGTATAATTATGATATGCAAGTATATGAAAAGAAAATTGCAGATATCAACGCAAAAACAGAAAAAATTCAAGAACAGGATAGAACTCTTGAATTGAGATTAAGACAGTTAGACACAGAACAAGAAGCTTTACAAACAGAAATGGAAGCTGTTAAGAAAGTTATTGAAAAGAATATCGAATCTACATTCAAAACATTCGAATAATATATATAAGAGGTTCAAATGGCTTATAAAAATGATAGTTACTTAGTAATAGCAAATAAATTCGGCTCAGCAAGTGGTGATGCAAAAGCTCAATTATGGGAAACTTATGACCAATTAAGAGATTTAACAGTTTCTGGTAATGGTCTTGGATCTGGTTTTGGTGCAACAGGTGGATTTTTATATAATTTAGCAAGTTTATTTGCTCCATCTTCATTTGCAACAGTATTTGGAGCTTCTGAATCTATGAATATCCCAGGAACTTCTTATGCTTCCAAGTTTAATGGCGGATCTTCTTACGGAATTGATTCTTTATATAATTATTCAGGTTTCCCATCAGGTGCAGCTCCTGTATCTTGGGGGTTAGATGGTTATGCTACTGGAGCAGCATCATCTATCGTAAGTGGATGGGGGACAGAATCTGGTGTTGCTACTGGTTATGCATCTGGTGTTGGTGGTATTGCTGATGTTGCAAGTGCTGCTGCTTATGGCCTTGGTGCTGCAAATGGTTATGGTTTCTCAATGAAAAATATAGTATTGCCTATTGCCGGTGTAATTTCTGGTTGGGGTGGTATTATGCAAGCTGCAGCTCCTTATTTAGGGGAATATGGTTTACCTGCAATTGTTATGGGTAACTTGATGCAGGGTACATCATCTGCCGCATTAGCTGCTTATCAAAATGTAACCGGTAATATTACTGCTAATGCAGATACTATATTATCAAATAAAGTTCGTAATATTGAGACTGTTTGTAAGATGCTTGATACACAGGGCGACGTCGTTAAAAAGATGCTTAAAGAATCTATCGATGGTGATAGTAAAGCTATTCAAAACTTGTAAAATTATTTTACAAGTTTTTTTATTTTTATTAAAGTTTTAATAAATTTATCCGTTAAATATTTAGTATGAATAACTATAGACTACAAAAGATTAAGACATGTTAAGCAAATATCCATGTGCATGGCAATATTTGAGTGTAGATTGTTTTAATATACATGTAGGTCTAAAGTGTAAGGAGAAAAATGCTTCGTGATACTTTAGAAATGAATATAAAAAGATTAATAGATTTCTTGTTATATTCAAAAAATTTCCTGATAAGGAAAAATCCTATAAAAGCAATGTCAAATTCATTTGTAGAAGGAATAAAAGAGTTCCTCACAATGAATAAGAAACGAAAGATGGCACAATACAGATTAAATTATCACCGTCATCAGTTTCAAAAAATGGAACAGCTGATTGCAGAAAATAATCAGCACACTTTCTTGAGGGGCAATCACCTCAATGAAACAAGGTAAAGGTAGATAGAAATGGGATTAATTACCTCACAAATCAGATTATTATATCTTCAACAACAAAGATTGGACTTGGAATATAAAATCCAATTGATTACTCAGACAAAAATGGGTTTGTCACAATCTGTAAGTGATTTGATGCAGGTTGGTAATGATTATGATCCTGAGTCTCCAACTACAAAAATGCTTCAACAACGGCAAGCAAAATTGAAGGTTTTAGAACAGAAATTGGATATGCAAATGTTGCAATATCAATCTAGGTTGAAGATGATAGATGCAGAATATCAATCTTGTTTGGGTATGATTGATAAGAATATTCAAAGTTCATTCTCATATAGATAATTCGATTAAAGAATATAAAAAAACGGCTTAAATGCCGTTTTTTTTTATATATTTGTTTGAATAAATAAACTTATTATATCATTTAATGCTGCATATTGTCTTTGCAGTTTATGCGATTGCTTTTCAAGCATACTAATTTGTTTTTTATATTCCAAAATTGATGTTTGACATTCTCTTGCGGAATTATTCAATCCTTCTTGTACTTGTTGTGCTTCTTGAAGAACACTTTTCATTGAAATTCCAAGAGCTTCCATTGTTTGTTTAATAATTTGTGCCCCTGTTTGTTTTGAGACACCTGCTGGTAGTTGATTTATTAATTGTTTTAATACCGCTATATTAGTTGGAATTTCAAAGCCTTCCAAGTCATTTGCAAAAGGTTCTTTTTCAATAATTGGAGGAGGTGTTAATATTGATGGTTGTGTGAAATTTTGAATATTTTGGTTTGCAAAATCATTTTGATATTCAAAATTTTCATTTTGTTCAATTTCAATTTGATTATCAATAGGTTGTTGAGTTTCAAAATTATCTTCCTGTTCTGTTGTATATTCAATTTCTGCATCATTATTTACAACTTGTGGTTCTTCAACTACAGGTACAGGATTTTCTACTACATTTTGAATCTCAATATCTGATTGTTTTTTTAGGGCTTCAACTATCTTTTTCCCTACGCCTTCTGTTATTCTATTACTTACCATCATTACCCTCTTTCACTGATTAATTATAGTATAGCAAAGAAATAATTTCAAGAAAATCAACAAATAGTTACGAAATGCTAAGAAAATATCAATTTTTTATAATAGTGTTATAATAAAAAATTATATTGAAATTGAGGGAATTATATGAAAAGACGAGCATTTATTAGCGTATATGACAAAGTTGGGTTAATCGATTTTGCAAAAAATTTAGTAGAAAAGTTTGATTATGAAATTGTAGCTGGTGGCGACACTTATGAATTTTTAAAAAGTGCAGAGATAGAGGTAATTGATATTGCAGAGTTTTCAAATTCATCAGGCTTTTTATCAAAGGATTTTGCAGCAATTAACGAAACAATTTTTGCGGGGATTTTAGCTAATAGTTCTGATTCAAGAGAATTAAATGAATTAGAAAGGCTTGCTATAAAATCTTTTGATATGGTTGTTGTGAATATCTGCCCGTTTGAAAAAATTGCATTAGAATCAAATGATGTGGATGATATGCTTAGTAAGATCGATATTGCAGGTTTTGCAATATTGAGAGCTGGTGCAAAAAATTATAAAAATGTGACTGTAATAGTTGATAAGGTTGATTATTATGTTGCATTAAACGCAAATGATTTCGGTAGATTAAAGTTAGCTGTAAAGGCTTTTAATTTTACTGCAAATTATGATAGGTTAATTTGTTCAAAATTAGCTGAACAAACTGGAGAAAAACCATTTAAGACTTTTAGTTTTGAGAAATTAAAGGATTTAAAATATGGGGAAAACCCACACCAAAAAGGTGCTATTTATAAAACTGACAGAATGATTGATTATGAAGTTGTAAATGATAAGGAATTAACTTTTAACGATATTTTGAATGTTACAGAAGCTACTAATTTAATTAGTGAATTTTACGATGTAAATTGTGTGTCAATTATTCGTCATACAAAGCCTTGTGGTGTTGCATTAGGCAGATCTTTATATGAGGCTTATACAAAAGCTTTTGATTGTGACCCTGTGAGTTCATTCTACGGAACAGTAGGATTTTCAAAAACAGTTGACGAAGAGGTTGCAAAGCACTTAAATTCGATGGCTGTAGAAGTTGTTGTTGCCCCTGATTTCGATGAAAAAGCTTTAGAATTATTTAGTGATAATTCCGAAATTAAGCTTGTAAAATTAAATACTCCATTAAAGGAATATAGAAGATTGACTGTAGAAGAAGTTATTTTGACTCCTTTTGGGGCGTTAGTTCAAGATAGGAATAACAGTGAATTAGATAAAGATCTGTTCAAAGTTGTAACAAGAGAAAAACCAACAGCTGAGCAAATTGAAGATGCTATTTTTGCTTGGAAAGTTGTAAAACATGCTAAAACTAATTCTGTTGTTATAGCGAGAGATTTTAAATCTGTTGCTATTGCTCAAGGTCAAACAAATGCTTTGTCTGCAGTAGAATGGGCATTGAATTATGCTTGCGACGGTTCAAAAGAAGCTGTTTTAGCTTCAGATTCTTTCTTGCCTGCAGAAGACTGTATTTATTCTGCAATACAAGGTAGAATAAGCTTGATAATTCAACCAGGAGGAGCAATAAAAGATCAAAAACTTATTGAAGTTTGTGATAAATATGGTATTGCAATGATTACTACTGGTATAAGAAATTACAGACAATAATTAAAAATTAATTTTTTTCTTTTAAAATTTCTAATATTTGCGGATAATGGTTTATAACATTTTTAATTTGTAAATCATTTCCGCCTTTTTTGTTTGATGAGAATAACGTGATTTCATTTGTTAATCCCCTTTCTCTTTCTGGGTTAACATAGGTTAGCTCTCTAATCCAATCTTTAACGACAAGAGTTTTTGTATGGTTTAAAACAGCCATTGCCCAAAACCATACATCGTCTGCTTTTGGAGCTAATTCAATAAATAATTCTTCTTTTAAAATGTCTTTGTACAAACAATTTGGAGGATATAAAACTCCGCCTACACCAGTTAAAAAATTTAAATAAGATGCTTTGCCGCCTTTGATTTTTTTAGGCCATTTTTTATATGGTGCAAGATAATTCTTTTTAAATTTAACTCTGTGAGCTCTATGGCATACAATGCAATTGGGGTTTTCTTCGGAACTTTTTATTAATTTTTCAAGCCAATCTTTTTCATAATAAATATCATCATCAGCTGTGACAATAATATTATTTGGATAATTTGTTAATGTTGGAATTAATTTTGTATAAGAGCGCAGATTTTTATACCATCCTATTGTAAGTCCATTTTCTTTGAGTTTTAGAACTTTTTCTGGAATATCTTTTTCTTTATTGGGGAATTGTTCTATTCCTAACCATAGGATTACTTTTGCAGGTTTTACTGTTTGAGTAAGTAATGAATAAAGAGTATAATGAATTTCATACATTCTTTGGGGAAAAGATGTAAGAGAAATAATTAATCCTTTTTCATCACCTGTAACTCCACTCAAACTATAATTTTCTATTTCTTTATCTAAAGAAACTTTATCAATAGTTTTTAGTGAGCTTCTCTTAAATAGATTAAGCATAACCTCATAATATTATATAAAAGATTATTTGCAAGGGGTATTATTTTATACTAGAATAATGACGGAGGAAAGAATATGGAAATTAAATCATGGGAAGATTATTTTTTAGACTTGGCAAAGACCTGTGCAAGCAGATCTAATTGTATAAGAGCACAAGTTGGTGCTGTTATTGTAGGTGATGATAAAAAAATAAAAGCAACAGGATATAATGGAACTCCATCGAAAGTTGAATCTTGTTATGAAAGAGGCGAATGTTATAGGATTAAACATAATATTCCATCAGGAACAAGATATGAAACTTGTAGATCAATTCATGCAGAACAAAACGCTATAATTCAAGCAGGGCAAGATAGATGCAAAGGTTCTACAATGTATATTTGGGGGCATAACTTTATCTGTATTTTATGCAAAAGATTTATTGTTCAATCAGGTATAAAAGATGTTGTTTTGAGAAAAGATGAAAATTCTCCAATTCTTCATGTAACAGTAGATGATATTAGAAGAGAATTGGAACAAGATTAAATAAAATCTTGATTTCTCTCTGAAAATCATTAAAGCCATGCAAGACAGGTAGTAAATTTAGCTTAAATTTAGTTATTTCTCTACTGAATTTGGATGATTTTTGCCTGTTAGGTATATAAATTTTAAAAATATACGCTATTATAGATATAGAAAGGCAGGCAATAATGTATAACAGCTTTTATCCGCAATATGATTTGGCAGGAAGAATTCAACATACTAAGTTGGATACTGGTGTAGGTAATATGCCATCTGCTAGAATTTCGCGAGTAGAAGATCAAGCATCCCCTGATTTTAAACAAGTAATGTCAGGATTGGTTGAAAATTTGAATACAGAATTAAATGCCCCTGATAATTTGCTAAAAGATGTTATGTCCGGTAGTGGTAATGTTGATATTCATGATGTAATGACAGCTATGGCAAAATCTGAAATCAGTATTAATGTAGCTACTCAACTTACAGGGAAAGTTATTCAAGCATACGATAAAATTATGCAAATTCAGGTATAAAATAAATAAAATATAGATAAAAACGGACTTGGAATAAATTAAATAATTAATGCTTGCAAAGAGGGAGAAGAATGGACTTTCAAAAAATACTTGAGAATAAGCCTTTATTATATGGAATAATCGGTGCTTTTGTATTAATATTGGCATTGTTTGTAACAATTGGAATTGTAAGTTCATCAAATAAACCCTCTAATGGTACTGAAATTACCGGAGAACCGTTAAAAGCTGATGTAGACTTGTTAACTACTGACAATGCCGGTAAAGCGATTGAAATTCAAGCATTACTTGCGAAATATGATATTGCTGTAAGTCGAAGATTAGATGGTACGAAATCTATTTTGTACTTGAAAAAAGGTGATTGTAAAACTGGTAGAAAAGCTTGTTATACAACAGATAGAGATCAAGCGTTAATTCAAATAGTACAAAGTGGTCTAATGGATCAAAATGTTGGTCTTGAAATTTTTGACAAAGGTGATTTTACATCAACAAAAGAAGATAAAAAAATTAGATTATCAAGAGCAATTAATGGAGAATTATCAAGATTAATTAGAAGAATTAAAGGTATTGAAAATGCTTCCGTATTTATTTCAATTCCTGAACAGACAATGTTTACTTCAATGCAAAAACCTGTAACAGCAACTGTACAAATAACTTTAGCAAAAGGTGAAAAAGAAACTCGATTAGATCAAGTTAAAGTAAAAGCTATTACAAATCTTTTATTAGGCAGTGTTACAGGACTGACTGCAGAAAATATTGCAATTACTGATACTAACGGTAACACTTATCATAGTATTATGGATGCTGAAGATGAAATGCTTCAACGTTTGGAAGAAAATGATAAGTATATGACATCAAAAGTTAATCAACAATTAGATAGATTAATTGGTCAAGGAAATTATGTTGCTACTGTAAGTACTTTTTTACGTCAAGCTCCTGTTGAAAAATATACAATAGACTATGATCCTAACAGAAAAGCATCTGTAACAGAACAGACTTTTTCTGAAGGTTTAGGAGATCAGACAAATGATTCTAATAAAAATGTTAATGCAGTAAGTGTATATCTTCCAAACGGACTTCCTAACGGAACATCAGATTCTTCTCAAAACAGAAATTATTCTCGTACAGCTAGAGAAACTCAATATGGTGTTACTAAAACTCAAACAAATGAATATATTAAACCAGGAGTTGTAGAAGACATTTCAATAGCTGTTACGTTAGATAAAAATGCACTACCTGCAAATACAACAATAGAAGAATTGAAAGAATTAATAGCAAAAGCTGCAAGTCCAAAAGTTAATCCTGAAAATGTATCAATTGCATTTTCAGATTCAACAGATCCATATTTAGCATCAGATAGACCTGCAAATCTTCCAAAGCCTGATGAAACAGGTAATCCATGGTGGTTAGCAATAGCATTAAGTGCAATTGGTTTGATAATTGTGTTTAAAGCGGTATCAAATAAAGTTCAACAAGTCCAAGAAGCAAACAGACGTGAAGTTGAAATGTTAAGACAAAAAACTGCTCAACAAGAACAGCAATTGTCTGATATTACTCAAAGAGCTGCGCAATTGACAGAAAGACAATCTGAGTTAGCACAAGGTCTTGTAGAACAGCAACAACGAGGATATATTCAGCAGCAAAATCCTGCACAGCTTGCAGATACATTATCAAATCTGTCTGCAGAATTATCAAATGCAGATGATGATGAAGCTGGAGAGAAAATTAAAAGTTGGATAGAACAAGGTTAAATAAGTAATGGCAATACAAGGTTTTGATTACAAAGGGTTCGCCCAAAATTTAGCACAACAGGCACTGGAATTAATCCCGCCTGATTTTAATGATAACCAAAAAAATTATGTTGCTAACACTTTATTGAACTTTTCTACAGTCGCAGGTCAAGCTCTTTATGATGATGAATCTTTAGGATTTAATCTTGATCAAGCTGTTATGATTACGCAAATTATTGCAGAATGGTCTTTTCATAAATCTGTTGATTTGATCCGTTCAGGTATCCCTCAACAATATTGGGATCCGATAATGCAGAAAATTGCGTATACAATTTTTGAAATAGCCAAAAATGCATTTCATCAAGGTTTGCCTCAAGATCAATGTTTGCAATTGATTGAGCATCATGTAAAGAAAACTTATTTGGATTGTATTTCTGAATTAAAAGATAAAAATTTGATTGATCAAGGACTTATGGAAAAAGCTGCAAGTCAATCAAATATTGATGCAATGATGCAACAACAAGTTCAGACAGAGCAAGCTCAGGCACAAGCTCAAATGGCTGGAAATCCAGCAGCTCCTGTTCCTCAAGGTGGAAATGTACCTGTTGCAAATGCTCCTACACCATTGGGGGCTGACGCAAAAGTCTTGAAATTGGCAACACTTGCGATGTTGTTCCAAAAAATGCGTCAGGAAAAAGTTCAGACTATTTTGAATAAATTTAACCCTGAAGATGCACAGTCTGTAATAAAATTTATGGGTATGCCTGATTTAGGAACAAAAGTTGACCCTGGAGTTGCTTTAAGATGTCTTCAAGAAATAAAGACAAATATTCCGCATTCAAATCAAAATATAACTCCATCTAAAATACTCGCAAAAATTCAAAATGTTTCGCAATATTTAGATAAATCACAGTTAGAACAAAATTTAAGATTAGAACGAGCTAAGGTCAAAAGGTTTGTATTCAGCGCATTAGAGGGAGAATATTATGAACTTCCTCCAAAAGTTGCAAATATTATTGCCACACACCTAGAGGATAGTGTATAATATAGTTAATCATGATTATAAAAAAGAAATCCGGCAGACCGGTGGAGGAAATTAAAGAAGATCAGGTTCAAAAAGAACCTGAAATCAAGGTTGAAGAAGAAAAAATAGATCTTTTTAATCTTGATAATATAGATTTCAAGCAACGTCAAGAACGTAGACGTGGTGATAGAAGACGAGGTTTCAGAAGAATTGATGACCGAAACCTTATTTCTCGTGCAAGAGAAGAAGCACAAAATATAAAGGAAGCAGCAGCAAAAGAAGGTTATCAAGAAGGACTTTTGCAAGCTAAAGCTGATATTGAAGATGTAAAAAATGCAATTACTTCATTTGCAGGTGCGAAACAAGCGGTGTTTGAATATATAGCGCCTGATATTTTAGAAATAAGTGTTGAAATTGCACAAAAAATTATTAAAAAAGAATTACAACAAGATCCTACAATTATTCTTGATAATATAATGGAAATTTTAAAGGGGTTATCTAAGGAAGAAACAAAAATTACTCTTAGGGTAAATCCATCTCAAGTTTCATTATTAAAGTCAGAGATACCAAATGCTATGAGTAATGTAGGACTTGATGCAAAAGTTTTAATTGTACCTGATGATGCAATTATGGAAGGTGGTTGTATGGTAATCACTACAAATGGTGTTATTGATGCTACAATTGAAACACAGTTGGCGGTAATAAGTGAGGCTCTAAAAGAAATTTAATGGCACAGGAACAGGCGCAAGGCGGAGGCGGAACAAATTTAAGTGAAGTATTTATGGCAATATTTGTATTATTGCTTATCGTTCTGTTGCTTGTAGAGCTTCCAAACTGGGTTGTAAATTTTTGTATAAGTTTGAATATTGCACTAGGTGTAGTGCTTTTGATGATTTCTTTGTATGTTAAAAAGACTTTGGAATTAGCATCTTTCCCATCAATTATTTTGATTGGTACAATGTTTAGGCTTGTATTATCTATTGCTTCTACAAGATTGATTTTGTCAAAAGGTGAAGCAGGTGAGGTTATTCACGCATTTGGAACATTTGTTACCGGTGGTAATATGATTGTTGGTGGCGTAATTTTCCTTATCATTACAGTTGTTCAGTTTATGGTAATTACAAAAGGTGCTGAACGTATCGCTGAAGTTGCTGCACGTTTTGCATTAGATGCTATGCCTGGTAAACAAATGACAATTGACGCGGATTTCAATGCGGGATTAATTTCTCCTGAAGAGGCGACTAAAAAGCGTGAAGATTTACAAAGAGAATCAAACTTATTTGGTAGCATGGATGGTGCTATGAAATTCGTAAAAGGGGATACTATTGCCGGTATCATCATTGTTTTGATTAATATTATTGGTGGTTTGTGTATCGGGTGTTTGATGAACCAAATGCCTGTTGCAGATGCAGTTTCTAAATATACAATTTTAACTATTGGTGACGGTCTTGCATCTCAATTACCTTCATTATTAATGTCTATTGCAGCCGGTGTATTTATGACTCGTTCATCTGCAGCTAATTCTTTAGGTTCTGATGTTACGGGGCAAATTGTAAGTAAACCGAATGCGTTATTTTTGGCTTCAGTATTCTTATTATTCTTAGCTATTACTGGTCATACTTGGTTCTGGCAAGGTACAGGGTTACCATTTTTGCCATTCTTTATGTTTGCAGTAGGATTGTTTATTGCAGGATTCTCTACTTTAATCAATGCCGACGTTCAATCTCAATTGGGACAATTGGAAAATGTTCGTCAAAATATGCAAGATCTTGTTAACCCGAACAGAATGTACGAACGTTTAGGTGTCGATGTTTTAAGTTTGCAGGTTGGTTCTAACTTACTAGTAATTGCTGACCCTGATCAAGAAGGTCAATTGTTAGCTAAGATTGCTGCTTTACGACAAAGAGTTACTGATGAATTAGGTTATATTTTGCCAAACATAAGAATTATGGATTCATCAGCTTTAGATGCTAATGAATATATGATTTCAATTCGCGGGAATACTGTTGCAACAGGATATGTTTATCCGGGGAAATTAATGGTTATTGCTGATCAATGGGATGCTATGAAAAAAGAAGTTCCTCAAGATGCAATAATTGGTATTGACCCTACATATCAAACTCAAGCTTATTGGATTTCTCCAGAAGATGCAAAAACTGCTCGGTCTGTAACTGCTGTTGATTCAACTGACGTAATTGTTACACACTTGCAAGAATGTGTAAGAAAACACGTTGATGAAGTTATGACAAAAACTGATGTATTGAAGCTTATGGAACTTGTTCGTTCCCAAGACCCTACATTGGTAAATGACCTTGTTCCTACAATTATTTCTACAAGTGACTTAAGAAAAATATTTGTAAACTTAATCAGAGAAAAAGTTTCTATAAAAGATATTATATTTGTATTTGAAAGACTTTGTGATTACGCAAGATTTTCAAAAGAACCTGATATTTTATCAGAAAGATTAAGGGCTGCATTAGGACGTCAAATATGTTTATCTAATGTTGGTGATGACAAAGTTTTATATGCGTTAACTCTTTCTCCTGAGTGGGAAAAAACTCTTGATGACAGTTGTCAAAGAACAGAGTTAGGTACAATGTTTTTATTGAATCCTATGCAGGTTCAGGAATTAATTGAAACAACTGCTACAACATTAATGAGAGCTCATCAGGCATGTGGACAGCAGCCTGTAATATTGTGTTCACCAAGAATTCGTTTACCTCTTTATCAACTTTTGGAAAGACATATTCCGACTATTGTTGTAATTTCTTATTCAGAATTGATTACGGATATCAAAGTTGAGGCGATAGATTCTATCGGTGAATCTTATGCTATGGAATAAAGAAAAGGGGTGTTAAATGAAGAAAAATATTATTATATCTGGTGTGGTAATTTTATTTTTAGTTATCTTGTGCTATTTGGGGGCTCTAAATTTAAAAGTTTTTGCCAAAGATTATACAGAATATAAGAAGTTAGTAAAAGAAGCTTTTCAAAGTGAAAATTGGTCTGAATTAAATAAGTATTCAGATGACGTGATAAAATATTATCCAAAGTCCGCTTTTGGTTATTTTTTTAAAGGTATAGCAATGGATGAGTTGGGTGAATATGAACTAGCTATCGTTAATTATTCAAAAGCAATTGAATATGAGCCTAATTATGCTGAAAATTTTCAAAATAGAGGATTAGCATATTATCATAATAAAGATTATGATAATGCTATTGCTGATTATAAAAAAGCTCTTGAATTAGATCCAAATAATAAATTGGCAGAAGCTCAGATGCAAGATGTTATTAATGCTAAAAATGGTTTTGTAATTGTAAAAAATGGAAATGTAACAAATTATAAGTCAATTAATGATCCTTTTTATCTTGTTGAAGAATATAAACAAATGCCTGAAAAAAAGAAAAAGGAAATAATAAATTCTGTAAAAAATTATTCTGTAGATGTTTTGCCAATTTATTATATTGCAGTTGCTGAAGATATTTATCCTACTGATAAAAATTTAGCTTCATTTTTATATGCTCTAGGTCGTTATAGATCAATCCAAGATGTAATGGTTTGTGCTGATAAATCTGCATATCAAGCTGCCCGTATGTTACCTTTGATTGCTCTTAAAACTGCTGCTTATATATCAAAAATGAATAGTAATGATTTAGCTAATTTGTTGCAAAAAGTATTGGATTTTGATTCAAAAAATCCGAATAGACCAGATCCTAAATGGATTTGTTATCATGGTATTGAAGTTTTTTCAAATAAAGGAAAAGTTTCAACAGTTCCTAAAGATGAATGGGATAAAAATAGGAATGCTATGAGAGAATCCACATCTAAATATATAGAACAATTAAAATTGAAAGATAAATAGAACTTGTATATTATGAAAAAAATAATATTATTTTTAATATCAATATATCAGAAAATTTCAAAACATACGCCTGCAGTATGCCGGTTTTATCCGACTTGTTCAGAATATACTCGTCAAGCTATTGAAAAATATGGAGTTTTAAAAGGCGGTTGGCTTGGGATAAAAAGAATTTGCAAATGCCACCCATATCATGAGGGTGGTTATGATCCTGTGCCTTGAATTTATGTAAAAGATACTTTATAATAAATAATAAAAGAAAGGAGCTAAATATGAAAAGATTTGAGAATGTCGGGGGGGGGGCAATTTAGCGCTTATTCCACAAGGATTTAGAGGGTGTCATTCTGAGGGTGCATACCCGAAAGAATCCAGCCAATTATTAAAAATAAAAGCTGGATTGCTTCGACAAAAGTCTCGCAATGACAGATTTGGATTTACGTTAGCAGAGGTACTAATAACTTTAGGAATAATAGGAGTTGTTGCTGCTTTAACTTTACCATCATTAGTTGCAAATTATAGAAAGCAGGTTTTACATTCTCAATTTAAAAAAATGTATAGTGATTTAAATAATGCGTCACGACAATTTATGTTTGATAATGATATGTCTGTATATGATTATAGTGTTGCAAATGATCAAGGTCGTTCTAATAACTCATTACGAAAATTTGTAACTTATTTAAAAGGAACAGATAATATTATTGGTGTATCTTCTGGAACTGGAAATTTGGGTGATTTAGAACCAAGGCATTTAAATGGAAATACTACAGGAAGACCGTGTGATGAAAGCGGTGTTGCAAAAGATGTTAATGGACGTTTTATAACTTTTGATAATGGCGCAACTTCTGCTGTTCAGATGGGACCAAAACTTTGTGTTGATATAAATGGCGCTGCTAGACCTAATAAATGGGGGTATGATTGGTTTGTATTTGTTTTTACAAATGATGGTTATGTAAAGCCATATATTGGAAATAATGTTTGGGGGATTACTGATGAAAATATTCCTGATGATGAGTTAAAAAATTATTGTAGTTATACTGGTTCAATATATGTATGTGCATATTTTGCATTATCTGATAAGCATCCACAAGATTCGTCTAAATCGTATTGGAAAGATTTTTTAAAATAAGTTTATTTAACCCATCTGAAGCTTTTTACGTAATTTGTACCGTTGATGTCACCGTTGATGTCAACGGCAAATATTCTGTATATGTTTGTAGCATCTTTGATGTTTGGAATTTTTCCAATATCTTCTTGTAGTAACAATTTTTCTGTTGCATCGTTAATTCCTGGGATTGTATTAAATAATGTATTTAAAGATGCGTTTTTAATTTTACCAAATACTGTAGTTATGTTTTTAGTAAGGCTTCCATAAATTTTCATATCGGCAATTGATGTTAAAAGATTGTATGAGCCTGTCATATACATATTTAGATCATGTCCGTCTGAATATATATTTATATTATTTGCAATACCGTCTTTTAGGTGAATATCGCCATATATGCTGTCAAAATCCCCAGTTTTTAATGGTGTTATTAAATCAATAAGGCTGTTAATTGATAGCCCTGTAAATCCGCCTTTGAGCAAGTTACCTGCTTTTAATAAGTATTCTAAAGAGCCAAGTTTTGGCATTTTCCCGTCTGCAATTTTGAATATACCATCACCAGATAGTGTTTTGAAGCAGTCTTCTTGAGAATCTCCAGTACAGTGAAGTTTAAATCCGCCATCTACTGAACCATATACTTGCCCTTTTAAATCAAATAAGGCTTCTGACATTATAAGGGCATTTGCGTTATTTAATGTTATATCAAGGTCTGTTTTATGGGAATTTAGATTATGTTTAAAGTTTCCGGTTACAGTACCTTCTGCGATATTAAATTTAAAGTCTTTAACATCAGCAAGTCCTTCTTTATTCAGGCTTAAATTTGTTGTGAAATTTTTTGCGTTAATATTTCTTACTTGGATTTTATCTGCTTCAATAAATGCTTTGTGGATAATTACTTGAGAAATATCAAATGGTTGTATATTTGTAGATGAGCTGATATTTTGATTTCTAATTGCTTCAGCTTCTATATCTCTTAAGGTGTCTGTGATTTTATTTACATTTAAATCTGCCAGTTTGATTTTTAAGTTATTCACAGTATATGGCGGAATTAATTGGTTTTTCATTTCCGCATTTAACAATACATCATTTGTAAGTACTGTACCTTTGCTTGTAATAAAGATTTTGTCTTGTTTAAAATCAAGATTTACATCGTTTATGGTTGAATCGAAAAATGGAATATCAATACTTGTGATATTTAGTTTCCCTTTTATTTTCGGGTTCAAAGATGTTCCGTTTAAGATTAGGTCAGATGTAAATACTCCTTGTTTCATAAACGGTTTTCTGAAAATTATGTTAAATATTTTTGCATCGGTAGGAGTTTGAGTCTTAACCTTAAAATCATTGAATCCTATTAAATTATCACTGATTAGATTTACTGTTCCTTGAGCATTAAGCTGGGTATTTACATAAGGTTTATTATTTTGTGATGTGATGATTTTGTCATATTGTAGGTGATTTATTCTGATTTTATTAGGTAAATAAGTGTTATCAACAGTTATTTTTACAGGATTTTCCACATCTCCGATAGAAGCCCCCATGTAATAAATGCTAGAGTTATCTGCAATTTTTAGAATAGATTTTTCATTTAGATTATTAAGTGTGCCATGTAATTTTGAAGATAAAATTACATCACCTTTTATTTTTATAGGATATACTGATTTGTTGTTGAAAAATTGATCAAAAAATTCTTGGGTTGGTTTTGCATTGATGTATAAGTTAAGATTAGGATCTTTTTCAATATTTGCAACAGAACCGTTTATGAACACAGGCATTTCGCCTAATTGTGCATTGATTTTATTTAAGTTCAGCAAATTATTTTTTAACAATACATTTCCGCTATTAATAGTAAGTTTTAAATGTTTTGGTTTATATAAAAGGCTTATATCATCAAGTTTTGTGAATGCATTAAGGTTATTATTTCTTACTCTTGCTGATAAATTAATATTGCCGTTAAGAAAATCAATATCTTTAAATTGTTTAGCCAAATCAGGAGGTAAAATGAATTGTAGCGCCTGATCATTTATAAGATTAAGATCAAGAGATGTTATTTTGCAATTCCCGTTTACAACTCTGTTTTTATTGAACATTCTTGAAATATTTAAAGAAATATTATAAGGGCTGTTTTTGAATGTTCCTTTTAAAAGAGGTAATTTGAAGTTTGAATTGTTTAATTCAAATGAGCTGTTGTTAACTATGATTGAACTTTTTGCACCTTTATTTGAATAAATTTTACCTTTCAAATAAACATTATCAAAATTAATGTTTTCTAAACTTCCTTTATATTTTCCAACAAAGCTTGTATTAATTGTAGCAAGGTCTTTTTTATAAGGTATTTTAAATTCAGGAGGTAAAAATTCTATACCGTCTCCAATATTAAATTTATTTGAAACTATTGTTGTATCACAATTGTTATCTTTAATTTTTCCGTTTATATTAATCTGTGATTTGTCTAAATGAGATGCAAGTTTAAAATCTGCATCCATATTATTGAAATTTAAGATGCCTGAAATTCCAGAAATTGTTGCAGGAACTCCTTTTAGTTTTATTTTGTTTGATAATAATTCAATTTGACCTTTTGCAAACAAGTTTTTATTAAATACAATATCTTTTGGATCTTTAACTTTTCCAGTAAGATTAATTTTTATATTTGCATTTCCATAACCGTTTTCAATAGGTGAAATAAGTTTTTGGATATCTGCAAGCATTGGAGATGTTTTTACGGTTTTTAAAAGCTTTTCTAAGTTTTGATTTTTTGTAATTACATCAAAATTTAATTCTCCAATAAGAGAACATGTACCTTTTACAGAAATTGGTTGTCCGTTTAACAGTGCTGTTTTTGTTTGGAAAAATGTATTTTGATTATCGAAATCAAGAGTTCCTGAACCGTTATTAAGTACCATATTATGAATATCTAAAAATGATACTGTTGCATTTGTGAAATGGAATTGTCCCCAACCGTGAGGATTTTCTCTTGTGCCGACAACATGAAGATTAATTCCACCTTTGCCTTTGATGTCCATAATTGGAACAGGTCCAAGTTCAAAATGCAAAATATCATGGAGAGGATTAAGTACAATTTGAGCAGTTTTTAAATCAACATTATTTGTACTTGTAATATTCAAATCAGCATATTTGTCATTGTATAAGTTAATTGGACCTTTTACATATACAGTTTCAGTCGGAGAAGTCGGAACTTTAACATCGAGATTTAGTTTATCTCCTATGAATTTAATTTTAATAATTGCTTTTTCTGCATTTGGTATTGGTTTTACCATATATGCATTTGCAACCAAAATATTGCCTTTTACGTCAGGAAAATCTGCTTTCCCTTTAATTTCAAGGTTTCCTGCTACATCTCCCCAAAAACCTGTCTTTTTCAATAATAGTAAGTTAATGTCAGGACATAAATTTTCATCTCCAGGAAGCAATGGAATTATTTTTTCAGCTTTTGATTTGTTTATTGTAACTTTTAAATCAAGGTGTGGAAGTTTTGAATTTAATTTTGTAATTTGTCCTGTTGTGAATGCTTTAATTCCATCTCCTGATATTTTCATTTCATTAATATCAATACCGTTTTTTATAGTATTAATATCAGTTTTTATGGTTAATTTGCCTTTGTGATAGATAGATGAAGTTATATCATCTTTAAAAATTCCTAAGTTATTTATGAATAAACTTGTTTTGATTTGTTTATGGTTATCAGGTTTTATATTTGTTTTAGCAGTGAAATTTATTAGCCCTGAAATTGATTTAATTTTGTTTTTAGATAGGGATTTTGCATATATTGAAAAATCTGATAAATCTAAATTTACAATATTCCCAGATATGTCTAATTGGTCGTCTGATATTTTATTAAGTGGGAGTTTTAAATCGATATCTGCGTTAATTGAAGCTTTTTTCTTCCCTGTATGTAAATCAGCGATTGTTGAAAAATTAACATGTTTATCAGCTGTGAAGTTATCAACTGTTAAGTATTTCCCATTTAGAAATATTTTTTTATTTTGAACTTTATCATTTAAGTTAATATTATAACCATCAATATCGATTGATGCGTGTTTTAATTTTAGTGGAGATTTAATTTGTGTATCAAGTAAATATTGCCCAAGTTTAAGTTTTGAATCTTTGTCAAATAAAAGATTAATAGTTGCGTTATTAGCAGAAAAATATTTAATATCTAAATCTTTAAGAATTAAAGGCAGAAGTCTTATGTTTATATAAGGATTTTCGATGCAGAACGCACTTGAGTTATCATTATTAAGTATGTCAAATTTATCAGCTTTGAGCCATACAGAAGGAATTAATCCCATTTTTAAAGACGGATTTGTAATTTTTATTTTATACCCAGTTTCTTTGAATACTGTTTGCTCAATAAAACCTACTCTTTTAGGTAAGTTAACAATTGCAGGTATTCCAAAGTAATAGGTGCCATACAAAACCGTCAATGAAAATAGTATTATTAAATATTTAAAATTCCTGCCCATAACCTGATATGATTATACGATTAAAATGTATAAATTTAAAGGATTTCGGCAAAATGTTACAATATTAATACTAAAAGGTGAATATCGCTTTTATCAAGCTCTTTTCAGTAGAATTTTTGTAACATTTTTATTTTATATAATCTAGTAATTTTCACATAAGACTTGAAAATAAGCTTTAGGGTGGTGACAATTTGGGCATTTTTCAGGAGCAGATTTCCCAAAATGTACATAACCGCATTTTTTGCAAAGCCAGTATGTATCTTCTGATTTTGAGAAAACAGTCTTATTTTTTATGTTTTCTAATAATTTTAAATATCTTTTTTCGTGGTGTTTTTCTGCTTCTATTACGTGTTTGAATGTATCTGCAATTTCATCGAAGCCTTCCTCTCTTGCGATTTTTTCACTATTTGCGTAAAGAGTTGTCCATTCTTCATTTTCTCCAGATGCTGCGCTTTTTAAGTTTTCTTCTGTTGTGCCAAATTCAAATGGATAAATTGCATTCACATTACCTATAGTATTGCCTATATGTTTGTAAAACAGTTTTGCATGTTCTTTTTCATTTTCTGCTGTTTGAAGAAAGATTTCTGCAATTTGTTCATACCCTTCATTTTTTGCTTGTTTTGCGAAATATGTATATCTGTTTCTGGCCTGAGATTCTCCGGCGAATGCATTGATTAAGTTTTGTTCTGTTTTTGTTCCTTTTAATTCTTTCATAATTTCCCTCCACCAAATATTCTGCTCCGTTTTATCAATAGATGATATTAGCCTTATTAACTATTGAGGATAGTAAATTATACTGCCTAAGTCGGATTATATCTTGCAGAAAAAATTTAATAATGGATTATGTAGAAGTAGGGAATTGAATTATGAATTTGTTAGATTATACAAAAAGATTATCCGAAAAAATTAAGTTTTATGATTCTATTGCACAAAACAATTTTTGGAGTATGAATACAACTAATCCTTTTGCTAAACCGATTAGTTTTACTGTGATATGGGTAGAAGAAGATTGCAATGATAATAAAAATTAATCGTAAATTCTTTTACCGCTATTTTTATCAAAGAAGTATAAATCTTTTGGATTAATGCTCAATTCAAGAGATTTATCAATATTGAAGTCTGCAGGAAGTTTTGCAGAACATTTTTGACCGCCAATGTTAAAATATGCGATTTTTTCACTGCCTAAAAGTTCTGTGATTTCAATATCAACATTGAATTTTATTTCTCCTCCGCATACCATTTTTTCAGGTCTTATTCCTATTGTTATATTTTCTTTTGTATTATATGGGAAATTTTCGCTTGAAATAAAGTTCATTTGTGGAGAACCTACAAATCCTGCAACGAAAGTGTTTGCAGGGTTATTATAAATTTCTTCAGGGCTTGTAGCCTGTTGAATTATACCTTTATCTAATACAACGACTCTATCTCCCATTGTCAAAGCTTCTGTTTGATCGTGGGTTACATAGATGAAAGTTGTTTGCAATTTTTCATGAAGTTTTTTTATTTCAGATCTCATTTGTACACGTAATTTTGCATCTAAATTAGATAAAGGTTCGTCCATTAAGAAAACCTTAGGGTTTCTAACTATTGCACGACCTAATGCAACACGTTGTCTTTGTCCGCCTGATAGTTGTTTAGGTTTTCTATCAAGATATTCACCTAAATCAAGAATTTCAGCTGCTTCTTTAACTTTTTTATCAATAGTTTCTTTGTCTATTTTTCGCATTTTAAGCCCAAATGCAATATTTTCTCTCACTGTCATATGGGGATATAATGCGTAACTTTGGAATACAAAAGCAATATCTCTGTCTTTTGGTTGAATATTATTTACTTTTTTATCTCCGATAAAAATTTCCCCATCAGTGATGTCTTCAAGACCTGCTATCATTCTTAGAAGAGTTGATTTCCCGCAACCTGAAGCCCCTACAAGTACCACAAATTCTTTATCATTTATGGTTAAATCAACATTATCTATAACTTTTTTTGTGTCATATATTTTGGTTACGTTTTTTAAAATAACACTGCTCATTAAATCCCCTCTTATATTTTTTTATTAAGCTTTTTTATTCTTGAGTTTTCATTTCTTTTTCTACAGGAATAATAATAAAGAATGTCGATCCTTTCATTACTTCAGAATTTACCCATAAAGCTCCTCCCATACGTTTAAGCATAGTATATGCTGTCCCTAAAGTTAGAGAACGTAAGAAAGTTTTTTTATGTGATTTATCTAACTGAGTATATGGTTCAAAAATTCCTTCAAGTTCAGAATCTGCAAGCCCCATTCCTGTATCTGAAATTGCTATTCTTAAGTATGAAAAACTATCAGAATCTTTTATGACTTTAGCTCCGCATCTTTCTACCAAATCCATTTCAGGGTGATCTAGTTTGATGTTGATAGAGCCTACATCTGTAAGTTTTATAGATGTTTCTATTATATTTTGAAGAATTATTTTAATAGCATTCTCATCATTGTATATTGTTTTTTTATTGAATTCTTCAAAATTAAATTCTATTGCTAAATTTTTAGCGTTTAAAGCGTTTTCATTATTTTTTACAACAGTTTGTATCGTATTTACAATATCAAAAGGTTGGTTGTTGTAGTTGAATAGAGAAGATTCAGCTTGTGCAAATTCAATAAATTTATCAATAAAATGTAGTAATTCTGTAGAATTTTTATTGATAATTTTAATATATTTGTTTTGTTTCTCATTAATTTCTCCGCCAAGTCCATCTAAAAGAGCTTGAGAAAAACCGATTATAGATTGTAGTGGAGATTTGAATTCGTTAGATGTTTTAACAAACATAACGTTTTTTTCTTTATTTAATCTTCCTGTTCTTTCTGCTATTGTTAATACGTTTGTCATAGCAGTAATATCTCTTATTGTAATAAAGTATTGCTCAACATATTTTTTAGCATTCATTTCTACGAAAAATTCTTTTCCGCCAACAGTGAAAGCTCCGGTTACAACAGAATTTCTTTTAGAATAAGATTTGTTTGATAGACTTACACCATCCACAACAATTTCATCAAAGTTTAATCCTTTTAAATCATTAGCTTTGCATTCAAAAATTATTGCAGCTTTATCATTAGCCCATAAAATTCTACCGTCTAAATCTATTACAAATACTGCATCAGGTAGATTTTTGATAACTTCTTTTGGATTAATGTTGCTAAATAAATTAGTAAAATTCATAGTTGCAATACTTTCCTTAATGTTGTATACTTTATATAACGTTTATATACTCGAGAAATTTATTTTTGTACTTTAAATATAGCATAAACAGTCTGTAAATAAAGATTTTATATTAAATTTTGTAATTTTTTTTTTACAAACTAGCAAAAAAATTTTTTTTCATGTTTTAAAGCAAAAAACGAGAACAGAGTAATACATAAAAGTTGCGGCAAAGTGCTGTAACCCCGAAAAAGAAAAGAGGATGTGACTATGAACGAAATTCCAAAAAACGCGCAAGGTCCAAGCATTCCACAACAAGCACAAGCACAAGTGCAAAAAACTGAACAAGTAAAAACAGAAACAGTACAAGATGTTCAGTCTGCTCAGCAACCGGAAGTTCAAGCAAAGGAAATTAAAGATATTCCTGACAACCCCGCTGATCGTTCTGCTGTAAAAATTGATAATCTTGAAAATGATATCAAGATTTTTGCTGCAAATCCGGAATTAGCTAAACAAGCTCTTGATATTGCAGAATTAGCAGAAAAAAAATATGAAGCAGCTGGTGTTGAACATCCTGAATTAAAAGCTCTTGCAGTAAGTAAAGCATTTGTTGAAGAGTTTCAAAAATAACGTCTATTACTCGTCATTGCAATAATGCAATGACGATGAAAAACATGAGAAATTTTTATTTGTTGTCATTAGTATTTAAATAATCGACAACCGCTTTTAGCCCCAATTTATAACTGTTTATTCCAAATCCTGATATTTGCCCTATGCATACAGGAGCAATATATGAATGGTGTCTAAATTCTTCTCGTTTATAGATATTTGTCATATGTACTTCAACTGTTGGAAGATTAACTGCTGATATGGCATCTCTAATTGCAACGCTTGTATGAGTGTATGCTCCGGCATTAATTACAATTCCATCAAAATTGTCTTTTGTTTGATGAATTTTTTCAACAATTTCGCCTTCAAAGTTACTTTGGAACGTTTCTATATCAATTCCAATTTCAAAAGAAAAAGCATATAACTCTTTTTCTAAGTCCTTTAATGTCATGGTTCCGTACTTTTCAGTTTCCCGTAACCCAAGCATATTCATATTAACGCCGTTTATGATTAGAATTTTCATGATTTACCTCTATACAATTATTATATTATAAAATCAAGCAATTGTAAATTTTTATTAATTTTTTGCTTTCATGTATAACTAAAAAAGCATGCTTGAATTATCATGCATGTACAACTATCCCCAAATCTCCTCCCAAGATTATTGTTCAAGTCGCACAAGCAAGTGTGTGACTTTTTTTTATGTTTTTTACCTTGACTTATGAAAATAAATCACTACAATATATAATGTAAGACATTTACGGGGATGTAGGATGAGACTGGTAGAGAAACTTAAAGAATATGAAAATCAATACATGTTTATTAAATGGGCTACAGGTAGTGAATATGGTAAATTGATATATGCCGGTGAAGATTTTATTGAATTTAATGTCATAGATGTAGAAACTATGGATTATTCAGAAACTGTATTAATACATAGCCCGTTAATTTTAGAGGTTGCAATAGGCGGAGCTGATATTCAAAGAATTGTTGCTGAAGTATCTTCTAAAATATCTATTGAGGAATAGATAGTAATGTCTCGAGCAGGAAGATTTAAATTTACTTTAACCAAAACTTTCAATAGAATATCAGAAGAAGTGAGTTATTAAAAAAAGAATTTTGTTTTTCTTTTGATAACAGCTGCATTTTATGTTATAATTTTTCCTCTTTTATCACAAAAGTTTTATTTACATCTTATTTTTTTGCCCCATTCTAAATCATCGCAGTGTAAATAATCCATGTTTTCATTTTGGATTACCCAAGCTGTACAGGCAATACCATATGATGATATTTTATTACATCCTTGAGAAAATTTGGGAGCTTCTTTTTTTGTTCCATATGGAATTATTCTGTCTTTTTTCATTGCAAAAACAAAAGAATCTTTTCCAAATTGGTTAGGTCCTTTGTAGTAACCATTTGTATCAACATATATTTCAGCACAATTGGAATAATAGTTAAGAGCATCTGTTGAACAGTTTTTAAATCCACTGCTTACATGAAATATTACTAATGTTCCATCGGCTAAAATTAAATGTTTATAACTGTTTTGACCATCATATGCTATGTGTTCTCTGCCATCTAAATATTTATATTTTTTGTTTCCTATGCAGTTTTTTAATTGAGAACAATCATCTGCTATTTTAAAATAAGGTTTAAAATAGTCATCAACTAGGACTTGAGAACCGTTTTTCGAATCTGCACCCTCTAAATTCCATTGATCGACTGTTGTTCCAGTATCATTGATAGCACTTGCAAGTGCTTGACTTAATATAGAATTAATTTTCTTTAATTTAGCAACAGTTTCTTTTTCTCTATGATCTTGAATTAGAGATGGTAGAGTCATAGAAGCAACGATTCCGATAATTCCTATAGTAATAAGTGTTTCTGCTAATGTAAAACCATATTTTGTGTAATAATGTTTTGTCTTAATATTGTTTATTATTTTAGTAAAAAAGTATAGAGTAATATTTGTAAAATTTCTTAATAAAGTCTTTTCGGGGGGGGGGCAATTTTTAGCTTCTTGTCATTAATCATTGGTGTTCTCCTTCTTCTTTTATATATTGAAACTTTTTCTTGCTCCTTCTTCATGGTAGAAGCCTCCACCGCAGATTGTCTCTATTACTTTTAGGACGAATTCTCTTGGAGCATCTACTTGATTTAAATAAAATTCTCTATTTGGCAGGTGTCTGATTTTCATAATAGAATTTTGAGTAGATTCAGGCGGTATGAAAAGGGATGCTACTTCATAATCAAGAAGTTTACCCATTTCTTCATCGTGGTCTGTAACACCTTTCATTATTTCGTAATAATTGCCTTTTACTGCCATAATTCTGCTTGAGAATAAGTGTTGTCCGTCTTCTCTATAAAGAGCTTGCGGCTGATAGTTACATCTTGTTGTAAAACTCATTTTGTGCCAAAGAATATTTACAATTACTACTGATTTTTGGGGATCAGTGTCTACGTAGATATTTTGAGTTGTCACGTTTCTTGAAGAAAAAGCTTCTTTTAGGGTATCAACTACGATTTGTAAGTTATCTATCATTCTTGTAAATATTTCGTTGGTATTTACATTTGCATGTTGATAATCCAAAAACTGTTTATACATATGAGTAGATACAAGCCCTATTCTTTCTTGGATTAGAGCTGATTTTCTTGCTGATGTTTCAGAATTATCAAAACTTTCAAAATTATTTAACAATTGTTACCTATCCTTTTTATCCACATGTAATAATAAACATGGATTTATGTAAATATTATATGTTTTTTCTTTACAAAGTAGAATACACAATTGGTTGTATTTATTTTTGTATAAATAAGAAACTTGTTATTTTACTTAATTTTTTTGACAAATAAATATTATAGGAGAGTATGTAAGTGTAATTTCAGGGTAAGTATTTTTGTAGTTATCGCAGAATTCTTTAACTTCTTTAAATGTCCAATGCTTTGCAGTGAGGGAATTTACTCCTGTGTTTTTCATATGTGCAAGTAATTCTAGTGGGTTTAAAAAATTCATTTTATATGTAAATTCTTCAGAATGTAATATTTTATAGTTTTTTTCAAATATTTTGGTTATTTCATTTAGTGATTTATATTCAAGAGATAGACCTGTTAAATTTCTAATTTCTTTAAAATTTTCTTTTGAAAAAGTTGAAAAAGCTAATATCCCATCCGGATTTAGAATATTTTTGTAATTCAAACTTATTTTATCTAAGTCATTAAACCATTGGAACATTGCATTTGAAATTATTAAATCCATTTTTTTCGATGGTTTAATTTTTTGTGCATTACCACAATAAAAAGTCATATTTGGAATGATATCATTAACAAAATTTTTGGATTTTTCAACTAAATCATTTGCTGAATATGTTTGAAAGTTTATTTTTTTTACTAATTCTTTTGTTAAAAGCCCAGCACCGCTGCCAAGTTCCAAGATATTTGTAAAATCTTTTTTTATTTTAGTTAGTTCTTCAATCAATTTTTCGGCCATTATTTTTTGGACTAATGCATTTTGATTGTATGTATCTAGACTTTTTTCAAATTGTGTTTTAATTAATTTCGGATTTATTTGCATAGTATTTCATTCCAGCTGGTAAAATTATAGTAAAGAAAATGACCGCTTTCAACAGTTTTAATATCAGCTTTCCCTTTCCAAAAATTCATTTGATTTTTTGTTGGTATGATTTTATCATTGTTGCTTATAATTGCAGTGTCAAAATAATTTTGGTATGAAATTTCTGTTGATTTGATTTTAGAGTATAGATTATTTAGTTCTGATACTCTGTTTTCGATAGTTCTTTCAACCTGTGTTTTATTATATCGAGCATATTCTTCTTCCGAATTAAAGATATTTTGATAGAATTTCCCTTCTAAACCTGTTTTTGCGTGTCTTAGTGTTAGGATAAAAGGTTTTAATGGAATTCCATATTCATCATTAACAGGGAAAGGTGTCCCGTTGATTGCAATTTTTTTTGTGAATTTTGGAAGTTTATCTTTCAAAAGGTATGATGTGTATACGCCCATTGACCAACTTATTAAGAAGTATTCCTTATATTCTGGAATTTGAGGAAGTTCTAAATCGTTGTAATCATAAATTATTAAAACATCAAAATCCTCGCAGTTAAGAAATTCAAAAGGCATATAATCAAAACTCCAGCCTGTAAAAAATATTATAATTTTGTTATTGTTTTGCTTGTTTAGCCAGTGAGATTGCATCGAATAATTCCTTTTCGTTAATATCTGTTGTTAGTGAAAGTCTTAATCTTGAAGTACCTTCAGGTACGGTAGGAGGTCTTATAGGTAGAGTGAAATATCCGTTTTGGTATAAAATTTCACAAGTATCTACTGTTTCTTTGTTTCCACCTATTATTACAGGAATAATATGACTTTTGCTTCCTGCTTTTTTGCCTAATTCAAGCATATTCATTCGCTTTTCATAAGTATTTGGAAGTTTATTTTCAATAATCCATTTAGAAAAAGCAATATTTATTGGAGGCAGTGCTGTAGAAAAGATAAATGATCTTGCTTTATTTGTTAAATATTCAATTAAAGTTCGACTCCCAGTTGCAAAAGCTCCCATTGAGCCTATAGCTTTTCCAAATGTTCCGATAATTAAATCTACTTTGTCAGTTATACCTAGAATCTCAGTAACTCCAAGTCCAATTTCCCCAAATACTCCGAATGCGTGAGCTTCATCTAAGATTAATATACAATTGTATTTTTCTTTTAATTCTACTAGCTTTACTATATCTGCAATATCACCATCCATTGAAAATACGCTTTCAGATACAATAATCGCATTTTCATAATTTTTTCTTTCTCTGGTTAATAATTTCTCAAGAGCTTCCATATTGTTATGCGGGTATCGGAAAAATTTTCCTTCTGACAGACGCATCCCGTCAATTATGCTGGCATGATTGAGTTTGTCTGAAAAAATCGCATCTTTTTTGCCCGCAATTGAGCTGTTAATTCCAACATTTGCGTGGTATCCGCTATTAAATAAAAGGGTTTGTTCTTTTTTGAATAATGTCGAAATCAAATTTTCTAATTCTTTATATACAGGCAAAGTTCCAGTGAGTAATCTCGCTGATGCACTTCCAAAAGAATATTGTGAACCTGCAAATTCTAAAAATTCTTCTGTTATTTTTTTGTTGTCTGCAAAATTCAGGTAGTTATTAGATGATAAGTTTAAAAGTTTTTTGTCTTTAAAATAGATGTATTTTTCATCTTTCCCTTCAAAATCCTTTATATCCCGAAAGTGAGAATTATTTTTTAAATTTTCCAATAGTGAATTATAGTTTTCTAACATAACTCTTTAAATTTATGATAAAAATTTAAAAAAGTCTATATTGCATTATCTTGAAAAAAATGTATAATAAAAATGTGCATATGAAAGGTGAGATTATTCATAGAGGCTTTACTCTTGCCGAGGTATTAATTACTATCGGTATTATTGGGGTTGTTGCGTCAATGACGTTGCCCTCTTTAAATCAAAGACTCTCAGATCAGCGTAATATGGCTGCATTAAAAAAAGCATATTCAGTTTTACAACAAGCTACTAATTTGGCAGTTTCAGAACATGAAGGTACTGAATATTGGGGAATGGTTGATAATAATGATGAAGTTGTAACAACAATTTATAATTATTACAAACCGTATTTCAATATGATGCGAGAATGCCAAAACAGTGCAGGTTGTTGGGCTTATCCAACAAAATATTTAAGTGGAAGTGTATATTGGTCTGCTCATAATACAAGTTGGTGTCAATTCGCATTTACTTTACCTGATGGTATTAATGTGTTAATGGATATTTATCCAGCAAATCAAATTCAGTCCAATTTTGGTATGGGTACAAGTGTAGATTATGATTGTTTAGTTTTCTGGGTTGATATTAATGCGGATAAATTACCAAATCAAATTGGTAGGGATATTTTTGCGTTTATTGTTACTCATAAAGGGATACAGCCTGCAGGTATTGGAACTTCTGGTGATGGAGATTGCCATAAAGGTGGTAATGGTTGGATGTGTACTGCAAAAATTATAAAAGATGGTTGGAAGATTAATTATTTAGAGTAGTTAGAAAAATTAAAAAAAATTATAAAAGATGTTATTATTTTTGTAACAGTGGGTATATATATAATATATGTATTGTTAAAATGATAAGTCTTTTATCAAAAAGATAGGAGGCGGTAAAAGCTATGAGTTATGGAAGTATATTTAAAAGACGTTCCGGGTTAACAATGTCTGAAGTTTTGTTTACCCTTGCAATAATTGGTGTAATTGCTTCTTTAACAATATTTGGTTTGTCGACTAAAATAAGTGATGCTAAAAATATGACTGCTTTGAAAAAGATTTACACTTCAATCAGTCAAGTTACAATGTTTGTAATTTTGGATAGATCTTCTCCAAATTATTGGGGATTAGATGAGTATTCTCAGGATTCATCAGCATTAGCCTTTTCGTATTACAAGCCATATTTTAAAGTTGTAAGAGATTGTTCAAATGCAAATGGATGTTGGCAATATCCTACCAAATTTTTAAGCGGTAAAGTTTATTTAAAAAGAGCACAACTATATCAATACATGTTTACATTGGTTGACGGTATGAACGTTATTGTAAATGTTTATCCAAGAGATATTATTCGTTCAGAATTTGGAGTCAATGTAGAAAAAGATTCAGTTGTATTTATTGTTGATGTTAATGGAAATACATTCCCTAATCAGATGGGGCGTGATATATTTGCCTTTGTATTAAATGACAGTGAAATTGTTCCTAGTGGTTTTGACAATACATATAATTGTAACAAGGCAGCATCAGGATTGACTTGTACTGCCAGAGTTATTAATGATGGTTGGAAAATAACCTATTACTAAGTTTCAGCTCCTTTCATCTTTCATAAAAAAGACCGATGTGTAATCGGTCTTTTCTTTTTTATATTGAAAAGTTTAAAAATATATGTTATAATAATATTTGGAATTAAATTAAAGGAGCAGTAAATGAAGAAGTTTAAATTATTTGAAAACGTCGGGGGGGGGGTAATTTAAGGCTTCTCTCACAAGGGTTTTGGGGGTATACATTAGCGGAAGTAATTATTGTAATGCTGATTATTGCCGTAATTGTAGCAGTAACAATTGGTATTACCAAAGCTAAATTAGATAATGTTTTATCTTATACATATTACAATGCATATTCAACATTGCGAGAAATAACAAGAAAGATGTTAGCGGATTGGGATCCTACAGATCCTGAATATAAACAACAGGCGTTAAATTCAAATGATGTTTTCTTTCTACAAACTAAATTATCTTTACATGATAGTTTTATAAAGTCGTTATTAAAATTACCAAACGATCATCGTTTCTTTTCAACATTGAGCTCTCATATTCCTTTTAGTATTAAAATTCCTTCAGGTAAAGTAAAAGCAGGTAATAGAATTACTGTTTATGGTTGTGCTTCCGGTGGAAAATATGTAGATGCATTACTGAGTTCAACTAATTTTGAAAAGGATGTTAATAATTTCTGGTACATTCCCGAAACTGGTGTATGTCAAGATACTATTGCTGATGAGATTCATACAAAATATGAAAAATGTCCTGGAACTTATAATGGGCATACAACTTATGCCTCATTTAAATCTTCTTGTGTATACGATTGTAATACTATGCAAAGGAAATCTTCTAGCTGTAAAGGAGGGACTTGTTGTGGACCTTTTACAGAATCATATGGATATACATGTACAGGAACAGAAATTCTTTATTCCTTTATGCCTAAAAATACTACTATTACTGATGCAAATATTATAAGTTCTAAATTAATTGCAGGTAATATGTGTGAAAATGTTATTGAATGTAAAGATGGCTATGAGTGGTTGGAATATGATAGTGATTACGGATTGCCTGCTGGAACTTGTTATAAAAAAACGTCTTCTTCTGGTGGTAGTGGCGGCTCTGGTGGTAGTGGCGGCTCTGGTGGTAGTGGCGGTTCTGGCGGTTGTACCAATAAACCAGCAACAATTCCTTGTGGTCAAAGTTGGGATGATGTAAATTGTAAATTAACTGGAACTAAAAAAACTTGTTCAAGTTCATATGCCCCAAATTTAAATCCAACCACTTGTGAATGTTATGCAAACTGTTGGGATGGAACAACTGCAGATTACTCATGGAATTGTCCAAGTAAATATACTTGTTGGGACGGGAGTGCTGTACACAGTTCTTCCGAGTGTCCGCCTTGTACAAAGACATGTTCAAGTGGCTATGAATTAGATACTTCATCTTGTACATGTAAAAAAATACAAGTAACATGTTGGGATGGATCAAAAGCTGATACATACGCAGAGTGTCCAAGTTATGTAACTTGTTGGGATGGTAGTAAAAAATATAATTGGTCACAATGTCCAGCTTGCCCAAATAAACCAACTTGCCCAGCTACTTGGGATGATAAAACTTGTACCGGTACCGCAAAAACATGTCCAGCTGGTCAACACTTGAATAGTGGTTGCTCATGTGTTAAAGATTGTCCAAGTGCAGCAGAATTAACACCATGCAGAATATGTAGTAATGAAACCGGCGAAATAACAAAAAATCCAAATATAAATAGAACATGTAGTGATGAAACCTATGAATGGAGTGAAGAACAATGTAAATGTATCATCTCTCCACGCACATTGCCACGTCAGGGTGCAAACTTCTGTAAATTATTTGAAGCCAATGCTAATATAATGGGGAATACCGATGTTTGCCAAGGCAGTGCAATAGCATCAAATACAACCGACTTTTCAGATAAAAAACCTGATGTAACTTTGCGAAACGGCTTGCGTATATATAATATGCACAATGATGCAACTGCAATTGCAATGTTGGAGGGAAATACACAGGGCGGAGTATATGATGGCGTTCCAAACACCAATGCATATGGTTACACCGTATATATTGATATTGATGGCGTGAAAGGTGATTCAAGACTATGGAGTGATGTTTATCCATTTTATATCACTTTATCTGGAAAAGTAATTCCAGGCTATGATGCAATTGCAAATCCAAGCGGATCCGGTGCAGATAGTAAAAGTCATATGCAAGTAAGCGTAGAATATGAACACTTTAATAGTGGCAAACGTGCAATTACTTGGTTAGCAAAGAGTGTGCCCTTTAAAGAAGGAGCTTGTCTATCTGGTTATGTAGGCGATGCAACACCATATTGCCGCAACAATCCTTCAGTAACAAAAGCTCCGAATTGTACAGCTGAATCTGATTCAGTTTGTCGTGTTAAACAAATTCAACCGGTTAAGTTTTTCTTCTAACTCAATTGCTCTAATTAGTATCACAACTTTTGAGATTAGAAGTAAGGTGTCGAATATTTCGACACCTTTTTCCTTTATTTATTAAATTTTATTGTTAATTAGTCTTTAGCTCTCATTGTAGGGAACGCAATTACATCTCTGATAGATGGAGAATCTGTAAGCAACATTACTAATCTGTCAATACCCATTCCCATACCGCCTGTTGGTGGCATACCGTATTCAAGAGCATTGATGAAGTCTTCATCAATTTCCATAGCTTCTTCATCACCAGCTGCTTTAGCTTGAGCTTGAGCTTCAAATCTCATTCTTTGATCAATTGGGTCTGTAAGTTCTGAAAATGCATTTGCGATTTCCCAACCGTTAACTCTTGTTTCAAAACGTTCTGTTAAACGATCATTATCTCTGTGTACTTTTGCAAGTGGTGAAATTTCTCTTGGGTAATCAATGATATGACAAGGTTGAATTAAAGAAGGTTCGATTTTTTCTTCAAATACTGCTTCCACAACTTGTCCCCAATTCATAGAATCATCTACAGCAACGTTTAGACTTCTAGCTGTTTCAATTGCTTGTTTAGCACTATAGATTTCCATAAAGTCAATGCCTGTAGCTTCTTTAATTGAGCCTAACATTGTTTTTCTATCCCAAGGTGGGGTTAAATCAATTTCGTGTTCTCCATATTTAATTTTCATTGTACCAAGTACTTCTTGTGCAACATAAGCGACCATATTTTCTGTTAATGTCATCATATCGTTATAGTCCGCGTAAGCTTGGTATAATTCAATCATTGTAAACTCAGGGTTATGACGGGTATCAATCCCTTCGTTTCTGAAACATTTTCCGATTTCAAATACTTTTTCTGAAATTCCGCCAACGATTAATCTTTTTAAATATAATTCAAGAGCAATTCTTAATGTTAAATCCATTTCTAATGCATTATGATGTGTGTTGAATGGTCTAGCATTTGCTCCTGATGCCATTGTTTGCAAAATAGGAGTTTCTACTTCAATATATCCTTCTTTTGCAAGATATTCACGGATTTTTTGAATAATTAAACTTCTTTTTCTGAAAGTATCTCGACTTTGTTCGTTCACGATTAAATCAACATATCTTTGACGATATTTTAACTCTACATCAGTTAGTCCATGATAATGAGTTAATTCTTCCATTTTTTCTTTGCTGATTTGTTTGTTTGGCAATGGTAATAGTGCTTTAGATAACAATTTTAAAGAAGTTGATTTAATTGATAATTCACCTCTAGGAGTTCTTCTTATTGTTCCTGTAAATCCTACAATATCACCGATGTCAATAAGTTTTAAAATTTTCATTTGGTCTTCTGATAAATTTTCTTTGTGTGAGAAAATTTGAATTTTTCCAGAAGCGTCCATTAAATCAATAAACATTCCAGTATTACGTATTGCCATAACACGTCCTGCTACTGAATATTTATCTTCTGTTTCTACTCCTGCTTCTAAATCTTTGTATTTGTCTTGTAAAAAAGCAGCGTCTGCATCTTTGTCAAAAGAGTATGGATATGGATTTACTCCTTTGTCTGCTAAATCTGCAAGTTTTTGAATTCTTGTTTGTCTTATTTGTTCTTTTGTAGAACTAGGTTCATGTGTTTGTTGTGCCATTTTATACTTCCTTTTTAATTATAAAGTTCATATAATTAAATATTAACACAAACATGTATCTATACAAATAAAAAAGACCTCTTTTGCATGAGGTCTTTTTTATATTTAATTTGATTAATATTATTACTGCATTAAACGTTTCAATTCATCAGGTCTTGAAGATCTTGATAGTGCATCTTCAATTGTGATCAATTTTTGTTTATATAGGTTTGCAAGAGCCATTTCTAATGTTTGCATACCCATACCTTGGTTCATTTGAATTGTAGAATAGATTTGAGCAGCTTTAGCTTCTCTAATAAGGTTTGCGATAGCTGGAGTTACAAGCATTATTTCTTGTGCCATTACACGACCTTTTTTAGTTCCATCCGGTTGCAATTTTTGTAAAAGAGTTTGTGAAAATACTGCAACAAGAGAGTTTGCTAACTGTACACGAATTTGTTGTTGTTGACCTTCTGGGAATACGTCGATAATACGGTCAATTGTTTGAGCTGCAGAAGATGTGTGCAATGTTCCGAATACCAAGTGACCTGTTTCTGCTGCTGTTAGTGCTAATGAAATTGTTTCGTGGTCACGCATCTCACCTACCAGGATAATATCAGGGTCTTCACGAAGTGCTGATTTAAGAGCGTTTGCGAATGATCTTGTATCCATACCTAATTCACGTTGGTGAATTATACTTTGTTTAGATGTGTGTACAAACTCTATCGGGTCTTCAATTGTTAAAATATGTTCAGGTCTATTAGTATTAATATAGTCAATCATTGCTGCAAGTGTAGTTGATTTACCTGAACCTGTCGGACCTGTTACCAAAATTAAACCTCTTGGTTTATCTGCTGTTTTTCTAACAATTTCTGGTAAGCCTAATTTGTCAAAAGAAGGAACAACTGAGGTGATTGTTCTGAATGCTGCTGCGTAGTTCCCTTTGTCTTTATAAAAGTTTACCCTGAAGCGGCTTAGACCTTCAATACCGTATGAAAAGTCTAATTCCCAAGTTTGTTCAAGAGTTCTTCTTTGTTCATTTGATAACATTGGAAATAATAAAGTTTCTACATCATCTGGACTTAAAGGCGGATAATCATATCTTTGTAATTTACCGTCGATGCGGGCTGCAGGTGGTAAATTGGCTGAAATATGCAAGTCTGAACCGCCGTCAGCAACAAGTTTTTCTAATAGTTCTTCAATTAACATAAATTTTATCCTTCCTGGAAATTCATAAATGCATCATTATCTTTCATTGCAAGTTCTATAAGTTTATATGTCATATACGCTCCTAGAGCTACTGCTTTAGGGTCTAAATCAGTTTGGTTTGCTGCTTCTATTATAGCTGTATTTATTTCAGGATTTTCTTCTTTTAGGTAATGAATCATTTTTTTACGCCAAGCAGGCATATCTTTAAAGATTTCATTAAAAGCTACAGCTGCATTCTCTTCTGATATAATCGGTAACATAGTACTTCCCTTATTCTTGCATTTATAGAGTTATTATATAAAAAATTTTTACAATAGTCTATAAATAATTAAGAAATCATATATTTGGGGTATAATTTTTTTATGAGATTGAGGGATTTAAAACTTACAAATTATCGAAATTGCAAGGATTTATACCTTGATTTGTCTGGTAATAAAATTCTTATTATCGGAAAAAATGCTCAGGGTAAGACAAATATTTTAGAGAGTATTTATTTTTTATCAACTTTAAAATCTCCTAGAACTTCTAATAATCTTGAGCTTATTAATTTTGGAGCAGAAAAGGCTGAAATTAATTGTAATATGATAAAAGCTGATACAGATGTGGAGTTAGATTTTTCTTATTCAACAGAAAAAAAACGAGAGATTGCTTTGAATAAAGTAAAAACTACTCCTAAAAATTTTAAATCAGTTTTAAAAACGGTTCTGTTTTCAACTGCTGATCTTTTGTTATTGAGAGGTAATCCGTCTGATAGAAGAGATTGGTTAGATAGAGCTATTTCTCAAATTTATCCTGCTTATGATGAAAGACTTTCAAAGTATGATAAAATCCGTATTCAAAAAAATAATTTGTTAAAGGATTATTTAAAAACAGGTAATACAAATGATACCTTGTTAGATGTTTATAATGAACAGCTCGTAATTACCGGGAGTAATATTATTTATTTGCGTAAAAAATTTTTAAAAGAGATAGAGAAAATTGCAAAAGAAAAGCATAGGATAATTAGTGAAACTGAAAATTTAAAAATAGAATATGATTGTTCATTTTTGAATGGGGAATTTGAGTTAGAAGATATTGCCAGTGCTTTTAAAAATTCTCTTGATGAAAGAAGAATAGAGGAAATGAGGCGAGGACAAGCGTGTGTTGGCCCTCACAGAGATGATATTATTTTTTATATAAATGATTCTGAAGCGACAAAATTTGCATCTCAAGGACAACAAAGAACAATTGTTTTAGCTTTAAAACTCTCGGAACTAGATATAATAACCTCAAAGACAGGAGATGAGCCTGTGTTGTTACTCGATGATGTGTTAGCAGAACTCGATGATATCAGGCAAAATTATCTTTTAAAATCAATTAATGAAAATACGCAAACGATTATTACATCAGTTGATACAATCCTTTTTGAATATGAATTTTTGAAAGATGTTAAAATTTATAAAATAGAGGCTGGAAAAGTTATATAGATATATTTTTCAAGTGTTCTATTTTGATTTCTGGATTTATTGTAATTCCTATTACATCTATTCTGTAATCTTTAATTTTATTTTCAGAAAGATAAAATTGCACTCCTTTTTTGATGTTATCATATTTTGATTTTGTAATTGCTTCAAGTGGGCTGCCGAAATTATTTGTTTTTCTTGTTTTTACTTCTACGAATACAGTTGTATTTTTTTGTTTTGCAATAATATCTATTTCACAAAACTTTGAATAATGCTTATTTCTTTCTAAAATGGTATATCCGTTTTTCTCTAAATACCGGCATGCAAGATCTTCTCCTGCATTTCCGAATTTTTTATTATTCATTATTGTTTTATGCTACCTCTTGCAAATTTTTTTAAATCAATAAGTTTTAGTGCATCTGTAATTGTATCACAATTTGATCTGATAGGAGATATGTCAATTCCACCTCTGCGAGTGTATAGTGCGCATACAAATAATTCATCATTCTCATCAAGTAAATCAATTAATCTTTTATAAATCATTTCACAGCATTCTTCGTGGAAATGGTATTCAGAGCGGAATGATGTAAGATATTTTACTATGCTGTCTTCAAGAATATGAGTTTGAGATTTATAGTATATGAATAAATCCCCAAAATCAGGCTGGTGTGTTACTCTGCAGTTTGAACGAAGACTATCAAACATAAGATAGTGATTTTTTGTTTCATTACTTTTTTCTGTTTTTAATACTTCCGGAGCTTCTTTGAATTTATCTATTTTTAAAAAGCTTTCATCTACAAAGTTCATAATATTCTCAAAGTTGTTGAAAATATATTCTCTTTCTGCATTATTTTCAATAAAATTGATTTTCACGTCTGTTTTTAATTTTTCACTTAAATCTTTTTCAATAGTATTTTTGCAAATTTCAAGACATTCTCTGATAGAATTTCCAAATCTAGTCATATTAAAAGAGTTTAAGTATAATTTTAAAGATTTTGATTCTACAAGAAATTCACTGTTACAGTTATATTTCATTTTTATTAATCTAGTGACAGGAATTCCGTTTTTTGTCATAGATGAAAATTCATATGCGTGCCATATGTCAAAACCTTTAAAAGGTAAATTATTATTTTCAATTTTATATTGTTTGCGGTTTTCAATCCTAGGTATTGCAACTATTAAGTTTGGATCATATGTTTCGCTGCCTGAAACTTTTTTCCCTAAATGAATTGAAGCTATTTTATCTGTTTGATTTTTCATAGTTAGATTTTAACATAAAAATATGTAACCAGCTGGATTCTTTCGGACTAATGTCCTCAGAATGACAATAAATATAATATGTCTCACTGCATTTATTTCAGGGGCACTAATTTCTAATATAGATTTTGAACCAAGTTCAGAATGACAAATTTGTTACCATGGATAGTCGTCTTTTATTTCCCATCCATCTTTTGCAATTAGTGAAGTACAACTAAAGTTATATTCACTTGCATTAACGTTACAACCTCTACTATTTAAATTAAGTATAAAATCTCTATCCCGTTCTATAAAAGGAGTAGTATAATCTCCATCCCCTGGAACAAGTTTTTGTTTATAGTTTGCAAATAGTTTGAAGCTGAAAACATCTTTGCCAATAATAGATTTACCTTTCCAGCCGTTTACATCTACTAATATATATGAATAACCAGGTCCTTCGTTTCCTGTACAAACGGCAAGTAACATCCCATTAGAGAGTACTGATTTATCCCACCAACCTGTTCCTCCGCAACTGCCACCAAGATTATGAGTTTCCCCATTTAATTTATAAAATGTGTCATTATTCGGGAAGCACCCGCTGCTTATTTTTTTGTATGCAGGGCTTCCACATCTTTTAGCAACTTTTAAATATGGCAGTAGATATTTTTCTGCATATGCGGATGCATCTAAAATATCCCAGCCTGTTATATCTCCGTTATCAGCTTCGGATGCTTGGACTGCTTGTTGTAGCAAACTATAGGCAGTCTTGATTTGGTTTACAGTTACTTTTTTTTGATATTTATCAATTAATGTTGGAATTGTAAGAGCTGCAACAACTCCAATAATCCCTAGTGTAATTAGTATTTCAGCTAGAGTAAAACCTTTTTTCATCTTTTCTTGCTCCTCTTGGCGGATTTATTAATAAATTGATAATATCAAAATATTTAAAAATATAACAATAGGTTAAACACAACTATATAATATGTTTAACATTATTAGATTGGTTTAGTTTGCCGTTATAATTAATTTTGAGGTTGTTTTTATGAAAACCAATATCCAGCAACAATTAGGCAAAAGAATTCAGCAACTCCGGAAAATAAAAGGTTATAGTCAAGAAGCATTCGCAGAAAAAATTGATATTGCGACAACAACTTTAAGCAGCATTGAAACAGGTAATGCTTTTATGACATCTCTAACTTTAGAAAAAATTATTGAGGTGCTAGAGATTGCTCCGAGTGAACTTTTTACATTTCAAGAATCGGTGCCTAATGATGATATGTATTCTTATATTTTAAAAAAATTGGAATTTATAAAAAATGATGATGAAAGATTAAAGATATTTTATAATTTTGCAAAAAGTTTATATTAAAAAAAGACCTCATATTTAATGAGGTCTTTTTTCTATTTTTAATTATTTTTATGCGATATCTTCATAAGCTGCAGGATTGTTTAATAAATCATAATTGATTTCATTTTCGTTATCAGCGATAGCTGCTACAACTACAGCATCAGAAGTTACATTTACAAGAGTTCTCATCATATCTGTAATTCTTTCAATAGTGAATAGGAAAGCAAATCCTGCAACTAATTGTTCTGGACTTAATCCCATTCCGTTTAAGATTAATGCAATTGTAATTAAGCCAGCTCCAGGAATTCCTGCACAAGTAGAAGATGCGATAATTGCTAATACTGCAATTTCAATGATTAAAAATGGAGTTAAAGCAACACCATAAGCTTGAGCTAAGAAGATTACCGCAACTGTTTGTAATAGTGCTGTGCCGTCCATATTTAAAGTAGCACCAAGTGGTAGTACAAAACTTGCAATTTTATGAGAAATTCCTCGTTTTTCGCAACAAGCAATTGTTAAAGGTAATGTAGCAGAAGAACTTGCTGTCCCGAATGCTACCATCATAGCTTCTGCAACTGCAGAGTATAACATAACGATATTTACTTTTGAGAAGAATCTTAAGAATAACGGATATACAACGCAAAGTTGCAACATAAATCCTATAAATAGAACAAGTAAATATTTAGAAATACTTGTGAAAATATCAATACCAAAACTGGATACAGCACTTGCTGTTAATGCAAATACACCAGGTGCTGCAAAATACATAATCCAATCGGTAATTTTCATTGTAGCTGCAAATACAGATTCAAAGAATGATACAATAGGTCTGTTTACATCGCCAACTTTTGCTAAAGCTACTGCAAAAATTAAAACAAACACAATGATTGGAACCATATCACCTGCTGCAAAAGAATGAATTGGATTGTTAGGAATAAATCCTAAAAATATATTCAAAATATTCCCCTGTTGTTGAGCCATAGCTGTAGCAACAGATGCTTGGACCTCGCTTGCTGCATTTTCTGCAATGTAATGAGCAGCACCTATACCCGGTTTGAATATCAATGCAAGAGCTGCTCCTATTGCGACTGCAATAGATGTGATAATTCCATAATAAACAATCATTTTAGTTCCGAATTTTCCTAATTGTTTATTATCTCCTACGCTTGTAATCCCAATAATAATTGCGGACACTACAAGCGGTATTACAACCATTTGGATTAATCTTATAAATACTTGTCCGATAAATGTTAATACAGTTGACACAAGTGGATATTCGTGGCTATGTAAAAATATTCCTACGATAATCCCGAGAATAATCCCAAAGAAAATGTGCCAGTTTCTTTTAATTCCAAGACCCAATGCAATGAGGATCTGCATGTGTAATTTCATATAAAAACCTCTTTCAAATAACGTTACCTGAAAATTATACAACTTTTTATTCAAAAATTCAAACATTTTGAATAAAAAATCATAGGATTGATGTACTAAAAAAATGTTTAGACTTTCTTTAAAATAAAATTTTTAACCTTATCAAAAATTGCATGGAATATTGTTTTATATTTTGCACACTCTGGATCTAAAAGATACAATTTTCCGTCTTAGGAAAGGCCTATTTGATTAATATCACCGTCATATATATCAAATGTTCTATAACCTTTATTTTTTATTCTTTCTTTTATTTCTTGAACAAAAGGTTCTGAGAGTCCATGTTGATATAATTTTTCTTCTAGATAAAAATGAATTTTGCCGATTTTTCCTTTTTCATAAATTGGGACATCAAAATCTTCAGTAGGGCGATTTAATGGGAAATGATTGACTGTGGTTAATTTTAAAATTTTATCATCATTTGTTTCAAATACAAGAGAACTGGAACCTTGTGCTATAAATTTCTTTATTTGGGTCTTTGATAGTTTATTATCATTTGATATTGCTTTTATAAAAAATCTATGTTGTAATTGTCGGATTTAAGTTTATTTAATGTTGCTTTTAAGGAATTTGATTCGTAAGAGCTTTTATTTCCAAAAGCTATTTTTTTATTTGTATTTTGATAAATATTTAATGAGAGTTTTGTTTGCATATTTGGTGTAAAATCTCTAAAGCGTAATATTTGCTATTTATTTTGATATTTTAATTGATTGTAAGCAAAAATCGGGATGACAAGATTCGAACTTGCGACCCCCGCGTCCCGAACACGGTGCGCTACCAGACTGCGCTACATCCCGAAATAAATATAATTATTATTAATTATAAAAATCGGAACGACAGGATTTGAACCTGCGACCTCTACCACCCCAAGGTAGCACGCTACCAAGCTGCGCCACGTCCCGATTATGATTTTAGGACGGATTTTATGCTTGGTAGCTACGCTACCAATTCCCTCTCACAAACGATACTCAATCGTTTGCTCGGCAGAGTGCCACGTCCCGATATTATATGTTTCAATTTTCAATGTCTAAAGTATAACACTTTAAAAAAAATTGTAAATTAGATTGCAATTAAATGGAAAAAATGTTATTATACGTGTATGGATATTAATGAATATAGAAAGCAATTGTTTTTAAAATCTCAATATTGTACTTATTATAAAGTTAATAATAACACTGTACTTGCAGGAATTCTGCGCAATAATGGTTATAGATATGCCGTTAGTTTGCCTGAAGAAAAATTGAAAGAGGTTAATCAGGTATATAGAAGATTTACAACTTTGTTAAATTCTGTAGTGGCTGTTGAATTAATTTTGTATATTTATCTTGTAATATTTCCATATTATTTAGAATTTATGAATTTACCATTTTTTGTAGTTGTAATGCTTCTTTCATTAATACCATTGGTTGCATTGTATTTAACATATATTGTTATTAATTCTTTATATGAAAATTATTTAGCAAGATATGTAGGTACATTTCAAAGAATGAAATTCCAACCAAAAGTAAAATATATTGAAGAAGAAGCTTTTCAAAAATATTTAAAAACACCGAGAAAAAGCGTGTATATTCTAGTTTTATTGATATTAATCTTTTTCTCTTATGTTTTAACCCCATTAATGATTAATTCATTAAATAACAATAAAAAATTTAATTCTGGTTTAAGATTGGCAAATGGTTATTTAACCTTTATGCCTGTTGCTTCTAATGTTTATGCTCAAAGAGCTTATGCAAAATTTAATTTGAAACAATATAAAGATGCTGTAGAAGATTATGAAAAGGCTAATAAGTATAGTTTTTCAGAAGATTTTAATACTGATATTGTTGGAGTAAAAACATATTATTTGCCATATGATCAAGTTCTTAATGCATTTGATGAATTGATTGCTCAAGAAAAGGAAAAGCCTTATAAATATTATTTAATGAGTGAAAAAGCTGCTTATCAATTAAAAAATAAAGATTATAAAAAAGCTTATAATACTTTTAATTATTTGATAAATTTATATGAGAAAGGAACAAAAGTCTTTTTCTCTCCATCTTTAGTATACAATAACAGAGCTATAGCAAGAAAAAATTTGGGTGATGATGTAGGAGCTAAAGCTGATTTTACTGCATCAAAGAAGATGTGCCCAGATTGTACGTTTTCTCTTAATACTACAATGATAATAAAACCATAATTATATTGCTCTGTTATAGTATTGAGTTTTTGCTTTTTTTAAGGTATCCTCTTTTTATAAAGAGGGAGAAATTAATGCTTATTTTAGAAGATTTAAAAGAAATTAATGACGTAATAAAAGAATTAGCAGAATTTGTACAAAATGATGAAACTGTAAAACCTGATTTTGAAGAATATATTAAAACTATTGGGCAGAATGGTATGAATTTTCAGTCTGCTTGTTTTAATTATATATTCGAGAGAAATCTAAATAATAAGAGTATTTTATCTTTATATCTTGAAAACACTAAAAAATTACCAGCATCATCTAAAAAAATTGTAAAAGCTCTGATGCAATCAATTTCATCTATTTTTGAGATTAAAAGAGTTTTGCAAAATGGATTTGATTTAAATAATATAATTAATGAAAAAAACTATAGCGTTGTATCTCTAGTAAAAATGACTACTTTTAGAGGTATGGGTGCTGGTCAATATGTTGTTGCAAGAATTTTTAAGTTTGAAAAAGCATATTATCTTTTAGAAATTTCTGGGGTTTTACCTTCTACACGTAGAGATGATGCTCTGAGATATTCTGTTGCAAAAATTATTCAAAATCCTGAATTAGTATATTTGGATAATCCGGAAAAACAGAAAGAAATAGAAGAAAATATTAAAGAAATATATGATAAATTTATTGAATTTTTTGGGAAAGATGAAATTGTTACTACAAATAAATTTGCAGATGATTTGATTGGAGCATTTAACGATTTTGCAGAAGGCGGTGAAAAGATTAATTTTCAAGATAAAATTCAATCATTAGATAGTTATAGATTCTTTAATGTATCTGAATTCAATAATTCCTATGATAATTTCTTAGAAAATTCATTAGGTGGATTTTCTTCTCATAAAGAAATTTATGATGTAGGGATCGTTTTTGATAAAGAGTTAGGATTATATGCAGTTCCATTCTTGGCAACATTTGATAAAGTTATAGAAGATTCTGCAAGTGTTGAAAATGCAAAAGATTGTGTTGAATTTTTCTTAAATAATGATAAATTTTCTGCAAATATTATTAAACGAGTAGCAGAACGTCATTCTAACTTTATTGATGTGGTAAATAAACTTTTAGGTACAAATTATACATTTGATGAGCTTTTAGAACATTATAAATCCAGATATTTGGAAAATAAAATTTTCTCATCAACAACTGTATTATATAAATCAAAAGCATTTTCAAAAACTTTAGGTATCATAGAAGAAGATATTGAAAAACCAGAGTTAGAAGGTGTAGATTTAAGCAAAGTCGGTAGAAATGATCCTTGCCCTTGTGGAAGTGGCAAAAAGTTTAAAAAATGCTGTGGAGCAAACTTATAATTAAACTTTTATAGATAATAGTTCAGCTAATGACTTAGAACTAATCCCAATAATATTTTCAAGATCGCCTGTGTAGGATTTAATATATCCCGCAGGCATTTCTTGTATTCCATATGAACCTGCTTTATCAAAAGGTTTGAAATTATCAATGTAAAATTTGATTTGCTCATCTGTTAATTTTTCAAATGTAACCTCACTTGTTGTTGAATTCTTTTTAAATTCTCCTGTTTCAGAATTTATTACAACTATGCTAGTGACAACTATATGAGTCCGTCCTGAAAGGCTTTTAAGCATTTTAAATGCACCATCATATCCGTCAGGTTTTCCTAATATTTTATTATCAAGTACAACAACTGTATCTGCTCCAATTATTGTACTAGGTTCTTTTACTAAAGGGATTACTTCTTTTGCTTTGTTGTATGCTAAATTTTCTATAAAATCATAAGAAAAATCCGTCCTTGTATGATCTTCAACATACGGAGACGGAATGATTTCAAATCCAATATTAAGTTTTTTCAGAATATTTGCTCTTCTGGGAGAAGAAGAAGCAAGGATTATTTTTCCCACCATTTTGTTCTCGCTTTCAAGGTTAATAATTAAATTATTTTTGTTTTATTATAACCTAAAAAGTTTGAACATAAAACTTTATTGATATTGGGATGTTTTATTATATCTTGCTGTTCTTGCGTTGATAGCATAACATGCAATATTTAACCTTTGTTTAAGGTTCATCATATTTCGATACATACTTGCATAATCATTCATTGCACCCATCATTTTTTCTGGGTCAACCATTGATTCCATATTGTCGTGGTTATCAACTTTTTCTTCAGCGTATTTTTTGACCAAAAGTTGGTCGATGTAATCCTCAGCACCTATTGCCATTGGTGTCCTCCCTAAATTTAATTGTAATCCTATTGATGTGTTTGATGAGAAAGTGTGTTAGACTATCCTAAATATTCCTTATGTATATACTAAGTATTTCATTCCCAAAAAATTGCTTATTTTTTCAGTGTTTGTTAAGAATTGTTTACATAATAAATATTGTCATTGCGAGCTAATTTAAATCAATATAGTCTTTTTAATTTTGAATCAGCTGGATTCTTTCGGACTAACGTCCTCAGAATGACGTTAGGAAAATATTGTCATTGCGAGCGAATGCGAAGCAATCCAGCTTTTCTTATTTTATATTTTTAATTCATAATAAAAGTCAATTGAGAACTACAAATAATATTTATTATGCTATAATTAATCTATGGGAAGTATAAAAATTGTATCGCCTGTAAAAAAGCCTGAAGATATTGATGTTTTTGCAAAAGAGACTTCTTGCAGGGATTATTACGTTTATTATAAGAAGTTTTTAAATAACAATTTTGAATATGTAAATGATTTTGTAGAAGCTGCAAAGCGCAATGATTGTGCTATTTATATAAATTTTAAACACGATATTACGGAAGAAAATCTTCCAGAGATAAAAAAAATGCTAAAGTTTTTAAAAACAGCTGGGATTGACGGAATTTTTATTAATAGTTTTGCAATTTTAGAGGCAATTAAAGTTTTTAATTTACCGTTTAAAGTAATTGTAGATTCTTATTTTGATATTCATAATCTGGCTGGAATTGATTTTATAAACAATTTCCATAAAGTAGATGAGATAATTATCACTGAAGAAATTTATATGAAAAATATTGCTAAAATTAAGCAATATACAAAGTTACCTTTAGCTATTGATAGCGATAATCTTCCTTATTGTGCAGAAGATATTAAAAAATTAAAAGCTATAGATAGCGTGGTAATAAAAGGAAAGTTTAATAATTCTGAAGAAATTTTAGAAGCGATTGAGCTTATTCAAAAAATTTTAGATAAACCAAAGTTATTCAAGCATCAAAAATTACCGTTTAAACATGTAAGAAAAAGTATATATAGCACAAATCACTTTTTAGGTGTTGTAGTTAGTGCTGAAGGACAAGATTTTAAATTCAGTAAAAATATTAGGAATTTTGAATGGAAACTTGCGAAGCCAAAAGTTAGACAAACTTTTGATTATTCTAAAAAAGATATTTATAAAATTAATTTAAGATTGTCTGAATTAGCTCATTTGAAAGAGCTTGAAAAATATATAAAGAAAATTGGTACTAATCCGATTTATTCAATCGAATATGGTGAAATCCTTGCAACCTGTGATTTAGCGACGAGTAGTTTTAGCGATATTATAATGAAAGTTAAAAAATTCTGTACAAAGTATGGAATAAAATTTCAATTATCAACTCCAAGAATTCTTATCGAAAGAGATTTTGATAGAGTATATGAGTATGTAAAACAGATTTTATTGACTACTCCTGCACCTGACAGTTTGATTATAAATAATATCGGGTATTTTTGGACAGCAATAAATGATCCTGAAATAAATCATATTCCAATAGAAATAGGACAGGGGATAAATTTATTGAATAGCCTTTCAATTAAGTGTTTGAATAATTTGTCACCTATAGGTACAGTTGATTTTACATCTTTTGCAGATATTGAAAGTACTATTAAAACAATCAAAAAAATAAAAAATGATATTCCAAATAAAAAATATACAATTGCTGGGAATATTAGAGTCCCAAGTTTAGGTTTATGTCCTTTGAATAATGACAGTGCAATAATTTCTCGTCTGTCTTGCAAAGCTCCTTGTCATAGAGGTGGTTATGCATTACATGATCCTTCATTGGATAAGATATACCCATTCACTTGTGATGGTTTTTGTAGAATGCACATGTTTGAGGATAAGATTTTAGAACAATTTGATAAAGTTGAAGAATTATATCGTTCTGGCGTAAATGAGTTTGTATTTGATTTTAGTGCTTTGAATGCAAAATTTATTCCGGTTTTGTTAAATAAATTTTTTCAAGTTGATTAATTTTATTTATTAATATTTAATAAAAAAAAGAACCTGTAATAATACAGGTTCTTTTTTCATATCTTATACTATGATTATTTGCTGTACAATACAGCTTTTGCAGGAATTGTGCCAGGTAATATTGTTTGATCATAGAATACAACAGGATAAACATCCGTTGGGTTCTTAATTTCGCAATTAGTTTCAGTAGCATTTTTGTTGTCACATTGAACGACTCTGTTAGGAGCTTTAACACCGTTTACATCGATGAAACCTTTACAAATTTTAGGATCTGCTCCGTCTGCTCTTGTACAATTTTTAGCAGCACCTGGATCATAAGTGAACATAATCCCATCATTGAAAAATAATGTTACATTATTTTGGCCTATAGCCATATCTGCTGCGGTAACACCTTGTGCTGATCCTGCAGAGCTAATTGTTGGAGCATATGGGTTTCCTTTTGAATCTTTAATGTTAGCACCACCAGTTTCTTGTCTTACAACATTCATACGACTTTCAAACATATCTTTTAATACGTAAGTTCCGTCATCAGCATCAGCGAAACTCCATTCATCAAGAGCAACGTTAAGAGTAACTGCTTGTGAAATTGCTGATAGAGCTTTTTTGTAAGCTGCTTTGTATTGAGCACCTTGAGTTGAATTCATCAATGTAGGCATAGTCATTGCAGCTACAACACCGATGATACCTAATGTGATTAACACTTCTGCAAGTGTAAAGCCGAATCTTTTTGTCATAATCTTTTCACCTTTCTTGTTAGTAAAACTTTCTGATTCCTCAAAAATATTTTACGCTTTTATCTCTCTATCCTTTAATTATATATCGAATCTTCTCCAAAACTTGTGGATATGCATAAAAACTCTTTTGAAAAATCTTTTTGTAACTTCATTTTAAAGTATTTTTCAATAAATGTCAATAGCTTTACAAAAATTATTAATTAAATTTAACTAATTCTAAAGGATTAGAAATTTAAAAATCATACATATGTATTAGATTTTGAGTATATATAAAGAATATAAAAAAACGGCGGGGTGAAACTCCGCCGACAAAAAGATTCGAACTTTTTTGTGATGCCCATTGATCAATAATACAGATTTTAGTTTTTTATTTTAATTAGCCTGTCTTCTTGACCTCTGGACTTCTTGACTTCTGATTATTTGCTGTACAATACAGCTCTAGCTGCAACTGAACTTGGTAATACAGTTTGATCATAGAATACTACAGGGTAAATATCTGTAGGATTTTTGATTACACAGTTGCTATCATCTGCTCCTGTACCTTCGTCGCATTTAACTTGTCTATTAGGAGCTTTAATGCCATTTACATCTATGAAACCATAACATGGGTTTGCAGTAGCTCCATCTGCTTGAGTACAACTTTCTGCATCTTCTGTTTTGTATGTGAACATAATTCCATCATTAAAGAATAATGTTGTATTTGCTTCTGTAGGTGCTGTTGGTGCTGGAGTTGCGACACCTTTTGCGCCATCTGGTGTTGTTACTTTGTATGGATTTCCATCTGCTCCTTTAAATGATGTTTTTTCTGTTCTAACAACATTCATTCTGTTTGATAAAAGATCTTCTAATGTATATCCTGAACCTGCAGTTGAATCTAAGTCTGCAAAGCTCCATTCATCAAGCGCAACGTTCAAAGTAACAGCTTGAGATAAAGCTGATAGAGCTTTTCTATAAGCAGCTTTATACTGTGCACCTTGAGTTGAATTCATCAATGTAGGCATAGTCATTGCAGCAACTACCCCGATAATACCTAATGTAATTAAAACCTCTGCCAATGTGAATGCATTTTTTACAGTTTTTTGTTGCATGTCCACGTGCGTAGCACCTGCAAGTTTGAAACCAAAGCGTTTTGTCATAATCTTTTCACCTTTCTTTTTTTTTCAAGATTTACTCTCTTATTAAATTACTCTATGTAATAGCCATCCTTGTGTATGCATAAATCGTAGTTTTTATAAAACTAATAGTTATACACTTATTTTAAATCATTTTCAAGTGATTGTCAAGGGGTATAAAGTGTTAATTACGTAATTAAAAATAAAAAACGTGATATTATTACTTATTTTTATGAAAAAATCTTAGTATTATATATATCTATGGAAAATAAAAAATTATTAGGCAAAAGAATAAAAGAAATAAGAAAATCAAAAGGGCTTACTCAAGAGCAATTATCAGAGATGATTGATATTGAAACATCTTCATTATCTGGAATAGAATCAGGGAGATTTTATCCATCGTTGCATGTGCTAGAAAAAATTGCACAAGTATTTGGTGTTGAATTGATTGAATTTTTTAAGTTTTCTACAGTTAATTTGCCAGAGAATTTAGACGAAGAAATAATAAATATAATAGAGAAGCAAGATAAAAAGAATAAACAATTAATATATAAATTATTAAATGCAGCTTTTATGACAATAAGTTAATATAATAAAATTTTATTTTCTATTAATCATAGCGAGTAAATGCAGATTAATTGCGTTTTTAATATTTAATTGGCTGGATTCTTTCGGACTAACGTCCTCAGAATGATGTTTCGAGATAAGTCATTGCGAGTTAATACTTACTCAAATTACCTTGATTTGGAAAGAGTACAAGTTCGTTTATGATTTAAGCAAGCAAT
>CALVBI010000003.1 GCA_944325735.1 Candidatus Gastranaerophilales bacterium | reverse complement strand
AAGAGTACAAGTTCGTTTATGATTTAAGCAAGCAATTTTTTTCTATCAGCTGGATTCTTTCGGACTAACGTCCTCAGAATGACGTTTCGAGATAAATCATTGCGAGTTAATACTTACTCAAATTACCTTGATTTGGAAAGAGTACAAGTTCGTTTATGATTTAAGCAAGCAATTTTTTTCTATCAGCTGGATTCTTTCGGACTAACGTCCTCAGGATGACGTTTCGAGATAAGTCATTGCGAGCGAAGGCGAAGCAATCCAGCTTATATATTATTTATGTTATTATAAATTTATGAGTGGATATACATATATTTTATTTAACAAAAGAAATGGGACTCTTTATATTGGTGTTACTTCAAATTTAGTCAAAAGAGTATATGAGCATAAAAATAAATTAGCTGATGGTTTTACAAAAAAATATAATATTGATAAATTAGCTTATTATGAGGTTTATGATGATATTGAAGAAGCAATAATTAGAGAAAAGAAGCTTAAAGGAGCATCAAGAAAGAAAAAGTTGGAATTGATAGAAATGAATAATCCTGAATGGCTTGATTTATATGATGAAATAATATAGGCTGGGTTGCTTCGCATTCGCTCGCAATGACGAAAGCAACCAGTCAACGAAAATAAAAAAGTTGGATTGTTTTATATTTGCTTCGTAATGACAGTATACTATTTTTTTATATTGTCTGTTAGTTGAAAAAAAAAATACCTCATGATATTATCAATTTTGTTGATATATAGGAAGAAGGGGTAAATATGACTTGTACTTTAGAAAAACAATCTAACGTCTTGACTGAAGACGCTAAAAAAACTATTAGAAAAGCATTAAAAGTTTTAGGTAAAAAGAACTTAGCTTTCATTATGCATAACGGAAGTTTTCCGGCTGCAATGGGACAAAATACAGGTTTCGGCAGCATAAATACTGACGGTGGTAAAGAATTTATTGAGTATGCTTCAGGTTTGTTCGATGCTATTCAGCTTGGACCTGCAGGAAAGACTAAATCTTGTGATTCTTCTCCTTATACAGGTACTATTTTTTCTGACAACCCTTTATTTATCAACTTGAAAGAGTTAACAACTAAAGATTGGGGTAAAATTCTTTCAGAAGAAACTTACAATGATATTGTAAATGGAAACCCAAATAAAGATGTGAATAAAACTGCTTATTCATATGCTTATAAAAAATATAGTGAAGCTATGCAGGAAGCTTGGAATAACTTTAAATCAAATCCTGTTAAAAAATTAGAAAAAGAATTTGAACATTTTAAAAGAGAAAACAGTTTTTGGTTAGATAAAGACAGTTTATATGAAGCTTTGTCTATTGAACATGGTAATGATTACTGGCCTTTATGGAATTCAGAAACTGATAAAAATCTTTTCAATCCTCAATCTATTGAGCAAAAAATGGAATATGCTGAAAGAATTAAGGAAATTGAAAATAAATATTCTGATGAAATTGAATTATATAAATTTACTCAGTTTGTTATAAGTAAGCAAAATGAAGAAACTAGAAAATTTGCAAAAAAACATGATATTAAAATGATTGCAGATAGACAAGTTGCTTTTTCTGACCGTGATACTTGGGCTTATCAAGCATTATTCTTAAAAGGTTGGTGCTTGGGCTGTCCTCCTGACTATTTCTCAAAAGACGGTCAGGCATGGGGATTTCCTGTAATGGATCCAGATAGAATGTACAATGCTGACGGAACTTTAGATGAAGGCGGTCAGTTGTTGAAAAATTTATACAAAAAGATGTTTAGAGAAAACCCTGGTGGTGTAAGAATTGACCATATTGTAGGTCTTATTGATCCTTGGGTTTACAAAGCAGGTAAAAAACCTAAAATTGAACAAGGCGCAGGTAGATTGTATTCATCCCCTGAACATCCTGAATTATCTAAATATGCTATTGCAAAATTAGAAGATTTAGATATGGAGCTTACTGCTGATAAAGAAAAAAGAGTTAAGACTTTATCTAAAAAACAAATTAAAGAATATGGCAGATTAATTGAAAAAATTGTAATCGCCACAGCAAAAGAAGAAGGACTTGATAAAGATGCAATTGTTTGTGAGGATTTAGGAACTCTTACAAATCCTGTTGCAGAAGTTATGAAAGAATATGGGTTACAAGGTATGAAACTTACTCAGTTTGTAGAAGCTGATAAGCCAGAAGATCCATACAGATGTTGTAATATTGATAAGAGATGCTGGGCTATGGTAGGTACTCATGATAATGAACCTATCAAAATGTGGGCTGATCAAAATATTCATTCACACATCGGATATTTGCATGCAAAAAATCTTGTAGATGATTTGTTTGCAGAAGCTGAAAATAAAGATGATATTATTGTTCATCTTACAGATGATGCAGAATTTTTGGCTCAGACAAAGTTAGTTGAAATTTTTGCATCTAAAGCTGAAAATATTCAAATTTTCTTTACAGATTATTTCAATGTATATGATGTATACAATAGACCTGGCACATCAGGTGATGCAAATTGGAGTTTGAGATTACCTGATAATTATAAAGAACTTTGTGCTATTAATCTTGCAAATATTTTAAAATTAGCTATAATTGCAAGAGGACATGAATTTGCAGAAAAAAATCAAAAAATTATTGAAAAACTTGATAATCTGCAAAAATAGTATACGGAGATATTAATGAAAAAACTTTTAATAACTTTATGTTTATTAGCTAATACAGGTTTTGCACTTTGTGCAGAACCTGTACCGGCTTATGAACCTAGAACAGAAGCTAAATTAGAGTATAATCAAGGAATTGATTTTTATAAAATAGGACAATATGACAGAGCTATGGCGTCTTTTAGGCAGGCTATAAATATTGATCCAAATTATATTGATGCTTATTATAATTTAGGTTCAATTTTGGAATACCTAAAACAAGATGAAGCAGCTTTAGCTGTTTTTAAACAAATTATTGTGAGAAAGCCTGATGATTATGAATCAGTATATAAAGCAGCAAATTTAAGTAATAAATTAGGTCAGACAGATAAAGCAAAGTCTTATTTATCGTTAATTCCGCCAGAAAGTTCAATTTATACTCGAGCTCAGCAGTTAGCGACATCTATGAATACTGATATGCAGACGATTAAAGCAGATGAGGCTAAAGCTGCAGAAGCATCAAAACCGAAAATAGAACAAACAAATGGCATGTACAATAATATTGCAAGCCCGACCGGTATTACGACTGACAATAATGGCAATGTTTTTGTTGCATGTTTTGCAGATAATATGATTTACAAAATTACTCCTGACGGAAAAAGAATTGTTTATGTAAAAGATGCAAAAATAAATGGACCTATTGGTATGGTAAGTGATAATAACGGGAATATTTATGTTTCTAATTACAATAGTAATAATGTAGTGAAAATTACTCCTACAGGTGTTATTTCTGTTCTTATCTCAAATGTTCAAAAACCATATGGCGTTCATATTAACGGTGATTTATTGTTTGTATCATCACAAGGATCAAATTCTGTTTTGAGATATAAATTATAATTATTATTCTTTTACAGAGCCTTGTAAAATATCTGATATAAAATATTTCTTCCCTAATAAGAATACACCAATTACTGGTATTGTGCAGATAACAGAGCAAGCTAGGAGATTTCCCCATAGGGTAAGTTCTCTAAAACTGCCTTTGTAAATTGCAAGCCCTACTGGCAATGTTCTCATACTTTCGCTGTTTGTAACAATTAAAGGCCACATAAAACTGTTCCATGTTGTTACAAACGTGAATATTGCAAGTGTCGCAACTGTTGGGAGTGCCAAAGGTAATGCGATTTTGAAAAATGTTTGAAATAAATTACAACCATCAATTTTGGCAGCTTCTTCCAAATCTTTCGGTAAGCCGAGAAAATATTGCCGCATTAAAAATATTCCAAAACCGCCAAATAATGCTGGGAGTATCAGAGCTTGATATGTGTCTATTAAGTGTAATTCACGCATTAAGAAAAATAATGGGATAATATTTACTTGTGGTGGAATTAGCATTGTAATTAAGATAATTAAAAATAATGCATTTTTGTATTTGAAATTAAGTCTTGCAAATGCATATCCTGCAAGTGATGCAAAAATTACCTGTCCTATGGTTGTGATTGATGCAACCAAAAGGCTGTTGAAAAAATATAGTCCCATTGGAATTTCTGTAAAAACATTTTTATAGTTATTCAATGTTAAATTTGGATGGAAAATTCTTCCGGCATGGGAAAATATTTCATTATTATCAACAAAAGAGAGATTTACCATCGCAAAAAATGGATATAACATACTTATTGCGATTAATATAAGTGTCAGATAACCTAAGAATATCCTGAGCTTTCTCATAGTTTTATTATATTACAAAATATAATAAAGCGAACATAACGCATAATGAAAGTGAACTTAACACAAACCAAGTATGCATTACAGGGTGTTGATAATCCCAAATTTCTTTTAATGTTGTTGCTGCATTTTCAATTGTTTGCATCTTTCTTCTCCAATAAACATATAAAAATCTTTTATATATATATCTTATTCATTAATCATATTTGGTCATCACCTAATCGGTTGATTATTTGTATCCTTTGGGATAATATACAGTTATGCGAGATGTAGAACTTTTGATGCCTGCGGGCAATTTGGAAAAATTAGAATATGCGGTGAGATATGGTGCAAATGCAGTATATCTAGGAGTTGTAGATTTTAGCCTTAGAGCAATGAGAAAAGGCAGTTTGATTACTATGGATAATTTAAAACAAGCTGTTGATTTGGCTCATTCTCTTGGTGCAAAGGCTTATGTTACTATAAATATTTTTGCTTTTAACAATGATATAAAACAATTAGAAGCATGTATTGACAGATTTAAAGATGCTAAGCCTGATGCATTTATTATAAGTGATTATGGTATTTTTAATCTTATAAGAAAACGTATCCCAGAAGTTCCAATTCATGTAAGCACTCAGACTAATACATTAAATTATGAAAGTGTTAAATTCTGGCGTGATTTAGGTGCAACTCGTGTTATTTTAGCAAGAGAGTTGCCTATTGCAGATATTGCAGAAATCAGAAAACAGGTTCCTGATGTTGAGCTGGAAAGTTTTATCCATGGCGCTCAGTGTGTATCTTTTTCTGGAAGATGTCTTTTGAGTGACTATTTTTCAAAAGGTGAAAGAAAAGCAAATCACGGAAACTGTTCGCAACCTTGCAGATGGAGTTATAAGCTTGTTGAAGAAACTCGTCCGAATGAATATTTGGAAATAAATCAAGATGATAGAGGTTCTCATATTTTAAGTCCAAAAGATTTATGTCTTGTAAAACAATTACCGCAGTTAATCGATGCAGGAATTGATTCTTTCAAAGTTGAAGGTCGAACTAAGAGTTTATATTATGTGTCAGCTGTTGCAAAAGCATATCGTCAAGCAATTGATGAAGTTTTGAAAAATCCATCAGCAGATTTAGATAAGTATTTCTTGGAATTGCAAAAAGTAGGAAATCGAGGATATACAACAGGTTTTGCCTTAGGTGATAATAACGGTGAAAGTTATAGCTATGATATTTCAAAAGGATTAGCCGGAGCTGATTTCCTTTGTGAATTCAAAGGTGATGTAAAAGATGATGACTTCTTCTTGGTGAAAATAAAAAATAAAATGCTTGTAGGTGATGATGTTGAAATTATTACACCTGATGAGCAGTTTGTAGCTAAAGTTGAAGCTGTTAAAAATGAAGATGATGAAAATTTAGAATTAGGCAATACAAATGATGATGTATATGTTAAATTTTCGCAATCTCCAAAAAATTATAAATATGCCCTAGTCAGAACTGTTGGAATAAAGACTTATAATTAATAGAAGAAAGAGGTAAAAATGTTTATCAAACCTGATTATAATCTTAAAAATATTTATGAAATTGATTTAGATGATTTGAAAAATCAGGGGATAAATGCTTTGCTTTTTGATTTAGATAGTACGATTATGGGTTCTAAGACTGGTTGTTATACAAAAGAAACATTGGAATGGCTTGAAAAAGTAAAAAAAGATTTCTTTATAGGAGTTGTATCAAATAATAATAATCCTGATTATATTACAAAAGTTTCAGCTTGTTCCGATTTCCCTGTTGTATTCAAGGCACACAAACCTGATATAAAAGTTGCAAAAAAATTTATGCAAGAACATAAATTATCTCCGGAAACAACTTGCTTTGTAGGTGATAGGCCATTAACAGATGTAATGTGTGGTAAAAATTTAGGGTGTAAAAAGACTATTTTAGTTGATTCAATTACTGCAGATATTGAAAAACCGATTGTAAGATTTGCAAGAAAATTAGAAAGAGTTTTTATAAAAAATAGTTAATATGACAAATTCTTAATATTTTGCCTTAAATTTTTCATTATAATATAATTACTAGTACGTTGGGATGTTGAAATAAGTTACTTTTTACAATTAAATTAAATATTATAATATAAATCAATTCTCGTTTTCTTAAAAAAATCTCTGTAGGTGTAAAATGAAAGTTTCATCAGTACAAAGTGTATATGGACATAGAGTTTATTCTCCAAATATTGAAGGGTCAGCTCAGAAAAAATCTGGAGTTTCTCCTGCTGGAATTATGCTTGGATCTTTGGTGTCAACGGTTGCAATTTATAAAATTGCCAAACCTGCTCCTCGAGTGTGCAGTGAATATGTAAAGAGTTTGGCTGCCGGCGTGTCTGAGATTACAGGTAAAAAAATTAATCCTCTTGCTCTTTCAAATGTTATGAATAAGGAAGAATTTGTTAAGCAGATTTTGAATTTAAGAAAAATAAATTATACATATACTCCTGAGAATATTAAAAATTTTGGTTTTCAAGCTGATTTTCATATGCATACTAATAATTCTGACGGAAAAATTACTGTAAAAAACTTATTAAATGAAATTGCAGAATATTCAAATAATTTATTTAAAAGAACAGGGCAAAAATTTATTTTTTCAATAACCGATCATGATTCTGTAAAAGGAGTTAAAGAAGCTCTTGTGATTATGGCTGAAAATCCTGAAAAATTTAAAAATGTAAAATTTATCCCTGGTGTAGAATTAAGTTTTTCACATAAAGTCCCTAAAGGTAGTAATCCATGTGAAATTTCAGAAGTTTTAGCATACGGTATAAATCCTTTTAAGTTTGATAAATATTGTGAGAATTTGCAAAAAAGGCGAAATGACACAATAGATAATATGCTTTCAGAGATAAGAAAAGCTATTCCGTTAACAAATTTTAATAAAGAAGAATTGTTAAAAACTTACAATCTTAATCCCGATTGTTTAATGATGAATTCTCACTGGCCTGTAAATCATTATGCACAGACAAAACATGCCATTACTATTCAAGCATCGAGAAAAGGTGTAGATCCTAATAAAATGTATGAAGATATTATGAAAAATATAGATGTAAAAAATAGGAATATGTGGTACTTGAAAAAAAATAATTTTTTAGATAATGATATAAATGAAACAGATATAATTTCAAATGTCAGAAAAAAATACGAACCGCACTTTGTAAATAATAAATTAGTTTTAACAAATGAAAGTTCCTTTGAAGATTTAATAAAAGTTCTAAAAGGAGATGAAAACGTTATATTATCTTTTGCGCATCCATATTTTACTGCTATGAAATTTTATCATCCAAATAAAGTCTTTAATAATTTTATATATAAATCAGATGGACTTATTCAAATATCAGAAGCTTATCATCAGGCATATCCAAAAGATGTAAGTTTAGATAGGGTTAATGAAACAAATAATTATTTGAAAAACCTTATAAAAATAGGGGGTTCGGATAATCATAATTCAAAATATATAGTCGGGTAAATGAATGAAGATTACAAAAATAAATCAAAATTATAATAAATGCCAGTTTCAAGGTATTACACAAAGAGTTCCTCAAATAACTATTAATGCCGCTCAAGATTTGCATAATCAATATCAATATTTTAGATTTGCAAAATATTATGAAGCTTTAGATGATAAAATTTATCCTCAAAATAAATTTATAAGACGTGAAAATTTTTCTTTTTTAGAAAGAATCCCTCAATATTTGAAGCGTACATTTATTGAAGGATATAAAATGTTTACAGATTTCCCAAATATTTCAAAAGTATCTGATAAAATTAGTAACGAATTTGTAGGTAAAGCTTTATCTGCACAAAATTCTGATGTAAATGTTTTGATGGCAGGATATGACCCTGTATGTTCAATAGGTTTAAAACACGCACTGCCTGGGAGTGATATTGATAAGGCATATATTATTTTAGGGCGCAAACAAAATAGTTTTAGATCTGATGATGAATTAATTGCAAATTATAAGGGAGCATTGTGGGAAAGTGTTGATCAAAGGATTTTAAGTTTAAACAATGAAAATACTTTTCCAGAAGTTTACACTATTGATAAAATGTTTCATACATTAGATGTTTTGGATTCTTTAACTCATAGAATGGGATTAGATAAAGATATTGAATATTTTAAACAAAAACGCTTATTTGATATTAATCCTGTAACAGCAGGAGAGTTTAATATTAAATTTGCACGTATGAATGATCAATCAGAAATATCAAAAGTTTATGCGAAAAATTTTGCATATTTTATAGAGTCAGTAAGAGATGGCAAAATTGCCTATACTGTTGATAATGATATTATAAATGTAATTCATGAACGATTAAATAAATCTCCTTTTGCTTGGATGTCTAATGTTACCCAAATGGGTGCGCATGAAAGACAGATTAATGCCGGCATGAAAGATATAAAACAAAAACTCCGAGCTCGTGAACATTTGGTTGATGAATTTAATATGTGGGATGAAAATGCTCAATTTGATTTTGTATCAGACTTAGTTAAGTCAGTATCAAAAGATCAGGGAACAAAATTTGATAAATATTTCCGCAATGATGATGATATTGCTGAAAGATATGACAGATTAAATATTCAGTTAGTCTAAATTAGTTGAATAAGTAAGCCTGATAGTATACTTATAGTTAATAATATTCCAACAATTTTCAATGCATCTTTGATATTTTCATTATGTCTGAATAATACTAATATTCCAAGTCCAGCATTTGACAATAATCCAGACATGACAGCTCCAAAACTTATTGACCCTTTTATAAGCAACATTGTCAAAGCGATTGATACTGCACAATTTGGAATTAATCCTATTATTGCTGTGATTACAGGCTCTAGGAATTTGACTTTACCTAGAAGTACATGTAATATGGCATGTTCTGAATATATTTCAATAATAAAGTTAAGTATAATTGTGATAATTAATATAAATATGAAAATATTAAAAGTATGTTTTAGTGGGTGATAAATTAATTCTCTTTTTCTTCTTTTTGATACACTATGATGGCAGCAACCTTCATCTTCTTTCCCCTCGTTGTCAGTTTCTTGAATTATAGGAATATATTTATTGTCTTTTAAAATAAAATCAATCAAATAACCTGCAATTATTGCAATAATAATTTTTATTCCTATTATTGGTAAAACATAATGCATATGTGTAGGATTTGCTAATAGAATAGGAATTGCTTCATCTGATGTTGCTAAATAAATTGCGATTAATGTGCCTTTTGTAATAAATTTTCTGATATATAAGGTACTTGCAATTACAGAAAACCCGCATTGTGGGATAATTGCAGCTATACTTCCAATTATAGGTGCTGCTTTTTCTGATTTTTTCATAAATGAATTAATTTTATCGGCATAGAAATACTCGATTAATTCAATTATAAAAAATACGATAAATAAAAGCGGTAGTATATGAAAACTATCGATTATTGCGTCAGCTAGCCAATCAGGCATCCCAAAATTTTCAATAATAGTGTCAAAGCCTGAAAATAAGTTTTCATTTAATGAATTTATTTTATTAAGAATTTCGATTAGCATATTTTTATCATAATATAAACAAAGATTTATAAATTTTGTTTATCCTTTCTTTTTTTATCTTTTTGAATTTCTTTTTCATCGCATCCAAGAACTTTATTCAAATGCTCTATTAATTCCGCAAAGTGGTATTTCATAGCATGTTCTGATTTATGGTGAATATCTACAATATGGTAGTGCATTGCCATCTCAACTTGAATTAAAGCCATGTTATAGTTATACAAACTGTCAATGTATTCAGTAACAGCCATTATGTAATCTTTTCTTGCGTTTTGAAGTGCTACATAATCTAATTCATTTGTTTTGTATTTGCTTTCAATAATTTTTAGATTTTCAAGAGCTTGAGTCGCTTCCAGTTTTGCTGTCGGAATTTGATTTACACTTTTTTCAACATTATTAAAAGCTCGTTTTACCTCAAAGTATAAATCTTTTTTGAAAAGAACAATTTCATTATCAGCAATATTTATTTGAGCATCAGCACCTTTAATGCTGTGTTTTAGTTCCATAAGATTAACAGTGGAATTTAAATTCACACCGACTTGAAAGCTGTTATTTGCAGTTTGTGTAGAATTATTGAATCCGTAACCTGCATTTGCTGTTAAGTCTGGGAAATATGCTCTTTTTATGTATAAAAGAGATTGTTCCATTGCTTGTTTTGTTGCAACTAATACATTCAAATCGGGACTGTTATCGTAAGCAATTTGAACTGCATTTTCTAGTGGAAATGCGAATTTTTCAGGAATAAACTCTTCCGTTTTTGTATTTTTTTCTTCATAAGAAAAATCATTGTTATATGCAAATGTTTTTGTATTGTTAATTGTGTAATTTGGTTGATTTTCAAGGTACATTGAATTGTTGAGGTCGACTCTTGCATTGTTATAATTATTTTGAGCTTCTAATAATTTTACTTTGGATTCGCTTAAATTTAATTCGGCTGTAGTAAGGTCAGGTTTTTTCCTTGCTATTTTTACAAAATTTTCATTAATTTTTACATTATCTTGTGCAATTTGTAAATATGCTTTAGCTTTTAATAGATTATAATATTTAGCTTTAACATCAAATAATGTAGAGCACAAGCTATCCATAAATTCATATTCTGCACCGATTTTATAAAATTCTTCCATTTTAATATATGCAGTAGTTTTTCCGAAATCCCATATTAATTTATTTACGGTTACACCAACTGTCGGGAGCTCCCGATAGTGTGAATTGTAATAAATGTTATCAGAATTATTTTCATTATAAAACCCTGCACCTGCGTTTATTACTGGGAAATATTGAGATCTGGCTATACCTACGTTACTTTTTGCGATGTCTAAATCATATTTTTTTCTTCTAATTTTTGGGCTGTTTTTAAAAGCTGTTGCAACACAGTCTAAGATAGACAAAGAAATCCCGTCTTTAATTTCTATGGGATTAAATAATTCGTCGTCATCAACTTCTTCTATTGCAAATGTATTTGGAATTCCTGCCAGTAAAAAAATAAAAATTAATAATACTTGGCAGACTATTTTTTTGATGCCCATAATTTAATTATACAACATGTGTCAAGTCTTAAATTATTTAGCAAAATTTTTTATGTTATGTTTTAAATAAAATATGAAAATTAACAATTATAACAATAATAATATAAATTTTGGGATAAAACTTGATACAGGGAAAGTTTTAGAAGTAACAAGTCTAAAAATTTTTCAAAGTGATGGACTTGAAGGGTGTAAAGAAGTTATCAATGCTTTAAATAACAAACCAATTAAAGCAACAGGAAATAAAGGTTATAAATATTATGCTGAAAATATAGGGCAAAAAATTATAGAAAAATATCCGAAAATAGCAGAAGCAACTGCTAAAATAAATGAAATAACAGCACAAAATCCAAATATAAAAAAACAAGAATTAAACGAACAAGTTCAAGTTATTATTAAAGAAATAGGGAAAGAAGTTGATATCGTTATATAGTAAAAAAGATAGGATTTAATCCTATCTTTTTTGGTGGGCTCAGAGGGGCTCGAACCCTCGACCAATTGATTAAGAGTCAACTGCTCTACCAACTGAGCTATAAGCCCTTTTTAATTTCCATAATTATTATACAACCTGATTTTTAATTTGCAATAAATTCTTTATTGGAGTATAATAACATCATTATGAGTGAGAATATAAAAGCAATGATTATGTCTGCAGGGGTTGGCTCTCGATTGGAACCGTTAACATTATCGATTCCTAAACCTCTAGTGCCTATAGCAAATAGACCTGTAATGGATATATTATTTGAAAAACTTTCTAAAATAGGTGTGACTGATTTAATCTGCAATACTTATTACTTAGCAGACAAGATTATTGAAAGATATTCTGATAACAATTTTGGAATAAATTTTAATTATATAAAAGAAGATACTCTATCAGGTACAGCAGGTGGTGTCAAAAAATGTCAATCATTTTTTGATAAAGATAGTTCTTTTTTAGTATTGTCTGCTGATGGTTTATCAGATGTAGATTTGAAAAAAGCTATTGAATATCATAAGAATTCAGGAGCTATTGCAACAATAGGTATAAAAAAAATTGCAATGGAAGATGTGCCTCATTTTGGTGTTGTAGTTACAGATAGTAAAGGTTATATTACTGAATTTCAGGAAAAACCTTCTGTAGAAGAAGCTAAAAGTAATTATATAAATACAGGAATTTATATTTTTGATTATAAAATATTTGATTATATCCCTGAAAATACATTTTATGATTTTGCAAAAAATGTTTTCCCGAAATTAGTTGGTGAACATGCAATAAATACCTTTGAAGTGTCTGAATACTGGAGTGATATTGGAACAATAAATCAGTATATCCAATCAAATGAAGATGTATTTTTAGAGGAATGCAATTTCCCACATGACAAAATTGTAGAATTACAAAATGGCGCAAGTTATATTGCAGATATGTCATGCGAAATTTCTCAAAATGTAACTTTTAAAGGTAAATCAGTAATTGGAAAAAATACTAAAATTGGTAAAAATTCCATAATTGAAAATTCAATAATTTGGGATAATGTAGTAATCAGCGACGGAGTTCATATTGAAAATTGCGTAATTGCATCTAATTGTGTAATTAAGATGAATTTACATTCTCAAATTGTTGGAGCAAATGAATTAATCGAAGAAAAATCATTGCAAGTTTAGTACTTGATTTTTTATGTTTTTAATGCTAAATTTAACTTAGTTTGAAATTTAAATATCTTGGGACTGAGGCACTATATCGAATAAATAAGTTTTTGTTTGATAGCTGAAAAGATAATGAGGATGTTGCAGTAAGTCTCATAAATCCAGAATAATCTGGGACTGTGGCACTCTGCCGAACAAATGATTAAGTATCATTTGTGAGAGGAAAAGGTAGCGCAGCTACCGCTGATAAGTCCCGCAAAATAAATATATCTGGGACTGTGGCGCAGCGGTAGCGCAGGGGACTCATAATCCCTTGGTCGTGGGTTCGAATCCCTCCGGTCCCAGTTTTTTGTTGTTTGATTTTATTTTTTGATTATAGTCTTATTGATTAACTATTGTAAATTAATAAATTAATTTGTGGAAAAATTTTTTATTTTTGTTTTTTTATTTTCATAAATTGATATATTAAAATTTGGAGAAATTATGCAGGTAAGTCAAAATTATAGTAATAACACAACTTTTGGAAAATTTTATAAAGTTAAAGGTTCTCAACAAGATATTAAACATTTGAAAAACCGTTTTTTAGAGAAAGATAATGATTTTTTAGCTTTGAGTGTAAAAAAAGATAATAATAAAGGAGTACTGTATTTATTTTCAGGCAAAGATTTTGATAAATTTATTAATTTGACTAAAAAAGTTGTATTTTTTAATTTAAGACGAAATGTTGAAAAATATATGCCTAACAAACCCAAAATAATATCAATTAAAAAAGCTAAGAATCTTTTAGATAAATAAAAAAAATCCCATTATTAATAATGGGATTTTTTTATTGTTATGTTATTTTTTATGCATTACTTCCGAATAGACAGCCTAATACAAGTGCTACACCAGCTGCGATACCTCCACCCTTTAGAGCTTTATTCCATTTGAATGATTTATAGGCTTTGGTTAATGTTTCTGGAGCATCTTTTTTGAATGCTTTAGCTGTATCATCCCAGTATTCTTTTACTCCATCAGTAAGTCCTGTTTTAAATTCTTTTATATATTCTTTTTTAGCATCAATACGACTTTGATATAAGTTTAGAAGATGTTCTTTTGTTCCATGTTTTGCAGCTATTTTTTTAGCTTTTTCTGCGATTTCTGCTTCAGTTCCTTTAAGTTTAAAAGTTTCAGCGTTATCGATGAAGAATTTTTCTAAATCAGCTACCTTTGCATCTTTTGGCAATTTGTCAATTTTTGCTTTGATGCCTTCTAATTTTTTCAATTGTTTTTCATTATGATCTAGAGACATAGTCTTTAAGGCTTTTTCTGCTTGATTTGCAAGTTTTGTTTTGTCGATTTTGTCTAATTCAGGTTTTGCTAAATCAACAAGAACTTTTGCATCTTTTGGAGTTTTAATGCTATCTGGTAATAATTTTCTTGTATCTTCTGGAAGATCTTCAAGTTTTGTTGCCTTAGATAATTTTTCTATTGCATTATATTGCTCTAAATTTTTTACTCCTAGAGTATCAAAAGTTGTTTTTGCTTTTTGTTCATATAATTCTTTTATTGCTTCTGCTTTTAAAGAATTTAGTCCTTCTTTGTTAGTCATTTTAAGTAGCGTTTCATCAACTTTTCCATCTTTGATAGGATTTGTTCCAAAATAATAAATGCCTGCACCTGTGCCAGCTCCTGCAATAGCCCCTAGAGTTAATCCTGTAGTTAAGCCAGAACCTGATTTTTGGAAAGTATCAGTTTGTGGTTGTTGGTAACCTTGGAATGCAGGTTGATTTTGAGTTTGACCTTGACCTTGTATTTGTCCTGCTTGTTGAGCAAAATATTGTTGTGCTAAAAAATCATCATTGTTGTTTAAATATGGATTGTTGTATAAATTCATTCCATATAAATTTGAAATTTCCCCTGACATAACCTTAAACCTTAACCTTTCAATATTAATTTTCCTAACCTTGTATATATAAAAAATTTTTGTCAGGTAAAATTGCCAAATTGAAATTTTATAGCTTAATATTTCTTTACAAAGATAAAGAATTAAACAATTTATCAAATTCAGGGAAAGATATGTCTACCCATTCAAAACCGTTAATAGCGATAGGTTTGTCGCAAATTAATCCTGCTACGTACAAACTCATTGCGAGTCTGTGATCATGGTATGTTTCGACTTCTGTATCGCCTTTGAGATTTGTTTTGCCGTTAATAATAAATCCGTCAGGAGTTTCTTCAATATCTGCTCCTATTTTTTTGAGTTCAGTTACAACTGCTTTAATCCTGTCGGATTCTTTGTTTCTTAAATCTTGGGCATCTTTAATTATTGTAGTTCCTTTTGCTTGTGTTGCAAGAACTGCTATTACAGGGAGTTCGTCGATTAGTCTTGGAATTATTTCTCCTTCAATAGTGCAGGCTTTGAGATCTGAATAAGAAATTTGGATATCCCCGACATCTTCGCCTGAAATATTCCTTTTATCGAGTATTTCAATATTCCCTCCCATCTTTTCAGCGACTTCAATAATGCCTGTTCTTGTAGGATTGAGGCCTACATTTTTTAATATTATTTTAGAATTTGGAACGATTAATCCTGCAACAATAAAGTATGCTGCAGATGATATATCGCCGCAGATTTCAATAGTTTTTGGCTCAAGTTCTGATTTTTCTATTGTAACAGTTGTATTATTAACTGAGATATTTGCTCCCATGTATTTAAGCATTATTTCAGTGTGATTTCTTGATACATAAGGCTCTGTAAATGATGTTTGCCCATCAATATTTAGACCTGCAAGTAATATGCAAGATTTTACTTGAGCGGAAGCGAGTTTTGAAATATAGTTAATCGGTTTTAAATTTTGTCCATAAATCTTTAATGGAGCTTTATATTCATTTGATTCAATTTTAGCTCCCATAAGTGATAATGGTTCAATTACTCTTTTCATCGGACGTTTTGAAAGGCTTTCATCGCCGATTAATGTCGAATTAAAATTTTGTCCTGCTAGAATGCCTGACATAAGTCGCATTGTAGTGCCTGAATTTCCACAATCAAGTTGTGTTTGCGGATCTGATAATATGCCTTTTGATTTTACAATTAATTCTTCGTTTGAGAATTCCGCATCAATTCCTAAAGTTTTGCAAACTTTTAAAGATGATAGAGGATCTTGCCCTTTTGAAAAATTTTTAATTACAGATTTCCCTCTTGCTAGTGAGGTAAACATAATAGCTCTATGGGAAATTGATTTATCTGAAGGGATTGTAACAGTCCCTTTTAGTCCTTTTTCTGATTTGTATGTGATTTTTTGCATAAGTTGATTTTAGCATGAAATAAATGTTTATGATAATATAAAACAAGATATTAAGTTATTTTTAAATAGAGAGGTGTCCGAGCGGTTTAAGGTGCAATCTTGGAAAGGTTGTGTGGGAGCAATTCCACCGAGGGTTCGAATCCCTTCCTCTCTGATTTTTTATTTTCAAATTAGGGAATTATGATATGAGTACGCAGTCTTTGACAATTGAACAAAATAAAAAAATCCCTGTTTGGTGGATTTTAATGTCCAGTTTGGTCGGTAAATTTTAATTGTTGGTTGTGTATACCTGCCCAACAAGTCTAACTTTGGGCGGTCGGAAATAAGCCAATTGTTTAAAATTCAAACCGGACTAAATCGGACTTTTTGTGGATTTAAAGTTTTATTAATTTTTATTGGGCAAGTATGCGCAACCAACAGACCCTCAAGTTTTTGTATTGGTACAAAATCAGGATATTCATTATTAATTTCATGGTGTGTTTCTCGTTCGGAAATTTTACAAACTTTTTTACTATTCCTATACAAATAGCAAAAAAAAATTTTTCACGTTTTAGAATATCACAAGGAGGTTTTATGCAAATAAATTCTATTACAAATAATTTCAATACAAATACCCAAAATCGTAATTATTTTTCAAAAAATGAATCTCATGTAGCATTTGGTTCCAGAGAAGAGGTTCTTGGGTATACCTCTAAAATTGCTTTAAAACATATAGATGAAAAAAATCTTTATAAAGCAAAAGTTAAAAATATAATAAAAGATGCTATAAAAAATTCTGATGTTAAAATACTTTTTGAGGCTGTAGGCCTTAAAGCTAAAAGAGATTTATTTGGCAAGTACACCGTTTCCGGATATGGAAAGGGTGGTGGTGCTACTCATGATTTCTCAGAGCTTGGTGTTGATGAAAATAAATTGTTAAAAAAGATAAAAAAAATAAAAGGTACTGCTGATTTTAGAGAATCAAATGCTACTGATTTGGGCAGTCTTAAACAGATAGATGGAGATCTTTGGTTATCTTATGACAAAAGAACACCACAAGAGGGATACTTTGACTTTATTACACATAACGGTAAAACAAAACATTTTCATAGTAAACCTCGTATTCCCGTGCCTTATACTACATCTAATTTAGATTACCATCCTAGCTATTACGATCATGAATGGAAACCACGTCCTGAAGACTATCGCCCTTATACTACATCTAGTTTAGATTACCCTCCTAGCTATCACGATCATGACTGGAAACCATGTCCTGAAGACTATCGCCCTTTTACTACATCTAATTTAGATTACCCTCCTAACTATTACGATCATGAATGGAAACCACGTCCTGAAGACTATCGCCCTTCTATATTTTTTTAACCAGCAATATAATAAAAGAACATTATCAGTCATACAAAGTAAAGTAGATAGAGAAAGTTAGTAGGTTAGACTTGTTAGGCAAGTATGCCCAACCGATAAACTAACAAAAAAGTATATTCACAAACTTTATACAATGCAAGTAAAAACCAGATAAAAAAGGTAAATAACAATAATGCAAATTCAATACAATAAAAACACAAGTTTCGGAACAAAATTCTCTCCAAAGTTACAAGAAGCCTTAATAGAAAGTGCAAAACAATCTTTATTAACAAAAGAGCACCTAAAATATATTAGAAAAATCAAAAATGACGGCTTACCAACAACACTTGATTTAAAGCCCTATTATGAACCCGGACAAGAAGAATTGATTATATCAAGTCCAACGATTGATAAATTACGTGAAACACAAAATATCAAACCACGAGGACACATGGTTTGGTCTTATAATAAAAGCGAATTATACAGTTATTTAAACTACAAAAAACTTGCAAAATTATTTTCACCAAAATCAGTATTGCATCTTAATATCAAGTGGGCAGAAGAAGACGCTATTACCACAATAAAAGAATTAAAGCATTCTAATCTTGAAAAAGCCACACCTCAAGATATTAGAAAAAATTTCGATGCTTAAACAAATTTTATGTATAATAATTTTGTCACCAATATAACCTGAAATAAAGGAATAAATATATGGATTGTTTTATTGAAAAAGCTTTTAGAAATAGAATTTTTGAAAAATAAAACTTTCTAAATTCGGATTTAAAGTAGGGTTAGTTGGTTGGGCATAAAAATAAGCGAGAAAAAGGGAATTTTCAAAGACGATACTAGGAACATACGATTAGAAATGAAGAAGAATTAAATAATCAAATTAACTATATTGATTACAATCCTATAAAACACGGATTTGTAAATAATGTAAAAGATTGGCAATATTCATCTTTTCACAAATTTGTCAAACAATGCTTTTACGAAGACAATTGGGGAAATGCAGAAGACATTGAAAACATTCAAAATTTGGATTTTGAATAGTCAATCCTTTTGTTCTTTATTATCAAAGTATGTGTTAGTATACATTTGGCTAGTTGCTGTAACAATTTTATTCCCGACTGCTTTTGCAATGTTAGCGACATCTGAGACAAACGTTGCTATTCCTCATATTGCAGGTTATTTTGGTGCAACTCTTGATGAAGCTAATTGGGTTATTATAAGTTATATGGTTGCAAATGCAATTCTTTTACCTTTGACTGCTTGGTTTGAAAATTTAATGGGAAGGGTAAACTTTTTAAAGGTATTTATTGCTATTTTTACCTTAGGTTCAATAATTTGCGCATTTGCTCCAAGCTTAAATATGATGGTGCTTGGTAGAGTAATTCAAGGTATTGGAGGCGGGCCTTTGATGCCTATTTCTCAAGCTATATTAATTTCAAGTTTCCCTTTTGAACAAAGAGGACGAGCTATGGCATTGTTTGCTTTAGCTGTTATGGTGTCTTCAATTATGGGACCTACAGTTGGAGGTTTTATTGTTGATAATTCCAGTTGGCAATGGATTTATTTAATGAATATTCCAGTTGGGATAATTTCCTGTTTTTTAATTCATATGTTTATTCCCGAAAATCCTAATCGAGTTAAACCGAAAAAAGTTGATGTTATCGGATTTATTTTACTTGCTGTATGGTTATTTTCAATGCAGGTTGTGTTGGATAAGGGTGAACAATATAACTGGTTTGATACAACTTGGGTGTGTTGGTTAAGCGGTATTTCATTTTTCTCATTTATATTCTTTGTTGTTTGGGAAATTGAAAATAAAGATCCAATGGTAAATTTAAGAATTTTAAAAGATAAGAATTTTGCTATAGGTACATATTTAGGTGCGTTTGTAAATATGATTATTTATGTAACGATTGTTCTTTTACCTAAGTATTTGCAAAGTATTATGGGATATACAGCTTATTTAGGCGGTTTATCTTTGGCTCCGCGTGTTATATCTTGTCTTATTATGTTATGTATAATTGATAAGTTGGTTGCAAAGATTGATAATAGAATTTTAATAGCTGTTGGATTTGTATTTATTGGTGTGTCGACTTTTTATTATACAAATTTGACTTTAATGACGTCATTTGGATTTATTATTTTACCAAATATTCTTTTAGGGGTAGGGGTAATTTTAACATTTATTCCGATTTCCGGTCTTGTATTAGGTACTTTGCCAAAGTCTGAGTTGTCTAATGGTGCCGGATTACATAGCTTGGCAAAATGTGTTGCAACTGTATTAAGCATATCCTTGTCATCGACTATGGTTGCAAGATTGTCTCAAGTGCACCAAACTTATCTTGTAGGTAATTTGGCTTTGACCAACCCTGTATATTATCATAGATTATCTTTGATGACTCATAAATTTATGAGCAGTTTGCCTGAGTTTGCGGCAATGCATAAAGCTGGTGCTGTGTATTACAAGCAATTGATTGTGCAAGCTAAAATATTTGCTTATTCTGATGTCTTTGCTTTGTTTGCACTTGTGTCATTTTTTATGATTCCTTTAGGATTTTTGTTGAAAGTAAATTTGAAAAAATCTTAAAATTCAGTATAATTGTTTTGTGGAACAATATTTTGCAGAGTCTAAAAGATTGATATTTAGAAAAATGTCAGAAGCTGATTTTTCTGATATTGCTGAGATGCTTAAAAATCCTAATGTTATGTATGCATGGGAATATGTCTTTGATGATATTGATGTTTTGCAGTGGATAAAAAAGAATAGAGAATATTATAAAAAATATGGATTAGGCTATTTTTTAGCTTTAGATAAGCAAAGTGGACAAGTTGTAGGGCAAATTGCATTGATGCCTGATTTTATAGATGGTAGAGAATATTATGAAATAGGGTATATTCTAAAAGAAAAGTTTTGGCATAAAGGGTATGCTCTTGAAGGTGCAAAAACTATGATAGAATATGCTCTTAATAAGCTAAAATTAGATAATGTAATATTTGAAATCCGTCCTGAAAATTTTCAATCAAGAAAAGTCGCAGAAAAATGTGGAGCAGTAGTTACTGGAGAATTTGTGAAAAATGTTCGTGGTAAAAATATGAAACATTCGATTTATAGCATAAATAGTGAGATATTTAAAAAATTATGAAAGAAAAGATAGATAATTATTTAAAGACTAGAGGGTTATTATTTTTTTTAATTTTTATTTGCGTAAATATTATTGCAGTTTTACCTGCTAATAATATTATAGTTGATATATTTTCTCATTTCAGATTGCAATATTTGATATTTAGTTTTTTATTTTTAGTTTTATTTATATATTTATTTTGTTTAAACAAAAAATATATAGTTTATTGTTTTGTATGTTTTGTTTTTATTTTTTTGAATTTGTTTGAGATATTTCCATATATCGGAAGATGTGAATCTTTTAATCAAGGTAATATAGTAAAACTTGCACTATATAATGTTTTGACATCAAACAAAAATTATGATGGTTTTCTTGTTAGTGTTGCTCAAGAAAATCCTGATATTATAATTTTGCAAGAAACAGATGATATTTGGCTTGAGCATATAAAAGATTTGAAAAATTTTTATCCTTATTACATAGAGCATTCAAGGTTAGATAATTTTGGGATTTCTATGTATTCTAAAATTCCTTTTACAAATACTGATATAGAGTTGTGGACTGATTTTGAAGTTCCTGTTGTCGTTGCAAACTTTAAAATGTTTTCTCAAGATTTAAGGATATACGGAATTCATACACTTCCTCCAACGAGCAAAGATTATTTTAGAGTAAGAAATGAAATGCTTAAGAAAATAAATACAATTTCATCTCAAGAAAATTCCAAAAATCTTGTGTTTGCAGGAGATTTTAATACAACTATTTATTCAAATTCTTATAAAAAATATATTAAATCCTCAGTTTTAAAAGATTGTCAAATTCTTGCTAAAAATGTTAATGGAACTTGGAACGCTCGATATATTCCAATTTTTAGAATTTCATTGGAACATGTTTTAATATGTCCAAAAATATTAATGAATTCTTTTAAAATCGGTAAAAATTTTGGAAGTGATCATTTGCCTGTATATGTAGAATTATCTTTTTAAAATAATTTTATTTTGTAATAACTACATTTTTATACATATTGTTATGGGGTGCATTATTGCTTAGTTTTATGATTTTTTCAAATGCAAATTTTAGAGGATTACATTTTTTGTCTGATTTGAAAGTTACAACTTTTGCTTGTTCAAAATTATCTTGATATTTTGCAACCAAAACATTTTTTTTAGGTACAAATCTAGTGAAATTTATTATCGGTTTGCCGTCTTTTTCAAAAATATCAACTTTTAAGCGTGTTGTAAGGTATGCAGAGTCAATATTTTTTCTTGCAGCATTAAGTTTGTCGAATTTCCCATTTTCGACAGAATATTGGACAAGTTGTTGCAATGAATCACTGTGTAAAAATTTTGCTTGAAAAGATGTTTGATTTTGGTAGTTTTGAATTTTCATATTCAAATTAAAAATTCAAACAAGATTTTTTTTGCTATTGATTTTTAGTTAAATCCGTTCGGGTGATTTTTATGCCAATTCCAAGCAGTTGAAATTATTTCTTCCAAAGAATTATGTTCAGGTGTCCAGCCTAGGATTTCTTTTGCTTTTTCACTTGATGCAATAAGTTGTGCAGGATCGCCTGCTCTGCGTGGTGTAATTTTCGCAGGAATAGGGTGTGATGTTACTTTTCTTGCAGTATCTATTACTTCTTTCACTGTAAAGCCTACACCGTTTCCTAAATTAAATATATTGCTTTCATTTCCTGATTGCAAATATTTAACCGCAAGGATATGGGCTTGAGCTAAATCTGTTACGTGAATGTAATCTCTCACACAAGTTCCGTCTTTTGTGTCATAGTCATCGCCAAATATTGAGATGTATTCACGTTTGCCGTTTGGAACTTGTAGAATTAGAGGGATAAGATGAGATTCCGGGTTATGGTCTTCTCCTATCTGTCCTGAAATATGAGCCCCGCAAGCATTAAAATATCTTAGTGATACATAGCGAAGTCCATGAGCTTTTCCAACCCATTTAAACATTTTTTCCATTGACAATTTTGTTTCGCCGTATGTGTTTGTAGGTTCTGTTCTGTCTGTTTCTAAAATAGGAACTTTTTCAGGTTCGCCATATGTTGCTGCAGTTGATGAAAATACTATTTTATCAATACCATTTGCGACCATGGAATCTAAAAGAATTTTTGTCCCGCATAAGTTGTTATCGTAATATTTTAGAGGTTTTTCCATGCTTTCGCCTACTAATGAGCAAGCTGCAAAATGGATTACGGCATCAATTTTTTCTTTTTTAAATACATTGTCTAAAAATTCTCTATCTCTAATGTCGCCTTTATAAAATCTTGCTTTAGTGTGAATTGCTTCTTTGTGTCCTGTTTGAAGATTATCTATAATTACGACATCTTCACCATTATCGATTAGCTCATATACAGTGTGTGAGCCGATATAACCTGCACCGCCTAAAACTAAAATTGTCATATTAGTATCTCCTTATAATCTTCTTATTATATACCACATTTTTAGTTTATGTTATCATTTGTTGTATGGATAAAATTTTTTCAAATGAGATGAATGTTTTAAAAGCTCTGGCTATTCTGCTTGTTGTATCAGGACACTTGGAGTTTTCACTATTAGGAATTTTCCCTCCTTATTCTTTCCAATTAGCTTTATTTTTCTTTATATCAGGTTGTTTGTTTAAAGATAAATATTTGACTGATGTTGCTACATTTGTGGAAAGAAGGATTAAAACTCTTTTGGTTCCTTATTTTTGGTATAACTTGTTTTATATGCTCGTTACAATTTTAATTGCAAAACTTACTGGCAAATTTTGGGGTATGCCTTTGAGTTTCAAGAACTTTTTTATTACACCGTTTTTAAACGGACATCAATTTGACCTGTCTTGTCCTTTGTGGTTTGTAACTCAGTTGTTTATGACAATGATTACTTTTTTATTTTTGTTTAGAGCTTTGAATGCTGTAACGAAAAATAAATTTATACACTTGGGATTTTTTACCGTTTTAGGATTACTTGCAATTCCTTTTGATAAATGGTTTGCGGTAACTCCTTTAATGTTAATCGTAATTAGAACAATGTTTTCACTATTTTTTGTATATTTGGGATATTTTTATACTCATTATATAAAAGATAATTATAATATTTTTACGCCAAAGTGGTTTGGAGTTGTATTTGTATTGCAATCTATACTTTGGATGTTTAACAGAGATTATGACCCTGAACATGGAATTGGGTTAAGTTATGTACTTGTATGGTCACGATTTGATGATCAGCTTTTTGTACCAATTTTTACTGCATTAACAGGTATTTGGGCTTCTTTATTTACTGTAAAAATTCTTTATCCTTATGTTAAAGATATAAAGTTTGTTCAAGATATGGGGAATGTTACATATCACATTATGGCAAATCATTTGCTTGTTATGTATATAATGACGGCAATTTTTATGTGGCTGCATGGTATTCCAATTGCGGAGCGTGCAAATCACGATATTTATTGGATATATAATCCTGTGCAGACAACTTACTTATATTTTGTAGTGACTATGGTTGTGACAACTTATGTGGGTGTAGGATTAAAGAAATTACATAAGATGATATTTAAAAATGACAAATAATGTAAAGGAAAAGTTTGCTCGGAAATTGTTATCTATCCGCAAAGAAAGAGGGCTTTCGCAAGAAGAATTAGCTCTACTTTGTGGTGTTGATAGAACTTATGTTGGAAGAATTGAGAGAATGGAAAGAACTCCAAGTCTTATTGTCTTACAAAAATTCGCAGACGGATTAGGGATGTCACTTATAGAGTTGTTGAAATTTGATTAATATATAATATGTTGGATTAAACGGCACGTTTACATTTTGCTAAGACAATAAAAATTTTTTTGTGTAGCCTGATTGGTGGGTTAAGCGGCACGCTTACATTTTTAGCCACATAGCATCGTATGCGTTCAATCTTACGGTTAATTCTTTGTTTTCAACTCTTGCTCGAACCATTTTATCTGTTAGTAGATTTTTCAAGTATATGTCTTTTTCTTTTTTGCCGAAATTGTCATCAGTGAATACTACTGTGGCTTTGATTTTTTTGTCAGATAGGTTGTTTATTACAACAACTCTGTCAGTATCAGTTGCTCGAACATAGGCAAAAACTTCGGGTGATTTAGTTTTTAATTCTACAAATGAACCTCTTGTGATTACAGGGTATTGTTTTCTTACTTTTATTAGTTGTTTTACTCTTTCATATACTCTGTTATTGTATGTGCCTTTATGGTTTACGGCATCTTCAAAAGTTTTTTGTGTAATCGGACCTCTGTTTATATCGCGGCTATCAAAATAGCTTAGCATTTTAACTTTATTTTTTACATCCTTATCTTTTTTCTGTTTAGCTTCTCTAATTTTCGCACTTTTCTTAGCGTTTGCAAAGTTGTTTTGAATTCCTATTTCATCACCATAGTAAATAATTGGAATTCCTGGTAATGACATAAGTATAGAAAAAGCCATACCAATTCTGTCAGGGTTGTTATCTAAGAAATTAGCCATTCTGCCTGAAACACCGAAGCCTTTTCTAAATGCAGCACCTTTTGGAGCAAGGTCTTCAAATAGGATTTCTCTTGTTTTTTCGTTTACCATTTCAAGAGTAAGCTCATCGTGAACTCTTAAAAATATTGCCCAAGATGCTGAAGCTGGAATTTGCGGAGTTTGTTTATACGCTTTCCAAAAATAGCTGTTGTCAGCGGTTACCAAAGATGCCCAAATCGCAGGCATGTATGGAAAATGGTAAGCAATTTGAACTTCATCAGTCCTTGTAATTTCTTTTTCTTGACCTTTTACTATTTCTTTGTATTTTTGTTCTGTTCCAAAATATGGAAGAATTTTATTTGGCATTTGGCAAGCTTCTGCTTGGATTACTGAACGTGGTGCAATTGCTTGTATAAATGCACTTAATATTTTTATAATTCTATGAGTTTCTTCTAAGTTTTCTGCATTTGTGCCATCTTCTTTAATCAAATATGGGATTGCATCCATTCTGAAAATATCAACACCTTGATTTGCCCAAAATGCAATTGTTTCTAAGTTGTAATATAAAACTTTTGGATTTTTCCAGTTTATATCAAGCTGAAATGGGTAGAAAGTGTGATAGAAATAGTAGTCTTTGTTGTTTATTGTTACTTTTCTATAGTTATTTTCGGTAATTTCCGGAAAAATAATTCTTCTTTTAGAAGTTTTTCCGCTTGGTTCTTTATATTCTGCAACCCAGCCCAGTTTTGGATCTTTGTATTTTGTATATTCAGGCATCTGGTCACGTACTACAAAATAATCAAGTTTTGAGATATCTCCTTTTAGAGCTTGTTGAAACCATTCATGTTGGTCTGAGAAGTGATTTAGGACTAAATCTGCTTTGATTTTAAATCCTTTTTGCCTTGCTGCGGAGATGAATTTTTGGAATTCAAACATTCCGCCTAAATCTTGTCTTATTCCTCTAGGGTTTCTTATATCAAATCCGGCATCTTCCATTGGAGAATCTACAAATGGTAAGATGTAGATTGTTGTTACGCCTAAAGTTTTTAAGTAGTCAAGCATTTGAATATCATCTTTGAAAGTGTTTGATTTATCAGGATTTTTTACTCCAAAGTGATTTGCATAAAACATATAAATTACTTCATCTTTGTACCAATCGGTTGGACGGTTTAGGTCTTCTTCAATCAGTGCAGATGAGCGCTCTTCTTTTGCTTTTTTAGCTATTGATAATATGTTTGAGTAGATTACTTCTACATTTTCTGTGCCATATACTTTTGCGAGAGATGCTTTGATTTCTTTTTCAAGTTTAAGAGGAATGATTGCGTTTTCTTGAGCTTGGATTTCTTGTTTTGTGTTTAAGTTTTCAACAACTGCATAAGAAGCAGTTGCAGAACTATTAAATATTAGAACTGATGCCAGTATTCCTGCTATTAGCTTTCTCATAAAAAATCTCCCGTTTAGTTCAATTTCTTTATTTTAGCATTAGAGTAATTGTATACAATTATCAAATCAGCTAATGTGACAAAATAATTATATTATAAAAGTCTTATCCGGTAAGCTAATTTTGATTTCTTTGTATTTTTGTTACAAAGTGGTTATGATTCTTTTTTTGAAGATATATAATTACTTATTATCTCTGCTGCTTCCATTATCAATTTTTCACATGGACGGGATTTGTAATATTGTTCGGTTCTTTTTTCAGGGATAGGAGAATCTTGTTTTACATCAAGTCCTAATAATTCTCTGCAGATTATTGTTTTATTATTTTTTTTGAATTCTTCTGCAAGTTTTTGAATTCTTTCATAATGCTCAGCTTTAGTAATATCATCGTTAGGGCTTGTGTAGCCGTATTTTAAGCCTGCAATCATAAACATTGCACTTACAGCTCCACATACTTCTCTTAATCTTCCCATTCCTCCACCGAATGATGATGATAGCTTTAAGGCAGTGTCAAAATCCATTCCGATATCTTCTGCAAATGTGCAAAAAACAGATTGAGCACAATTGTAGCCTTGTCTGAATAATTCTCCTGCTTTTTTAGAATATTTATTTTCTTCCATAAGCATATTGTACTATAAAATTAATCTGTTCGGGAATGTGTTTTAATTTGACATAAAATAGAATTTCTAATATGAACAATTTGTATAAATCAATTATATTACTTTTAATTTTATTAACTATTGGTGTTGCTTATTATAACTATAGGACCAATACTTATGTGACAGCTGAATTTAAAAATTTACGACCATTTCATGATAGAGCTCCAATTTATTATAACGGTTTTAAAATAGGGCGTGTTGTGAATGTAAAGCCTAATAAAAATTATACGGCGACAATAGTTACAATGGAGTTGCATCCAGATGATTTGAAATTGCCGATAAACATTTCAGTAAATTTGCGAAAAGAAAGAAACAAATGGAATCGGAAATTTGATTATATAGATATAATCTATCCAAAAGAACCTTCTAGTTTTTATTTGAAAAATGGTGATAGAGTCTCAGGAAAAACGACTGTTGAATTTGAATCTTATTTTGCAAATATGGATCCAGAATCTCTCGAGGCAATGAAAGGAGATGCTGCTGAGGCGGTTAAAAATTTAAATATTACAATTCAGACTCTTGGAGAACTATTTGGAACTTTAAATACAATGGCTCAGGAGGTAAGTCCGAATGTTGTTAAAGTATCTTCTGATATGAGTAAAAGTTCTGGGAATATCGTTAAGGTATCTGAAAATGTAAGTAATATGACAGGTAATGTAGATAGTGCTTTGTCCAAAGAAAGAATGGAAGCTACAGCTAAAAATGCTCAGTTAATTACAAGAAATGTCAAAAATATGACAAATGAATTTAATAAAACTATTCCTCAAATCGGTTGCACGATAAACGAAATGAATAGAATTTTATGCAATATTGACGAGATGACTGCAGGGTTAAATAACACTATGGAAAAACCTTTTGGGGGCTTAAGGTTGATTTTCGGAAGTCCTGTGAGCAAGAAAAAATGTCATTGCAAATAAGAAAATTTAAAATATTTTATTGCCCATTTTGATAATTATTAATCAGGTGGGTAATGTTTTTTTTTACATGTTAATTTAGTATGTTCATGTAATTAGAAATAGAGGAAAGTATGGTCAAAAGAGCTGTAACTTTAAACTTATCATATACGCTATTTTTAGTTTTTTATTGTTGTTTAATTGTTTATACTGCTGTTTTTTTAGAACTTTCTAAAAATTTATTTTTATGTATTATTTTTGGTAATTTTATTTGTATTCTATTTGTATTTTTATTGTTAAAAAATCATATAGAATTTGAGACTGTTAAAAAAGATGACTTAAAGACAGCTAATATAGAATCAAAGTCATCTTATTTAAATGATATTATAAATAATTTACCCCTGATTGCATTTATAATTGATAAAAATTATAAGTTTGTGACCGGTAATATTGAAGCTTTAAAGTTTTTCAATGTTACAAAACAAGAGCAGTTCAGGAAGTTGTCTTTAGATGTATTTGAGAGGAAAACAATGGAATTAATTAAAGAAGAAAACGATCTTATCAAGAAAAACAAAAAGACCTTCATTACTGACAGAGAAGTAAGGTTAAAAGATGGTAAACAACAGTGGTTAAGAATAAGAAAAGTGCCTATTTTAGATAAAAATGATAATGTTAATAGTTTGGTTGTATTTGGACGAAGTATTAATACTGAACGTGCAGCTCAAAAACAAAGAGAAACTTATATTTCAACCCTTAGTCACGATTTAAAAATTCCAACTCTTGCTCAAATCAGAGCTTTAGAGCTTTTGGCTGGTGAAAAAATGGGTAAACTTAATGATCAACAAAGAGAATTACTCAATTTAACATTAGATTCTTGTTATTGTATGTATGATATGTTATCTACATTATTAACAACATATAAATTTGAAAATAATGATATTGTGTTAAATTATGAAAAAGTTCAGATGTTGAAAGTTTTAGATGAATCTTTTGCTAAGTATTTAAGGGAAATGAAACATAAAAATATAAGAATAAAAGTTTTAGCAAAAGATAAATTTGTTTCTTTATATGCAGATAAAATTCAAATGAAAAAAGCTTTTGAAAATTTAATAAATTATTGTATTTCAAGTGCTTATGAAAATACTGAAATTTGTTGTGAGATTTCTAAAAATACTTTAGAAAACTCTATAAATATTTCATTGAGTTTTGAAAGTCCTTATAAATCTCCTGAAAATATAAAAAATATGTTTTGTAAATATACAACATCTGCAGAAAAAATGGATAAAGTAGGCAGTAGTTTAAATTTATATTTAGCAAAACAAATAATTAATGCTCATCACGGAATAATCAATGTAGAAAGCAAACAAACTAATTATAATAGCTATAATATTGAATTGCCTTATATTAACGAATGTAAATTTTCAATTATTTCTGATTAATTTGTTATATAATACTTTTATGAAAAAATTATTTATATTCTTATTTTTATTTATGTTATCTTGTTTTTCTGCTTCTAAAGCAGAAGATGTTCTAACTCGCAAAGAGGCTTATAAAAGAATGATTGCAAGTCATCAATCATTTCATAACATATGTGCTAATGTTGCTGATAATTTTAGAATTGATCATAAATTTGCAGGTTACTTGCGTCAAAAGTGCATGTTTTATGAGTCAGACAGGCAAAGGTTAATTGATACAATATTTCCTATAACAAATCAAGGTAATGATGCATATAAACTTCAATACCCAGTTTTAGTATCTAATTTTGCTATAGCTAGTAATAATAAACAGTTACAAGAATATAGATTCTTTGTAGAAGAGTATTGTAAATATAACAAATATAAATATGTAAAAAAAGATCCTCAGGCTTGTTCTCCTCAAAGGATAAATACTATATTTAAACCGTAGTATTTTATACTATACCTTGAGCCTGCATAGCATCTGCCAGTTTTGCAAATGCTGCGATATTTGCACCTGCAACATAATTATTTTTTAGGTTGTATTCTTCTGCAGAATTTTTGCAAGAATTAAATATGTTAATCATAATTTGATGTAATTTGTTATCTACTTCTTCAAAAGTTAGGTAATATCTCATGCTGTTTTGACTCATTTCTATTGCTGAAGTTGCTACACCACCAGCATTTGCAGCTTTTGCAGGAGCTACTAAAATATTGTTAGCTAAAAAGTATTCTGTAGCTTCTTTAGTGCAAGGCATGTTTGCTCCTTCGCCAATTGCAATTACACCATTTGCAACTAATTTTTTAGCAGAATTTAAAGTTAGTTCATTTTGTGTAGCGCAAGGTAATGCAATATCAGCTTTAATGTTCCAAATTGGAGAATCTTCATTTTCTCTTTCCAAATATTCTGCATCGGGTTTATAGTTCTTGTATTCAGAAATTCTTCCTCTGTTTTGTTCTTTTATTTGTTTAATTATATCTAAATCAATACCGTTTTTATCATAAATGCAGCCCTTAGAATCACTCATTGCAACAACTTTAGCTCCATATTGCTGAGCTTTTTCACAAGCGTATATTGCAACATTTCCTGCACCTGATATTGTTACAGTTTTTCCTTCCAGAGAATTATTTCCATTATTTTTTAGCATTTCTCTCATGAAATATATTAGTCCGTATCCTGTAGCTTCTTTTCTAGCTAAAGAGCCGCCATAAGAAAGACCTTTTCCTGTTAATACGCCACCTTCATATATGTCTTTTATTCTTTTATATTGTCCGAAAAGATAACCTATTTCTCTTGCTCCTACACCAATATCACCTGCAGGAACATCTACATCTTGACCGATATGTCTTTGGAGTTCTGTCATAAAACTTTGACAAAATCTCATTATTTCTTCATCAGATTTCCCCTTAGGATCGAAATCACTGCCACCTTTACCTCCACCAATTGGAAGACCAGTTAGAGCGTTTTTAAATATTTGTTCAAACCCTAAAAATTTCATAATGCTTTGGTTAACACTTGGGTGAAATCTTAGTCCGCCTTTGTATGGACCGATTAGACTACTAAATTGGACTCGGTAGCCTTTGTGGACAATTGTTTGTCCTTTGTCATTTACATATGGAACTCTGAAAGTAATTATTCTTTCCGGTTCGATCATTCGTTCTAAAAGGGCTATTTTCTCATACTCAGGATGTTTATCAATTACCGGTTCAATAGTTGATAATACTTCCTCTACTGCTTGAATATATTCTTTTTCATATTCATTTTTTTCTTTTACTTCTGTTAGAACTTTATTTAAATATTTATTCATGTAGCCCTCATTTATTGAATGTTTTTTGCAAAGAAATTGTAACATATTTTTTTTATATTCGCAATTGATTTTTTTTTAATATCGGTTATAATGTGATATATTATTTTGTATAGGAGTGTATAGATATGTTTGAAAAATTTGAAAAATTACAATTGGTATGGTTAGCTTTGATTTTAGCTTTTGGTTTAATTGTAGCTGTGAAATCAGGAACTGTTACATTATCAAAAGATAATATATCAGTTACTGGATCTGCTTATCAAGTTGTAAAATCAGATTCTGCAAGATTGGTTGTTGATATAAAATCAAGAAAACCTTCTAAATCAGAAGCATACAGTGTGATTAAAAAACAATTACCTGTAGTTACAGAATACTTAAAATCTAAAGGGCTTGATGATATTGAGGTAAAACCAATAAATTCATATTATGTATATAAATATAATCCAAATGGTACTTCAACAAATGAAATTGCATATTATAATGCATCTCAAGCAATAGAAGTTAAATCAAATGATGTTGATAAAATAAAAGAAACAGCTTTGGATATTCAAAATTTATATGAAAAAGGTATAGATATTGATGTTACTAATCCAGAGTATTATTATTCAGGTTTAGCTGATTTAAAAGTTAAATTGCTTAAAGACGCTACTACAGATGCAAAAGATAGAGCAACAGCTATGTTAAAAGCTACTCATAACAGACCTGGAAAAATCCAAGCAGTAAATATGGGCGTATTCCAAATTACTCCAGTAGATTCTACAAATGTATCTGATATGGGTATTAATGATACTACAACAATTGAGAAAAAAGTCACTGCTGTTGCGAATGTCGTATTCCGTATTAAATAAATTGTGGAGTTATAATTATGAAAAATTTAATTTTAGTTTTATTATTATCTTTTTCAATAATCCCAGTATTTGCAGTACTTCCACCAGATGCTTCTATAATTCAAGTGCATGATATGCAGATGATTAATCAACAGAGGTTTAGAATAGAAGAAATTAACGATTATAATGATGTCAATACAGAAAAAGCTAGGTATCAAAAAAGGAATGAAGCTAATTCTGAACCATTAATCAAAAAGTTATTTCATAAGAAAAAGTTTGTGGAAGAAAATGGTCAAATAAAAATAGAGAATGATGACAATTAAATAGAATTAAATATTAGTTACTTATACCTGCTCTATACCCGCACCAGCTGTATATAGCAGGTAAAGTTTTATCTACATGTAATTTTTCAGCAATTGGAACTTTTGCAAGGATTAGGACGCCTAAAGCATCGTCAATATTTGCAATAGAATCTTTAAATGTAAGTTTTCTATCTGGAACTTTGTCATGTGGATCGTTTATAATATTTGATAGTTTAGCTGCAATGTGCATTCCTCCAAAAAGGCCTACAACAGTACTTGCAATTCTGTATTTTATATTTTTGCTAAAAGAATATAATGCGCTTGTTAATAATGGTGGAACTGATGCATTCATAAATTGAAAAACGCTTTCATTAATTTTTTGTTTTTTATGTTCTTTTTTGTCAAATAAAACACCGGATGCAAGTCCACCAGCTATACTGCCGGCACTAACTAAAACCATCTCTTTTACACCATATTTAATATTATATAGTTTGCATTTTTGATTTTTTGCCAATAGAGCCATTGGAATTATTGTTCCAACTATTGAGCCAGCTGCAATTTTAGCTTTTGTATTTGTATCAGTTTTTTCAACTTGGTGAGTTCTATAACTTTTATATGTTCTTATATCATATTCAACTTTTTGCCCTGTAATGGGTGCAAGCATCTTTTTATATCCCTTTCAAAATAATTCTATCATATTAATGACCGTAAATCATAATTGTTGCTGAACCTATAAGAATTATTAAGGAACCAATGAGTTTTTTTAATAGATTCTTTTCATTAAATAGTTTATATCCTAAAATTACATTAATAATAATAGAAAGTTGAAATAAAGATAGTGCATATCCAACATTTATATATTTAAATACATATGCTGTTGTGAATGTCATTAGTCCAAAGCATATTGCTGTTAAAATATAGATAATTAAATGCTTTTTAGATGGAATTTTTATATCTTTTTCTGAAAAAATACTCATTATAATAAAAGAAAATACAGCACCTAAAAAACTAGATGTAATAAATGAAGTTGTAATAGATGATAAAATTATAACTTTTTTAATGAAAACAGCTTCAATTGCAGAAAAAATAAGAGCATAAATTCGATATTGAATATCTTTTTTGAGAAGAGCTTTAGGTGTTTCGAGAATAAAATATGAACCGAAAATAATAAGAGCAATTCCGATTAGTCCAAAAATATTAGGAAATTCATGCAAGATAATCATTCCAAAAATTAAGCCTATTATGGCTTTATATGAATTTATCGGACCTAATACAGATAATTCTCCCCTTTTTAAAGCTAGTACCATAAAGCAATTGCAAATAGCACCTGTTAATCCGCCTAAAAGGGCGTAAATTATAAAATGAATATCTGTTATTGGAATATTTGTAAAAAATATTAAAGGAATAGAGAAAATACTGAGAATAAGATAGTTAATAAAATTAACTACAACAGGATTTTCGCCTTCCAAAGATAATTTCTTTTGGAAAACGTTACTCATTGAGTTTGTAATAATTCTGATAATTATAGCTAAAAAGTTGTATAGAATTTGCATATTTTTAATTTTGTATAGATATTTAAAAACTCTTAGAGAATATCTAAGAGTTTTTCTAAATGGTTGCGGAGACAGGATTTGAACCTATGACCTTCGGGTTATGAGGACTGTCTCGGGTTGCCACATCCTTTAACTCTTATTCATGATTTGCCATGACTTGGCACAAAATTTTATGAGAATTTACTTTGTTTAACGAAATTGATTATAATTTGTTAAATTCATGTGTAGTGGAATGTGTTGTAATAATATCTTGATGTACTATTATATAGATTATTGTACTCAATATTATAATATAGGGCAAGTTAATGAACTTTAATATCAATGATAGAGATTTTTCAATATGGCTATCAGAAAATATTTCTGATATAGAAAACAATTACTATAAAAATGCAACGCAAAACAAGTGTTACTTATGTGGCAACTCCTGTACATCTTTTTGTAATTCTCATTCTATACCCCAGTTTGTTCTTGAAAATCTTGGTGACAATGGCATATATTCAAATTATTCTGATGTGGCAGATATTGATATACTAAAACATTTTACTGGAAAGAAAAAGGCTGGTACATTTGAAATCATATGCAGAAATTGTGACAGTAGTTTTTTTGCAGACTATGAAAAAAAAGAAATATATAATGACCTATCTAAACCTTTATCTGAAAATATTTTATCAGAAATTGCTATTAAAAATCATTTATTTGCAATAAGCAAGGCTAATTATGAATTAAGTCGTTTTATGGCTATACATGATTATATAAGAGATAATGAACCCAAATTCCTTACATATTTTAAAATTAGAACTGAAATACCAATGAAAAGTGCCTGTAAAAAACTGCAAATGAATGAGTATAATTACCATTATGATAGGTCCTATAGAGATAAAAATATTCCAGTTTATGAAATATTGGAACAAATAGAATTACCTTATACTGTACCTATCGCTTTACAAAATGCTATTCCAGTGCATAAAGGTTTAAGTGGGGAGTATATAAATGTATTTTCAGATGGAGTTCTTTATATGCTTCATATTTGTATATTTCCTTTAGAAAATAAAAGTTTAATTTTGCTATTTACACATAGTACTGATGATAAATATAAGACTTTTAAAACAGATATAAACAGGCTATCTTTAAATGAAAAATTGTCCGTTATAAATTATATGATATTTCAGCACTTTGAAGATTTCTATTGCAATACAAAAGTAATAGAGCAAATAAAGAAAGACTCTAATTTTGTAAATTTATGTAGAAGTAATTTATTGTGTGATTTAACACAACATAAAAATACTAAGATTCCAAACATTCTAGAAAAAGCAATATTGTAATATATAAAGTCTCTATTTATTATTTTTATTGGTAAATGGTGGAATTAATGCATTAACGTCTCCATCAAATTCTTCAACAAGATGTATATTTTCCAACCCATTCCAAGCATCTTTAGATACATGCTCTAAGACTATCATTTGGAAATTTTTATTATTATTTTTTATATTTTGCATGAAACTATCTAATAAAGAAAATATATTTATTACTTTATTCCAATCACCTTTCTTTGAAAGTTTTTCTTTTATTTTTTGATAGTCTATATTTTTAATTTTCTCATTTTTCTCATTAACAAAATAAGGTCGTGTTGGTTGGTCAATAATTAAAAATGAAGGTATATATGGGGATTGGTTACAAGACAATAATTCATGTAAGCCCAAAAACATACATAGATGTAGATACATATGGTCGGAACTACTAGAGATATTAGCAGGTAAAAGAGCCTTTTCTTTACGCAGTTTAAGCATTTTATTTTTGTAATCATAATCAGCTAAATAATTCCCATATTCATCTAATGGTTCTTTTGCAAGTTTAATGTATGTTTGAATATAATCATTTAATGAATTAATTAAATTCTTTTTATTTTCTTCATAATCATTAAGTTCTAATTCAAGTTTGTTAATTTTTTCTTCAGTTGATTTAATTATTGTTTCAATGTCTTTAGTTGAAAGATTATTATTAACTAATTCTATAAATTCATTTTTTATTTCTCCTAATAAGACTAGCCTAGTTTTATCATCTAATGCAATATATGAAGTAGTTGGTATTAAATCTATTTGTATATTAATTTTTTCTATTGATTGTTCAATTTCTTCAATTTTATTTTTTACGCCATTTTCGAAAGGCATTTTCTTTTTTATTGTTTCTTTTATATCTTTATAGTCATTTTCTAACATATTCAAAAATGATAGATACTCTTCCGATTCTATATTTTTTGCAAAATTAGTTTTGATGTATTCTATCGGTTTTAAAGCTTCATATTGTTCTTCTAAACTTTTTTTATATTTATTATATCTATTTTCAAATTTTTTAAGTTTTAATTTCTGTATTTCTAAATTTTGTATTTCCAATTTTAATTTTTCTAATTTTTCACTATAATCCTTTAGTACAACATTATTTAAATTTAATGTCTCTATAATATTCCTTAATTGATTAATACAATCCTGTTCATTGTCTAGTGATTCTGTTAATAATTTAGCATCAATAGCTTTTTTAATAATCTTTTTTATTTCTAGATCTCTATTTTCAATAAGGTTTATAATAGAGTCACGTTCTTTATAATATTTATTCAGTTCTCCTTTTAATTTATCTACTTGTCCTCTCAATAAGATATCTTTGATTGTTGTTATACCAGTTGCAATATCGAAGATTCTTGGCAAAGCTTCTCTATATCTATCATCATATTGTTTGTCAAAATATGTTTTACTATTTTCTATAATATCTCCAGATATTGTATTAAACATAAGAAAATATCTATACGAGATTTTTGAACCTTGTTTTATAGTTTTCCCACCAAAAGGAATTACTGTATTTTTATTAATAGAAAACTCTTCTTCTAAAATACTTTTCACATCTACGATTGACATTGTGTCCGTTGGTGTGTCAGGCTCTATACCAGTTGCTGAAAAGTAGAATTTATAGGAGTTATGTTTTGTATCTCCTCTTGCAATAAAATAATGTTTGCTATTTATATAAAAATCTAAACCATACCAAGAAACATTTTCACCTATGTATTCTTCCGAGATATTGTTTTGTGTACTGCAAAGACAATAGTCTATAATTTCTAGTATGGCGGTTTTTCCTGTTTTACTATTTCCAGTAATAACATTGACTTTATCTTTTTCAAATTTTATATATCTTTTTTCACCATTATTAAGCCATAAAATAATTCTATTAATATAAAAATTCATAATTCAACCCTCAAATGTAAATATAATTCAGCACTTTGTGTGCATTTCAAAATATTAGACAACTTAGAAGAAGCATTAATTCTTATTTTGGCTTTTTCTCCAAGTGTTTTTTCTTTAAAATCAAATGTATATCCATTATAAAATATTTTATTGTCTCTTATGTTAACTAATTTTAGTTGTAATAGTAAATAAATTGAATTCAAGCTAATAATTATACATTCTTTATATTTTTTATTAAAGTTTGATAAAATAAAATCGCTTTTAATAATTAATTCTTCAATACTTCTTATTTGTATTCTAGCGTTTGTAAGTTTTTTCAATAATTTCTTGTAACTACATAAAGGCTCGATTAATAATACTTTTGTTATTTCTAACGAATTACAATCTTTTAAAACAGAGAGGATTGTAATTGCCGTTAATATTTCATTTGTTGAAAAAGAGTTATTTATTTTTTGTATTTTTCTTGCCAATATTTTTTCCACCCTAATCTTTTTTCATTTGATAAATAGTAAAATTCACCATTACTTGGACTTGTTTGTAACTCTGTCTGTTGTATTTTTAACAATTTTTCTCTAAGTTCTGATAAACAAGCATATGCATTTATATTGTCTTCATTTGAGGAGTTTTTGTGATGTTTTTTATGATTATTTTTCCATATGTTAAATGTTTCTTTGTGAAAACTTTCAATATCCTCTATTGTTAATTCATTATCTTCATACCACTTATCTAAATTCATTTTCATTTGCAACATAGATTCTGTATAGTCTGCCATTTCAACAATATCATTTTCACTTATATCACCAATTTCTATTAATTGTTGTATAAAATATTGTTCTGCTATATTATCTGGGAGCATTCGTTTAAAAAATCTATATGGAAGAAGTGTTGTTTTAAAGTTTTCAAATATTGGTGTAAAAGTCTCTAAGTATTCATCATACGTTATAACTTGTTTTTCTTCCTTATGAACTTTTTCAAAAAAATCAACTTTTAATTTCGCATAAATAGAACTAAAGACATCATCAACCCTGCTTGGCTTTATCATTTTTTCACGAATTTGTTGTTTTATTCCTTCTATAACATTAGTTTTAGTTTGTTCTGTTAATATATTATTAATAAAGCACTCATATACTTGTTTATTTAGACTTGAAAGGGTATCAATATATTTGACAATAGTACTACTATTCGTTTGTTTCTTTAAATTAGCTAAATAATCATTAAATTCTTTTAACTTTAAATTACCATCTTTTAAAGCTTTAATTTTTAATAGTATTGGATTAGTTGCTAGATTTTTATTTGTTAATAATACAAAATGTGTATTTTGCACAAATGAGAGCTGTTTTTGAATTTTACTTCTACCATCACTTGAATCGGTAATAATTTGGGTCCAGTTATAAAGAGTTTTCCATAAATCTAAATCTAGTTTTGTTAAATTAATAATTGCGTCATTTACATTTGTTTGTATAGAGTGCTTAACCTGAATTAAAATTAATTTACCATCACTGGATTCAATATGAATATCATCTTTTTCTTCATATGCTATTTTTTGACCTATTTTTATATCTAATAACTTGCTAATAAAGCATAGATATTGATAATCAAAACCTATTTCTTTGTTGTCAGCAGAAGTTTTTTCATAGTATTTTTTTCCTAAAGCCAAAAGTTACATACCTCCATGGTAATCTTATCATGTATACATAAAGAATATGAATAATATTAAGATGTATTAATTTATTGATAAATTTCATTCAACTTCTCCAATTCCTGTTCCGCGAAGTCGGGGATTACATGCCCGTATATGTCTAGTGTTATTTGAATACTTGCGTGTCCGAGTAGTCTTGATACTACTATTGGTAAAATTCCACTTTCTAATGCCCTTGTGGCAAATGTATGCCGCATTGCATGAACATTCCTGTGTGGAATTTCTAATTTCCTTTGGATTCTGCTAAAGGCATCTAAAAAAGTTCCTGTATCTGTAAAATATCCGTCCTGACGTGGAAATACAAGGTTGAGTTTACTGTAATAGTCCTGTCCTAATTTCTTTTTGGTCATATCTTGTTGTATTTTATATTGAGCTAATTCATTCATTATTGCTGGCAAAACACTAACAACACGATTAGAAGTTTTAGTTTTAGTATTATATACAAAACCTAAAATTGTTTTTGTGTAAGTATTTTTACTAAAATTTTTATTCCTTTGCACCTGTTTATTTATTCTTACGGTATTTCTATCAAAATTTACACAATCCCAAGTCAAACCAAGTAATTCTCCAGCTCTAAGTCCAGTGAAAAAGTCAAATTTAATAGCCATACCATAATAATGTTTAGAACATTCTTCCATAATTCGTTCTTGTTCTTCTCTAGTAAAGACCTCTATTTCTTTTTTACCTTCGCGTATTAATTTTACTGTTGATAATGGATTTCTAATAATTTCTCCTCTTTTTAGTGCAAAATTAAGGCAACTACTCATAACTAGATGTATATTTTCAACAGTTTTTTTTGATAAACCTCCTTTCCCTGTTAATTTCCCATAGCGGTAGAGATAATTATAAAAGGTCTGAATATCATCTCCTGTTAAATTTACTAATGGAATATTCCCTAGATGTGGTATTATATGTCTACGAATAATCATCTCATAACTTTGACTTGTTGATTCTCTTAATCCATAGATTGCAGTTCCATAAAACCATTTTTCAAAATACTCTCCAACCTTAATACTCTTTGAACTTATATCAATTCCTGCATGATGTTTTTCCATTAAATCTTTTAAGAGTAGTCTTGCTTCTTTTTCGGTTTTTGCCCTGCAAGATTTAAAAACTCTGTTGCCTTTAACGTCATAACCTATTTGAAATTTCGCAATCCATTTTCCGCTTCGCGATTCTTTAAAAACGCTACCTTCTCCATTACTTCTTCTTTTTGCCATTATGCGATTTCCTTTCTTTCATCTTTTACAAAATTGTAGAACGTATTAGTTTTTAGTTTTAATAATTCACACGCCTTTTTTGCAGTAATTTTGCGACAAGACCAATCGTTATAAATCTCTTGCCAGTTATCAGGTTTTTTAATTTTCTTTCGACCTTTGTATTTACCTTCTTTTTTTGCAGCTGCAATCCCATCTTTTTGGCGTTCTAAAAGATTTGCTCGTTCAAATTCATAAATTGCTCCAAGCATTGTAACCATTAACTTGCCTGCAGGTGTGCTTGTATCTAATTTTTCTTTTATACTTACAAGTTTTACTTTTTTAGTTTCAAGAATATCTATAATATTGAGTAAATCTTTTGTACTTCTTGCAAGTCTTGAAAAATCTTTAACATAAACAGTGTCTCCTTCTCTAACATAATCAAGCATATTTTGAAGTTCTGGACGATTGGTATCTTTTGCACTTCGTTTTTCGGTAAAAATTTTTGCAAATTCTAAATCTTTCATTGCTTCCATTTGACTTTCAAAGTTTTGTTCTTCTGTGCTTACCCTGATGTAAGCAAAGTTAAATCCTGTTGTAGTCATCGTTTTATCTCCTTTTGTTGTGACTTTTGCATTATTGGATATTGATATTTGATTGTAAAGACTTCAGCAAATATTTATTGGAAAATTAAAAAATCAACTCTAAATCAAAACATTTCAAATACTTTCAATGTGTTGTTTTAGGCTATAACCTATTTAAAGACATTTCTTAATCAATTTCTGTAAAGTTGATGATTTTTATACACGCATTTTCTGAATAAATTTTGAGAGTTTGTAATTTTATATGGAATAATACCTCTCGGCGGTTGAACATTTCATCATTAGCTTATTAACCACTTATGCTGAATTGTGCAAATTAGTATATATCGCCAATGAAACTAATATGATTTTTAGGTAAATTAGTTGAAATTTACTTATTAAGTGCCGTTATTATTGAGCTATAGAGGGATTGTCTATGAGCAGGTTTCAAATACAAATTTTATATGTTTTTATTATCAACTAATAACAATATCGGGTAATCTATTCTTACTCATATGCTTTTACTCTATCCATTAATAATTACACATGTATTTTTACATTTGCTTTAAATTTAATCCGCAGGTAGCCTAAAGCGACTATCATTCCTGTTATTATTGTGAAAATAAAGACCTTCTTTTTGCTTGGTTAAAACTTTACTCATTTTCTTTAAATCAAAATCAATTGTATTAGTATAATCATTTACAAATCTGAATGTTGCAGATTGCCTAACCGCATATTGTAAGAAATATATTGGGTTTTGAGTAGTTATATCATAAGCTCGAGATGCTTCTGCGCCATATTTTTTAGTTATGCTTTCAACAATTTTGTTCGATATTCTTTTTTCTTGACCTGTATAAACAATTATGATGTGCAAGTGTGGCATTACTGTTTCTGGCGGTTCAAAAAGTTTAAGTTTAGAAACTGGTTTTCTGATGGGGCGTCCTTTTCTGCCATTATGAAACATTACATATTCGCCAAATCTTAAACTTAAATTGCTTACACAAAATATGCAGGCAAAAGGCAGGTTTACTCTTTTGGCAAATCTATCCATAACCATTTTTAAACGGTTTGCTTCTTTTACGGCATCCCCCATTGTTTTAAATTTGATTGAGTGTTCTATATTTATAAATTTAATATCCATTCTTTAATCTCCTTTATTTGTCTGGTAGTTAATCTTAATTTTTTGCTATTGGCGATAGCCCATTTTTTGTAATCGCTGTAAATTATATATTTTCTTCCGAGATTATCTTCTTTTAATAAGCTGTTAAAAGTTTTATCTTTATCTAGCCATTCCTTTATTTTTACAACGGAATAAATAAGTAAATGATTGGCAAGTGCGTAAATAACTTGATGATAGCCAATATGACTTTTATCTGACACTTCTGCTGAATATACCCATTTGATTTCTCTATCTGTATTTTGAATACTGAATAAATTAGCTGGGTTGTCTTCATGGTCAACCTTTCCTCGCATATTGGGTTTATGATTTTTGTGTGTTCTGTGGTAATAATTTCCATTCATCATAGTTCTATTACCTTTCCGACATGTCTCATAACCCATTCGTTAAAGTCATTTGCAAGTATGTATTTCTTCCCGCCGATTTGAATGACCGGAAAATCTTTAGTCTTACATAGCTTGTAAACGGTATTGATACCAATTTTAAAAGTTTCTGCAAATTCTTTAACTGTAAACATATTGGCATATATTCTGCCTTTGCAGTTTTGTCTAATGTCTTCCATTGTTTCAAGCATTCTTAAACGATTTGGTGGCATTCTATTTTGCATAAAAAACTCTCCTCTCTTTTATATCGCCCGAGTAGTAACAACTAAGTTCCGATAGAGAAGCTTTAATTATTTTTATATTTAAACTAAATATTAGTGGGCGAAAATTCTATTTATACTTAAAAACCTCTCTATAGGAGTGACTTCTGTTTTATTACCTAGCATGAAGTCTACGGCTGGGTGGTATTTAAGTAAGGGAAATACCCAAAATCTAATATTCAGTTTTCAATCTACAATTTGTAGTCACATCTTAACAATTTTAAAATGATTCGTCAAGGGGTGAAATACCCGAAGGCAACTTGTGAAAATAATCTAATTATTGAGTAGGCATAATATGTTGGATGTAATATAAAGCTTAATAAAATTTTACAAACGACACAAAATGTGTTGCCAAATTAGCTAAAAACTTTATCAGATAAGGGATTGATGTTTATTTTCACAATTATTTTTTACAAAAATTTTGGATTTCTCTCCCAAAACAGCAAGATTTCTCCATGAGTTTTTATGGCTTGAGTACATTTCAAAATTTTTGATATCATATATTTCAATATATTCATCGGGAGGATTTATTTAAAATACTGTTCATGTATTGTTTTATATATAGGGTATTATAATAATTTATATCCTTATAAGTTTCCTTTATGGATACTGCCATTTATGTCTTAGATAATTTTTATATTCTTCTTCAAAATCTTTAGCTCTGAAATAGTCCTCTTTTTCCTTTTTAGTCATATCTTTGGTCCAATCTAGAGTATAACTACAGTTTGTACAACCAGTCACTACATCATAAGAGTATTTACCGCCTTTTTCTAAGCAAGCTTTCTTCCCAATTTCTGTGCTTGTTTTCGCTATTATTAATTCATTTTTATTTTTAACAATTGAAGCTGGACTATCATGCCATAAAGCATATTCGTTATATTTAGTAAATATCAAATTATCAAGGTTTATCCAGAATTCTGTAGGTAAATTTAATGTATTTTCTAGGTGTTGACCATTCCAATCGGAACATCTCAGTTCCCTGTTATATTGATTTTTGATTTTTCGATAAACAGTTTTACAGTTTAATTTTTGATTTTGATAGTTCATTTTTATATTGTACTGGTTACCATTCTTAAATACTCTTACAGGAAAATCACTATCAATCTCGTAATTCCTTGTTAGGGTTATTTGATATGGCACAAACTGTGTTTTCTTTTTACCCCAAAAGTTCTCGTATTCTTCTTCTCGTAAAAATTTTATGGTAACTTTACTACCTTTTGCCCCTTTGAGTTTTGATTTTACTTCTTCTAAAGATAAATTCTCGGTAGAAATCCCATCTATTTCTGTAATTACATCTCCTCCCCATAGACCATTTATACCCATATCGCTGTTCTGTATAACTTTTTTGACTAATATTTGGTTATTTATCTTTTGTAATATAATTCCTAAACCGGCATTAGGGATATCATTAGCTTTAACAATTAATGCTGTACTTAAACATATAAATAAACTAATATAAAATTTTTTCATAATATTTGTACCTTTGCAATATTTGTAACACAAAGAGGAATGATTACAATCCTTTGTTATTTTTTGGTTTGTGTTCTATCTCTCCAGTATAAGAATAATCTTTACCAACATATTGGTATAATCCCCGTTTAATATAAAGAAAATAGTGTGGTTGAGTATCATAATTAATTCCATAATTTGTACGATTATGACAATAATCGGAAGGAATATAGCAACTTTTTGGTCTGCCATATTTTTTACTTAGCTGTGTTTTAAATGCATTTGTAGATATTTCATCTTTGAAATTCATTGACGACACAAATTCTTCAATTTCTGATTTAATACTCACTTTAAACTCCTATTATAAATTCTATAATTCAATTTACAATAGATTTTTCCTATTGTCAATGTGTGTCACTCCTATTCTAAATATATTAAGATGATAATATGAGCATTAAGAAAAATTTAGGTAATCGTATCCGTGAAATCAGAATTAGTCGTTCATTAACTCAAGAAATGTTGGCAGAAAAAATAAATATGTCTGCTAAAAGTTTAAGCCAAATTGAGTTAGGTAATAATTTTGTTTCTGCTGAAACATTGGAAGAAATATGTATTGCTCTTGATATTCCTCCCAGTGTATTGTTTGATTTTAAATATGCTGATGTGACAAATGAAAATTCATTAGATGATATCATTAAAAGATTAAAAAATAACCCTAATTTGTTAAAAACTGTTTATAAAATTGTCATGGCATTAGATTATTAGTTTATTCTGTGAGGGTAATTTTATACCTAGCTACCATAATATATTTCATCATTAACCAGAGAATGCTCTCATTCTTTGTAATCAACCTCGGTGGTTTTGACGCCGAGAAAAATCTCTTAACCGAAAATTTGTGCCCACGACTAAGAAAACGTATAATACACTTGAACGGGCTGTATGGGGTGGTAAAATATATTCGAATAATTAAAAACTACAAAATTTATGCTATAAAAATTTGTTACACTTCTTATTCAATCAGTGAGAGAGTTTTCAACTTTTTTATTCCAATGTGTAGTGAAATGTGTTGCAAAAACTAAAAAAGTGACTTTTAGAAAACCTCTAAAAGCCACTTATATTAATTGGTTGCGGAGACAGGATTTGAACCTATGACCTTCGGGTTATGAGCCCGACGAGCTACCAGACTGCTCCACTCCGCGATATTTTATTTTTAACAAGCTCAAACTCACTTGATACTTATATTATGCTCCGTAAAAAATAAAAATCAAGTCCCCTGATTTTTTTGTTTAAAAATTCATCTTCCCTACAATTATTATAGGGATAATTGTAAGTACGGCGGGTTGGGATGTTTTTAGGATAGTTTCAGCAAGGGAAACAAACCTGTCATTGAAGATAAAATTTGTATTTAGTTATAAATATAATATTAAGTATTCTATAAATACCAATAACACTTATTATATCAAGCAAGTAAGTAAATCTAAAAAGCCCCTTATGAGCCAACAAGCTACCAAGTATTAAAATTAATACACAAACACGCATACTAAATATTTTTCGTGATACACTATTATTGAAAGAGAAAAGTATGACTATTAATAATAACAATTTTATTTATAAAGATTCTGGACACATTTGGCGATTTTTTTTGCGATGTTTTATTAATATTGCATTATGTTTAATAGGTGTTTTCATAGGACTTAAACTTTTAATGCCTTGTTGGTCAGATATAATAAGAGATGCGACAATTTTTGATATAAACAAATTATCAGAACATGATATTAAAATTTTAAACTTAATGATATCACAAAATAAGTTATATACTGCAGACTTTGTTATCGAAAGACTGATTAGTTTTTATGAAATGTTAATTCAATTTTTAATTGGAGCATTTGCAATATTAGCTATTTCAGGGTTTATATATATAAAATTTTCTTATAGAAGAGATATAAATGAGGCTTTAGTTGATTATATACATTCTAAGCATGGAGAATTAGTTTTAAAAGAAATGTTTAAACAATACTTACAGACGGTTGAAATTAAACCAATTGTCGAAGAAGTATTCAATACAGAAAAAAATGAAGGGGATATTTCAGGACTGCTAGAAGATAATGAGCGTATACATGAACAATTAGATAGTATCCTTGATGAACAAGGCAATTTAAGAGAAAGTTTTGATAATATAACTCAATCTCTAAGTAACAATATAGTTTTTGAAGAGATAAATATTCCAAATCAAGAAGCTGGAGAAAACTAAGATGGCTATTAAAAAAACTCGACAAATGAATAGACCAAATGATATGCTAAATCTTTTTGAACATTTAGATGAAGAACTTGCAAATTATAATATTACAAATGCTGAAGATTTGCTTAGGCAATTTGACAATATTCAATATCCAATAAATTTAAATTTAATCTTAGACCGTCTAAATTTACGATTAGAAGAAAGGGAATTATCTAATGATATTTCTGGTATTCTAGATTTAGATAATAATACCATTATTGTTGAAAGACGTCATAGTAGAGAAAGACAACATTTTACAATTGCTCATGAAATAGCACACTATTGTTTGCACAAAAATCAAGATAGTCTATTTGAAGATAAAATATTTTTTAGGGGTATTGATAATAATTCTATTGAATATCAAGCTAATAATTTTGCAGGGGAATTACTTATGCCAAAATCAGAATTTTTATCACAAATTGAAAATGGTAATAAAAGTATAGTTGGCTTAGCACAACATTTTGGAGTTTCAACTCTTGCTATTAGAGTAAGAGCAAAAAATCTTAATTTAACAGGACATGGCTTATGATAACACAGAAAAAGTATGTACCAATAGTAAAAACTGGTGAAGCAGAAATTAAAGCAATGAGTAACATTGATGACAATGTTAAAAATTTTATTTTACCTGTTTTTGAGCTTACAAGGGGGCGAAAAAGTCAAAAAGAAGATGAAGGCAAAATAGCAAAAAGAATTCAATTTCTAAAAGATAATTATAAGGATTTTCCATTTATACTTGACTTGACTGGAATTGATGATTTAAGCAATTCTGAAATTGAACAACTACATTCTAGTGAGAATTCATATAGTAATTGGGTAAACTTTTGTAGAACACAAAAAAACAATTTTGGAATATTTTATCCAGTTGTGCAAATTGAAGAAGAAGAACAATATGGCTTATATATTGAAAAGTTAAACCAACAAGTAATAGAACTTTGTAATGATTTTGAGTATATTGTATTCCGTTCACAAGATATTATTGAAGCTAGAGATTTAATTACGGATATTAAAACTATATTGGATAGGGATACTAGCAAAAATATAAATTTAAAAGATAGAATTATTTATATTTTAGATTATAAATATATAAATAATTCCGAGCATAATGTTGAAACCGCAAAAACATTCATCAATATTCTTACCGCTATAGGGATAAAAAATATTGTTTTATCTTCAACGTCATTTCCTGCAAATGTTTCGGAACATATTAATGGTACTGATTATATTTCATTTAAAATTAAAGAGTTAGATTTCTATAAAAATGTATTAAGAGAAGTAAATAATAAAAATATAAATTTAATCTATAGTGATTATGCATCAATAAACCCTATTCGTAATGATAATGTTTTTGCTCGAGGGTGGATACCTAGAATTGATGTCCCCTCTACTGATAAACAAATTCATTGTTTAAGAAAAAAGAGAGCAGAAAATACAACTTATGCTGATACTTATATAATAGTAGCAAGAGAAGTTGCACAAAAAAAGTATTTTAAAGATTTAATCACGCAAAATATAATAAGTTGGGGGTTAAATACTATTGTTAATGCGGCAAATGGCAATGTTGAAGGTTCTGCTCCTAGATTTTGGATATCCGTAAGGATGAATATATATTTAACTTTATTAGAAAAAAAATTATCTGAGTTCATCAGTATATAAATTACCTGTTAATGAAGTTAAATCATCTATGGTTATATTTTCACCCTCTGTATCATATAAGAATAAATTTAATAATTTGGAATATCTATTGTTTAGTATATCTATACTTTTTTGTTTAATTTTTTTGAATGCAAGTTTTTCACATATTAAACGAAGTTCAAATACAGACTTGCCACTTAATCCTTTTTTATCTATCAATTCTATTAGTTCTTTTTTAGGAATAAAACATAACAAATTACTTTTGGTAATATTTTTCGAGAGTTTTGCACGGCGAATTTGTTTAATATAGCCACTTTGTTCTATTAAATATAAACCAATACAACTATCTAATGTTTCTAATTTATTTAAAGAATATTTTTCAGTAAAAACCAAGTATGTATAGTCAAATGTTTTAAGATAATTATTTAATTGCTCATTAATACAATCTAAGTTATCACTATCGCTTTTAATTTCATACGCAACCGTTTTATTATTTATAATTTGTAATATATCAGTCCGACATAAGTTATTAGAAAATAAAACCTCATTTCCTATGATACTATTGGGGTTATTTTTTAATAACCATTTGATAAATAAAACTTTTATTTGATTTGCCTTCATGATAACTTCTCTCAAAAAAATTATATCACATAAATCAAAACCACCCCATACAGCCCATCTCATTATGGAATGAGGTTTCTTAGTTGTTGACAAAAGTTTTCGGTTGAGAGATTTTTCTCGGTTACAAAACCGCCGATGGTGATTAAAAAGAATGAGAACATTCTCCGGCTGATGATGAAAAGTTTATGGGTAGCGGGGTATAAAATTGCATAGAAATTATTTTAACAAAAAAGTTCGCACATACTTATGTGCAAGGGCTAGTTCATCATTATTTAGCTTCCCAAGCATTTTTATAATATCAGATTTTAAATCTTTTGTATCTTGCAGGTAATAAAATTCAAATAAATCTTTAGGTTCAACATCTAAAGATTTTGCAAGCCTTTCAATCAAATCTGGTGAAGGGAAATTTTTACCGCTTTCAATACAACTTATATGTTTATCATCTACATTAACAAGTTCTGCAAGTTGTGCTTGTGTTAGATTTTTCTTTTTTCGGTATTCTTTTATTTTTCGCCCGAATAAATTTTTAATATTAACCATTTAGACCTCTCTCTTGATTTTATTAACTTTGTAGAATATTCAAAATGGGGAAACAGGTAAGTATTTGACTAAAATTTACGTATTTGATAGAATTTATAACGAGATAGGTAAATTTTTCTTAATTTCATACTTAATTTACAGAAATTTATTTTCTTAATAGGTAAGAATGGTTAATAAATATTCACAAATTCTATATACACTTTCAGAGTTTTTAAAAGATTATCCAAAATTGGATATATCAATTTTAGAAGCAGTAGAAGCACGCAAAAACGGCAAGCATTTTAGTATTGAAGAACATATTAAGGGTATGATATTTTCTTTGCTTAGTAATCAAAGGGATTGGGGTGCTATATACGAAAATAAAAAAGTTATAGAGCAAATATTTTTTAATTTTGATAAAGACCAACTTAAAAATATTGATTACACTTATTTGGTTAATGCTTTAAAATCAAGAAAACTTGCTAACAGGTCTATTAATGCACAAATGCAGAACTTAAAATACAATATTGAAGTTTTTGAGCAGATAGAAAAAGAATACCGTTCGCTTGATTATTTTATTACAGCTTTAAAGCCTACGGCGGTTGCGGTTTTATTTGCAAGTAAAGAAAGTCCCTACAAGTTAAAACAAATGAAATTTGCCTTAGTACTTGAATATCTACGAAATGTTGGAATTGATACAGCAAAGCCGGATGTCCATATTGTAAGAATTTTAAAAAGACTTGGCTTATTAAATAAAAGCAACAATGAAGAAAAGCAAATTATTAATGTTTTGGAAAAGATAAGTTTAGAAACCGGTATATCAGTATCAAAAATTGATTTTTTGCTATGGCATTATTGTTCAGAGAAGTTTTGTAATATTTGTTCAGCTAATCCTAAATGTAGTCAATGTGTGATTAAAGAATTTTGTAATAAGGAGGAAATATGTCTGTAATAAACGAAATAGATGAATTTTTAAAATCAATACCAATGGATTATGAATTTTCAACAAAATGGTTTAAAACTGAATTGGGTAAAAAATATAATCGTTCTGAAGATAGTTATATTCCGTCTGACTATTGTTATAACCGTAAAAATAACGGTATAAATTATGATAAGCAACCGCATTATTTTCTCTATATTAAAAGAGGAAAATATAAATATGTAGGTAAAAACTATATTCATAATGGAATAGTAGAACATAATCCAAGAAGAAAGAAATTATAAAAGAGTTTAAATATAAAAACAAATCGTCAAAAGATAAAAAGAAACGGGAAGAATTAGTAAAAATTGAGGAATGAAGCCAGCTTAATAAGTGTTAAAATGTACCGGCGGGGGAAAGAAAAAATAAAAAGTATATGTTTTTAATTAAAAGTCCTAGTAGTAATAGTATAAGCCATATTATATTTATAAAAGTCTTGATGATAATATAGAAATACCTATGACAATAAATTTTTTTAATTATAAAAACTAAGTTTTAATAAGTAGAGAATTGTAGTGTTTGGTCGAGGAAGGCAAAATTTTATGTGATTTACATATCTTCATAATTTGCAGTAACAAAAAGTTAATAATAATGCTAATTTTTGACATATTAAGAAATTTATTGTATAACAAAATTTAAGTATAATAATGGTTTATAGAATTTTCGGTTTGACAATTGTAAAAAAATTTTATATTATAAAAGGGTAAGTTATCGGAGCAGGTTTTGCGGTTTTAGCTATAAGTAAAACGCCCCAGCTATTAGAATCTTGAGGCTATTGGATACAAAAATATAGATTCTGCAGTAGACATAAGGACGATGAGTAAACATCTCCGCCTAAACAAGATATAAACGCAAAAGCAACAATCAAACACAAAAATACAAAACGAAAAAACGAAAAACAGCTAGGCAACATTTTGTAACTTACAACTTATCTTGAGGGTTTAAATATCAAATACTTAATTAAACTAGATTAAGTTTTATCACTTTATAGGGTGTACTCTATTCAGGTGTATTTTTGGTATTTAAAAACCCTTTGAATAGACTTGATTTTTATTTTTTCAGTCATTTGAGCGGAAAAGTCTTTACTTCAAACACTCATTGTCCTACAAGAGTAAAAAAGGAGGACAATTATGTCAGGTCAAGCTGTAGGCTACATTAGGGTAAGTACAGTAGAACAAAATACTGAAAGTCAAAAATCCATGTTAGACAAAATTGGTATGGATAAGTTGTTTGAAGAAAAAATTAGCGGTAAAAATATCGACCGTCCACAGTTACAAGCTCTGTTAGATTATGTCAGAGAGGGCGATACTGTATATGTTAAAGACCTTTCAAGACTCGCACGAAACACTAAAGACTTGTTAGATATTATAGAATATCTTGACAAGAAAGGTGTTGGCTTGTTTAGTATCAAGGAAAACATTGATACATCCACAAATTTCGGGAAGCTGATGATTACATTTCTTGCTGCAATCTATGAATTTGAGCGTGCTAATCTTTTAGAAAGGCAACGTGATGGTATCGTAGTTGCTAAAAAGTTAGGGAAGTATAAAGGGCGAAAAAAAGTTCCTAAGCCTGATAACTTTAGAGAAATTTATAAGAAATGGCTAAATAGGGAAATCAAATCGAATGTTGCAATACGTGAACTGAACATTAGCGAATACGCATTCTACAAGTTTGTTAAGGAGGAGAATGCAAATGGCTAAGAGAAGACGTAATGGGGAAGGCTGTTTTTCAAAAAATGGTAATGGATTTGATTATAGGATTTCTTACAATGATGAGAATGGTAATCGTAAGTATAAATACTTTTGGGCAAAATCAAAAGAAGAATGTATTGTCAAAGCTACAAAATGGCGTAATGAGCAAAACGGAATTTATACAGATGAAGATGTAAATGAAAATATGTTGACCTCTCAATGGGCTAATAACTGGTTTGATAATTATGTTGTAGGGCACGTAAAAATTACCACAATTAATGATGATAGAAGTATTTTAGATAAACATATTATTCCAGGCATAGGTCATCGTCCATTAAATAGTTTAACAGCACATAGATTAACTCTATTCTATAAAGAATGTTCTAATAAAAGTAATGGTAGAGGTGGTACATTAGACCCAAAAACTGTTAAAAATATCCGTGCAGTTGTAAATAGAATGCTTGAATGTGCTTGCGATATAGGTATATTAAAAGATAATCCTAATTTAAGGGCTAAGTATCCAAAATGCACAAAAAAAGAAACGCAGATATTAAATACTGAAGATTATGACAAGCTTATAAAATACTGTATTAGACAAGGTACACAATGGGATATGCTTATAGTATTCTTTCTTTGTGTTGGAACGAGATTAGGCGAGGCATTGGGCTTACAATGGTCTAAGGTCGATTTTGATAAACATGAAATCCGAATTAACCAACAATTACAATCTGTACCCAATAAAGAGAAAAATGCGAAATATAAATACAGAAAAGAAATTATTGATTCTACAAAAACAAAAACTTCAAATCGTACAATTTCTATGTCAGAAACTGTAGAAAAAATTTTACGGCGTGTAAGGAAATTACAAGCAGAGAATAAAATGAGATTGGGTCAAAAATATCATAGGGATTTAGATTTAGTATTCCCAAGAGCTGATGGATATTTTACTTGTGACACTACATTTAGAGAGTTTGTTAATAAACGTCTCGAAGAAGCCGGAATTGAACACTACAAAATCCATTCATTTAGGCATACTTGTGCAACAAGTCTTTTCAATGAAAAGATTGATATTAAAAAGGTATCAAAGTGGTTAGGTCATAGTTGCATTGGAATTACCTTAGATACATACACTCATGTATTACCACAGCATTTAGAAGAAGTTGCAAATGCACAAGATAGGCGTTTTAAAAGAATATTTAGTGGGAATGAAAAAGATATTCCTGACGAGGTGCTGCCACAAAAAGAAATATCAAAACAAGATGATTGGGGTGCATAAAAAATGATAAGTTGCAGGGTAAAAAGACCTATAAATATTGTAGGTCTTCCCTACAATTAAGAACAAAAATTAAGTATTCTATAAATACCAATAACACTTATTATATCAAGCAAGGAATCTAATTTTAAAAGAGTCTTATGAGCCCGACGAGCTACCAGACTGCTCCACTCCGCGATATTTTATTTTACATCCCATTATGTAACGCTAAATTTTAAATTGCAAGTCTTTTTTAATAAAAAAGGGTATCATTTTTATTGATACCCTTTTTATTTATGATTTAGTTGAATATTTTTTTGAGTTGTTCCCAGAACCAGTTGCCTTCATTTGGAGTTGTTACTTGAGCATTATCAACATCTGCTTTTTCAGAACCTTTATTTACAACTTTTACGTCATTTTCACTTGAGATAGTTCCGTTTGCAGTTAATTTATCTCCTTTATTTAGGATTACTGCATTGCCATTTGTTGTGTTGATATTACCGCCAACTGTCATATCACCTTTCATATTGTACAATTCAGTTTGAGATGATGATGTGTTGACATTACCTTCAAATCTTAAGCCTTCAGAGCCTGAGATATTTTTGATTAGGTTTTGACCTTGTCCGTCTAGGCTAAAGCCACTTGTAACATTTACGCCAGTTCCATTTTCTCTTGCAGCAGCATAGAAGCCATTATTTGCATCAAGATTGCCGTTGCTGTTGTTGTGAACTTTCCCGCCAAGGTTTAATTTGCCAGTGTTTGCTAAAATGTTTAATCTGCCACCACTTGTAATTTCATTATTTACAGTCATATCGCCTGAACCGTAATTTTTGATATTTGTATTTGCTGTATCATTTGTAATTGTTCCATCACTTGCTAGTGTCATTGAGCCACCACCAGTTCTATTGATGATACCTAAGTTGCCTTCAGAAGTAATATTTCCTGAAACATACATATCGCCACTGTAGTTATTGATAGCTGTTTCGCCTTCACTATTAATTGTGCCTTGTAGATCCATTCCTTTTGAACCAGCATTTGTAGTGCCATCATGTTTGATTGCTAAGCTATATCCAGCACCTTCATTAGTGATGTTACTTAATGTGCTTGTAGAGATGCCTGTTGAATTATTTCTTGACCAAATGGTTAATGCTCCATCTCTATTTGTAATCGAGCCACCTCTTGAATTTTCACTATCATTTTTTAGAGCAAGTTCTCCTGCATCATTGTAGATTGTTAGTCTTCCTGTATTGTCAATGTCTCCAACGATAGTCATACCATCATTGCCGTAGTTTTTAATTTTTAATTGACCTTCATTAGTAACTGTTGCATTTTTTGTAAATGTTAAGCCGGTACCATTGCCTCTGTTTTCAATTGCCATGTTACCCATGTTTTGAATTTTTCCATTGATTAACATTGCCCCAGCTTCGTTATTAATTGCAGTTTCTGAGTTTATGCCGTTATTAGTAACAGTACCATCAATTGTCATACCCTTAGTACCACGGTTTTTAATAGAAACAGTTCCATTCCCTGCAACATTACCTTTTGATGATATTGCTAATTTGCCAGAACCGCTATTTAAAATATTTATAGCTCCGTCATCAACTGAAACTTTTCCGTTAACAGTTAAATCACCTGATTTATTTTCAATTGATACAAGGCTATCTGATTTTACTCCGCCAACTTCCATTCCAGAACCAGAGTTTTCTAATCTAACAGTTCCTGCAGATGCAACTTTGTCTGCAGTATTAGAAATTACCATTTTGCCGCCTCTGTTAACGATTCTAATAGAACCTCCGTTAACAGCTCCGGTAATATTCATTCCACCAGCACCTTCGTTAATGATATTGTTAGCACCTTGTGCAACTGCAGAACCACCGAGTGTTAAAGCTCCAGTTCCATTATTGGTGATAGCAAGATCTTTGTCTGTTGAAAGTTTTCCGTTAACAGTAAGATTGGTTCCTTTATTTGAAATATTCAAGTTAGAGCCTGTATTTTTTACAGTACCTGTAATATCAAGAGCTCCTGCTTTATTATATACATTTAATTCATTTGTAGATTGTACAAGTCCTGAAATGTTTGTTCCGCCGTTGCTTGTAATATATAATCCGCTGTTTGCTTGACCTGCTTTAGCTGCACCATTTACGACAGTTCCTGCAATGTCTGTGCTGCCAGATGATTTTATTTGAATATTTGATCCGTTTGTTGTGAATGCAGAAGCTGTTTTAATACCATCTGTATTAACTAAAGTATTAAATAATGCATTTGCATCATTTAAAGCTGTTGATTTGTCTGTAAATGCTTGATTTGATTTAATACCGTTAATTAATGCTCCACCTTCTGCTACTGCAATATCGCCACCTCTTAGTTGAATCCCGTTTCTTGCGAGAATCTTACCTTCGACTGAAATATTGCCAACATTAGCTTCATTGTTTAATAAATTGGATATATTGTTGATGTTTGTATAATTTCTTGCCTCATATTCACCTTTTAAGGTATTATAATTTTCTTGTGTCGGAGTAATAACTGATAAAGTTCCAACGTTTAATACGCCACTGGCACCTATTGCCATTCCTCCAGGAGTGATAAATACAGCATGGCCGTCATAAAAATTGCCATCTCGCATTGTATTTAAGATACCATCAATTTTTACTCCGCTATTTACCAGGTTAATAAATGTTTCGATATCTCTGGAGTTACCATATTTAAAAATTAAGTTTGCTATATCACCTTGACTCAAATTAAATTTGTCATATTGTCTATAGCCAACGTCTCCATTAACATGTGATGGATCAATGTTGAAGATCCCATTATTACCTGTAACACCTGTAATATCTGTTGCACTTACGCTGGACACAGATAATAATGCTGCTACTGCTGCAATAAAAAATTGCTTTTTGTTCATAATTTACTCCTTATGTTGTTATAAGTATTTTTAGCATAACATTTCAATATTCCAAATAAAGTCTAAAAAGAAATTTATTTGCTTATTTATTAAAAAATATTAATTAATTTATATCTAAAAATATAATTTATACTCCTTTTCTCAAAGTGAATACTATTGCACATATACTAATAAAGTATTTATATTCTTTAAAATTGCTTAATAATTGAAAATATTAAGAAATCTTAACTCTATTTTTGATCCAAATTATCCTTTAAATGCGCCCCAAGCTTTTATAGTACCTTTTTGATACTTTATTAAATAATAATTTCCATTAGGTTTAAATTCTATTGAAGCTTCCATAAATATTTGAGGTTCATCAGGAGTCATTCCAACTTTTTCACGTTTTTTATTAGTGTCTTTTCTTGCTTTCTCTTCTTTTTTTAACTCTTTTTTTACTGTTTTATTATTCAATCTTGTTTGTTCTGTTGCATCTTCTTCTACTTTGATTACAGGTATAATTGCTATTGGATTTTTAGATTCCATAAGAATTAGGAAATCTCTTGAATCGGAAAGAGCTAATTCATAATATCCTGGTTTAATTACTTCTCCTTCATTATTATATAATGGGTCAGGAATGATGATTGTTGGGTAATCAGAATCTTTTAATGAATATTTATAAATAGCTTGGCTTCCAACATAATATCCAGAAGTTTCTTGTGGTGCTTGCGGATAAGGCCTTATATATTTATGTGTTAAAACTTTTTCTGCAAAAATTCCTTCAAACATTATTTTAGCCTCTGTATTAGACATTTTATTATATTTTGAATTTCTGTAAAGTTTTTACTTAGAGCTTTTTCTCCGCCAACAAATATTAAGGACATATAATTTTGAGAATTGCCTAAATCGTCATTTTTTTGCAAAAGTCTGTATGTTTCTCTCATTAATCGTTTTAGTCTGTTTCTCTTAACAGCTCTTTTGTGAGTTTTTTTACTAACGACAAATCCTACACGAGTGCAGGTTTGAAGATCTTTTTTTAAAAGTCCTGCAAACAAAGTTATTCCCTCTTTGTGATAGGAATTTTTAATTCTGTATGTAGCCGCAAATGCTGCTTTACTTTTTAATCTGTATTGTTTTTTTAACATATTTTTTTGTAAAACAACACAGCACGTCAAATATATTCCGACCTGCTGTGTTTTAAATTTAGTGAAAACTCTTAATCTTTAAATTAAGATTAAGCACGTTTTTTAGCTGTGATAGCTAATTTATGACGACCTTTAGCACGACGTCTGTTTAAAACTTCTTGTCCGCCAGGTGTTGCCATTCTTGCTCTAAAACCACTTACGTGTTGTCTTTTTACTTTTGTTCCTTCTAGTGTACGTCTCATTTTTCTTTATTCCTTTTAATTTATATTTGTCGTATAATTCTAATGTTAAATTAAAAAAAATTATTAGTCAACCAAAAAAGAGGGGCAGGTTAAATAATATGAACAAAAAATGTAAAATAGGATTTATCGGCTGTGGTAAAATGGCTAGTGCTATTATAAAAGGTACTATATCTTCTAAATTTTTACCAAAAGAAAATATAAAAGGATCTGAAGTTAATTGTACTGTTGCAGAATTAGCTCAAAGTAGATTAGGTATTGAAGTATTAACAGATAACAGATTTTTAACAATGGATAGTGATGTAATATTTATTGCTACTAAGCCAAATTATGTTGCAAATGTGTTAGAAGAAATTAAAGATGAATTAACACCTGATAAATTGGTTGTATCAATTGCAGCTGGTGTGTCAACTAAAAAAATAGAAAAAATAATTGGAATGCAAAGAGTTGTAAGAGTAATGCCAAATACTCCAGCTTTAGTTTTAGAAGGAATGAGTGGAGTATGTAAAGGTGCTTATGCCTCAGAAGATGATGCTGAATTTGTAATGGAATTACTGTCAAATATTGGTAAATGTATTGAAGTATCGGAAGATCAAATAGACATTGTAACTGCTATTTCAGGATCCGGCCCTGCATTTTTCTATAAAGTTATAGAAGATATGGCAAGAGCTGGAGAAAAATTAGGTCTTGATTATGAAAAATCTTTAATGTTAGCTACTCAAACCGCTTTAGGTTCTGCTAAAATGGTTATGAATAGAGGAGAAATCCCAGTTCAAACATTAATTGATAATGTAGCGACAAAAGGTGGATGTACATTTGTTGGTATATCTGTAATGAATGATGAAAATTCTGATAAATTATTCTATGATGTAATTTCTCAGACAACTAAAAAAGCAAATGAATTAGGTAAATAATTATATTTTACCATGGATAATCTGCAGGAAATTCCCAATTATTTTTGTAAAGAATTGTAGAACAAGTATAATACGAATTTCCTGTAAGATTTTTTGTATAGCATCTTTGTTTCAAAAATTCATAATCTTTATCTAAATATGGTGGTTCTAATAGACCAGTTTTGTTATTTATAAAAAACCAAAATACATTCCTTGTTCCTTTAATATTATTATAATCAAATAAATTCTTTTTATTCGAAATTATTTTTGTTAGAAATATGCAACCGATTGTTTGTTCACTTGTTTTTCCGTCAGGACCATTAATTTTGTCAGAACATATGACTTGAGTACTATCTGGAAATATCATAGAATAACCGTTTGTAAAACTCCCTGATATTTGTATATTTGTATCTGTTTTTATTGTTTTAATATGTTTTTTTAGATAATCTTCATATAATTTTTCAGAGGAACTGATTTCCCAATATTCAAATTCTCCATATTCATTTTCTGCTAATTTTATTGCTTGATTAAAGTTTGTATATAATTTTTTTACTTTACTAGCAGTCGCTTTTTTTTGATAATTAGCAACTAAACTTGGCATAGTCATTGCTGCAACTACACCAATAATGCCGAGAGTGATTAAAACTTCCGCAAGAGTAAAACCCTTAGATCTGCTTATGTTTCGCGGGGGGGGGGCACTCTCAAAGCTTCTTGAATAAACATTTTTCAACCTCCATATTTTTTCTTATTATTTATTATTTTTTATTATTTGTCAATAGAATTATTATTTATTTTTGCTTTATTTAAAAAATCTAATAGACCTAAGACTTTTGGAGATTTTCTTCCAAAAGTCTTTTTTAATATCAATCCTTGTTTTAATCCTAATACACAAGCAGGGCAAGCTGTAATTACATAATCTGCATTTGTTTTTAAAATGTTTTCAGCTTTTTTTATTGAAATATTTTTTGAAAGTTTTGGATTTTTAAGTGCAAATTCTCCTGCTAGTCCGCAGCATTCATCGTAATCATTCATTTTTATGTATTCAACATTTTTGCAATTTTTTAATAATGGTTCTACAAAATCATCATTGTCAAGATGACAAGGTTTGTGGAATGTTACTTTAATAGGTTTTAGAAATTCAAATTTTATATTTTGTTGTAAAATTAGTTCTCCAATATTTATAAATTTTGCATCAACATATTGTTTTAAAGTGTTTTCACAGCTTGCGCAATCTGTAAGAATGTAATCAAAATCACAATCAAGCATTTTTAGATTATGTTGTTTTACTTCTTCAAATCTTTCTAAATTTCCGCTTGATAGAAATGGTAGTCCGCAACAATCAAAATCTTTTTCGATAATTTCTATATTACTATTTTTTAAAATTTTCTCGATATAATTATCTGTTCTTGGGCATATGTTGTTGACACAGCCTTTGAAATATATAACTTTCAATGTAGGTTGTGTTTTTTGAGGGAATCCTTTTCTAAAAGGTTTTGTAATAAGTTTAAAAAACTTTAATATGTTACCAAAGATGTATTTTGATTCCAAAAAGAAAATGAATTTTCCTAAATGAGTATTTTTTGAGTATTCATATTTAGCATTTTCAAATATCTTGCATACATCAATTGCACTCGGACAAAAGTTTGTACATTTCCCGCATTTAAGGCACATATCAAGATATTTTTCGATATTTTTGTTTAATTTTAAATCTCCTTTAATGACTCCGTCGAGCATAACGAATTTCCCGCGAGACACTGCACAATCATTTCCTGTAATTTTGTACACAGGACATACTGACTGGCATAGCCCGCATTTTGAACATTTATTGATATCATCTTTGAAATCATTGAGATTTTTCATGCTTAAATGATAGCATAGACATTAATATTTGGTTAGCATATATGCTGTACAATAATTAGCACTTCGAGGAGTTTTTTTACATCTATTTTTTGCTGTTTTTGTATCTAGATCTATTCCTAATGGCATAAGTCCTTTTTGAGTTACGAAGAATCTAAAGACATCTTCTCCTGACTTGTTTGGTTTTTTGTTGCCGTTAACATCAACTGTAATACTAATGAAATTTCTTAAAGTAACATTTTTAATCCCATATGAGGTAAATAAGCTATCAGGATTTTCATCTTTGTTATTAAGATCGAGTGCAATCATACTTCCATCATTTAATTGAAATGTGTAATATTGTGCCATTTGAATATTATATTGACTAAAACATTCTGCAGAATTTTTACATTCTTTTGTTATATTTAGGTATGGTTTTATGTAATATGTATAGATAGTATTGGTAGAGTTCATATCTCCATCTTTTAAAGGCCATTCTGAAATTTCTCCATATTCAGATTCTGCCATTTTTATAGCTTGTGATAGAGTCGAATACACTTTTTTTAATTGGTTTCCTATTACTCGTTCTTTATAATTAGCAATTAAATTTGGTATAGTTAATGCTGCAACTATACCAATTATTCCAATCGTGATTAAAACTTCCGCAAGTGTAAATCCCTTAGAACGACTTATGTTTCGCGGGGGGGGGGCACTCTCAAAGCTTCTTGAATAAACATTTTTCAACCTCCATATTTTTTCATTATTATTTATTATTTTTTTTTATTTGTCAAGTAATTATACTATAGCTCCATGAGAAGCATCTTGGACGTTTCGTGAATATTTATACAAGTAGCCTGATTTAATTTTTGGTTCAAAAGGTTTTAAATTCTTTTTACGATTTTCAAGTTCATTATTGTCAACAAGTAGTTCAATTGAACGGTTTGGGATATCTATTTTAATTTTATCGCCATTTTTAATTAAAGCGATAGTACCACCATTTGCGGCTTCAGGGCATATATGACCTACACAAATTCCTCTTGTTGCTCCTGAAAATCTACCGTCAGTGATAAGGGCACATTTTTTTCCTAGTCCTTTGCCGACTAAAAGTGATGTTGGTGCAAGCATTTCACGCATGCCAGGCCCGCCTTTTGGCCCTTCATAGCGGATTACTATTACATCCCCTGCTTTTATTTCATCATTTTCAAGAGCTGTCATAGCTTCTTCTTCGCTGTCAAATGTTTTTGCAGTCCCTTCGAATGTATAACATTCAGGAGCTACTCCTGATGTTTTTATTACACAACCATCTTTTGCAAGATTGCCGTATAAAATGCTTAGTCCTGCTTGAGTATAAGTTGATTTGTCATAATCAGGAATAATATCATCTTCTTTCCAAGCCTGTTTTGCAATTTCTTTTGTTGAGATACCTGATACAGTTTGCGTATCAGAAAGATGTTTTTCAAGAGATTTGATTACGGCAGGAACTCCTCCTGCATTATGAAAATCTGCCATTGTCAATGTCGATGAAGGATTAATTTTTACAATTTGGTGTATTTTTTTGCTTAATTCTTCAAAGTCATCTAGAGTTACATTAATATTTCCTGCATTTGCTATTGCAAGGATATGTAAAAATGTATTTGTAGAACCGCCAAGAGCTAAGTCTGCAGTGATTGCGTTTCTAAGACTTTCTCTAGTTATTATATCAGATGGTTTTAAATCTTGCTTTATAAGTTCAACAATTTGCATCCCACTTTCAAAAGCTATACGGCGTTTTTTTGAAGATACAGCTGATGAAGATGCACAATATGGCAAGCTCATTCCCATTACTTCTGTAAGGCAAGCCATTGTATTTGCAGTGTACATTCCCTGACATGCACCTGCTGATGGGCAAGATTCTTCTTCTAGTGCAAGAAGTTCTTCTTCAGAAATTTCGCCTTTGCGGAATTTCCCGACAGCTTCAAATGAACCTGTTACCATTGTTAATTTATGATGGCTTCTGCACTCTCCATCAAGCATAGGGCCTGCTGTTACAATAAGTGCAGGAATATTTAATCTTAAAGCACCGATTAACATCCCAGGAGTAATTTTATCGCAGTTAGATAAAAGGACAATTCCGTCTAATTGATGAGCTGCAGCAACACTTTCAACGCAATCCGCAATTAGATCTCTTGACGGTAGAGAATATCTCATTCCGCTGTGTCCCATTGCAATTCCGTCACAGATTGCCGGTACTCCGAAAATAAATGATTGCCCGCCAGCACTATGAATACCTTTTTCTATTTGACGTTCTAAATCTCTCATTCCAATGTGTCCGGGAACTAAATCAGAAAAAGAACTTGCAATTCCGATAAAAGGCGCATTTATATTTTTTTTGCTTACGCCCGTTGCCATTAAAAGTCCGCGATGCGGGGTTCTGGCTATACCTTTTTTTATATTATCACTTTTCATTTTTTTGAATCCTTTTGATATTCCAATCATCATCCCATTCAATAAATCCTTCTATATCTATATTGTGGTATTTGTAAGGATTATTAATATATTCAGGATTAAATAAATTAACTTTTGCAAGTCTTTTTATTATGTCAGGGATAAGAGTTGTGCTGCCTGCAATTGTGCCTTCTTTAGAAGTCGCTTTTATTCCGTCATAATAAACTTTTTCATCTGCAAATATCATTTCTTTTAAGTTACTTTTTGTAATAGGCAGACTGTCACTTATTAATAGAATTTTATCTTGAGGTTTGGTTTTAAATACAAGTTTTAAAGCATCATCTGATACATGAATTCCGTCAGCAATTATTTCTGTATAAATATTATCGTTAATCAAAGCAGAAAGGGTTGTAGATGTTCCTCTATGAGTAATTCCTGACATCGCGTTAAAAAGATGTGTAGCTCCTGTACATTTTGATAAATTCCCGCCAGTACAATGTCCTGCTTGGATTTTAATATCTTTATCAGACAAGTAATCCAATAATCCTTCGTCGAGTTCAGGTGCTAGTGTGATGATTTTTATAAAGTCATCTTCTATAAGCTTGTAATTCCCTTGTGTAAGTTTTAGGAAATGTGCAGGATTGTGAATTCCTTTTTTTTCAGGGTTAAGAAAAATTCCTTCTAAGTGAATTCCTAAAATTTTAGCCATGTCAGATGTTTGTCTTTTTGAGGCTTCTTTTATTATAGAAATTGCATGTTTAGTATTCTCTACGTTGTCAGTTACAATTGTAGGGAATATTCCGCCTATACCATATTTCAAAATTTCTTTTGATAAATATAAAACGTCGTCTACAGATGCTTTGTTAAAATCAATTCCAAAACATCCGTGAAAATGTTGTTCAATTAATAGTTTTGTTTTCATATCATAATTATACACCAATAAGTTGAAATAGAGCTAAAAATATGATAATCTAATTTTATTAATTAAGAAAGGAGCTAGTTATGAAAAGATTTCAAGCATATCAGACACAAAGATCTTGCAAATTAAAAGATAATTGTGTTGGTTTGTCTACGCACGTAGTGCTCGGGGGGGGGGCAATTTAGAGCTTATCCCACAAGGCTTTAGGAGGTTATTTAAAAGTTTAGTGTCGGGTCAAGTGGCACGCTTGGGATTTACATTAGCAGAGGTTTTAATCACTCTCGGGATAATTGGTATAGTTGCAGCTTTAACTATTCCATTTGTAATTAATAAATATAATTCTAAAGTATTTGAAACTGAATTTAAAAAGGCAAATTCTGTCATATTACGAGCTCTTGATATGACTGCTCAAGAATATGGTGCAACAAATTTTAAAGAGTTAAAATTTGCTTTTTGTGGAGATTTAGGACAATTTGATCAAGATACAGATAAACAGAATGCTTGTAATGAAAGTATAACCAAAGAGCTCCCAAATATAAATGCAACTCTTCGAAACTATTTAGGTATTGTGGATCAAGAAAAAATTACTACAAATTCTTATTCTATGTATAATTTTGAAAAAGATCGTTTTAATTATACAAATTTGTGTGCATTTTCAGATGAACTTTCTCATCTAAAATGTACAGTTTATTATTTAAAAGATGGTAGTTCTTTTTTAGGATTAAGTTATAGAGAAGCTCAATTTACTTTAATTTTTGATACAAATGGCCCCAGAAAAAATCCAAACCGTTTGGGATATGATATCTGGGAATATGAGTATCCGAAATGGAGACATTGTGGATGGTGTAATATGAAAAATGGAAATTGGATGAGTGGGCTTGGTTGTTATTATTGCGCAATTGAAAATGTCGATTCTGATAATAGTGATAAAGGTGGTTATTGGCAATCATTATATTAGAGAATTTATATTTATAACAAAAAGAGAGGCTATTGCCTCTCTTTTTAAATTACGCTTACTTCAAAAACCTTTCGAGCTTCTTCTCTATCATCGAAGTGAATAGTTTTGTCTTTTAATATTTGATAATCTTCATGTCCTTTACCTGCAATTACAACTACATCATTATTATTTGCAATTGATTTTAATAATCCGATTGCTGTACCTCTGTCAGGTTCAACAATTACGCTCTCAGTATTTACTGATTTAAGGCCTGCAATAATGTCTGTAATTATAGTTTGAGGATCTTCTGATCTTGGATTATCACTTGTGATTACTATTTTATCTGCAAATTTTTCTGCTATAGCTCCCATTTTAGGTCGTTTTGTTGCATCTCTGTCGCCACCGCAACCGAATAAGCATATTAATTTGCCGTCTTCAGGTGTAATTTCTCTTGCTGATTTTAATACATTTTCTAATCCGTCAGGAGTGTGTGCATAATCTACAATTACAAGAGGTTTTTTTACAACTACTTCAAATCTTCCTGCAACTCCTTTTACGTTTTGTAAAGCTTTTATAGCTGTTTCAATATCAATTCCTATTGCAAGAGCTGCTGTGACAGCTGCTAGGACATTATATACACTGAACATACCGTTCATATGAAGATTTACTTTGTGTTCTTTAGCATTTGCTACTAATGTAAATTCAGCACCGTTTAATGAGAAATTAATATTCCTTGCCATTACGTCGCTTTGTTGTCTTACCCCGTATGTAAGAACTCTTACACCTTCCGGAACAACACTTATAAATCTGTCACCATATTCATCATCAGCATTTATTACTGCAAAATCGCCCTCTGTTAAATGTTCAAAAAGTAGAGCTTTTGCTTTGAAATAATTATCCATTGTAATGTGGTAATCTAAATGGTCTTGAGTGAGGTTTGTGAATACAGCACCGTTAAATCGGCAACCACCTACTCTGTTTTGTTCTAAAGCGTGTGAGCTTACTTCCATTACAACATTATCAATTTTTTCGACATCTTTAATCATTCTTAAAGTAGCTTGTAATTCTGGAGCTTGTGGTGTTGTATGTTTTGCATCTCTATATTCTCCGTTAGAAGATAATTTATAACCTAATGTTCCAATTAATGCACATTTTTCATTATTTTCTTCAAAGATTTTTTGAATTAGGTGAGTAACTGTTGTTTTTCCGTTTGTACCAGTAATACCGATAAGATTAATTCCTTTTGATGGACTTGAATAAAATCTGTCAGCAATATCTGCAATTTTATGTCTTGTAGAAGCTACTACAACTTGAGGAATTTTTGTTCCTTCTACTTTTCTTTCAACTAATAATGCCGCAGCTCCTGCTTCAATTGCATCTTGAGCAAATTCGTGTCCGTCAGTGTGTTCTCCGACTAAACATACGAAAATATCGCCTTTTTTAGTTGTTTTTGAATTGTATGAAATACCTGTAATATCAATATTTTTGAAGTTTATTAAGTCTTTGTAGTCTAAATACTCAATTAATTCATCTAATTTCATTTATATCTCCTTAGTTTTTCTTATCAGGTGTAATCTTATCTGGTTTTAAATTAAGAATTCTTGCAACTTGAGTTGTAACTTCGTGGAATACCGGCCCCGCAACTGTGTTACCCCAAATTGCACCAACTTTTGCACTATCTACCATAACATATACAAGAATTTGAGGATCTGATGCCGGTAGATAACCTATTGTTGATGTGTATGTGAATGGGGTGTATCCGCTTCCGCCTTCTTTAGGCTTTCTTGAAGTTCCAGTCTTAGCTGCTACATTATATTTATCCATCTTAATTACAGATCTTCCGTTATTAACGCTTGCAGCAAGAAGTCTTGTAATTGCTTGAGCTGTTTCTGGTTGAATTACTTGTGTATGATGGATTTTATTGTCATATTCTTCTTGTGAATATTTTATGATATGTGGGGTGATTCTTACTCCGTTATTTGCAAGTGCTTGTACTGCTGAAATCATTTGAATTGCAGTAACTGATGTCCCATATCCGTATGACATCGTCGCTTGGATTCCTTGATCCCAGTATGTCCAGTATGGTAAAAGACCTGAAGATTCCCCTGGTAAATCAATTCCTGTTTTTGTTCCAAATCCGAATTTCTTTAATACTCCGTAAAATTCAGAAGGTGACATTGTTTTTGCAATATTAATTGCTCCGATATTACTTGAATGTTCAAATAAATATTCTAGAGTTATGTTGCCAGGATATGGGTGAACGTCGTAGTCGTAGTTTTTAATTTCCCATTTCCCAATAGTTGTTTTACCTGTATCAAGTACTGTTGAATGTTCGTTAATTTTTCCTAGATCCATTGCACTTGCAACAGTGATTGTTTTAAAAGTTGAGCCTGGAGGAAATACATCTGTCAATGTCCAGTTTTTAAGTTGTTGTGGAGTTGCTTTTTTATAATTATTAGGGTCAAATGTTGGATATACTGCATAAGCTAGAATTTCTCCAGTTTTAGGGTTCATAACGATTACAGTTCCGCGTTCTGCATTTTTTTCTTTAACCATTTTTTCAATTTCTTTTTCGCAGACATGTTGAATTGCAGCATCAATTGTGAGTGTAACGTCTTCTCCTTTTGGATTTGTTGTTGTAGCTACAGGATCTGTTGTAAAATCATAAATAATTTTTCCATCACGTGTTTTTTGATATTTTACTGTATTAATAACGTGTTCTAATCGATCTTTTGCTGTGTATTCAATCCCATTTGCGATATCCGCATCAAAGTTATAATATCCTAAAACGTGTGCAGCAAGAGTTCCTTGAGGGTATTCTCTTGTGTTTTTTTTGCCTAAGCTTATTTCTCTTAAATGTAATTTTGAGATTTGTTTCGCTGTATTTCTGTCAATATCTTTTTTTAGGGTAATTACAGGACCTGGTTTTTTAAGCTTTTGTAAAAGAGTATCTTTTGGCATTTTAAGAAGTGGAGCAAGCATTTTTGCTAATTCTTCCGGAGAATGATCATAATCTGCAGGGTGTGCATAAACATCAGAATATACTTTATCTGTTGCAAGTTTTATTCCATTTCTGTCGAAGATATCACCTCGCATTGAGAATATTCTGCCAACTCGTTGGCTTCTTGCTCTAGCTCTGTATTTCCCTACATCAACTACCATAATAAAGAATAAATATATTATAAGCAGGGTCATAAAACCTGCAAAAAATATGTGTAAAAATGCTAAAATTTGATCAAAGGTTTTATTGCGTTTTTCTGTTTCGTTTTCCGGCTCTTTTCTTCTTAATCTTTCTCTCACAACATACCCCTTATCGGTAATTAAAATCGTTTATTCTTTAATTTTAGCATAAGGAATAATAAATTAATTAAATATTAAATAATTTTAAGTGTGATATTTTCTTGGAAATATTCTTCGTGATATAATTTTATTATGAAAAAATTGGTTTTGTTATTTGGGTTGATAGTTTTTGGTAGTCAAGCTTTTGCATTTGATATTGTGTATCCTGCAAAAAATGATATTATTTTAAATTCCAGTTCAACATTTTTTGTTGGTTCGTCTGATAAACCTCTAAAGATAAATGGTCAAGATGTTCCATTGCATCCTACAGGAGCTTTTGCTTATGTTGTAAATTTAAATAACGGAGCTAATACTTTTGTAATTCAATCCGAAGAGCAAAGAGAAATCTTTGTGATTACAAAACAAGATATAAAATCAGTTAAATCAACTCCATCAGTTTTTACTTCATATAAAGAAACTAAATATGGTATTGTAACAACTGAAAAAGCTCCTTTGCGATCAACACCTATTGATGCTGGAATTAATAGAATGGCGCATTTGCAAAGAGATATAAATTTAATAATCGATGGGGAAAAAGACGGGTTTTACAGAGTTGTTTTAGGTAAAGATAAGTATGGATGGATTTTAAAATCTGATGTAAAGTTTACTCCTCAAGCGGATAAAAATTTGGCAAATTTAAGCGGATATGAGTATCTTGATGAAGATGATTATTTTAAGTTCGTTTTTCACTTGAATAAAAAAGTTCCATTTGAAATGGTTGAAGATGATATGTTTTTAATGAAGTTTTATAATATTCAAGATCAACCTGATAATGTATACTTATATGATTTTCCTTATAAAGATGCAATAAGTACTCGCAAACTTCTAGGGTATAGTGGTGAATACCAAGGAAATGATTTTATTTTAAAAATAAGAAAGCCTGTAATTACAAATTCAAGACGTCCTTTGCATAACATTAGAATAACAATAGATGCAGGACATGGAGGTACGGAAAATGGTGCAATGGGTTGTCTTGGAAATAAAGAAAAAGATATAAACTTAGCTATTGCAAAATTTGTTGAAACAGAATTAAAAAAACGCGGTGCAAGAGTTATAATGACAAGATCAGCTGATAATTATGTCAGTTTGAAAGATAGAGTCGAAATTGCAAATTATGGCGATTCGGTTGTATTTTTGAGCATCCATGGAAATGCTTTACCTGATGGTCAAGACCCAAATAAAAACAGAGGAACAAGCATATATTACTATTACCCACAAGCAAAGCCTCTTGCTGATAAGATTATGGAGACTGTTGTTTCAGAAATGGGGATTCCAAATGATAAAGTTAGACAAGGAAGTCTTGCTGTAGTCAGAAATACGAATGCGTTAAGTTTGTTGATTGAAGTGTCCTATCTTATTAATCCTGAAGATAATGCAAATTTGATTAATCCAGAATTTCAAAAACAATATGCAAAAGCTATAGCGGACAGTTTGGAAAGATATTTTTCTAATTAAAAAAGGAGCTAAATTATTTAGCTCCTTTTTTTAGATTTATGATTAAATTATTTTGTCACATAATTCAAAAGAGTTCTAACGCCTGCACCTGTAGCACCTGCAATGAATTCTTTTTGAGGTTTTTCAATATATGCGGTTCCAGCAATATCAATGTGGCACCATTTTGTATCTTTTACAAATTGTTGAAGGAATAATCCAGCTGCTGATGCTCCGCCGTTACGAGAACCTGTGTTTTTCATATCTGCTATGTCAGATTTTAAACTGTCAAAATATTCTTTAAACATTGGTAATTGCCAGAAAGTTTCTCCGGATTCTTTTGCAGTTTCTATTACTCGGTTAATCATTTCTTGATCATTACCCATAATGCCAGATGCTACAGTGCCAAGTGCTACCATACATGCACCTGTTAGGGTTGCAATGTCAATTACTTCATCTACACCAAGTTCACAAGCATAACATAGAGCATCTGCGAGTGTTAATCTACCTTCTGCATCTGTATTATCAATTTCAATTGTTTTACCATTTTTAGCAGTTAAAATATCACCAGGTTTGTAAGAAGAGCCTGATGGCATATTTTCACAAGCTGCTATGATACCGTGTACTTCCATATCAGGTTTTAATTTTGATAATGCTCTCATTACTCCCAATATACAAGCTGCACCAGACATATCGTCTTTCATTGTAAGCATAGATGATGCCGGTTTAATATCAAGTCCGCCTGAATCAAAGCAAATTCCTTTACCGATTAGAGCAATTTTTTTCTTAATATTTTTGCCTGTATATTTCATATGGATAAATTTAGGGGGTTGAACACTCCCTTGTCCAACTGCTAAATATGCTCCCATACCCATTCTTGCTATTTCTTCTTTATCAAATACTTTAGTCTCGATTCCTTCAAGGTCTTTGGCAATTTCTGAAAGTTTTGTAGGTGTTGCAATTTGTGCAGGTGTGTTTGCAAGGTCACGAGTAAATTTCATTGCTTCACCAAAAATTTTACCTTCATTTAGGTCGTTTTCAGAAAATCTTGCAAATGTAATTTCTTCTAAATGGTGAGCTTTTTCTGATTTGTATTTGTCGTATGCATAATCAGCAATCATTGCACCAATTGCTGCAGATTTACCGTAATCCACATTTACGTCAAAATCAAAAGCTGCTTTCTTAGCTTTAATTTGTTGTAATTTTTTTATTGATTTAGCAACTGCTTCACGCATTTTATTATGATCAAATTCTTCTTTTTTACCAAAACCGATAATTAAAATTTTATCTGCAGGAATTTTTCCTAGTGTGTGTAAAAGATATGTTTGGCCAAATTTTCCTTCAAAGTGATCTTTATCAACAGCATATGTATTTGCTAATTCTTCAGATGTTTTTTCACCTTCAAATTTGTTGATAACTAGAACTTCTACGGGAGTATCTTTAACGTTTTGTGAAACTTTAATTTCCATATTTTCTCTCTCCTTTTTCGCTTGTTAGTATAACACTTTTACCTCAGTTTGTAAATTATTATTAAAGCTTCTATCAAAAAATTGTTTCCCGAGTTTTATAAAAATTTGAGTAATTATGAAAATATCAGCAGTAAATAATTTTAAATATTCAAATTATGGATTTTATAGTTCAGTAAAACCAAAACAATCTCCTAGTTTTTCAAGCTTAAAGCTGAAAAATGATGAAAATAATTACAGTGATACATGTTTTTATAGAGATGCAGATACTCTTGATTGTGCTGCTACTCTTTTAAAAAAAACATTTCCAAAAGGGACTGATATTTTAGATTTTGCATCTTCGAATGGAGAGGAAGCTATTTCTTTATATTCGCTTATAGATAAATCAAATGGAAAATATAAGATTTACTGTTTTGACACATCTGATAGAGCAGTGGAACTTGGTAAAAAGGGAATTTATACTGTTTTTTATCCAATGTCGTATGATTATTTATTACTCCCTGAGTTTTCAATGCTAGATGATTCCAATACAAGGGAAATAAAGTCAAAATTTTATTCTGTAATGGAAGAAACAAAAAACCCGAGTTATGAAATTAATGACATAAACTATCTTTGTCAGTTGGAGAGATCTCCTTATTTCAAAATAAAATATTATAAATTGAAAGATGAGCATAAAGATAAAATAGAGATTAATAAAGGCAATATTAATAATATAGATAAAGTTTTACCGAATAAAAAAGTTGGAGCTGTTTTATTTAGAAATGCAATGTATATCGAAACAGGAAATTTTTCTGCAAACGAATTTAGTTTTAATGAAGATTTAAATATTAATAAAAAAGAAATTATTGAAAAAATAGTAGATAAGGTATATGAAAAATTATTGCCAGGTGGGCTTTTTATACTTGGAGATATTGAAAAAGATCATGTCTATATTGCTGATAATCATGTGAATGATAAAGATAAACTATTTGTTAGTGATTATTGTACTTTTATATATAAAAATTCTCCATTGTGGGAAGCTCTTTCTAAAGATGGTAGATTTGAACCAGTTTTGTATAAAAATGTAGATGCTCCTCTGATTTTAGGAAAAGAACAAAAAGTCCCTACAATTTGGCGTAAAAAATAAATTTGCTACTATACAAAATATTAATCTCATGTTAATATAGTAACAGATGTAGTAGTAAATATTTTTTTGAAATATATGCAATGACGTAACATTAATTAAATAAATGGTTTCAACCCGATAGGATATATGTATCGGGAATTGCATGTATTATATAAAAAATAGAAAAGGATAAGGTATAAAACTTAATGGAATTTTTATTAATTCTAGCGGTTATTGCAGTAATAGCCTTAATCGCTGTGCTTTTTGTCCAACAGAGTAAGACAAAATCAGTGCTTTTATCCGTTGAAAAAGATAGAAAAGCATTAGAAGAGAAGGAAAAACTTCTTTTAAAAGAGGCAAAAATCAAAGCAATTGAAGAATTGCAAGATGACAGAGAAAAATTAAACGAAGAAGAACGAGAAAGAAGACAAGAACTTGCAAGACAAGAACAAAAATTAGCAAAACGAGAAGATATGCTTGAGGATAAAATTCAAGAATATACTGAAAAAGATTTGCAAGCTCAAAGAAAATTAGATGAATTATTAGAAAAAGAAGATTATTTAGCAGAAATCGTTCAAAAACAAACAACAGAGTTAGAAAGAATTTCTGGCATGTCTGCAGAAGAAGCTAAAAATATGCTTTTAGACCAACTAAAACATGATTTGGCTCAAGAACAGATGCAGTTAATTCGTGAAAATGAAGCTAAAATAAAAGAAATTTCATTAGAAAAGTCAAAAGAAATTCTATCAACTACAATGCAAAGATGTATGATTGAACAAGTTGTAGAAACAACAGTATCAGTTGTTGCATTGCCAAACGATGAGATGAAAGGTCGCATAATTGGTCGTGAAGGACGCAACATTAGAGCATTAGAAACATTAACAGGTGTTGATTTAATTATTGATGATACTCCAGAAGCTGTTGTATTATCAAGTTTTGATCCAGTAAGACGTGAAATAGCAAAATTAGCTTTAGAAAAATTGATTGTAGATGGCCGTATTCACCCAGTAAGAATTGAAGAAATGGTTGAAAAAGCTCAAGAAGAAATTGATAAGAAAATTTGGTCAGAAGGTGAAAATGCTGCTTTAGAAATGGGTGTTATGGGCCTAAATAAAGAGCTCATCAAAACTCTAGGTCGTTTATACTATAGAACAAGTTATGGTCAAAATGTTTTGAAACACTCATTAGAAGTAGGTCATATCGCAGGCATGTTGGCTGCTGAAATAGGAGCTAACGAAAAAATCGCAAAACGTGCAGGTCTTTTACACGATATTGGAAAAGCTGTTGATCAGACACAAGAAGGTACTCATATTCAATTAGGTGTAGAATTAGCAGCAAGATTTGGAGAAAGACCTGAAGTTATTCATGCTATAGAAGCTCACCATGATGATGTTGTTGCAAATACAATTGAAGCAGTTCTTGTAAAAGTTGCAGATGCTATTTCTGCAGGCAGACCTGGAGCAAGACGTGATACTTTGGAAATTTATATCAAACGTTTACAAAAAATTGAAGAAATTGTAAACAGCTTTGACGGTATTAAACAATCATTTGCTGTACAAGCTGGGCGTGAAGTTCGAATTATTGTTGAATCTGAAAAATTTGACGATTTAGCATCTCAAAAACTAGCAAGAGATGTTGCAAAACGAATTGAAGATGAACTTGATTATCCGGGACAAATCAGAGTAACTGTGGTAAGAGAATTCAGAACAACTGAAATAGCAAAATAAAATAAAAAGTTAAGATTTCAGGAAGGTAGCTTTTTCAAAAATAGCTAAACTTCCTGATCTCAAAACTTTAGGATAAATAAAATTATGTTGAAGAGTGATGATAATATATTAAAAATTTTATTTTTTGGAGATTTGGTAGGCAGACCGGGTAGGTACGCCATAAAAGACTTTTTGGAAAAAAATAAACAAGATTATGATTTTATCATCGCTAATGTAGAAAATGCATCTCATGGATTTGGTCTAACAGAAAAGAATTATAATGAATTATCCGAATATGGTCTTAATTGTATGACTTCTGGTAATCATATTTGGGATAAAAAAGAAATTTTTAACTACATCGATAAGGCTGATAAGTTAGTCAGACCTTTTAATTATCCGGAAAATACTCCGGGATTTGGAAGTCGTATTTTTGAACTTCCTAATGGTATAAAAGTTGGAGTAATAAATGTTTTAGGTCGAGTATTTATGGCTCCTATTGAATCTCAATGGTCAGTTGTGAAAAATGAAATCATTAAATTAAAAGAAATTACTCCGATTATTATTGTTGATTTTCATGCAGAAGCTACTGCTGAAAAAATTTGTTTCGGCAGGTTTTGTGCAGATTTGGGAGTAAGTGCATTTTTCGGAACTCATACTCATGTTCAGACAGCTGATGAGCAGGTTGTCAATAATATGGGATACATCACTGATGCTGGTTTTTGTGGAACCGTAGATAGTGTAATTGGTATGGATTATCGTACTTCCTTAAACCGTTTTACAACGGTTATTCCTGAAAGATATGATGTAGCTGACGGTAATGTCGTCCAAATAAATGCTGTTGAAGTTGAAATAGATCAAACAAGCGGGCATACTGTAGCTATAAAAAGAGTTTTTTGTTATGTAGATAAGAGTAAAAAGGAAGAGGAAAATGAAAAGTGATTTACACATTCACACCCTTTATTCAGATGGTGTCTTTTCTCCCGAAAAGATTGTGGACACTGCCATTGATGTTGGGCTCCAAGTAATTGCTTTGACTGATCACGATAATATTCTTTCGTATCAAGTCGCAAAAGACTATTTGAAAAAAACTAATAAAGAAGATAAATTAGAAATCATTCAAGGTATTGAAGTAAATACTTTGTACAAAAATTATGAAGTCCATATTTTAGGATATTTTATGGATGTGAATAACAGTGATTTTCAAAATTTATTGAAAATGCAGCAACAAGCACGTGTAAAGCAGACAAAAGAAATTATTAATCTTTTGGCTAAAAAAGAAGGTATCAGAATAAAATTTGATGACATAAAAAAACAAGTTGCAGAAGGTGGTAGTATTGGTCGACCTCATATTGCGAAAGCTATTACTAATGCTGGAGGTACTAATAGCGTAATTGAGGCTTATGCAAAATATATTCATGATGATTCTCCTGTATATGTTCAAAGGAAGACTGTATCACCTCAAGATGCAGTTGAGATTATCTATGACGCAGGTGGTATTCCCGTAATTGCGCATCCTCATGATTTAGATATTGCAGAAGATTTAATTAAAGAATTAATGCAATATGGACTTAGAGGGATTGAGGCTTATCATAGAAAGCATTCTCCTGCATGTGTTGAATATTTTTCATCAATGGCTGAGGAATTAGGTTTGATCGTTACTGGAGGATCTGATTTCCACGCACCAAATATCATGAACGGTCAAATTATTTTAGGTAAAAACTTTGTTCCTGAATGGATTTATGAAAAACTCATTGAGGAAAAGAAAAGAATAGATATGGCTTAAAAAATAGGTATCTTTATTATGGTAAAGAAACATTATTGGAAATTAGAATATTCAATTGCATTATTTGTAATGCTTGGCGTAATTCTTTTGATAATGCCATTTTCTATTGAAAATACTCGCCAAGCCAATTTCATATCTAAATGGAATGAAACATTTAATCGTGTGGAGTATATGTTTTCAGTAATGAATGCTCATATTTCAGATGACATGATAAAAAGTTTTAATAAGGCTGATACTCCAGATGAAAGAGAAAAACTTTTACTTACAATCGTAAAGCCATATTTGAGAATAAATACTGCTAATTATCCAATTAGACATTATAGACCACGTTATATCAATGGTAATCGGATTTATAAAGGTCAAAGATATTTCTTTGATGACTTTTATTTCGCTGAAAATAATACAATAGTTGGAATAAAAGATATCAAGTCAGATAAGGCTGATGATGTTTTTTTCTTGATGATGTTTGATATAAATGGTTTGTTGCCTCCGAATAGATGGGGCAAAGATATTTATGGTGTGAATATCTATGATGGCGGGAAAATTGAGCCTTTTGGATTTGATAAGAGTATGGATGAATTAAAGAAGGATTGTTCAGAAGCTGGCACAGGCATAAATTGCTCTTATTATTATAAAATAGGTGGAGGATTTGATGACTGATATAAAACGAGTATGTGTGTTTGCATCATCTTGTAACTATTTAGAAAAATTATATTATGAAGCAGCCGCAGAATTTGGAGAATTACTCGGAAAGTCTGGCTATGATATGGTATATGGCGGAAGTTCATTAGGCTTGATGTGGGCTTGTGCCGAAAAAGTTAAACAAAATGGTGCTCAATTAATTGGGGTTATGCCTGAGAGATTGCATAATATGGGAGTTTATACAGATGAATGTGTTGAACTTTTTATAACTCCTTGTATGAGAAGCAGAAAAGCTAAGATGGATGAACTATCTGATGCTGTTGTAGCCTTGGCTGGAGGGTTTGGAACTTTAGAAGAATTATCTGAAATGATTGTTCAAAAACAACTAGGATACAATAATAAACCTATTGTTATTTTAAATACAAATGGTTTTTATGATAAATTGATAGAGTTTTTTGACGAAATTATAAGTCAAAAATTTGCACGTGATACTGCTAAAAAATTATATTTTATTGCAAATACTCCGAGAGAAGCTATTGAATATATAAAAAATTATCAACCCGAAAATTTAGCAATATCAAAAACTGATATTTATACAAGATAAGTTTTATAAATAAAAAAAAGAGCCTTTGAAGGCTCTTTTTTTATAAAATTTGTTAGAATTTTTATTTAGTATTTTAACATAGAAACAACTTTGCCTGCATCTTTAAGTTTTTCTCTGCCGTTTAAGTCTTCAAGTTCAATTAAAAATGCTATACCTACTAAATTTGCACCTGTCTTTTTAACTAATTTGCACGCTGCTTCTGCAGTTCCGCCTGTTGCTAGTAAGTCGTCAACGATTAATACATTAGCTCCTTGAGGGAATGCGTCTTGGTGTACTTCAATTTTGTCAGTACCGTATTCTAATTCATACTCTTGAGAATATGTTGCTGCAGGTAGTTTATTTGGCTTTCTGATAGGTACAAAGCCAGCATCTAATTTATATGCCATAGGCATTCCAAAGATAAATCCACGGCTTTCAATCCCTGCGATGTAATCAATTTTTACATCTTTAAATTGTTCGCAAAGGTAATCAATCATTAATTTTAGAGTATCAGCTTCTTTTAGTGCAGTTGTAATATCTCTAAAAATAATACCAGGTTTTGGGAAATCATTTACTGCTCTGATTTTATTTTTTACATCAATAATAGTTTCTGTTGTCATTTATTTTCTCCTTTTTAGTCTTTTAGTGATTTGTCAGAATCTTTATTTGGATTAGTTAAATTTTCTATATTTAAAGATTCTGTTTTTTCAGCTAGTATTTGTTTTAATTTTTCTGTGTATTCTTTAGTATAATTTTTAGTTTTTTCTAATTCTTTTTTTATAAAAGCTTTAATACTTGCTTCTTCTTCCATAACAAGTCCGTGAGCAGTTTTCCCCCAATTCATATCTTTTTTCATAAATAAAATTTTGAAACAGATATATAATACAAGCGGGAACCAAATAATAAATAGGTATATGGAAGTTTCTAACGCTTCAAATGTCGCATCTAAACGAGGCATGTAATCATATCTTCTCAATGCATATCTTGCACCGAAGAAAAATCCAAAGCCAATTACACATCCTATAAAAATAGAAGAATAAAGCATGTGCGGTGGCGCTTGTTTTGCAAGAACTTTAAATCCTCTAATCAGAATTTCCATTAAAAACCAACCTGGCATAATGAATTGAGAAATATAAGCTGTCATATCAAGGCTAGCACGCAGTGACATTTTTTTAGAGAATAAAACATCTCCTGCGTATTCTAAATATCTTCTAATAGTTCCTTCAAGCCATCTTCTTCTTTGTCTGTATAAAGGTCTTATGTATGCAATTCCTTCTTCATATACAATTGCATCTGGACAAAATCTTACGTCCCAGCCTTTGATATGTAATCTTGTAGACATATCTAAATCATCAACAATAGTATAATTGTTCCAGCCGTTTATGTCTTCAAGAGCTTCTCTTTTTATTAATTCTCCGTTTCCGCGAAGTTCTACCGCTCCTTTAACAGAATCTCTGCCGACTTGGAAATGTGTATCCATTGTATATTCATTGTTTTGACATCTTGTTAAAAGATTTTGATTTTTATTTCTTATAACTTTTCTAGCTTGTACGGCTCCTACATCTTTTGGCTCAAGATATGGTATAAGTTTTGATAAAAAGTCAGGTTCTACTGTAGCATCTGCATCAAATACTAAAATAGCTTCTCCTTTTGCTATTTTAAATGCATCATTTAAAACTGCAGATTTGCCAGGGAATGCATCTGTAGATCTTATTAATGCTGTTACTTTTTCATACTTTTGCTCTAAGTTTTTAATTACAGACGCAGTATTATCGGTACTTCTGTCATCAATTACGATTACATCAAAGTTCTCATAATTCATCTGTAAAATGTTTTCAACTGTATTTGTAATAACAGTTTCTTCATTATGTGCAGGGACCATTACCGTTACAAATGGTTTATAATTTTCATTTATTATTTGTGGGTATTTTTGTAATTTACGTTTTTTTAATTTGTATGAAAGATTCATAAATAGTGCATAAATAAACATAAATGTACATAAAAGAGCAAGTCCCCATACAGTATTAAAATAACTTTGGAATATATAAATGAACACTCCGAGCCCAAAGACAATTGTGAATAATAAAATTCTTTCTTTCATCTTAAAATTCTTTTACACTCCCTTATTTAATTCCTCTAATATTATATCAAAAACTTATTTTTATTACTCAAAATTACTTGTTTTCATTACTTTTTGTAATACAATTTGAATTTGATTCTATTTATTTCCTCTATTTATATGTTTTTTAGGTTAAAAAGTGTTAAAAAACGTTAAAATACTTGCTTTTAAAATAGGTTTCGCTATAATTGGAAATGTACAAATAAGAGAAGGAGTTTTATAATGAACAAAGAAGAATTAGTACAAGAAATTGCAAAAAAATCTAACGTAACTCAAAAAGAAGCAGCTGAAGTATTAGGCGCTTTAATTGAAACAATTGAAAAAACAGTTGCTAAAGGTAAAAAAGTTACTTTAGTTGGTTTTGGTACATTTGAATCTAGAAAAAGAGCTGCTAGAATTGGCCGTAACCCACAAACTGGTAAAGAATTAAAAATCCCTGCAACAACAGTTCCAGCATTCTCTGCAGGTAAAAAATTCAAAGAAGCTGTTAACAAAAAATAAGCAATTTTTTTAAGCTTTAAAAAAGGACTTATCTTTTGATAAGTCCTTTTTTATTTTTTTATTTTTGTTTTGCAGCTTGTTTTGCTTCTACTTCTAATAAATTAGTTCTTTTTAGTTTATTTTTTGTTATTCTATTATTTATCATTTCTTCGAAGCCTTCTTCTGCCCAAATTTTTACATTTTCAAATGGTTCGTAAGTCGGGTATTTTTTTAGAGCATCTACATATTTTTTAGCTCTTTCAAACAAATTATCTCCTTGTTTTATTACTCCGTCTTTTTTTATAACTTGTTGGTAATATTTTTTATTAAATCTTTGAGATTGATATTGTGGGAAACTTTTTAGCATAAATTTTTGGAAATTGTTAATACCAGTATTAATATTTTCAGAAAAACCTGCTATATATCTTGCAATAATTTGAAATTGTTCTGCATGTTTTGTTGTATGTTGTATTGAATTTTTAACAATTGGTTTTAAAATTCTTGAACTGGTAATGTTGTTTAAGTTAATTTCTGCTGTATAAGGATTAAAATCTGCATCAATTAATTTGTGTGAGTATCTTGGTCTAATTTTAGGCATTACTGATAAATTGTTATTTTCAGCACTTTTACTTAGGGTATTGAGTATAAACCTGCAATTTTTTACTTTCATATTTCCTCCATATCTGTAAATCTTAAAATTTAGGGTAAAAAATTAATTAGTATATTTATTAAATAATTAAATATTTTTATATAATAGTTATTTGAATTAATCAACAGAGAATATTTCTTTGATATCGTCCATTGTGAGAGATTTTACAATATTTCTGTCAACAGAAATTACACTGTCTACTAAGTTTCGTTTAACAGTTTTAAGTTTTTGAATTTTTTCTTCAACTGTATTTTTTGTGATAAGTCTGTATACAAATACTTTTTTAGTTTGTCCAATACGATAAGCTCTGTCAGTAGCTTGATCTTCTACTGCAGGGTTCCACCATGGATCGTAATGGATTACATAATCAGCACCTGTCAAGTTTAGACCTGTTCCACCAGCTTTTAAACTGATTAGGAAAATAGGAATTGATGGTGTAGAATTAAATCTTTCAACAGCACCTTGTCTATCTTTTGTTTTTCCTGTTAAGTATTCATAAGGTATGCCTTCACGCTCAAGCCAAGCTTTGATTAAGTCAAGCATATCAACAAATTGGCTGAATAAAAGAATTCTATGACCTTCGTCGATAATTTCTTCAAGCATAGCTTTCAACTTTTCAAATTTACCTGATTTCATGATATTTTTAACATTTTCTTTATCATAAAGTCTTGGGTGGCAGCAAATTTGACGTAATCTTAAAAGTGCTGAGAAAATTGATAATCTGCTCTTTTCAAGTCCATTTTGTTCAATAGATTTGAATAATTCTTCTTTTGTACTGTCAAGAACTTGTAAATAGAAATCTCTTTGTTCGTCAGTAAGTTCACAGTATGCAATGTTTTCAACTTTATCAGGTAAATCTTTTGCAACATCTCGTTTCATACGACGTAAGATGAACGGATAAATTTGTAATTTCAAACGTTTTTCAACAGTTTTGTCTTGACGTTCCATAATCGGATTTACGTATCTTGCATTAAATTCAGCCATATTAAATAAGAATCCAGGCATTAAGAAGTCAAATACAGACCATAATTCTTCCAATTTATTTTCAATTGGAGTACCTGATAGTGCCAATTTATGTGATGCCTGTAACTTTTTAACAGCTTGGGCAGTCTGTGACATTGCATTTTTAATATTTTGTGATTCATCAAGAATTACATATCTGAAATTGTATTCTTTGAGTTTGTTAATGTCACGTCTTACAAGTGCGTAACTTGTAATTACAACATCATAATTTGGAATTTCTTTAAAGAATTGTTTTCTGTCGACTCCTGCAAGTTTTAAAGTTGTTAATGTAGGCGCAAATTTTTGAATTTCAGATTCCCAGTTGAAAACAACAGTAGTCGGACAAATTACCAAAGTTGGAGCAGGCCCGTCTTCTTCTTTAGCTTTTTGAACTACAGCTAAAGCTTGTAATGTTTTGCCAAGTCCCATATCATCTGCTAGGATTCCGTTAAGTCCGTATTTATACATGAACCACAACCAGCCAAAACCTTTAGTTTGGTATTCACGGAATTCTGCATTAATTCCTGTTGGTAGTTTTAAATCTTCTGATGTTGAGAAATTAGACATTTGTTTCCAGAATGTTTCAAATTCATCACTCAAAACAAGTTCTACATTTAGGTTTTTAAGTTCGTTTATTAAGCCTGCACGATAAGTTTTTACGATAAATTTATTTTCATTATTTCTGTATACATCAAATGAGTTGAATGCACGCATAATAGAATAAATATCTTGTGCAGGGTATTCAACAAATCCAAGACTTCTTATACGACTGTATTTTTCTCCGCTTTGAATTGTTTCATATACTTCATCAAAGTTGATAATTTCTTCTCCAGCTTGACCGTATAAGAATATTTCAAAACTATCTTCTGCTTCTTCTGAGAAATCGATTTTTGCACATAACTTGAATGGATCGTCCATTAGCTTAAAGAAATTCATATCATCTTTTTCTACAAATTTCCAACCTTCTCCTGCTTGTTTAATATAGTAGTTATAAAAATCGATAGCATTTTCTTTTTCTAAAGCTAAGTTATTAGTCTGCATTGGAACAAATCTGCAAGCTAAAAGCATTTGATAAGCTTCTTGTTCGTGTTTAAGATTTCTCTTAATCCAATATACCAAATCTTCTCCAGGTTTTTTGATTGTAATATATGGAGATTTTTCTGCAGTTGTTTTTGAATATGGAACAACTACTCCGTCATATTCAAATTCTAAAGATGCCTTTAATGATTGGTCATAGTCAATTCCCATTGTTACAATATTCAAAGGAGGACGTTCTGTAAGCATTAATTGGCTAATGTTATCAGCGATTTCAACGTCCATAATTTCTTGAAGTTTTGGTAATTCTTCATAAATAAATTTCCCGCCGTCAGCATCTTTTAAGTCTGTAAAAGATGATTTTAATATATTTTGAGGAATTGAGCTCATTGCAATGTTTGTTGGGAATATTATATTTTTATATCTTCCCCATTTCAAATGTCTTGAGAAATACCTTACTTCTTCAAGCGGGTATACGTCATCTTTATCAGGTCTTTTCCATTCTAAAGATAAAAGAATTGTACCTTGTGCCCCTGTATTAACATTTAATATAAGCTTCCATTCTTCATCTGTAAATTTTAATCTTTCTTTTGTTTTTTCATCAAGAACTTCATCTGCTTTAGATAAAAGAGTAAACATTGGTCCGAATTTTGTGATTGGAATATCGTACCAACCTGCTTTTTTATCTTGTCTTGATACAGTTAATAATTGTTGGAAAATTGCAACTTCAACTTTTTGAGAATTATTTAATTCAAAATCAGGATTTTGTTTTTGAGCTTCAATTAGTGCTCTTAGAATTGGTTCAATTTGTCTTACAACTTTTCCGGTTTCTCTTGATCTAACTAATACAGAGAAAAAATTTGCTTTGCGTTTTGAATTAAAATGGAAAATGTAATTTCCTTGAGGAGTTTCATTAAGTGCTGTATTTTCATCAGGAAAATCAAATTCCATTCCAAATTTTGTTTCAAGCCAGTCTTCATAAGCGTGTTCGTCTATTGCTTTAAGAGCAACTGCTACTGCGTGTTTACACCATTCTTCTTTAAGCGGGCAATTACATCTTGCTTCTACTTTGTTTTTCTTAAAGATTAAATCAGTATTATAATGATCCTGAAAATTTCCTTTTACTTTAGCCATATAAAAGTTTTTTTCAGGATAAGAATCAAATACCATATCTTTAAGATGGTATTCGTAGCCTCTACGCCAACTTCCGGCACTCGCATTTTCTTTTATGAATTTGTAGTTGAATTCCTGCTGTTTAGCACTCATTACTTTTTGAGTATCTCTTTCTTTCCCTAAGGGTACAAACTTTCGGATATAGATTTTATCTATAAGCCCTTATTAATGATTTCATTATTACATGAATAATAAAAAAAGGCAAGAGATTTTTTATTTATTTATCCTAAGATGTAAAAATGATATAAATATGCAAATACAATACCGAATATTGCTCCCATAATAACTTCAAATGGAGTATGTCCAAGTAGTTCTTTTAATTTGCCGCCTATTGCTTGAACATCGTGTTTGTAAAAGTCTTCCATCATTCTATTTAAGCAAGCTGCAGTTTTTCCAGCTGCTCTTCTTACTCCTGCTGCATCATACATTGTGATTAGGGCAAAACCTATAGAAATAGCAAAAACAATAGAATCCCAGCCTTCAATTAATCCAACAGCTGTAGATAGTCCCATTACTCCTGCAGAATGAGAACTAGGCATTCCACCTGTTGTTGTGAATATTTTAAAGTTAATTTTTTTTGTTTTAATTGTGAATATAAAAAATTTAATAACTTGAGCTAAAAATGCTGCTAATATTCCAGCTGATATTGCCTCGTATCCAGTATTAAATATTCCTGTAATCATTAATTCCTACTCTCTTTTGTATTATGTTTTATAAGTATAGCATAATAATGCTGCATTTGCAAAATTTAAATTTATTTTATCCTGATTTTATTTAAAATCTGTTCAAAAACTTCTGATTTTAGTTCGTTTTTATTTAAGATGTCAAAGCATTTGTCTATTAGTTGATTCAAATCTTTTTTTGCTTTTTCAAGACCATATAGGGCTGTATATGTAAGTTTGCCGGCTTCTTTATCTTTACCCATAGTTTTGCCCATTTCTTCAAAGGTAGATGTCTCATCTAAAATATCATCTGCAATTTGGAATGCGACGCCAAGAGTTTGGCCGAATTCTGTAATTTCTTCTAATTGTTTGTCGCTTGCTCCTGCAATTATTGCTCCTGTTCTTAGGGCTAGTTTAAATAAGTCTGCAGTTTTATGGCTATGAATATAATTTAAAATTTCAGGTAATTGTTCGTCATTTTTATCAATTCCGCCTGAAAATTCCATAGCTTTTATTAAAGATTCACTTTCAATATCAACAACTTGTCCTGCGATTACTCCGTAAGCTCCTGCTGCTTGGAAATATTCTTCCATAATTTTGATTAATTTTTCAGATCCTAATTCTTTTGAATTTTTTAGAATAATTTGTGGTGCAAAAGTTAAAAGAGCATCTCCTGCAAGAACTGCGTGAGCTTCTCCAAATACCATATGATTTGTTAATTGTCCACGTCTATACATATCATTATCCATACAAGGAAGATCATCGTGAATAAGGGTTTGAGCGTGAAGCATTTCTATTGCGCAGGCTGTTGGGAGTGCGTTTTCATAATTTCCTCCAAACATTCTGCAGGTTTCCAAACACATTACTGGTCTTAATCTTTTGCCTGGTAGTGTAACTGTATATTTCATTGCTTTAAAAATCTTATGCGGATAATTTATAGGCATAAGTTCATCAATTGTTTTATTTACTAAATCAATGTAATCATTCATCTTCATTTTCAATATCCTTATAAATATTTTGTTTTAAAGTGTTTCTTGCACTTTGTCGTTTTTTCTCGCTAATTTTTGCAATATGTTTGTTGTGGACAAATTTTTTGTTGTTTTCTTGTTTTTTGCCTTCGTATTTTATGCGTTCTTTGTATTCTTTTGCTTCGTCAATGAATGCAAGATAACTTTCATATCTTGTAGAGTCAATTTTATCAATGTTATTTAAAACGTTGCATTCATCTTCATTAATATGAAGGCAGTCAGAATATTTGCAATCATCTCTATATTTTGCAATATCATCAAATAAAAGGTCTACATCTGCAGGTAAAATAAAATCAAATTTAACATTGCTAAAACCTGGAGTGTCAACGATTCTAGAGGTATCATTGAGTTTCATTATTTCACAGTGTCTTGTGGTATGAGTTCCTTTTAGAGTTTTTTCACTTACCTGTTTTGTTCTTAAATTAAAATTAGGATTAATTGCATTTACAAGGCTTGATTTGCCTACTCCTGAATTTCCGCAAAGAACACTTGTTTTTCCATCCAGTAATTTTTCAAAGTTTTTTATTCCCTTATGTTCTGTGGCTGAAGTGAATACAATTTTGTATCCTAAGGGGGAATAAATTTTTTTAATCTTTTCTCCAAGTTGTTTTTCCCATTTTAAATCTTCTTTGTTAAAACAAAGAACAGTTGGGATATTGTAATATTTTGCAAGAGCGATATATCTGTTTAACTGATGCAAGTCTAAATCAGGTTGTTTTAAAGCAGATACAATAATAATTTGATCAATATTTGCAACGCTTGGACGTTTTATAAAATTTTTTCTTTCAATGAGATTTGTGATAACTCCGTTTTCAAACTCAACAAAATCTCCGACGAGAATTTTTTCTTTTTGCTTTTTCAAAACTTCTCTAATTTTGCATTCAAAAGAGCTTACGCCATCATCAACGTAATAAAAATCTGAATGAATTTTATAAATTTGTCCTTCAGCCATTACAAGACTATTTTAGCATAAAAATTTAATTTGCAGGTTCTCCTACATTGTATTTTTCATAATGTAAATTATCGTCATATAAAAATGAATGGTATTGTGCAGTTACTTTTTGAGGATATATGTCTAAAGTCCATGTATCTGCATCCATTTGATTAGGCCCTTTTTTCCCATTTACGTCTATTCCGATTGCACCACATCTGTTTTCTTCAATTATGCCAACAACATTGTTCCCATCTGCATCTTTTATAGGATTGCCTTGAGCATCAGTTTTATTATAAGTATTTTCCCATTTACAATCTCCATTATGATTATACCTGGTTACATAAATAACACTTCCATCTTCTAATATCGCAGATGTTAGATAGTTATGATTATAGGCAAAAGTTTGCCCATTTACGTACATTTTTTTATTTGCTTTTGTGTCCCAAGTCCAACAGCCGCCTTTATTTTTTTTGCAAATTTTAACCATTTTTAAATCTTTAGATAGGATATCAATAATTTCATCGTCAGTGTATGAATTATTGAACAAATCACCATAAGAATCTAAATTGTTGTGACTTTTAACCATTTGCATTGCATTAGATATTATAGAATAAGAATTTTTAGCTTGGTATAATAAGACTTTATTTTTGTAATTAGCAATTAATGTGGGTAGAGTCATAGCTGCAACTACCCCAATAATTCCAAGAGTAATTAAAACTTCGGCAAGTGTGAAAGCTTTCTTTTTATTGTGATGTTTTATATCACTAGTATAACAGCTTTTATTTGATAAGTAAAGATTTTTACTGAATATACTTGGTGTACTTAAGTTTCGCGGGGGGGGGGCACTCTCAAAGCTTCTTGTCTAAACATTTTTCAACCTCCATCTTTTCCCTTATTATTTATTATTTTTTATGATTTGTCAATAGATTTTCTATTTTACAAAGTCTGGTATTTGATTTTTTGCCGTTTTCATTTGCATATACTGTTCTTTTAATTTAGCTTTTTCTTCTTTATTTGCATTTTGTGCTTTTTCATTCATTTGGGTATAAAGTTCTTTTTCGACTTTGTTACCTTTAATATATACGTCCATATCTTTGCCTTTTTTTAATGCGTTAACGTTCCCGTTGTAATTTATATTAGGTGCTTTGAAAATTGTATAGAGCATTGCAAAACCGCCAATAAATGCCATAACTAATCCAGCCCAAGCTCCAAGAGCTAAAAGAAGTTTTTTGTTTTTAGTTGCGTTTTTATGTTGTTTGTTAACAATTTTTTCAGCTTGGTCGCCTAACGTATCAACAACAAATTCTCCATCCAAAACTTCGAATAATAACTTTGCTCCGAGTCCTAAGCCTGCGACAAAAGCAGCTTTAGTAAGCTTTGCTTTTTCTCCGGTTTTAGATATCGGGTTATTATCATTTTTGGATGTTTGTTTTTGTTGAGTAAATGAGCAGCTATGATTAATGGCGCTAATTCTCATTTATACTCCTTTAATAAGCATTCCGTTGCCTTTGTTTGCCATTTGAACAGATGTGTAATGGTTGATTTTTTGATCTAAGGAAACATTTTCATCTTTTACTTCATTATCAACTTCTTCTAAAATGTTAGATTTAAGTTCTCTGTCTCGAGAGAACACATCCATTTCTTTTTCTCTAGTAAATGCTCTTACTTTTGTATCATAAAGTTTTGCTGGTAGTGTAAGAGCTAAAGTTAATAATCCTGCTGCAGCTCCGATACCGCCAAGTTTTAGTCCTCGATTTTTTGCTCCAGGCTTAATAAAACAACTTCCGATACCTGCAGCTGTAGCGCCCACTAATGCACTTCCGCCAATTGAGCCCCATATTGCAAGCCCTTTTTCTGTTTTTCTGTTAATAGGATTTTCATAACTGTTTTTTTGAGATGTGAATTGTGGTTTTGGACAACATCTGTTGATAGCTGAAATTTGCATAATTTTATACCCCTCATTTTATTATGTTTATATAATAATCAAACATTAAATTTTTTGCCAGTATGTTAATAATTTCAGTCTTAATTGTAACAATTGTTTGAAGTTTTTGATGTTTATGGTATTATCGACTTACATAGAATGATTATATTATTATGAAAAGGGGAAAAATATGATTTCAGTAAACGATTTAAAAACAGGCTTAACGCTTCAACTAGACAACGGTTTGTGGTCTGTTGTTGAATTTTTACACGTAAAACCGGGTAAAGGTGCAGCTTTCGTAAGATCAAAACTTAAAAACGTAGAAACAGGTCAAGTTGTTGAAAAAACATTCAGAGCCGGTGAAAAAGTTGCAAAAGCTATGTTAGACAGACGCGAAATGCAATATTTATATAAAGAAGGTAAAGAATACGTTATGATGGATAACGAATCTTACGAACAACTTCAATTAACCGAAGACCAAATCGGAGATGGTATTAAATATTTGAAAGAAAATATGATCGTTCAAGTATTAATGCATGATTCAAGAATTATTGGTGTAGATCTTCCAGCTCACGTTATTTTGGAAGTAACTGATACTCCTCCATCTGAAAAAGGAAACACAGCTCAAGGCGGTACTAAACCTGCAACTCTTGAAACTGGTGCTGTTGTTAACGTTCCATTCTTTATTTCAAATGGTGACAAAATCAGAGTTGATACAAGAACTAATGAATATTTAGATAGAGCGTAACTCTGTATAATGTTTAAGAAAGGCAAAATAATGAAATTTGATATAGAATATATTGAAAAATTAGCAAAAGTTTTAGCTGATAATTCTTTAACAGAAATATCTTTAGAAGATGGTGAACAAGCTATTACTTTAAGAAATGAAGTTGTAGGTGTTACAGCAGCTCCTGTAGTAGCTGCTCCAGTTGCTCAACCTCAAGCTGCTCAGCCAGCTCAAACTTCAGCTCCTGCAGAACAAAAAGAAGTTAAAAAAGGTAAACCTTTGACATCTCCAATGGTTGGAACTTTTTATTCTGCTCCATCTCCTGATGCTGACCCATTTGTAAAAGTAGGTCAAACTATTAAAGAAGGCGATGTTGTATGTATCGTTGAAGCTATGAAATTAATGAATGAAATTGAATCAGAATTTTCAGGTAAAATTGTTGAAATTTGCGTACAAGACGGTCAACCTGTAGAATTCGGTCAAGTTTTGATGTATATTGAATAAAAGAATAGTGAGTAGTAACAAGTGAATTTTTAAATTCACTTGTTACTGTTTTATAGGGATAAGAAAATATGTTTAGAAAAGTATTAATTGCAAATCGCGGAGAGATTGCTGTAAGAATTATAAGAGCTTGTAGAGAAATTGGTATTCCAACTGTAGCAATTTATTCTCAAGCTGATGCAAATTCTCTTCATGTAAGACTTGCAACAGAAGCTTATTGTATTGGACCTGCTCAAAGTTCTAAAAGTTATTTGAGTATACCTGCAATTATCTCTGCTGCAATCGTATCTGGAGCTGACGCAATTCACCCCGGATATGGTTTTATGTCTGAAAGAGCTGATTTTGCTGAAATTTGTGCAAAACATGGTATTAAATTTATCGGACCTACAGCTGAAGCTATGAGAAAAATGGGAGATAAAGCTACTGCACGTAAAACTATGATTGAAAACAACGTGCCTGTTACTCCTGGGACAGGAATTTTAAAAACTCCTGAAGAAGTAAAAGAATTTGCTCATAAAGTGGGTTATCCGATAATATTAAAAGCTACTGCAGGTGGTGGCGGAAAAGGTATGAGAATTTGCAGAAGTGACGAAGATGTTGAAACTAATATGAATCTTTGTCAATCAGAAGCTCAAAATTTCTTTGGAAATCCTGATGTATATGCTGAAAAATTCTTAGAAAATCCTCGTCATATTGAAGTTCAAATCTTAGCAGACCAATATGGAAATGTTGTTCACTTAGGTGAAAGAGATTGTTCAATTCAAAGACGTCACCAAAAATTGTTGGAAGAAGCTCCTTCTCCTGCAATTGACGAAGCTACACGTAAAGAAATGGGCGCAGCAGCTGTAAGAGCTGCTAAAGCTATTAATTACGAAAGTGCAGGAACTTGTGAATTCTTGCTAGACCATGATGGTAAATGGTATTTTATGGAAATGAATACCAGAATTCAGGTTGAGCACTGTGTAACAGAAATGATTTCTAACGTTGATTTAGTTAGAGAACAAATTATGGTTGCAGCAGGTGAAAAACTTGATTTCACTCAAGATGATATAGTTCTTCGTGGTCATGCAATTGAATGTCGTATTAATGCTGAAAATCCTGAAAAAGATTTTATGCCAAATCCGGGAACTATTACAGGTTATGTTACTCCTGGAGGTTTTGGTGTAAGAGTGGATTCTCATGCATACCAAGATTATTCAATCCCGCCGTATTATGATTCAATGATTGGAAAATTAATCTGTTGGGGCAGAACAAGAAATGAAGCTAGACGTAGAATGTATAGAGCATTGAAGGAATATGTTATTACTGGCGTTGAAACTACAATTCCGTTCCACCAAGATATCATTGAAGATCCTGTGTTTATGAGTGGAAACTTTAATACTGGCTTTATAGAAGATTTCTATAAACGAACAGGAAAAGATAAAAAATAAAAACAAAAGCCGAAGATTTTAAATCTTCGGCTTTTTATTGAAATATCATAAATATTTGATATAATATTAATTGTAATAAGATGAAAAGGAGCAGTGAATATGAAGTTATTATTTAATGTCGCAAAGTCGGGGGGGGGGCATTTTTAAGCTCCTTAAACCTTTTTTTTGTTTGCACAAAATATGTCCTATGTTATAATAGTGATGTAGTCTATCACAAATATAGCAAAGGATTCTTAATGAAAAAAGGTTTTACTTTAGCAGAAGTATTGATAACTTTAGGTATTATCGGTGTAGTTGCTGCAATGACAATGCCGGCATTGATTGGAAATTATAAAAAGAAGCAGACAGTCACTCAATTAAAAAAGGTTTATTCTGCATTGTTACAGTCTGTAGAATTGTCTAAACTAGAAAATGGTGATATTGAAAATTGGAATTGGAGTTTAAATTCTTATGATTTTTTTATGGAATATTTAGCTTCTAAATTTCAAGTTCTTAAAAACTGTGGTAATAAATCTGGATGTTGGAATTCAAATGGTGGGTATATGCTTAAAGGTGGAATTTATAATGATAATCCTTCTGGAAGTGGGCATTATAAAATATTGTTATCTGATGGCGTTTTTTTAGCATTGACAAAACAAGATAATAGTCATGTTCATATTACAATAGATATTAATGGTGAAAAATATCCTAATACCTATGGAAAAGATATTTTTGTAGTTACGTTTACAGCTCAGGGTTTTAAAGATTCTTATCATAATATATCAATGCCTGGATTGTATATGTTTGGTCATGGATTAACAGCAGAAGCAATAAAGACGCATTCACTAGGTTGTGCTAAGACAGGTGCAGGTTTAATGTGTGGAGAAAAAATTTTAATGGACGGTTGGGAGATGAGAAAAGATTATCCTTGGTAAATATTATTTAATATAAAGGTTGAAAACCTCTTACAAATATGTTACAATTATAGTAGGTAGTATGTGTGTGAGGTGTTTGTATGGCAGGTATTAATTTATTTTACAGGTTTACAAATCCTATTGAAAGGCAAAAAGAGCAACAAAAAGCTCAAAAAGATGCTTTGATTAAGAAAAATTATGATGAGATTTATTCTCATGAACTAGCACATAAATCTGCCGGAGGTGCTTTAGCTGGTTCAATAGTTATCGAACGTAATGCAGATGGAATTCCGTTTGCAGGCCATGTTGATATAAAAATGCCTGCATTAAATCCTAATAATCCACAAAAAACAATTAATGATGCAAATACTGTAATAAGATCAGCAATGGCACCATTTGACCCTTCTGATCAGGATTATCGAGTAGCTGCTCAAGCTCAAAGTATAAAAATGCAAGCACAGGCTATTAAAGATAAAAATGTTGGCAATAAACTGGATTATAATGCTTAACTTTGTTTGTGTTATAATCATGCTCGTATGAGTACTCAGTTTAAGTATTATGCAAAAGAACTTTTAAACATTGCCCTGCCCATTATTATGGGAAACCTCGGATTTATATTAATCGGTGCGGGTGATGTTTTGATTGCAGGACATCATTCGACGGATACTTTGGCGGCGATTAGTATTGCGACAGCTATTACAAATTGTATTCAAACATTTGGAATTGGATTGATAGCTAGTGTTTCTCCTCTATTGTCGAATTTTAGAGGAGAGCGAAAAAGTGCTAAAAAATATTTTTTTCCAACTATAAGATTTTCAATGTTTTTGAGTGTTCTTGTAATGTTTGCAGTGCTTGCGTCTATCCCTTTGATTGATTATTTGCATTTTGAAGCAAAACTTGTGCCAATGATTAAGCAATATATGTTTGTGACTGCTTTTGCTACTTTTGGTGGTTACTTGCACGCAGCATTAAAAGAGTTTTTGCAAGCTTTTGAAATAGTTTTGTTTCCAAATTTGGTAACAGTTTTTTCAGTATTTTTGAATATTGCTTTGAATGTAATTCTTGTATTTGGTTTGGGACCAATTCCTTCTTTAGGGGTTCTAGGCTTAGCTGTTGCAAGTTTCATTGTTAGATATTTTATGGGGTTTGCTCTTTTAATATATTGTTTTAGTGTTATGAATTTCAACGATTACAAAGATTTTGATTATTATAAGAGTTTAATTAAGATTGGTATTCCTATATCTTGTGCTATTATGGTTGAATTTATAGCATTCAACAGTATTGCAATAATTATGGGCAGGGTGTCAGGGGTGTATGCTGCAGCTCAGAATTTAGTTTGTACATTGACTACGGTATCATTTATGGTGCCTCTTGCAATATCAAATGCAATTGCTGTTAAAGTTGGGTTTGCAAATGGAGCTGGGAATATAAAAGATCTAAAACGATATTCTTTTGTCGGAGTTGTAATGTCTGTAGGATTTATGTTATGCAGTGCATTTATTTTTGCAACATTCCCTCAGTTTTTAGTAAAATTGTTTACTCAGGATAATAATTTGATTAAAATTTCTATCCCTGTTTTATATATTTTATCTGTGTTCCAAGTATTTGATGGATTGCAAGTTGCACTATCTGGTATTTTTAAAGGGATGAAACGAACAGGTGTTGTATTGATTTCTAACTTTGTTGCTTATTGGTTGATTTCAATACCTTTAGGGTATACATTAGCTTTCCATTTTCATTTGAATTTAAGAGGTTTTTGGTATGGACTTGCATCAGCAGCTATTATTCTTTGTGCAATGATGTCAGTTATGTTATTGAAAAGTATTAAGAAAATGGAAACTGTTAAATAGCTTATTTTTATGGTAATATAAACTTGAATGGAGGAATTATGCATACAGAAGAAAGAACATTTGTGGCAATTAAGCCTGACGGAGTTATCAGAGGTTGTGTCGGAGAGATTATCAGCCGTTTTGAAAAGAAAGGTTATAAACTTATCGGCATGAAGATGCTTCAAGTAACAGAAGATATTGCTGCAAAACATTATGCAGAACATATCAATAAACCATTTTATCCAAGTCTTGTAAAATATATTACAAGTGGTCCTATTATTGCAATGGTATTTCAAGGTTATAAAGCTGTTCAAGGTATTCGTCATCTTTTAGGTGCAACTGATCCTTGTGAAGCTGATGTAGGATCAATCAGAGCTGATTATGCTCAATTAAAAGAATATAATACAATTCACGGTTCTGATAGTCTTGAGAGTGCTGAAAGAGAAATTAATATTTACTTTAAGCCTGAAGAACTTTGTACAGATTATAAAAATATGATGGAAATTGTTACAGAAAGTGTTGATGATTAATGAGAGATAATGCTCATGAATATTTTAAATATGAATTAGTGCATGAATGTAAACAAACAGGCGCAAGAGCAGGTATTTTAACAACTCCTCATGGAATAATTAAAACTCCTATCTTTATGCCTGTTGGCACAAATTCAGCTGTAAAAACTTTAACAGCTGATCAAATTATGGATACAGGTGCTCAGATTATGCTTTCTAATTCGTATCATTTATATTTGAGAGCTGGCACAAAGTTAATTAAACAATTTGGCGGAATTCACAGTTGGATGAATTGGCATAAGCCTGTTTTAACAGATTCTGGTGGATTTCAGGTATTTTCATTAAGTCATCTTAATAAGATAACAGAAGACGGTGTTGAATTTAGAGATCCTAAGGATGGTAAAAAGCATTTTATCAATCCTGAAGTTTCTATGGAAATTCAACAAGATATCGGTGCAGATATAATTATGGCATTTGATCAGTGTGCACCATTTCCTTGTGATTATGATACTGCTAAAAAAGCTATGGAGCGAACTCATCGTTGGTTAGAAAGATGTTTTAAAGCAAAAACTAATTCGAGACAAGCTCTTTTCCCTATTGTTCAAGGAGCTTTTTACGATGATTTAAGACGTGAAAGTGCTGCAGTTATTTCATCTTATGATGCTGTAGGTTATGCAATTGGCGGATTAAGTGTTGGTGAAACTAAAGATATTATGAATCACTTTGTAGAATTCACAGCACCGTTGTTGCCTAATAACAAACCTCGTTACTTAATGGGAGTAGGTACTCCTGAAGATTTATTAGACGGTATTAAACGAGGAATTGATATGTTTGATTGTGTTTTGCCTACAAGAAATGCAAGACACGGATCATTTTTTACTCCTAATGGTAAATCGAATATTAAAACCCAAAAATATTATGACGATCCTCGTCCTTTGGTTGAAGGTTGTAATTGTTATGCTTGTAAAAATCATTCAAGAGCTTATATTAGACATTTGTGGAGATGTGGAGAATCTACTGCTGCAACATTATTGTCTATTCATAATATCAAATATCTTGTAGATTTTTCGCAAAAATGTCGTGAAGCTATTTTAAATGACAGTTTTGGCGATTTTTATAACGAGCATTACAAAAATTTGATTTAGTTTGACATATAAAAATTTCTCATTAAATACATTATAGAAGTAACTATAATGAGGTTTTTATATGAATGAAACTTTTGAAAATTATAAAATTAATGAAATTCAGGAAGATACGTTGAAGTTAGATGATCCAAGATTATGGGTTTGGCTTAGCAGTGCAGAAAATCAAGGTCTTATGAATGAAGATTTTATTGATTTTTTTACGATTTAACTTTTGAGTAGTTATTTAATTTTTGATCAACATGTGCTGCGTGTTGGTTAGATTTTAGATATGCTTTAGCAAATTGATAACCACCGATAGCAGCTGCAGTTACTCCTGCAAATATTTTTGATGATTTACTGATACATTTTAGAGGTTTGTTGAACATATCTTCAAATTTGATTTGTTTTTTAATAACTTTAGGCCAGCCTTTGAAAAGCCAGTTAGAAAACATTATGGCTCCAGCTGCAAGCCCTCCATAGATTACAGTTGCACCTGTTGCTTTTATGTAATCTCCTGTTTTTACAAATGTTTTACAAAAACTTGCAAATTTTTCTTTAAAACTTTTTGGTTGATTATTGTTTTCTTTATTTTGGGTTTCTTCTTCTTTTATATTGGTTTGGGGTGTTTCTTGAGCTTTTTCAAAGCTGTCAGGTTTTTGCTCTGTTTCATTAGATGCAGGTATTTGTGGTATTTGTTCATCTGTTTTGTTATTTGTTTTAGCAGTTTGTAATTGTATTGGAGCTGTTACTTTATTTAATTCTAATTCAACACCTGACATAAAAATACCTCCTGTTTGTATTTAAAACCAAACAGGAGATTTTTTGTTATTTGAATTTTAAATTTTTACAAATGTTTATTAATATTACTATGGATAGTTCTTTAGTCACAACTTGGGTGAGACCAAGTAAATTTTGTAAAATCTTTACACTTTAAATAATCCATGTTTTCATTTTGTAATACCCATCCTGTAAAGCATGAACCATTGTTACCGCTTTGCATTCCAATAACCCAAGTGTCATCATCTGGATATATTTGTGCACCGCAAGGAAGTATTCCTTTCCCATGAGTTAGCCAAAATCGGAAATAGTCTTTCCCTGCAATGTTAGGACCTTTTAATCCATTTAAATCTACTGTTATTGGCCCTACAGGGAATCTGTCACCCGCTACATATCTAGTTTGCCATGGAAAATTTGCTGATAAAACAGCTCCATCTGGTAATACTATGGTTAAATAATTGGGGATATCTCCTCCTAGAGATAATGTTTGTCCTTTTAGGTTTTTATATGTCGGAAAACAATTTTTATTACATTTTTTTTTGTTAGATATATTTTTTGTTAATATCTCCCAAATTATAATATTATTTTCTTCTGTATAATCTGGAGTTGACCAATATCTTGGTTTATCATACTCTGCTTCTGCTGCAGTATATGCATTTTGTAAAATCGAATATACTTTTTTAAGTTTAACAATTGTTTGTTTTTCTTGATATTTACTAATTAATGTCGGAATAGTCAGTGCCACAACTACACCAATAATACCAAGTGTAATTAATACTTCCGCGAGAGTAAAAGCCCTAGAATAACCTATGTTTCGCGGGGGGGGGGTACTCTCAAAGCTTCTTGTATAAACATTTTTCAACCTCCTTGTTTTTCTATATTATTTATTATTTTTGATTTTTTGTCAAGGTTAGTTGAATAAATTAAGTTGAGGAACATCAACTGTAGGTGCATCTGATGTTTTTTTGCGAGTTGCAAGATTATTTGAGTAATCTTTTTGCATTCTAGTCATTAAATCTTGAGATCTTTTAATTACCGCACTTGGAAGTCCTGCCATTTTAGCAACTTGGATACCGTAACTTTTGCTTGCTCCGCCTTGAACTATTTTTCGTAAAAATTCAATTTCTCCGTTTTCTTCGCTAATAGTAATTCTGTAGTTTTTAATTTGCGGATAAGTTTTAGTCATTACGTTTAATTCGTGGTAATGGGTTGCAAAAATACATCTTGCTTTAATTTTAGTTGCAATATATTCAGCAACTGACCAAGCTATTGCAACACCGTCATATGTACTTGTGCCTCTGCCTATTTCGTCAAGTAAAATGAAACTTCTTTCTGTTGCAGAGTTTAAAATACAAGCTGTTTCAATCATTTCTACCATAAATGTAGATTGCCCTAATGTTAAATCATCAGATGCTCCTACACGTGTGAAGATTTTATCTATAACTCCGATTTTTGCATAATCTGCAGGAACCCATGAGCCTATTTGTGCTAAGATCGCAATTAATGCATTTTGTCTCATATATGTAGATTTACCCGCCATATTAGGACCTGTTAATATCATAAATTGGGTAGAATCTGCAGAATTACATTTTAATTCCAAATCGTTTGCGACATATTCACCTAGTGGAAGTATCTTTTCTAATACAGGGTGGCGTCCGTTTTTAACAATAAAATCATCAGATTCATCAATTATAGGTTTGCAGAAATTATTTTCTGCAGCAGTTTGTGCAAGACCTGTATATACATCACATTTTGCAATGCAATCTGCTATTTCTCTAATTTTTGAAACAAACTCTTTTGAATATTCTCTGAAATCACAGAATAGTTTATATTCAAGTTCTGTAGATTTGAATTTTGCCGATAGTACATCATCTTCGTGCTTTTTCAGTTCTTCTGTGATAAATCTTTCCCCGTTTGTAAGTGTTTGTTTTCTGATATAACCTTCAGGAATTTGATTAAGATAAGAATTTGAAATTTCGATGAAGTAACCAAATACTTTGTTAAAGCCTATTTTTAAGGACTTAATTCCTGTTCTTTCTTTTTCTTTTTCTTCAAAGTCTTTTAGCCAATTTTCTCCACCAGAAAGCAGTTCTCTAAAGTAATCCAGTTCTCCTGATACCCCTTCTTTAATAATTCCACCTTCTTTTATTAGAGCAGATGCATTTTCAGAAATTGTTCTATCAATTAAATTTGTGTATTCAGCAATTTCATCTTTATATTGTCCAATTTGAGAAAGAGGGTTAAATTCAAGAGATTCTGTCGCATCTAATAAGTCAGGTAACATCATCAAAGATGCTTTTAAGCTTAGAAAATCTTTAGGATTTGCTGAACTGTTTGACATTCTTGTAGCAAGTCTTTGAATATCATAAATTTTTTCAAGTAAATTAGAGATATTTATTCTCTCATCAGTTTTTTCAACAAGTTCAGTAATACAATTTTGACGGCTTTGAATATCTTCAATTCTTTTTAACGGCTGGCATATCCAATTTTTAAGAAGTCTTGCTCCCATGTTGGTTTTAGTCTTATCTACAGCCCATAAAAGTGAACCGAATTTATTTTTATCTCTTAATGTTTCAGTGAGCTCAAGATTTTTTCTTGTGCTTCCGTCCAAAATCATATATTCAGAAAGTTCATAAGGTTCAATTCTTTCAAATTTTGGAACATTGTCTTTTAATGTTTCCCAAACATATGCAAGTAATGCTCCTGCTGCTCTAAAACCTATTTTATATCTGTCATACCCAAATGATTCTAAGCTGTTTGCCTGAAATACCGCTTTAAGATTGTTTTCTGCAAAATTGGCATCAAATACTGATGACGGTATTTTTGAACAGTTATAGATTTTTGTAATTTCTTCAGGTAAATCAATTTTTTCATCAGGTACAATTTGAAAAGGCATAATTTTTTGTTTTACTGATGGTCCTATAACTTCAGCAGGAGATATTCTGGTTAATTCTGCTAAAATTAACTCATAATTTGCTTGAGTAACCTTAAATTCTCCAGTTGATATATCAGCGTATGAAAATCCCCATATTCCGCTTTTTTCATCTTTGAATAAAGCACAAATATAGTTATTAGAATTTTGTTGCAGAAAATCGCTTTCTGTAAGTGTGCCTGATGTGATAATACGAGTAACCCCTCTTTTCACAAGTCCTTTTGCAAATTTTGGGTCTTCCAACTGATCGCAGATTACTACTTTGTAATTTTTTTGAACAAGTTTTTCAATGTAATTATTTACAGCTTTGGCAGGAATTCCGGCAAGCGGTATTCTTCCAAATTTTCCTTGTTCTCTTCCTGTTAAAGTTAATTCCAATTCTTTGGACATAGTTACGGCATCTTCAAAAAATGTTTCGTAAAAATCCCCTAATCTGTATAAAAGAATTTTATCTTGGTTTTGATGCTTAATTTTTAAATATTCCTGCATTGCAGGTGTTAAGTCTTCTACCTTAATATCAGCCGTATTGATATGATTGATTTCTGCCTTTTTCATAGTTATAATAATAGTATAACATGATAAGGATTTCAATATGGGTTGTTTAAAAAATATTTTGAGAGCAATAATCCTTACACTGGCTGTAGTAGGTTTTATGGCGTTGGGCGGTAAAGAACTTGTCAGTGGATTAATTAATAATTATTTTAATCCTCCAAAAGATACCATGCTTGAAAGAGCTCAAAAAGTTGGTGATTTTTCTAAAATTAACGATGAATTTGAAATAGAAAAAGCTGCAGGGATTATGGGATATAATGCTGTAGTTGCAGAGCATAAAGCATCTGGTCAAAAAATGTTTGTTGTTGATTCTGGAGATAAAGACATCTTAACAGTAGAAGATATTAAATCTGATAATGTAGAAGAAAAATTGTATAAAGCAATAAGTAAAATAAAATATCAAGCCGTTTCTGTGGATGATTTGAAAGTCACAAAGCACGGTACAATGCATTCATATGGAAAAGATGTGCCATATGTAAAATTTGAAGCAAGAATTAAAAAACTCCCAATTGGTGATGTTGGTGGTATAATTTCTGTTGCTGAAACAAAAGACGGTGAATCAAGATTATTAATTTCAGCAAATGAAAAAAGTAAATATTCTCAGTTAATTTCAGATGAATTTTTCAAAAAAATAAAATAAGAAATGTCGGAGTGGTGGAATGGTAGACACGTACGTTTCAGGTGCGTATGGAGTAATCCGTGTGGGTTCAAGTCCCATCTCCGACACCATAAAAAAGCCTAGCACAAGATTATTTTGTTTTATGTTTGTCTAAATGCCTAACCTATGAACTTATTTATGTTAGTCAATAAAGGTATTTCTGGGATATATTCCAGAATAACACGTTTGTAAGGCTCAGAACCGATTACTGTTCCTGTATGATAATCGAGTTTCTCTATTAACCTATCTTCTCTTGAAATCAATTTGAACTTAGACAATGCTGGAAAAACGACCTCGCCACCGTGTTCCATATTTGAAGATATTTGTGAACCTTTAGGTATTCTATATTCTATCAACATAGGATCAAGTACTTTCTGTCCTTCAATATTATATGCGCTACCCATATATTGCTTAGCACCCAATTTATAATGTGCACCATAAGCATATCCTCTTGTTGGAATTATAATATCTCCAACATTTGCAGAATTTATAACATCATAATCTTGTCTTGGTGCTCCTATACGTCGGTTTACACCTCTATAAGCAACACAATCTCTTGGCTGAGGAGTTAGTTTTGTAAAAGAAGCATTATCTTTTAACAACAATTCAGTTTGATAATCAAATTCCTCCATTTCTTCTTGAATTCGCTCTTTATATCTATTGTAATTTTTATTTTTTAAGTGTTCTAGGTGTTTAATTCGTTCTTCAAACGTAGAATTACAAAATCTATTATAACTGTGAAAATTATGATGGTCGTTTACCATAGTTTCACCTCTCATACAATACGGCGTGGAATAACCCTCAGGGGTGGGGGCCATCCAAGAGTCAACTTTTTTTACAAATGTATCTGTTTTTAGTTCAGGTTTATATTTGAGACCTTGTATCTCTGTTGTTTTAATTGGTTTAGTTTGCAAAACACGGTTTTTTCCACATGTTTTTAACCAAGCTGAAGTTTTTTGTGCTAAACTCATTCCAAGTTTTTCTAAACCCATAAAATTTCCTTAATTTCTTTTTAAATCCCCTATAATGCAATAAAGTATTTTTTTGATTTAAGATTGCCTGATTTTAAATATTCAACGTATATAATCTTAACATTTCAACCCTAAAAGATTTCTCATATTGTAATATTTTAGAGTTGACTGTTTCATTATTGATATTAATTCACTATACAAAGTCTTTGAACTGTCGTTAAAAGGTTCCATATTCAGAAGCTTATCGACAGTTAATTTTATTGATGTATTTTTCGTTCTTACATTCTTGAAATATATCTTAATATTTGATATAATATTTGTATGAGTGATTATTATGATTTAATGAGAATAGTTGATAAAGAAGTAATAAGTGTAAAAGAGTTACATAGAATTACTAATGATGAGCTTGTTTCGCAAATCAGTGAAATAAAACCAGACCAAAAACGTAAAAATTATTTCAGATATGAAGTAAAATTGACTAATGGTGAGATTTATTTTGTTTTTGTTAAAAAGCCTTGGTATATGTTATTATTTGGTGACAAAAAAGAAAGTAAATAGTTTAGACATTACCAGTAGAACTGTTTCTGTCATCTTCTAATTGTCTAATATCTATGTTGTCGTTATCATCTGTGTATGTATTCATTACAGGGATATCTATTTCGACGTTTACATCTGCATCAACCATTTCAATATCGCCTTTAGGAAATTCTTTTGTTTTACCATCTTCCATTTTTACAGCAACTTTACCGCTTAAGAATTGAAGATAACAAACTTTTCCAAGCCCGTCAGGAGTCATTACAGAAGAACCTACTGGAGGCATTCCTTTAGCAGCTTCTATATAATTTGAATATTCATATGTAAGACAACATAAAAGTCTACCACAAGTTCCTGAAATTTTTCCTGGTGCAATAGGCATTCCTTGATCTTTTGCTAATTTTACATTAATTGTTGCAAATTTTCTAAGAAAACTTGAACAGCAAAATGGTCTTCCGCATACACCACTACCTTCAAGAATTGAGGTTTCATCTCTTACACCAATATGTCTTAAATCAATTCTTACACGCGTGAAAACTTGTGTTAAATCTTTAAGGAGAGCTCTAAAATCAACTCTTTCAGGTGCTGTATAATAAAAAGTTATTTTCCTTCTATCAAAAGTTATTCTGCATTGTACAAGATTCATATTTAATTTATGCTGTTGTACCAGTGCTTGGCATTTAAAAAACGATTGAACTTCTTCTTTTTTTATTTCTTCTAATGTTTGAAGATCTCTTTGAGATAAAGTTCTAATGACAGGAAAAGGTGCAGGTTTATTATTACTTTTTTCCCACAGTTGTGAAATTTGAGAGTTTACAACAAACGCTTTTAGAGCTTCTTCTCCTTTTTCTGTTCTTACTAGTACCATTTGGCCGTCTTCAATGTGAATTGTTTCTGGTACTTCAAGCGGGTAAAATGTGTTTTTTAAATATTTTACAGCATATTTCATTATACGTATCTTTCTTCTTCTTTTAGTTTTCTATTCATTAGTTTTTCAAGTAGAGCTTGTGGAGTGATATCTGTATAAACTGCTTCATAGATAGCATTAGAAACAGGAACTTCAATATTTAATTTTTTTGCAAGTTCACAGATGGCTTTTGATGTTTTTACACCTTCTGCTACAGAACCTAATTCTTTTAAGATATCATCTATTTTTTTACCTTTTGCAAGCATTGAGCCTACTGTGTAATTTCTAGACATTGGACTTGAGCAAGTAGCAATTAAATCTCCCATTCCTGATAAGCCATATAAAGTAGATGGGTTTGCTCCAAGGTTAATGCTTACGCGAACTATTTCAGCCATTCCGCGTGTTAATAATGATCCTGCACAATTGTCACCAAGCCCCATTGTATGTGCAAAGCCTGAAGCAATTGCAATTACGTTTTTCAAAGATCCGCCAAGTTCTACTCCTATTACATCGGTATTTGTGTATAATCTGAATTTAGAAGGTACATTTAATGCTTTTTGTACGAATTCTGCAACTTTTATATCTTCACAAGCTACAGATGCAGCTGTAGGAAGTCCAGCTAAGACTTCTTTTGCAAGTGTAGGGCCTGATAATATTGCAAGTTTTTGCTCAGGTAATACATCTTTAATAACTTCTGACATTCTCATTAATGATGGTAATTCAATACCTTTTGAAGCATTTACAAGAATTTGATCAGGTTTAATTCCTGCTTCTTTTAATTTTTCACAAACATCTCTAGTTCCAGATGTTGCAACTACTGATAAAATTATATCCGCATTTTGTATTGCTTCTTTTAAGTCAGATGTTATTTCAACTTTATTATCAAGTTGAACTTCTAGAGGTTTTGAACAATGTTTATTTATTTTTAAATCATCTGATAAATCTTGTTCTCTACCCCATACTGTTATATTTTCAAAGTTGTTTGTTAAAAGCCAAGCTAATGTTAGCCCCCAACATCCTGCACCAAGTACTGTTAATTTCATCTTCAAGCTCTCTCCTTTATACTGCCTGACTCATGTGTAATAATTTTCTTAATACACCGCCTTGTTTTTTTAATTCTTGTCTTGCTTTATCAATGCTAATATTCATTTTGATTGATATTATTGCTGTTTTAATTTCCCAATCACATTTTAAAAGGGTCGCAAGAGCTTCGCTGTGAGGAACATCTGCAATTTGTGCCACAATTCTAATAGCTCTGTCTTTTAATTTTTCGTTGGTTGCTTTAAGGTCAATCATGAAGTTTTCATAGGTTTTACCTATTTTAATCATAGCACCTGTTGTTAGCATATTTAAAATCATTTTTTGAGCAGTTCCTGCTTTTAATCTTGATGATCCAGCAATAACTTCCGGTCCTACTTCTGCACAAATAACAAGTCCTGCTTCTTCTGCAATTTTTCCTTTAGAGTTACAAGTAACACCTATTGTTTTGCAATTTACTTCTTCAGCTCTTTTTAATACTCCCTGTAAGTATTTAGGGTTGCCGCTTGCAGAAATAACGACAGCAACGTCTTGTTCTTCAAGGCTTTTTGAATCTTCATAACCTAAATCAAAGTTATCTTCAGCTCCTTCAATAGAATGTCTAAGAGCTTTATCGCCTCCTGATATAAATCCTTGGACTAATTCAGGAGAAACGCTGAATGTTGGAGGACATTCTGATGCATCAAGAACGCCCAATCTTCCTGATGTTCCAGAACCAAAATAAAAAAGTCTTCCACCTCTTAAAAATTGTTTAGCAATTAAATCAATAGCTTTTGCGATATTTTCAGTTTCTTCTTCTACTGCAAGAGCTACTAGTTTATCTTCTTCATTCATTTTTCTAACAATTTCAATGGTAGGTAGAATGTCAATATCTTTAGTATTTTCGTTTCTGTATTCAGTAATAATGTCACTCATATTTTCCCCTTTTTCTCTGATTTACATCAGCTTTTATATTTTATAATAAACACTAAACTAATTTTAATAAATTAGCCATTTCAATAGCAGCTTTTGCAGCATCAGAACCTTTATTTCCTGCTTTAGTTCCAGCTCTTTCAATGGCTTGCTCGATATTTTCTGTTGTTAAAACTCCAAAAATTACAGGGACTTCTGTTTGTAAACTTACCTGCGCTATTCCTTTAGATAATTCAGCACTTACGTGTTCATAATGAGTTGTTGCTCCTCGAATTATTGCGCCTAAAGTAATTATAGCGTTATATTTTTTAGTTTTAGCGAATTTCATAGCTGCAAGAGGAATTTCAAAAGCTCCAGGAACTTTTACGATATCGATATTTTCATCAGATACACCATGACGTTTTAATTCATCAATAGCTCCTGATAAAAGTTTTGAGCCTATGAAATCATTAAATCTTGATATAATTATACAAAAATTTTCATTACCTGCTACTAATTGACCTTCGTATGTATTCATTTTTTCTCTCCATTGTGTCTATAGATACAATGATTTTAACGCATTTGTAACTATTTTACAATAAGTGGAGCAAAAATCTTATAAAAAATATATATTGAAGCAATTACTAATAGTCCGCCGCTTATTTTTAAGAGCCAATCTGAGAATTTGTAAAACCCTTTCCAATTTTTTAGATGAGATGTTAAAAAACCCGCAAGTATTAATATTAATCCTTGTCCTAACGCGAATAAAAATAACATAATTATTGCTTGTGCAATGCTTGCAGATAATGATGCAAAGGCCATAATACCTGCTAAGATTGGAGTAGAACAAGGAGTTCCTGCGAGTGCAAAAATTCCGCCTAAAATTATTGGATAAAGAAATGTATTAGTGCCGTTGTTTTTCGGCATTTCTTTTATTATTACTGGTAATTCAAAATCTAAAACGCCAATTAACTTTAAACCCATTACCATAATTAATGAAGCAAGGATTAGCCCAAAATATCCACCAGCAAAAGATATAAATACTTTTCCTGTAACAGCACAAATTATACCTATAATCGAGAAAACTATAGCAGTCCCGAATACAAAGAAAAGCATTTGAGTGAATGTCTTAAGAGGTTTAGCATCAGAATATCCGCCGATATAACCTACAATAATAGGTAACATTGCTAGAGAACAGGGTGATATTGAAGCAATAAGACCTCCTAAAAATGAAAGTCCGAATAATATAGGCAAACTGCCTTGTTGTGTAAATAAATTAATATAATTTTCCATTATTACTCAAGTCCTTGTAAATATTTGTCCATTTCTTCTTTTGGAATTGCTCCTTCTATTCTTTTTACCTGTTTACCTTCAGAGTTTAAAAGAATGATTGTAGGAACTAGGGTTACATTGTATTTTTTTATTTGAGAATCGTTAAAAGAATTTTTATCTTGAACTTGTATTTCAGTAAAGTTAATTTTATTTTGGTATTTAGGGAAGATTTCTTTAAAGACTTTATTCATAGTTTGGCAATCCAAACACATAGCAGACGTAAATTTAATTACAGAAGGTCTTCCGATATCTGTAGTTTGCGCAGTGGTTGAATTTGACGCTGTAAGTGCCATATATAATAATAATGGTATTGCGAAAATTAAAGAAATAATAATAATATTTTTTTTCATGGAAAAGCTCCTTTCTGTTTAATATTAGCATAAACTAAAAAGGATTTTTTCAAAACCTCTGTTGGGTAATTTAAAAAGGTTATACATCTTCAGGGATATAGAAATCAGCTTTAGCTAAAAGTTCCCTAGTATGTTCATAACAACAAGAGTTTTGACAAATTGTCTGATATTCTCTCACAATATTCAAAATATCATCTACTGACATTTTAATAATTCTTCTTTCACCTTCAATAATTCTAGCCATATTTTTATAATTCCTTTCAAAATATTTGACGGAATACAAGCTTAATAACTTTTGAAATATCAGCTTTTAAATATAGAAATTTTGTTTAATATAAAAGTAAAAAGTTGAAAAATCCCAAGTGATTTGTTATAATAAACATATAAAATAAAAAAGGAGCGATTATGAAAAAATCTTTAAAGTTTGAAACTCGGGGGGGGGGCGCTTTTTAGCTCCCAATTACTGTTTTGAAAGTTTGTTCAAAACTATAGTGTCGGGTCAAGCGGCACGCTTGGGGTTTACCCTTGCAGAAGTGTTAATTACATTAGGAATAATTGGAATCGTTGCAGCTTTGACTATTCCTCAATTAATTAGTGGCTATAAAAAGAGAGTCGTCGAAACTAAATTGCAGAAAGTTCATTCAATATTAAGTCAAGCGGTTCGTTTATCAGAAGCAGAAAATGATGTGGCTGTAAATTGGGATTGGCCTGATAGTGTTGTTGATGAAGAAGGTCGAAACATCTTTTTTAATAAATATTTTAAACCATATATAAAAATTGTAGACGAGGAAAGAACCTATTTTAATGTATATAAACCTGATGGCACAAGAGATTATACAGAATGGCATACTTATTATAAGCTTTCTGATGGAACTTTTATTAGTTTTTATATTTCGTATAATGTTCATAGACACATTTATTATGCAAGTATTGAAGTAATATTACCTGGGACTAATAAAGATTATTTAATATCTGGAAAAGATTACTTTAATTTTCAAATAAATGTATCTTCTGATAAGACTGCAGTATCAGTGTTTCCTTCTACATATGGAGGTTTGACTTGTGAGGGAATATCAAATAATTTAAATTATTTTGTTGATAAATGTAAAACAGCTACACAAGGTGGGTATTATTGTACGGCTTTAATATATTGTAATGGCTGGAAAATCCCTGATTATTATCCTGTTAGATTTTAAATTTATAATAAAATTATGGATATAAAAAAAGAGCCTCGATATTGAGGCTCTTTTTATTTAAAAGAAATTATTATTCTTCTTCTTCTTCGTTACCTAATTGGAAATCAGGAGCTCCAAACATACCTTCAATTTCTTCTAAAATTGCAGATGGTTTTCTAGCTTGATTTCTTTGAGCAACTGCACGTTTTCTTTCTTCACGTTCTTTTTCTTCATTAGCGTTTGATAGATGGTGGAATCCTGTACCAGCAGGGATTAAACGACCGATGATAACGTTTTCTTTCAAACCTCTCAACATGTCTTTTTTGCCATCTACAGCTGCTTCTGTAAGAATTCTTGTTGTTTCTTGGAATGAAGCTGCTGAAATGAAACTTTCAGTATTTAAAGAAGCTTTTGTGATACCTAACAACATGTATTCACAAGTTGCAGGAGTTCCGCCTTTTTCTTCAACTTCTTTATTTTCTTTTTCGAATGTTTGCATTTCAACTAATTCACCTGGTAACAATGTTGTATCACCTGCATCAACAATTTTAACTTTTTTAGTCATTTGTCTTACGATGATTTCAACGTGTTTATCAGCGATTTCTACACCTTGTGAACGGTATACTCTTTGTACTTCGTCTACAAGATATTGTTGTGCTGCTTCAGGTCCGCAAAGTCTGATTACATCGTGTGGATTTAAAGGACCACTTGTTAAAGGCTGACCTTTTGTAATCTTTTGTTTGTTTTGAACAACAATATTAGCATCAATTGCGTATTTGATTTCAGTTCTGCCATTATCTGTTACAAGATATAATCTTGGAAGATCGTCGTCAGTTTCAATTTCTGCAATACCGTCTTCTTCAGCTAAGATTGCACAATCTTTTGGTTTACGACCTTCAAGAAGTTCTTCAACCCTTGGAAGACCTTGAACGATATCGCCTGTTTTTTGTCTTTCAAATACCAATGTTGCAATGTTATCACCACGTAGAACAAGAGCTCCTGATTCTACTTGTAACATTGTACCTGGGCTGATTAAGTATGGACGACCGTTTCTAATAGCAATTTCGCCTTTATTAACAGCTGTTACCATACCAGATACTGTTGATTTTTCTCCGCTATCTGCAACAATTGAATCTAATCTTACAAAATCACCTTTTTTAACGTTAGCTTTGCCTTTTACAGGTAATATTGTTTCATAAGCTTCACTTGTTAATAAAAGTCTTCTTGTATCTTCTTTTTCTGATTTTATAGAAGCAACACCGTCATTTATAGCTAAAACTTGAGTTTTTGCAACAGGTGTTTTTGGATCAATTGTTTGTCCATCTTTTACTAATAATTCAGTTTGAAGAGAAGACATAGTTTTTGCATTGCCTTCAAATTCACGACGTACAATCAAGTTTTCCAATACAACAATTCTCAAATTATCTTTTTCATCAAGTTCTACCATACCTTTAAGGTGTGATAAGTAACCTTGCATTTGAAGCACTAAACTTGTTCTTGTAATTGTTGATCCATCTAGATTTCTAACTCTAGCACCGTCTTTGTATTGTAATTGAGTAACAGGAACGATATCAATTAAACTATCAGATGTGTTAAATTTAATAGATACGTTTTTCTGTTCTACTTCTAATACTTGAACAGGTCTTACTAAAATTTGGATAGGTTGGTTAGAAATACTATCTTCATCTAATGAAAGACTTGTATCAAGTTCTTCATCTAAGTCATCAATAACAATGTCGTCCATAGATGAATCCATAATTGTAACGATTGATGTTTCTTTTGCTTTAATACCGTCAGCAATTACTGTTCCTTTTTTAACTACTTCGCCTTCATCAACTTTTAATTCAGAAACGCTTGAAAGTTGATGAACTTCTCCTGGACGAATTGTAATTTCATGAATTACGTCATTGTATTCTTTGAATTCAACGATACCATCAATGTGGCAGTATACATCTTTCACCACTTCTGTACCTGCAGTAACGTGTGTTCCGTTTTCAACCATTTTTAAAGATGAATCTTTATTAATTTGGTGGATTTCTTCAGGAATAAATACTACAGAACCAGGTTTTGTAATGATTTGGTTTTCGTCAACTTCAACATCAACATATCTGATTTCACCTGATGAATTAACTGCACATTCATCGTCAATTAATTCGGCAATAATCATACCGTTTTCAACTGTTGTATCAACAGGTGCTTTTACGATATATTTTTCGCCAGTTTTATTAACTGTCCATAATTGTTCTTTTTTAGTTTGTTCAAATGTAGCATTTTCTGGCATCAATGAAGCAATTACGATTGTTAATTCTTTACCTTGTACAATCTTCTTGATATTTTTGCCTTCAAACTTAACCTCTTCAATAACTAAATCTTCACCAAAGCGAACTTCACCGCCGTGTTCACATATAGTTAATGTTTCTGCTAATTTTTCGCCTTCTTTAATTTTTTGACCGTCTTTTACTAATATTTTAGAACCGCCAGGCAAGTTATAAACGTCACCGCCAAGTACCCAAATAATACCTTGTTTATTTGTTGTTCTTGAAATGTTACCTTGTCTGTCTTTCTTTTCATCAGCAACAAAGTCTTCATATAATACTTCACCTGATAAGTCAGATGTAATATCTTTTGTAGCTTTTTCTGTTAAACGAGAACCGCCTTGTGCTGCTGGTTCGAATTGAGCAAGTTTGAAGCCTTTTTCAACTTTCATTCCGTTTGTAAAGAATACAGTAGAACCTGCTGGGATATGATATTTTTCAGTTCTTTTAGCACCTTTAATTTCAATATCAGTTTCGTAGTTAGAAATATTAACTACATCCCCGTGACGAGTTCTTAATTCTCTAGTTTTAACGTTTGAAATAACTTCACCGTCTTGTTTTGCAATTACTTCTTTAATTGCATCTTTAACGCCTACCGCACCACCTGTGTGGAAAGTTCTCATTGTAAGCTGTGTACCAGGTTCACCGATTGATTGAGCTGCGATAATACCGATTGCTTCACCGATATCAACTAATTTTTGAGTTGTCATTGCCCAACCGTAACATTTTTGGCAAATACCGTATTCAAGTCCGCAAGTAAGACCTGAACGAACTTTTAATTCTTGAAGATTTAGGTGAGCTACTTTTTTAACATCATCTCTGTTCATTGTAGTACCTTCTTTTACAAGAACTGTACCATCTGTATCAACGATGTCTTGAGCAACTGTTCTGCCTAATAATCTGTCAATTAACGGAACAATTACGTTATCGCCATCTGTAATCGGCTTCATATTGATTGATTTTGTCGTATGGCAATCGTCTGCACGAATAATAACGTCTTGTGCAACGTCTACCAAACGTCTTGTTAAGTAACCTGAGTCAGCTGTTTTTAACGCTGTATCTACAAGCCCTTTTCTTGCACCATATGATGAAATGATGTATTCTGTAACGGATAAGCCTTCTTTAAAGTTTGATTTGATAGGTAAGTCGATGATTTGACCTTGTGCGTCTGCCATCAAACCTCTCATTCCGACTAGCTGAGATACCTGTGATAAGTTACCTCTCGCTCCAGAGAATGCCATCATATATACTGGGTTTAATTTATCAAAGTTTTCAACAACCTGAGAGGTTAATTTTGCAGTTGTTTCAGACCAAGTATCGATAACTTTTGTATATCTTTCAACTTCTGTAATTTCACCTTTTAGGTATCTGTTTGTTGATTTTTCAATTTCTGATTCAGCTTCTTTAAGTAGCTCTTTTTTTATTGCCGGAACTTGTAAATCTGCAATAGAAATAGTTGTACCGGATTTTGTAGCATACTTATAGCCAAGGTTTTTAAGGCTGTTAGCCAATTCTGCGGTTTTAGCTCCGCCAAACTCTAGATACATTTGTGAAAGCAAATTGTTTAAACCTTTTTTATCCATTTGCTTGTTAATGAAATCTATTGTTTTTTTACCATGTGTGTATGTTGTTTCCATTATATATTTCCTTTTTTCTTTTATTGTCTCAAGTCAATTTTTTGATTTAAGCCAAAGCATTTCTTACAGCTTCGTTGAAGATGATTCTTCCTGCAGTTGTTTCAATTCTTTCGCCGTGTTCATCTCTTACAACGATTTTGTCGTGTAGTTCGATTACACCTACTTCTAGAGCTGAAATTGCATCTTGGAAGTTGTAGAAATATCCTTTAGGTTCCATTTCAGGATTTTTTAGGATTGTTAAATAGTACATACCCAATACCATATCCTGTGTAGGAGTGATAATTGGTTTACCTGTAGCTGGAGCTAAGATGTTGTTAGTTGCTAACATTAACATTCTAGCTTCTGTTTGAGCTTCAATTGATAGTGGTACGTGAACAGCCATTTGGTCACCGTCGAAGTCAGCGTTGAATGCTGTACATACTAATGGGTGTAACTGAATTGCACGACCTTCTACCAATTTTGGTTCAAACGCCTGAATACCTAATCTGTGAAGAGTTGGGGCACGGTTTAATAATACTGGGTGTCCGTCAATTACCTCTTCTAATATATCCCATACGATTGCTTCAGAACGTTCAATTTTCTTTTTAGCTGATTTGATATTTTGAACGTATCCTCTTTCAATCAATTTATTAACAACAAATGGTTTAAATAATTCAATTGCCATTTCTTTTGGAAGACCACATTGATTTAATTTCAATTGAGGTCCTACAACGATTACTGAACGACCTGAGTAGTCAACACGTTTACCTAACAAGTTTTGACGGAAACGACCTTGTTTACCTTCAATAATGTTAGATAATGATTTTAATGCTCTGTTGTTTGGTCCTACAACAGTTCTTCCGCGTCTACCGTTATCAATCAATGCATCTACTGCTTCTTGTAACATACGTTTTTCGTTTCTTACAATGATTTCAGGTGCGCCCATTTCCAATAGTCTTTGTAAACGGTTGTTTCTGTTGATTACACGTCTGTACAAATCGTTTAAGTCTGATGTTGCAAAACGTCCGCCGTCTAATTGTACCATTGGTCTCAAATCCGGAGGAGTTACAGGAAGTACATCCATAATCATCCAAGTCGGATCTGTTTCAGAAGAAATTAATGAATCTAGTAATCTTAAACGTTTGATAAGTTTACTTTTCTTTTGTACAGAATTTACTGTTCCAGCTAATTCTGTTCTGATTTCTTCTGCAAGTTCTTTTGTATTGATTTCAGATAGAAGTTCTTTTATAGCTTCAGCACCGATTCCTACTTTTAATTCAGAATCTTCATGTTCTGCCATGTAATCTTCATATTCTTCTTCTGATAATAATTGTAATTTTTTGAATTCACTTTCACCTGGATCAAGAACTACATAGTTGTTGAAGTAGATAACTTGTTCCAAATCTTTTAAAGTCATATCTAAAAGTAAGCCTAAGTAAGAAGGTATACCTTTTAAGAACCAAATGTGAGAAACAGGAGCTGCAAGTTTAATGTGTCCCATTCTTTGACGTCTTACTTTACTGTCTGTAACTTCAACGCCGCAACGTTCACAAATGATACCTTTATGTCTTACTCTTTTATATTTACCGCAATAGCATTCCCAGTCTTTTGAAGGTCCAAAAATTCTTTCGCAGAATAGACCGTCTCTTTCTGGTTTTAGCGTACGGTAGTTGATTGTTTCCGGTTTAGTAACTTCACCGTATGACCATTTAAGTATTCTTTCCGGTGAAGCGATACTAATTCGTATATAGTCAAAATAATCTATGCTTGTTGACATTTATATCTCCTTTTGTATTGTTAGTTTTTAAGAAGTTCGGATGTCAGGAAGTCAGGAGGGCAGGCTATTTTCAATTATTAGTTTGACATCTTGCCCTCTTGCCTTCTGAGCTTTCTATAAGTCTCCGAATGTAGTCGGTGTTTCAAAGAAGTTGATATTTAACAACTCAGAATCCATATCTGATAAAACTCTTCTTGGAGCTGATTTTCTTAAATCATCCATATCAGTCATTAAGTCTACTTCTTGACCGTCTTTTTTCGCTACCGTAATATCCAAACCGATACTTTGTAATTCTCTTACAAGTACTTTGAATGATTCAGGAATACCCGGTCTTGGAATGTTGTCACCTTTTACGATTGCTTCATAGGCTCTATTTCTACCGTTAACATCATCGGATTTGATTGTTAACATTTCTTGTAGAGTATATGCTGCACCATATGCTTCTAATGCCCAAACTTCCATTTCACCGAATCTTTGACCACCAAATTGAGCTTTACCGCCAAGTGGTTGTTGTGTAACAAGTGAGTATGGACCAGTAGAACGAGCGTGAATTTTGTCGTCTACTAAGTGGACAAGTTTAAGGATATATGAAAGACCTACAGCTACAGGTTCATCGAATTGTTCACCTGTTCTACCGTCGATAAGTCTTACTTTACCATCTTCATTTACCCAATCGCAACCTGATTCTTTAATACCTTTTAGTAATTCTGCTTTAGTTGCTCTTTCTGATTGGTTATCACCGTATCTTTCGTCGAAAGATGGTGTTTCATAATAGTTACCTGTCAAGTATGCTGCCAAACCTAATAATAATTCATAAGTTTGACCAACGTTCATACGAGAAGGTACACCTAGTGGGTTCAATACGATATCTACTGGAGTTCCGTCTGGTAAGAATGGCATATCTTCTTTTGGTAATATTCTAGATACGATACCTTTGTTACCGTGACGTCCAGAAAGTTTGTCACCTACAGAAACTTTACGTTTTTGTGCGATGTATACTCTGATAACTGTATTAGCTCCAGGTGGTAATTCATCTCCTTTTTCTCTGTCGAATACTTTTACGTCAAGTACTCTACCGCCTTCTCCGTGAGGAACTCTTAATGAGTTATCTTTTACATCTCTTGCTTTTTCAGCGAAGATTGCACGTAGAAGTTTTTCTTCTGGTGGGTGTTCAGATTCACCTTTTGGAGTAACTTTACCTACCAATATATCATCTGCATAAACTCTTGCACCGATACGAACAATACCACGTTCATCTAAGTGTCTCAAAGCATCTTCTGAAACGTTTGGAATTTCACGTGTAATTTCTTCAGGTCCAAGTTTTGTTTGACGTGCATCTATTTCTAATTTTTCAATGTGAACTGATGTGAAGATGTCATCGTGAACGCATCTTTCTGATAACAAGATAGCATCTTCGTAGTTATAACCTTCCCAAGGCATATACGCTACAATTACGTTTTTACCTAATGAAAGTTCTCCGCAGTTAGTAGAAGCACCATCGGCAATTACATCGCCTTCTTTTACTTTATCACCTTCGTGAACTAAAGGTTTTTGGTTGATACAAGTATCTTGGTTACTTCTTACATATTTCATTAATGTATGTACGTGTGGTTTGTTGTGAATGTCGCGGATAATAATTTCTTCACCGACTACTCTTTCAACTACACCGTCGCAATCAGAAACAACTACCATTCCAGAGTCTTTAGCAGCTCTTTTTTCCATACCTGTACCAACAACCGGTCTTTGAGTAATTAAAAGAGGTACTGATTGACGTTGCATGTTTGATCCCATCAATGCACGGTTAGCATCGTCGTGTTCGATGAATGGGATTAATGATGTCGCAACTGAAATGATTTGGATTGGTGATACACCAACAAAGTCGACTTTGCTTGATTGATCCATTGTAAATTCAGATCTGTAACGAACCGGTACATATTCATCTTTGAATGTGCCATCTGGGTTTAGTTGAACGTCAGCAGGAGCGCAACGGAATTCTTCGTCTTCGTCTGCTGTCATATAAACTACTTCGTCTGTTACTTTTCCGTCTTTAACTACAAAGAATGGAGCTTCTACGAAACCGTAATCATTTACTTTTGCGTGTGTAGCTAATGAACCGATCAAACCTGCGTTTGGACCTTCTGGTGTTTCAATAGGACAAATACGTCCGTAGTGTGATGGGTGAATATCACGAACAGCGAATCCTGCACGTTCTCTCATCAAACCGCCAGGTCCTAATGCTGAAATACGTCTTTTGTGAGTTAATTCAGCTAGTGGGTTAATTTGGTCCATGAACTGTGATAATTGTGATGATCCGAAGAATTCTTTTAATGAAGCAACTAATGGTTTAGTGTTCAATAAGTTCAACGGAGTAAGTGTTTCAGAATCTTGTAGAGTCATTCTTTCTTTTACAATTCTTTCGATTCTTGATAAACCTACTCTGAATTGGTTTTGTAACAATTCACCTACAGATCTGATTCTTCTGTTTCCTAAGTGGTCAATATCATCAACTGTTCCTTCATCATATGTTAAATTGATTAAGTATTCGATTGATGCAACGATATCTTGAACTGTTAATGTTCTTTGGTTTTTAGGAATATTTAAGTTTAATTTTTTATTTAATTTATAACGACCTACACGACCAATATCGTATTTCTTTTCATCAAAGAAACGAGCTTCTAATATTGAACGTCCGCCTGCTGCTGATGCAGGATCGCCAGGTCTTAATTTTTTATATACTTCAATTAATGCATCATCTGTTGTTTCTGCTGTGTCTTTATCCAATGTTTTCTTCAAGAATTCAAAGTGAGTGAATAAAGTTTCCATTTCAGAAACTGTGATACCCATAGCTTTTAATAATGTTGTAGCTAAGATTTTTCTGTTTTTATCGATTTTAACGTAAATAATATCGTTAGAATCAGTTTCTATTTTCAACCAAGCTCCACGGTTAGGGATCATAGTTGCGTTATATAAACGTTTTCCAGCTGGAGAAATTTCACGTTTGAAGTAAACACCAGGAGAACGAACGATTTGTGAAACGATTACACGTTCAGCACCATTTACAATGAAAGTACCTTTGTCTGTCATTGTAGGAATATCGCCGATGTATACTTCTTGTTCTTTGATTTCACCGCTGTCACGGTTTACTAATCTTACCATTACGCGTAATTGTTTTGCATATGTTGCGTCATGGATTCTTGCTTCTTCAATTGTATACTTTGCGTTGTCGAAAGTATAGTTTGGTAAGAAGTGTAATTCTAATCTGCCTGTATAGTCTTTAATAGGAGAAAAAGATAGTAATTCTTCTTTCAAACCTTCTTTTAAAAACCATTCAAACGATTTTTTTTGCACTTCAATAAGGTCTGGTAAATCATCCAAGCGAGTATGTGGAATACCCATTGGAGTTACTCTTTCTGCATATTTTGTGTTAGACATTAATTCACCTCGTCTATGTGTACGTACTATATAAAAAATTGTATTTATTTCTTTGGAAATTTTTATTACAATTAAAAAATCTAACTTGAGGCTGTAAACCTTTCATTTTACTGAACTTCAGCTTAATGAACTTTTATGTTTAAATTCAATTTAGGCATAGTACACCTAACTTAAATTTACCATGTTACTTAATCATAATACATCAATTTTTATCGTCAAGAAAATATCGCTTAATTTAAAAAAATATGTTAAAATTTTGTTACATTATGTTAAAGCCTTGATTTTATTATATGAAAAGCTTGATTATACCGATGTTTTAGTGTCAAGTCTGGACATAATAACTTTTCATATTATGATGTATTAATTAAAGGGGTATATATGAAAAAATTTATAGTATTATTATGTTTTTTAATGTTGGGGAAAGCTGCATTATCAGCAGATATAGAACCGATTAAAAAAATAGAAAATATTCCATCTGAAATTGTGCTTACTGGGAATTTGGTTTTTGACTGGTTAGATATTTCTCAAGTTGAAAGAGATGCTGTGATTGATAAGTATCAAAAAGAACTTTTTGATGAAAATACTATATATAAATATAATAAAAAAGAGTTCAAGTCAGAATATCAGGATTTTTTGAAAGATAAAGATTATAAAAGACATTATATGCTTGTTAAAAATGGTGTAAAAGAAACTGATACAGAAAATCTTTGTGGATTTTTTTACAAAAATAATTTGTTAATAAGTTACGCTATTCAGTATAAAGATGATATGAGAACTGTGTATTATTATGATGCTATGGGAAAATTAAGATATATTGATAAGTTTTCTGAGAATTATCCAAATTTTCCTTATATGTCAAGGCAGTATCGAGCTAATGGAACTTTAGTCAGTGCAATATATTTTATTTCTCATGATATGCAATATATGTATAATGATGATAAGTCTTTCAAAGGCGCTTGGTATAAAGATAAAATGTATGATAGGCACGCAAAGCAGACTCTGACAAGAAATAATTGGTAAATAAAAAAGAGAACTTCTAAAGTTCTCTTTTTTATTATTCTAATTATTATTTATTGCGGTTTTACTATTGATAAAACGTAATTGTTATTGAAATATTTATTTGCAACTTCTATAATATCAGATTCTGTAACACTGTTTATTAATTGTGCATATTGGTCGTCAAATTTGTACCCTCTGCCAGATGCTTCGAACCAGCCTATTGTTATTGCTTTATCTAAGTTTGTTTCTTGACCTATAATGTAATGTCCTAATAATTTGTCTTTTGCTTCTTGCAATTCTTTAGAACCTACAAATTCTGTTTTTAATCTAAAGACTTCTTCTTTTAATCTTTTTTGTGCATAGTCAAGGTTTTCAGGATTTGTTCCAATATAGACAATGAATGATCCTTTCAGAACATTTGGAGAGTATTGAGAGCCGAGTTGGTAAGCAAGACCGTCTTTATCTCTAAGATTTTTGAATAGTCTTGAACTCATGCCAGATCCTAGCAAAGAATCTATTACTTGTAATGTTGCGTAGTCTTTGCGTTCTAAAACTCCTGCTGTCTGCCAGCCCATTATAATCCAGTCTGTTTTTAAGTCTTTTACTTTAGCTGTTGATGTTTTTTGTTGTGTAAGTTTTGGTATTGAAAATTTTGAATAGTCAAACTTTTCACCTTTTTTGTTGTTGAAAATTTTAGTAAATTCATTAATTGTTTTTTCTTTGTCAACATTTCCGTTTATTGAAATTACAATGTTTTGAGGTGCAAAAGCTTGATTATAATAGTTTTTTATATCCTCTTGAGTTATTTGCGGTAATGTTTTTGCTAGAACTTTATTTGAATTTGAGTATGGAGTATTTTCAAATATTAAAGTTTTGTAGTTATCTACTGCAATATTTAGTGGTACATCTTTGCTTTTTTTGATTGCGTTTAATTTTTCAGTTCTTGATTTTTCTATTTCATAATCATCAAGAGTTGCATTATTAATTATTTCATCTAAGATTTCAAGCGTTTTGTCATATTCATTTTTTGTTGTAAGTACTGTGATTGAAAAATTGTCTGCTTTTGCTGCTGGAACTATTTTAATTCCGTTGTCCTCAAGCAATTGTGCAAGTTCTATTGATGAATATTTTTTTGTTCCTTTGGTTAGTACAGATGCTGTTAAATCAGCAGTTCCAGGAATTTTCTCCGTAAATTCACCACCTTTTGAGAAAATTGTGATAGCTACAATATCATTTACTTTATTAGGTGTAAGTAGTAATGTTGCGTCATTAGAAAGTTCATATTTTTGAGTATTTTTATTTTCGCTGATTAATTTAGCTTCTCCTATTTTTTGTGTTGTGTTTGAAATTTTAACTTCTTTTGACGTATTAGGCAAAACTATTGATACAGCACTTTTTTCTTTGCCTAAGTATTTATTGGCAACTCTTTTTACATCTTGTGCAGTTACCTTTTTTATATTATCAAGGTAAGTTTCATAGTATTTAATATCATCTGTTGTTACGAATGTGTAACCGATTTCACTAGCTATATTTGAAATAGATTCTCTTTCATAGTATGTATCTCTTTCAATTATATTTTTAGCTAATTGTAATTGTTCTTCAGATATGCCTTTCTTTTGTATGTTTTGAATTTCTTCAAATATTTCATTTTCTAATTTTTCGCATTTGTCAGGTGTAAAGTTTGCTGAAATATAGAAAATTCCATCATCTTTAAATCCTGTATTTGCAGCTCCTATAGAAAATGCAAGTTGTTTTTGTTCTTTTATGTTTTGGTAAAAAACAGAAGATCTTCCATCGCCTAAGATTGTTGCAAGAACATCTAGAGCGTATGAATCTTTGGCATTTATCTTAGTTCCTCTAAACCCGATTAGCATATAACCTGATTGAGAGTCAGTGTAGGCTATGTTTTTTGCTTGTGAGGTTAGAATTTTTTCTTTTGGATAAGAGTTTTTTATAGGTTTTTTATATTCTGCGTTAAAATCATATTTAACTTTTTCTATTGCTGAAGCTGAGTCTACATCTCCTACAATTACTGTTACCATATTTGAAGGGTTGTAATATTTGTTATAGTAGTCTAGAATTTCTTCTCTTTGAATTTTGCTGATAATTCCAGCTTTTCCTATTACTTTTCTTTTATATGGGTGAGTTGTGTATAGCATATTAACTAAATTGTCATATACGAGTGTATTTGGAGAATTTGCATCTTTCATAATTTCTTCAATTACAACTTTTCTTTCTTTCTCAAGTTCTTTTCTTGGGATAAGTGGATTAAGCAGCATATCAGAATGCATTTCTAAGGCTAGATCAAAGTCTTTGGAAGGGATTGTTACATAGTAATGAGTGAAATCTTTACTTGTTGCTGCATTTGTAATAGCTCCTTTGGTTTCTAAAATTTTATCAAATTCTCCAGGAGCGTGATTTGTTGAACCTTTGAAGAATAAGTGTTCTAAAAAGTGCGATACTCCGTTATTTTGATCGTTTTCGTTAATAGAACCCGTTTTTATCCAAGTATCAATTGTGACAATCGGGTTTGTCTTTACTTCTTGGATTACAACGGTTTGCCCGTTATCAAGTTTATAAACATTGAAATCTGCAGCATTTACAATGTTAGCAAATAACATGGTAATCAGTAAGAATATAATTTTTTTCATTTTATCCCCTTCTCTTCAAATACACATAAACTATATAAAACATGATACAATAAATTTTTATATAGTAAACTGGTTTATTTTTTTATAATTTTTTTCAATAAAGGGTAACAAAGTGCAAGAAATCCAAGTCCAAGTGCTACGAAAACAGATTTTGGAGTTTTTCTTTTTTCTATAGTTTCGCTATTTTTCATTGATGTATATATATCATGATTGAGTCTGCTAAAATCATTCGATGCCTGGACGTGCGAGTATAGAACAGGCTTATTATACCTGTCAGGAGGAGTGAGAATTCCGACATTTAATGGCGGATTTTTCATATTATTATTTACACTTACACTATTGTCCATATCTTCATTAAAACAAAACCTATAATAAAATTGCTTTAAATATATATTTATATTAAGCAAAAAACTTGACAAAAAATAAAAAGATGTTTAAAATGAGAATAATTATTACTTTTAAGGAGAACTATGAATTACTCAAGACAAAGAGAAGTTATATTGGATACTTTAAAGTCAAATGTTGTTCATCCTACAGCTGAATATCTTTATGCAATTTTAAAGGAAAAAGAACCAAATATCAGCCTTGCAACATTGTATAGAAACTTAAATCAATTAGCTGATAATGGTGTTATTAAAAAAATTGACGGACTTGAAACTTCATCTCATTTTGATCATAATATTCATGAACATTATCATTTTATATGTGATAATTGTAAGAGAGTGTTTGATGTGAGTTCTGATGTGGCTCCAGATATTGTTAGAAAGGCTGAAGAAGAGACTGGATTCATTGTAAAAAAACATGATATCGTGTTTAATGGAATTTGCAAGGATTGCTTAGAAAAAATAAAAGAAAATAATTAGAATATAGTATACAGTAAAAGAAAAAGGAGAAGTAAAATGGAAAAATATTTATGCACAGTATGCGGATATGTTTATGATCCAGAAGAAAATGATGGTGTTAAATTTGAAGATTTAGCTGATGATTATGTATGCCCTCTTTGTGGTGTTGGCAAAGATTTGTTTGAAAAACAATAATAGTATTATAATAAATTAAGAAAGGAATTTTTTATGGCTGATTTAAAAGGTACAAAAACTGAAAAAAATTTATGGACAGCTTTTGCAGGAGAATCTCAAGCCAGAAATAAATATACTTATTATGCTTCTCAAGCTAAAAAAGAAGGTTTTGTCCAAATAGCTAAAATATTTGAAGAGACTGCTAATAATGAGAAAGAACATGCAAAAATATGGTTTAAAGCTTTGCATGGGGATAAAATTCCTGAAACAATAATAAATTTAGAAGATGCAGCAAATGGTGAAAATTACGAGTGGACCGATATGTATGCAACTTTTGCAAAAGAAGCTAAAGAAGAAGGTTTTGAAACTTTAGCAGCTTTGTTTGAAATGGTTGGCAGAATTGAAAAGGAACATGAACAAAGGTATAGAACTTTACTTGATGCTGTAAAAAATAATACTGTTTTTGAAAAATCAGAAAAAGTAATATGGGAATGTTCAAATTGCGGACATGTTCATGAAGGAGAAAAGGCTCCTCAATTATGTCCAGTATGTAAACATCCTCAAGCTTATTTTTATTTAAAAGCTAAAAATTATTAAAAATTCTACAAGTATAAAAAGTGAGGGAAAAATATTGTCACTTAAAGGTTCAAAAACTATAAAAAATTTACAAAAGGCATTTGAAATTACTTCAAAACGTCGTATGGAATATGATATTTATGCTTTGGTTGCTCAAAAACAAGGGTATGAAGATGTAAGTCATCTATTTGCCCGTTTTGCTGAGCATGAAAAAGAACATTCAAAACTTTGGTATAAATGGTTAAAAGTTAATAAAGGAACTTTCCCTAGTCTTATAACTTGTGTAAAAAATGCTCTAAGTCAAGAAAAAGATGAAATTGAAGGCTTATATGAAGCATTTGCAAAAGAGGCAAAAGAGGAAGGTTTCGATCATATTGCAGGTCTTTTGGAAAATATTGCTAATATCGAAAAAATCCATTATGACAGATTGAAAAAAATGATCTGGAAATTGGAAGATAAGCCCGAACCTAATAGCGATGGTACTTACAATTGGACTTGCAGTACATGTGGTGCTGTATTTGTCCAAAAAGATGAACCTGAATATTGCCCTTTATGTTTAAAAGAAGAAGTATTTTTTTATAAAAAGCCGAACGAATAGTTAAGGAGAAATATACAAAATGAAATTCCAAGAAATTAAAAACAATATTTTTTATTGCGGTTTGAATGACTGTGATAGAAGAATTTTTGATGAATTAATCCCATTAGAACATGGTACAAGCTATAATTCATATCTTGTAAAAGGTTCTGAAAAAACTGCAATTATTGATACTATGTATCCACCAAAAACAAAAGAATATTTAAAAAGATTAGCGGATAATCAAGTTGGAAAAGTAGATTATATTGTTGCAAATCACGGAGAACAAGACCATTCTGGCTCAATCCCTGCATTGTTGGAAAAATATCCAAATGCTGTTGTGTTAACAAATCCAAAAGTTGCAGAAAATATAAAATCAATGTTGCATGTCCCAGCTGAAAAAATTCAAGTGATTACAGATGGAGAAGAAGTATCTTTAGGTGATAAAACTCTTAAATTTATTTTTGCTCCGGGAGTTCACTGGCCTGATACTATGTTTACATACATAAAAGAAGACAATGTAATTTGTACTTGTGACTTTTTAGGTGCTCATTATACATTCTCTGATGTATTTGCTCAAGAAAGCAAAGAATTAGAAAATAGTGCAAAAAGATATTATGCAGAAATTATGATGCCATTTAGAATGATGTGTAAAAAATATACTCAAATGGTAAAAGATATGAATGTTGATATGATTTTGCCAAGCCATGGACCTGTATATAAAAGACCTGATTTTATTTTAGATTTATATACAGACTGGACTGCTGATGCTCCTAAAAATTTAGTTACAATGCCTTATGTTTCAATGTATGAAAGCACAAAAGAAATGATTGATTACTTAAGCGATAAATTAGAAGCAAAAGGAATTAAGACATTCAAATTTGATATTGTAGATGATGATTTAGGAGATCTTGCAATGTCATTAGTAGATGCTGCAACAATTGTAATGGGAACTTCAATGGTTCTTGCTGGTCCTCACCCAATGGCTGTTAATGTTGCATATCTTGCAGCAGTATTAAGGCCTAAAGCTAAGTTTGCGTCGCTTTTAGGATCTTATGGCTGGGGCGGTAAATTATTTGACTTGATTGCTCAAATTCTAGCTCCTTTAAAACTTGATTTGATTGAACCGTTACAAGTAAAAGGAAAACCGACAGAAGAAGATTTCAAAAAACTTGATGCAATGGCTGAGAGTATTTATGAAAAACATAAATCAATAGGTTTGGTATAAAAAAGTTAAGGTCGGTTTTAAAACCGACCTTTTTTAATATCTTTGAACCATTCAGAATATTTGTGAAGTTTCCAATTTGCTTTAGCTCTCAAATGATAGTAAGTTTTTTCTCCGTTGCGGGATGGTAGACATTTTCCTGTAATTTTTTTGCACAATTTTGGATTATATTCAATAAATAAGTCAAGATTTTCAATAACTTTTTTATAATTTTTTAATTCATAATAACATAAGGCTTTGCCATAATAATGAACGTAGCCAAAGTCATCTCCCTGAGGGTATTTATCATAAGTTTTGAGGGCTTTTTCGTATTGTCCGTCACTAAAATAAGCTCCTGCTAGTTTTAGTCCTATTTGTGTAGACGTACCATTTAATTCAATTGCTTTTTCATAATCAGAAATCATTTGATGAAATTTTTCTTTAAGTAATTTGTCAAATTTATCTTTTTCGGATGTATTATAACTGATGCCATTTATACTCATGCCTATAGCATCTGCTCTTTTTTCGTAAGCCTCTTTCAAGTCTGGCTTGAGTTCTATTACTTTTGAATAATCCTTTACGGCTGATTTAAAATCAGAACAAAAAGATTGTTCATCATTTTCAAACATTGAAACAGTTGGCTTGTTTTTGAGATTTGCACGTTCATAATAAAGTTTGTAATTATTAGGATTTTGTTTGATTTTTTCATTCAAATCATTCAGTCTGGTAAGACAATCAACAGCTTCATCCTTATCTTTTAAATACGGTTCATTTTTAGAATGAATAAGTTTTCTTATACTTTCACGTGTTTTCATATCTTCAAGAGAATTTTTAACATCACCGTTTTTAAATCTGCTAACAGCTCTTATGTATAAAACTCTGTCAAGTTCGGTGTAAGCATTTGCAAGCTGTTGTGAATCAGGAAGATTTTCTTTTTTTAAGTTGTTAAAAACAATAAAAGAAATGAAAATAATAAAGATTGTAATAGCACCTGCAAGAAACCAGAATATATTTTTTTTCATTATAGCCCCTCATATTTAAAAAAGGACGGCTAAATTGCCGTCCTTTAAAAGTAAATTTATACTTTGACTATTTCCTTTGCAAATGATTCTGAGTTGCGAGAATGAATTTCATTTTCGATTTTTGAAATGAATTCGTCTACACTCATAGTGCCTACTTGGCCAATACCACGAGCTCTTACAGCAACTGAATTTGCTTCAATTTCCTTATCCCCGATTACGCATACGTAAGGAATTTTCTTATCTTGTAAGCTTTCTCTGATTTTGTAATTCATACTTTCAGATCTGTCATCAAGATTTACTCTTATACCTTTGTCGCGCATTTTTTTGTATACTTTTTCAGCAAAGTCAATGTGTTTTTCGTTGCTGATTGGAACTATTGCAACTTGTGTAGGTGCAAGCCATGTTGGGAATGCGCCTGCGTAATGTTCTATTAAGATACCATGGAAACGTTCCATTGATCCGAAAATTACACGGTGTAACATTACAGGAGTTTTCATTGAACCGTCTTTATCTTGGTATTTAATATCAAATCTTTCAGGTAAGTTAAAGTCTAATTGAATAGTAGCACATTGCCAAGTTCTGCCGATTGCATCTTTAACTTTGAAGTCAATTTTTGGACCGTAAAATGCGCCATCACCTTCATTGATATCATATTTCATTCCACGTCTGTCCATTGCTTCTTTCAGACCTGCTTCTGCTCTGTTCCAGTTTTCGATTTCCCCAACATAACTTTCCGGACGTGTAGATAATTCAACTTCAAATTTCATGTTGAAAATTTCCATTGTATCAGCTACAAAGTCGATAATTTCATTGATTTCATCTACTAATTGTTCAGGTGTACAGAAAATGTGAGCATCATCTTGAGTAAAGCCTTGTACACGAGTAAGGCCTGATAGAGCTCCTGATTTTTCTTTTCTGTATACAGTTCCTAATTCTGCCATTCTCAAAGGTAATGAACGGTAAGAATATCTGTTTGCTTGGTAAATTAATATGTGGAACGGACAATTCATTGGTTTTAAAATGAATTGTTCATCTGAATCTTCATCTTTTTGGATAAAGAACATATTTTCGCGGTAGTGGTCTGCGTGACCTGAGATTTCCCATAATTTAGATTTTGCAATATGAGGGGTATTTACAATTACATATCCGCGTTTTCTATGTTCTGTTCTCCAGTAATTTTCAATTTCTTCTCTAACAACTGCTAAATTTGGATGCCATAGAACAAGACCTCCGCCTAATTCATCTCTTGTTGAGAATAAATCAAGTTTTGCTCCAATTTTTCTATGGTCACGTTTGTCTGCTTCTTCTAAGAAATGCAAGTAATCTCCTAAATCTTCTTTGCTCCAGAATGCTGTAGCATAAATTCTTTGAAGCATTTTATTTTTAGCATTACCTCTCCAGTAAGCTCCTGCAACTTTTAGTAATTTGAATGCATTTGCTTTAATATATGATGTATTTGGAAGGTGAGGACCTGCACATAGGTCGTTAAAAAGAACATTTCCATCTTTGTCTTTTGTTAAGTACAATGTTGGGTTGTCATTTCTGTGTTCTTCTAATAATTCTGCTTTGTAAATTTCACCTTCAGCTTTAAATTCTGCGATTTGTTTGTCAACATCAGGAATTACATATTTTTCGAATGAAAGATTTTGTTTTACAATATTTTTCATTTCTTCTTCGATTTTAACAAGATCTTCTTGGGTAAAAGCGTGCCCATCTGTTAAATCGAAGTCATAATAAAAGCCGTTCTCTACAGCAGGTCCGATAGCTAACTTTGCAGACGGAAAAAGCTTTTGAACAGCTTGAGCCATAATGTGTGATGTTGAGTGTCTTAAAACACTTAAAGTTGATTCGTTTTTTTCCATTTTTATCCTTTCCGGTCAACGATAACATTCGAAAGACCAATAACGGGGTGGATCCCCCTAACTAACTACAATCAACTTTATACTACTAATATATAAGAATTACAAGTTAAGAATTTTTATTACCAAAAAGTTTTACACAAGCTGCTGAAATTAATGCTGCTGCTCCACCTGTAATTAAAGCCCATTTAGTTTTGCCTGTTTGTGGGACAAACTTTTTCACAGAATCAAAAGAAAAGTCTTGTAGCATGTTATCTATAACTGGCTTAATTTCTTTCTTTGCTGATTTTAGCATATCTTTTTTATGTAAAAATCCATTTTTTTCAACTTTTGCTAGGTTTTTATATAATTCTAATTCTTTATTTGTTACATTAATTGCGATATCTCTTGAAGACTTAAACATATCAATAGTTGTGTCATTAATTGGATTAGGTGCTTTATATCCGTCTTCTCCGATTGCTTCAACGATATCTTTTTTTACAATATTGATAATATTTTCAGGGAGAATCTCTCTTTTTTTTATTTCGTTAAAATATTCTTCTAAAGAAATATTTTTGCCTTTTTTATTCGTTAAGTAATTTATAAATGCATCAATTTTTTTGTTTGCATTTTTTGCATCTTTTTCTTGCTTAATTAATTGTTGTTTAAAGTCTGTTGAAGATATTTTATCTCCAGGAAAAGCATTGTTTATTCTGACTTCTAAGTTATCTAATACTGCTCTTGCTGGAATAAGTCCCCAAGATTTTGAAACAGCATCTAGAGATTTAGTATTTTGCATATTATCAATAGTTTTGAAAAAAACATCAGAGTTTGCATTTAGTAATTCATCTAAATTTTTAGCAGCTCTTGGTGCATATGTAGAACCTGCAATTGCACCTGCAGTTCCTGCACAAATTCCTGTAGAAATTGCCATTATATTATTTTGAGTTCTGTTGTCTTTAGGTTGTATTGGATATATAGCCATACTTTATCTCCTTAGATTTTCTTTATTAATTAAACCTTGTAAAGATATTTATTGATATCATATAAATTAAGTTTTTACAAAAAGTTACATAGCTTTTACAGGCATGAAAAATTATTATTATTTGTTATAAAATATCATTATTAAAGAAAAGAGGTAATAAATGAATACAGCAGTCTTAGTCGGTAGAGTAGGCAGAGATGCCGAAATAAAATATTTTGAATCAGGAAAAGTAAAAGCTAATTTTTCAATAGCGGTAAATCGTTGGGATCCTAAAACAAAATCTGAAGTAGCCGATTGGTTTAATATCGATGTATGGGATAAATTAGCTGAATTTGCAGGCGAATATGTAAAAAAAGGTGTTCAGGTTGCTGTAGATGGCAGAATTGGTCAAAATAAATGGACTGATAAAGCTACAGGCAATGAAAGAGAAAATTTTCTAATCATTGCAAGCAGTATAAGATTACTAGGTTCAAAAAGAGATATTGAGCAAGATCAGTTATGATAATTAATTCAAATATTGTAGGTATAATTGCAGATGATTTAACAGGAGCAAATGATACTGCTCTTCAATTCCATTTAAAAGGGGCTAATACGCAGATATTACTGTCTGATGAAATTGAACCTTTAAATATAAAGAATACTCAAACTTGGGCTATTTCTACAGAATCAAGAAATGTTGAGCCAGAAATTGCTTATGAAAAAGTCTTAAAAGCTGCAAAAATGCTTGAAGAAAAGTTAAATCCAGATTATTTTTATAAAAAAATTGACTCTACCGTAAGAGGTAATATTGCTGTAGAAGTTTTAGGAATCTTAGCTGCATTAAATTATGATGCCTCAATTGTTTTGCCTGCTTTCCCGGCAGAAACAAGAACTACAGTTGGAGGTTATCATCTTTTAAGAGGTATTCCGATAGAACGTACAGAAATGGCTAGAGATCCGCATTCTCCAATTTTTGAATCTCATTTGCCTACATTGTTGAAATCCCAAATTTTACCTGAGTATCAAAATTTAATAGGACAAATTGAATTAAAAACTATTATGAAAGGTGCAGGTCCTATTTTACAAAAGATTAATGAATTAATAAATGAAGGTAAAAAATTAATAATTACAGATGCCGTATCAACTGTTGATATAGAACAGGTTGCTTTGGCTATAAAGAAATGTGATTATAAAATTTTGCCGGCTGGAACTGCTGCGTTTGCACAGGCATTGAGTGAATTTTGGTTTGCTGATTTAGATTGTGAACATATTATAAAAACATTTCCGAGATTGCCTAAATTTATTGTATCAGGTAGTGCAACTCAAATTACTGCTAATCAGATTGAAAAGCTTGAAAACAGTGATGAATTTGAAGATGTTTTATCTATAAGTCTTGATTTGAAGACTGTTTTAGATGGTGTAAAAGATGAATTAGTTGACAGGGTTGTATCTAATTTAAGATTTGATAATACTGTAATTGTTCATACTTCTCATCTGATTAAGGATTTTGACGGTTTTTCAGAAGATTCACTAAATGCTGAATTGACTAAAGCAAATTTAGCAACTGTAATTACTGATTTCTTAGCAGAGTTGACAAAACGAGTATTAGCAAAGAAAGAAGCTATTCTTATTACTTTAGGAGGTGAAACTTCCTATAAGTGTTGTAATGCTATTGGAGCTTATCAATTACAATTAATAGATGAAGTTGCTCCTGCAATTGCTCTTACTCTTGACCATAATGCTCAATGGATTGTTACAAAATCAGGAAATCTTGGAACTGCAAATACTTTAATTGATATTTTGAGATATTTTGAAACTCATGGCGGATTGCAAGATGCCTAAGATTGTTATTACAACTGGTGATCCAAATGGTATTGGTGCTGAAATTACTATAAAAGCATTGAATAAATTAGATTTGCCTCAAAATAAAATTGCTTTAATTTCTAATAAAAAAATTTTAGATTATTATGGAAAATTAGATAAGGATTACGAAATTATTGAGGTTCCTTATGACTCTGATATTTGTCCTGGTAAAATTACAAAAGAATCAGGAGAATTTTCATTTCAATCTGTTAAATTAGCTTGTGAAATTGGGGTAGAAGCTATTGTGACAGCACCTGTTGCAAAGAATGCGCTTTATCTTGCAGGGCATAATTTCAATGGGCAGACAGAAATTTTGCAAAAATATTTAGCTCATGATAAGCAATTAGCTGAAATGCTTTTTGTCGCAGGTAATTTCAGAGTATTACTTTTAACTCGCCATGTTGCATTGAAAGATATTAATCTTACTAAAAATATGGTTGTTGAAAAAATCCTGAATTTAAAAGAATTTTTTGTAAAAAAATTAGGAATTATAGAGCCAAAGTTTGCACTCTGCGGATTTAATCCTCATGCTGGAGAAGATGGAATTTTAGGGCGAGAAGAAATTGATATTTTAATTCCTGCAGTGAATGAATTAAGAGAGAAAGGTGTGAATATTACAAATCCTTTGCCTGCAGATACGTTATTTATAAAACTTGCAAAAGAGTATTTCCTTGAAAGTCAAAAACAAAATAATAATATTTTAAATAGCTTGCCTTCTTGTCTTCCTGACATCAGTTCTTCTTGTTATGATTGTTGTATTGCAAATTATCATGACCAAGGTTTAATTCCTATTAAAACTGTTGCTGGAGATAAGACTGTTAATATGACAATAGGGCTGGATATAATAAGAACTTCTCCGGGACATGGAACAGCGTTTGATATAGCAGGTAAAAATATTGCAGATGAAACTGGTATGATTGAAGCAATAAAAGCAGTTTTATAAAAAAATACCTCTTATTTAAAGAGGTATTTTTTTGTTTGTTATTTTATTGTTAAACTTAAGCTGTTTTTGTTTGTTGTTTGTCGTTCCAGAAATCAACTAACATACTGCAGAAGAAGATACTTGAATAAGTACCTATTGTAATACCTAATATCATTGCAAGAACGAAGTCTTTTGTTGTTACACCGCCCCAGAAATATAGAGCTAATAATGTAATTAATGTTGTTAATGATGTATTTATACTTCTTGTTAAAGTTTGATTTACTGAAGCATCAACAATTTCACCAAAAGACATTTTCTTTGAATAATATCTTAAGTTTTCTCTAATTCTGTCAAATACAACGATTGTGTCGTGAACAGAGAACCCGATAACTGTTAATACTGCTGTAATAAATAAACCGTCAATTTGAACATTGTATAACAAACCTAGTATTGAGAATACTCCACATACAAATATAACGTCATGCAATACACCTAAAATTGCAGCTAGTGCATAATCAAATCTAAATCTGAATGATAGGTATGCTACAATTCCTAAGAATGCTAAAGTTACTGCGATTAATGAGTTTTTGAATAATTCTTTACCCATTGTAGGTCCTACTGAACTTACAGAAATTAACTCAGGATTTGTGTATTCTGTTTTTAATTGTTCTGTAATTTTATCTTGATCAGCAGAATCTTTATCAATAAATTTAGTTCTAATTGAAATTATAGAATTAATATTTGATTTAGTATTGTTTTGCTGCTCGTTGTTAACGTTCAAAATTTGAATGTAAGGATTTTCAATCCCTGCTTTTTCTAAAGTTTCACGAGTTTTTGCAACGTCGCTGTTGCCTAATTTCTGTTCAAGTCCGTATTGTAAAATAGTTCCGCCTGTATAATCAATACCTACTTTCATAGGAGCATGATTTGAGTAAGTTACAGATGAATAAATCATTGCGATAATCCCCGGAACTAACAAAATTGTAGTTAAAAGCATCCACCACCATCTGTATTTTACAACATGAACTAAATTTTTCTTTCCTGTATTTATCATTATATTGCCTTTCTTAATTTATTTCGTTCCATGTTTTATTAATCTAAGATCCCAAAACGAGCTTTTTCACGTTTTGTTTCTGTAGCTTCGTAGCTTTGTCCGATTTCATCTTTTCTTAATCCGAATAATGCAGGATGTTTTAATTCTCCAGTACCAAAGATTAAGTGCATGAAGTTTTTAGTAACTGTGATTGCACTGAACATAGATACAATTACACCGAGTGCAAGAGTAAGGGCAAAGCCTTTAACAACACTTGTTCCTAACAGATAAAGGATTGTACAAGTGATAATTGTAGTCATGTTTGAATCGAAAATACTTGTGAATGCTCTATCAAAGCCTGAATTGATTGCAGTAAATAAATTTCTACCAGCTCTCAATTCTTCTTTTGTTCTTTCAAAAATAAGAATATTAGCATCTACTGCCATACCAATAGACAGGATAAAACCTGCTATACCTGCAAGAGTTAATGTTACAGGGATTGTTTTGAATAATGCAAACAAGATTAAACTGTAAATTATTAACGCAATGTCTGCAATTAGACCAGGTACGTGATAGAAAGCTATCATAAATATCATAACAGCAGAAAGTCCAATGATACCTGCTTTTTTAGATTTTGCAATACTATCTGCACCTAATGTAGGTCCTACAGTATTTTCTTCAACAATTTTAGCAGGAACTGGTAATGCTCCTGCGTTTAATAAATTTACCATTCTTTCAGCTTCATCATAAGCAAATCCGCTGTCTCCGCCTGAAATTTGAGCTTTACCGCCGTAGATAGCTTCGTTTACACGAGGAGCTGATTGTAATTCTCCATCAAAGAAAATTGCCATTTGTTGACCAACTAATGCTTTAGTTAAGTCTGCGAATTTTTTAGAACCTTCAGCATTAAATTCTAATGATACAACCCATTGACCGGTTGAATCTGTACTTAATGTTGATTTAGATAAATCTCTACCAGTTAGTCCTGTAGATACCCAAATAGGAGATCCGTCAGCAGCTTTTCCTTCTTTTTTAAATTCCAATTGGGCAGTTTCACCGATGAAAGCTTTTGCTTCTTTCAAATCTGTTACGTTTGGAATTTCAATTAGTAATCTTTTTTCACCTACTTGTTGAACAACAGTTTCTGCAACACCAAGTTTGTTTACACGTTGTTCAATCGCGAATTGTAGTCTGCTCATAACATCAGGTGTTATTTTTGCAATAGAATCAGTTGTTTCTGCTTCAAGAATTAATCTTGAACCGCCAACCAAGTCCAGACCTAATTTTGTTGGTTTTATCACTATTAGAGCTATTGATACAATGATTACTCCAACGATAAACCAGAACATTAAAATTTTGTTTTTCACTTTTTTATCCTCTTAACTTTCTAGATATTTTTGTTTTTAGTTGTAATTTTAAATTAATATTTTAATAAATATCAGAATTTTTTTATAGGTTAATTGGGCTAATCATTATTGATTTCATCAATTACCATAAATAAATCTGATTTTTCGATAGATGTAAGTTCTACTAACGGACGTCTTACATAATCTTCTATTAAACCTTTATGAGCTAATGCTGCTTTTACAGGTACAGGATTTGGAGCCATAAATAATTTTTTGAATATTGGATATAATTTTTTGTGCATATTTACAGCTGCTAAAAATTCTCCTGTTTTGTAATTTCTAATCATAGATTTTAATTCTGATCCGAAGATATGAGAAGCAACAGATACAACTCCTCTTGCGCCTAATGACATCATTGGAAGTGTTAAACTGTCATCTCCTGAATAGATTGTAAAATCATCAGGACAGCATAATTTTAACTCTGTAATCATATCCATATCAGGGAAACTTTGTTTGATAGCGACTATATTTTGATATTTTTCTGCTAATGTAGCTACAGTTTCCGGTAGCATATTAACCCCTGTTCTTCCAGGGATATTATAAATTATTATCGGTAAATCAACACTTTCTGCGATTGCGGAAAAATGTTCGATCATGCCTTTTTGAGAAGGTTTGTTGTAATATGGTACAACTGAAAGAATTGCGTCTACATCTTCTTTTTGAGCCCATTTAGCCGCCATGATTGCAGTATCTGTACAGTTAGATCCTGCATTCATAATTACTTTTGCCTTATTTGCAACAGCTCTTTTAATAGTGCTTAACAGCTCAAATTCTTCTTCATGAGTCAATGTTGGTCCTTCACCTGTTGTTCCTGCAACTAAAAGAGCATCACTGCCATGAGAAATTAAGTATTTTGCAAGTTCTTCAGCTTTATTGTAATCGATTTCTCTTTTTGAATTGAATGGAGTCACCATTGCGGTAATAACTTCACCTGCATCATATCTTAAAGCCATATAAAACCTCTTTCCCTTTTCAAGTCTATCCCTACGTATAGAAAAATTATAAAACAAAATAAGCAAAAATGCTTAAAATATTAAGTTATTTATTGCAAATGTATTTAAAATTTGATAAAATATGAATGTAAGAATTTAATAAGGGAGCTAGTTATGAAAAGATTTTTAAAAGAGCTGGCAAAAAAATCATGCAAATTAAATAATAATTATGTTGATTTGCTTGCTTGCGTACTTGTCGGGGGGGGGGCAATTTAGAGCTTGCTCCACAAGGTTTTCGAGGTCTTGAAAAAGAATTTAAAAGATGTTATTATAGTGATATGATACATCACTGTGATAATAAAAAAGCTTTTACATTAGCAGAGGTATTAATAACTCTTGGGATAATTGGAGTAGTTGCAGCATTGACAATGCCAGCATTGATAGCTAATTATCAGAAAAAACAAACTATTGCTCAATTAAAAAAAGCGTATTCTATATTAAATCAGGCTTATGAAAGGTCTGTTTTAGAAAATGGAGATGTTGAAACTTGGGATTGGCAAGGTGTATCAACCCCTGAAAGTTTTGCTCAAATCTATATTATTCCTTATTTAAAAGGTGTTAATAAAATGAATACAAGCAAAATAAAATGGGTTGCATTAGATAAAAGTGATATACTTGGTTTAGATGGTTATAGTAATTATATTCTCCCTGATGGGATGATAATAAAATTTACAGGGTTAAATTTTGTTAGTGCAAATTATGAAAATAGGAGAAAAACACATTTAAAAATAAGTATAGATATAAATGGAAATAAATTACCAAATCAGTACGGTCGTGATGTTTTTGTTTTTTCGATTTTCCCTTTTTCAGAACAGTCTAGAGGCAAAGTTGTTCCAGGAACTAATGATCAGTGTGGAAACGGAGCTATTCATAATGAATTAACTAGGTATCAGCTAACTACAAGTGGTTGCGCTACTTGTAAATCAGATTATACAGGATATGGTTATGGATGTGCTGCTTTAATTATGAAAGATGGTTGGCAAATTAAAGATGATTATCCTTGGTAATTCATATAAGTTAAAGTTTTAGTTTTAAGAATGTTTTCGTGTTAAAATTCTGTATATGGATTTAAGAAAACTATCGAGGAAACAAAAAGCATATATTGGAGCTTTTGCCGCAATTGTCGGTCTTTTGGCTTGGGCATTTATATCTGCAGGTGTAATTACTCACAACTTTAATCGTAGCCAATTGCAAACTGATCAAGATAGGCAGGAAGCTTTGATTAACGGTATTATTCTTACCGAAACAAAAGATGAAAAAAAATATTGGGAGATTTATGGTGAAACCGGTAATTATGACAGCAAAAACGGGGTTGCCATGCTCAATAATGTAATCGGAAACTTTTATGATGAAAATAACGAAGTATCTATGAGTTTTGAATCTTCAAAAGGTACTTATAATGAGAAAAAAGAACAGATAATATTGTATGATGATACATTTATTGTCTTAAAAGATTTAACAACATTGAGGGCTAATAAATTAGTATGGACAGGAAAAGATGTTCCGATTGTTGCCCAAGGGAATGTAAGGATTACAAGAAAAAGTGATTTGTTGGCAACTGCTAAAAAAGTTGAAATAAGTCCTGATTATAATACATTTAAAATTATTGGAAATACGGTATCTAAAGTATACAACGATAAGGAGATTAAGTGAAAAAAGTATTATTAACATTAGTTATAGCACTATTTGCTACTGGCTTGATTGTGCAGGCCTCTGATCTTATCATAGAATCTAAAACGCAAAGTTATAATGAGCAAGAAAATAAGCTAAAATTCGAAGGAGACGTAAAAGTATCAGTTGATGACTTACATGTTGTTGGAGATTCAGCAGATGTGAGTATGGATGAAAATCAAAAATTAGATACTGCAACTTTTTATAACAAACCTTATGCATATGAAGTTAAAAAGAATAAAAAAAGAGAAGTTAAGGCAAATATATTACAAATGTCTTTGATTACAAAAGTTGTAAAAGCTCAAGGTGATACTCAATCTACTGTATTTGATGGTAAAACTCCTATTGTTGTTATAAATGCAGATGAGCAGGAATATGATACAAAAACAGGTATTATGACTGCAACAGGTGCTGTTACAATTAAGTATAAAGATTTAGATACTTTTTCTGATAAAGCAAAAGTTAAAACTGATAAAAACGGTGACTTGAAAGATATTGAACTTATTGGAAATGCTAGAATTAAACAACAAAGTAATGATTCTTATGCAGATAGATTTTATTATAATGCAGGATCAAAAGTCTTGACTGCTACAGGTAATACAACATCTAAAGCAACAATGGATGATGGAGCTACTTTGGTATTGAAATCAAACAGACAAGAATATGTTCAGGACAAAAATATATTTAGCGCATCAGGTAATGTTAGAGTTTGGTATCAAGACTATTATGCTGTAGGACCTAAACTTACTTTGTATCCGAACAAAGAAGGAAAACCTAATGAAGCATATTTTACAGGTCGTTCAAGTATTACTCAGGGTGTAAGAACAATTTACGCTGATAAAATTAAGATGACAATGCAGCCAAAAAATTTCCATGCTGATGGAAATACCAGAACTGTTATAAAAAATATCGGTTCAGGTGATAATAGTGATAGTAATGGTGGTATAGGATTAGGATTATAAAAATGAGTGAAAAAGAAAAAGTTGATAAAGCAATAGAATTATACCAAAAAGGAGAATATCAAAAGGCTATAGATGCATTTAGTTCAGTATTAGAAACTTGTGCAGATAATGCAGAATTATATAATAATATTGCTCTTTGTTATGCAAATTTAAAAGATTATGAAAAAGCTGAAAAAAATTATTTGAAAGCTTTGGAATTAAATCCTAAATTACCACAAGTATATATTAACTTATCAGATATATATTATCGAGATAGAGACATGGGTAAAGGAATTGAACTTGTTTCAAGAGGTATTCATGAAATCCCTGATAATCTTGTATTGCGTCACTATTTGGCTAGATTTTATATGGAAGATGCAAGACTAGATTTAGCTATTGATGAACTCGAGAATATATTAGAAAAACAGCCTGATAATTTTGATGTTTATTATGATTTAGGTAGAGTTCATTTTGAATTAGGTAATTATGCTAGTGCTATAGAAAATTTTGAAAATGTTCTTGAATATAAAAATGAAAATCCTTGGATATATTACTATTTAGGAGAGGCATATGAAGCTAATGACGAAATAGATAAGGCTCTTTCTAATTTCCTAAAAGCAATAGCTCATAATGACTCATTCTCACCTGCATATAAAAAAGTTGGAATCTTATTCTTTGCTCGTGGGGATTATGACGATGCTATTGAGTATTTTGAAGATTATATTAATCTTGATGTTCCAAAAGAGGAAGTTGATAAAATTAAAGAATTAATCGGCAGAATTAAGAAAAAACAAAATGACGAAAAGTAAGTATTGGATAGCTTTTTCATCAATAGAAGAAATTGACAGCTCTTTTATTCAAAGGCTGTACAATTACTTTGGCGATATTGAGGAAGCTTTTAATGCAAATAAATTGTCTGATATCGACGGACTGAGTGTAAAAAAAGCTGAAAAGTTTTTACGCCTTAGAGATAAAATTGATGTTGATAAAACTTTTGAAGAAGTTGTAAATCTTGGGATTAAGTTTTTAACATTTGATGATGAAAAGTATCCGCAAATGTTGAGGAATATTGAAAATCCTCCATCTGTTTTGTATTACAAAGGAGATTTATTTTCCTGTAATTTGAATAAAACTTTGGCTGTTGTTGGCTCAAGAAAAGCTACTTCTTATGCAAAAGAAGCATTAAGACTGATTATTGATGAGTTTCAAAATACTGATATTTGTATTGTGTCAGGTTTGGCTTCAGGAATCGATACGACAGCTCATCTTGCAGCTTTAGATAATGGATTAAAGACAATAGGAGTTATCGCAAGCGGTTTTGATTTTACTTATCCTGCAGCGAACAAAGATTTGTATAAACGTATTGAAAATGGCTGTGGTGCAGTAGTTACAGAGTATTACCCTACATTTGAACCGTTAAAATTCAGATTCCCTCAAAGAAACAGAATTGTGTCAGGATTATCTTATGGCACGCTTGTAGCTGAGGCATCATTAAAAAGTGGAGCTTTGATTACTTCTAATCTAACATTAGAACAAGGCAGAGAATTGATGTGTATCCCAGGATTGATTACAAATCCTAATACTCAAGGGATTTACAAATTATTGAAAAACGGTGCAACATTAGTTACTTGTGCAGATGATATTTTAGAGGCATTAGGCTGGGAAATTAAAATAGAACAGAAAAGTTTATTTGATTTGCCAGAATTAAGCGAAGATGAAAAATTAATATATGAAGCTCTTGAAATAGAAGAAAAATGTGTTGATGAAATTCAATCATATACTAAATTAAGTATAGATAATTTGTTGATGTACTTGACAATGATGGAGCTTAAAGGGATAATTAAACAAGTCGACGGGGACAGATATAAGAGAGTGAATCCTGTTAATTGCTCATAATTTTTATGGGTATTTTATGTATAGGTGGTATAAATAATGGCAGCAAAAGCGACTGAAAATAAAAAAGAAAAATCATTAGTAATAGTAGAGTCTCCTGCTAAATCAAAGACAATAAGAAAGATTTTGGGAGATAGTTATCAGATAGAAGCAAGTTTTGGACATGTAAGAAATTTACCTGAAAAAGATCCTTCTACTGAGAATTTAGGGTTTGATATAAAAAATCATTTTGAACCTAAGTTTGAAGTTATTCCTGGGAAACAGGCAGTTGTTAAAAAGTTAAATGATTTGGCTAAAAAAGTTGATAAAGTTTATCTTGCATCCGACCCTGACCGTGAGGGAGAAGCTATTGCATGGCATGTAAGACAAATTTTAAAAGTGCCTGATGATAAAATTCTACGTATTGTATTTAATGAAATTACTCCAAAAGCTGTAAAACATTCTGTTGAAAATCCTCGCGGGATTGATATGGATATGGTAAAAGCTCAGCAGACAAGACAAATTTTGGATAAGCTTGTAGGTTATAAGTTAAGTCCTGTTTTGTGGAAGCAGATTGGGAACAGAAAATTATCAGCAGGTAGAGTACAATCAGTTGCACTGCGTATGATTTGCGAAAGAGAAGAAGAAATAGAAGCATTTGTTCCTCAGGAATATTGGTCTATACATACAATATTGGATAAAGATGGTAAATCTTTTGAAGCAGAACTTTCTAAAATTAAGGGAAAAGCTGTTGATAAAAATATTAAAAATAAAGATGAAGCTCAAAAAATTGTAGATTTCTTGAAAGATTATCCTTCAGAATTGGATATTACAAAGGTAACTAAAAAATCTACTAAAAGAAAACCAACAGCACCTTTTATAACATCTACAATGCAACGTGCAGCAAGTTCAAAACTTGGTTTTGGAGTTCAAAAGACAATGCAGGTTGCTCAAAAGTTATATGAAGGTATAGAAATTGATGGAACTCCTGTCGGTTTGATTACTTATATGAGAACTGATAGTGTAAGGGTATCAGATGATGCTCAAAGTATGGCTAAAGATTTTATTGTTGCTAATTATGGCGATAAATATTATCCTGAAAAACCAAATATTTACGTAAAAGGTAAACAAAATGTTCAGGACGCTCACGAAGCTATCAGACCTTCTTATCCAGAAAGAACTCCTGAAAGTATAAAAAAATACTTGGATAATGATCAATATAAATTGTATAAATTGATTTGGGAAAAATTTATGTCATCTCAAATGACTCCTGCTGATGTTGCGAATAAAACGGTTGAAATTACAGCAGGTGATTATACATTAAAAGCCGGTACAAGTAAGGTGACTTTCGATGGCTTTTTAAAAGTTTATAATGATGCAGATGAAGACGAGCAAGAAGCTGATGCAAAAATACCTGATTTGAACGAAGGTGATAAAGTTAAATGTGTTAAAGTTGATCCAAAACAGCATTTTACTCAACCTCCTCCAAGATACAATGAAGCCTCACTTGTAAAAGCTTTGGAAGAATACGGAATTGGTCGTCCGTCTACTTATGCGACAATTATTACTGTTATTCAAACTCGTAAATATGTAGAAAAGAAAGATAAAGCACTTCATCCGACACTTTTAGGAAGAACTGTTTCTAAACAATTGGTAGCGCAATTCGCTGATATTATGGATTATAAGTTCACTGCTGGCATGGAAACTAAATTAGACCAAATCGCAGAGAAAAAAGCTGTTTGGAATGATGTTTTGGAAAATTTTTATGAACCGTTTATCAAAGAAGTAAATAAAGCACTACAGACTGGTGAACGTGTAAAAATTGAAAGCAAAATTAAATGCCCAAATTGCGGGAAACCTATGGTGTTGAGAATTGGTAAAAATGGCTCTCAATTCTTGGGTTGTTCAGGATTTCCTGATTGCAAAACAATGATGTCTTTGAATGCATTATCAGAAGAAAGCTTGAATGAACAATCTAATGAACCTGAAGTTTGTGAAGAAAAATGTGAAAAATGCGGTTCTGATATGATATTCAAGACAGGTCCATATGGAAAATATATGGAATGCACAAATGAAAATTGCAAACATAGAAAACCGTATAGAAAATCAACAGGTGTAGCTTGTCCTAAATGCGGAAAAGGAACAATTGTAGAACGTAAATCTAAACGTGGAACTATATTTTATGGCTGTGACAAATATCCTGAATGTGATTTCACATTGTGGAATGAGCCTACAGGAGAAACTTGTCCAGAATGCGGTTCTCTTCTTGTTAAAAAGATATTGAAGAAGGGAAATGTCATTGCATGTTCTAGCTTGAAGTGTCATTATAAAAAAGAATTAAATGAAGATTCTGACAATCAAAGTGAATAATATTTAATTTTGAGAGGGTAAAAAATGAATCCTGAATTGTATGAGAGATATCTTACTAAGAAAGCTAAAAAGTTAGGAATTACAGTAGAAGAATTGAAAGCTCAAGGGACATCTTCCCCTGTATCTGAACAATCCGTGACATCTTCAAATACAGAACAAACGATATCTCAAGAACCTCAACAACCGACACAGGTAGAACCTCAATATGTTCAACGCACGATTCAAGATCAATTGGCATCGCAAGAAAATACTATTCCTCAACAGCAGCCATATATGGGAATGCAGCCGGAAACTGTAAAAACAGAAGTTCCTTCTTATGTTTTTGGACCTTCAAAAATTCAGGAAGCTCCAAAATATAATAGTAGTCCTATAAATCAAAATGTATCCAGACCAGAAATAAAGGATAACAGAGAAAATAAATTTGGTCTTATCGGTTATCCTCTAGGGCATTCTTTGTCTAAAGTAATTCATGAAGCTGGTTTTAAAAGCTTGGGGATAAATGCTACATACGATATTCTTGAGACACCTCCTGATGATTTGGTGGATAGAATAAAATGGTTAAAAAATAATGGTTATAAAGGTTTTAATGTTACTATTCCATTAAAATTACCTATTTCATTGTTTGTTAATGAAGTTGATAATTATGCGGATTTAGCTCGAGCAGTAAATACTGTCTATGTAGAAGCTGATAAATCATTGAAGGCTTACAATACAGATGTTATAGGCTTTAGAAGGGCTATTCCTAAAGATATTGATTTGAGAGGTAAAAAAGTTGCCATTTTAGGTACAGGCGGAGCTGCTCATGCTGCTTGTATTGCTTTGACTGAATGCGGAGTTCAAGAAATAGCATTTTTTACTAGAAATATTCCAAATTCAATTGATTTGATGAATTATGTGAGAAGAAAATTTCCTGCAATTAACTTTAATGTTTATCAAATTGAAAATATTAGAAATTTAGGTGAATATGCAATGCTTGTGAATACAACCCCTATAGGGATGTTGGGTAAGGCTGGTGATATGATGCCTGTAGAAAAGTATGCATTGGAATCTCTGAATCGTGATGCTGTAGTATATGATGTTATTTATAATCCGAAAAAAACAGTATTAATAAGAGCTGCAGAAAAATTAAATTTAAGAACTATTACAGGACTTGATATGTTTATTTATCAGGCAGTAGCAGCTCAGGAAATATGGTTTGGTAATACACCAGATTTCAAGGATATGAAAATTGCAGCGTTAGAAGCTCTATAAGTTTAGTATTAAAAAATTATTCATATCTTAGAGCATCAATAGGGTTTAGTAAGGAAGCTTTGTAAGCTGGGTAATAGCCGAATAAAACACCTATTGCTCCAGAAAATCCTAAAGATAATACTATTGAAAATAAGGAAATTGATACGCTCATAACGCCTGATATTTGAACGAGTTCAGCTCCTAAAATTCCGACAGCAACTCCAATCAATCCGCCTATTATAGAAAGTAGAAAAGATTCTATAAGAAATTGTACTCTAATATCAGAAGGTTTTGCACCTATCGCCATTCTAATACCTATTTCTTTAGTTCTTTCGGTTACAGATACAAGCATAATATTCATAATACCGATACCGCCAACGAGCAATGATACAGATGCGATTGAGGCTAAAAGAATTGCAAATGTCTGAACTGTTGATTTCATTTTTTCTTGAAACTCTGCAGAATTTCTTATTTCAAAATCGTTTTCTTGATTTTTTCCAATTCTGTGTCTTGCGACCAATAATTCTTCTATATCTTGCTCAGCTAATGAAACATCATCAGGATCAGAGCCTTTTACGACAATCATTGATACAGTACCTGGGAATGTTGTCCCGAAAACTTTTTTCTGGGCTGTTGTGATTGGTATAAATATTAAATCATCTTGGTCCATTGGCCCCATACTGCCTTTCGATTTAAGAGTTCCAATTACTTTAAAAGGAATTCCTCCGACTCTCATAATTCTATCTCTTGGATCAAGATCGCCAAAAAGCTCTGATGCTACAGTAGCTCCGATTACTGCTACTTTTGCAGAATTTTTTATATCTTCAGGAGTAAATCCTCTACCCATGTCGATTTCGTAATTTTTTATATAAAAATATTCAGGATTAATGCCATAAACTGTAGATGCCCAGTTTTGATTCCCGTAAGTTAGTTGTTTTGATTCTGTGCTTACTGATGATACGGCAGAAATTCCTCTTGCATTTTTTTTGATAGCTTCTGCGTCTTTGATTGTAAGTGTTGGTCTTGTGCCCATTCCCATTCTAACACCACCTGTTTTGGCAGATGCTGAACGGATTGTGAGTAGGTTACTGCCCATTGATTCCATATCTTTTTGGACTTTTTCTCTTGCTCCTGTACCTACTGCAAGCATTATGATTACAGCACTTACACCTATGATAATGCCAAGACTTGTAAGCATTGAACGCATTTTGTTTATTTTTAGCGATACTACCGCCATTTTTAATGTTGATTTGAAATCTATCATTTTTGTCCTTTTTAATATGGAATTGTTGTGTTTGTATTTATTTCATCAGAAATAATATTGCCGTCTTTGAATTTAACAACACGTTTGCAGTATTGTGCGATATCAGGCTCGTGGGTTACAAGTACGATTGTTTTGCCCATTTCTTTATTAAGATTTACGAAAAATTCCATAACCTCAATACTTGTTTTGGTATCTAAGTTTCCTGTCGGTTCATCTGCAAGAATTAGTGGTGGGTCATTGACTATTGCTCTAGCTATTGCAACTCTTTGTTGTTGACCACCTGACATTTGGTTTGGCATATGGTCTTCTCTTTGTTCAAGACCTACAATTTTCAGTGCTTTTTTAGCTCTTACAATTCGTTCTTCTTCCGGAATTCCTTTGTATATCATTGGGAGTTCGACATTTTCAAGAGCTGTTGTTCTTGAAATTAAGTTAAAACCTTGAAATACGAATCCCATTTTTTCATTTCGTATCATCGCAAGATTATCAGTATCTAATGAAAGCATATCAATCCCATCAAGGTAATAGCTTCCTGAATTTGGTTTATCAAGCGTTCCTAACATATTCATGAATGTTGATTTGCCAGAACCTGAAGCGCCCATAATTGCGACAAATTCACCTTGTTCAATTGATAATGAGACATCATTCAATGCATTGAAGCTGTCTTCACCTGTCTGATATGTTTTTATTGCATTTTTTACTTCTATTAAGCTCATTTTTATAACCTTGGAACTGGATTTCTTCTATTATTTTGTTTAGATTTTTTACTTTTTATTGAAATAATTACATCTGTTCCTTCTTGAATTTTATCTGAAATTATTTCTGTAGAAGAATCATCATATGCTCCTGTTTTGATTTCAACTCTTTTAGCTTTTCCTTTTTCAAGGATCCATATGCCTTGATTTTTATATTTAGGTCCGTTGATGTCTGGAGTGAATTTTAAAGCCATGTTAGGAACACATAATACATTTTCACTCTTATCTGTGATAATTGATACATTTGCTGTCATTCCAGGTTTTAATTTTAAATCTTCATTATTTACATCAACAATTACGGTATATGTAACTACGTTTGATTCTGTAGTTGGTGATAATCTCACTTGAGTTACTTTTCCTGTAAATGTGCTATCAGGGTAGCCATCTAGTGTATAGGTTACATCTTGACCTTCGTCTACGCGACCGATGTCAGCTTCTGAGACACTTACTTCAATTTGCATTTTTGTTAAATCTTGAGCAATTGTGAATAATTCAGGGGCTTGGAAACTTGCTGCAACAGGAGAACCTAAGTCTATTTCTCTTGAGATTACAGTGCCGTCTACCGGAGCTATAATTTTTGTATAGCCTAAGTTTGTCAATGCTGTTTTTAATGTTGCTTGGTATTGATTGATTTGAGCTTTTGCTGCATTAATTTGAGCTATGTCTGATTGGTATGTACTCAATTTTTCATCTAATTCACTTTTAGCAACGAAGTTTTTTGCATAAAGATTTTTGTACCTTACATATTGTTTTTGGTCATAATTTGCAATAGCTTGTAGTTTTGCTAAGTTTGCTCTTGCGTTATTAATTTGTGCTTGATTTTGTTGTACAGTTGCTTCAAAATTTGCAGGGTCGATTTGTGCAAGAATTTGACCTTTTTTTACAACATCATTATAGTCAACATATATTTCTTTTATAAGTCCTGATACAGTAGAACCTACACTTACTGTATTTACTGGATTAATTGTACCTGATGCTTCAACAACTTCGGTTATAGTACAGCGTTCTATTGGTTTTGTTTTATATTTTACTTGTTTGCTATTTGTAACGGCTATAGTACCAGTAGTTAATACTGCAATTATAACTATTCCTATTATAATATGTCTTTTTTTTATGTTTTTTATTTTTTTTACATAATCCTTGTAAAGCATTATTTATCCTCTATTGATGTTGTTACTTCTTGTGGTAAAGCGATAGCTCTTTCTAAGTTAGCTCTAGCTACATTATAATTATATACGGTTTGTACATATGATACTTGTGCATTATTATAATTTACTTTTGCGTCTTGTAATTCAATATAATCTCCAAGTCCTACTGCATATCTTCCATCTGCTAGTTCAAAGTTTTCTAATGTTTGTTTTACTTTTACGGCAAGCAGCGGTATTTGTTTTTCCAATTGCATCATATTTATGTATAAGTTTTGTACTTCAAAATAGATGTCTTGTTTAGCTTGATCTATTTCATTCTCTGCTAATTGTACTTGAATTTTTGCATTATCAATTTTATGTTTTTGACCTTTTATATTTACATTGCTTGATAAGTTAATTCCAACATTGAAAGAATTTGTATTGTATTGATCTCTATATCCGTAACCTGCTGTTGCTGAAATTTCTGGTAGGTATTCTCGTTTTGTGTATTTTAATGATTCTTGCATTGCTTTTAGTGTTGCATCATATGCTTTTAGGTCCGGTCTGTTTTTGTATGCAAGATTTACAGATTCTTCGAATGTATATGGAAATGGTTTAAATTTATAGTTATCCAAGACATTAATTTTTTCAACTTGTGAAGTTAAAAAAGCGTTATTAACGTCTTTAGGAGGTTTACTCAAATCTTTTTTTTCATCAATTTTTTCTAAGTTTACAGGGGCATAATTGTTTTGAAAATTAAAAGTTTCTGTATTTTCAATCTCATATTCAGGGGCGAATGCAATATACATTGCGTTGTTTAGTTGAACAAGAGCATTTTTGTAAGCTTTTTCAGATTCTACTAATGTGACTTTAGAATCACTTAAATATACTTCTGCATTGACTAGATCAATTTTTGATTTTATACCTTCTTCAAAATATGCTTTTGTTCTTTGATAGTTTCTTTCATTAATTTGAACATTAGCTCTGTTTACATCAAGGGTTGCTTTAGCTGCAAGTACTCCATAATAATTTGTTTTGACTCCAAATATTGTCTCAAGTACCATATCTTCAAATTCATATAATGCAGCAACTCTATCAAAATTATACATTCTAATATTTGCGTTAGTTTTTCCAAAATTCCATATTAGTTGGTTAATATTTGCTTCTGCTGAATAAATGTTTGTATTTGTAGATCTTCTGTTATTGTTATTATCTGTTATATTGTATCCAGTGCCTATTCCTAGGGTTGGGAAATATTCTGATTTTGCAATCCCTAAATTACCTTTTGCAATGCCGTAATTATAACGAGCTTTTTTGATTTTTGGGCTGTTTTGAAGTGCGATTGTAATGCAGTCTTTAATATTTAAAATAGCATTTTTTTCTACACTCATTTGTTCTATTGCAAATGCTGCTGATATTGTATAAAATAAACAAATTGTAATGGCTATTGCCTTTATGTGTATTTTCAATATTGAATACCTCTTTACAATATAGTAACGATTAAATCATGTTTTTTGTTCATTTTAATCATTTATGAATATGAAATATGTAGCAATTTTTTTTGTAAAAAATACTTATATATAATATAGGGTTTAAATTTTATTTGGGGAAAATAATGAATATTTCAAAATTAGGAAAATCTTGTGCAAATTTTTTATTTAGTGGTATAAAAAAGACTAACGTTGCTAAAACATTACCGCAAAAAACACCAGTAAAAAAAGTTGCAGAAAAAGATTTATTTTGTCATCAGTATTGGGCTGATGCTAGAAAAGAAAGAGTTATAAGACAATCTAATAGAGAAAACGTTTCTTTGCATGGTGAATTACATGGAATTAATCATCATTTTATATTAAGTCCTTATCCAGAGCATATGAATATGAAGTTTATGAACACAGGTCTTACTCCAAGAGAAATGATAAGTTTAGCTGATACTGAATTCAAAACATTAAAACCTTTGGAACAAAATCTTAATGTATATAGATGTGTTGGAGAAAAGCCTAATTTCTTTTCAGAATATCCTCTTTACCTAAAACGATTAGGTGTCAAAAAAGGCGATGTTATTGATATGAAGGAATATGCATATGCAACGTCTGATATTTCTTATGCCAAAGTTTATATGCCGAATAATAGAGGTGTTTTATATGAAATAGAAGTTCCTAAAGGAGCAAAAGTCTCAAGAACAGGCATAATTGGAAAACAAGATGAAATAGTTTTCCCAAGGAGTTCAAAATTTGAATGTACAGATGTAAAACAAATTAAAGATGCTGATACTGATTGTTTGCACGTTAAGTTAAAATATATTGTGCCTGAAGATGTTTTTAATACAATAGGTTAATTGTCTTTGAGTGTCCAAAAATCTTTTTGCAACATTACAAGGAATGGTATTAATTCCAAACGTCCAACTAACATATTAAAAATTATTATGGCTTTTGAGGAAGAATGAAGTCCGTCAAAATTTGCCATAGGTCCTATTTGTTTTGCAAATCCAGGTCCAATATTGCCAAGTCCTGTTATACTACAACTTAGTCCAACAGCACTGTTATGTTCAATAATTGATATTATTATTGAAGTTATTCCAAAGATTAAAAAGTAATAGAATACATATACGATAATTTGTCTTGCAACTTCTGGGGCAACTGTTTTATTATCAACTTTTATATTTACAATTGCATTTGGATGCAATATTCTTAAAAGTTCACTTTTCATTGATTTATATACTATTAACCATCTTACCATTTTAATTCCGCCACCTGCAGATCCAGCGCAAGAGCCCATAAACATTACTATAAATAAAAGTATTTTAGATGTGTAATCCCAGTTTATAAAATCAATACTAGCACTACCTGTTGATGTTGTAATACTTATTACTTGGTATAGTGCGTGCATAAAACTATCAGACAAATTTAGATGTGTATTGAGGACTAATGAAATAGTAATAAGTACTGCCATTATTATTACTAGAGAAAAATATAATTTAAATTCTTCGTTTTTGAAAAGAATTAATGGATTTTTTTGCGTAATAGCTCTATATTGAATGTTAAAGCTGGCACCTGCAAGAAACATAAATATCAAAGTTACCCAAATCAGGTAATTTGAATGATATCCCATAAGACTTTCTGGATTTGGTGAGAATCCACCGGCAGCTAGTGTTGATAAAGAGTTACAAACTGAATCAAACCCAGACATTCCGCCTGCCATTAATAATATTACTTGGATTATTGTAAATCCTGCATAAATTTTCCATAGAGCAGATGCTGTATTTCTTATTCTTGGTGTAAATTTATCTTCAGTAGGCCCTGGAGCTTCTGCAAAAAACATCTGTCTTCCAGCCACTGCAAATTGTGGTAAAATTGCAACGAATAAGACAATTATTCCTAAGCCACCAAGCCATTGAGTTAGTGAACGCCAAAAGAAAAAAGCGTGTGAATAATTGAAATGAGTTAATATAGTAGCTCCTGTTGTTGTAATTCCTGATACAGATTCGAAAAGAGCATCAAGTGGAGATAGCCCGTAAAAAAGATATGGAATTCCTGAAATAATCCCGAATATTATCCAAGATATAGCAACTACAAATAGAGCTTCTGCTTTTTTTATGTCGTTTAAATTTTCTAATGTTTTTGAATTTGGAACAGCATTTCTTACAATTACACCTATGATAAATGATATTGCTCCAGCTGTAAAAAATGGTAAAATTGAATTTAATTCGTGATAGTATAAAGCTGCAATAATTGGAGTTAATATCACAAGACTTATATATATCATTGTAAGGCCAATAGCATTTGCCAAATAATTTAATCTCATATTACTTTACCTTAAAAAATTCTTTTATTTCTGGAGCATTTTCTGCTGTTGTAAATATAATCAATATATCATTTGTGTTAATTACGGTGTCACCTTTTGGAATAATAATGTTATTTTTTCGGATAACTACACCAATAATAGCATTGGCAGGAAATTTTAATTCCATAATTTTCTTGCCGTCAAAATCTGGATCAAGATTAATTTCAAGAACTTCTCCTTGACCTTGTTCTACTGTTGCAAGGATATCTACGTCATTTTCTTGTAAATCGTTTCTTACTTCATTAATCGCAGATGTTTTTGGAGATACTGCAATATCAATACCTACTTTTTCAAATAGTGGTATATTTAAAACTTTTGCAACTCTTGTAATTACTCTTTTTACACCTAGCTGTTTTGCTAAAAGAGAGCATAAAAGATTTCTTTCATCGTTATTTGTAACGCTTATTACAACGTCTGCTCCACCTATTTCTTCTTCATCTAAAAGTTTTAAATTAGTGCCATCTCCGTTAATCACGAGTGTATTAGATAATTCTTCCGCTAACACTTGACATCTGTCATAATCTTTTTCAATTATTTTTATTTTAATTTTTAATTTTTCAAGAGTTTTAGCAAGCATCATTCCAACATTCCCGCCACCAATAATTGCGACAGATTTTACAATTTCTTTTTCGTGGAAAAATGTACCAGCTAAAATATCAAGAGAATGAGATGTCCCCATAAAAATTAACTTATCATCTTCTTGAATTTCTGTGTCCCCATTTGGGATAAATAATTCACCATTTCTGGTCAAACCGACCATTAGTGTATTTTGAGTGAAACCACAATCTTTTACTTTTTTACCTATAATTGGCAAATATGGTTGTACTTTGTATTCTAAAAGTCTAGCTCTTCCATCTGCAAAATTTTCCACATCTAATGCGTGAGCTACAGTTACTATCCTAAAAATTTCTTGTGTTAATAATTCTTCAGGCCAAATTATGTAATCAATGAAGAAGTCACAAAAATTTTCGCTATTTTTTTCAAAGTTTAGAGTTTTTTTGTATTCTTCTCTACTTACAAAACAAATTGTTCTTACCCCGCCGAATTTTTTTGCAGAAAGACAAGCTACAATATTTGCTTCGTCAACAGCAGTGCAAGCAATGAATATATCTGCATTTTTAATGTCAGCATTTTTTAAAACATCAATGTTAGATGCATTCCCCTGAATAAAGCTAATATCCAGTTTATTAAATTCGTCAGTTCTATTTTCTTCTTTATCAATTATAGTAATATCGTGATCTTCGAAAAATTCAGTGGCTAAAAGACAGCCAATTTCTGTAGCACCATAAATTATTATTTTCATAACATTTGAATTATATCTTAAGTAAACATTTTTTACAAGTATTGATAAAATTGGTTAAAAATTTTTATTTTCTTTGTTTTATGTTTTGTATGTTAAATAAAGTTCCCAATATAAATTACGAAAAGTGTTATCCTTCGCGATTGAAAAGGATTTTTCGCAATGATATAAATTGTTTAACTTATAAAAAATTTGTACCATATGCTAAAAATCAAATAGTTGGGAATATTCCAATTGAAGTTATTAATTTATTTACAGAAAATAAAGCTTCTTGTATAAAAATTTTTCAAAAGAAATTATCTAATATTGCAAATTATTTAAGGGGATATTATGTATATTCTAAAAAACAAAATATAATTGTCAATAAATTTTCTGATTTGTCTCCTGAAGATTTAGAAAATTTTGAAAAACAAATAACATCTTTTGCGAATAAACAATTAGGAAATCTATTACCAAAAAATATTTTCGTTGATTTAAAGTATTCAGGGAAAGGGGCTTGGGGAAATGTTTTTAAATTCTCAATGCTTGATAATTCTGGAAATAAAATAATGTCGGATAAGGCTTTAAAAGTTTATCACAAAACTTTTGGTGGAATTCCTTGTCTTTCTCATATTCATGGAAGTTGTGCAGAAGCAAATTTTTGGACATTCATGAAATTTTTTGCAGGGCATAATCTTGATAAAACTCAATTTACAAAACATTATATTTCTGATTTAAAAAATGGTTATGCATTAACTGAATTTATAGATTCAAAAAGTGTGAAAAAGATATTCCCATTAGATTTAAATAATATATTTAGGTTGAAATATTCTGATATAATGAATACTCCTATGTCTGGAAAATTTTACGATGCAGGAGGTTTTGTTAAGGCTTTTAATTTTATTCCTGATAAAGTTACTTTTAAGTATTTTAAAAAATTGATGTATCGTTCTGATAAAGAACTTATTCCATTTTTGAAAAACTTACAGGAACTCGTAAAAAATCCAAAGACTCCGCATCGTGAAAAAATTCAAAAAGCTATAGAATTATTTGAAAATCAAAAGAAGATAAATAATAATATAGTTTAAAATTTGTAATGCAATAACAGCTACTATTGGCGAAAAATCTATCCCATTTACTGGTGGTATAATTTTTCGGAATAAATTTAAGTATAAATCTGTTACATCTTTTATTGCTTCAAATGGTTGCTGATACCAATTAATGCTTGGTATAAAGCTTAAAAGACATCTGACAAGAATTAACCAAAAATAAATTTGGAAAAAGCTGTTTACTACAAAAATTAAATTGTTAATCATAATTCACCTAATTTTATAATTGAGAACTTTGTTTTGTGTTAGCACAAGTACAATTTTCTCTTGATGTTGGAATATTTTCAATCATCTTGAAGAGTAAATTTTTAAGATTTGCTACATTAGAATTAAATACTTCAATTACTTCGTGGTGAGAAACAGGTGGTACATCGCCTACTAAACCTGCATCATAATCGGTGATTAATGAAATATTTAATGGGCACATATCCATTTCTTTAACAAGATAAGCTTCAGGGAATGCTGTCATATTAATTACTTCCCAACCTTGGTTAGTAAAGAATTTTGATTCAGCTTTTGTCGAAAATCTAGGTCCGTTAATAACTACTACAGTTCCTTGTTCGTGAATTGTAATACCTAAATCTTTTCCTGTTTTAATAGCTAATTGTCTTAATTCAGGACAATAAGTTTCAGCTGCTGATGGGTGAGTAACTATTGGTCCTTCAAAGAAAGTTGTTTTTCTTCCATCTGTCCAATCAACAAATTGATCACAAATTACAAAATCGCCTGGTTTTACGTGTTTTTGTAAACTTCCAGCTGCGCAAGGTGAAATTACTCTTTCACAACCTACTGACTTCATAGCCCAAACATTAGCTCTATAGTTTATTAAATGAGGTAAAATTGTATGGTTTCTGCCATGTCTAGGCATAAAAGCAACTTTATGTTCTCCAACAGTTCCAATAAATAAACTGTCACTAGGCATTCCATATGGGGTTTCAACTCTTACTTCTTCGATATTATCTAAGAATTTATAAAATCCTGATCCGCCAAAAACACCTATATCTGCTAATTTTTTCTTTTCCATAAATTTTTCCTCTCATTTTTTTATTTACTATTCAAATTCTATCATAAAAAATAAAAAAATACTTTAAAAAATATAGTAAAATTCTAACTTAATAATTGTTATAAAAACACTTAAAAAGCTGTAATATCAAGTGGTTTAATGGCTTTGGATTTGCCTAAAATTAAAAGAGGACTTGAAATTTTATTTTTTTGTAATATATTGTTTATATAATCATTCTTAAAAGTTTTTGATTTTGTTGAAGAAACGAATCGTTAGGGAATTTTTAAGGATTTCAATTTACAACATAGAGGATTACATTTTGAAAAAATTGTTACTGTTAACTTTTACACTAACGTGTATGTTACTTAGCCATGTTCAATGTCAAGCAGCAGACGTTAATTCCGTAAAAGCCACAATAGTAAAACATGCTATTGAAATGGGGGTAGATCCTGCTATAGCACTAAGTATTGCTCGTGCAGAGTCAGGATTCCGCCATGAAGCGAGAAGTTCGCACGGTGCAGTAGGTGTATTTCAATTAATGCCTTCTACTGCAAGAAGAATGGGATATAATCCATATTCTTTAAATGACAACATTAAAGCTGGAATTACGTATTATAAAAAAATGTATAATATGTTTGGTTCTGTAGAGTTAGCTTTAGCTGCATACAATGCAGGTCCAGGGAATGTAAAAAAATACAATGCAGTCCCTCCTTATAGTGAAACAAGACGTTTTGTAAGCAAAATTATGACAGATGTCAATCGACAAAAAGCAAATCCAGATCCAGCTGTCGTAAAAGCAAAACAAGGTGTTTATACAGCGCAAAAACCTAAGGCTGTAATATCTAAGCCTTCTCCAACAAAGGCTTCTGTTTACAGACCAGCTACTAGTCCCGCAAGGGCGAAAGAATTGCCTGTTGAAATTTTACAGGAAAAACCAATTGAGTTGAAGTTAGAAACTCTTACGGTTGCAATATAATATTTTATAGTATGGAAACAAATACAAAAAAGAGTTGAAAGAATTCAGCTCTTTTTTTTGTTTGTAAACTTTTCTTAATATTTTTTATTCAAATATTAAAGAAAAACACTGCTTTTGTCGTATACCAATCCAGAAAGGAATAATGTATCGATATGGGAATGGCAGCAGGACAAGCAAGATTATTGAGCATTACGGCAAGATTGACCGATAATGAACTACGCTCTCAAACCATAACAAATTCTAAATTACGCTTGGCAGATAAATCATCAGAAGCTAGCCAAGAATATATGGATGCATTAAATTCTACTCAATTAATGTTTGGTATGTATAGTGAAAATGGTGATTTAAATTACCAATCATTAACAGCTAATACTTTATTAACTTATGGAGATTTAAAAAATCAGTATTCTTTAGTAAATTCTGCTGGTCAGATAATGCTAAATGGCTCAGATATCAAAAAATATGAAGCATCTAATACATTAGCAGAGTTTTTATACAGCTATGGTATTCCAGAAGTTGATAACCCTAAATTCTATGAAGCCTTAAAAGGAATTTATGGAAGCACTACAACAGAAGATGGTTCTTATTTGTATGAAAAGTTATATGATGAAAATAATCCAAACCAATGGAAGGATTATTTTTCAGCTATGACTGATAATGATATTGCAGATTTACAAAATATTGTGAATAAAAATCCAGAAGATGTAACAGAAGCTGATGCTCAAAAATTTACTAATTATGTAAGTAATTGGGCTTCTCAAGTTGAAGGAAACCCATTAATAAAAGATTATGCTAATATGGGAGGCTCTTTTTCTGCTTATATAAATGGTTTATTAAATTTGCCAGAAGTTGAATTTCCTGATGAAAATGACCCAGAATTTACGGATGTTTCTGGTGATACTCAATTAGCTGAGAAATTTAATTTAGCTTCAAAGCAATGTTACAATAACTGTCATCCACCTTATAGTGGTAGTGGACAAGAATGTTATTTACACGTATTAGCTTATTTGTTAGATTATAACGGTGATTTATCTGGTTACCCTAAAAACTTTAATACTACTGTTTCAGGGAAATCAATTTCTGTAAGCAGTACTAAAATTACTGGAGCAGCAATAAGTTCTCAAAGAGAGGAATATCCAGTTGGGTCTGGTAATTATGTTGCAGCTAAAGATATGATGAAAGAAGTTTCTCAATATCTTTGGGATCCGGAAAATGGTTGTATGGCTCCTGTAGATAATACAGATACTACAACTTATGAATCTTCTACTTTGGAGAAATTATTAAGTAATTATAAATGGGTAGATTCTGATGGCGATGGTGTTTATGAAAAAACATTAAAAACTTGGCCAGAACGAGTTATTGATACATATTATGCGGTTGAGAATAGAGATGATTTAGGTGTATCATATGAATCATTATTACCAATTCTTGATCAATTTCAAGTAGATATGGAAACAGCTCTATCTTCAATTTTTAATGAAGAAAGATTTAATAATGCTGTTAAAGCTTGGCAAGAAGAAATGGGTAGATGGCTTAAAGAAGTAAGCGATTTAAAAGCAGAGTATATTGAAGATTTAGAGAATATTCCAGATAAAACAATTCCAGATGAAACAGATGCAAGATATCAGTGGTATGTAAATTTGTATTACAGAATGGGCGGAGGTGCTGAAAACGCTGATGGTACAAAAAATACTAATAATTACAAGGAATTAGATGAAAATTTAATTAATAATACTGAATGGTTACAGTTCGCATTAGAAAATGGAATATTAACAATGGAACAAGCTACATTCTCTGAAAACGGTTCAGAAAAATATCCAGAGATTGGTACATATGATTGGTTGTCAATTATTTACACAAATGCAAGTGATATCAAATCTCAAGAAAATGAAACAGCTATTGCAATTGCAGAAGTAAAATATAAAAATGCAATGACCGAAATTGAAAATCAAGATAAAAAATATGATCAAGATTTGAAAAATTTAGACTCAGAGCATTCTGCATTGCAAACAGAATATGATTCAATCAAAAGTGTAATTGATAAAAACGTTGAAAGATCATTTAAAGCATTTTCATAATAGTAAAAAGCTCCCATTAACAAATGGGAGCTTTTTTTTAAGAGTTAAAAGCTTTGAATAATTCTTGTAAGAGTTCATGTCCTTTTAATAGAGTTTTGTAATCTAAGTATTCATTTTTTGAATGCATATTACATACGGTTGCAAGGCCTATTAAGTATGGGACAAATTTATCATTATTCGCATTTTCTTCATTTGCATAAATATGAGTTTCTGCACCTGCGTGGAATGATGTAATATCTGGAGTTACTCCGACTTTTTTTGCAGCTGTTTCAAAAAGTATCGGAATATAATCATCATCGACTTTTTCAAAAGGTGGTAGGTGCTCTTCAAATTCAATTGATGCTTTTGCGATTTCTTTATTTTTAATATTAAATTCATCGACAGTTACAGTCATTTTATTTTTTAATTCTTCTTCTTTTTTTCGGCTTGAGCTTCTGATAGAATAACTTACTTCTGCATCTGTATTTATGATATTTGTGACATTAATGTTTCCCGCAGAAATACCGCCTAAGTTACAAGAAGTAACAACTGTTCCTTCTTCTTCATAGAATACCCCTTGAGGAAGAGATGAAATTAAGTCAGCAATTAATTTTGCTGCATTTGCACGTGTTTTATCTCCAATATCAATTCCAGAGTGACCGCCTTTGAAGCTGTGTACTTTAATTCTTGCTAAAGTGTAGCTAGCTCCTGATACTTCACATTGACCTAGTGTATCGCTATCAAGTACAAGTACATATTTAGATTTGAAGTTTTTAAGATTTGCATTTCTAATACCTGATAGACCGTTTTCTTCATCTCTTGTGAACATAACTTCAAGTCCGCCATGTTTCATATCAGATTTTGCAAGTTCTTTTGCAAATAAAAGAGCATTTGCAACACCTGCTTTGTCATCTCCGCCTAAAGTTCTATCTATTGCGTGAATAAAGCCGTTTTCATCAACATAAGTTTTAACAGGTGTCTCATCTCCGATTACATCCATATGAGCTGATAGCATTAGAGGTTCTTTAGTGCTATCAGTTGCAGGAATATTTATAACTACATTTTTAAAATCGTCGAATTTACAATTAATTCCATTTTTATCGCAGTAGTTTTTAATCCATTCTGCAACTTTTTCTTCATGCATTGATGGAGATGGAACTTCTGCAAGATTACAGAACAAATCAACAAGTTCGTGTTCTTTTCTAATATCTTCAATCATTATCATAATTTTATCCTCTCTCTTTCAAAAATTATTCTAGCATTTTTTTTGACTTTTGCAAGGATAAAATTTATTTTGGTATTTTTAATTAATGTCTACAATGCTCACGCCATCTCCGCCTTCTGTATCTTCTCCGGGGCGGAATTTTGCAACGTATGGAGATGTTGATAAGAAATCTCTGACAGCTGATTTTAATGCACCTGTACCGTGTCCGTGGATAATTGTCACATTTGCTAGGTTTGCAAGGCTTGCTTTATCAAGATAAAATTCAAGACTGTCAAGTGCATCTTCAACTTTATAACCTCTTAAATCAAGGGTGTTTGAGATACTTGTTTTTCTAAGTTCAAATTTTTCAAAAGAGCTAGGTCTATAGACATTTTCTTTCTTTTCATATGTGGAATCATATGGAGCAAGTTTATTTGTTTTTATTTTTGTTTTGAAATTGCCCATTTGAACTGTTATGTAATCATTTTTATCAGGTAAAGAAAGCACTGTGACCGGTTGATTTAATTCTTTTAAAATTAATTTGTCACCGTTTTGAATTTTAGACCAGTCAATCTCTGCGTATTGTTGTTTTTCATCAAATTCAGACAATTTGCCTCTGAATTTTTGTTCTGTTTGTGCAAGTCTTGCGTATGAACGACGTGCAATTTTTTCTGATTTTTCTCTGCGTAATTCATCAAGAATATCTTTTATTTCTGCTTTTACTTCCAATAATTCTCTATCGAATTTATCTTTGATAATTTTTACGGTTTTCTTTTTATCTTTTTTTATTTCTGCTAGAGAATTTTCGTATTCTGTTTTTAGATTTTCGGAAGTTTCTTTTAAATTTTCTGCTTCTTCAAGGTTTTGTGCAAGTTTTGCTTGAGTTTCCTGCAATTTTTCTACGACCAAGATTGATGGATCTTTAGTTGAAACTACTATGTTTTTAGCTTTGTTCACAATATCTTGTTCCAGTCCTAAATTTTGCGCTATAGAAATTGCGTTACTTAGTCCTGGGATACCTATAAGTAATTTATATGTCGGTTTTAGAGTTGTTGTATTGAATTCCACTGATGCATTTTTAAAGTAAGGGTTTGTATATTCAAGAGCTTTTAGCTCTCCATAGTGGGTTGTAACTGTTGATAAAACTTCTTTTTGCGCAAGTTTTTCTAATATTACTTGAGCTAATACTGCACCTTCGACAGGGTCTGTTCCTGCACAGATTTCATCTAGGATTACAAATGATTTGTCATTACTTTGGTTTAATATTTCTATAATACTTGTCATATGAGATGAGAATGTAGATAGGTTCTGCAAAATGCTTTGATCATCTCCTATGTCTGCAAAAACGTTTTCAAAAGGATAAATTTTTGCTGCTGTACAAGGCAGGAACATTCCTGCTTTTGCCATAAGTATATAAAGTCCGATGGTTTTAATTGTGACTGTTTTACCACCTGTATTTGAACCTGTAATTATTACGGATTTATAATCTTTTCCGATTTCAAAATTGTTAGTTATTACATTTTCAACATTCCCAATAAGCAGCGGGTGTTTCATATTTTCAAATTCAATAATTTTATGTGTAACAATTTCAGGTTCTACTGCTTGAATTTTTATTGCATAACGAGCTTTTGCAAAATGATAATCGATTGTTGCAAGAATTTGTTCTGATAGTTGAAGTGCTTTTATTTCATCTTTTACAAGAGAAGTTAAGCCTGCAAGAATTTTCACCATTTCAGAGTGGATATTTGATTTTATTTCTCTGATTTTGTTATTTAGGGGAACTATTTGTTCAGGTTCTATATAAAAAGTTTTGTTTGTTGCAGAGACGTCGTGGACAATCCCTGGAACTTTGCTTTTTGATGATGCCATTACCTGAAATACAATTCTGTCATCACGTGTTGTATAGATATTTTCTTGCAAGTGTTTTGAAAATTCTGCTGAATTTAAAAGGGAATTTACGGTGTTTTTAAGATTTTTTTCATTATCTCTTAGAGCTGCAAATAATCCTTTTAATTCAGGGGTTGCATCTTGTCTTATATTTAAGTTTTCATCAAATGTAGCAAATATTTTATCTTCCAATAGTTTGTCTGTAATAAGATTTTGTGCAGCATTTCTTATTATAGAAAGCATTGGGAGGTTTTCTGATAAGAATTTTTTCACTAATCTTGAAGTTTTAAGAGTTTTTGCAACGTCAATTAATTCTTCTTCTGAAAGATATGTCGCTCCCATATTTTTTTGAATTTGTTGAATGTCAGCTACAAATTCAATTGGAATATCGTTAGGCATATCAAGTATGTATTTTGCTTCTGCAGTGCATTTAAGTTCGTTTTTAATTTTTACGATATCGTCAAATGGTAAAGTTTTTAGGCATATTTCTTTACTTTGCTTTGTCTTTGCATAATTTGAGAGTTTTTCTGCTATTTTATCAAATTCGAGAGATTTTCGGCTTTTTTCTATAATGTTCATAACTATATTTAAAGATAAGAATGGCTTAATTACAATCATTTATTAACTTTTTTTGATATTCTTGCACAAAAGATTTTTTGAAAGTAAAATTATAATTAACAGATAGAGAGGGAATAAGACATGGCTATAGAAAGACAAAGAGTTAAAGAACAAGATAAAAATGAAAGACGTCATAATTTTGATCCGGTAGAAAGTAATTTAACAGAAGAACAAGTGAAATTGGAAGCATCAAGATGTTTGCATTGTAAAAATCCAAAATGCGTTCAAGGATGTCCTGTAAATATTCAAATCCCTGAATTTATTCAAGCAATTAAAGAAGGTGATTTAAATAAAGCAGGAGAAATTATCCGTCAGACTAGTATGTTGCCTTCTGTATGCGGTCGTGTATGCCCTCAAGAAAGACAATGTGAAGGAAATTGTATTTTAGGTATTAAAGGTGAACCTGTTGCAATAGGTGCTTTAGAAAGATATGTTGGTGATAATACAAAAGCTGAAATGCCTGAAATTAAACCTTCCGGTAAAAAAGTTGCGGTAGTAGGTTCTGGTTGTGCAGGCATGACTGCTGCTTGTGATTTACGAAAAGAAGGTCACGAAGTAGAAGTATTTGAAGCTTTGCACGAATTAGGCGGGGTTTTAAGATATGGTATCCCTCCTTTCAGATTACCGCGTGTTGTTCTTGACAGGGAAATAGAAAACCTTAAAGCAATGGGGGTTAAATTCCATACGAATGTTATTGTTGGGAAATCCATTACTTTGAAACAATTAAAAGAAGACGGTTTTGATGCAATATTTATTTGCTCAGGTGCCGGATTACCTAAAATGCTTCACGTTCCAGGAGAAAATTTAAACGGAGTATTTTCTGCAAATGAATTTTTGACAAGAGTAAACTTAATGCATGCAGGACAGCCTGATAGCCCTACACCATTGAAAGTTGGTAAAAAGGCAGCAATTTTCGGTGGCGGTAACGTTGCAATGGACGCAGCGAGAACTGCTGTTCGTGTAGGATTTGAAGAAGTTTATATTATTTACAGAAGAACAGAAAAAGAACTTCCTGCTCGTTTGGAAGAAATTAGACACGCAAAAGAAGAAGGTGTTGTATTTAAATTTTTATATGCTCCTAAAGAAATTATCGGAGAAAACGGTTATGTAAAAGCTGTTGAATTAGAAGTTATGGAATTAGGAGAACCTGATGAGTCAGGTAGAAGACGTCCTGTATCTACAGGAAAAACAGAAGTTATGGATCTTGATACTGTAATTGTTGCATTAGGTACAGGGCCAAACCCAATTATTCAGCGTTCAGCAGAAGCAGATGGTATTGAAATTATAACTGATAAAAAAGGTTATATCACAGTTGATGGCGAGACTCGTGCTACAAATATCCCGACTGTATATGCAGGCGGTGATGTTGCTCCGGTTGGAGAATCTAACGCTATTAACGCTATGGGAGCAGGTAAAAAAGCAGCAAAAGCTATTAACGAAATGCTAAAATAATATGAAATATACATTTATGCAAAAATTTATAAGTTTGGTATTTGCACTTTTAATTAGTGCAATACCGGCTTTTGCATTGGAGCTAGATACTTCTGTAGACGATGAAATAAGAAGAACTTATGATCCATCAAAATTAGAACAGTCTTTACCTGCATTACCAAAGACTGCTCCTACACAACAAAATACTGTGCCAAAAACTTCGCAAACAACACAAGCACCACAGACAGCTCCGAAGTCTTTACCGTCAACGCCTGTGGCTAAACCTCAATTGGGTGTAAAAAAACTCCCAAATGAATATAAATTTGATAAATCAACTGCAATAAGAATTAAAAAAGGTACAAAATTCCGAGTTAAATCAAATTCTGTAATTTCAGATTATTTAAAAGAAGGTGCTAGAGTTTCATTTACGACAATCAAACCTGTAACACAAAGGTATATAACTGTAATGGATGGTACAAAATTTACAGCAGTTGTAGAAGATTCTCATCTTCCTCAAATGACGGGAAATGGCGGTCTTATTGTCCTTATGGTTGATAGTATTACAGTCAATGGTCAGACAAGATCTGTTCATGGAAAAATTACAAAAGCTAATTTGAAAAAAATATTTTTTAATAATATAAAAGGCAAACGCCAATACTGGAAAGGTGTCGCAAATCAAATCGATAAAGGTGAAAATTTTTACAAAAAAACTCGCAGGACATCTTCAAAACTTGCGGATAATCCTGTGGGTGTAATAATTTCTCCTATCCCTACAATAACTGGGATTGTAGTTTATGCAGTAAATTTTGTAGGATCTCCATTGTTTGCAATTTGGTCTAAAGGTGGTAGAATTTCAATCCCTGCCGGAAGCGAGTTTGAAATTAAACTGCAGGAAGATGTTTATTTGAGTTTATAAGAAAAGGAAAGTTTAGTGAGTGACGAATTTGATTACAAAGAATTTGCAAATCAGCTGAGGTTTCAGATTAGAGGTCTAATATCTAAAAAATACAGAGAGAGCGAAATTTACGTTCGTGACTTGGTTTACAAATATTCTGTTCGGGCCGGAGAGCGCGTAATTTCAGAAAACTGTAAAGATAATTACTCGCGAAGTATAGTTGTACAGGTTATTGCGGAGTGGGTTTTTCACAAAACAATTGACCTTATTGCATCGGGAGTGCCCGAAGAACTACATGAAACAGTTTTGAATAATCTGTATTCGGATTTGTATGACTTTGAAATAAAAAATTTGAAACAAATGGAGGCACTTGGTGTATACGGTCCGCAAAGAGAGGATTTTCTGATAAAAATAGAAAAAATCGTTAAAGAAAGTTTTAAAAAATCTCTCAAAGAATTGTCGGATAAAAATTTAATTGACAAAAAGATTTATAATAAAGCAATAAAACATTCAAACATGGATGAAATGTATTTGCAGTCGCTGCAAGATGCTGCTAAAATACAGATTTCGGTGTTTGATGTGTTAAAAGGCAATATTTATTTTAGCATAGTATTTCCGCTCTCGTTTGTCGTTTTTTATTTAATGACGGTTGCGTCTTTTTTATCAGGGAATATAGTATTTGGCTTTTTTGCTCTGGCACTTTTCTGCGTTCTTCTCTGGCGATTTTTGACATACGAAACCGATGTAAGTTTAAGAAATTTTGACAGTACTATACCTGTTTCTATATGGGATGTTATAAAAGGACACCCTTATGTTGCTGTTTTGCATTTTGGGGCATTGCCTGCAGTATTGATGTTAATAATTTATTTTTTTGATAGAGCAAGTTTGGTGGGTGGTATTATTTCGATTATAATGTTTCTTATAGTTTTAAGAAGTTTTCTGATTATAAAAAATGATATTTCGTATTTTTATCCGGAATGATATTAAACATTATTCTTTTTGCGTTTTGGTGCTGTCAGGTCGTAACTTATTTGTATAAGGTTTAAAAGAGTTTTTTATCAATATTGTTTAATAATTCAGTTAATTTTTCCTGTTCGTTTTAACCTCATTCTTGTTGCGAAAGAATAGTTTTGTTACAATCTTGTCACAAATTTTAGTTTGGATTATAATGTTCTCGTGTAACGACTTAATTTAAAGAGGGAGAGTTTATGTTTAAGAAATTAACTTCACCAAAGGCATTGTTTGCGATGTTCGCAGCTTTGTTAATGGGTGTTTCACCTGTTTTAGCAAGTGAAGCAGATTTAGTTGTTCCTAATATCAGACAAGCTAATCCTGATTTCTTTAACTATTTAGTTATTGGGATTATTATTTCAGTTATTGGTTTGATATTTGGATTTATTGAATTTGTAAGAATTAAAAAATTGGATGTTCACGCAGCAATGGCTGAAGTGGGTAATACAATTTTTGAAACTTGTAAGACTTATCTTATTCAACAAGGTAAATTCTTACTTGTGTTAGAAGTATTAATCGGTCTATGTATCGCATTTTACTTCGGTTACTTACAACATATGCCATTAAGCCATGTATTAATTATTCTTGCATGGTCTGTAATTGGTATTTTAGGTTCTTATGCAGTTGCTTGGTTCGGTATCAGAATGAATACTTTAGCAAATGCTAGAACTGCTTTTGTGTCTTTGAAAGGAAATCCTTTAAATATTTTAAATATTCCTTTAAAAGCAGGTATGTCAATTGGTGTATGTTTAGTATCAGTTGAACTTATTTTAATGTTAACAATTTTGTTATTCGTACCTGGTGAAATCGCAGGTGCTTGTTTCATCGGTTTTGCTATCGGTGAATCTTTAGGTGCTTCTGCTCTTCGTGTAGCAGGTGGTATCTTTACAAAAATTGCTGATATTGGATCTGACTTGATGAAAATTCAATTCGGTATCAAAGAAGATGACCCAAGAAACCCTGGTGTAATCGCTGACTGTACTGGTGATAACGCTGGTGATTCTGTAGGTCCTACAGCTGACGGTTTTGAAACTTATGGTGTAACTGGTGTTGCTCTTGTTTCATTTATCCTTTTAGCTGTTGCAGGTACAGATAACCAAGTTCAATTATTGACTTGGATTTTCGTAATGAGATTCTTAATGATCGTTACATCAGTAGTTGCATACTGGATTAACGGTATTGCTGATAAATTTTATGCAGCTAAAACTCAAAAATTCGATTTTGAAAAACCATTAACTAACTTAGTATGGTTAACTTCTATCTTATCAATCGTAATGACTTTTGGTGTAAGCCACTGGTTATTAGCTGATTTGGGTGGTAAATTATGGTTAGTATTATCTACAATTATTTCTTGCGGTACTTTAGGTGCAGCATTAATTCCAGAATTTACTAAAATATTTACTTCTCCAAAAGCAAAACATACTGAAGAAGTTGTTACAGCTTCAAGAGAAGGCGGTTCTTCTTTAACAATTCTTTCAGGTATTGTTGCTGGTAACTTCTCAGCATTCTGGATTGGTATGGTAATTGTATTATTGATGGGACTAGCTTATGTTGCATCAACTTATATTCCTGAAACTGTAATGATTTATCCGTCTGTATTTGCATTCGGTTTAGTAGCATTCGGTTTCTTAGGAATGGGACCTGTTACAATTGCAGTTGACTCTTACGGTCCTGTAACTGATAACGCTCAATCAGTATATGAATTATCTTTAATTGAAGATATTCCAAATGTTGGTGAAGAAATCGAAAAAGAATACGGTTTCAAACCTGACTTTGAAAATGCTAAAAAATACTTAGAAGAAAATGACGGTGCAGGAAATACATTCAAAGCAACTTCTAAACCTGTATTAATTGGTACAGCTGTAGTTGGTGCTACAACAATGATTTTCTCATTAATTCTTGTAATTAAATCAACTTTAGGTATCGAACCTGAAATGATTTTAAATATGTTGAACCCATATACATTACTAGGTTTATTATCTGGTGGTGCTGTAATTTACTGGTTCTCAGGTGCGTCTATGCAAGCTGTTACAACTGGTGCATATTCTGCAACTGAATATATTAAAGATAATATTAAATTAGATGATGCAAATTCAAAAAGTGCAAATGTTGCAAATTCAAAAGAAGTTGTAAAAATTTGTACACAATATGCTCAAAAAGGTATGATTAATATCTTTATCGCATTATTTGCATTTGCATTAGCATTTGCTTGTCTATCAGCTCCTAGCTGCAAGACATCAGCACCTGTAGCATTCTTTGTAAGCTACTTAATTGCAATTGCTGTATTTGGTTTATTCCAAGCTGTATTTATGGCAAACGCAGGTGGATGTTGGGATAATGCTAAGAAAATTGTTGAAGTTGACTTAGCAGAAAAAGGAACTCCGCTTCACGAGGCAACTGTAGTTGGTGATACTGTTGGTGACCCATTCAAAGATACATCATCAGTTGCAATGAATCCGATTATTAAATTTACGACATTATTCGGATTGTTAGCAATGGAAATTGCAATCTCTGAATCATTCAGAAATATTGCTCCAATTGCAGGTTGGATATTCTTAATTATTGCATTGATTTTTGTAATTCGTTCATTCTATGCAATGAGAATTCCATCAAATAAATAGGGAAATGAGTATTATCTCATATAAAAATGGCTCTGCTTGAAAAAGTAGAGCCATTTTGTTATAATAAAATATGTAAAAAGAAAGGAGCGCGAAATGAAAAGATTTGAGGCAGAACATGTGCAAAAATCTAGTAAGAGCAATAGTGCTAGTATAAAAGTGTCTACCTGTGTAACAGTCGGGGGGGGGGCAATTTAGAGCTTGCTCCACAAGGGTTTCAAGGGGTTGCTAAATATTTAAAAAAATGTCATACTGGTGATATGAAACATCACTATATAAAAACAAACGGATTTACGTTAGCAGAAGTCTTAATAACTTTAGGTATAATAGGTGTTGTTGCAGCTTTAACTCTTCCTGCATTGATTGCAAATTTTAAAGATAAAGAGTTAGCTGTACGTGCTAAGAAAAGTTATTCTATAATTAGTCAAGCTATACAAAAATATCAAGCTGATAATGGGGTTATAGGGGATGTAACTGGATTATTTGATACAAATAAGACTTCAATAGAGGTAGCTGAGAATTTTGCTAAATATTTTGATGGAGCATACTTATGTAAAAATCAATCTTCAGGTGATTGTAGTAAATTTCGATATCAATTAATTTATGCATCACCTTATTATGATAAAGATGGTATTTCTAGAGGTTCTTGGATAAGTTATCCTATAATTGTATTAAAAGACTCATCTATTATCTCTATAAATCAGAATACATCTTGTGAATTTAAAAGTTCTGGGCCGCAATATGATTCTAATGGAAATGTGATAGTTGATTCTTCTGGTGATCCTGTAATTTTTGAATGGACTGAATATATGTGTGCAACTATTACTTTTGATTCTAATGGGTTAGCAAAGCCAAATCAGTTTGGTGCAGATGTTTTTCAGGTTAAGGTCCGATCAGATGGCACCTTTAGTGGTTGGTCTGGTGCTGGTTGGAATAGTTTAAAAAATATTTTACAAGGAGGAAATCCTATTTATACTAAATATACTGCTGGTGAATCTAAAGATTAAAAAAAGGCCCATTTTATTATGGGCTTTTTTATTTTTTTTGTGTTACTATAAATTTATTGAGATATTAACAGAGGGAAGGATATGAGTTTAACAGTATACTTAGGGATAGATGTAGGATCAGTTACAACAAAATTAGCATTAGTAGATGAAAAAGGTAAGTATGTTGATAGTTACATGCTTAGAACAGCAGGTAAGCCTGTTATGGCTGTTCAAAAAGGTTTGAATGAATTATATGCTAAAAGAATTACAGATTATGATGTAATGGGAGTTGGTACAACTGGTTCAGGGCGTAACTTAGCTGGCGCTTTAGTTGGAGCTGATATTATTAAAAATGAAATTACAGCTCATGCCGTTGCTGCAAGTATAAATGTTCCTGGTGTACAAACTATTTTAGAAATTGGTGGTCAGGATAGTAAGATTATTATTTTACGTGACGGTATTGTTACAGATTTTGCTATGAATACCGTATGTGCTGCAGGTACAGGAAGTTTTCTTGATCAGCAAGCAAACAGATTGAATGTGCCTATTCAAGACTTTGGTGCGACTGCGCTAAAATCAACTAACCCTGCTCGTATTGCAGGACGTTGTGGAGTATTCGCTGAAAGTGATTTAATCCATAAACAACAATTAGGTTATCCTGTGGAAGACTTATTATATGGTCTTTGTCAAGCATTAGTTAGAAATTATTTATCTAACTTGGCATTAGGGAAAGAATTATTGCCTGTATTCTCATTCCAAGGCGGTGTTGCTACAAATTCAGGTATGGTAAAAGCTTTTGAAGAAGCTTTAGGTCATAAAGTTGTTGTTCCTGAAAATCACCAAACTATGGGTGCAATTGGTGCTGCATTATTAGCAATGGAAAATCATCAATATACTGATGCTGCTACTAAATTTAAAGGTTGGCAAGTAGGGGAAATGCATTTCCATTCTATTACTTGTGATTGTACTGGTTGCTCTAACAATTGTGAGGTAATTACAATTGTTGAAGGTGAACAAGAAATCCAACATGTTGAAAAAATTAAAGATATCAAAGGTAATATTATTGCTCGATGGGGCGGAACTTGTGGAAGATGGGATATTTCTTAATAAAGACTATCTTCTTTTAAAATTACCTTTAGCCCAAGTATAAATTTCATCAACGGTATTAAATTCTTTTTTGAATTTTGGATTGTTGATGAATTTTACTATGAATTTATTCCTATTTGAAAAAGCATGACCAATAATTTCATCTGCTTTTGCTGCTGAATATCCATATATTATTTTGTTGCCATTTGAATTTGTTTCGATTGGTTTCAAATCAGAATAAAAATCAGTTGTTCTTATAAGAGGTATTTTACCTTGTTCAATAATTTCTGTTGTGTTTTTAAATCCCAATGGAAAATTCGCAGATGTTCGAAGTTCGGTTGTGGATGATTGAATTTTGTATGTTTTTCCGTTTTTATCTAAAAATATTTTTTTATGAAGATCTGATTTCTCAGTATGATTAAATTTTTCTAAAATTGTATTACCATTCTTAAAATTAGTGATTGAGCCTTGAATTTCTCCATCTTTTGTTAAGTATATGCGTTTTTTTAAGATTTTACTATTTTCTTTGCCTAAATATTCAATTTTTGTCTTTCCATTATCAAGTATTGAGATAATTCTTTCTTTAAAATTTTGTGATTTTATTTTTATTTCGTTGATTGTATTTATAACTTTATCAGGTAGCTTATCAATAATTTCTTTGCTAGTTTTATCAATTATTTCAGAAATAGTTTCCAATTTTTCTTTTATTGTATCTGGGACTTGTTTGATAGATGGATTTTCTTTAATTGTATTTGACTGGTTTGGAGTTTTTTTACCTTTGGTAAGATAATATGTTCCAATCATTCCAATCCCTGCAATTGCTGTTCCAATTGCAAGTTTTAAGGTTGTATTAGACTTCTCTTCTACTTCTTTTTTATAATCTGGATTTTGACCATTAAAATGTACAGGTGTACTTATTGCAGATATTCTCATATGTAAATCCTTATTTTAGCTTATACATTTTAAATTGAAAAAGAAAAAATTTTTATATATATAATAAAATTTTTACAATACTTAAAGTTCGTGTTATTATTTTAATATGACTGATTTGACTGGAACTGTAAATAATATGAAAAAGAGGTATCGTGAGATTTTTTTGAAATCTATGGATGCTATTCAAAAACGTGTAGAAGAAATTAGACCATCAAATTTGGAAGGTGATATTTTTGATAAGTTTGATGAAAATTCTAAGGGTGAACAGTGGCAAGCTGCTGTTTTAGAAATGTTTGAAGATGATATTTCTCACGAAATTTATAGAAAATGGCGTGAGATTATAGCATATAGAGAAAATTTTCACTGCAAGGGCTGTGCAACTTGTTGTAATTTAGCTTGTTCGGAATTTTCTCCTGAAGAATTAGAGAAAAAAGCTGAAAATGGTGATAAATTCGCAAAACAATTTTTGAGTATTTTTATCCCTTATAAAACAACAGAAGAAGCTGAAAAAATTTATCCTGAATATTTAAAACTTCTTTCGGATAATGTTGAAGAGCCTGTATATTTTTATCATTGTCCGAAATTAAATGATTGTAAGCGTTGTTCAGATTATGAAAACAGACCTCATATTTGCAGGGATTTCCCAGATAATCCATTAAGCATATTACCAGAAAGCTGCGGATTTTATGAGTGGCGTAAAGAAGTTGAACCTATTGCTATGATGCTTCATGCAATGGTTGAAATAATTGATTATTACAAACAAAAAGTACCATATAAAAAGGATTAATTATGAACATATTGTCAGGACTTACACTTCAAGAAATTGAAAAGATTACAGATGAATTGCATGCTTCTAAATTTAGAGCTAGACAAATTCATAATTGGATTTATCTAAAATCAGTTAAAGATATTGATGAAATGACTGATTTGTCAGTAAAATTTCGTGAAGAATTAAAGACAGTTGCAAAAGTTTCTGATACAAAAATTAAAGTGAAACAGGAAAGTTCTGATGGTACATTGAAATATTTACTAGAATATCCTGATGGAGAATGTGTAGAGACTGTTTTGATGCGCTTTGATAACCGTGCAAATCTTACAGCTTGTGTAAGTTCTCAGGTTGGCTGTGCGGTAAATTGCTCTTTTTGTGCTACAGGTAAAAGAGGGTTTATACGAAATCTTTCTTATAAGGAAATTATTGAGCAGGTATTGACTATTCAAAGAGATACAGGGCTAAAAGTTACAAATGTTGTATTTATGGGACAGGGTGAACCGCTTTTAAATCTTGATAATGTTTTAAAAGCTATGGAAATTTTTAATGAAAATTTTCAAATTGGCGCAAGACGCTTGACTGTATCAACTTCAGGTATTATTCCCGGTATAAATAGACTAGCTTCAATTGATATGCAATCAACTTTGGCTATTTCCTTGCACGCTCCAAATCATGAAATACGCAAGCAGTTAATGCAGATTGAAAATAAATATCCGATGCCTGATTTAAAAAAAGCATTGAAAGATTATATTGCAATGACTGGTAGAAGAATTACAATTGAATATTTATTAATTAAAGATTTGAATGATACTTTGCAAAGTGCAAAGGAATTAGTTGCATATCTTCACGATTTGAAATGCAATATTAACCTAATTCCCTATAACCCGACAGAGAAAAATGATTACCAAAAGCCTTCAAGTCATTCAATAATGCGTTTTAAATCTTTGTTAGAACAGTCTGGAAAGAAGGTTACAGTAAGATTAGAACGAGGTGCTGATATTGATGCAGCTTGTGGACAATTGAGAGGAAAAGTAAATTAAAATCTTATTGGATAGTCTTTAGGAATTTTCCAATTATTCATTTGAATTAATTTCCCACAATATTTATTATCTTTTTTGCACATACTCATATTGTATTCATAAGAATTTGTGAATCCATATGCATATGGTTCAATCCCCTTGTTTTCATGAAATATCCATAAATTTTTATGTCCTTCTTCAATTCTTGGGATAAAGCCAAAGGTAAAAGCATTTTTCCCTAAAATTTTTTGTGTTTTTGTATCAGTAAATAGCCAGTATGTTGCTCCACCATCATACATTGAAAATTGAAGACCGTTTTTTAATGTGTATGTGTCAAGTTGAAAATCTGCAATTCCTGGTTGTGGTATTTTTTTATGAGCAATAACTGTTAAATTTGGACCTAGATATTTGTCGAAAAATTGTTCATCTGATATTACTGGATTTGCTTTTATTGCTCCGTAGCTTAAACTCCCACCAGCATCATTCCATGTTGACTTATCTCCATAGTCTAGTTCGCTTTTTTGTAACGCTTGGTTTATAATTGTATAGAATGTTTTTAATTTTACTTCTATAACATGTTTTTTATGGTTTTGAATAAGTGTCGGAATGGTTAAAGCTGCTACAACTCCAATTATACCTAAAGTGATCAAAACTTCCGCAAGTGTGAATGCCTTAGAACCACTTATACTTCGCGGGGGGGGGGCACTCTCAAAGCTTCTTGAATAAACATTTTTCAACCTCCATATTTTTCTATATTATTCATTATTTTTTTATAATTGTCAAGATTTTATTTTTGTAATATTTTATTTTTATGAAAGCATTAATTCAAAGAGTAAAAAGAGCATCTGTGACGATTGAGGGAGAACTTTTTTCTGCAATAAATTCAGGCATTCTGGTTTTTTTAGGAGTGGAAAAAGGCGATGAAAAAGAGAACGCGGAAAGATTAGCTCAAAAAATTGTTAATTTAAGAATTTTTGAAGATGAAAATGAAAAAATGAATTTATCGCTAAAAGATGTGTATGGCGAAATGCTTGTTGTATCTCAGTTTACTCTTTGTGGAGATTGTAAGAAAGGAACTCGTCCTTCTTTTGATAAAGCTGCTAGTCCTGATTTAGCTGTTGACTTATATGAATATTTTATTAAATGTATAGAAGATAATAATATTCCTGTAAAAACAGGGAAATTCAGAGCAATGATGGATGTCGAACTTATAAATGACGGTCCTGTCACGTTTTGGGTTGAAAAATAACGGCACATGTTGCAAAAAAAAATAATTCATGTTATAATACAAATATTATCATAGAGTTAGAAATCGATTTTTTTTGACTGAGGAGAATAATTTAACCCGTATTACGTTATTATTTTTTAATTAAGAGGCTTTTATTATGTATGTAAACAAGTGTATCAAATGTGGTCGTGAGTTTGAAACAAAAAACCCCAAAAGAGTTATTTGTCCGGATTGTTTGTATCCTGATAAAAAAATGATGGTATCATCATCTTCAACAAATGATTCAGAAGCAAATTCAACTCCTGCATCTTCATACAGCAGCGAATCATTAAACGGTTATAGCGCAGGTGGAACAGATGAACCTCCACGTTTTTATAGTGCCGGTGGTAGCCCTGAACCAAGATATAACAGACCTCAAAGATCTTATAACAACCAACAAGGTGGTTATAACAGACAAGGCGGGTATAATAGACCTAATAATTACAACAGAAATTCTCAAGGTGGTTATAATAGATCTAATAATAATTATAATAGACAAGGTGGTGGATATAACAGACCTCAAAGACCTTACAATAATCAAGGCGGATTCCAAAACAGACGTCCTCAAAATAATAGAAATAACTTTAATAAACGTCCTGTTCAGAAAAAAGCTCCTAAACAGTTACTTGTAAGTAAGGAACAATTAGAATTAATTGAAAAGCTATATAAGGCTATGTTACCATTACCAAACCCTGATTGTCATGAAGTAATTGGAGAAAAAATTGGTTTAGAACCAAGAAAAGTATTTTTCGGAATTAATTTAGTAAGACAAAAAATGATGTTGCCTAAATTACCTTTCCCAAAAAGAAAATTAGCAATTTCTCCTGATCAGTTGTTTGCAATTAAAAATTTATATGAACCATTGTTACCATTGCCTCCAATTGGTTGCCATAAAATTATTGCAGCTCAATTAAAAATGGATGAATGGAGAGTTCACGTTGGTATCGGTTTAATTCGTTCTCAAATGGGATTAGATAGATGGAATCAGGATAGACCTGATTTACCAGAAGAATTTAAAAAGCAAAAAGAAGAAGCTGCAAAGGCTGAAGATGTTAAAAAAGAAGAGCCTAAAGCAGAAGCTCCTGTTGCAGAAGAACCAGCTAAACCTAAAAGAGGAAGAAAACCTAAGAAAGTTGAAGAAACTCCGGAAGCATAATTGTTATGACTAAATTTGTTTCTGTTGGTAAAATTTTAAATTTTCATGGAATTAAAGGTGAAGCAAAAGTTGGTTTTACAAAAAATCAGGCCGATTTTTTCTGTTCGTTAAAAGAAGTTTTTGTAAAAGTTGACCATGATTATAAAGCCTTAAAGATTAATAGTACAAGGCTTCATAAAAATTTTGCACTTGTAAAATTTGATGGCATAGATTCTATTAATGAGCTTATGGAATATAAGGGAGCTTTTCTTTATGTTGAAGAAAATACTATTCGTGAAAATTTGGAAGAAGACGAATTTTTAGTAGATGAATTAGTTAGTTTGGAAGTATTTGATCAAGCAGGTAAAAAATTAGGGTTTGTTGTTGGCGTTTCAAATAATGGCGCTAATGATTTATTATCTGTTAAAACAAATTCAAAGCAAATAGTGCTTGTTCCTTTTGTGAAAGCTATTGTAACAGATGTAAGTATTAAGGATAAAAAAATTATTATTAATAACATTGAGGGATTAATTGAATGATTTTTGATGTTTTAACATTATTCCCTGAAATGATTGATAATTATTGTGGATACAGTATATTGAAGCGTGCTGTTGAAAATAATGTTTTGCAAGTAAACACTATAAATCCCAGAGATTTTACTCTTGATAAACATAAAAAAGTTGATGATACGCCATATGGGGGCGGAGCTGGAATGGTTTTAATGGCACAGCCATATGTCGATGCTTACGAAAGTGTAAAAAAACAAGAAAATTCTATTACTGTAATGCTTTCTCCTCAAGGAACTCCTTTAGATGATAAATTAGTTAATGATTTAGCTAAATATGATCAAATAGTTATGTTATGCGGGCATTATGAAGGTTTTGACGAACGCATAAGAGATATTATTAAACCTATGGAAATTTCTATTGGTGATTTTGTGCTTACTGGTGGAGAGCTTCCAGCTTTATGTCTAATTGATGCTGTCAGTCGAAAAATCGAAGGGACTTTAGGAAAAATTGAATCAGCTGATGAAGATAGTTTCTCTAATGGACTTTTAGAATATCCTCAATATACAAAACCTAGAGAATACAGAGGCTTGAAAGTTCCAGAGGTTTTATTAAACGGTAATCATAAAGAAATTAATGAATTCCGTATGCAGGAAAGTTTAAAAAGAACTCAAATTAAGCGTCCAGATCTTTATTCTGCTTATATTGAAAAGATGTCAAAATAATGTTATAATTATTTATAAAAAAGAAAGGAGCAAGAAATGAAAAGATTTAAGAATGTCGGGGGGGGGGCAATTTAGAGCTTGCTCCACAAGGCTTTCAAGGGATTGAAAAATTTTGTAAAAAATGTAATAATAGTGATATGGAACATCACTATAAAAATACAAATGGCTTTACGTTAGCAGAGGTTTTAATAACTTTAGGAATAATCGGTGTTGTCGCAGCAATGACATTACCGAGTTTAATAAATCAATACAGAGTAAAGCAGTTGCGTACAGCATTTATGCGTAGCAGTAGTATAATTCAGAATGCAATGAATCAGACTGCATCTGAATTTGGTTATGGGAATTTTAAGGAACTAAATAATATATGTGGGACATTGCCTGAATCTCAAACGAGTTCTTGTTTAAATAGTAATAAACAATTATTTGAAGATATAAACAGTGATTTATTATCTCGTTTTAATAAATTAAAAGAGATGAAACAATTCACATTAAATCAACAAAGAATTAAGGTTTATAATTTTTCAGGTATGTCTAATATATTATATGGAGAATTATACGGAGTTGGAGGATATGGCATTTTAGATAAAGAAGGTTTATATTATTTGCCAGATGGTACTGTAATCTCTAGTTTATTTTTTTTCTACCATGGCAAATATGATGGTCTAACAATGACATTTGATACTAACGGACCTTCAAGAGGTCCTAATCGCTATGGGTATGATATATTTATATATAATACAGGGACTTGGTATAAGTTGTGCACAAAAAAACAAGACGGTGGTGATTATAATGGTCGTGGATGCTATGATTATGCTATAAAAGATGTAAATCCCGATGATAATACAAAAGGATACTGGGATAGTTTGTATTAATTAATATATTGCAAAAAGTAATAGCTTGAAATAATTTATTTAGAAAACGCCTCTATAAGAGGCGTTAAATTTAGAATTTTCGGTTTAAATCGTTGTAGTGTCCGAATCCTAGGACATCTTTAAATAATTTTCCGACACCATAGATGCCAAGTCCTATTGCAGAACCTTTAGACCATTTACCTTTTCCTAAGAGTGCTCCAAGTCCTAATGTGAATGGAACAACACTATTTACAACCATTGAGCCAAAGCCTTTAAAGTAGCCTATTCCGGAATTGATAAAATGTCTCCAGTTGCTTTCAACTTCCCAGTTGAAGAATCCTTTTTTTAGCTTTGATGTTGTAATACTAGGACTTGAAAGATACTGAGTATTGCTAAATGCTTCCATGCAAGCATTAGCATCGCCTGTTTTTGAATAAACATCTGATTGAAGTTTGCCAACTACATGAGCATCATAGGCTACTACGCCTAAAGCTGCAGCGCCAACGCCTTTAGCCAGATATTTTGTAAAATTACTTTTTACTGATGTAAGTGCTGTACTGATACTCATTTTTCACCTATTTTTGTTCGGTTTTATTTTCTGTCTTTTTTGTGTCTTTTACTTCGAATTCTTTTTCGACCTTTTTGCCTGACATCTTCAGTAAGATGTTTGTTGCCTGCATTGCATCCTGTCCATAGCCTGATGATGAATTTTGCATTGCTTTAAGAAGTCCTACTGTATAATCATCACCAGTTACTACTCTTGAATCTAATGCACTAAGTGCAAGGATTTTTACAGGAGTATATGGGTCTTGAAGCATTTTGTTTACTAATGCATTAAGAGCTTTATCATCTTTTCTTGAGTGATCTTCTTCTAATCTTGCAATTACTTCTTTGGCACCCATTAATCTTACTTCTTTATCTTGACTGTTTAAATAGTTTTCAAGATTTTTTATATATTCATCTGTAAGTTGAACAATTTCTCGTTTTTCAGTTTTCTTTTCAGTTGTTTTATTTTCTGTAGTATTTGTTGTTGTAGTGGTTGTTTTACTATCAGAATTCTTTTGATCTTTATTTCCCCAATTATTTGTATAATATTCTGGTGGATAACATCCATTTACTGGATTTGTTCCGTAATTTGGTGCATTTACATTATATACAGGTGCAGTAGACCCTGGAGTTGCAACAGATGGATTAAAAATTTGAATATTTACACCGGAGTAATTTGGAACCTGTACATTTTGACATTGTGGTTGAGCCATTGGTTGTGTCTGATATTGAACAGGTGTTTGTGCAACTTGTGCAGGTTGAGTATTTTGTTGCGGTTGTACCTGACAAGTATTGCATTGTGTAATTACTTGTGGTTGTTGTATGTTTTTTTGTCCTACTGAACTTTGCATGAAAACTACCCTTTTACTACTTATATAAATAAAGTATAGTTTAATATTTTTATTGCTCTATTTTTAAGAAATGTTACATAATTTTTTATATTTTTGCATGATAGTTATAATCAAAATATGGTAAGTTATGAAGAAAATTTTTTAGCGAAGCGTCCGCAACACTTGTGTCATATGTGTGGAAAGTGTTGTCGTGTTGTATCTCCTCCAATTCCGTATGAAGAATTAAAAAAAATGGCAGAAAAAGGGGATAGTGGAGCTGTAGATTTTCTATCTTTATTTGTCCCTTACGAATCAATTGAAGAAGCAAGAAAAGTTGATGCTGCTGTTGTAGATAATATTATTCATCACAAAATAGAAGATGGAATTTATAATGAAGCTGATACAACTTTTTATTATTGTAAATATCTGCAAGATGATAATTTATGTTCTCGATATGAATCTCGCTTAACTTTATGTAAGCATTGCCCATCTTCACCTTGGGTTATTGTTCCTCCTGGGTGTGGGTTTGAAGGATGGCTTTTTTGGCGGCGTGAAGAAATTAAGCAAAAAGTCAGACGTTATAAAGAAGAATTACTTGAATTAGCACTTTTGCGTAAAAAAACAAAAGATACTGAAACTGTTAATAAAATATTAGCAGTAGAACAAAAGATTAAGAAAAACATTGATATGTATAAAAAATACGGTTCAGAAAACTGGTAATTTTTTATTGTAATAGTAATTTATCAAGTTTTTTTCTGTAAAATTCTGTATTAATATTTAAGTTTTCTCCAATTTCTAAAAGCATTTCAATAAATTTTTTATTTGAAGCTCTTTTATTTGCAGTTCCGGATTCAATAATATCTCCAATTTTATGATAAATTTTTGAGAAATAAATATTTTGAGCTTCTGAAATATCAATTTGTAATTCCAATTTATTAATGCTGTCAAATATTTCCAATAAAACATCAGCTTGTTGAATTTCAAAGCTATGAACAAGTCTGTTGATGTTTTGTAGAATTTTTTTACTAAATATTTTATTAGAAGGAGTCTTATCAAGCTGGATATCAATTTTTTTAGCTTCATAATTTATATCCATAGCTTGTTGAATAGAATCTTCATCTAAAAAACCTCCAGAATGTACTACTATATCATTAAACTTATGGCTTAAAGCGTAAGCTGCAGATATTTTAAATTCATCAGGTATTTTTAGCCCCAATCCTTGTAAATGGTATATAGAGCCTTTTCCTTCATCGTACATAACTTGATATGTTTGAGAGAATTTTTCTAATTTACCTTTTAACAGAATTTGTAGAATTTTTCTTCTTTCTTCAATGAATATATCTTTTAATGTAAAGTATTCTTTTCCAAAACATTCATCCATTGATCTTATAATTTCAGTTAAAGGATTCATTAAGAATGTTTTTATAAGATTTGTTTTAATTTTGTTAAATTCAAAATCGTCAGAATATTCTTTAATAGCGCAGTGGAAGTCTCCACCTGAATATTGCATTAATGCGAACATAACATTCGATTTTTGTAGTGTAATTTTTGATTGAATTTCAATATGGCCTACAACAAAAGTTGATGAGCCTTTTTGAACTTTTTTATACGCTTCTTTTTTGATAGTGTAGCAATATACGCTTTCTTCATCTTCAAAATCCTGATATAGTGAAGATAATGCCCATAAACTTGCAATTTGTTTTGTTGTTACAATTGATGGTTTTACAAATCTTTCAAAAATATCTTTACCTGTCCCATGTTCTGGGATATTGCTTTTTGCTTCAGATAAAATTTCAAGGAAATGAGTTTCCAAATCTTTGTTAGAAAATTTGGTTGCAAGTTGCATAGCACGAGCTGCATATTTCATAATTTGAACGGTTTCAATTCCTGAAATTTCTGAGAAGAACCAACCGCAGCTTGTATACATAAGCATTGCTTGTCGTTGAATTTCTAATAATTCCATAGCATGAACTTTTTGTTCATCTGATAAATCAGGTTTAAAGTTTTCTTGTTGGAATTTTTTGACGTTCATTTCATTTCTGTCAAGAATTACATCTATATAATTATTTCTAACTTCCCAAACATTATCAAAATATTTAGGTCCTTCTTGTTCAAAAATTATTACTAATTCATCTCTTAAGTAGTCTAATGCTTCTCTTAGAGGTTTTCTCCATTTTTGATTCCAGCCAGGATGACCGCCAGTAGAGCATCCGCAGTCTTCTTTCCATCTGCCGACACCGTGGAAACAACTCCAACTTGAAGCTTGTTTTATTTCTACTTCACAATCACTTCTATATTTTTCTAAATATTCTGCATAATTAGTTATTTTAAAGCCTTCATCTTTAGCTTTAACTTTTAGAACATATGCAAGAGCCATATCTCCAAATTTTGTATGGTGGCCATAGCTTTCGCCATCTGTTGCAATATTTACAATTTGAGGGAAATCTCTGCAATCAGAAACTCCTTCTTTTAATCTTTTTATGAATTTATTTCCATCTTTTAGTAATTCATCAAAAGCAACTGATCTTGATATTGCACCGTCATAAAAGAATAAGTCGATAGATTTTCCAGGTGCTGATTTAATGTTATATTTATAAGATCTTGCAGGATCAATATTTCCCCAGCTTACATCTGTCCATTCTTTATCTCCTTTTTTCTTAAATTTGTCAGCTTGATAAGGAGAAAGAATTGTAAATTTAATGCCGTTTGCTTCTAAAATTCTTAGAGTATCGTCATCTACAGCAGTTTCAGCAAGCCACATTCCTTCAGGCTTTCTGCCAAAACGATATTCAAAATCTCTAATACCCCATTTGATTTGTGTTTCTTTATCATGTTCATTTGCCAGTGGCATAATTATATGGTTGTATACCTGTGCAATAGCATTACCATGTCCGTTGTGTTCAGAGATACTTTCAATATCAGCTTTAATTATTCTTTCATAAGTTAAAGGAGCGAATTGTTCCATCCAAGATAATAAGGTTGGACCGAAGTTATAACTCATATATTCATAATTGTTTACGACATCTAATATTCGGTTTCTGCTGTCTACAATTTTTGATACAGAATTAGGGTTATAGCATTCTTTATTAATTCTTTCGTTCCAATCATGGAAAGGTAGTGCACTATCTTGCAATTCAATAGCTTCCAACCAAGGATTTTCTCTTGGTGGTTGGTAAAAGTGTCCATGAATTGTTAGAAATACTTCGTTTTTTTTATCGCTCATCTCTTAACTCCATTAATAATAAAGTTATTTATTTATTATCAGTTTTTGGTTTTGTACTAATTACTGTAAATTTATCAACATCCATCCAAGGATCTCCTAGAGCATTAGAAAATACTTTTCCTGTAAATTCAATTATATCTCCAGAGTTTAAGTCTATATGTTTTTCAGCTTCATCTCTATTTAAAAATATTTTTAATTCAGATAATGGAATATTGTGATCAGTTACATCAGGTCTTTGAATTAAAAAAGAAATATATTTTTCAGAACTCCTCATTGCTGGTTTGTAATCAAGGCCTAATGTTGAAAATTTATCAAATTTAGCTTTAATTTTGATGTTTTTATTTAGATAAAAGTTAGGTCTTGCGACTACATCTATTGGGTTCACTGTAATATAGTTTTGAACCGCTTGTGTTGATTGGACTGGTGTTGTAGAATTAACAGCAATATGGTTTGAAGATGTTGCAGCATATACGTTTATCCCCAAAATTAATGTTAAAATTATTGTTAAAAATTTAATTTTATTCATTAAAAAATCCCCTATTTAATTTGTTAACATTAATATTCTATCACAATATTTATTTTTTGTAACTACCCGAATAAATAATGTACTTGAAAAAATGTATAAAATATCTTATAATTTATATATGGAATTAAATTAAAGGAGCAGTAAATGAAGAAGTTTAAATTATTTGAAAATCTCGGGGGGGGGGTAATTTAAAGCTTCTCCCACAAGGGTTTTGGGGGTATACATTAGCGGAAGTAATTATTGTAATGCTGATTATTGCAGTAATAGTATCAGTAACAATTGGTATTACTAAAGCAAAGTTGGATAATGTAATTTCCTATACTTATTATAATGCATATTCAACATTACGTGAAATAACAACAGAAATGTTATCCAATTGGGATCCCAAAGATCCTGAGTATAAACAAGCACTTAATAGTGAAGAAACACCCAAATTAGCTCAAATAGATTTTTCAAATGGATTACAAAATCCTATTTTAACAATAAAAGATAGACTATTAAGTATATATAGAGATTTATGGTTGCAATCTGTTTTAGCAAGTCAGTTTACGTTTGAAGATGGTGATCATAATTGTTTAAGGATTGAATTTGGAGGTGGTTCATATAGGCAATATTGTTGTCCAAAACCTACTCGACCTGAATATTTAGGTGGAGCAAGACGCCCTCCTTATAATTGTGTTGTTGATTGCTGGGATGGCTCCACAGCTTCAAGTTATTCAGATTGTCCCACTCAAGAAGTCACCTGTTGGGATGGATCTAAAGCTCCTAATGCATCATCGTGTCCCCCAAAAATTACTTGTTGGGATGGAAGTTATGCAACAAGTACTTCTAATTGCCCAAAGGCAACTTGTTGGGATGGATCTCAAGCCAATACTCCATCAGATTGTCCAGATAAAATCGCTTGTTGTGATGGTTCCTATAAAACAGATGCATCACAATGTCCACAACAACAATCTTGTTGGGATGGTAGTACCGTTTGTGGCGGCAGTTGTCCACAAAAAATCACTTGTTGGGACGGCAGTTTTGCAACAAGTAGTTCAAAATGTCCAAGTTATGTAACCTGTTGGAATGGCGAAAAGAAACATAATTCATCAGAATGTCCAAAAGCAGATTGTTGGAATGGCACTCAAGCTAATACACCATCAGATTGTCCACCAAAAATCACTTGTTGGGACGGCAGTTTTGCAACAAGTAGCTCAAATTGTCCAAGTTATGTAACCTGTTGGGACGGAAGTAAGAAGTATAATTGGTCAGAGTGTCCAGCTTGTACAAATAAGCCAGATCCATTGCCTTGTGGGCAAGGCTGGGATGACCATACTTGTCAATTAACAGGATCAGCTAAGACATGTCCAGGTGGTCAACACTTGAATAGTGGTTGTGAATGTGTATTGGATTGTCCAAGCAATTTGACCCCATGTCAGCAATGTAGCAATGAAACTGGCGTAGTATCCAAAAATCCAAATATAAATAGAACATGTAGTGATGAAACCTATGAATGGAGTGAAGAACAATGTAAATGTATCATCTCTCCACGCACATTGCCACGTCAGGGTGCAAACTTCTGTAAATTATTTGAAGCCAATGCAAATATAATGGGGAATACCGATGTTTGCCAAGGCAGTGCAATAGCATCAAATACAACAGATTTTTCAGATAAAAAACCTGATGTCACATTGAGAAACGGATTGCGTATATATAATATGCACAATGATGCAACAGCAATAGCAATGTTAGCCGGAAATACACAGGGCGGAGTCTATGATGGTGTTCCAAACACCAATGCATATGGCTACACTGTATATATTGATATTGATGGCGTAAAAGGCGATTCCAAATTATGGAGTGATGTTTATCCATTTTATATCACTTTATCTGGAAAAGTAATTCCAGGCTATGATGCAACTGCAAATCCAAGCGGATCCGGTGCAGATAGTAAAAGTCATATGCAAGTAAGTGTTGAATATGAACATTATAATGGAGGCAAACGCTCAATCACTTGGTTAGCTAAGAGTGTACCATTTAAAGAAGGAGCTTGTTTATCCGGTTATGTTGGCGATGGAACACCATATTGTAAAAATAATGGCGCAGTAACAAAAGCTCCAAATTGTACAACAGATTCAGATTCAGTCTGTCGTGTAAAACAAATTAAACCGGTTAAGTTTTTCTTCTAACTCAACTGCTCTAATTAGTATCACAACTTTTGAGTTTAGAAGTAAGGTGTCGAATATTTCGGCACCTTTTTCCTTTATTTATTGTTTATTTCATTCTTTTGTGATATTATTTAATCAGTGGTTAATGTATTTTGGACACTTATTCTGAGTGTTCAAGGAAAAGGAGAGAAATATGGCAACAAAAGAATTCTTTACAGATTCTGAAGAATTGAAAAAACTTATGTCTGCAGCACGTGCAACAATTACTGCACCGTTTTTTGGAAACAATGTTGAAGAAGTTAAAACTGTTTCTGAAGCATACAAATTAGCAAAAAGCAGCCCAGGTACTATTGAATTGACAGGTATGCCTGTTTACAAACCTGAAAAAATTGGTCTTCCTCAAGGTGCTAATCAATTATTATTTAATGATGGTACGGTTGTTGGCCGTTGTGCAGCAGCTAGAAAAATCGTTGGCGAACCTAATTGTGATTTAAAATATTTATTACCAATTATTCGTGAAGCAATCTATGGTACTCGTGATAGATTAATGTATAAAACAGAAGCTGTTGTTGGGCTTGATGAAGATTTTATGATTAAAGCTCATTTAATGATCCCTGAAGGCTTTGAAAATATTATGTACAGTTGGATGTTGAACTTCCAATATATAAATGAAGCTTATGCAAATATGTATTCAGAATCAAGAGAATTACCTGAAGGTGATATTTATGTATTCTCTGATCCAGATTGGTCACATCCAGATTTTCCATATGGTTTAACATTCTTTGATCCTGAACATAACTGTGCAGCGATTTTAGGTATGAGATATTTTGGTGAACATAAAAAAGGTACATTGACTTTAGCTTGGGGATGTGCTGCTCGTAACGGTTATGCTTCTTGCCATGGTGGTATGAAACGTTATAATCTTGACGGCGGTAAATCATTCCAAGTAGCTGTATTTGGTCTATCTGGTTCTGGTAAGTCAACTATCACTCATGCTAAACATAATAACAAATATAATATTACTGTTTTACACGATGATGCATTTATTATTAATGTTCATGATAAATATTCTATTGCATTGGAACCTGCATATTTTGATAAAACAGCAGATTACCCAATCGGTTGTGAAGATAACAAATATATCTTGACTCAACAAAATGCTGGTGCAATTGCATTAGCTGACGGTAAGGTAGTATCGGTTACAGAAGATATCAGAAATGGTAACGGTCGTGCGGTTAAATCAAAATTGTGGTCTCCAAACAGGGTAGATAGAATTAATGAACCAATTAACGCTATTTTCTGGTTAATGAAAGATCCAACAATTCCTCCTGTTTTAAAATTGTCTGGAGCTTCATTAGGATCTGCTATGGGTGCAACTTTGGCGACTAAACGTTCTTCTGCTGAAAGATTAGCTGCAGGTGTGGATCCAAATGCATTGGTTGTTGAACCTTATGCTAACCCATTCAGAGTTTATCCTTTAGCTATGGATTATACAAGATTTAAACAATTAATTGAAGACGGTGTTGATTGTTATATCTTGAATACTGGTGAATTTATGGGAACTAAAGTTAAACCTGCTCATACATTAGGTATTATTGAAGCTATTGTTGAAGGTAGTGCTAACTTCCATAAATGGGAAAACTTCTCTGATATTGAAATTATGGATGTTGAAGGTTTTGATGCTTCATTCTCTAATAAAGAATATGCAGAACAATTTATCGCTCGTATGAATGATAGAATTGAATTTGTTAAATCTAGAGAAACAGAAAAAGCTGGCTTAGATAAACTGCCTGCTGATGCATTAGAAGCATTAGAAGCTGTTGTAAAAGAAGCTGCTTTAATTAATGCTTAATTATATAATTTCATACAATAAAGGGTGGATTTGTATTGAATCTACCCTTTTTGTATGTTATAATATTTTTCAAAATAGAGGGCTTTATGAAAAAAATATTTGGAATATCTAATTTAGGTTATGCAATAATTCTTGTTATTATTATTGCAATTGCTATGATTTTGAGTACTCCAATGATTATTAATAATACAAAAAATAAAAATCTTTCTGATAATATTGAAAATCAAGATGATTCTGTAATTTATTCTAGTGACAAAAAATATGAACAAGATACTTATATGGAAGATAAATATAGTAAAGATGATTTCTCAAAAAATTATTCTAATTCAAGTATGAATGTCTCTGAAGATATTCTTGAGCTAGAAAGAAGATTAAATTCAAGAGTTGATAATATTGAACAAAGACAGAATGAATTGAAGAGAAATCTTGAAAATAAATCTGATGTTAAAGATGCTTATATTTGTTCAATTGAAGGTTTTTTAGATTCAGATAATAATGTTGTCTCTTTGGATTCTCAACATGCATCAAGTGATTTAAAATCTCAAAAATTTGTTTTTGTTTGTCAATATAAATAAAATCAAAAAAGTTTATACTAAAAAGGTTCTAATTTCTTAAATGAAATTAGAACCTTTTTTAATATGTGAATATATTAATTATTCAATTTCGATTGCTGATACTGGGCAAGCATCTGCTGCTTCTTTAATGCAATCCATATTATCAGCTACTGCAGATTCATCAACTTGAGCAACACCATCTACTGAAAATACTGCATCACAAATTGATTCGCAAGCGCCGCATCCGATACAAGAATCATTTACTTTTACTGTCATTTCTACTTTCTCCTTATGTTATATACATTGTGAATTTCTTCACAGATTGATTATAATATAAAAATTTTTAAATTTCAATTATACTCTTTTATATTTGTAACCAATTTTTTACTGTTTCAGCTATGTAGTCAAAACCTTTGATTAGACCAAGATTTTTGCTTTGAATGCCTTGCTTATAAACTAATATTGGAACATATTCTCTAGTATGATCTGTTCCTTCAACTGTTGGGTCACAACCATGATCTGCTGTTATAATGAGTAAATCATTTTCTGTCATGTTTTCAATAATATCATCTATGTATGTATCAATTTCTTCAATAGCTTTTCCATAGCCTTTTGCGTCATTTCTGTGTCCGTATAGCATATCAGTATCTACAAGATTTGTGAATATAAATTCTGCATCTTGAGCTATATTTATATCTTTGTAAGCGATTTTTTCTAAATCAAGTTCATTTTTTACGGCTTTTAAAGTCAGTTCAAGACCTTCTTTATTTGAGCCTGTGTGTATAGCATGAGTAATTCCTGATTTAGAGAAAATATCTTCAATTTTCCCTATTCCGATTACTTTAGCCCCTGAATTTTTTATGTCATTTAAAATTGTGTGAGATGGAACCATAGAATAGTCTCGTCTGTCTTTTGATATTCTTGTAGGTTTGCCATCAATAATCTTGTATGGTCTTGCAATTACTCTTGAAACGTTCCAATTGTCTTCGTCAAGTATTTTTCTTGCTATTTCGCACCATTTATATAAAGTTTCAAGTGGAATTAGGTCTGTATCTACTGCTATTTGAAAAACACTATCAGCACTTGTATATACAATTGGATATTTGGTTTTATGATGTTCTTCATTTAATTCTGTAATAATTGCCGTTCCGCTTGCCGGAATATTTGCTAATACTCCACCACAGCTTGTTTCTTTGATAAATTTATCGATTAATTCTGTTGGAAAACCTTGAGGAAATGTAGCAAATGGTTTTTCTGAAATCAATCCAGCCATTTCCCAGTGACCAGTTGTTGTATCTTTTCCTTTGGATTTTTCTTCCATTATTCCGTATTGAGCAGTCGGATTTTCTACTTTTTTTATGCCTTTGTAATCTTGTATGTTTCCTAAGCCCATTTTTTCCATATTAGGAACATTAAGTCCATTATTAAATTCGCATACATTTTTTAGAGTGTTACATTTTGGTGAGTCATTAAATTCTTTGCAATCTGGCATTGCACCTGTGCCCATTGAATCAATAACAATTACTATTGCTCTTCTTTTCATAATATTTACCCCTTTTTGCAAATATTATTTTAGCAAACACTATTGTGCAATGTCAATTATTGTATATGCGTTAAAGTCAACTCCACCATAAATAATTTGAACGTGGTTTTCTCCGTGTGGTAAAAGTTTTACAAAATTGATAGTTGGTTCATTAAAATCGTCATTTGTTTCTGTAGCAGGAATTTTTGCAATAACATTGTGAGCTTGGTATAGTTTTAGGTACACATTACCATTTTCTTTAACCCCTTCAATTTGGTAATGTCCTATTGGAATAATTGAATTATTAAAGTTTTTTAAAGTGAGTGGAATTAGCAATATTGGTAATTCTTTTGTTGAATTATTAATTTGTTCTGTTTCATTGCTTTGAGAAAAACTTTCACCCTTAGGGATATTTTTGTCACGTTTTTTCTTCCCTTTTTTACTTTCTAATGCTTGTTCAAATTCTTTATCACTTACTGGAGTTTGACCGTATACATTTGAATCCCCAAAATTGTCCCATAAATCACCTTCAGCAAATGCAGTATTGCTTGTCACAAGTAGAATTGTAAAAAGTATTGTAAGAAATTTTTGCATACTTTAATATTAATGATATTAATTAAAAAGTACACGTCTATTTATATGAAAATGTTGAAAAATTTTCTAAATTTGTATATAATATTTGGCATAGAAAGGGGGTAATTATGAAAAGATTTAAAGTAGAACAGACACAAAAATCTAGTAAGAGCAATAAAGCATGTGTAGAATTGTCTACCTGTGTAGAAGTCGGGGGGGGGGCAATTTAGAGCTTATCTCACAAGGTTTTAGGAAGTTATTTAAAAATTTTGTGTCGGGTCAAGCGGCACGCTTGGGATTTACATTAGCAGAGGTTTTAATAACATTAGGGATAATAGGTGTTGTTGCTGCATTAACATTACCAAGTGTAATTAATAAATTTAAAGTAAAACAACTTGAGACAGCTTTTAAAAAAAGTTCTGCAGTCTTAGAAGATACCTTAGTAGCGGTTTTAAGTGAATATTCATTAGAATACATGGCTAATAAAAAAGGTGCATCAGATCAATTGTCAACTGTTTCTAATTCGGAGAGAGCCACTATAAATGATTTGTTCGCAGAAAAATTAAAAATAATAAATGTTGCTACTATAAAAGCTGGTGCTTGTGCAAATCAATTTACATGTGAGCTTATCAGTAAAAATAAATTATATGATTATTCTGGGAATTTAGTTGGAAAATATTCATTTAATAACTTTTCTTCAGCATATGACCATGGTCAGTCACAGGTTGCTTTTTATCTTCTATTTGATGGGTCTGCTATTGGACAAATAAATTTTCAACACCATGGGCCAAAAGATGGGGTAAAAGTAACTATTGATACAAATGGACCTTTTAAAGGTCCAAATAGATATGGTTATGATATCTTTGATTTTGATAGTGGATATTATTGGTCATCTTGTTGTGGTAACAATAAGAGCGGTTGCCCTTCTCACGTTTTTTACGGTTGTTATAATTATGCAAAAGCAAATCAAAACCCAAGTGATTCTTCTAAAGGATATTGGGAAAGTTTGTATAAATAAAAAATAAAAAGAGATATAAAATATTTTATATCACTTTTTAACTTTTTATAAATTTAATTAGATATAAATTACACCTTCTTAGTCAATATAAGTTGCTAAAACTTCTTGACCTAACACGGAGAATCTCATTTTCTTTAAAGCTCTTAATTCAGTTTGTCGGATACATTCTTTTGTTACTCCATAGATATTTCCGATTTCTTCAAGTGTCATTTTTGTGTCGTTTTCAATGCCGTAACGCATTTTAACAACAGCTTGTTCTCTGTCTTTTAGGGTTGAAATAACATTTAAAATGTCAGATTTTAAATGTTCATATTCGACATCTTCTGTTGCAGATGCTTTTTTATCTTCAATGATGTCTGCAATGTTTATTTCTTTTCCATTATTGTTTTCAATGCCGCTTTCTATAGAAATTGTTTTTGTGTATGCATTTAAAAATGCATCTATTTTATTAGCTGGAATATTCATTCTTTTGGCAACATCTTCATTTTTTACCTGACAATTGTTTTCTCGTTCCATTTCTCGTTTTAGTTTTGAGAATCTTGATAGTGTTTCTTGAATATATACAGGTATTTTCATGCAGTGAGATTGTTCTGAGATTGCTTTAAACATTGCTTGTTTAATCCACCAGCTTGCGTATGTCGCAAATTTATATCCAAGCTTATAGTTGAATTTTTCTGCTGCGACCATAAGTCCAAGGTTACCTTCTTGAATTAAGTCAATCATTGGTAAGTTAGACATGTGGATTGCTTTTTTTGCAATGGTTATAACTAGTTTTAAATTAGCTTTAATAAGTTTTTGTTTAGCTTCTGCATCGCCGTTTTTTGCTTTTTTAGCTAATTCTTTTTCTTCTGATGTAGATAGAGAACGGTAATCTGATATTTCTCTTATGTAATTTGAAAGAGTACTATCATTTGAGCCGTCTAAAATTTCGTTTTTTGCAGGATTTGAAGATTGACTTGTCTTTTTCATTTTTACAAGTACATTTTTTTTCATACCTTTTTAAACTCCTTCTTATTTTTTTAGTGACACAAGATACAACACTTTGGGGAATATATATTTATAACTACTTAGTATATACTTAGTATATATTATAATATATAAAATTTCAAGTCATTTGTTAAGTTTTATTTCAAATTTAAAAATTTGTCAGATATAACTTTTGTTGTATAATTATAAAAGGAGGGTATTATGAAGAAAAAGATATTAATAACACTAGGAATTATTATTGCAGTTGCAGTATCATCTGTATTAGGTTTTGCTTATGCAGCAATGAATGCACCAAAACATCCGTCAGATTATAAAATAGGTATTACTTATCAAAAGGCATTAGAATCTGAAAAACCTATGGTAGCTTTATTTTATGTTGATTGGTGTGGTTATTGCATGAAATTTATGCCTAAATTTAAAACATTAAGTGGAAATTACAAAAATAAATTTAATTTTGTAATGATAAATGTTGAAGCACCTGAAAATGCCGCTTTGGTTGAAGATGTTGGTATCGGAGGATTTCCAACTGTTTATATTTTAGATCCTAAATATGATAACAGAGTTTTGATGTCTAACGGATTATATCAAAATTTACCTAAATTCAGAGTTGAATTAGATAGATATCTTAGAATTAGAGGTCTTTTAGACAAGGCAACAGCTCAGGAACAAAAATAGTTGTAATATTTCTTAATAAAACAACTTTAAAATAGCAATTTTTTTTAGAGAGAGTACTTTATATAAATATAAAGCTCTCTCTTCTTATTTAAACGGATAGGCCTTGAATACAATTATCAAGGTCTTTTTTTTATGCTTATATATTATATTTATGTTAGAATTTAATTATGAAAGATATTCAAAACTTAAAAGATAATAGAAATGTAGATATTCAAAAAGTTGGTATTAAACATCTTGAATTACCTTTGATAATTCAACGAAAAAACAGTTCAAATCAAGTTGTATGTGCTAAAGCTCGAGTTAATGTATCATTGCCGAGAGATTATAAAGGAACTCATATGTCAAGATTTGTAGAAGTTTTGACAGAATGGCAGCATAAAAATTTGTTAGGTGTTGATATAAAAGGGTGTTTAGAAAAAATTATTAAAAATTTAGATGCGCAAAGCGGAGAATTAGAATTTAAATTTACTTATTTTCTTGACAAAAAATCTCCTGTAAAGGGAATGGTAGCACCTATGAGTTATCATTGTTCTTTTGAGGGTAGGATTGAAGATGGTGATTATAAATTTATATTAGGAGTAGAAGTCCCTGTTACAACTCTTTGTCCTTGTTCAAAAGAAATTTCTGAAAATGGTGCTCATAATCAAAGAGCTTTTATAAAAGTTAGAGTATCTTATGATGAAAGTGAACAAGTATGGATTGAAGATTTGATTGAATTGATTGAATCTTGTGCATCTTGTCCAGTGTATCCTCTTTTAAAAAGAGAAGATGAAAAGTATGTAACAGAAAAAGCTTGGGATAATCCTAAGTTTGTTGAAGATGTTTTACGAGATGTTGTTGTAAAACTAAGAAATCATAATATAATAAAAGAGTTTGAAGTCGAATGTGAAGCTTTTGAAAGTATTCATAATCATTCTGCGTGGGCTTTTCAGCACGAAATTAAAGATTAGAATTTGTAAGATACTATTGCGTTAACACTCCAATTTTTACCACTGTTGTCTTTAATATCTTGCAGATTATATCTTTGTCCTTCAATTGATATTGAAGTTTTGTCGTTTATTTTTTGTGTAATTCCCGCAAAAGCTCCAATACTGTTTGTCCATTTATCTTTTTTATAGTCATATTGTCCTGAATAATGAGGATTCAAATAAATATTTGTGTTTTCCCCTACAGGAACGTCTACTGTTAATGGAGAATATCTAATTTGAGTTGATTCTGTTTTTTTACCCATTTTATTTCTTATACGTAAATTTTGGTTGAATATCCCATTTTTGTCGTAATTATATCCGCCTTTTAAATCAACAACAAACATTCCATCATCTTTAAAATTTGTAGCAGCACCTACAAAAGCTGAGGCGTAACCTTTTCCAAGTTTATACTTGTTTTCAACTCCTGCGACTGTAAAGTTAGATTTGTCAAATGATTGAAAACTTGAAATTGAAACATTGCCAAATGTTTTTACCGGTTCTGTCATAATATCCCCTTTTATATATAAATATCCCTTGTATTAATAAACGTTTTTTGTTTTAAAAAATTGCTCAATTGTTAATATTTTTAAATATTGAAAAATATTCAAAAATCGTATATAATATTCAGTAAAGAAAGGAGCGAGAAATGAAAAGATTTTCTAAAAGACAGACACAAAAATCTTCCAAATTAAAAGATAATTGTGTAGAAGTGTCTACGCACGTAGTGCTGCTCGGGGGGGGGGCAATTTAGAGCTTGCACAACAATGGTTTAAGGAGGATAGTCATTCTGAGGGTGCATGCCCGAAAGAATCCAGCCTATTAAAAACAAAAGCTGGATTGCTTCGACAAAAGTCTCGCAATGACAGATTAGGATTCACGTTAGCAGAAGTTTTAATAACATTAGGAATAATCGGTATTGTAGCAGCTTTGACATTACCTAGTTTAATAAATAAATATAGAGTAAAGCAGTTGCGTACAGCATTTATGCGTAGCAGTAGTATAATTGAAAGTGCTTTAAATCAAACGGCTGTAGAATTTGGTTATGGTAGTTTTAAAGAATTAAATTCAATATGCGGGAGTGTAAGTAAAACTGATGCTGCAGCTTGTAGATCTTTAAATCAAACTAATTTTGAATACATAAGTTCTTTTTTTATATCAAGATTTAAAAAAGTTGCGGTTTTAAAACCTAAGGATATAATATCAAAAAAATATAAATTTAGTAATTTCCCAAATACAACTCAAATGGGGTATATTCAGCTTTATGGTATAGATTCTTTTAATACTCCGCATGCACAATTAAATATTTTAGCAGATGGAACAGCTGTTACTAGTATTGCTTTTTTCTACCATGAGCCTAGTGATGGGCTTTCTTTAACATTTGATACTAATGGTCCTGCTAAAGGTCCTAATAGGTATGGTTATGATATATTTTTATATAATACAGGGACTTGGAATAAATTGTGTACCAAAAAACAAGACGGTCAGCACGCTAATGGGCGCGGATGTTATGATTATGCCTTAAAAGATGTAAATCCTGATGATAGTACAAAAGGTTATTGGGATAGTTTATATTAAAAAAGGACAGATTTAATCTGTCCTTTTTTTAATTTTAAATTTTGTATATTTATTCATTGAGTAATTTTTCAGCAAGTTCAGATTCTGTTCTGCCGTTTAGTGTTTTATTTATTTTTTGTAATTTTTGTGCAATTAATTCTAAGTTATCTGTCCAGATAAAGTTATCAAGTACATATTTTTCAGCTTTATCAAAGTCATCTTCCATTTGGATTTTAATTATTTCTGAGAGCATTTCTTTTGCAATAGGTACGACTTTGTCTATATTGACATGAATTTTCCCATCTACAATATCATATGCTCCACGTTCTGAGAAATATTTGTTTTGCATTACGGTACGTACTCTATGAGCTTGGCTAAGTGTTGGTTTTGATTTTAAGAAATTGTCCGCAATAGTTGTTACAATGATTTGTTTTCTTTGTTCTTCTGTATACATTCCAAGTTCTGTTAATAAGTCAACAAAAGCTAAAGAACCCATATCTGCTTTGTTTTCTTCTATAATATTACGGTATTTTCCAAGTGTTTCACAAGCTTTTTTAGGCCCAAGAGAGTGAGCATTTTCGTGTCCTATTGTGAACCAATGATCTGCTTCATCTAAATAATATTTGTGTTGTTCTTTATCTAAAATTGCATCTAATCTTTCTTGTAGTTTTTTCATATCACTTATAAAACGGATTTGTCTGTGGTAAACATTTCGTCTGCCTCCACCTATTGTAAGTGATAATTTGTCATCATTTGGTAAGTTTTCAGCGAGTGTAATACCGCCTCTGTATGCACCTACATCACCAGTTACAGCTACTAAATCAACATCTACCATTGTCTGTTTTGCATCACTGTTGGGATTAATATTTTGCTCATATTCATTCGCAAATGGCATATTTTGAGCGAGTGTTGGAAGATATTTTTTTATTGCCATAAGGGCTTCTGTGCCTTTTTTGTTTACAATACCAACTCTGCCGCCTAGAAAATCTTTTGGAGTTGCTTTAATTCCATTTTTTTCAAGAAGTTCAGAAAGCTCTTTGTTTTCAGCAATTGTTCCTGTCATTTCATCTTCATAGTTTTCTCTTGTGATAGTGAATTCAAGCGGTGTATCTTGTAATGTTGCCCATTTTTTGTCAGCGTATGCATCAAGCATAGGGTCAGCTTGTCTTAGAGCTTTTGCTTGAAGTTTTAAGTATTCGTTAAAATCTTCATTTGTAGATACTTCAGAAGCTTTTTCAATTTCATCTGCCATTTTTGAAAAATCTTCTTTGAATTTATTAATGTAATCAATTCCGATTAATTCCTCTCCAGATCTTTCAACAACTGAACGTTGAGTTAATATATTTTTGACTTCTTCAATTTTTCCTTCGTTAATCATTTTTGTTAAAATTGAATGAAATTCTTCTTTTGACAAGTCTTCTGGATAAACACCTTTGCCGGGATATTCTACAATTCCTTTTGCAAGATTAATTTTATTAGACATTGTGTCTATTGCATTCATACCCTTTTGGGCATCGAAAAGAATTTTTGTAAGTTCAGCTTGTTTGTTGCCTTTTTTGATTTCTTCTTCTAAAAAAGCTTTGAATTCAAGATTGTGATGACAATCAATTTGCATATTTATTTTTTCTAAAATATAAGCTGCTTTTACAAGATGTTTAAGAGCTTCTTTATCACCTTCGGCAAGTTCTAAATATTCTCGAGCATCAGCTTTTAACATCTTTTTTGTCATTAAATAATCTTTATGGGTACGTTTTTCCAATTCTTCCATCGTAAGATTCAATTCAAAATCTTTCATATAATATCTCTCCTTTACTTTTGTCGCAATTATAACACATTAATTCAGATTTATATTAGACCAAACAGATGAATATACCTTGATAAATTCAAAAAATAGTGTTATTATAATAGAAAGAAAGTATAGAGAAAGGAGCGAAGTATGAAAAGATTTGAAAATCGGGGGGGGGGCGTAATCTAGGCTCAGCTCCAGCATTTACGTTAGCAGAAGTATTGGTAACATTAGGAATAATTGGTGTTGTGTCAGCAATGACAGTTCCAACTTTAATGCAGAATTACCAAAGAAAATCTTATGTTACTCAGTTGCATAAAGTATATAATGAATTGCAGCAAGCAGCATTACAGTACCAGACAGAAAGAAATGCAGTTAATTTAAAAGAAGCTGGTATTAGAAATGATGATTCTTTAGATCTATTTGTAAAATCTAAATTTAAAATAGTAAATGATTGTGGAGAAAAAAGTACTCCTTGTTTAGCTCCTAATTCAGAGTATAAGAAACTAAGTGGGAATGAGGCTGTAGGTTCTTCTCAAACTCATTTTGTTGCATTACAAAGTGGTGTTTCTTTAGGTTATTCCTGTAGAGTGGCTGCTACTAATGGAAATGATAATGCTGTTGCTGTTTTTGATGTAGATATTAATGGGGCAAAAGGTCCTAATATAGCTGGTAGAGATTTTTTTGTATTAGTCCTTTATAATAATGGTATGATTGATGATGTTGGAAATTCAGCACCATTAACTAAAGACGAAAGAGAAAACTTGTTTAATACTATATGTAATTCAACAGGTAAAGATTGGTATGGTTGTTTTGGTAAGATTTTAAATGATAATTGGGAGATGAATTATTGATTTATTTGTGGTAAGTCTCACCTTTAATAATCTTGAAAGCTCTATAGATTTGTTCTACTAGTATTAAACGTGCAAATTGGTGAAGAAATGTCATTTTAGACATACTCATTTTTAAGTTAGCACGTTCTGATACTATTGGTGAAATCCCGCAAGAAGATCCAATTACAAATATGATTTCAGAAGTTCCGTCATTAGTTAGTTCTTCTATTTTTTGTGCAAATTCTTCTGATGAGAACATTTTACCTTTTATTTCCATTGTAATTACATAGGATTGCGGCTTTATGTGTGAGAGAATTTTTTGTCCTTCTTCTTCTAAGACTTTATTTGTTAAATTCTCATCTTTAATTTCTATTGCAGGAATTTCAATAATTTCTATTGAAGCATAAGGTGTTAGACGTTTTAGGAATTCATCTATACCAGCTTTTAAAAATTTTTCTTTAATTTTTCCGAGTGCAATAATTTTAATTTTCATCTTTAGCCATGTAAACAGTTGTAGATGGGAATGCAAAGTCAATTCCTTCGGCTCTGAATTGTCTTACAGCTTCCAATATAACTTGTTCTTTTATTTTTAAGTAGTCTTTGTATACGTTTGTTTTGGTGTACGCATTTACTTTTATATCAATTGAACTAGAAGATAATGTCTCTAGATATACGATAAAATCATCATGAATATTAGGGTTATCTTTTAAGATATTTTCAAGTATTGAAATTGCTTTTTTTAGTTTTTCATCAGATGTATCATATGTAACTCCAAAGGTCTCAAAAATTCTTCTTTTTTCTCCATTAGTTACATTTTTGATAACAGTGCCGGCAACTACATCATTTGGTAATATGATTAGAGAATTATCAAGAGCTCTGATTTTTGTAGAACGCATGTTTATATCTTCTACGTTTCCTTCAAAACCGTTAACAGAAATGTAGTCACCTAATTGGTATGAGTGGTCTGATAAAATTCCGAATGTTCCAAATACATTTGCAATAGTGTGTTGTGCTGCAAAACCTACTGCTAAACCAGTAATTCCAAAACCTGCTATTAGTGATGACATTGAATAGCCATGACTTTGTAAGAATGACGCAACTAAAAAGAATATTACAATTCCTTTTAATATGTTGCTTAAAATTGGAACAAACCTTGTGAGTGGGGAATTATTACCTTCTGATAGTTTTTGTTTTATATGAGAGTCTAGAATATCGATTAACTTAAAAGAAATTATTCCGATAATACAAATTACAATGATTTCAAACACGAATTTTATGCGTAGAGCAATAAGAAGTTTTTCTAACTTATCAGAAAAATCGTAAATTTCATTAATCATATTTCCCTCACTTAAAAATAATCAAAAGAGATGATAAAAGTACAAAAAAAGCGGAAGACGAGACTCGAACTCGCAACAGCCTGCTTGGAAGGCAGGTACTCTAGCCATTGAGTTACTTCCGCATATCTCTAATATAATATAAAAAAAATTTTTTGCAAGAGTTAAATTAAAAAAATAAGAAAAACTAATCCTTTAGAGTTAATCAATAATCTTTATAAAATATTATAAAAACTAATTCTTAAGAGTGGTGAAAAGTGTTGAAAAAAACGTTATCATATATATGTAAGCTTGTTATATCCAGGCACTTTTTCGGGGTTGCGATAAGATTTTTTCTCTTTGCAGGTTTGGTTGAAAATATAACAAGCTTATTCCCAAGATTTACAGACTCTATGTTTGATATGCACTAACTTGTCCGAGATAATCGGGCAAGTTTTTTAATTATGGGGTAATTGTATAAAAATTTTTTAATGTTATTATTTAAAAAGTAGAATAAAAATAGGAGTAAATAGTTATGTTAAGAGAAGTTCGAGCAAGTCATATATTGGTAAAATCAGAAGACGAAGCTAAAAATTTGTTAGAAGAAATTAAGGGTGGTAAATCTTTCGCAGATGCTGCAAAAGAAGTATCTCTTTGTCCATCAGGTCGTGATGGTGGAGATTTAGGTTTCTTTAAAAAAGGAGTTATGGTAAAACCTTTTGAAGATGCTGCTTTTGCCATGAAAGAAATTGGTGAAATTTCTGATCCAGTTCAAACTCAATTTGGTTGGCACTTAATTCAATTGACAGGCATGATTGATGATTAGTTCAGTCGAAAAGATTAGAGAATTTATGAAAGAACAGGGAGTAAATTTCCTGCTCGTAAATTCTACGAATAAATATTTGGAAGAATATACTCCTTTAGAAGAAAATTCAAGATATTTTTTGACTGATTTTTCTGGTTCTACAGGAGATGTTTTAGTAACTTTGGAAGATATTTATTTATTTGTTGATGGCAGATACCATATTCAGGCAGATTTAGAGGTTAATCATGATATTGTATCTGTTGTTAAATTGCAGACAGGTCAAACATTTTTAGAAGAGTTAATAAAAAAAATTCCTCAAGGTGAAACTTTAGGAATTTTTGCAAAGAAAAATTCTCAAACTCGTGTTGAATATCTTGAAAAAAATGGTATTAACCTAAAGTATTTTAACAATGATCCTTTAGATAAAACTATTGATTATGATAGTTCAAATATTGTAAAAGTTGATGGTGTTCCTGTAGAAGAAAAAATACAAGATATTGATATTGATGGTGCTGTTTTAATTACTAATTTAGAAGAAGTTGCTTATTTATTTAACTTGAGAGATTTTTCAAAAAATTATTCCTCTAAAATAAGAGGGAAAGCTGTAATTTTAGCAGGTCGAGCTCGTTTGTTAGATGATATTGACGATTTTGTCGAAAGTTATAAAGGCAAAATTTATGTAGATAAATCGACAATTAATGCTTATGATTATAAATTAATTGGCGAAAAAGTTGAGGTATTATCTGATAGTCCGATAAAATTGATGAAGTCAGTAAAAACTGATGATGAAATTAATCATTATATTGAGGCTTTTAAACGAACTGATATGGCAGTTAAAGCAATTCGGGATTTTATTGAAAATAATGATAATATTTCAGAATATGATATTGCAGAGCAGTTGGAAAAAGAATTTAAGCGTTTTGGTGCAAAGAGTTTAAGTTTCAAATCAATTGTTGCAAAGGATAAAAATTCAGCTTTAGCTCATTATTCAAAGTGCTCAAAAGATGAAATTTTAAAAGACGGTAGTCTTGTATTAATTGATTGCGGAGCTTATTATGAACAAGGATTGGCAACTGATATTACAAGAGTTTTTGTAAAAGGTGCTCCTTCTGAATTGCAAAAACGAGTTTATACAACTGTTTTAAAAATGTTTTTGAATGCATATAATTCTGATTTAAAAGTTGGGTATGATATTGATAATCTTGCTCGAAAAATATATTCAGAAAATGAAATTGAAGGTTTTGTATTTAATCATGGTTTAGGACATGGAATTGGTGTAAGTGTGCATGAATATCCGCCTAATTTGAGCAAGAATGAAATGGCAAAAGTTGAAATTAAAAATAACATGTGTTTTACAATCGAACCCGGTCTTTATAATGAAGATTATTTTGGTGTAAGACTTGAAAATTCTTGCTATATGAAAAATGGAAAAATAAAATCTTTTGTTCATATGAATTATGAAAAGAAATTGATTGATTTTTCAATGTTAACAGAGCAAGAAAAAGAATGGCTTAAAGAATTTGAGGTTTTATAACAATGCAGGAAATTACAAGTGTTAATAATGATTTAGTAAAACAGACCGTTAAATTACAGCAAAAAAAATATCGTGACAAAGAAAATAAATTCCTACTTGAAGGTATGAAATGTATAGAAGAAGCATATCAAGCAGGTATTGATATTGAATATGTGTTTGTCTTAAAAGAAAAAGCTGAATTGTATAAATATCTTGGAGAAAAAATAGTTATTACAACAGAACCTGTATTAAAGAAAATATCAACAACAGATAGTGCTCCTGATGCTGTTGGTGTAGCTTTCAAGAAAATTTATTCACCTGCAGATTTGAAAAATGCAAAAAAAGTTGTTCTTTTAGAAAATATAAAAGATTTAGGAAATTTAGGTACAATTTTAAGGACCTCAACTGCTTTTGGAGCAGATGCAGTTGTTTTATACGGTAGTGAATGTACTGATTTATATAATCCTAAATGTGTTCGCTCATCAGTTGGTAATCTTTGGAAAATTCCTGTTGTGTATATCAATGAATTTTCTGAATTAAATACATTTTTTGAGAAATTTGAACGTGTTGCGACTTTACCTAGAGCAACAGAATATTTGAAAAATATTAAAATAAATGAGCCAATGCTTGTAATGTTTGGATCAGAAGCTGACGGATTGTCTCAAGAATTGATTGATTTTTCAACAAAAGAGGTGAAAATTGAAATGGCATCGAATGTTGAATCTTTAAATTTATCAGTTTCTTGTGCTGTTGTGTTGTACAAATTATTTTTATAGTAAAATTATTATATGGATATTTTGGAAGTAAAAAATCTTTGGAGTGAAGTAAAAAATAACTTAAAAGAAAACGTACCTGCCCCTGCGTTTCAAATGTGGATGGATGCTTTAGAACCTGCAAATTTTGACGGGGATATATTTTTCCTAGCTACAGTTCATTCTCTTGCTCCTCAAGTTATTAAGGCTAATTATGATAGCCAGATTTTAGAAGCATTAAAAAAGGTTATTGGTAAAGAAGTTGCCTACCAAATTACTTTTGATGCAGAATTAGCTGATAAATATCAAAAAGAAAAGAAAAAAGAATTACAAAAAGCTAAAAGAGCTTTGCCTGAAACAGAAGAAAGCAAGATTATTGATAATTTAGCTCAAATGCAATCTTCTGCTAATCTTAATTTGAAATACAAATTTTCAAATTTCGTGGTTGGAGAAAACAGTAGATTTGCTCATGCAGCAGCTTTTACTGTAGCTCAAAATCCTGCAAAAAAATATAATCCGTTATTTATCTACGGTGCATCAGGCTTAGGGAAAACTCACCTAATGCAAGCAATTGGGCATTATATTATATTTAACAAACCAAAATTAAGGGTTAAATATATTAAAACAGAAGAATATGTAAATGAATTAATCAAAAATATTCAATGCGGTGGAAATGATAGAAACAGCCGTATGGATAAATTTCGTCAAAAGTATAGAAATGTTGATGTGCTTTTGATTGATGATATTCAATTTTTGGAAAGTAAAACATACACTATGGAAGAAATTTTCCATACATTTGACAGTTTGCATAACAAAAATAAGCAAATTGTAATCACATCTGACAGATTACCAAGAGATATTCCGACACTCCCTGACCGATTGAGAACTCGTTTTGAAATGGGACTTATGGTTGATATTACTCCTCCTGATTTTGAGACGCGTGTCGCTATTTTGAAAAATTTGGCTGATCAAGCTAATGTAAAAGCTGATTTTGATGTGTTTGAATATATTGCCAAAAATTTCGTTAATAACGTTAGAGAGTTAGAAGGTGCTTTTAATAAGGTGAGTGCGTATGCTGATATTGAAAAGACTGATTTAACTCTTGAATTTGCTAAAAAAGTCTTAAATTGTGAGAGTATGAAACAAGAAATTACAATTGAAAAAGTTGCTCGTGCTGTAGGTGAATATTATGGCGTATCATTGAGTGATTTTTTGAGTTCAGCAAGAAATCAAAGAGTTTCATCAGCTCGTCATGTTGCAGTTTATATGGCACGTGAAATTACTCAAAAAAGTTTTGAAAGTATAGCAGAGTTTTTCAAAAAGAAACATACCACTATGCTTTATTCTTACGAAAAAATAAGAGATGATTTAAAAACAAATAAAGATCTTGATCAAGATATCGCAGTGATTAGAAGAACTTTGAGGGAAAATTAATGTACGATTATATAAAAGGGTTTCTAGCAGGAAAAACAAATTCAACTAAAGGAACTTTTGTTACTGTCGAAACAGCGGGTATTGGGTATCTTTTAGAAATTACTACACGAGATTTTAATGAAATTCCTGATGGTGATATTAAGATTTATACCGTACTTTTGCATAGAGAAGATAAAATGAGTCTTTGCGGTTTTTTGCATAAGGAAGATAGAGATATATTTAATATTTTAACTTCTGTATCAGGAGTAGGATCTAAAATGGCTCTTACACTTTTAGATGAATTTGAATCATCAGAACTTATCGGCTTTGTAATTGATGGAAATTATAAAGAAATTACAAGGGCAAAAGGGGTAGGGCCTAAATTAGCTCAAAAGATTATTTTGGAATTAAAAGATAAGTTAATGAATTACCAGACTAAAGAACCTATAAAAATTACATCTATTACTCCTGCAAAAGTTGATAATCAAGCTGTTGAAGATGCTCAAATGGTACTTGTTTCATTAGGATATGAACGTGCAGAAATTCAAGATGCTATATCTAAAGCTGTTACAATATTAAATGACAAAGCCTCAGCTGAAGAAATTTTAAAAGAAGCTTTAAAAATTCTTTCAATATAATTAATTAAAAAATAAAAAACTCACTAATTTTATCATTAGTGAGTTTTTTATGTGATATAAAATATGTTTTTATAGAATTAATGCAATGAATGCAGCTGCTACCATTGCTGGACCAAATGGCATATAAGTTCTGTTTTCAGGGTTTTCTCTTAGCCCCTTGAAAATGAATATACAAGATATAATGCCTAATATTATTAGTATTAATGCAAGACCTATATATAAAATTGCATTATCAACAGTGATTATTCTTAAATGTTGCAATGTATAAAAAGCTATTGCAAACAGGGCAAATACAGTGAATGAAATTAGAGTTTTCCATTCTTTGTTTTTAATAAGTCCTTTTATAAAAATTGGTAAAAATATTATAACTTGAATGATTACGGATAAAGCAAGTACAATAAGTAAAGTTTTCCATCCAAAAAGTGCGCCAAGACCTGCTGCGATAAAAGTATCTCCTTCTCCGAATGCTCTAGTACCAGCAAGCAAATATCCAGATCTTGCACAAATTTCAAGAATCAAAGCACCTGCAATCAATCCTAAAAGTGAACTTGATATTGGGTTATTAAGAATTAAGTATTTTGTAAACTCAATTGGAGTTCCCGCAACATGCATTTGATAAAAAGAAAGAGCAGTTACTACTATTGCATATATTAAGCCAATACCCATTAATATATAAGTGTGGATATCATAGACAACTTTTTCTTTAATATCAGTTCCAGCTATAACTATTAATATTGCTGAAACTATCCAAGCAAATAATGTGTCAACACTTACTCCGAATTTCATAAATAATAATGTAAATATTATACCTGTTAGTAATTCAATAATAGGGTATTGAATGCTGATATGTTCTTTACAAAAAGCGCATTTCCCTCTTAAAAAAATGTATGAAAGAACTGGAATATTATGCCACCATTTTAGAGGTGTTTGGCATTTTGGACATTTTGATGCTGGAAATACTATTGATTCTTCGCTTAATGTCCTTAAAATTACTACGTTTAAAAAACTTCCAATGCATAGCCCTGTTACAAATACCAGTGCTAAAATTGCAATTAATGCTCCCATTTTTATGTCTCCTTGATTTAATTATCGTCTTTTGATTTGATTATTTCGTACATTTTACTTAATGCTTTTTTAAGTCTCCTAGAAACTTGCATTTGAGAAATATTTATCTTTTCAGAAATTTCTCTTTGATTTAAGTCTTGATAGTAACTCATTTCTACTATTTCTTGTAAATCTTTTGGTAATTTTTTTATTGCAGCAGCCAGCATAAGTTTATTTTCATAAGAATTCATAAATTCTTGATAGTCTCCTGATGGAATCTTGTCAATAAGAGTTAAATCATCATCATCCACAGAAGAGATTGCTTGATCCAATGATAATGTACTTTTACAAAGTTCAAGTTCCATTACTTCGTGTATTTTCTTTACTGAGACACCGACAGCTTCTGCTATTTGTTCTTCAGTAGGATCTTCAAAACCGTCTTCTTTTAGTTGTTTTACGGCTGTGCTTATTTTAAATACTAATTCTTGTAATTCTCTTGGAGCTTTAATTATTGAAGCTTTATCCCTAAGGTAATGTTTTATTTCTCCTCTTATAAAATAAGATGCATAAGTCTTAAATCTTGTGTTTTTATCGGGGTTAAAAAATTCAATAGCTTTAATTAGACCAATAGAGCCTACTTGCACTAAATCTTCATTTGAAATCCCTGATTGTGCGGAAATATTTCCCGCAATTTTTTTTACAAGGAACATTCCGTTTTCAACAATATTTATATGAAGCATGCGCTTTTTTTTCTCATCTTTACATTTTTTGTAAATGAGAATTTGCTCATCTAGGTCTTCAACTTTTTTTTCTTTACTCTCCAACAAAATTATCTCCAATATTATTAGTATTATAACATAATTTTTTTATTTTAGAAATCATTAAATTTATGTAATATATTTTTTTGCATGAAAAATTTTTGTGCTACCATAGTTAAATAATGGAGTAGAATTATGATTACGATAAAAGATGTAGAACACGTTGCAAAACTTGCAAGATTAGAATTAACAGAAGAAGAAAAAGAATTATATACAAAACAGTTAGGTGATGTTTTAAAATATGTTGATCAAATGAATGAAGTTGATACATCTAACGTTAAACCTATGACACAAGTTATAGATTTTTGTAATGTAATGAGAGAAGACAAAGTTGTTCAGGAAATTAGTAAGGAAGATTTGATGGCTAATGCTCCTGAAGAAGAAAACGGATTTTTTAAAGTTCCAAAAATTAATTAGTTTTATTAAAATCTACATAGATATATTTCTATGTAGATTTTAATAATTAATATTTATATTGGGGTTAAGTGGTAAAAGAGAAATTTAATTTTTAGTTTCTCATAAGTATTATTTTTAAATTTTGAGGTGAAAAATGACTAAGTATATTTTTATAACAGGCGGAGTTGTAAGTTCATTAGGAAAAGGAATTATCGCAGCTTCTTTGGGACGTTTACTAAGAGCAAGAGGTTTTTCTGTAATTAATCAAAAATTTGACCCTTATATAAATGTAGATCCTGGAACTATGAGTCCTTTTCAGCATGGTGAAGTATTTGTAACAGATGATGGTGCTGAAACTGATTTGGATTTGGGCCATTATGAAAGGTTTACGGATACATCTTTAGGAAAATTCAATAATGTAACGTCTGGCAGTGTATATCAAACTGTTATTGAAAAAGAACGTCGTGGGGATTATTTAGGTGCAACAGTACAAGTAATTCCTCATATTACAAATGAAATTAAGTCAAGAATTTTAGGTGCTACAAAACAATTTAAACCTGATTTTCAATTGATTGAAATTGGTGGAACAATAGGTGATATTGAAAGTTTACCTTTTATTGAGGCTATTAGACAGTTCAAAACTGAAGTAGGTATAGGAAATGCTGTATCAGTTCATACAACTTTACTTCCATATTTACCAACATCAGGAGAATTAAAGACAAAACCATCTCAGCACAGTGTGCAAGTGTTGAGAAGTTATGGTATTCAACCTGAAATATTGGTATGTCGTACTACAAAACCTATTCCTAAAACAGAAAAAGAAAAATTGGCTCTATTCTGTTCAGTACCAAAAGAGGCTGTAATAGAATGTCGTGATATGAAAAGTATTTATGAAGTGCCACTAGCATTAGAACAGCAAAATATGGCTGGTGTTATTCTTGATATGTTAAGAATAGAAGATAGAAAAGCCGATTTATCAAGTTGGGAAAAACTTGTTGAAAATATTAAAAATCCACATGGTACAGTTAAAGTTGCAATTGCAGGAAAATATACAAAATTGTCTGATGCTTATATTTCTGTTGTAGAATCTTTAAAACATGCTGGTTATGCAGATGATGTAAAAGTAGAAATAAAATGGATAAATTCAGAAGAATGTATAGATTATAATGATTGCAAAGCTTTAATGAAAGATGTTCAGGCAGTTGTTGTTCCTGGAGGTTTTGGTGTTAGAGGTATTGAAGGGAAATTAAACGTAATTCGATACGCAAGAGAACATAATGTACCATTCTTAGGTCTATGTCTGGGTATGCAATGTGCTGTAATTGAATATGCTAGAAATGTTGTAGGTATTAAAGATGCAAATTCAAAGGAATTTGATGAAAATGCTCAAAACCCTGTAATAGATTTAATGTTGGAACAAAAAAATGTCCATGGCTATGGTGGTACAATGAGGTTAGGTGCATATGACTGTGTCTTGAAAAAAGGCTCAAAAGCTCAAAAAGCATACGGAAAAGAAAAGATTTCAGAGCGTCATAGGCATAGATATGAAGTAAATAATGAATATTTACAACAAATTGCAGATGCTGGATTGGTATTCTCAGGCATGTCTCCGGATGGAATGTTAGCAGAAGTTGTGGAATTGCCAAATCTTGATTGGTTTGTTGCTTGTCAATTCCACCCTGAATTTAAGTCAAGACCAGAACATCCGCATCCATTATTTAAAGGTTTGATAGATGCAGTTGTAAATAAAAAATAAATTAAAAAAGCTCTCAATTTTTGAGAGCTTTTATTTACCAAGGGTAATCTTTTTTTATTTCCCAACCGTCAATTTCAATTAGTGCTCCGCAAGTTTGAGCTCCATTTTGATCACCTCCACAATATCTAAGTAAAGTATCTCTGTTATACCCATGACCTTTCATGTAAAAACCTTTAGAATTAAAATTTGCGTAAAAAGTGTCTCTACCTACTATATTAGGTCCTTTTTGTCCATTAGTATCGATTCGTAAAGTTATTGAATCTTCATGACCATAGGATGCATTAAAGTGGAGATAAATTCCATTTGCAAGTGCGATACTGTAATGAGTATGCCCTCCTGCGGATATAAGTTGCCCATTTTCTTTGTAATAGTATTCGTATGGCATTCCTGATGTTGGCATTTTGATTTGTTTTACAGTTTTGACATATGGAGTGAGATATGTATCTACAAATTTTTTGGTTACTTCTGTTGTTCCTTCTGTTGCAGTTGATTCATCTAGCCAGTCTTCCATTGGACCATTATCAATTTCTGACATTTTTACAGCTTGTGCGATAACAGAATAAGCATATTTTAATCTTGTTGCAGCTTCTTTCTTTTGGTAATTTTGAATTAATGTAGGCATTGTCATTGCCGCAACAATTCCAATAATCCCTAAAGTTATTAAAACTTCCGCAAGTGTGAACCCCTTAGAATAATCGATGTTTTGCGGGGGGGGGGCACTCTCAAAGCTTCTTGAATAAACATTTTTCAACCTCCATGTTTTTCTATATTATTTATTATTTTTTTATTTTTGTCAAGTATTTTTACTTGACTATGACTTATGTTGCGTGTATTTTAGTACATACAGATAATTATTTGGGGAGATATTTTAAATGGAAGAGAATAATGTTTTAAAAAAATTCACTACTGCTCAATTTTTAAATTTTGCATTGGGCTTTTTCGGTTTGCAATTTGCTTGGCAAATGAGAATAATTTTATCAGGACCTGTAACAGAAGGTCTTGGTGCATCCCCTTTTATTTACGGACTAATATGGCTTGCTGGCCCTTTTACTGGGATGGTTGTTCAACCTTTAGTTGGTGCTTTAAGTGATAAAACTATTTCTCCATTAGGTAGAAGAAGACCTTATTTATTAGGTGGTGCGTTATTAGCTTCCTTAGCTTTGTGGATTTTCCCAAATTCTGCAACTGTAGCTGATTTCTTGCACAATTTTACAGGTATTAATTTACCTCCATTGACTGCTCTTTTAATTGCTGCAATTATGATATGGATTATTGATGCTTGTGTAAACGTTGCACAAGGTCCTTATAGAGCATTAGTTCCTGATGTTGTGCCTGAAGAACAGTATTCAATTGCAAATTCTTATATTAGCCTTGCGATTGGACTAGGTTCTGTTGTTGCAGCTGGAACTGCTCCGTTTTTGAAATGGGCTTTTGGATATCAAATGTCAATAAATGCACAATTTATAATGGCAGCTCTTGCTTTTACGTTGGGGATGATTTGGACTTGTATTACTATTAAAGAACATAATGTAAAAAAAGAAGTTATAAAAGATGTTGCAACTGCTGAAATTAAAGAAGGTTCTTTTATTGACGCTGTAAAAAATTTCTTTGCACTTTCTCCAGAAGTATCAAAAATTTGTACAATGCAATTTTTTACTTGGATTGGTACTATGTGTATGATGATATTCTTTACACAATATGCAGTGCATACAATTTATTGCGTTCCTGATTTAACTACTGTTTCTGAATCTACAAAAGAATTGTATGCTCAGGCTACATTGAATGGAACCAATTTTTCATCAGTTTGTTTTGCAATATTTAATTTAATATGTTTCTTAGTTGCAATTCCAATAGGTGTTTTATCTGCTAAGTATTCAAATAAAAAAGTTCATATTATATCTTTAATCACAATGATTTTGGCATATTTGGGAATGTTCTTTACAAAACAGCCAAAAGCTGTTGCAGCATTAATGGGTGTTGCAGGTATTGGCTGGGCAAGTATTTGTGCATTACCTTTTGCAATGCTTTCTCAATTTATAAAAAAAGGTACAGAAGGTTCTGTAATGGGTATTTTCAATATATTTATCGCAGGTCCTCAAGTTTTTGTATGTACGCTTGTTGCTTGGTTCATTTCTAAATGTTCTTTTGCTATGGGATCTGATTTTATAAATTATCATTGGGAATATGCATTTTTAGTTGGGGCAGTATGTTTGGCTATTGCTGCAGTTATTACAAATACAGTTAAGGAAAAGATTTAATGAAAAAAAGAATTCTTTTAATTTATCCGCCATCACCTGTTTTGAATAGAGAAGATCGTTGTCAGCAACCGACAAAAGATCTTATTGTAATTCCACCATTGCCGCCTACTGATTTAATGTATTTAGCAGCAGTGGCTGAAAAAGCAGGGCTTGAGGCAAAAATTAATGATTATAGTCAAAATGGTGATTATGAAGCTGACTTAAAAGAATTCAATCCTGATTATTTGGTTGTAAATATTGCAACTCCGACTTTAGAACATGATTTAGACGCTGTAAAAAAAGCAAAAGAGATTTGTCCTAATGTAATCACAATTGCTAAAGGTGCTGCTTTTTTAACTCTTGCTGAAAGAATTATAAAAGAGCATAATGAATTAGATTTTGGTATTTTAGGTGAGGCTGAAAATACATTAAAAGAAATTTTGGAAGATAAACCTAAAGCTGAAATTTTAGGATTGTATTACAAAGAAAATGATGAAGTAAAATTTACCGGTAACAGACCATTTATTGAAGATTTGGATTCTTTACCATTTCCGGCAAGGCATCTTGTGGATAATAATATTTATAGACGTCCTGATAATAATAAAGTTCAAGCGACCATTAAAGTATCTCGCGGTTGTCCTTTTCATTGCTTTTTCTGTTTGGCTACACCTGTTTCAGGTGCTAAGGTAAGACGTCGCAGTCCAGAAAATATTGTCGCTGAAATTAAAGAGTGTGTAGAAAAGTACAATATAAAAAATTTCTTGTTCTGGTCTGATATTTTTAATATAGATAAAGATTGGACAATGAAATTATGCCAAGCAATAATTGATAGTGGATTGAAAATTACTTGGTCAGCAAATACAAGAGCAGATACTGCGGATTTAGAAATGGCTGAGATGATGTATAAGTCAGGCTGTCGATTAGTAAGTATTGGAGTAGAGAGCGGATCTCAATATATGTTAGAAAAAATGGGTAAAAAAATTACTCTAAATGATGTCCGCCGTACTGTTAAAGTTTTCAAAAAAGCTAAAATCAGAATTTATAATTATTTTGTAATCGGTCTGCCTTGGGAGACCGAGGAAACTGTTGAAGAAACTATTAAATTTGCGATTGAATTAAACAGTGATTTTATAAGTTTTTATACTGCAACTCCTCTACCTGGGTCAAGATTTTATGACTATGCTTTGGAACATAATTTATTTGATAAAGAGACATCTTTTGAAAATGCTTATTATTATCCAGCTGTAAATACTCATAACCTTTCAAGAGAAAGAGTTTTTGAATTGCATAAATCTGCAATTAAGCGTTTTTATTTGCGACCATTGTATATTTTAAAAATGTTGTCAAGAATAAGATCATTTGCAGAAATAAAAAATTATTTTATAGCAGGTATGAATGTTCTTTTACGAAAATAAGATTTCTAATAAAAAAGCCTCTGTTTCTACGGAGGCTTTTTTATTAGTGTGAAATGATTATGACTGAATGTTTATTAGTTTAATATAAATCCGCCTTTGTCGGCATTTTGAAGGGTTTCACCATCAATTTTTGCTCTTAAGTTTTTAATGTATTTGTATACATAGTCTCTTGGTAAATCAAGTAATGCTGCTAAATCTTTTGCATAAACTATTTTACCTCTGTTTTCAACAAAGTGGTCAAAAACTTTTTGTTCTCTGTCTGTAAGAGCTTTTTTGAATACAATTCTTACTTCATCTCTTAAAGATTCTGTTTTAACAGATTCTGTTTTTTTAGAAGATTTTGCAGTTGTCTTTTTAGCTGCAGGTTTCTTTTCTGTTTTTGGTTTTTCAATTTTAGTTTCAATAGTTTCTTCAGGAGTATGGATTTTATGAATAGAAAATGGACTTGGAGCAATATCTCTTTCCAAATCGTAACCTCTTTCAGCGATTGAACTTAAACGTTCAGCGTGAGTTTGTTTCCATTCTCCTTCATTTGAAACAACCGGTTTCCCTTTTAAAACTATGTCTATTAAATCGTTTGTAGGCTTAGCCTCTTCTATTTTCTTCCCTAATCTGGCAGCGAATTCTTCTAATGTAATCTTTTCTAATGAGCTTCTCCATTGTTTAATCTCTTCTTTGCTCAAATATTCAGACATTCATAATCTCCTATAAACTATATATATTTCTCTTTACATTTTCTAATGTAGCATAAACCATGCTCTGTGGCGCAAAATGTTTCATAACGTAAATTTTTATTTATTTACGTAACAATTGTGTATATATTTTCGATGCTTAGAGTATTTATAAAAAAATCAAATCAGATTTTTTTATTATCTGATTTGATTTTTTTATAGTTAAATTTTTTAATATAAAACACCTGAATCTAAGATTTTTTGGACTTCTTTGTTCATTATTGAATGAATTTTTTCTATAGATTTTGTCCCATCAATACTTTTAAAATTATATTCCGATTTCATTTTTTCATATTGTTCTAAGCATTTGTTTTGGTAAATTTCAAAGCTTTTGTAGAAGTCAGTTGAGAAACCGACATCTCTACCACTTTCATAATAGTTAAGACCTGTAGTTCCAATAATTCTTTTTAATAGGACATCAACAGGCATATCAAGATAAAATATCAAATCAGGTTCAGGCGCGTAGTCGTATAAATTTTTAACCCATTCAATATCCTGCCCTCTTACAACATCTCGTGCTAATGCTGTGTAGTAATATCTGTCTAATAATACAATAAAACCAGATTTTAGTGCTGGTATAATTTGGTTTTCTAATCTGTCTGCAAAATCTGCAGCATATAAAAGGCTGTATGTTGTTGCATTCAAAAGGTTTCTTTCTTTTGCATCATCAATGACTCCAGCAATCAATCTTGAAGTTTTCCATTCAGATACCATAACTCCATATGATTGAGCTTGTATAGATTTTTTTAATAATTCCAATTGAGTGGATTTGCCTGATCCGTCAGTTCCTTCAATTACAATAAGCAAACCTTCATATCCGTGTTTTGTTTTAAATTGTGCCATTATAAGTTTACTCCTTTGTTTGCTAGAACTTCTTTTAACATTTCTCTTATTGCGACTTGTTTTGAATGTATTGAATCCATTGCATCAAGTCTTATTAGCCCAAATTCATCGACCATTTTTTGATATTCTTTGATTACTCTGCCTTGGAATATCATATAACTTTCATAAGGGTCATTACTTAATTTTAAATCCATACCTGCTTCATAAAATTTTGGAGCACGGTTTGCACAAATCCTTTCCATAGAATGTTTTGGATCAATATCAAAATATATTGCTAAATCAGGTTTTATTGCAAAGCTGTATACATTTCTTACCCAATTAGGATCAACACCTCTTGCGACATCTCTTGCAAATGCGGTATAAGCATATCTGTCTGCAAGTACGATAAACCCAGCTTTCAATGCAGGGTCAATAACTTGTTTTAATCTGTCTGCAAAGTCAACTGCGTGCAAAAGAGAAAATGTTCTAGGTGATAACATATTCTTTTTCTTAGCAAGTTTTGTCGTTTGGCTAATTAGTTCAGAAGAATTCCATTCTGTAAAAATTACATCTTGTCCGATAGATTTTAACCAATCTCTCAAAAGAGCTAATTGTGTAGATTTACCAGACCCGTCGATCCCTTCTACACAAATAAGTGTTCCTTTATAATGATGTTTTTCTGTTAATTTAGACAATGTTATACTCCTTTTTCTTCCAAGAGGTGAACATTAATTTTTCCAAATTTTGCAGATAGATTATCTACAATGTGAATAAAATATAATTCAGGTTCTAAATCTTTCTGATCCAAGTCTATGATTGCTCCCCAATCACTTCTACCATGGTGTGCTGCAATCATTCTTGCGATTTCTTTAAAACCTTTATTCATACAGATTGAAAAACCGTATTGAGAATGAGTAAGCCATTCTTTTCTAAAGTTTTCATCATAATCAATAAGCCCAGTTTCTAGGTCGATTGTATATTCAAAGATTTTACCTATATCGTGCAAAATGCAAGCAGCAATAATATTATCCCGATTAAATTTGTAATCTGATATATTCATATTAGTTTCAGCGAATTTAAGACATTCCAAAATATGTACCATAAGTCCGCCAATGTAGTTATGGTGCATTAGTTTTGCAGCAGGCATAATTTTTATCAAGTCTTTGTGTTGAGTAAAATATGTCGCTACAAAACTATTTAATTTTTCATCTTGAATTTTATCAATATAAGAAATTATTTCGGAATATACTTTTTCTCTTTCTTTTTCATCTAATCCCATTCTTGCTTCTTTTACTAAAGAAAGGGTCGATACCAAGCAATTATTGAATTTTTCATTAAAAGATGCAGATACTATTCTCACAATATTTCCTGTTCTGAAAATTTTGCTGTCGAAACGATTTAGGGTTTCTTCCCATAAAATACAATTCAAAAGAGAATGATCTTCCAAATTTTTTAGTTGGAGTTTTCCCATTTTTGTTCCGGCTTTTGTATCACCTACTGAAAATATTACAACTTCATAATCTACATCTGTACTGAACATTTTATTTCCTTATTTTTTCTAATATATTTTTAGTTTTTGTTTCTGTCAATAATTTTGTTATCATTTCCCCAAATAAATGAAGATCTGATTTCTTCGCCGACTTTTTCAATTAAATGGTCAGCATTTTCTTTTCTTAATTCATTGAATTTTTTACAGCCTGTTTGCATTTCATTTAAGAATTCATCTGCAAAGGCTCCGCTTTGAATATCTTTCAATAAATCTTTCATAGCTTTTCTAGATTCTTCGCCAATAACTTTTGGACCTCTTGTCATATCACCATATTCTGCGGTATTTGATATTGAGTATCTCATATCTGCAAGCCCGCCTTGATTTATTAAGTCTACAAGAAGTTTCATTTCGTGTAAAACTTCAAAGTAAGCCATATATGGAGAATATCCAGCTTCTACAAGGACTTCAAATCCTGTTTTGATTAAAGCAGACACGCCGCCGCAAATAACAGCTTGTTCTCCAAATAAATCTGTTTCTGTTTCTTCTTTAAAAGTCGTTTCAATAATTCCGGCTCTGCCTGCACCTATTGCAGAAGCATAAGATAGAGCTATATCTTTTGAATCTCCTGTTGGATCTTGGTATACCGCAATTAAAGAAGGAACACCTCTGCCTATTTGATATTCGCTTCTTACAGTGTGTCCAGGACCTTTTGGAGCTACCATTATTACATTGACACCTTCCGGTGCGACAATTTTTTTATAATGAATATTAAACCCGTGTGAGAACATTAGATATTGTCCTTTTCTTAAGTATGGTTTAATTTGTTCTTCATAAACTTTTGCTTGAATTTCATCAGGAATAAGAATTTGTACAATATCAGCATATTTTACGGCATCTTCTATTGTCATAGTTTTAAATCCGTAATCACTAGCTTTAATATCAGATTTTCCTCCAAGACGAAGTCCTAATACAACATCACAGCCGCTATCCTTTAAATTCATTGATTGACCATAACCTTGAGAGCCAAAACCGATAATTGCAATTTTTTTTGTTTTAATTAAGTCTGTTTTAATATCTTTATCAAGATAAATTTTTAATTTATTCATATCCCGCCTCTTTTCTTTTAATTATTTTAGCACAAAGAAAAAATATATCTTGTAAAGTTTTTTCAAATTTGTTATGATATCTGTATTAATTAAGAAAGGAGCAATAAGTATGAAAAAATCTTGTATTTTTAAAATGCGGGGGGGGGGCGTAATTTAAGCTCCTACAAAGCATTTACTCTCGCTGAAGTATTAATTACTTTAGGTATTATTGGTGTTGTTGCAGCTTTGACTATTCCTACATTAATTGCAAATCATAAGAAAAAAGTTGTTGAGGTAAGATTAAAAAAATTCTATTCAACTTTTATGAACGCTCTTCAAATTTCGCAGGCAGAAAATGGGGATTTCTATACTTGGAATTTTGCGTCTCAGAGTATTGGAACTGATCAAGCTTTTAAGGATAATGACGAATTTTTTAATAATTATTTTTTTCAATATATGAAAGGAATAAAGAAATGTAGTACTAAAGAATGTATTGATATAACTGTAGATGCAGATGTCTCTACAAATGGTTTAAATTATTCAAGATATGTTTTTTCTGATGGATCTTGTTTTGGTATTTTAACGGGAGGTACAGGTCCAGCAAATGTTAATATTCATGGTTGGTATGATTATAATTGTTCTGCTAAACCTAATATTGCAGGTAGGGATCAATTTCTCTTTAGAATGAAATTAGGAAGTCCTTCAGTCTATGTACCTCTTCAATTTATAAATGAAGAAGGTAAATTATCAACAAAAAGTAGATCTTATCTTCTCGAACATTGTAAAGAAATACCTGCTGATTGTGGGGCATTAATTCAGTATGATGGTTGGAGTGTATCTAAAGATTATCCGTTAAGGTTTTAGGTATTTTCTAGTTAGATGCGAGTTCATTTTCTCCAAATAAAAATACTTGAATAGCATTTTCAGTTTGTTTTATCGGTTTGTAAAAATCTTTTATCAAAACACATTGAGTTTGAATGCAGTTTAAATTTCTTTCGTGCAGATATTTTTCTAAAATATCTGCATTTTTTGTGTATTGACGATGTTTTAAAAATGCGTAGAATTTTGTTTTTCTTCTTGAAATTTCTCCCAGTGCAAAATTTATAATTTCGTCATATGGAATGTCATAACCATCATTTAATGACATATCAATAATAAAATTGTAATTGTCATTTGTGGTTATTGAAAGGTATGCTATAATTCTGTGATTTGAAGGTTCTTCAAGTACATATCTGTTTTTGTAGAAATTTGTCATACCTTCAAAAAATGGCTCTTTATATTCTTCTTTAGATCGTTCCAGAGAAGGTTTGTATAAGTTTTTTAATTCATTGTTGTATAGTTTTGCAATCGCTTTAGCATCAGAGTTTTGGCAGTATCTGAAGTTTGCGCATTTATCTGTTTGTGGGGTAAAATTTTCAAGTTTCCACAAATTTTCGTAGCTGCATTGTCTAAATCCGCAGCCTTGTAAGAATAAATTTATTAATTCATCGTGTGATTGGTCTATGGAAACTAAAAATGATTTTGCTCCTTTTGCTCCATATCTTGCGATTACAAATTCTACTAATTGTTTTCCGACTTCATATAAATTTTGTTTGAAGATTAATCTTGTAATATTAATTTTATAAGGGTTGCCACTTGTTGGCACAATTGTAATTAGTCCCATAATTTCTTTATTTTCAAGGAAAATATAAGATTCCGGCAGAAATTTATATTTTAGAGGTAAAATTGCGTGGAGCATAATAAAAGCTTCTACATTTAAAGCTTTTGTGTACTTGTTCCCATCATCGCTTCCTAAATAAGAAATCATTTTTTTGATTTTAGGTGCATCAAAACAATTTAATCTTCTTATTACTGCCATATACTTATTATATAATTTATTGTTCTTATTTTCAAGTTTGTGATAAAATTTTTTGTGCGAGGCTGAGTATGAAAATAGCTGTAATTGATAATGAAAAAATTATTGTAAAAAATGTTGAAGATATTAAATTAAATTCTCGAAAAGGTGCAATTGTTAAAGTTTTAGGCTGTGGACTTTGCGGATCTGATATAGTTAAATTTGTTCATAAAATATCAAAGGATGGAACAGTATTAGGACATGAAATTGTTGCTGAAATAGTAGATATTAATTCAGATACTGATTTTAAAGTTGGAGATGAAATAGTGACATCTCATCATATACCTTGTGGAGAATGTGTTTATTGCAAGCACGGTAATGTTTCAATGTGTGAACATTTTAAGTCTACTAATATCCGTCCTGGAGGGTTTTCAGAATATGTTTATTTAAGTGAAGAACATTTGAAAAATGTTGCTCATTTGAAACCTGAAAATTTATCTGATATAGAAGCATCTTTCTATGAACCTTTAGGTTGTATTGTGCGAGCTGTTAAACGTGCAAGTTTATTGCAAGGTGACAAAGCATTGGTTGTCGGATTAGGTTCAATAGGTATTTTAACTGCTCAGGCATTAAAAGCATATGGTTATGATGTTCTTGGTTGTGATTTATTAAAAGAGAGAATTGAACTTTTAAAATCTTTTGGAATTGATGCTTGTGATGTGAGAGAACTTGATTATGATTACAAGGCTGATGGTATATTTATGACATCAGGGGCAGATAAGGCTATTGGTACAGCTTTAAAATATGTACGTAACGGTGGTAAAATTCTTGTATTTTCAAGCACTCCATCGGATTTATCAGCTTATCCGAATAATGAAATTTATTATAGAGAATTAACTATAATGGGTAGTTATTCTCCGGCTCCGGTAGATTTAAAAGATTCTTTAGCTTTGCTAAAAGATGGAAAAGTAAAAGTTAAAGGCATTTCTACTGTATACAATTTAGATGATATTCAAAATGCTTTTGACGATACAATGACTAATAAAATTATGAAAGCATATATAAAGGTTACAAATTAAAAATGAAAGGACAGCTACATTGAGTGTGTGCTGTGTTAAAAAATGAAAGCGATACAATATTACGGACCACAAAATATAAAATATGAAGAAGTTATGGTAAAACCGCCTGAAGAGGGTGAAGTTGTTGTAAAAGTTATTTCAGCTTTGACTTGTGGTACAGATGTGAAGACCTACAGACGCGGTCATCCTGTTTTGATAAAGTCAATCCCTTCTGGGTTTGGACATGAATTTGCTGGAATTGTAGATAGAGTAGGCAAAGGTGTCACAAATGTTAAAGTCGGTGACAGAGTTGTTGCTGCAAATTCTGCACCTTGTGGAAAATGTTTTTATTGCAGGCATGAAGAGTATAATCTTTGTGAAAATTTAGATTTGTTAAATGGAGCTTATGCTGAATATATAACAGTACCTGCTCGTATTGTTGAGAAAAATATGTTGATTTTGCCAGATAATTTAAGTTTTGACAAAGCTGCTTTTTGTGAACCTTTAGCAAATGTTGTTCATGGGGTAGAAAGAACTGATATTAAACCTGGACAAACTGTAGGTATTATTGGAATTGGTCCTATTGGTTTGATGTTTGCAAGATTAGCAAAATTAAAAGGTGCAAGAGTAATTGTCGCAGGTCGAAATCCTATAAAATTAAAGGCTGCAGATGAATTTGCTCATGCTGATGAAATTGTGGATTTGACGAAATATCCAAATCCAGAAAAAATATTTAGAGAATATACAGAAGAACATAGAGGCTTAGATGTTGCAATTGAATGTGTTGGATTACCTGAAATTTGGGAAAGAATATTTTCTTGTGTTCGCCCTGGAGGTACAGTACATTTCTTTGGAGGTTGTAAATCCGGTTCTACTGTAACTTTTGATACTACAAAGATGCATTATGGTGACATAAGATTAATGAGTGTGTTTCACCACACTCCAAAATATTTTAGAATGGCTTTGGATTATATAGCATCAGGAGATGTAGAGGTTGAAAAATTGATTACGAATACCTTACCTTTAGAAAAAGTTGAGTGGGCTATGCAGCAACATATTGAAGGTAAAGCTATTAAATTTTTAATTAAGCCATAGGTAAAAAAAAGACCGATTTTTATCGGTCTTTTTAAATATAAACTCTCTAATCTTTTCTAAACAATAAGCACTACTTGACTGCTTTCAGTCCAGTTTGAATACCTGCATCTGAGTTAATCATTTTTGCAGATGCAATCGCCAAATTACGGCGTTTTCTCGCTCCTCTTAATATAAATTCCACACTGTCGCATACGTTACACGAAGGTGATACTATCTTTTTAAGCATATATTAAATCTCCATTATTATTCTTATTACATTTTTTATATCGGTTTAGAAGATAGAAAACTTTAGGAGATTATAATATTAATTTACAAATTGTAATAATATTTTTGATAATAAAAAAGAGCCTTTAATAGGCTCTTTCTCTATAAATTAGGTTCAATTTTTTCTTTATATATTTGGACAAGGCTATAATACCAAACTATTTGAACAATAAATCCTAAATATCCACCAAGTATTCCTCCTGCATATAATGCCATGATTGTTTTTGCTCCCATAAGTCCAAATAACAGACCGACTATAAAACTTGGAGTCATTGCAACTCCATATACTGGGATAAAAAGAAGTCCAAGCAGGACAAAGTCTGAGAAAGAGTGTTTTATGTATTTAAATGGTAATGTTATATTGAATAACCCTTGATAATCAAAGTTTTTTATGTATGCGATGTATATAAAGTTAACAAATCCACATAAAAATAATAAAAATAGAAATAGAAATATTCCTAAAATTGTTAATGGGGATTTACTCGAAATTAAAGCAATTGAAAAGAATATTGCAACAAGAATATATAATGACCATACTATCATTAATGGTAAAGCTTTAAAAAATACTTTGAATGGGGTTAAATTGACATTTGGTAAAGTATTTTTATTCTCTGTATCAAATGCATTATGAGAAAACAGTAAATTATATCCGCCTGTGTATATTCCTGCTATTAATGTAATTATCATACATAGTAATAATTGCCACATATTAGGTAGTTCTTTAGTTTTTTCTAATGTGTCAGCAATTATTTGCACATTTACTGTTGCGATTGATAAAACTGTAATTATTATAAACATAAGAAGATGTTTATATAAGACTTTTTCTCCAGAGTATACTCTTTTAAATCCATTAATCATTATGTCAATAACGTTCATTATTCCTCTCTTTCATATGTTTTTAACAGTTCATAATCCCAAGTAAGCATTCCTATTGATACGATATATGTAAATAGAATACTTGCAATATAATTTGATAATTTCTCAATAGTTACTTGTTGTGATGAAATTGTAAGGCTTATTGTACTCAAGTTGCCTTTGTAATAAATAGCTATTATTATTCCGATAATAAAAAATAATGCAAAAATTAAAAAATATGTTGTTATATAACTTAAAATAACTATCCACAATCTTTTTATAAGTAGAAGAAAATATTCTTTAACTCGAAATTTATGGAATAAAAGCTTATATTCACTGTTGTTGTAATTATAAGAAAATCCTGCTTGCATCATTGTAAGTGGTATCGCAATGATCATTTCCCCACAAAAAGCAGGGTATTGGTATTTTGTGAATAGACTTATTATTAATATGCATATAGAAATTAAAGATATAATCAGAGGTATTTTTTTTAAAGCTATTTTAAAAGAATCCAGACTAATATCTGGGATTTCTCTAGTATGCATGAATATTGTTTCATATCCAATAAAGAATAGTGTAAAAATAATTGGGATTGTTGCAAAGCCAAGTTTTTGTATATTTGAAATTTCAATTATTTCTTGATTTGCAAGAGCTATATAAGCGCTAAAAATTCCGACAATTCCACAGATTGAAAATAATGAAAGATGTCTCTCAAATGCTTTTTTCCCGTAGTATAGTTTTTTAAATCCTTCAAGCATTTGTGTCATTATTTTCTTCCTTTCTTAATATTGGTCTTATGAATTCTTTGTATGAATCAATTAAAGAATATGGGAATGCAAAATACCAAGTAACAATAACAAAGTATCCTGCAATAGTGCTCATAAATATGTCTATAAGGTATACATCATCTGTAATATTTATTATTGAATCAATTCCCAATAGTCCCGCTATTGTATATACTATAATGTATATTACTGCGATTAATAAATTAAATAATAAAAAAATGAAAAAATTTTTATATAAAGGTTTTATTGTATGTGGTATCAAATTAAAAATTATTTTAATATTAAAAAGTCCATTAGTCGTTAAATTATCCGCAAAAGCCAGAAAAATATAGTATACAAACATAGCAACAAATAATAATGCAATTACGATTAAAATTGGTAAAATTAAAAAATGAGTTAGCATATAAAGCAAGACTGCTAAAATTAAAAATATAGCTGCGTATATTCCCCAAATAATATTTAATTTTATTATTCCTAAATACATAATCAAAGGAGTGTTTTTGAATGTAGGGATTATACTATTATCAATGTTATGTATTGCGTTGTGTATAAATTTAATGCTGTATGCTCCAATAATAATGTTGAATAAAATATCAAAAGGATTTTGTCTGTAATTGTTTATATTGCCAGTTTTAATATCCCATATAGTTGATATTAGAGTCCATATTATTGATATTATAATAAGCCCAATATGAGCATTTTTATTTTCATAAATTTTTTTATAGCTCTCTATTAAATTAGCCATTGAAATCTCCTTACCAATAGTGATTATTATAGCAGTTTTTTTGTTAATTGCAATATAAAAATTTTTTATATAAACTTTAATTATGGAAATAGAAATTAAACAGAAATTAAATGATTTAAAAGCAAGATTTGAAAAAATAAAGGAGTGTCTTTGACATTTCAAAATTAAAAACAGAATTGTGCGAATTAGAAAGAGAAATGCAGACTCCAGAAATTTGGGGAAATCAAAAGAAAGCATCTGAATTAGGATCTAGAATTAGAGATATAAAAGATAATCTTGAATTTATAGATAATTGCGTAAATACTCTGGAAGATTCTGTGACAGCTTTAGAAATAGGTGATTCTGATTTAATTAATGAATGTTTTGATAATTTAAATGAGATGGAAAAATCTCTTGATAAATTTGAAATTAAACAAATGCTTAGCGGTGAATACGATGAAGCAGATGCAATTTTAACTATAAATGCAGGAGCTGGAGGTACAGATGCTCAAGATTGGGCTAGTTTACTTTTGCGAATGTATATGCGTTGGGCAGAAGGTCATAATTGGAAAGTTGAATTGCTTGATAAATTAGATGGAGATGAAGCAGGAATAAAATCTGCAACAATAAAAATTACCGGAAAATATGCATTCGGATATTCAAAAGCTGAAAAAGGTGTGCATAGATTAGTGAGGATATCTCCATTTAATGCTAATGGTAAACGCCAGACTAGCTTTGCTTCAGTTGAAGTATCACCGATAATTGAAGATTTTGAAAAAACTATAGTAATACCTCCTGAAGATTTGGAAATTGATACAATGCGTTCAGGCGGAGCTGGTGGACAAAATGTAAATAAGGTAGAAACAGCTGTTAGAATTTTGCATAAACCAACAGGTATAGTTGTTAAATGTCAGCAGGAAAGATCGCAATTGCAAAATAAAGAAAATGCTATGCAAATCTTGGCATCAAAATTATTAGCAATAAGACAAGCAGAACACGAAAAAAAATTAGCTGAGTTAAAAGGTGAAAATGTAGATATTAATTTTGGATCTCAAATTCGTTCATACGTTTTTCACCCTTATAAAATGGTAAAAGATCATAGAACTAATTATGAAACAGGGAATGTAGACGCTGTTATGGATGGAGATTTAGATTCATTTATTGAGTGCTATTTGCGTATGAATTTATGACATATAAGTATTTATCGACAGATAATTTTTATTATTTGTGTTAATATCTAAATATAAGAAGACAGGGAGTATATTAATGAAAAAAATTTGTATCATAGGTGGATGTGGACATGTTGGATTACCCTTGGGATTAGTTCTTTCTGATGTTGGTTTTGATGTTACTCTGCTTGATATAAATAAAGATTCCATAAATAAGATTAATAATGGAATTGTGCCTTTTCAGGAAGAAGGAGCTGAAGAGCTTTTAAATAAGAATTTGAATAAAACACTTTTTGTAACAGATAATTCAGATGTTGTAAAAGACCAAGATGTCGTTGTATTTATTACAGGTACTCCTGTAGATGAACATCATAATCCTAAAATTCATGAAGTAATGAATGTTCTTGATAAATATATACATTTATTGCATAAGGAACAGTTAATTATATTACGCAGTACAATTTACCCAGGTACAACTGAAATTATTGAACAAAAATTGCAAAAATGTTTTAATGCACAGCCCAAATTGGCTTTTTGCCCTGAAAGAATTTTGCAGGGAAAAGGTATTGAAGAAATTAGAAATCTTCCTCAAATTGTTTCTGCTGTAAATGATAATGCTCGAAGTGAGGCTGAAAATTTATTTTCAAAAGTAACATCAAAAATTGTTCATCTTAAACCAATTGAGGCTGAATTGTCGAAGTTAATGTTGAATACTTGGAGATATTTGGAGTTTGCTATTGCAAATCAATTTTATATGATGGTCGAAGATAAAGGTCTGGATTTCTATAAAATATACAATGCAATGAGTGAAGATTATCCGCGAGCTAAAAATTATTGTCGTCCAGGATTAGCAGCAGGTCCTTGTTTGTTTAAGGATACTATGCAGTTATCAGCATTTTACAGAAATCAATTTTTCTTAGGGCAATCTGCAATGTTGGTAAATGAAGGTTTACCAAACTTTTTAGTCGGTCAGTTGGAAAAGAAATTAGGTTCTTTGAAAAATAAAAAGGTTGCAATTTTAGGTATGACTTTTAAAGCAAATAATGATGATATAAGGGAAAGTTTGTCTTTTAAAATTAAAAAAGAACTTGAATTTAAGTTAGCAGAAGTATTGCCATCAGATCCTTATTTAAAAGATTCATATAAGTTAGAGGATGTTCTATCTGATTGTGATGCTTTGATTTTAGGTGTACCGCATAAGGAATATTTAGATTTAAAAATAGATAAACCTTATGTAGATTGTTGGAATATATGGAAATAAGAGGAAATTAATAAATGAAGATATTAGTAACAGGTTCTGCTGGTTTTATTTGTGGTTATGTTGTGGAAGAATTATTGTCTCATGGCCATGAGGTTGTTGGGATTGATAATTTTTCAAAGTATGGAAAAATCAAAAAATCTTATGATAATCATCCTAATTATCATTTTATTGAAGGTGATGCAAAAGATGTTGATTTAATGAAAAAGTTGGCAGAAGATTGTGATCAAATACTTGCTTGTGCGGCAATGATTGGAGGAATTGCTTATTTCCATGAAATGGCTTATGATTTGTTAGCCGAGAATGAAAGAATAATGGCATCTACTTTTGATGCTGCAATTCATGCTTTTAAAAACGGTAAATTGAAAAAGATTAATGTTTTAAGCTCAAGTATGGTATATGAATGTGCTAGTAATTATCCTTCTAAAGAGGGTGATGAAAAAATTATTCCTCCGCCTTTGAGTACATATGGATTCCAAAAGTTAGCTTGTGAATATTATTGTAAAGGTGCTTATGAACAGTATGGATTACCTTATACTATAATCAGACCTTTTAATTGTGTAGGTACTGGAGAAAAAAGAGCGTTATGTGATACCGAGATTCTTTCTGGGAATGTAAAATTGGCAATGAGTCATGTTGTACCGGATTTAGTTCAAAAAGTTATAAAAGGTCAGGATCCACTCCATATTTTAGGTAAAGGAAATCAAATAAGACATTATACATATGCAGGAGATCTTGCAAGAGGTATTAGGTTATGTATTGAATCACCTAATGCTGTAAATGAAGATTTTAATTTGTCAACGCCTGTTTCAACAACTGTATTAGAGCTTGCTGAAGTTATTTGGAAACGTTTAAATCCTGATAAGGAATTTAATTATGTTAGTGATGAACCTTTTAAATATGATGTTCAAAAACGTGTTCCTTCTGTTGAAAAAGCTGAAAAATTGTTAGGTTTTAAGGCAGAGACTTCGTTAGATGAAATCTTAGATGAGGTTATTCCTTGGATTGCTGAGCAAATCAAAATCGGAGGAATATAATTATGGAGTTGAAAAGACTTTATGAAAACAGGTTTCATAATGAATCTCAAAAAAGAAATTCATTATGGAAAGTATTGTGTAAAAACTTTTTTCAGCATTTTATTTCTGAAGATGACATTGTTTTAGATATTGCGGCTGGCGGATGTGAATTCATAAATAATATAAAGGCTAAGAAAAAATATGCTTTTGATTTGAACCCTGCTATTAATGATTTAGCAAATCAAGATGTTGAAGCTGTAAATTGCAGTTGTTTTAATATGAGAGAATATCTTAAAGATAATTCTGTTGATACTGTTTTTGTATCTAATTTTTTTGAACATTTAAACAGTAAAGATGATGTTGTAAATGTTTTAAAATTGTGTAATGAAATTTTATCTGAAAATGGGAAGGTAATTATATTACAGCCTAATATTAAATATGTAAAAGGTGCCTATTGGGATTTTATAGATCATAAATTGGCATTGACTGATGTTTCATTAATTGAAGCAGGTGAAATGAATGGTTTTAAAGTGAAAAAAGTAATCAAAAAATTCTTGCCATATACAACTAAATCCAAATTACCTAAAGCTGATTGGCTCGTTTTTTTGTATTTAAAATTAATGCCATTTTCTGGTTTTTTCTTTGGTTCTCAATCATTAATAATATTGGAGAAATAAATGCTTACAATTATAATTCCTGTATATAATGAAGGTGAAAATATTACATCCGCAGTTGAGCGAATTGAAAAAGAGGTTAAATATCCATATCAGATAAATTTAATATATGACTCTGATGAGGATACAACACTTGAGCCTGCAAAAAATTTGAATGTAAATCTTGTAAAAAATAAATATGGCAAGGGTGTATTAAATGCAATAAAAACAGGTTTGGAAAATGTTCAGACTGAATTTGCAGTGGTTACTATGGCAGATTTATCTGATCCGCCTGAGGTTATTAATAATATGTTGGATTCCGCAATAAAAAATAACTCTTCTATAGTTTGCGCTTCTCGTTATATGGTTGGAGGAAAGCAAATTGGTGGACCTTTTTTAAAAAAAATGATGTCTAAGTATGCAGGATTATCTTTACATTATTTGGCAGGAATACCTGTTCATGACGTTACTAATTCGTTTAAATTATACAGAAAATCATTTTTAGATTATGTAAAAATAGAGAGTACAGGTGGATTTGAGCTTGGTTTGGAACTCGTTGTAAAAGCTTTTAAAAATGGCGATATAATCACTGAAGTGCCTACGGTTTGGACAGATAGAGTTGCAGGGAAATCAAATTTTAAATTAATAGAATGGTTGCCCAAATATCTAAAATGGTATTTTATGGCTTTTAGAGGTATTTTTAAAAGAAAATGATTTTATATTTAATTAGATGTATTGTTTTTTAGGGTATTAGGTATGAATAAGAAATTAATATGGTATTTTTTGATTTTTATTTTAGTAATTTTTGGATTCAGATTTACTTGTTATAACGTATTATCAGGGCTTGATTCTTCTTGGGTATATGCTTTAAATAATATTCATATTAATGGGGAATATATTTTTGGAAAGGATGTTTTTTTTACATTTGGTCCTTTAGGATATTTAATGTATCCTACTTGTTATAAAGAAATACTTCTCAAAGCATCATTATTTAAAATTTTTACTATGATAATGTTTTTATTTTCGTTATTTTGTTTTGAAAAGCGGAAGTATGCAAATATATTTTTAGCTATACTTTCATTAGATTTTATATTATTTGGTTTTGAGGGATATGAATTTTTAGCAGTATTATTATCTATGGTGTGTCTATTTGCGAAGAATATAAAAGGTTATTTGGGTTTAATCTTTTTGAATATCTTTGCTTTTTGTATGCTATTTGTAAAATTCAATGTTGGAATAAGTTGTATAGCTACATTAATTCTCACATTAGTTGCATTGAAATTTAAACGAAATTTTGTAATTTTGTCATTTCTATTTTGGATTATTTCAATTGGTTTTATGACGTATTTTTATTTTGGTGATATACATACTTTAATTAATTGGTTTTCAAAAAGTTTAATTATAGCTTCCGGATATAGTGAGTCAATGTTATTGTGGAAGCATATTATGGATCAATTATATCTTTTGTCTGCTTGGGTAATAATAGGCTTATATATTAGTTTGTGGATTGATGAATGTAAAAAAGGAGCTAAATATTCAAAGGTATTTTTAGTTATTCTTCCTTCTATGTTCTTTATGTTTAAATCTGGTTTTGTTCGAGCAGATTTGCATATGCTAGCATTTTTTACATATATTTTAGCGATAGTTCCTTTATTATTCTTTTTTGTAAAAAATATTTCATTAAAAAAACTTATTATAATGTATGTATTAGCTTTATTATTGCCGATACATTATATTTCTTATAATTCGATATTTTCATTTATTAGTTATTTTAATAATAAATCTATTACTGTTTCTGATGATTATTTATTACCTAGTTCTTGGTTAGAAAAGATAAAGAATTCCAAGGTTGAGATTTTGCCTTATGATTTTGGATATTTGCAAAAAAATAATTTAACACCTCATTATAATCCTATTTTACAACTATACGCTGTATATACAAAATCATTAGATGATTTAAGTGCAGAAAATTATAAACAAAAAAATACTAATTTTATTATTATAGACAGTATTTCTTCTATAGATAAGCGAAATTTAATTTTTGATACTCCTGCAACTTGGGATGCAATAAAAGAAAACTATAATGTTATTGATTTTCAATCAGAGAAAATTTTGTTAGGAGAAAGAGATACAAAATGTAATTCAAATTATCAAGTATACAAAAAAGAAGAATATCATTTGAATGATGAAATTCGTGTTCCTGATGATGCTAAAAAAGTTATTATAAATATTGATTTGTCTAAAATAGGAAAATTTCAAAATTTCATATTTAAAATTTTTCCTCTTCAGCTATATGTTAATTATAATGATTATTATGCAATAAGATTTAAACAAATAAGAGATGTTATGAAAAATGGCTTATATATTGATGAACTTATTTTGACTATGGATGATTTGAATCATTGGTTAAAAGATGAACCAGTCGGGAAAAATATAAATTCTATAAAACTATTTACAATGTTTTCGTTTTTATATAAAAATAGTTTTACGGTAGAATGGCTTAAATAAAATTTTAATATTGTGCATATTATAAAAAGTGATAGAATAAATTTTATGAATAATAAAAAAGAATTGTATTATAAATATTTTGAAGAAAAAATATTACCTAAAATTCGAGATGTTGAAATTTTTAGGAAAAAACTAATAAAACAGCTTATTTTTTCTTCATTGTTCTTTTTTCTAATAGCTGGATTTTTTGCATACTTATTTATATTTGTAATGCTTAATGGAAAATTTAATCCTATTTTATTTCCTATGATTTTATTTTTAATGTATGTTTTTTTTATTAAAAGTATTATTAATTTTATTTTGGTAGGGAAAAAATATCAAGAGAGGTTAATTGATGATGTTTTTCCTCTATTTTTAAGGCCTGTTGCAAATTTTAAGCCTTGGCCTAAAAATTCTAATACTGAAGCGATATTGGATTCTCAGCTCTTTTATAATTTTGATACTCAAGAAGATGAAGCTAGTTTCTTTGGCTTTTATAATAAAACTAATATAATTTTATCAAATACAAAATTAACAATGCCTGTAAAAGGCGCTAATAAACCTAATTTATTTAAAGGGACAATAATTCAACTAGAACTTGAAAAATCTATCAATAATCATGTTATTCTTTTTTCAAAAAATGAGCATAAATGTAATTATTTTCAACAGGTAAATCCTCATATTTCGGAGTTAAATCAATATCTATATACTTTTGCTAAAGAGCCTCAAAAGATATCTTTTATTAATAAAGAGTTTTGGGAGATAATAAAGAGATTTGGTGAAATTTATACTGCTAAGGGGTTTGAATTATCATTTAATAATAATACTGTTTTAATTGCAATAAGACAAAAAAGACCTCTGCAATTTGGTTGTTTATTTAGATCTTTGTTAAAGGCAAAAAATTACGATGACCTGATTGACAGATTCATCGTAATTTATGATTTAATTGATTTTTTGAATAATCATTAAGCTGTTTTATTCAGCTTATTAGGGATTATTTCTTTTGTTTCTTTTGGATTAGAAACAGGATTAGTCATATTATTTTGATTATTTTTATTTATGGTAGTTGTTGTGCTTGTTTGTGGTATTTGAGTATTTAGTTGAGCTTTTTTGTCATCTCGTTTCATATAGGCATATGCTGCTGTTCCAAGTGCTGCAACAGTAATACCAGCTCCAATAATTGTTTTAGTCCATTTATTTCTTAATTTTTTTGCACCATCTTCAACCGCAATACCGAATTCTCCGACTAAACGTTTAAGCTTTTCAAAGTTTCGACCTTCCATACCTTTGTCAATTTCAAATACTTCAGTCATGTATCGTTCATTTGCTGTTTTCCCGCCGTTATAAGAAGCATTTTCGTGCCAATCTATTTTCTGAGTAATAGCATCTTTAACCATTTCAGCATATTTTGCTAGTTTACCTTCTTCAGGTTTTAAGTTGTAATCTGAAGTTGCTGCAACAATACAATCTTTTAGTTCATCTGCATTCGCAAACATTCTTTCTGCATCTAATATGTTTGCAATTTCTTTAGCTTTTTTACCTGCAAATTTTGCAGGATCAATTTTTAAACTTTCAGCATTTCTTAAATATGGATTTTTAGTTAAGTAGCCTCTTGCTGCAGTGATAAAGTCAGGAGCACCGCCTGTTTTTGTAGAAATTACCGGAGTACCTGCTGCAAATGATTCAAGTGGTGTAATACCGCAAGGTTCAAATCTTGATGAGAAGATTGAATAAGTTGCGCATCCGACAAGTCTGTTAGGGAAGAAACCATTTACATAACAAGCATTTCCTTTGTATATTCCACCATCTAGTTCTTCAATTTGTCTGATGATGTCTTGTACCCATTTGTACTCATCGGCATCATTTCCCCAAACTCCGGCACCAACTAATAATTTGGTATGTTTTTTTACTTCTTTATCTATATTAGGGTCTTTTAAGAAATCTAAAAATGCTTGGAAAGTTGATGGATAACCTTTTTGTTTATCAGGTCTTCCCCATCCCATTAATAACATGTCTCCTTTTTCATATTTTGCTAGGTGACCAGTTACACTTGCATTAGTGTCAGATACTTGTTTGTCTGTGAAAAACATTTTTGTAATGCCTTGAGGACCGCCTTTATCAAAGGCATCTCCTAATGAATCTAATAACCATTTAGTGTTAGATTCTTTTGCTTTTAAAACTTCATCAATATTGTCAGATACAAACTTTCCAGCGTCATCAAATACAGGTTTGTATTCATATGTGGTAAATCCATCTTTTAATTTAGTTAATCCATTAATATTGTTTCCTTGACAGAAGTTTGCAGTAGGATCGTTCAATCTTAAATTTGCAGGGGTACTGCCGTTTGTTATATCAATGGTTTTAGTTGCTGCTAATTTTGTTGTTAAATATTGAGCTATATCTGGAGTTTCTAATGATTTCATTTCTTTTCCATAATTAACAGATACAGTACCACAACTCATATTTTTAGCATTAATATTTGTACCTGCGACTGGAGTCATTGAAATATTAAAAGTTCTTTTATCATTAGGGGTATCAGCATAATCATCTATGAAATTAGCCATAAATGGTCTTAAAATTTGGTTAACAAAACTTCTTTCTGATAAAGGTGCTTTGTCCCAATTATTCCCCCATTTAGCTTCTATTTTCTTTAGTTTTTCTAATTGTGAGTGTTTCTTTAATGTTTCAACATCTTCAGGTCTTGCAAGCATTTTGAACATTTCAAAAGGATTGCTTTCTGCACCTTGGTAATCTCTTCCTGGATTGTGGAATGTTCCGTGAACTTTTAAACCATTATAATAATCATTACCAAAATGAGATGCATCTGCAATAGCATTCATTGTAATAAATGCAGGTCTATCATGTAACCACCAGTTTGCAGGGTTATAAAAACCGTGTTCTTTAGTATTTAATTTTGGCAATATTTCAATTAATGCACGGTTATTATCTGCAAATGCTACATTCGTACTTACAAAGTGTGCTCCACCATTTGGGCTGTATGCACCTGTAGAATATGATCCTGTTGTTCCATATGCTCCATATGCACTGTAACCTTTTTCACCAGCTCCGTATGCTGTGTCAAATTTAGCTAGTTCTTTTGTGTGAATAAAGTATGCAGCATTTCTTTCCGGTACTTCTGGAGCTGCTATTATTTTGGATTTTATTGTTTCTAATTCTTTTTTTACTTCTTCTGAATTTATTTTTTCATTGTATGCTGTATCAATTCTTTTTTTTATTTCTTCTGTATTGAAATTCTTTTCAATTTCATCATTAATTTTTGATTGTATTTCTATTTCATTATCATGTATAGGATAAAATCTTTCTCCATCTGTTGACTTTTTGGCATCATATAAGTCTCTTGCTTTTAAAGTAAGTTGGAAATCTTTTTCTTTTGCTTTTGCTAAATCTTCTTTATATTTTTCATTAATTGGAGCTGCTATTTCGTCTTTAATCGTTTTTGTTATTTTTGCAAGAACTTTCTTCTTGTAATCGTTAATTGGTATATCAACAGTATCAGCAATATCTACAGCTCTGAAAAGTCTATACGTTACATCTTGTGTATCTGCTATACTTTTGTTCGCAGCTCTTTTGAATGATCCTTGAACTCCAGCATCTTCTAATCTTATAATTTGGGATATTCCCTTATCATCAGGCTGTAATCTGATAGCATAAGCTAGTCTTTCGCCTTCTTTTAGTTTTACTCTTTTGCCTACTTCTTCTAACGTTTCATCTTGTTTTGCAGAGATAAAACTTTCTGCTGGATAGCGGTCATTATAAATACCTTTTTCATTTTTAGTGATTTTAACAATGGTTACTCCGCCATCAGGGTTATTAAAACTGTGATATGGTGCAAAATCTCTTACATCTGCGCCAGCTTTAGTTCTCCAGCTAGCAGGTGCTTCTTGGGCAACTACGCCTAAACCTCCAAGATTATAGGCTTTTACTCCAAATCTTTTGTTTTCTGGAGCATATGATAGGAATTGATGAATGTTTTTACTATCATTTCCTGTGAAAGTTAAGATAACCCCTGATTTTACAATTGGAGCTGCTAAATTCATAGCAACAGGCATGGTCTGATTGCTAGAATTAACATTGTCATTTCTTCTGATACTAGTTGCCCTCATTTGTGGCATAATTGAATTTACACGCATATTTGCACCTACATCCCATTTATAATATTTTATACTTTTTCCTAAAATTTTGCAGAAAATCTTATCTGCTATTATAGTAAAATGCTGACAAGTTTTTTTTCAACACCAATCGGGTGATTTATTAAGAAATATTAAGTAAACTTTTTTTTAATAATTAAGGTTTTTTTCTTAACTTTAAAGTATTATTATATCAATAGTTTTGAAAAGGTGATTAAATGGATAGATTTTTTGGATTATTAGGAATAATTTTAATTTTTGGGATAGCCTATTTAATGTCTAATAATAGAAAGGCTATTAATTATAAAACGGTTGGTATGGGCTTTTTATTACAAGTTGTATTGGCTTTATTTATTTTTAAAGTTCCAATCGGTCGAGCATTATTTTATAATTTAGGATTATTCATTCAAAAAATTCTAGAGTTTGCAAAAGAGGGCGGATCGTTTGTATTCGGACCTTTAATGACTGAACATAAAATTACAGCAGTATTTGGAGAAGGTGCTCAAGTATTTGCATTGCAGTTAATAGCATCTTTGATATTTATGATGATTTTAGTAAATATGCTTTATTATTATGGAATTATGCAACGTGTAGTTCCTCTTTTTGGTAAAGCTATGAATAAATTGATGGGTGTGAGCGGAGCTGAGGCTTTATCAAATGTTGCAAGCGCTTTTGTAGGTCAAATTGCTGCTCAAATTATGATTAGACCTTATCTTGCAAAATTAACCCGTTCTGAATTATTAGCATCAATGGCTGGTAGTATGGCTTGTATTTCAGGTGCTACAATGCCTATTTATATCGGAATGGGAATTCCTGCACAATATCTTTTAGCTGCATCAATTATGGCTGCTCCGGGAGCTCTTGTAATTACAAAAATTGTATATCCAGAAACAGGGACTCCTGAAACAAGTGAAGATATAAAAATTACTTACAGCAAAAGAAGAAAACCTTATATAAATGTATTTGATGCAATTTCTGCTGGAGCTTCTGAAGGTATGAAAGTTGCGATTAATGTTGTTGCAATGATTTTAGCTCTAGTTGCTTTAGTTGCAATGATTGATTGGGCATTGGGACATTTAGGGGTATTAATTGTTAAGTATTTGCATATAAATTTTGCCTCTTTTGATTTGAATCATCTTTCTTTGAAAATGATTTTGGGTAAAATCTTTGCTGTATTTGCTTATTTTATGGGCGTACCTTTGAAAGAGGCTACAACTGTTGGTAGTTTGATGGGTACAAAATTAGTTTTAAATGAAATGGTTGCATATTTTGATATGACACATTTGCCAACTGCTCTTTCAGATAAAGCTTTTTTAATTGCAAGTTTTGCATTATGCAGTTTTGGGAACTTTGGATCTATTGCTATCCAATTAGGAGGTATTGGCGAACTTGCTCCTAACCAACGTAAAAATCTTGCAAGACTTGGAGTTAGAGCTTTGATTTGTGGAACATTAACTTGTTATATGTCCGCAGCAATAGCTGGAGTGTTATTTAATTAGTTAGATTTTGGTAAATGTTTTTGCCAGTCCGCATCAAGATTTTGTATGAATCTATGGGCATCAATTACGTCATCGTAATTAATTGGATCAGGTCCTTCTTGGACTTCCAATGGTTCATATGTATTTATATCAAAATCTGTGAAGCCTAAAAATGCTACACCGAAGTTTTTACCGCAGTGTTGGCATTCAAGCCCTATTACTGTTAAGCCTTCTTCTTCTCTTTTTATGGTTATTGAATTTTCGTCAAAACTATTTTTGCATTGCGAGCAGCAAAGATTGTTAAATAGTTTTCCTATTTTCTTTTTCATATAATCCTCTTTCATATTATAATAAAAATGTTTATTAAAAAATGTTAATTTTTTTGACATCATGGGAATAGAATTAGTAAGATGATTATGTCGTTTTAATTCATCTAAGCTAACAGATAGGAGTGTTATCATGGAAGCTATTAACTTAATTCTATTCGGTTTCATTGTTTATACTGCGTTAATCGTAGTACCAAGTATTTGGGAAGAATTAACTACAGAAGGATAATGAATCCTTTAATTTAAAAGACGGAATATGTTAGTTTAAGTTCCTTTTTTCGTCAAAAAAACTTAAGAGTGAGAAGGTGTCTTTATTAAAAAGTGTATTTTGTACGTTATTTGTTTAACGCTTTATTTTGCTGTGGGCAAAATTTCGTCTAGACATTTGCGTGCAATATCTGTTACTAAGTCCATATCTTTTCTTGACATAATTAAAGGTGGATTAAAATAAATGACATCTCCTAGAGGTCTTAAAATAACTCCCTCCATCAAAGCCTTTTTGTAGATTTGGTAACCGGTTCTGGATCTGCCATCAAAAGGCTTTTTACTTTTTTTGTCTTCAACAAGTTCTATTGCATTAATAAGTCCTATATGGCGTACTTCTCCTACATTTTTGTGTGAGAGAAATTTCTCTTTAATCATGTTGTTGAAGTAGATTGCATTTTCTTGTGCATTTTTTAAAATCGTGCCATCTTCCATCAAATCAAGTACAGCATTTGCCGCAGAGCAAGCAAGAGGGTTTCCGCTATATGTATGGCTGTGCATAAATGCTTTGCCAGTATTGTAATCATCATAGAATGCATCATAAATTTTTTGAGTAGTTACAAATAATGCCATTGGCATATATCCGCCTGTAAGACCTTTTGATAAGCACATAATATCAGGAGAAACTCCAGCGTGTTCAAATGCGAACATTTTTCCAGTTCTTCCGTAACCTGTTGCAATTTCATCTGCAATTAGGTGTACATTGTATTTATCGCATAGTTCTCTTAATTTTTTTAGATACAATGGTGGATAAACTTTCATTCCAGCTGAACCTTGTAATAATGGTTCAACAAGCATTGCTGCAGTTTCGTTTCCGTATTTTGCAAAAGTTTCTTCTGCTTTTTTGAAGCATTCACAATTACAATTTTCTCTATTTTGATTGTAAGGGCATCTGTAACAATCAGGACCTTCAACTCTTACTATGTCCATTAATATTGGTTTATAAAGCTTTGTATACAAATCACAATCTCCTACCGATAATGCTCCTATTGTTTCTCCGTGGTAGGCTTCTGTAAGGGCCATAAATTTTGTTTTTTGTGAATTGCCTGTTTGTTCATGGTATTGAAAACTTACTTTCATAGCAGCTTCAATTGCTGATGATCCGTTATCGGTAAAATTAAATTTGCATAATCCTTTAGGTAGAATTTTAGATAATCTTTCGCATAGTCTTATCGCTTGTGTATGTGTGAAATTCGCAAATATAACATGTTCTAATTCATCGACTTGTTTTTTTATTGCTTCATTAATCTTTGGGTTACAGTGTCCTAAAAGATTGCACCACCAAGAGCTGATTACATCAATGTATCTTTTCCCATTTATGTCATATAGGTATACTCCTTCTCCCTTTTTGATGACTATTGGCTGTAATTCTTCATAGTCCTTCATTTGAGAGCAAGGATGCCATATATATTTTAAATCTTTTTCTACCCAGTTTTCCATTTTTATACCTCTTTAAATAACATTGATAGATCAGTTATATCTTTTTCATTTTTTTGTACCGTTGCTACTACTTTTGTGCCTGTTAGGTTTTCGACTTGGATTTTGTTGTCTTTTTGCATAAAGTCATTTTCGTTATAGTTATTAATTATGATTCCTTTTACATTAATACCTTGATTTTTTGCATATTCTGTTGTTAATACCGTTGAATTTATTGTACCTAGTTCTCCAGATGCAACAACTAATATATCAAGTCCTAATGCTTTTATAACATCAGGTAACATTAGTTTTTCGTCTCCTAAGTTAAAAGGACATACGATTCCGCCGGCTCCTTCTACAACTATGTAATCATATTGTTTTTTTAGTTTATCAAAATCATTTTTAATTTTTTCTAATTTGATAGGATTATTTTCTATCTGAGATGCAAGATGTGGGGATACTGCAGTTTTATATACAAATGAAACACAATCAAGAGGGTTTACATTTATTCCAGCTGTGTCTATTACAAATTTACAGTCTCCAGGAATTAATTTCCCATTAATAATTTCTGCACCACTTAAAGCAGGTTTGAAGTATCCGCAATTATAACCAAGTTTTCTCAACTTTTTTACAATTAAAGCTGAAATATATGTTTTTCCTACATCAGTTCCTGTTGCTGTTATAAATATAGCTTTAGTCATATATTCTCCAATCCCCTCATTTCATTATTATTATTATATTAATAAAAAATGCGGCAACTTTATGTTACCGCATAATTTTTATTATTCAATCTTTTTATTATAATGAGCCTCCGCCTCCGTCACGGAAGTAGTCATAATGTCTTACATCATCATAGTTATTAATGTACTCTGCTTCAACATTCTTTTGGAATTGTGTTTTAGGAACAGCAGCAGTGCTTCTTGAAGCAAGTAATGCATCAATATTTGGTGCAAGAGTTAATTCAAAGTGGAAACGACCGTATTTTCTATCTGGTTCCCAATGGTTACTGATTAAAGGATAGCCCCAGTATAGTCTTGCACTTAAATCTCCAGGAAGTTGAACTCTTAAGCCCATACCTACTGATGCTGCAAAATAACTTCCACCATAGATATCTTCACTTGCAGTTGGGAAAATACCTGCGGTATCTGCAAATACTGCACCTTTTACATATCTACCGATAAATGGGATTTTTTCTCCACTACGAGGGCTTGTAATCTCTCTTGGTAAAAGTGGAAACATTAATTCTCCACTAACGAAATATCCGTTTTTACCAATCATCATACCTTCAGAATACCCTCTTACAGTTGCCAAACCACCTGTTTGCATTTGGTCTAGGTAAGGGATTTTTTTGTCTCCAGGTATAATTTGATAGTTACTTCTTAATTGCCCAATGATACCGTGAGAAAAATCGTGTAATCTTACTAAGCTACCGCTATATTTAAAGTAATTATTATCTCTGTCACTGTTAAATATTGGGAAAGAATAGTATGCATTTTGATTTAAGTACCAAATACCATATTTAGTATCTTTTCTTAACATCAATGCCAATTCTGCTGATGTAATATTATCTGTACTGTTAATAGCATCACGCATTAAATCATCAAATATAGGACTACCTGTTCTAATATCAGTGAATGTTCTAGCTCTTTTATAGTTGATGCCTGCATATGTTTTTAATTCAAATCCAGGTTTTCTAACAATTGGTTGTGTATAATACAATGAATATTGATAAGCATTACTACCTAATTTAAGAGGAGTCATTGGACCATATTTGATATCAGCAAATGTTGATGAGAACATAAATCCAACGCGACCATCTTTTTTGTTTACTGGGAAATTGTAATCAAAGAATGGGCTTTGTGCACCTTTTGAAAAATAAGAACCTAAAGACATTCTGTCTCTATGTCCAAATAAACTATCAGCATATAACATTGCACCGCCACGGATACTACCTGTACTGTAACGACCTGCGTTATCCATAATACCCATTACGTGGAATGGAAATGTTTCATCTGCAACTAATTCAATATCAGTAGTTCCAGGTTTTTCACCAGCTTTTAAGTTTGCAGATAATTTTACACCATCATTGTATCTGTTAAAATCTAAGACGTCTTTTTCTAGTTCAACAATATCAAATAGTTCGCCTTCTTTTTGAGGTAATCTGCTTGTAATATACCCGTCTTTAGTCCATTTGTTTTGTTGTACAGTAATACTTCCGATTTTACTTTCTGTTAAAGCGATGTAGATGTTACCATTCTCAACAGTTTGTTCTGGTAAAAAGGCTCTTGCTGTTACGAAACCTTTTTGTGCGTATAAATTGTTAATGCTATCAATAACTTTTTGAATGTCATCAATAAAAACGTTCCTTCCAACAATAGGTTGAACTAATTTATTGATTTCTTCCTTGGTTAAAATTTCAGAAGGTGCAACTTCTACAGTATTTACAAATACACCTTTTGTATTCATTTCTTCAACTGTAGCTTGTTGAATAGAACCGCCGTTGTAGTTTTGTATTATTTGATTGCCGGCATTGGGGTCTTTTTCTAGTTTTTTTCTTTCTTGATAATATTGATAATCTTCATTTCTGTAATTATCTTGATATCTTTCTTTTAGATAACTACTGTCGTGCATTTGATTCATTCCAGCTTCTGCGCCTATTTGACCCGGAACTATTGGGGCGCCTCCCAATGGGTCAGCTGTTGCTGGGCTATAAGATGCAGATATTGTCAGTGCAAGACTCATACAAGTAATTGCACCAATAATATGTTTTTTTGAATTAATCTTTTTCATTTAATCACCTTTAAAATTTAAAAAAATATATATATTTTATTAAATCAGGTCAAGTTTATTTTTGCGTTTTTATTTAAAAATAAAACTAAATTTTTAACTTTTATTAAGATTAAGTAATAAAAATTAACTTTTTTACAAAACTACAATTGACCTGTTACTATTATATATGATATAAGTGAGCTTGTAAAGATTTTATTTTAAAATTCAATTCTTTAGAGTATGGTTTAAAATAAATTTGGAACAAGTAGTGTATAAGGGAGAAAATATGAACAAGAAAATTAAATTTTTAGTTGTTGGGTTATCTACTTTTGTTATAGGTTTAACTTTAGGGAATTTTGCAATGTCTGATGTTCCATCAAAAATTGCTGTAGTTGATGTAACATCTGTTGTAAATGCGTCATCACAAGTTAAAGCTTTGAAAAAAGAACATGAAGCTAAAACAAAAGAAATTTTTACTTTTATTGAAAAAGCTAGAAAAGATGTAGCAGCAACAACTGATGTTAAGAAAAAACAAGCATTAGAAGAAAAATATAATAAAGAATTAGCATCTAAAAAAGCTGCTATGGATAAAAATTATGCAACAAAATTAACTGCTATTGATGATTCTATTTCTAAACAAATTGAAGCTCAAGCAAAAGCTGGCGGATATGATATTGTTCTAGCAAAAGGTGCAGTATTATATGGTGGATCAGATATTACTGAAGCTGTTAAAAAAGCTGTAAAATAGAAAATTCTATTAAAATAAAAATCCCGACTTATTTATTAAGTCGGGATTTTAGTTTTTTAAATATCTTTGTAGGAACCTGTAAATTTATTTGTATAAATTGTATGTAGTAATTCGTGTGCTTTATGAGAATTAGGTTCTTCCAAATATTCATTATACAATTTCCTGATAGATGGGTTAAAGTGTGATTTTCTGTATTCAAGTTCTGTATCTTCTTTATAAAGACCTTGAGCACGTTCTTCTTTTATTTTTGAATCATCGCAACTTCTTGGTTGTCCTCCACCATTTATACAGCCTCCAAGGCAGGCCATAACTTCAAGCATTTGGAATTTAGCTTTCCCTTCTTTTATTTCTTTAAGAGATTTTTCAGCTTCTCTTAATGTGGATACAACTCTTATTATAAGTTTTGTTCCTTTTAAATCAAGTTCGATATCTCTTGAACGATTAGAAGTTCCTCGCATTTGTTTTATATCAACATCATTTAAAGGTTCGCTTGTTGCAAATTCATATGCTGTTCTTGCAGCTGCTTCTGCAACACCGCCTGATGCTCCAAAAATGGTTCCTGCTCCTGTGTATTCCCCGAATGGTGAATCTGGTGCTTCGGTATCCAATGCGTTAAAGTTAATTCCTGCTTCTTTAATCATTCTGCCTAATTCTTGAGTTGTTAAAACATAATCAGTATCAGGTTTTCCATTAGTTGTTAATTCTGGTCGTTTGCATTCATATTTTTTTGCTGTACAAGGCATAATTGCAACAACAACCAAATTATCCCTGCTTATTCCAAAATGTTCTGGAACAAGAGTTTTTAAAACTGGTGATAGCATACTCATTGGTGATTTACAACTTGATAGATGATGTAACATATCAGGATGTTCAGTTTCTAGATATTTAATCCAAGCAGGACAGCAAGAAGTAAATATTGGAAGATTTTCCCCGGATTTTAGTCTTGATAAAAATTCTGTTGCTTCTTCCATAATAGTTAAATCTGCGCCGAAATTAGTATCAAATATTAAATCAAATCCAATTTTTCTTAGTGCTGCATTCATTTTTCCAATTGAATTTACACCAGGTTCTAGTCCGAACATTTCACCTATTGCAACACGTGTTGCAGGAGCCATTTGGACTACAACTTTTTTCTCAGGGTTTGTAATTTCTTTCCATACTTGTTCTACATCTGATTTAATTGTTAAAGCACCTGTTGGGCATACTGCAGCACATTGTCCGCAATTTACACAATCAACTTGCCCTAAAGGTCTTCCATTCATAGGTTGAACAAGTGTTTTTGATCCTCTGTTTGCAAATCCTAATACTGCATGTCCTTGAAATTCGCTGCAAGCTCTAACGCAAGCTCCGCAAAGTATACATTTATTCGGATCTCTGACTATTGAAGGACTTGAATCATCAATTGGTAAGTAATCTTCCAATTCTTTATCAGGGTAACGAATGGTTCTAATTCCATATTCTTCAGCATATTTTTGTAATTCGCAATTCCCTGATTTTTCGCAAGTTAGACAATTTCTGTCGTGATTTGCCAGTAGTAATTCAAGAACTGTTTTTCTAATTCTTCTTGTTTTTTCAGTGTTAAGATGGATTTTTAAGCCTGCTTCTGGCGGCATTGTACAAGAAGATTGAATGCCTCTGCCTTCAACTTCTACAACGCACATTCTGCAAGCACCAAATGAAGTTAAATCCGGGCGGTAACAAAATGTTGGAACATTCATTCCAGCTTTTCTTATTACTTCAAGAAGATTAGGTTCATCAGTAAATTCAACTTCTTTTCCGTCTATAAATAATGTTTTTTTATCACTCATTTTTGTATTCCTTATTAATTTTATTCAAGTACGATAGCTCTGAATGGGCAGTTTGTTAAACAAGCCTCACATTTAATACATTTATCTTGATTAATGTGGTGAGGATTTTTAACAGTTCCTTCAATAGCGCCCACAGGGCAAACTCTTGCACATTTTGTGCAGCCTTTGCATAAAGATTCATTAATAACAATCTTTTTCATTGCTGTACATACGCCTGCAGGACATTTTTTATCTTTAATGTGAGCTATATATTCGTCTCTGAAATATTTTAATGTTGATAATACTGGATTTGGAGCTGTTTTACCAAGACCGCATAAAGAACCTTCTTTTACGGAATGAGCAAGTTCTTCTAAAAGATCCAAATCTTCCATTGTACCTTTGCCTGCTACTATTTTTTCAAGTATTCTAAGCATATTTTTTGTTCCTTCACGGCAAGGAACGCATTTGCCACAACTTTCGTGTTGTGTGAAATTCATGAAAAATCTTGCAACTTCAACTATACAAGTTTTATCACTCATTACTACAAGACCGCCTGAGCCTACCATAGCTCCTGCTTTTATAAGGTTATCGTAATCCATTGGGATATCAAGATGTTCTTCTGTTAAACAACCTCCTGATGGACCTCCGATTTGTACGGCTTTGAATTTTTTACCGTCACGCATTCCACCACCGATGTCAAATACGATTTGTCTTAGTGTAGTTCCCATTGGAACTTCTATAAGACCTGTATTATTTACTTCTCCAGTAAGTGCAAATGTTTTAGTGCCTTTAGATGTTTCTGTGCCCATTTGAGCAAACCAGTCTGCACCATTTAGCATAATTACGGGAACATTTGCTAATGTTTCAACGTTATTAATTAAGGTTGGTCTGCCAAATAATCCTTTATTCGCAGGGAATGGCGGTTTTGGTCTAGGCATTCCTCTTTCACCTTCAATAGATGCGATTAGTGCTGTTTCTTCTCCGCAAACGAAAGCTCCTGCACCTTCTTTGATATGAATGTCAAGAGAAAAATCGCTTCCCATTATGTTTTTACCTAAGAAATTTCTTTCTTCTGCATCTTTAATAGCTTTTCTTAAACGTTTAATTGCAAGAGGATATTCTGCTCTAACATAGATATATCCTTCATCTGCTCCGATTGCAAAGGCTGCAATTGCCATCCCTTCAAGTAATTTGTGAGGGTCTCCTTCCATTACAGATCTATCCATAAATGCTCCAGGATCACCTTCATCACCGTTACATACAATATAAGATTTGCCACCTTTATTTGCAGCGGTAAATCTCCATTTTCTACCTGTTGGGAAGCCTCCGCCTCCTCTTCCACGTAATCCTGATTTTTCAATTGTATCTATTACTGCATCAGGATTATTTTCTTTTAAGACATTTGCTAGAGCTTCATAGCCTCTTACAGCTATAGCTTCATCTATGCATTCAGCATTGATATTCCCGCAGTTTGCAAGTGCTGTTCTTGTTTGTTTTGCATAGAAATTAATATGAGCATCGTCTAAAATGTGTTCATGGGTTTTAGGATCTACATATAGTAATCTTTCTACAGGTTTGTTATTTTTAATATGACTTTCATAGATTTCTTCAACATCTTTTTCTTTTACTTTTACATAAGTAATATGTTTGTCTGGGATTACAACAAGTACACCTTGTTCGCAAAAACCATGGCATCCTGTTGGAACGATTGTCATTTTGTCATAATCTGTAAGTACAGATACGTCAGCACCAAGTTCTTTGAATTTTTCTATAACTTTTAATGAGCCGTTAGCTACACAACCTGTACCTGCACAAACTAGAACTCTTAGTCCTTGTTTACTTATAATATCTTTAGCTTTTTTTTGTTCTTCTTGTATATCAATATTTAATTGTGATGTATTCATTAGTCTTCCTCCTTCATTAGTGTGTCTAATACTATTGTGATAGCATCAGAAGTCATTTGAGGATAAACTTTTTCATTAATGACTACAACAGGAGCCAGACCGCAAGCACCTAAGCAACTAACAGTTTCAAGTGAGAATAACCCGTTTTCGCTTGTTAATTGACCTTCAGGCATATTTAATTTTGCTCTTATTGCGTTTAAAACAGGCATTGAACCTCTTACGTGACAAGCTGTTCCATCGCATACTTTTATTTCATATTTACCTTTAGGTTCAAGTGAAAATTGTGCATAAAATGTTGCAACACCAAATACGGTAGCTGGTGATAGACCTTCTATCTTTGTACCGATGTAAATTAAAGCTTCTTCTGGAAGATATCTATAAACTTCCTGTACTTTTTGTAAAATCGCAATCAAGTTAGATTTTTTACATTCATATGACTGAATAATTTCATCTAACTTTGATGTGTCGATTTTATGAGGGTTTTCTACACTCATATCGAACTCCTATGTATTTTATTTTCTGATTAACCCCGATTGTATAATATATTAGAAAAGGAAAATAAATATACAACCTTATTCAGATTATCACATAAGAGGCTTTTAAAATCAAGTTTATTTAGTATTTTTACCGGTTACAATCTTAGTTAATGATTCAATATTTCTGAATAAATTTCTAATGAAACTATCATTAGTTTGTCTTATAGTTGTTCTTACTATGTCAGTGTTATCTTTTGGTATTGGGATTATAATCGGTGCTGTTGCTACTTTAGGGAAATTTTTATCAGTATTTGCAGATACTATTTTGGCTTTCGATTTACCGTTTAAAAGATTTGTAACTACTACGTTTATTTTATCAGATAATTGCTCTTCAATTATTGGGGATACATTTTCATCGCCTTCTAATAATTTACGTGCATCATAGATATCTACTGTAATACCTTTTTTTTCTGCATAATTCGCGATTGTTTCTCTCGCATTATACATTTGATTGAATGAATCTCCATATGTTGCTGTATCATGAATTTTTATGTATTTGTCAATTTTTGCTTCTCTTCTGATTAGATTTTTTTTTGCTAGTTTGTCTTGTAATGTTGTATATATTTTTTGTATTTTCATAATAATCTCCTTTTAATATTATTTATAAATATAAAAAAAAGGATTTTTGATAATATATTAATTTATATTAATTTCAATTAAATTATTTTGTTACAAAATTTTTCTATTGGACATTTATCACACATTGGTTTTTGAGGTTTACATATATTTTGTCCATGAGTAACTAATAAAGTATTTATGTCTATCCAATATTTTTCAGGGAGAATTTCTCTCAGTTTAAATTCTGTGTCATCAGGATTTTTAGTGTTGACATATCCAATTCTGTTGAAAATCCTATGCACATGTACATCTACACAAATTGCAGGTTTATTAAAGCCTAGAGATAATGTTAAATTTGCTGTTTTTCTTCCTACTCCGTTAAATTTGCATAATTCTTCAATCGAGTCAGGAACTTTAGAATTATACTTTTTAACAAGAATTTTAGAAAGCTCTACAATTTGTTTTGCTTTATTTGAATAAAAACCAACAGGATAAATTGCTTTTTCAAGTTCTTTGACATCACAATTTGCAAAATCTTTAGGTGTTTTGCCTAGTTCAAGCATTCTTAAAGTAGCTGGGTAAGTTGTTTTATCATTAGTTCTAAGACTAAGAATGCAGGCTATTAATACCAAATACGGGTCTTTAAAACTATCCATAAGTTTTACAAAGTCGCTTTGTGGTTGTTTGGCTTTTTTTAGTAACTCTACAATTTTGTCGATATTAATTTTTGTCTGCATTATTTAATAGTGCCTCAGAATTAATTACTGTTTTTAGTTTTAAAGCATAAATATCTGTGCGGTTAAAATTTTGCATTTTGACTGCATCTTTTTCTGTTGTGACTATGATTCCTTGAGGTATTTCTTCTTCTGTATATAGATGATGATCATCAAAATCTTTGGTATTTTTAATTTTATAATCTTTTAAAAAGTTATAAAATTGTGATGGTTGACCAATAGCGCAGATTGCTGTAATTTCAGTATCTTTAGGTAAAATTTCGCCTGTTTTAATATTGTATACTGTGTCAGGTTCTGTATAGCAGACTTCTGTTTGAACTTTTAATTTTTTACCCATTATTTTTGATAATTTCTCTGCTCTTGAATGATCAATATCTTTGCTTACAATAATTAATTTATTAATTCTTGAAAGAGCTTCAGTTCCTTCTCTTAATGGTCCTGCAGGTAGTAATTTTTCGTTACCAAATCCCATTTTGCTGTCCATTAAGACTATATCTAAATCTCTATGAAGTTTTCTATGTTGGAAGCCATCATCAAGTATAATTTTTGTCACTCCGAATTTTTTAATAGCATATTCAGCAGCTTTGTATCGATTTTTGCAAGTGATAACTATTGCGCCTTTAGTGTTTTGGGCTAACCAATAAGGTTCATCTCCAGATAAATTTGCATTATAATATATTTTTTCTCCATCTGAGATAATATTTATATTTTTATTAGAAAGTTTTCCTCCATAACCGCGAGAAATTATTGCAACTTTTTCATCTTTGCAAATAAAATATTTAGCAATTTCTGATACAACAGGAGTTTTTCCTACTCCACCTGTAGTTAAATTGCCGACAGATATTACAAAAGCATTTACTTTTTTAGGTTTGATTATATTTTTGTCATAAAGATTGTTTTTTAATCCGCTCCCTAATCCGTAAAATATTGAAGCGAATTCTAGAATTTTTACAATTAAACCTTTTGCATTTTTATCATAATGTATTTTGGAAATTTCTGTTTTTAAATTCATATTCTTTTCCTATCAAATATTAGAACATTAATCTCCAAAGTAAAAATCTCTTGTTAAGTTTTTCAGAGAATTTTCTCAAATTACAAGTTGTAACTCTTGTATCTTCAACTATTGATTGCAATTCAGTTTTCTTTTCAGGTGTTAATTTATTAACAGTTTCAAGAGTTGTTGAAATATCAACCATCGCTGTATTAACATTTGCAACAGCTCTGTTTATATCTTTTTTAAGCTGATCATCTTTGGTAAGTGAGTTTACATATCCGCTTATTTCATTTACGTTATGAGTAATAGCTCTTATATCTTCAGCCATTTGTTCAGCTTCTTGTTCGTTACCGATTAGTTTATTTAGGTTTTGAGATAATTTATCAACTGAATTAGCTGTAGATAACATTGTTGTTTTAAATTGAGGATCTCCGATTATGTTATTAATGTTATAAGACAACATATTGAAATCAGTTGTAGCCTTATCCATCATTACCATAAGTTGTTTTAAATCGCTGCTTGAGTCATCAATTAATCCGTTTAATTTAGCCATAGTATCGCTTGTTTGTCCTGTTAAAGAATTAATATTTCTTACAGACATTTTTAATTCAGCGATTACTTCATCAGATAATAAATCATTAATCTTTTTATTTGTTTCTGTTAAAGATTCAGCAGCTCTATATTGCCAATCCATAAAATCAGCAATTCTCATCGGTTCAATTATTGTATAAGGTGATTTTTGATTTGGATATGGCAATGTAATATCATCTAAAGTAGATATTAATAGTTTATTGGTTCCGTTTGATTTTGTAACTTTCCCTTTTAAAAATTCCGGCAGAATAAGTCCAGGAAGATTTATTACATAATCAATTTTATATGCATAATTTGTTTTAATGCTATCTTTGATTGTGTATGGAACAACATCTTTTGATACAACTTCAATGTTTGTAATTTTTCCAACATTATAGAATTTTTTATCCAATTTCATTTCAACATCATCATCTTTATAAAGAATATCTTTATTTACCATTGGAATAAATACAGTTCTTGTCTTTGGCGGTGTGATTTCTAAAAATAATTCACCGATAAGTCCTGATTGTTGAATAGAAAATATTGAAGCTTTTGGTATTTCTACATTAGGTTCTGTTATAACAAATTTTACTTTTACATAACTGTTTTCACCATTAATTACAGGTGTAATTTGCTCTACCTGACCTACTCTCAAGCCCATCATCTGAACACCTGCACCCGGACGCATGCCGTTTACATCTTTAAATTGAATTTCAATTCTGTCTGCAGATGAAAAAGTGCGACCTTTAACCTTGAAAACTACCCCGATTAAAAGCACTAATGCTAATAATGTTAAAAGCCCTACTTTAAAAGATGATGAAAATTTCATTTGATGCCTTTCCTACTTTTATTTTATTGTAGCAAAAACAACAAAATTGTGCAAAATTATTAATTATAGATAGTTGGCTAAAATATTTTTAACGTAATTTTGAGTTTCTTTGTAAGGTGGAACTCCATCATATTTATCTACAGCTCCAGGACCAGCATTGTATGCGGCTAATGCTAAAATTACATTTCCGTTATATTTGTTTAACATTGATTTTAAATATTTAACTCCGCCTTCAACGTTTTGCACAATATTATAAGGATCTTGTACTCCTAAATTTTTTGCAGTAGAAGGCATTAATTGCATTAGTCCCATTGCTCCAGCTTTTGATTTTGCTTTTGGGTTAAATCCTGATTCTTGTTTAATAAGAGCTTGAACTAATTTTTCATCTACCCCATGTTTTTCTGCAATCTGATTTACTACATTTAAAATTTGAGATTTTGTTGAAGATTGAGTGTTTGCTTGGATTGCATTTGCTTCTATTAATGCGTTTTGAAAACTGCTTTGAGGTGTTTGATTTATTATATTTGCATTTACTTTTTTAAATTCAGGATTCAGTAATAATGAACCAAAATTTGATTTCGTAGTAGATTGGAGAACTTTTTCAAATGATGGTGAATTTATTTTTCCATTATTTGGGTAAATTGTATCAAGCGGATTTTGAGGGTCTTTTGTTGCAGTTAAATTGTTAACTTTATTAGAAAGTTGAGCATAACGTTGCATTGCTTGTGTTTGCCCGCCTGTATTTAATAGATTTTGAATAAATTGTGAAAACATACCACCTCTACCCTTATCTGTTTTTATTTTATCTAAAATCAGATATTTCCGTATCCTCTATTTGCATTAATGATATTTATTAAAATGTCAATTAATAAACATGCAATCACCGTATGAGAAAAAGCGGTAATTATTTTTGATTGCTTCATTATATGCTTCAAATATAAAATCTTTTCCTGCTAACGCACTTACAAGCATTAGAAGTGTAGATTTTGGCAGGTGGAAATTTGTAATAAGTTTGTCAATAACTTTAAATTCATAAGGAGGGTATATGAATAATTCCGAATGGTCATGACACGGTTGTATACATCCATATTTTTGAAAAGCTGTTTCAAGAGTTCTAACAGTTGTTGTGCCTACTGCTATGATTTGTTTCCCTTCTTTTTTTGCTCTATTAATTTGCTCTGCAGCTTTTTCAGAAATTTCAAATGTTTCAGAATGCATTTTGTGATTTTCAACATTTTCACATTGAACAGGTCTGAAAGTCCCTAAGCCTACATTTAAGGTGACATATGCTAATTCAACTCCCTTATCTTGCAGCTTTTGTAAAATTTCTTGAGTAAAATGTAATCCGGCAGTTGGGGCAGCTACTGAACCTTCATCTTTAGCATATACTGTTTGATATCTTTCAAAATCAAGTTTCTTTAAGTCTTCATTTTGAATTTTTCTTTCAATATATGGTGGTAATGGAATTTGACCGTTTCTATGAAGAACATCAAGAACATTGTTTCCTTCAAATATTAGTTCAACAAGCCATTCTCCGTTTTCTTCCAATCGTTTAATTGCTTTTACTGATAATTCATCGCTGATTTTAATAATTGTATCAGGTTTCACTCTTTTAGAAGGTTTAATTAGCACATCCCACAAGCATAGCTGCTTGACCCGACACATTGAGTTTTGCATATTTTCTTCTAAACTTTGAGTTTCAGCTTGTTTTAATAAAAATACTTCAATTTTAGCTCCTGTGTCTTTATGCCCGATAAGACGTGCAGGTAGAACTTTTGTGTTATTCATAACCAAAAGAGTATTTTTATCAATTAGATCTACAATGTCATAAAAATGTTTATGAGAAATGGTTCTATCCTTTCGGTTTAGAACCATCATTCTCGAATTATCTCTTTTGTCGGCAGGTAACTGCGCAATTAATTCTTCAGGTAAATTGTAATCATATTCAGATAAAAGCATTTTATATATTATTCCTTTGGTTCAATTTTTTTTGCACCTGCAATATCTGAATCTGTTACGATATTTTTTGTTCTTTCTTGTTCTTTATCAATTTGTTTATTTACTATAACAGTTTGCAAGATTTGTATTATGTTACTTGTAACAAGATACAATAGAACACCTGCAGGAATTGGGATTATTACAAATGTACCGATAATCATAATTGGCATAAATGTACCCATTGATTTTTGAATCGCTTCTTGAGTTGGGTCAACAGCTCCGTCTTTAGGTTTTTGAGTTGCCATCATGATTTTTTGTGATGCGAACATTGTAAGTGCAAATAAAGCGATTAAAACAAATACATCCCAGTGGAAAGATCTTGAAGCAACAATTGTTGGAACAGATGCTGCTAATACGCTTCCTTGTTTTGTAAATGTAATTTTTTCAACTTCTTTATTTGTCATATCAGTGACTGATATTTCTGCTTTTTGAATTTGATCAAGTTGAGCAAATTTTAAATTCAAGTGGTCTAAATCGATTTTAAAATCAATATTTTCTCCAGGTTTAAATTCTCCCTGAATTTCTATAGCTTTATTTGGATCTTTAATTTTTACATTTTCTAAAGTTTCATCAGGTAAGTATACGGTAGCAGTTTTTCCTAAAGTAAATGTATCTCCTCGAGAAACTCCGAATGTGCCATCGAAAGAACGACCGGCTGTAGCTCTTAATGTTGTATCAAGTCTGCTTAAAAATCCGAAAGATGTATCACCTGCAATTTGAATAAATTGAGGGCTCATTAAAGCAGAATATAAAAGAATGAATATTGGTAATTGAATTAATAAAGGTAAACAACCGCCCATTGGGTTAAACTTATGTTCTTTGTAAAATTCCATAAGTTTTTGTTGCATTTTTTGTGGGTCGCTTTTATATCTGTCTTGAATAGCTTTGATTTTTGGTTGTAAATTTTGCATCATTTTCATAGAACGTTGTTGAGATACGTTCAATGGCCACATAGCAAGTCTTATAACAACTGTTAATAAAATAATCGCAAGTCCGTAATTTCCTACAATAGAAGCTAGTGCTTTTAGAGCTTCAATAGTTAAAGTTGTAAAATCCAATTTCCCTAATCCTCATTTAATAGTGTAAAATCTCTTCTCCAGAAGTTTATTATAAAAGTAGAGTCAAGTCAATAAATTGTAAACAATAAAAAAAGATTGACTTGTTGTCAATCTTTTCTAAATGGTCGGGATGACACGATTTGAACGTGCGACCCCCTCGTCCCAAGCGAGGTGCGCTACCAAGCTGCGCCACATCCCGACGGTTTATGTTTTTCAAATGTTTCACATTTGAAAGTGCGCTACCACCTCTCGTGAAACAATTCACTGGATTGTTTCACTCGGCAGAGTGCCACATCCCGATATTTAATTTTCAATCGCTAAACTTGCGACAAGTTTTATTCTATGATAAACATTTTTTTACGTCAAGAGGTTTTTTATTATTTTATCTTTTATTTTCTATAACACTTTGTTTGGCTGCGACACCAAGCCCAATGCCAGCAATTAAATAAGTTAGCCAAGCAAAGAAGTAATTTCTTTTTAGTGGCTTAAGATTTGCAGAGTTACCAAGTGTTGCTTTAGCTGCTTTTACACCTCTAATTGATGCCAGACCTTCTTCTATAATTGTTGGTAAAAATGCAGCAAAACCAATTTTTCCGGCATTTCTTTCTATGAAACTAGGTTTGTTATCATCTTGTTTTGATAGTCCGTTAAGCATTATTAGTGCAGTTGGGACTGCAGATACAAACATTCTTGATTTTTGTAAGAATTTTAAGAATTTACCTTTGTGTGCGTTTATGGCATGACCTAATTCATGTAATATCAAAGAAGGTTTATTCTTTGGTGCTACTGCAAGTTTAAATTGGTCAGTATAAAATGCGTTTTCTCCTCTTGCAACAGGTTTTAGTGCTTCTTGTAGAACTTTAGGGTATTTATTTATATTATTTGCATCAATAAAGTCAACATTAACATTTAATTTGTTTTTGTTGACCATATTTTGAGCAATTTGTTTTACATTTTCTTCATTAGTAAATTCTTTGCCCTGCATTAATTTATTCCCGCACCATTCAGATGCTTTATGTAAGAATAATGCAAATGCTTGTAAAAGACCTGCAGTTAAAACCGCTTTTTCTGGATTATATTGGGGCTGCGGTTCTTGAAAACTTGCAGGTGTATAGAAATTATTATTTTTGTGTAAATAATAATTGTTTTGATTATTGTAATCTGTTCTTACACTACTAATTCCTGTCACGTTATTAGTAAAACATGTAAATAAAAAAAATTGCTATATTTTAATATTTATTAATTATTATTTTTCTATTTCACTAAACATTTCTTTTCCTGCTCCGCATAAAGGGCATACCCAATCTTCAGGAAGTTCCTCAAACTTCTTACCTTCGTTTTCTTCGTCATATATCCATTGGCAAACATTACATACGTATTTCATTTTTTTCTCCTTTTGTGTTATAGTAGTTGTATGAAAAATATTTTTGAAACTAAAGTTTATTATTCAGATACAGATGCATATGGCGTTGTTTGGCACGGTGCATATTTAAGATGGTTAGAAAAAGGTCGTGTAGACTTGTGTAATACATTAGGACTTGATCTTGTTTCTATGAAAAAGATGGATATTCTTTTGCCTGTTACAAATATGAATGTCAAATATAAAGCATCTGCAAAGTTAGATGATGCTATTATTATTGAAACTTGGATTGAAAAATTCAATAGCTTGTCAGTTACATTCAAGCAGGTAATTAAGTCTAAAGAAACTGATAAAGTATTTATTGAAGCTGTATTCGATGTTGTTGCGATAAGTAATGCAGGTAAATTATACAGAAGAATGCCTGCAGAGCTTGTTGAATGTTTTGAAAAAGCTGTTAAAGATGATGAAAAGTCTCTTGTGACTTGCTAGGTAGTAAAAAGGAATAAAAAATGTCCGGAGTTCGATTAAATAAATATATTGCTTCATCTGGGCTTTGTTCTCGTCGAAAAGCTGATGATTTAATTGAAAAAGGTTCTGTAAGTGTAAACGGTAAAGTCGTTACAGAACTTGGTTTTCTAGTGCAGCCTAAAGATAAAGTTTTTGTTAATAAAAAACTTATTGCACCTGCAAAACATCAGTATTATAGATTTTTTAAACCTGCAGGTTATATAACTACAAGAGAAGATGATCAGGGTAGAAAAACTATTTATGATTTGTTACCTGAAAGTTTGTACAGTTTAAAACCTGTTGGCCGTTTAGATAAAGATTCTACGGGACTTTTAATTTTAACAAATGATGGGGATTTAATTAATGCTTTAACTCACCCATCAGTTAAAGTTCCTAAAGTTTATTTAGTTACAATTAATTCTTCAATACACAGACATGAACTGGAACAGCTTGCAAATGGGATTGAATTAGAGCCTGGTAAGATTGCTTATGCGGATATTGAAGTCTTGGAAATGGATAGCAGTCATACTGAAATGAGAATTACTCTTTATCAAGGTATGAATAGGCAAATCAGAAAAATGTTCAAAGCTGTCGGATATGAGGTAAAAACTTTAAAACGTATTCAACATGCTACATTAACTCTTGATGGATTAAAACGCGGGGAATTTAAACCGATTAAACCAATACAGATTAGAGAGTTAAAAAACTTTTTAAATAGGATTTCAAAACAGTGAAAAGAATAGCTATTTGTGGAAATATTGCATCAGGTAAATCTACTGTCCAAAAAATATTAGAGAAGAAAGGATATAAGGTTTTGGATACTGATGAAGTTTCCAAAAAACTATTAACTGTTAATAATAAAGAGTTATATGATGGTTTTAAAAATTATGATGTTTTTGAAAATGGAGAATTTTCTCGTTTTAAAGTTGCTCAATTAATTTTTTCTGATGAAGTAGCAAGATTAAAAATTGCATCAATAATGCATCCCCAAATTGCAGAAGAAATTAAGATATTTTTTGACGCGAATAAATCTGATGATTTGTTATTTGTAGGAATTCCTTTGCTTTTTGAATCTAATATGCAATTGTTGTTTGACAAAATTATTTTTGTCTACACTGATGATAAACTTCGCTTAGAAAGATTATTAAAACGCAATAACTATACTATAGAACATGCAAAATCTCGTATAAATTCACAAATGCCACAAGAAGACAAAGTTAAATTAAGTGATTATGTAATAAATAATAATGGTGATTTTAATAATTTAACAATAGCTGTTGATCAATTATTAAGCAACATAGCTTTGTGATACAGGAACAAATACTCTTGCTCCTTGTCTTATATTATTAGTAACCCCATCACTTACTGCTTGTCCATTCCCAAGGGTGATTTCTGTATGCCCATATTTTGAACTGTAGCCGGCAACTCCTTTATCATAAACTAATACGCAGCCTGCGGGTAAAGTTGATAGGTCTAGTCCGTTTGTCGAGATTTCTTTAAAATTTTTGTTTCGTTTAAGGATATTTGCACATTCGTATGCATTTCCATATTCATATACTCCAAGTCCGCTTTGTTGTATTGCATTTTTTACATAAGTTGCGCATTGCTTTGTAAATCCAACTGCATTTTTAGATGCAGTATTTGCTAATCTATACCCTATGCTTTTATCGTAACCTGCGTCTTCAAGAGTCGTTGATACTTTATTGGTACTTATTGGTTTAATAGAACTTTTTGCTATTGAATAATTATAGTTAGTTTTTGATGTGTTTGTATTTTTTGCAAATTTATTATTATAGATAGAAAACACATTATTTGCAGAAGGTGTCCTCAAATAATCTAAAGTTGGAGTAAATTTAAAATTTGTTGTCGAAGTATTTATTTTCGGCAATTGAAAATTATATTGTATATTTGTGTTGAAGTTTACTAAACTCACAATATATCCCCTTAATTTTCCTCTTATATATATAAAGTTGTTTTTGTTTTCAAAATTGCTTTTTTGTAAAGAAATTTAAACAGGAATAAATACATAACAGTTATTTGATGGTTCTATTTCTTCTGTAATAACATCACTACAAGCTCTTCCATCTCCTAATGTAATTTCAACATGACCATCTTTGCCATATCCGGCATCATATTTGTCATAAACTATAATACAGCCTGCTGGGAGGTTTTTTAAGTCATTCCCTTTTACTTTTATTTCTTTAAAATTTGAATTTGCTCTGAGAATATATTTACAATATTCTCCATTGCCATTTATATATGGTCCAAGCCCTACATCTCTTATTGCTTCTTTTACATATCTTGCACACAGTGGATAATTTCTGTATTTGGGCAATCCTGCAAGAACTCTTTCTGCTAGAGCTTGCCCTTTTTGTTCATTGTATTCTATCCCGTTAATTTTTGTGCGGGATGTTTCTTTTGAGTTCTCTTCTTTATTTAATGTTTCTACACTACTGTTGTTTTTTGCACTTCTAATTACGAGAGAATCGATAAGTTTTGGAACTTCTTGTTCCTTTTCATTTTGCCAAATAGAGTTTTGGATATATGTTTGAAAACTTTGTAATGGGAATATTGGCATGCAATTTGCAGGCATGAAAAAATTCATAAATGGAAAATAGCAATAATTATAGTTATAGTTGAAAAAATTATAATTAAACAAATTATTTCCCCTTATATTCCCCTGATATTTATATAAAGTTTTTTAGTAGTAAAAAATTGCCTAATGTAAAAAATTGTAAAAATAATTCAAGTAATTTTTTTTGCAGCCGATATATTGGTTGAGGTTAGTTATGTTTGATAATATTTATACATTTTATGATGATGCGGAATATATAATAAATTCATTCAGTGCAAATAAAATAGTCAAACTTTTAAAAAAGCGTATTGAAAAAGGTCAAAAAACGCCACAAAATTACGCTTTTCTTGCTAATGCTTATTATTATAAAGGTCAGAATTCTAAAGCTTTAAAGTATGCTTTAAAGGCAAAATATTTAGATGAAGATTATTATTATACTGACTATATTCTTACAATTATATATATAAACGAAGAAAATATTTCTAAAGCGGAAAAATATCTTTTAATTCTGCTTGAAAAATGCCCTGAAGATTATTATTTTGCATATTATGCAGCTGTTTGTTTTTATAATCTGAAAGGAGATTCTGATATTGCTCAAAAGTATTCAAATAAATTAAAGCAAATTAATAAACAAGATCCTTCTTGTGAAACTTTTAAAGCTTTGGCTTGTTTTTTAGAGCATGATTATAAAAATATTTTTAAGTATTCAATTTCTGCTTTGAAAATGAAGCATAATACTTTTGATAATCTGATTTTATTGTTTGGTTTGATATTAGTTTCAGAAATTTCTATATTTTTTAAAAGTATAGATGGTACAAATTTGTTCAGATATTTTGTAATTTTATTTTTGCCAAAGGATGAAAAGTATGCTTGTATTTCAGATATGTTGATGTCTAATAATTTAGAAAAAGCTCTTAAAAATATAAATAAAGCTATAAAAATTAACCCTAAACCTGCTTATTTTATTCGTAAAGCAACGATATTTACAATGTGTTATCGTTATAAAAAAGCTATTAATATTTTAGAGGCGGTTATAAAAAACAATCCTGAATATACATATGTATATGGAGAGTTAAGCGATTTGTATGAAAAAATTAATGATTATAAAAAAGCTTTGGAATATGTTAATTTAGATTTATTAAATAATAAGCATAATACTGATATGTACTATAGAAAATTTGATATTCTATTTGAGATGAAAAGATATGATGACTGCTTAAATATTTTGGATAAAATAGAAAAAGAATTCTCAACTGGTGATAAACATGAATATAAACGAGCTCAAATTTTTATATCAAATAAAGATTATGAAAAAGCTATTTTGTATTTGAATAAGCTGTTATTAAGAGAAAAAAATGATTTATATTTGCAAGATAAAATGTATTGTCTTTTTATGCTGGGCCGTTATAATGAAGCAATTGATATTTGCCTGCAAATAATGGCTGAAAAAGAAAAAGGTATTGTTTGTTTTTGGCTTTCTCGTAGTTATTTAGCGATTGAAAATTATCAAAAAGCTCTAATTTATATGAATAAATCAATTTTGCTCGGTGATTGCGATAAGTGGAATTATTATTGGAAATCTGTAATCCTTGAAAATTTAGGGAGAAATGATGAGGCTGAAATTGCCTATCAAAAAGCTGTAAAGCTTGGTTATAATGACAATTAAAGTTTTATAATACTTGCTTCAGCTTTTCCCATATCTACCATTTCAAAAGGTTTATTAAGATCTTCTGTATTTTCATAATCAGAAGATGTTAATTCAAAAATCTTATCAATATCGATATTTCCATTGAATAAATAAAATTTATTTACATTTTTCATATATAGGCCAAAAGAATTTTCTTTTTTTAACTGTTTTAAAAATTCTTTTTTTATTTCATTTTTTGAAAAGCCGTCAAATGTAAAATCTTTTATAAGATCACATTGATGTTTAATAGTTTCTAGTAAAACATATGGTTCTATCCATTTTGTTATAATTTTATTCATGATAGAACCTCTGCATTTTCTTGTGATTTGAATTGCATTTCATAAAGGTATCTGTATTTACCGTTTTCAATATGAATTAGCTCATCATGAGTTCCAAGTTCTGCTAATTCTCCGTCATTTATAACCGCAATTCTATCAGCATTTTTAATAGTTGATAATCTATGCGCAATTACAAATACTGTTTTATTTTGGATTAAGTTGTCCAGAGCTTTTTGAACGATTGCTTCTGATTCATTGTCAAGTGCAGATGTAGCTTCATCTAATATAACAATAGGTGCATCTTTTAACATTGCTCTTGCAATTGCTACTCGTTGTCTTTGACCTCCTGATAAAGAAGTTCCGCGTTCTCCAACATATGTATCTAAACCGTTTTCTAATGTATGGATGAATTCATCTAAATGAGCCATCTCTATAACTTTTTGAATTTGTTCATCGGTTGCATTTTCATTTCCCATCAAGATATTCTCTTTAATTGTGCCTGAAAATAAGAAGTTGTCTTGGAATACAAATGAAATATTTTGCCTCAAAGAATCCAAATCAAAATTTCTTATATTAATGCCATCAAATTCAATAGAACCTGACTTGACATCATAGAATCGAGGTAATAGGCTAACAACTGTACTTTTCCCGCCCCCAGAGTTGCCTACAAGTGCCATAGTTTCTCCCTTATTAATGTGAAGAGAGAAGTTTTTTAATACTGGAGTGTTTTCTTCGTATTCAAAACATACATTTTTAAAATCAATTGATTTTTCTAATCCTTTCATTTGAATAGCATTTTCTGGAGATTTTATTTGTGGTTGTAAGTCAAATAATTCAAATACTCTGCTCATTGCAACGAATACATTTTGCAAGTTTGTTAAAGTATTTCCAAGTGTTTTAGTTGGTTTATATAAAAGTAATAATGAAGTTACGAAAGAAGCAAAACTTCCTGCAGTCATTTCTCCTGTTAATATCAAGTGGTTTCCATAAGCCATAACAAGAGCAATACCAATAGAACATACAAAATACATGATTGGAGACATCCAACCTACTCGTTTTGTCAAAGACATTGCAAGATGGAATTGTTCCTGTATCTGATTATCAAATTTTTTATTTTGGTCATTTTGTAAGTTATAAGCTGTCATAATTTTGTTACCGGCAAAAGTTTCGTTAAAGTTAGTTGCCATATTCCCGCCTACAACCATTGTTGCGTTTGAAACTTTCTTAATCCTTTTTCTGATAAGAGTTACAGGAGTAATTGCAATGGCCATTATAGTAACTCCGATAATGGCAAGTTTCCAAGAGTTATATAATAATACTCCGACAAGTCCAATGAGTCCAAAAAATGTTGCTATAAATGATTTTAGCATATCTATAATATTTCTTGATGCTGTATCTGGATCTGATAAGAATCTTGTAAGTACAATACCAGAAGAATTAACGTCAAAAAATTGAGGATCCATTGATGTTAATTTTCTAAATAAGTCTTTTTTTAAGGACATTGACATTTTTTGTCCTGTCCAATCTGTTAGGTAGTTACTAAGATATTTTAAAATCCCTTGAAATAAAGCGAATGCAACTATCCCAAATGGAATTATACTTGCTAGGAATGCTTGTGAATGTACGGTGATTCCGAAATAAGTCCAAGTATGTTCGGGATTGCCATTTATTACAAAGTCTAAATACGGTTTTAATGCAATTGCAACTACACCATCTAAAAGCCCTAGTGGAATTGCAATAATAAGATTTATTATAGCTCTGCCTAAAACAGGTTTTATGTAAGGGTAAATTTTTCCTAATAAATATTTATAATTGAAAGCATCTTTTGATGCTGTATTTTTTAATTTGTAATCCATGTATATCCCTCTTCTTTTAATAAAATTTATATATTGATATTATCTCATAAAAAAAATTTTTGTGTTATTCTGATAATTAATAAGGAATTAAAAGGAGTAGAGATGAAAATTTGCGTTATAGGTACAGGTTATGTAGGATTAGTTGCAGGTACATGCCTTGCCGATATGGGAAATGATGTAATTTGTGTAGATAATGATTTAGAAAAATTGCAAAAATTAGAAAATGGCATTGTCCCAATTTATGAGCCGGGTTTAGAAGAATTAATAAAAGCTAATGTGATGGAAGGGAGATTAAAATTTTCTTCTGATTTAGATGATTCTGTAAAAAAATCTTTGGTATGTTTTATTGCTGTTGGTACTCCTCAAAGTGAGGACGGTTCTGCAGATTTGCATTATGTGGAACAAGTTGCTGAAAGTATTGGTAAAGCAATGAATGGATATAAAGTTATTGTTGATAAATCTACTGTCCCTGTAGGTACTGCAGATAGAGTAACTGAGATTATCAAAAAACATTATGATGGAGAATTTGATGTTGTATCTAATCCTGAATTTTTAAAACAAGGTGCAGCTGTAGATGACTTTTTAAAACCAGATAGAGTTGTAATAGGGTCTAATTCTCCAAAAGCAACTGCAATTATGCAAGAAGTCTATGCTCCATTTTTCAGAACAGCTAGCAGATTTGTAATTATGGATGTAAAATCAGCAGAAATGACAAAATATGCCGCGAATTCATTTCTTGCAGTTAAAATTTCTTATGCAAATGAAATCGCTAATATTTGTGAGGCTGTAGGAGCTGATGCTGAAATGGTAAGAATTGGAATGTGTTCTGATAAACGTATCGGATCTCAATTCTTATTCCCAGGTTTAGGTTATGGTGGCAGTTGTTTTCCAAAAGATGTAAAAGCTTTATTAAAAACTGCAAAAGATAACAATTGCGGATATCGTTTAATTGAAGCTGCTGATGAGGTGAATAAAGAACAAAGAGTTATTTTTATAAATAAAATATTAGCTCGTTTTGGGATGAATCTTGCTGGTAAAACATTTGCAGTTTGGGGATTGACATTCAAACCTAAAACTAATGATATGAGAATGTCTCCTGCTATTACAATAATTAATTTCTTATTGGAATTTGGTGCTAAAGTTAAAGCATTTGACCCAAAAGGTTTTGAGCAAGCTAAAAATATTTGGGGAGATAGAATTACTTATGCTAAAAATTCTTATGATGCTATAGATGGCGCAGATTGTCTTTTACTTTTGACAGAATGGAATGAATTCAGACGTCCTGATTTTGATAAAGTAAAAGAATTGATGAAATCGCCTATAATTTTTGATGGCAGAAATCAATATGATGGAGAACGTTTAATTCAAAGAGGTTTTGAATATTCTTGCGTTGGAAAACGTTTTAAATAAAAAATTAAGAGACTAGATCTTTATAGCACTCGCATGCTCTTATTAGTTTTGAATTGTTTTGTATTTGATAAATTCTAACAAGAGCCCATTGTGCTGTTGAATTATATTGTTCTTTTGTTAAATTGCCTTCGTTTACTGATTTCTTTAGACTTTTGTCTATTACATTATATAATTTAGCTAATGTTTTATTATCCATTCTGTGAATTGGTCTTGAAAAATAATCACAAAGTCCTCCGGAATTATCCTGCATAGTTTTGTATAATTTTTCTAAAGTTGTTTTTACATCTGATAATTCATATTCTAAAAATGCGATTACTTGGCTTTTATTTCCGTGTCTGTATATGTATGTTTTAACTTTTTCAATATTATTTTTAGTTATATTTTCCTTTATATCAAAATTTGTATTAATTATTGAGTAAATATAGTTGTTAATTTCGTTTTCTTTAATATTGAGAGATTTTGCAAGTAAAATTTTATCACCTTTTTTAGTAAAAGAATTTTTTAGTGGTCTAAATTTTATAAGAGGCCTATTTTGCATTAATTGTAAAAATTCTGTTTTAGAAATTTCTTTTTTTAAAGTATTTTTAATTTCTTTAGAATTATTCTTTATAAATTCAGCCTTTTGAGCATCAGTAAGTTTTTCTGATGATAATATTTTTTGAATTTCATTAAAACTTATTGGTTTAATAGAATTGATTGCAGAAATTTTATCCATATAAATACTCCTAATTAAAAAAGACCATTAAAAAAATGGTCTTTTTTAATATTTGGGCATGAAGAGACTCGAACTCCCACGCGTTAGCACTAGTTCCTAAGACTAGCGTGTCTACCATTCCACCACATGCCCATATTTAATTGTCAATTGCTTTTCAGTACGTACAAATAATTTACTTCGAAAAAGCTTGATTGTCAAGTCATTTGTTTTAGGAAGTTTTTGAAAAGGGGGCTTTTGATTATTTTATATTTTCAGGATGTGCAGAATTAGATAAAATTATTTCATAATATTCGTTTTTATCTATATTTACGCCCATGTTTTTAGGATCTGCAAACTTTTTCTTTTTATTTTTATTTAATAATTTTTTATAATCACTTCCCATAATGTTATTATATTACAAAATTTTAAAAACTGCTTGAAATTTTTATACCTTTGTTTTACGATACTTTTACGTGCGTCGATGTATTTGTGGAGCATCGATTAAAGGAATTTATTTAGTAAGTACGAAATATAAGCATATAAAGGAAATTGAAATGAACCCTATTATTGATGAATTGGAAAAATCTTATTTAAAAGAAAATCTTCCTGAAACAAATCCTGGCGATACTGTAAAAGTTTTCGTTAGAATTGTAGAAGGTAACAAAGAAAGAATTCAGGCTTTCGAAGGAACAGTTATTAAAACTCACGGTTCTGGTGTAAACAAAACTATTACCGTAAGAAAAGTATTCCAAGGTGTTGGTGTAGAACGTGTATTCTTACTAAACTCTCCAAGAATTGACAAAATTACAGTTCTTAGAAAAGGTGATGTAAGACGTTCTAAACTATACTACTTAAGAGAACGTTCTGGTAAAGCAACTCGTATCAAGGAAAAAATTGAAAAAAGATAAGCTTCATATACATTGGTATCCGGGACATATTGCGAAAGCTGAAAAAAAACTAAAAGAACAGCTCTCCCTAGTTGATGCCGTAATAGAAGTTATTGATGCGAGACTGCCTTATTCAAGCAGTTATGATAATATTACGAGGCTTTTAGGTGAAAAGCCTCGTTTAATTTTGCTCAATAAATCAGATTTAACTAATCCTGATGAGCTTAAAAAGTTTATTAATGATTTAGAGAATAAAACTGGCTATCCTGTTTTGAAATCAGATGCTAAAAGTTCTAAGGATTTGAATTTTATCGTAAAAAAAGCTGTAGAATTATCAGAACCAAGAATTCAAGCTTTAATGAAAAAAGGCTTGCTAAGAAGACCTGCAAGAGTCATGGTTGTAGGCATGCCAAATGTAGGGAAATCAAGCATTATAAATAAATTAACCAAATCATCAAAGACAAAAATCGGAGCAAAAGCAGGGGTTACAAGGCAGCAACAGTGGGTGCGAATTAATCCGCAGTTAGATTTATTGGATACTCCAGGTATTATTCCAATGAAGCAGGAAGATCAGATTAGGGCTAAAAAGTTGGCGTTTGTAAATGCAGTATCTGAAAATGCATATTCTAATGAAATTGTCGCTAAAGAATTATTAGCATTGTTAGCAGAGAAATATTCAGATATTGTAAAAGAATTTTATAAAGTTGATAATCTTACACTTGATGATATTGCAAAATCAAGAAATTGGATTGTTTCAGGTGGTAATCCCGATATTGAAAGGACTGCTGTGTATCTTTTGAGAGATTTTAGAGAAGGAAAGATTGGGAAGTTTATTCTTGATGACTTTGAAGGATAGTTATGACAAAAAATATTAAAACAAATTTAACATCTGATTCAAGGATTGTAAAACTTTTTTCATTCGATATAGAACAAAAACGTATTGTGATAGGTACAGATGAAGCTGGCAGAGGCTGTGGTGCCGGTGGTGTATTTGCAAGTGCGGTATGTTTTCATAACCGTTCTGACGAACTTATGGAAGAATTGGCAGAGTTAAATGATAGCAAGAAATTATCTGCTAAAAAGCGAGAGGCTTTATTTGATATAATTAAAGAAAAAACAGTTAATTCTACTATTTGTATTGAAGTTGACGAGATCGAGCGTATAAATATTTTAAATGCTTCTTTAAAGGCAATGCGTATGGCGTGTACTGATGTGATAAATCAACTTTATCCGATAAAAGAAGATAGAGAAACTTTAGCTAAAAATGAAATAATGATATTAGTTGATGGTAATAAAAGAATTTTTAATTTTGACTATTCTCAAAAATATGTCATAAAAGGTGATGCAACATCTGCTTCAATTGCCGCTGCAAGTATATTAGCTAAAGTTAGTCGCGATAGATACATGTTAAAGCTTGATGAAGAATTTCCACAGTACAAATGGAAAGACAATGCTGGATATTTAACAAAGGAACATATGGCTTTGATAGATAAATATGGTCTATGTAAGTATCATAGACCGTCATATCTAGAAAAACATTTTGCTAAACAAGAACAATTGTCATTGTTTTAAATTTACCAAGGATAGTTTTTAGGCATTTCCCATCCTGCATTCATAATAACAGTTGCACAGTAAGTCCCTCCAAATTGAGCTTTTTTGTTGCAATTCCCCTGAAGATTAGGTGTTGTTAAGTCATTATTTTTACCCCAATTATAGCCTTCCGGTAGAATTTTTCCCTCATTAAATCTAAAAATAAAAACAAATAAGTCTTTTCCATTTATATTAGGTGGGTTAGTTCCATTTATGTCAATAAATATATTGCTTTGCGTAGAATTGCTATCATTTATTCTATTTAATGAAATACATACACCGTTAGCCAGCTTAATAGAAGGAGACATTGAATTAAAAGGAGATCCCATTCCTGTCCCACTAAGAAATTTGTATGCTTGTTGATTATTGCACATTGTGTGTTGATAATCAAAATCAATATCTTTTGTAAATTTTTCTGATTTTAGGTTTGGAGCTATATAATCAAATAATATTATATTGGCGTCTCTTTCCCAATTTGCGATATCTCCATGTTGAGCTTGTGCTGTTGTTATTGCTTGCGTTAATAAAGAATATGCAGTCTTTAATCGAGTTACTGTAACTTTTTTTTGATAATTGTTAATTAAAGTTGGAATTGTTAGTGCCGCAACAACTCCGATAATTCCAAGAGTGATTAAAACTTCTGCTAATGTAAAACCCTTTACCCCCTTATACCAAGCGACCTTTTCGGGGGGGGGGCAACCCTTAACGCTTTGAAATTCATGATTCCAGCCTCCTTTTATGTTTATTATTTCCGATATTTTCTATTTTGTCAATCTTAAATATCAAACAGTTTATGAAGTCTTGTTCTAATGTCTTCTTCGTCTAAGTCTTGTGTAATTTTATTTAAGTCAATTGACATTTGATAATAGTTAGCAGCATCATTTATAAATCCCATTGCTTGTGATGCTCTTGCTGCATTAAAGTATGCAAGAGTATAACTTGGATTTAATTCAATTGCTGTTTCAAAGTATTCAAGTGCTTCTTCTGCATCACCAAGACCGTCTAGGTAAAGAATTCCTAAATTGTTTTGTGCATATTCATTATTTGGGTTTAAATCAATTGCTTTGTGGAAAGCAACTAGAGCTTCTTCTAGATAATCTTTTTCCCAAAGCGCAATTCCTGCTTTTGAATAAGCTCGGTAATCATCAGGATTTAATGTAATTGCATCGCAATATGCTCGGATTGCATTATCAAGATCATAAGCAGCCATATGCACATCTCCTAGTGATATTAATAAATTATAATTATTAGGATCAAGGATTATGCCTGCTTGATATGTCGATACTGCTGCATCAATATTTCCTTTTGCTTCTGCATAAATAGATCCCAGAGCTTCACAAACTATTGAAGTCCATTCGTTATCAGGATTAATTGCAATTGCTTTTTGATAGTGTTCAATAGCATCATCATATAATTCAGCTTTTGAATAAGCATATGCAAGAGAATTGTTATAAAATGGGTTTTCTGGATCTTTTTCAAGAGCTAGTTTGAATGCACTGATTGAATTTATTTTATCTTCTTTTTTTAGATATAGATGACCTAATTCATAGTAAATTTGAGGGGTATCTATATCAAATTCTAATAATTTTTCATAGCAGTCAATTGTTTCATCTGTATTTTCTGGGAAATAAGTTTGTAAAACTGTAGCTAATTTTACTAGAACCTCTCTATTTAATGGGTTTGCTTCTAAAACTTTTCTGTAGCAATCAACAGTCAAATCCATTTCTTTATTTTTTAAGGCTAAATCTCCCATTTTATTGTAGAAAATTTCCCCATGATTTGTTGCTGTAATTGCTTGGCGGTATAAATTTTCTGCAGATGGGTATAGCTTAAATTTTTCTAAGAATTTCCCAACTGTATTGTATGTGAATACAGAGAAATCATCAGACATGTTTTTATAAAACATTTTCATAGAAGGTCTATCCCAAGCAAGCATGAGACTTCCTGATAAGAAATAATATACGAAGCTGATATAATCTTTTACGCCGCCATTTTGGGAATTTATCTTTTGCAAAATGGATTGAGATAATATAAGTCTAGGTCTGCCGGATTTTAATTTCCCCATTTTAATGGCTGATTTGAATTCTTGTTCTGCAGATTTAAAATCTTGAGCTAGTTTCATGAAAAATCCGGTATATAAATGCGCATTGATGTTTTGAGGAGCAAGAGAAACTGCTGTTTTACATTGCTCGATAGCGGTATCAAGGCTGATTTGACCTTGTTCCCACATTAAAGTTGCAAGCCTGTAATATGCTTCAGGCATTGAAGGATCGTATTTAACAGCATCAATATAAAATTCGATAGCTTCTTCTAAATCGCTGTTTTGTTGGCGAATAAGATATCTTTCATGTGCTATTCGGGCTTTTTCTAGTGATTCTTTTGCTTTATCCGTATTTGCCGCAACTATCGGCTGTAGTAAAATCTGTTCTGACATCAATGAGCTCCAATAAGATGTGTATATTCTATGTGTATATTCTTATCTCGATATAAATAATATTAATCTTTACTAAATTAAATTAATATCATCCATATGGAGTAGATGATAGGTTAATCTATTTTAATTTTTAGTCTTAATTTGTTTTATTTGTACTATAATATCTGGTATAGCCGATTAGGAATATGGAATATGAATTATCTTAATAATAAATATGATGTAATAGTTGTAGGAGCAGGACATGCTGGTTGTGAAGCTGCAATTTCTTGCGCAAGATTAGGTGCAAAAGTTTTACTAGCGACATTAAACGTTGATCATATCGCATTAATGCCTTGTAATCCGGCGATTGGAGGTCCAGCTAAATCAACTTTAGTTAGAGAAATTGATGCATTAGGCGGTGTAATGGGTGAGGTTGCTGATGCGACTTATATTCAGATGAAAATGCTTAATTCTTCAAAAGGTCCTGCAGTTCGTGCTTTGCGTGCGCAGTCAGATAAAAAGCAGTATATGGATTACATGCGAAATATTATTGAGAATAATGAAAATATTTATCTCCGTCAGGCTTGTATTACAGATTTATTAGTTGAAAACGGTGAAGTTGTTGGTGCAATTGATGAATTTGGAATTGAATATTCCGCAAGAGCTTTAGTGTTAACTACAGGAACTTCTTTAAATGGTAGAATTTTTGTTGGTCTTAGATCTTATAGTGCAGGTCGATTGGGTGAAAAAGCAGCTTATGGTTTATCTGAATCTTTAGTAAAACATGGAATTGAAATTAAAAAGTTGAAGACAGGAACACCACCTCGAGTTGATAAAAGAACAATTGATTATTCAAAAATGACTATTCAGCCTGGTGATGAGCAGTTACATTTTTATTCATTTAAACCAAATAGACCTGTAAGGCCTCAATATCCTTGCTATTTGACAAGAACCAATGAGGAAACTCATGCGATTATCAAAGCTAATCTTGATAAATCTCCAATGTTCCAAGGCTTAATTCAAGGGGTTGGACCTCGTTATTGTCCGTCAATTGAAGATAAAGTTGTAAGATTTAGTGAAAATCCTTCTCATCATATTTTTATTGAACCTGAAGGATTAGGAACTTATGAAGTGTATATTCAAGGTTTTTCAAGCAGTTTACCAGCAGATGTTCAGGTAAAAATGCTAAGAACTCTCCCTGGGTTAGAAAAAGCTCATGTTATTAAACCTGCTTATGCAGTAGAATATGATTATGTGCCAGCTGTACAGACAACTCATTCTTTAATGTCTAAAAATATCAAAGGTTTGTTCTTTGGTGGTCAAATCAATGGTACAAGTGGTTATGAAGAAGCTGCTGCTCAAGGACTTATTGCTGGTATTAATGCATTTAATTACTTGAATAATAAAGAAATGCTTGAATTATCAAGAAGTTCATCTTATATCGGAACATTGATTGATGATTTGGTAACAAAAGATATTCAAGATCCTTATAGAATGCTTACATCTCGCTCTGAATACAGACTTTTGTTAAGACAGGATAATGCGGATACAAGATTAACTCCTATCGGTAAAAAGTATGGATTAATCGATGATGCTCAATATAAAGTCTTTACAGATAAACAGGAAGCTATTGAAAAAGAATTATCTAGAATTAAAGATGCTAAAATATCAGCAACAGAAGAGGTAAATTCAATTTTATCAAAATATGGCGAGCATATGGATAGAGGAATGAAGATTTCTGAGCTTCTTAAACGTCCTAATATTGATTACAATGTAATAAAAGAAATTGATTCGGCTACAAATGATTTGAATATTCCTTATGATGTTGCAGAACAGGTTGAAATCCTTGTAAAATATGATGGATATTTGAAACGTCAAGAATTTCAAGTTGAACAAGCTTCTAAATTGGATAAATTTAAAATTCCTGATGATATTGATTATTCTTCAATAGATCATATATCTTCAGAAACAAAGGATAAATTATTTAAAATTAGACCTAAAACATTAGCTCAGGCTTCTCGTATCGGAGGAGTAAAACCTGCAGATATTTCAATTTTAATGGTAATGCTAGAAAGACATCAGTTTTCAAGGCTGTAATTAAGCCATGTAATTGATTCCATAGTTTTTCTTTTCATAAGAAATTCTGTTGTTTTTCATTACGGATTCAAAAGCTTTATCTTTGTAATCTTTTACATTAAAATCAACTTTACCATATAATCCTGAACTTTTGACTCTATAAAAAGTTGTATTAGGGTTATTTAGCCAGAAATTATTCATTAATGCTCCTAGCATAAATATTTGAGTCTTGGAGGTTGCAGTACCTGTATCTACTGTATATGTACTTTTAAAAGATGGGGAATAAATATTATTGATTTGCATATTTAATATAATACCTGTCAAAAAAATTTTTGCTATAGAAATTAATTTAATTATTGTGATTAAATATTTTTGATAAAAAGATTATTATATAATAGTTACAAATTTAGATAAATCTTCAGATTTTTCGTTTTCAAGATCTTTATAAGTAAAATTTTCTGCAAAGTTTTTTAATTGCTTTTGGATTTCGTAAGTATCTATAGACATTTGATTTCTTTCATATTCGTTCTCGTAATCAAAGCCAAATTTATAATAAAATAATTCAGAATCAAATGCAGGAGTTAGGTTTATATTCTTTTTGTCTTTATATTTGTTAAAGACAAAATTTATTAAATCTCTGCCACCATTTTTGATTTTTGTTAATTCATCGGTTTTCCAAGTGGCTAAATATTCTAAATGAGCGTATTTGTCTGAATTAGATGATAATATTGAAACAAGTCCGAATGGTTTATTATTTTTTATTCCAATGGCAGCGTAATCAGAAAAATTAAAAGAATAAAAAGCATTTTTCAAGAAATGTTTGATATTTGGATTATTAATTTGCATTCTTTCAATTTTAGATTGAGTTAAATTATTTACTAATTTATTACAAAAATCAAAATCTTTGTTTTTTTCTATTTTATATATGAAAGTAGTATCGTTTTTATTTAAATTAGATGAAATTTGAGCAACTTTAATTGCTTGAAAATTTGGGGTATTTTTAGTTTTAAATGAGTTTATTTTCATGTTTTTTATATATTGTAAATTTGTTAAATTTCCCGAAGATGGATTCGAACCACCGTTGGAAGAGCCAGAATCTTCAGTCCTGCCACTAGACGATTCGGGAATAAGTTAAAAAATCCTTATAATAAAAAAACTCCCCAGGTTGGACTCGAACCAACAACCTACCGGTTAACAGCCGGTTGCTCCGCCATTGAGCTACTGAGGAATAATTATTTTCCGCAACTTTATTTCGTTGGGGCTTATGATATTATTATAGTACAAAACATTTTTATTGTAAAGTACTTTTTTTAATTTTTTTATTTTATTGAAGAGAGTTCTACAAGATGTGCGAAATCTGCATAACGAGAGCTTAGTTCTTCGAATGTTCCTATGTCGATTAATTGACCATCTTTCATGTAAATTAGTTTATTGCATGCTTTTAAGGTGGATAGTCTATGTGCTATTGCAATTATTGTTTTTGATTTACTAATATGCGTGAGCATTTCTGTTATTTCATTTTCTACTTGAACATCTAATGCTGATGTGGCTTCATCCAAAATTATTATTTCTGGATCTCTATATAAGGCTCTTGCAATTGCAAGCCTTTGTTTTTGCCCTTGTGATAATCCGTTTGATCCAATTATGATATTTTCATTTATTCCATTTGGGTATTCTTTTATTAAATCATAAATTTGAGCTGCCTTTAGAGCTTTTATTACACCTTGTTCATCTATTTTTTCGCATCCCCATGCTACATTTTCTTTGAAGGATTTATCTAAAATATTGATTTGTTGTGGTACGTAGCCTATTATGTGACGAAATTTTGAAAAATTTTCATGTGTTAATTTGATATCATCAACAATTATTTCTCCGGAATCTGCAGGTAAAAGTCCTGTTATTATATCCGCAAGAGTACTTTTTCCTGCTCCAGATAATCCTATAATTCCTATAAAATCCCCTTTATTAATGTCAAATGAGATGTTTTTAATAATTTGTTTTGAATTGTTATATGAAAAGTTTATATTTTTTAGGGATATTTTTTTATTGAATTGCATTTTTTCATTTATAGGTGAATCGTAATATTTAAAATCAGATAAATTATATTGTTCATATTCAGAATTAAGTTTTTTTACAAATTCTCTAGTAGAATTAATATTTATTATAGAAGTTTGAATTCTGTTTAGTGCTGGGGCTATTCTAAATAGAGATGCAATAATTATCGCTAAAGATGCAATGAGTGAAGAATTATCATTTTGTTTTTGTATTGCTAGAATTAATGTCAAAATTAAAAGTGCAAAAACAATTAACATTTCTATTATGTATGGAGGGATAGCATTATAAAAATTTTGAAGAGCTTGTATGTGTCTAAATTCTGCTTCCGAATTAAGATATTTATTATAAAAATTTTGCTCTGATGATAATATTTTCAATTCTTTTATGTTTAAAATATTTTCCATAATAGATGATTTATAATCTCTATATTTTTCAGAAATATTATTTGCGAGTATTGCAGTTCTTTTTTTGAAATATTTATTTTGTATATGCATTGTTATTATAATAAATATTAGTGTTGAAATTGCGGGTATTGGGTATTTTATGAAAAGCAATCCTGTTATCATTGAGATTATAATTATATTTGTAAGTAGGGTTAAGCCTCTCATAATAAATCCGTCTACTGCAATATTACAAGTAGTCTCTATATTATATAATTTATCTGTGTGGGATGTTTGTATTATGTCTTTGTATGGAGCATAGATATAATATTGCATAAATTTTGATGTTATATCTTTTTTCCAATTACTTACAAATGTATTTTGGACATATTGTATAAAAATCATAAAAATATTTTTTAAGATAAATATTAATAATACTGCAAATCCAATTATTATACCTGTTTTAATATTATTATCAAAATTGATATATTTGGTATAATTTGAGAATGTTTCAGGGGTTAAAATTAACATAATGCAGGGGTAAATTAAAGCAATACCTGCTAGTTCTAAGAAACCTGCGATAATTGATAGGATTGTAAAGTTGAATAAATTTAGGTATTTCCCTTTTCCATAATATTTTATAAATTTATAAAAGTTTTCTAAAAGCATGATAAACCTTATTTTATTATTAAGATATGGTAAATTTTTGTAATATACTATATAATCATGGTAAAGGAAGGAGTTAATTATGTCAAATCCAATATTAAACGAGGATAGATTTTCCTCAAGAGAAAGAATTTTAGATGGTGAACCTATGACTATTCAAGGTACCGTAAGTAAAATTTTTATGCTTTTTGCTTGTTTAGTTGCAGGTTCTGCTATTAGTGTCTATTCTTTATTTACTAATCCAGGATTAGCTTATGGATTGATGTTTCTTGGTGGTTTTTTAGGTTGTATTTTAGTTTTGGTGACTTGTTTTAATATTAAAATTGCTAAATATACAGCAGCACCTTATGCATTAATGGAAGGGCTTGTACTTGGAGCATTCTCTGCATTGTTTGAAGTTCAATGGCATGGTATTGTATTAACAGCGATTTTATCTACTTTTGCAGTATTATTTGTTATGTTAATGCTTTATAAAGCTAGAATGATTCAGTATACTGATAAATTTGCAGCTGTATTAAAAACATCTATATTATCAATATTAGCAATTTATTTGATTCAATTTATTGCATCATTCTTTGGACGTGGTATTCCTTTAATATGGGAAGCAGGTATTGTTGGTATTGGTTTCAGCCTTTTGGTTATAGTCATTGCTGCAATGGCTTTAATTCAAGACTTTTTCTTTATAGAAAGTGCTTCTCAAAATATGTTGAGTAAAGATTATGAATGGTATGGAGCTATGGGGCTGATGATTACTCTTGTTTGGCTCTATACTGAAATATTAAGGCTTTTAGCTAAATTAAATTCAAGAAATTAAAAAGAACCCGAAAGGGTTCTTTTTTTGTAGTTTATAATAATTCTCCGTATATTTTTCCGTTTTCAAATTTTGTTATTTTTACTTGCTGTAGAGAATTTAATAAATGATTATCTTTTGAATTTATTAGAACAGTTAAATAGTTTCTTGTAACACCTTTCAGCATTCCTGTTCGTTTATCAGGGTGTTTTTCAATTAATACTTCATGTATTTTTCCTACATTCTTTTTAATGAATTCTATATGTTTTAGAGCAGAAAGAGCTTTTACAACATCAGCTCTAATTTGCCTGATATTTTCATCTACTTGATTTTCTGCTTTTGCTCCGACAGTACCTTCTCTTATTGAGTATGGAAATACATGAATTTGAGAAAGTCCTGATTTTCTTAAGTTATCAACAGTTGTATAAAAATCTTCTTCTGTTTCACCTGCAAAACCTGTAATAATATCACTTCCTAAAAAAGGTAGGTCAAACATGGAATTTATTTTTTCAATTTGTTTTAAATAATCTTCTACTTTGTAGAACCTATTCATTGATTTCAAAGTTTTGTTACATGCAGATTGTAATGACAAATGAAAATGTGGACAGAATTTGTTTGACTTAGATAGGAAATCTAATAAATCATCTGTAATTTCATGGGGATTAAGTGAGCCTAGTCGATATCTTTCGATTGTAGTTTTTTCTTCGATTGCTTTTACAAGGTCTAAGAAAGTCATACCAATATCTTTGCCCCAAAGTCCGATATGAATACCTGTTAATACAACTTCTTTAAAGCCATGGTTTGAAAAATTATTGATTTGTTCAATTATAAAATCAATATCCGCACTTCTGCTTTTCCCTCTGGCAAAAGGTATTATGCAATAAGAACATCTGTTGTCGCAGCCATCTTGAATTTTTAAGCTTGCTCGAGTTTTTGTTGTATCTATTAATTCAACTTTGTTAAATTTATCAAGTTGCATAATATCTTTGACAGCAAAATGAGTGTTTTCTGATTCTTTTATAATATTATATAAGTCTAGTTTTTCATTATTCCCAACTACATAATCAATAAAATCATTTTCTAATAATTTCTTTTTTTCTATTTGAGCTACACAACCTGTAATTATGGTTATAATTTGAGGATTTTTATGTTTTGCTGCTCTAAGCAGATACATTGCTTCATTATCACTCTTATGTGTAACAGAGCAGGAATTTAATATATAATATGTAGCTTCTTCAATATTTTTTGTTTGCTTAATATTATTTTTTTCTAGATTTTCGGCTATAATTGAGCTTTCAAATTGGTTAGATTTACAGCCCATAGTGTGAATGTAAAAATTTTTCATATAATTATAATATTAAAAATATATTGTTGTGTAAATATTTTTAACAATAGATTTAATTTCTAGCAAAAAAATTTACTTTTAGGTTTTAATAAAGTATAATTAATTTGTGAAAGTGTAGGTGTGTGTATGCAAATTTCTTCAGTAAGTCCTAATTTTCAAGGCAGACGTGATAGAATTGATGAACTTATTAGCTTAGACGATGCTTCAGTTCAACGCATTGCTTATATGAAAACAATGTCTCATGCAGATGAGAAAAAACATAGACGTATTACAAACGGTTTAATAATGGCAGCTCCTGTTGCAGCAGGTCTTGCGACAGCAGCTTTTACAAAAGGTAATACAAAGATATTTTCTAAAGAAGTTTCAGGATTGGCTGCTAAATTAGCTAACGGCTTAAAAGTTGGTGGTTTATGGGCAGCTTCTCTGGGTGCAGTTGGTTTAGTTGGAATGGCTAAAAATGAATTGTCAAAAGCATCTCCTGAAGTTCGTAAATTTGATAAAGATCACCCTCTATTATCTTTAGCAACTTTATTTGCTGCAGGTTTAGGTGCTATTGCTTTAGTTAATAAAGGGGCAATTAAATTAGGATCTGTTAAGGCTCCTAAATTTATGCAAAGTGCAACAGAAAAAGTTGCTAAATTCTTAAATAAAAATAAGCAAATTACAAGTGTGAAAAATGGAGTTAAAAACTTATCGGCAAAAACTCCTGAACCTTTAAAAAATATTGGAGCATCTGTCCTTTCTTGGGCTCCTCAAATATTACTATTAGGTGGAGTATTCCATTCAATCAGTCATGGCTCCGCTGTAAATAGAGAATTTGCTAAGAATTATAATGAATTAAAAGAAAAACAATTAGATCTTGCAAAAGCTCGTCAAAGAGAACTTGCAATGGAAAATGATTTCTTAAAAACTGATGCTCAAAATCGTGAAGATTTAGCATTGGTAAAACAACCTTTGACAGATTTACCTGGTGAGGTTATTGAAAAAATTGATGATATTCATTCTGAACTTTCAGATGTAAATGACTAATCAAATTAATTATATAATTAGGAAGCAGGTTATTTTAACATAACCTGCTTTTTATATAGCAAAAATTTTTTTTACGGTTTTTCTATACTTAAAAGGAGTTTATATGATTAATCAAATATCAACTTTTTCTGCTAATAATCAATCTTACAATCAATATAATATTATTATGCCGGTGTTTAGAGGTAAAAGTGTAATTCCGCGTTATGTAAAGCCGATTGAAGAAAAGCATATTCCTCTATTGGAAAAGTTAAGTGAATTTTTTGCCGGAACTAAAGAGATGTTTATTCGTCAGCAAAAAGATCTCGCAACAAAAAGCGGTAGCTTACAGGTTAAAAATATTGCAGAGCCTATTCCAGAAGCAAAAATTAGTTTTGACGAAGCTAAAATTTTAACAGTCAGACCGAGAAAATTTAAGTCATCTGATACTCCTAAAATTGATTTATGTCATTTTGAGTATTTTGATTCCCCTAAAACAACTAAATTTGATATTGTGATCGGTGATGATTCTCCGTTAGTAAAAAAAGGTGATATTTTTTCATATGGAGAACATAGGGCTGATAAATCTCCTATAAGGGATTCAGAGCAAGAAAGTGTAAATAAAATATTTAATAGGTATGCTTCTGATATTTTGAATATAATTAAAAAATATCAAAAAAAATTGTCATAAAAAAAGAGGTATCAATTGATACCTCTTTTAATTTGAAGTTGTAAAAATTACTTCATTAATTCTCCAACAGCTTTGTATACTGCCATACGTTTAGCAGCATCTTCTTCTGCTTGAGTATATAGAGCTTCAGCAGCTTCAGGATTTGTTTTAAGTAATGACTTATAACGTCCTTCAGATCTGATGAATTCTTGGTAGCTTCCTTTAGGATCTTTAGCATCCCAAGTGAATGGTGCTTCTGGGTTAGCAGGGTTATATCTGTATAATGGGAAGTAACCTGCTTCTACAGCACGTTTTTGTTCTGTTTGAGTTTTGCTCATATCAATACCGTGTGCGATACAAGGAGCATAAGCGAAGATGATTGATGGTCCATCGTAAGCTTCAGCTTCTTGGAATGCTTTAAGAGTTTGAGCTCTATCAGCACCTAAAGCAACTGATGCTACGTATACGTAACCATAAGACATGCTCATCAAGCCCATGTTTTTCTTGTATGTTCTCTTACCGCCTGTAGCGAATTTAGCAACAGCACCTGTAGGAGTTGATTTAGAAGCTTGACCACCTGTGTTAGAGTAAACTTCTGTATCAAGTACAAGGATATTAACGTTTTTGTTTTGAGCAAGAACGTGGTCGATACCGCCGTATCCGATATCGTTAGCCCAACCGTCACCACCGATAATCCATACTGATTTATCTGTGAAGTAATCTTGAAGTTCTCTAACTTTTGCTAAATCAGCGCAGTCAACGTCTGCATATTTAGCAAGAACTTCTTTTGCTTTGTCTTGTGCTTTAATAGCTTCTTCAGTTTTTGAATTTTCAAAATGAGACATTGCATTTTCTAAAGCTTCTTTCAAATCTGCAGGAGTTTTTTCGTTAGAAACAACTTTTTCTACATAAGATTTTAAAGTAGCTCTGTTTTGGTCAACTGCTAATCTCATACCAAAACCGAATTCAGCGTTATCTTCGAATAATGAGTTAGCCCAAGCTGGTCCTCTACCATCTTTGTTTGTTGTGTAAGGGATTGTTGGGAATGTACCAGAATAGATTGATGAACAACCTGTTGCGTTTGCAACGATTACGTTTTCACCAAATAATTGAGATACTAATTTAACGTATGGAGTTTCACCACAACCAGCACAAGCGCCTGAGAATTCAAATAATGGTTTTCTAAGCATTGCACCTTTAATTGTTTTTGTAGTGTTTTTACCCATTACGTTATCTGGTAATTCATCAAAGAATTTTTCATTAACTGATTCGCATGCTTCTTCTTCTTTTTCAATTGTTGACCAAGTTAAAGCAGCTTTTTCTGGGTTTTTAGCCATTGGACATTGGTCTAAGCAAACACCGCAACCTGTACAATCTTTGCAGTATACTTGTACTTTGAATTTTTCACCGTGATCATTTGGTTTAGCATCTACTGCTTTGAATGATTCTGGTGCATTTTTCAAGTCATCTGCTTCAATAAGTTTTGTTCTGATTGCAGCGTGTGGACAAGCTGATGCACAGATTCCGCATTGAATACAGAATTCTGAATTCCAATGAGGAACACGAGGAGCAATTCCACGTTTTTCTAAACATGCTGTACCTGTTGGGATAACACCGTCGATTGACATAGCTGATACAGGAATATCATCGCCTTTTTGTCTCATTGATGGTTCAATGATTTTCTTAGCAAATTCAGAAGCGTTATCTGGAATTAATTTAACATCTTCTGCTGCACATACATCATTTAATGATGCTGGAATTGTAACTTCTTGACAAGCATCTACTGCTGCATCGATCAATGCTAAGTTCATGTTTACAACATCATCACCTTTTTTCTTAAAGGTTTTCTTAGTCATTTCTCTCATACCTTCAAGAGCTTGTTCAAATGGAATAATTCCAGAAACTTTGAAGTATGCAACCATCATTACAGTGTTAGCACCTTTACCGCGCAATCCTGGTTGTTGTTCGATAAGAGATTCTGCATCTACGTTATAGAATTTGATTTTCTTATCGATGATAGTTTTTTGCATATCTCTTGTTAAGTGAGAGAATGCTTCATCTTTTGACCAAGGGCTGTTTAGTAAGAATGTACCGCCTTCTTTAATACCTTTTAATAAATCATATCTGCCGATGTATGCATGAGCTGAGCAAGATACAAAGTCAGGAGCTGTGATAAGGTATGTAGATTTAATTGGTTTGTCACCGAATCTTAAGTGAGATACAGTTACACCAAATGATTTTTTAGAGTCATAAGCAAAGTATGCTTGAGCATCTTTGTTTGTATATTGACCAATGATTTTAATAGAGTTTTTGTTAGCACCTACAGTACCATCTGAGCCTAAGCCCCAGAACATACAGTTTGTTGTTCCTTCTGGTTCTGTAACGATGTGTTCTTTAACTTCTAAAGATTTGTGAGTTACATCATCTTCGATACCTACTGTAAATCCATGGAAACCGTTAGCTTCAGCATGTTTGTATACAGCTAATACCATAGAAGGTGTAAATTCTTTAGAAGATAGACCATAACGGCCACCAATTACTCTGATATCTTTTCCAGCTAATGCTGCAACTACATCTAAGTATAATGGTTCACCGATTGATCCAGGTTCTTTTGTTCTATCTAGAACTGTTACACGTTTTGCAGTTGATGGTACTGCTTCTAAGAAGCGTTTTACATCAAATGGTCTGTATAATCTTACTTTTACTAAACCATATTTTGTTCCGCGTTTAGCATTTAAGTATTCAATTGTTTCTTCGATAGTTTCACAGCCTGACCCCATTGCAACGATTACATCAGTAGCATCAGGAGCACCAACATAATCAAATGGATGATATTGTCTGCCTGTAACTTTAGCAACTTTGTCCATATATTCTTGAACAATGTCAGGTACAGCATCATAGTATTTATTAACTGTTTCACGACCTTGGAAATATACGTCAGTATTTTGTGCTCCAACTTTACATATAGGAGCTTCAGGTCTCATTGCTCTGTTTCTGAATTCTTCTATGTATTTTGGTTCAACTAATTTAGCGATATCTTCGTAAGATATTTCTTCAATTTTATGAACTTCATGAGATGTTCTAAAGCCATCAAAGAATTGTAAGAATGGAACTTTAGATTTATATGTAGCAAGGTGAGCAACTAAAGCTAAATCCATTTCTTCTTGAACAGAGTTAGCTGCTAACATTGCATAACCTGTGTTACGACATCCCATAACGTCTGAATGGTCACCGAAAATTGCTAATGATTGAGCTGCAATTGCACGAGCTGCTACGTGGATAACGTGTGGTAACATTTCTCCAGCCATTTTGTGCATTACAGGGATCATTAATAGTAAACCTTGAGAAGCTGTATAAGTAGAAGTTAATGAACCTGCAGCTAATGAACCGTGTACAGCACCTGCTGCACCTGCTTCTGATTGCATTTCAGCAACTCTTACTTCTTCGCCCCAAATGTTTTTTTTGTGTTGAGACGCCCATTCATCAATCCATTCACCCATTGTAGATGAAGGAGTGATTGGGTAGATAGCTGACACTTCACTAAGTGCATACGCAATATGCGCTGCAGCGTAGTTGCCGTCAACTGTTATAGTCTTTCCTGGCATAATACAAACCTCCTTATTTTATGCGCTATTACTTAATAACTATACCCTTTAATTTTAATACAAACAAAATATTTTGACAAAAAATAATTTCTAATTTATAATCGCTCTTGTATCTTTTTTGTAATAATTTATCCCGAAAAAGGCAATAATTTTTAATAATTAGTTTTTATATCAATATTGGAGTTATTAAATGATTAAATTAAGTCAAAAAGTATTAAGCGGATTAGGGAAAGTTCCTCCAATGAAACCAAAATCAAAAACTTTGGGGGATGAAGTTGCGGCTATTGGAACAAAAAGGGGTCGTAAAAAACTTGAAGCTGCAACTACTCCAGCGCTTGAAAGAACTCCAAAAACTGATTCTTTTGTAAAGACTAGTTCGGCTAAAACTGTTGCTAAAAAAGAAGAAGCTCCAGTTGTTGATACAAAAAATCGTTTAGGTGATTTTTTGGTAAAACAAAATAAGCAATTAGCTGCTCAATATATGAATGATTTAGAAGAAGTTGCACAGGCAATTCCAGAAGCTTCTTTTTTCAGAGAAGTAAATAAAAGTTCCACAAAAGAATTACCTTCTATCTTGGATAAAATAGCAAGACGTACTGAACAGTATTCTGAAAGAGGTTATTCAGGAGTAATAAGAGATGGTGTTAGAGGAACCATGTTCTTGCCTGATGCTGATAAAAACTATGTAAAAGTAGTTAAAGCTATGGAGAAAAAAGGCTATAGAGTTGCTAAGACTTACGCTGAAGATAAAAATGGCAATATTATCCTAGGTAAAGATGGGCTGCCTAAAATGGTAGATGATGTTGATGTTAGATTTGGTGATAATGCTGTCCCTTCAGGTTATGAAGATGTTCAGATGCGTTTTGAAAAAAATGGGCATTTATATGAACTTCTATTTTTACCTGGACCTAATTATGCTGCAATAAAAAATAAAGAACACACTTTAGTGTTTGAAAATTTTAGAAAATATGAAGCTGCTAAAATTACAGATGATGATGGTGCAAAACAAATTGTAAAAGGTATCAAGAAAATTTATCACGGTTTGACAAGAAGATTATATGAAGATGCTAAATTGCGTGATAAATTTGGTGCTTCAAAAGCTTCTCAAATTACTTTCTCAAAAGAAGATGTAGAAAAAGCTGATAATTTATTTGAGTCTTTAAAAACTTTATATTTAGGTAAGTATAATGCTTTACCTCCAAGTAAGCGTTCTAAACCTAGATTTAAAGATACTGAAAGATATAAGACTTTAGATGCAATAGAACAAAATCTTAGAAATGTATTAGATCTATATAAGCCTATAGAGTAATAATTGCAACATTTTCTATATGATAGGTATGACAAAACATGTCAAATGGTTGTATGCTTTCAATTTTGCAACCATTATCTTTTAGGTATTTTAAATCTCTTGCTAGTGTTGCAGGATTGCAGCTTACATAAATAATTTTATTTTTCGTATGAGCAATTGTTTCATCTAGAGCTTCCTTTGTGCAGCCTTTGCGTGGAGGATCAAGAATTGTTATATCAAATTTTTTCTTGATCGATTTAAGATATTTGGTTGTATCTTTTGTGTGTAGTTCAACATTATCTATTTTATTTATTTCAAGAACTTCTTTTGCTTTTTCAATAGATTCTTTGTTTTCTTCTACGCTCGTTACTTTTAGAGCTGAATCACTTATAACTATTCCAAATGTTGCTATGCCAGCATAAGCATCAAGAACAGTTGGATTATCGTGTTTTTTAATTTCGTCTTTTACGTATTTAAAAATATTTTCTGCACTTTTAGGATTTACTTGGAAGAATGTAGATGATCCTATTTTAAAAGTTTTATCTAGAATTTTTTCATAAATAAAATCATCTCCGATTATACATTCTGTTTTATTTCCTAAAATTACATTTGTTTTTTTGTTGTTGATGTTAATACAAACTCCTGTAACTTCTTCAAATTCATCAAAAATTCTTTTTGAAAAATTGCTTATGTTCTTTGAAATTTTATTAGTATTGATAACTAATGTAACTAATAATTTCCCATTATAAGAAGAAGATCTGATTACAATGTGTCGCAAATCACCTGTGTGCTTCTTTTCATTGTAGCCAGAAATATTATAATCATTTGCTGTGTTTCTTATAAAATCAATAACTTTATCGCAAATTTCAGGTTGTATTGGACAATATTTTATATTAACAATTTCATGGGATTGAGGTTTGTAGTAACCAGCAAGCAGTTTTTTTGATACTTTTGTTTGTGATACAGGGTATTGAATTTTATGTCTGAAAGATTTTATTTCAGGGCTTTTAATCGGTATATTTATTGGGGTATCGATATGTCCGATTGTTCTCATGGAATCTTCTACAATTTGTTTTTTTAGAAGTAATTGATAGTCATAATCAATGAATTGTAACTGGCATGCTCCACAAACTTTTTGCATAGGGCAGAAAGCATCTGTTCTATATGGTGATGGTGTTATAATTTCGATAGCTTTTGCTGTTGCAAAATTTTTGTTGACCTTCGTAATTCTTATTTTTAATTCATCTTGCGGGCATGCATTTTCAACAAATACAACTTGACCATCAATTCTTGTAATCCCTGTACCAAGATTTGATAGTTTTTCTATATTTACGATAAATTCATCATTAATTTTCATTTTTTTGTTTCTTTATGTGAATTTTTAAAGCTGGGAATAAATCATTGTCATCACCATAATGAGAGAATGTGATTTTTCCGAATTTATTAACATTTAATAACGATTTTACATAAGTTTGTTGTACATTATTAGGTTTGTATGAATATTTATAAAAACCTTGTTTTGTATCGTTAAGAATTAGAAATTGCTTTTTCTCTAAAGGCTTCTTGTATAAGGTAATTTCATTATTTTTAAATTGAGAAATTTTTACAATTTCAGCATTAGGAAAAAGGGATTGAATATAAGTTTCATCTAGTTGAACAGCTTTAAAGTAACCATTATTGTAGATGTATTTAACAAATTTTAAATTAGCATTATCAACACCGATAAAATCGCCATTATTTATAAATTCCATGTTTGTAAAGGGTCCGATGGCAAGTTTTCCTTTGTTGTTGTAATATTCTGAAAAACCACCTGATCCTACAAACATTTTGTATATTAATCTAATATCTTTAGGAGATGTTTGTGATGTGCTCCATTTTGTAGTTTGCGGATTATAATAAACAGATTGTTTTTCTTTTATGTAATCAAAGGAATAAGCACTTAATGCTATAGATATAAGGCATAAAAACGTTATAAAAATCTTTTTCATAAAAACATATTCTCCTTACTAAAAAAGACCTCATTAATAGAGGTCTTATAAAATGGTGGGCGTTAGAAGACTCGAACTTCTGACATCCTCCTTGTAAGGGAGGCGCTCTACCAACTGAGCTAAACGCCCTCAGCAAGATTAATAATAACTGAAACAAATTTTATTGTCAACTATTTTTTATAAAGTTTTTTCTAAAATTTCTATTGAATCGTTAATTTCTTGGAAAATTTCAGTAAATTCAGCTCTTTGATTATTGTCTTTAGCTTTATCCGGGTGGTATTTTACCGCAAACTTACGTTTAATATTTTTCAGAGAAATTTTATCAAGCTTGTTGTTTTCTACAATTTCTGCAAATTCTTTTAATGCTTCATCTTTTTTCAAGAAATCTAATAATTTAGATTTTGCTTCTTGCGTTTTATTGTTTACAAAATCTTGGGCATTATATTTTCTTTCATTAGAATTAGTTTTTCCAGATTTTTTATAATAATAGTTCTCGCTTGTATTAAAATGTTTTTTCCCGAATTTTTCAATTTTTTCAAAAATTTCATCAATTTGTTTACTACCTTGAGTGTCAAATTTCAATAAACACTCGGCTTGTCTTTTCATCAATTCTATATATGCATCAAGTTGGAATATTGTGAATTTTTGTTTTAATAAATCTTCATCCAATTTTTCAAATATTTCATCACCTTTGATAAAATGAGCTTTGGCTTCAGTATAGCTATCAAGCATTTCATCTATAAATTTATCAAAATCATTTATTGATGTTTCAGGAGTAAGTTTTTCAAAGAAATTTTTACTTCTTAAATCTAACTCTTTTGTGTATATATCATTTATAAAATGAGCATTACCATCTAAGGATGCTGTATTAACTTTAACTTTTTTAGAAGCTTTTTTTAGTGATTTAGCTATTTTTAGTTTTTCTTCAGTTGTGAATACATTAAAATTGTCATAAGTATAAGCATGTCCGAATAATCTTGCTTCTAAAGAAAATTTGTCATGTTTATGTAAGAAAGGTTGGTTTGACGGGTGGTATATGTCTGCTTTATTTTTTTCAAAAGATTTGAGAATTTCTTTTATAAGCACCATATCTTCTTTTGTATGCTTCCCTTTTTCTATAAATTTAGCATAATAAATATCATCTATAAGTTGAAGTTTGTCATTATCTGATAATGAATTCCCATTTAGTATATTTTTTAGATCTGTTATATATGTATTATCAATTTCAGTTTCGGTATATAATTTTTTGTTGTAATGGTATTTTAAGCCAGATATATTGTAATCTTTATAAGTTAAATATTTATCTACATAATAATCAAATTTTTCTTGTTTTACATTATCTAGAATGCTTAGAATCTTTCTGATTTCTTCAAAATTTAAGTCATTCTCAATGTATTCACCTTTTTTATAAATTTTATCAATTAATTTTTGGGCAAGACTTAATTTTACATTATCTGAAGCTTCTGGGAGTTTTTCGATAATTTTATCTATAACATAATTATTTACAATATTTTTATCTAATAAAATATTGTATAATTCATTTACTTTTGGGGATATTTTTTCAGGTTTGATACTTTCAGTTGGTTTTATATTAACTAATGAATTGAAAATATCTTCCCAGTTATTTTCGTTTATATGTTTGCCGTTTTTTTGTAATAAAAGATCAATTGTTTTTAATTTTAATGCAGGATTATCATCAGCTAATGCTGTTTTAATAATATTTGTAGCATCATCATTTTCACTTAATTTATTTAGTTTTTCTTTAAATTCATTGAAAGCTTTTTGACTTTTTTTAGTCATTTTATCTGTTGCAGATTCTGCGGAATCTGTGATGTTACGACTTTTTATGTAATGATGAGTTCCTAATGCAATCGCAGCTACACCTATAGCGCTTAGAGCTATAAGAGCTTTTTTATTGCGTTCATAAAAAGATTTTTCTTCTTTAGGTTCTTCTGTTTTTTGTTCTGTTACTTCTTGTTGAGATTCTGATGTAAATTTTATATTTTTTTTGTTTAAGATCACAGCTTCATTTACATTTAAAGTCATAGAAATCCCTTTTGATATTTTTCCCTGTATATTAATTAAAAATAAAAAAGAAAAAATATTGTCAGTTTTAAAATTTTTTGTGAAGAAATATGTTATTCTTCAGGGGAAGTCTGATTTTCTTCTTGTTTTTCAAGAAGTTGTTTTTCGTATTCCATACGTTGTTTTACTTTTATTTCATGTTTTTCCCCATGATGAGGTTCTTCTCGTTTGTATCTTTGATCAGTCCACCATTTTGCCATGTGATAAACAGGCCCTCGTTTATATGGTTTTATTTTTTCTTCCCTAACTTTTCTTTCTTTTTGCCTTTTTATTTTTACGGGCTTGTCAAGATTATCAATATTTGGTCTTGTAGGAGGCGGAACATCAATATAATCAATTAAATCTGCTTCATTTACAGCATATGATTCAGGACTCACATAGCCTTCATCTGCAAGTGATTTAGTTGATGTTAATATAAATAAAAGTATAAAAACCGGTAATAATCTTTTAATCATTTTGCCCTTTCTTATTATGAATACGGACATCTTGTGACAATATTTTTCCCGTGAGAATCAAGTCCGCCTGTTTTAATTAGGTTAAATTTTTGTGCTGCTTCATCAATTTTTGCTTGCCATTTTTGATAATAATCGCCTTCGTATGATTGATAGTAACCTTCATATAATAATGCTTTATCCTTGCCGTATTTTTTGAAATGTTCAAAAAGATATGTATAAAATTCAGGGCAATAAGCTTTTGTTCTAGCAGGATGCGCGATTGACATTACTCCTGAATTAAGATTAGAGACAAATTCTACTGCATCTTCAAAAGAAGAAAAAGGCTCAAGCATTTTCCCAATTGTTGGATGAGATTGCATATATATTTCTCTTGCTATTTGAATTTTTTCTTCTATTTTTTCTGGAATTTTAGGTAACTCATGATCGATATACATTTCAAGAGCTTTTTTATAAATTTTATAATAAGGTTCACTACTTGTTTTGAATAAATATTTAAATTCTTTTATCGGTGCATCATAGGAAAAATCAGCATCAGGCAAATAGTAATTAAGTAAAATTTTCCCTGCTGTATATTTTTTTAGAGGATGAGCAACTTCATCTTGCCCTTTTTTAATCATAATATGACATTTTGATGCTTCTTCTATATTAAAATTGTATCCTGTGAGTGCTGAATTTAATTTTTCGATAGTCGCTTTTGCGAGTTGAAGTTTTAAATCTCTTTTGTGAAATAAATAATTATTTAATTTTTCATCAAACGGATCTATTCCATAGACAAGTAAATGTATCTGACAAGGCTTTTTTTGATCAGGAAAATTTATTCCAATTGTTGATATTTCAAGCCCAAGACAAATATTTACGTTTTTATATTTATCTATTTTTTTTGTAATTTCTTTTGTCCCGTCTATTGTGTCATGGTCTGTGAGTGCAAGTAAAAAGTTTGTATTTTTTTCTGTGATTTTTTGAGCATTTTCTAAAAGTTCATCAATTGACATTGAACCATCTGAATATTCAGAATGTATATGTAAGTTTGCACCAAACTCTCCAGATTCTAAATATCTGAAATCATGTGAATCTAAAACGTTTAAATCTTTTCTTTCTCCAGGTTTGAAAGATGTTTCAGATAAATTTTTAACGCGTTCTATAAAATCTTTTTCACTTACAATTCCCATAATTTATATTTTACACAAAAAATGACTTTGAAACAAAATTTCCGATTCTACGTCAAAAAAAATAAAAGTGTGACAATTTTTGTAGAAGATGAGGGATTTAAATGGCTGTTACAAAATATATTGAAGAAGATTTGTATAAAGATTTAAAACCGGAGTATCAGTATGATACAGAATTTATTGAAATTGATGATGACGATATTGAAGAACCAAAAACATTTAATTCAATATCAAATGATGATGATATTTTGCAAATGTATTTGAAAGATATAGGAAAAGTAAAATTGTTAAACTCAAAGGAGGAAAAGGCTCTTGGAAAACAAATAAAAGAAGGGAAAAAATCTCAAGCTGAAATTGCAAAAAGAAAGCTTGTTCAAGCTAATTTACGACTTGTTGTAAGTATCGCAAAAAAATATATAGGACAAGGTGTCTTATTTATGGATTTGGTGCAGGAAGGCTCTTTAGGTTTGATTAAGGCTGCAGAAAAATTTGATTATTCAAAGAATTTTAAATTTTCAACTTATGCAACTTGGTGGATAAAACAGACAATTATAAGAGCAATTTCAAATAATTCGAGAACAATAAGAATTCCTGTTCATATGACAGATAAAATTAGAAAGTATAAAAAGATGTATACGACATTATCTTTTGAATTAGGACGTGAACCTACTGATATGGAAGTAGCTGAAGGGTTGGGGATTACACCAAAACAGCTTATGACTATAAAAAAGTCAATAATAAAAGAACCGATAAGTTTGGAAACCCCTGTTACAGAAGATTTGAATATCGGGGATTATATCGAGGATAAATCTTACAGATCTCCAGAAATTCAAACTAAAAATAATGCATTAAAAGGAAGCATTGAAGATTTATTATCAACTTTGCCTGAAAGAGAAAAAAAGATTATAACCTATCGTTTTGGGATAAATGGGGAAATGCCTAAAACATTGGAACAACTAGGAGAGATAATGGGATATTCTAAAGAACGAATAAGACAGCTTGAGGATTCCGCATTATCAAAAATCAGAGAGAAAAAGGAATTACAGCACTTCAGAGATTTTATTGAGGATTAGGAACAAATCCGTTCTATAAACAATTTAGATTAATGTTTTATCTTAAATATCCTAAACATAAAAGGAGTTTTATAGCTCCTTTTTTATTGTAAAATTAATGATTTTGCAAATTCAATTGATTGTTCATTTATTTCACCGCCAGCTAATTCTGCAAGAGCTTTAATTCTATTTTCTCCTGTGAGTACATATACATCAACTTTTGTTTCATCACTTTGGGATTTTCTTACATAAAAATGTTTATCTGCTTTTGAGGCGATAATAGCTTGGTGCGTAATTAAAATTATTTGGTGGTATTTAGATAATTCTACAATTTCATCAGCAACACTTTGTGATGCTTTACCGGAAATTCCTGTATCAATTTCATCAAAGATTACTGTATTAATATCATCACTTTGTGCAAAAATTGATTTTATTGCAAGCATTACACGAGAAATTTCTCCGCCTGATGCAACTTTTGCAAGAGGTTTTAAATCTTCTGACACGTTTGTTGAAATTAAAAATTCTACATTATCAATTCCATCAGAACATAGCTTTTTTTGGGTAACTGAAATTTCAAATCTTGCTTTTGGTAGTTCTAATTTTTCTAATTTTTCTTGGATTAGAACAGATAATACTTGAGCATAATTTTGTCTGCTTTCACTTATTTCAGATGCAGTATGCATCAATTCTTTATGAGTAGATTCGATTTTTGCTTCCAGTTCTTCTATGTTTTGTGTCGAAAATTCTATTGCATTTAATTCTTTTGATAATTTATCAAAAGTTTCAAGAACGGACTCTAAAGTTCCGCCATATTTTCTTTTTAGTTTATCAAGCAGGAATAATCTTTCTTGAATTTCATTAAGTCTTTCTGTATCATTGTCTAAATTTTGGCTATAATCCCTAAGGTCAGAGCCTACATCTTTTAATCTCTCAATTGCATCTATTAGATTACTTTCTAATTCTTCCAAATTCTTATCCATAGATGCAGCTTTTGAGATATTTTGTTTAATTTTTCCTAAGGCTTCAATTATAGATCCGTCATCACCATTAATTGCCCAGTAAGAAGTGCCTGTAAGTTCTTTTAATTTTTCTGCATTTTCTAAAACTTCAAGTTCTGAATTTAATTCTTCATCTTCTGTAGGGCTTTGAATATTTGCACTGTCTATTTCATTTATTTGGAATTGTAAAAATTCTATCTGGCTTTCTGTCGCATTTGACGCATTTTTTAAAGTGTCAAGTTGCGATTGCAAATGCTGATATTCTTTGAATTTTTCCCTATAAGCATCAAGTTTATTGCCATATGATTCTTTAGCATAGTTGTCCAAAAGATTTATATGATATTTGGGTTGCATAAAAGCATATGTTTGATGTTGAGAATGAATATCAAGGAAATATGATTTTAATTGTTTTATAAATTCTTGATTAACAAGAGTTCCATTTACTCTAGAACGTACTCCATTTTGAGTAATTTCTTTTGTTAAAACAATTTCAGAACCGAAATTGTCAACACCATTTTCTTCAAACAATTTGCTTAAATCATGTTTTGTATTTTCAATGACGAGTTCAATAACAGCTTTTTCTTTATCATGTTTTATTACATCTTTAGATACGCGGGGAGCAAAAGCTATATCAATTGCATTTATCAATATACTTTTACCTGCACCTGTTTCACCAGTGATAACATTTAATTTTTCATCAAAGTTAGCAGTGAGTTCGTCTATTAAAATGTAATCTTTTATTCTAAGCTGTTTTATCATATCTATAGCATAAAACAAGATTATTATTTGGGCAATAGTTTTTTATAACTTTAAATTATCCCAATATTTTTTTGTAGGATCATCCGGCCATTGATCTTGTTGTGCATATTTGAAACATCCATAGTAATAACTATCATTACAAGCTGTTATGTTCCAGTATCCTGTATCAAAAAAGAATAAATCATAACCAAATCTATTTGGTCCTTTGTATGGTCCGTTTGTATCAAAACCTATTTTTATCCCGTCATATGTCCCGTGTGTTTGAAATGCAATCCCCGCAATTGTTGTTCCATCAGGTAATAAGTATATTTTTGGAGTAATTACTCCGTCCCAAGGATTTAGGGCGTAGTATCTATCTCCTATTTCTTTTTTACTTTTAAAGCTGTATGTTTTTATCTTGTATGCTTCCCCGATAGTAAGAATTTTTACATATTTTAATTGTTCTCCAAAGATTTCGTTTATTTTTTCTCTTTCTTCTTTAGGGATTGGTGCTGTGACAAGATTATCCATACGATATTTAAGTAAATAATCAGCTCCATATTCTGATGCTGTAGTGTTTAGAGCTTGTTGAATGGTGGACATTGATTTTTTTAAACCAGTTTCAAGCACTTTTTTTCTGTAATTATTAACCAACGTAGGTATTGTAAGTGCTGCTACAACTCCAATAATCCCCAAAGTAATCAATACTTCAGCCAAAGTAAAAGCTTTTCTTGATTTTATGTGATGTTTTGTATCACTAGTATTGCAATTTTTGTTAAAAAAGTAAACCTTTTTTATTGATATGCTTGCTATATCTGTGTTTCGCGGGGGGGGGGCACTCTCAAAGCTTCTTGAATAAACATTTTTCAACCTCCATATTTTACAAATATTATTTCTGATTTTTCAACTTTTGTCAAGCTCTTTTTAATTCATATACTCTGAATTCACTTGCTTCTAATTTGTCGAAATGTAATGTTGAAGTTTCTGTATCAAATGGATTTGAAACGAATTCATCATCGTCAATGTAATATTCTTTTAAGATAACATAATCAGATGGTAAGTTTATTGTTTTGTCAAATACCGGTTGCCCGTGCATTATTTCTGAATAACTTTTATTATCTTCATCAAACATTGTAACGCGTTCATTTGTGTATTTGTAGTTTGAAACTACAAGATAAGCTGTTTTTTCTGGAACCTTTGATATAATCCAAGATGAAAAACCGTCATCGTCTTGAATAATCATTTGTGCTTCGCCATTTGAGATTATTGGATTGTTTTTTACAAACATGTCTATAGCGTTGAATTTTTTATAAAATTCGTAATTCTTTTCTCTAGGCATTGATATTTCTTCTCCGATAACACTTTCGATGCCGCGTTTTGTAAAACTTTCATCTCCATCTACATATAACATAGGTCTTTGTGCAAATTTGCCGCCTGGTAAAAATTTGTATTTAAACCATTTATACAAAGCACCAGTTTCTCCTAATTGCCCTGGGTATTGGTCAATACATCTGAATTCACCGTCTTGGTTGTTATATGTTTTTAATATAGATAGTTTTTCTCCTTTTTTGAAATTAACATTATAGTTAAATAAATGTTGATTATCTTCAGTAATTTTTTCAGGAGTTTTTTCTGATTGTGATACAATGTCATTTCCCCATAAAAGGTCAAAGTTCATACCTTTATGGTATTCTTTCAAATAGTCATCCCATAGCATATATTCTGCAAGAGTTCCAAAGTATGGAATTTTGCTTTTCATTGTTTTATTTAATTTGTTTAAAACTACTCTTGGAGCCCTATAGCTAATAGGACGTCCATGATTTTCTGAAACTTTATCGACAATGTGGTCAATATGATCAACTCTGTAGCCGTCAAAATTATAATCTTTTTGAAGATTTACCATATAGTTTACAAAATAATCAATTACTGGAGTATTGAATGATCCGTTTTCTAAATAGCAAAAATAGTATGGAGTTTGGCAATCCAAATTAGCAAAACTTGTAACGTCTTCCCCTTTGTAATCGTAATGTTTAAATGTTGGGTAACCACCGCATTCACTCATTTTGTCATAAATTGGAACGCCTGCAGAACACCAAGCTCCTCCAGGGGCTGGCCATAGTCCTTCTTTTATTAATTCTTGGATTGCTTCTATTTGTTGTGTAATATCATCTTCTGTTAATTTTTGATTATTTTTAAATCCGTGTATTTTGGCTACAATATCTCTTGCCTTTTTTTGAATTTTTTCTTGATTTTCTTTTTTCATCATTACATTTGAGAGTTCTTTTTTAGCTTCATTCATAAGACTGTCAAATGTGTCATAGATATTTTTGTAATGCGAACTTAAATCCCCTGATGAGCCGTTTTGCGAATCTTTATAAATGTTTTTTACGAGTTCTACATCTTCATCATCAAAAGATTCAGGCATATTCTTTGCAATTCTGTCAATATTTGAATCAAGTTCATTATTCAAAATATTAATGTCAAACCATCTTGCAATTTCTGGATTGGCAAGTACGGCTTTAGAAAATCTTCCAGTTTGTGGCAGAATATCATAAATTACAGGGTGGCCTGCTAATTGAGAAAGCATGATAAATGTTTGGACCTGTTCTTTTACGTCCATGCCTGTAAGTTTTTCGATATTTTCATCAAACAGTTTTTCACTAACTTCAGAACTTTTAGGAAGATAGGCACAGCCAAATTCTCTAGGATGGAATGGAATTAAATATATTGTAGTGTTGAAAATGTTATTTTCTAAATTCCCTGTTGGTAGGATTAATAATTGTCTTAGCCAATCAATAAATTTACCGGTATCTTTAGTTTTATTACCGTCACCAAGTCCAGCTAGATTTATTAATTTTATGTCATGCCCTTCTTTTTGAATCCAAGATGAGTTTTTTATATTATTTCTTGCTAGAACGCTTATTTTATTATCAGTTACAACAAATTCATTGCTTTTGAATACTTTGTTGTCTTCCCATTTTATTTCAAGACCAAAAAGAATTTCTTCTGGAGTTAATTCTTCTAAGGCTTTTACATATGGATAAGGTAAATAGCCGTATTTTTTTATAAGACTGCTTAGTTCTTTTTTTCTATCGTCAGAGATTTTTTCAGCAGGGTAACTTTCCTTTAAAGCTGCATAAATCTTGTTTAATCTAAGTACTTTATCATTTTGATTGCTATTCTTTTTTCCGAAAAGGAATTCCAACATTTCCACACTCCCTTAAAACTATAATTTTTAGATTCTAAAAATATTATATCATGATAATTAAATAAATTATAATTTGAATATTAATTGTACTTTTTACAATAATATTACCCATATGGGTAATGGATTAACACTCATAGATATTCTTTAATAGTCATGTCGATGATGATATGTAGAAGCAATTGTTATGAAAGTGGGGTAAAAACATGACTCAAAAAACTGCAGAAACTCAAACCAAAACTATTAGTGTGATTATTGTAGAAGATTTTAAATTAACAAGAGTTGGTCTGCGTTGTGCTTTAAATGCAAATGATGATATAAATGTAGTTGCTGAAGCAGAAGATGCTGTTGAAGGTCTAAAATTAATAGAAAGACATAAACCTGATGTTATTTTAATGGATTTAGGGCTGCCTGGCATGAATGGTATTGAAGCTATGGTTAAATGCCGTGAAATGAATATTGTTTCAAAAATTATTGCCTTAACTTCTCATGACAGATGCGAAGAAGTAATTGCAGCATTAAGCTCAGGGGCTAGTGCATATTGTTTGAAAGATATTGATCCGAATAAATTGGCAGATGTTGTAAGAGATGTTGCGATTGGTGTTTGTTGGATTGATCCTATGGTTGCACAAATGACTTTAAATTCATTGCCAAAAATTGACAATATTGGAATCCTTCCAAGTAAATCAAGTTCTGAAGGTAGAGTTCCTTTGACAGAAAGAGAATTTGAAGTATTGAAACATCTTGTATCAGGTAAAAGTAATACCGAAATTGCGAAAGAATTAATTGTTAGTGTGCATACTGCAAAAGCTCATGTTTGCTCTATATTACAAAAAATGTGTGTAAATGACAGAGTACAAGCTGCAGTTAAAGCTGTTAAAGAGGGTATGGTCTAATTTGTTAAGAAGCTAATAGGTAAAAATAAAAGAGGATTTGCTTAATCCTCTTTTATTTTTTTTATAATTGCAAAAACTTTTTCTTTTAATGTTTCATAATCAGAGTTATTTTCGACTATATAATCCCAATCTTTAATATTATCAAGACCAATTTCTGTAATGTCATTTTCTCCTACAAGTTCTCCTCGAGATGCTCTTGTATCTCGTGATGCTTCAACTCTTATTGTAATAGCTCCTGCATTTTTAAATACTTCGTATTCGTGAGGAACTCTTACATCTGTAACCATAATATTTCCGTCTTGTTCTATGATTTTTTTTAGCCAGTAATCTGGATCTTGTGCTCTTCCCCAGTTACCTAAATTAATTAAATCTTGTCTGTACAAAGGTTTGTTTTTTTCAATTTCTTCATATGTAAGTCCTTTTTGTTTTCCATATGTAAGTTTTATAATATCTCCCATTGCGCATCTTTTATAATCTTTCATTTCTGCAAGCATTATTTTTGCAACGGTGTCTTTTCCAGAATACTGTTTCCCTGAAAATATTATTATTTTATTTGCCATGATTTATCTCCTTTATTATAAATTAATACTAACACTATTGTGCAAAATTTGTAAATATTGTATGATAATTATAAATATCGTATGATAATTATAAATATCGTTAATTAAGAAAGGAGCGAGCTATGAAAAGATTTAAGACAAAACATGTACAAAAAACTTTCAAATCAAAAGATAGTTGTGTTGAAATATCTACGTACGTAGTGCTCGGGGGGGGGGCAATTTAGAGCTTGCTCCACAAGGCTTTCGAGCGTTCTTAAAAAATATAGCATTGAGTAAAGTTTCACGGATTGGATTTACATTAGCAGAGGTTTTAATTACATTAGGGATTATAGGTGTTGTTGCTGCAATGACGATGCCTTCATTAATAGCCAATCATAGAGAAAAAGAAACAGTAGTAAGATTGAAAAAAGCCTATTCAACATTATCAAATGCATATATAGGAGTGCTCAATGAATATGGTGATCCTTCAACTTGGGATGTAGAAAGTTGGGATGATGTAGCTCTAATGTTTTCAAAATACATTAAAAATGTCAAAATATGCAAGTTAGGTACTAAAGGATGTTTTGCTTCTGTTGCTAGAAAAGATTTATTAAATAATAATGTAGACAATATTGGAGGAAGCGCAGCTATAGTTATTAATGATGGTACAATTGTTTCTTTTGGTGCTCCAGTAGGAATTGAGGATGCTCTTACATGTAAAAATTTAAACTTATGTTTCCAGTTTACTGTTGATATAAATGGAGATAAACTTCCAAATCGTTGGGGGGTGGATACATTTACATTACATGCAACAAAAGATAAGGTAATACCAAGAGGTGGGGCAGATACTCATGCTCGACAATTAATGTGTAATCCTTCATCTGATACTACTACTGCAGGTTGGTGGAATGGATCAGGTTGTGGTGCTTGGGTAATCCAGATGGAAAATATGGATTATTTAAAGTGTGTAAATGGTAATCAGAAATATTGTAACAAAGAATATTATTTTAATTAATAATTTATTCTAGCTTAATATTTTTAAACATAAAGTTTGCAATTTGAATATGTTGGACGTACTATGAAAAAAGCACGTGTGAGCGGTGTTGCTTTATTTGTGCAAAAGAGTGTAATAAATACAATATATAATGGAATATGTTATGGCTTTAAACTTTCAAGAACTAGTTTTTAATCTACAAAAATTTTGGTCAGATTACGGTTGTATAATTCAACAACCTTATGATATTGAAAAAGGTGCTTCTACAATGAACCCTGCTACTTTTTTGCGTTCATTAGGCCCTGAACCTTGGAATACTGCAATGATTGAACCTTGCAGAAGACCTACAGATGCAAGATATGGTGAAAACCCAAACAGGCTTGGTCATTATTATCAATTCCAAGTAATCTTAAAACCATCTCCAGATAATGCTCAAGAACTTTATTTAAAAAGTTTAGAAGCTATGGGGATTGATTTAAAAGAACATGATGTAAGATTTGTTGAAGATAACTGGGAATCTCCAACTTTAGGAGCTGCTGGTGTAGGTTGGGAAGTTTGGCTTGATGGTATGGAAATTACTCAATTTACATATTTCCAACAAGTTGGCGGTGTTGAAGTTAAACCTGTTGCTTTAGAATTAACTTATGGTTTGGAACGTATTGCAATGTATTTGCAAAACAAAGAATCTGTATATGATATTATGTGGAATGATACGCTTAAATATGGCGAAATCTTTTTACAAAATGAAATAGAACAATCAAAGTATAACTTTGAAGTTAGTGATGCAAAAGCTTTGTTTACAATGTTTGATTTATATCAAAAAGAAGTTGATAATTGTATTAACTCAAAATTAGTTTTGCCAGCTTATGATTACGTTTTAAAATGTTCTCATACATTTAACCTTTTAGATGCAAGAGGCGTAATCAGTAAAGATGAAAGAATTAATTTTATCAACAGAGTAAGAACAATGGCTTCTGCTGTTGCAAGATTATACGTAGCACAAAGAGAAGAAATGGGATTCCCTCTTTGTAAATAACATAAGGAAAATAGATGGCTGAAAAATTTCACCGTGCGACATTTACTCGCAACTTTTTAAAGACAATTACCAGGATTAAGAATCCTGATGAAATGCTCGCTGATGCAAAATCAGAAGGGTTAGAAAAAACTCTTGGAGTTTTTGATCTAATTATTTTAGGTGTAGGTGCAATTATAGGATCAGGAATTTTTGCAGTTGTTGGTATTGCAGCTGCCGGTAGTGCTGATGGCTCAGCTTTAGGTGCTGGTCCTGGATTAGTTGTTTCTATGATTATTGCAGCTATTGCTTGTATATTTTCAGCGCTATGTTATTCAGAATTCGCAACAATGATACCTGTCGCAGGTGGTGCTTATACTTATACTTTTGCGACATTAGGAGAGTTTGCTGCTTGGATGGTAGGCTGGGTTTTGATGCTTGAGTATGCAATTGGATTTATTGCAGTTGCTTGTGCTTGGTCTAACCACTTTGTTCAGTTTTTAAGCGGGTTTGAAAAAGTTTTACCTGCATGGCTTGCTCATCCTCCTGTGTATTTAGTCAATGATGCTTTTAGTGCTGCTAAAATTGCTGCAGCAGATGCATCTGTTCATATCCCAACATTGTTTGGATTACCAATTTGTATAAATTTACCTGCTATTATAATTGTTCTTTTAATTACAATGATTTTGGTTAAAGGAACAAAAGATTCTACAAAAATGGCAGGGATAATGGTATTTATAAAACTTGCAGTAATTGCATTATTCGTAGTTGCAGGTGCGTTTTTCGTAAAACCTGAAAATTGGACACCTTTTGCACCAAATGGTGCTGCAGGTATTTTCGCAGGTGCATTTTTAATATTCTTTGCTTATATTGGATTTGATGCTCTTGCAACTGCTGCAGAAGAATGTAAGAACCCTCAAAAAGATTTGCCAATAGGTATTATTGGTTCTTTAATAATTACAACAATTGTATATGTATCAGTAGCATTAGTTTTAACTGGTTTACAAGATACAAGTGCTCCTGTTCCTATGGGATTTTTAAAAGCGCCTATGGCATATTGTATGTCTTTATTTAATATGAATTGGGCAGCTGGATTAATTTCAATAGGCTCTTTAGCAGGTTTGACATCAGTTTTGTTAGTGCTTGAAATGGCTGCTACAAGAATTTTATATGCAATGAGTAGAGATCATTTTATTTCTCAAAGATTTCAAAAGTTACACCCAAAATTCCATACACCAGCTCTTTTGACTTGGACAGTTGGTTTGTTGGCTGTACTTGGAATTTTGACTTTAAATCTTGATGTTGCTGCTGAATTGTGTAATTATGGAACATTCACATCTTTTATAATTGTATGTGTTGCAGTATTGATATTGCGTAAGACAGATCCTGAAAGACCTCGACCTTTTAAGGTTCCATTTTCACCAGTTACACCAGCATTAGGAATTATTTGCTGTGGCGGGCTTATGATTTATAAATCAATGCAGCCATCTGGATCAGCTTTATTATTCCCTGTTTGGTTAGGTGTAGGTGCTATAATTTATTTATTATATGGATTTGTAAGAAATAGACAAAATGAAAATAGAATCCATAATGAAAAAGTAGAACTTAAAAAACAAGAAATGATGAAATAATGGAATTGAAAAATATATTATTAAACGCTTTAAAGAAAAAAAGCCCCGACGAATTAATAGCTGTGAGTAAAAAGTCTGAATTAAAAAAGACTTTGAATGTATTTGATTTGATTGTACTAGGTATTGGTGCAGTTGTTGGAACCGGTATTTTTACGATTATCGGGTCAGCAATACAAGGTGGTCCTGAAAGTGCCGGTGCTGGTCCTGCAATTATTATATCGATGGTATTAGCAGCTATTGCTTGTGTATTCTCAGCATTGTGTTATTCCGAAATTGCTGCAATGATTCCTGTAGCAGGTAGTGCTTATACTTATACTTATGCTACTATGGGTGAATTCATGGCTTGGATGGTCGGTTGGATATTGATGTTAGAATATGCAATCGGAAATATTACAGTAGCTTGTGCTTGGACTGGGTATTTTGTTCAATTCTTAAAAGGATTTAAGCATATTTTGCCTGATTTTGTTGTAAATTTCCCACTGTGGTTGAGAGCTGATTATCGTTATATGTTTGCATATTGTGATAAATTTGGATTAGATCCCCATTCTCAAATGCCATATTTATTTGATAAAATACCTTGTGCAATAAATTTACCTGCAATGGTTATTGTATTGCTACTTACTATATTGCTAATCAAAGGAGTCAAAGAATCTACTAGATTTGCAAGTATTATGGTTGGTGTAAATATGTTTATGATTTTATCATTTATAGTTGTTGGCGCTTTTTATGTAAAACCTGAAAATTGGACACCATTTGCGCCTAACGGTTTTGAAGGTGTGTTTATGGGCGCATTTTTGATATTCTTTGCATATATTGGATTTGATGCTATTTCTACAACTGCAGAAGAAACTGAAAATCCTCAAAGAGATTTACCTATTGCGATTTTAGGGACTTTGATTATTTGTACTGTTTTGTATGTTGCAGTAGCATTAGTGTTAACAGGTAATGTTCCTTTAGGTCATATTGATACTCAGGCTCCTATCGCTCATGCAATGCGTGTAATTGGTAAAGATTGGTTTGCTGGTCTGATTTCAATAGGTGCGTTGTGTGCTTTAACATCAGTAATTTTGATTTATCAATTAGGTACAACAAGAATTTTATATGCAATGAGCAGGGATAGATTTTTACCTAAATCTTTGAGATTAATTCATAAAAAATACAGAACTCCGCATGTTTTGACTTGGATTTCAGGTATTGTGGTAATTATTTGTACTTTGTTTATGGATTTAAATATTTCAGCAGAATTGTGTAATTTTGGAACATTTACATCTTTTATAATAATTTGTATTGCGGTGTTAATATTGCGTAAAACAGATCCAGATAGACCAAGACCTTTTAAAGTCCCGTTTTCTCCAGTATTCCCAATTCTAGGGATTATTACTTGTGGAGGATTGATGGTTTATTCAATGAAATTTTTAACAACATCTTCTTTGTATTTCCCTCTTTGGTTGTTAATGGGGGTTGCAATTTATGCTGGCTACGGGTATAACCAAAAACGTTTGGAAGAAAAAATAAAAACACAAAGACAACTCAAAGCAAAACTTGAAGTTTAGTGAAAATATTGTTATAATAAAAAATGTTTATAAATAAAGAAAGGAGCTATTTATGAGAAGAATTAAGAATTTCGGGGGGGGGGCAATTTAGCAGCTCCATATAAAGGTTTTACCCTCGCAGAGGTTTTAGTTACTTTGGGTATTATTGGGGTTGTATCTGCAATGACTATTCCAACTTTAATGCAGAATCATCAGAGAAAAACATATGTAACACAATTTCATAAAGTTTATAATGAAATACAACAGGCTTCATTGCAATATATGTCAGATCATAATGCATTAAATTTAAGAGAAGCTGGTTTGAATAGTAGAGCAAAAGTTGGAGAATTTTTTAATAATTATTTTAAAGTTGTTAATACCTGTGAGGAGGGAGATGTTAGAACTCCTTGTTTAGCATCTGAGTATCGTTCAATTGATGGAACTTCTGAGTTGAAAAATTTCTCTGGTTGGAGTGCTGCTTATTGTGTCACTCTTGCAAGTGGGGCAAGTATATTGTTAGATCCTCCAGCTCTATATACTTTGACTGTAAATGGTGTTAATTCTTATTATGGACATGTAGTAATAGATGTTAATGGTTCTGCTGGCCCTAATATTGGTGGTAGAGATGTCTTTCACCTTGAGTTTTATGATGATGGTTCTTTAGATGTCTTAGGAGCAACTCCGGAGTGTAAATCAAAAGGAGTATGTAATGGTCAGTCTTTAACTAAAATTCGTGAAAATTTATATAATTCAAATTGTTTTAAAAATTATTTAGGATATGGTTGTATTGGAAAAATATTAAATGATAATTGGGAAATGAACTATTAAAACAAGCTTTTTTGTTCGTTTATGTCTATATTTTTATAGCCAAGATGTCTGTATGTAGCGGGGGATACTTTTCTCCCGCGAGGAGTACGCTGTAATAGGCCTGCTTGTAATAAGAAAGGCTCGCATACGTCTTCAATTGTTCTTACATCTTCACCAATTGCTGCAGCAATTGTTTCTATTCCGACAGGGCCACCATCGTATTTTTCAATAATTAATCTTAAAAGGCTTCTGTCTGTATTATCAAGTCCGTAATTATCTATTTTTAATATATCAAGAGATTTGTTTGCTACGTCTTCTGTAATTTTTCCGTCATGTTTTACTAGAGCGTAGTCAGAAACTCTTTTTACAAGTCTGTTTGCAATACGTGGTGTTCCACGAGATCTCTTTGCAATAGCATGAGCGCCTTGTTCTGTAATTTCTATGTTTAAAATGCCTGCAGTTCTTGTAATTACTTGTGCAAGTTCATTTTCTGTATAAAATTCAAGTCTGTGTATAATCCCGAAACGATCACGTAATGGCCCTGATAATTCACCTGCTTTTGTTGTCGCTCCTATCAGTGTAAATTTAGGAAGTGGAACTCTAAGCGTCTTTACAGTTTGACTTTTACCTGTTGTCATATCTAAGAAAAAGTCTTCCATTGCAGGGTATAAAATTTCTTCTGCAACTTTATTTAGTCTGTGAATTTCATCTATAAATAATATTTCGCCACCTTTTAAAGACATTAAAATTCCTATAATATCTCGAGGTCTTTCCAAGGCTGGTGCAGATGTGATTTTTATATCTACTCCCATTTGTTCAGCAATTACACCTGCAAGAGTTGTTTTCCCTAAGCCTGGTGGCCCGTAAAATAGCAAATGATCAAGCGGTAATTCTCTTTTTTTTGCAGCAGCAATAGAGATTTTCAAAGTCTCTTTTAATGCTGATTGCCCGATATATGTATCAAATGATTTTGGACGAATACAATTTTCAAAGTTTTTGTCATTATCTAGACATTCACATTTTACTACCGAATTTTTTTTCTTTTCGGTGATACTTTTATGTTGAAAATCATTGTCGTCTGCTATTATACTCATTGTTTTTCCTTTATATTTATGATAACATAAAATTAACGGTAAGGAAAGAATATTAAGAAGGAGAAGTTATGAAAGTATCAGAACGTTTAGAACAAATTCCACCATACTTGTTTGCAGAAATTGATAGAAAAATTGCTGAAGCGAAAGCTAAAGGTATTGATATTATAAGTTTAGGAATTGGTGATCCTGATACTCCTACTTTGCCTCCGGTTGTTGAAGAAATGCACAAGGCAATTGATAATCCTAAAAATCATGATTATCCTCCATATAACGGTACTGAAAAATTTCGAAAAGGTGCTTGTGAATGGATGAAAAATCGTTTTGGTGTAGAATTAGATCCTGATAAAGAAATGCTTGCAAATATTGGATCTAAAGAAGCTATTGCTCATGTGTTTTTTGCATATGTAGATAAAGGAGATTATACTCTTGTTCCAGATCCAGGATATCCTGTTTATCATAATGCGACTATTTTTGCAGGCGGTACTCCATATGAAATGCCATTATTGGAAGAAAACGGATATTTGCCTGATTTCGATAAAATTCCTGAAGATATTGCTAAAAAATCAAAAATTATGTTTTTAAATTATCCAAATAACCCAACAGGAGCTGTTGCTGATTTGGATTTCTTTAAGAAAGCTGTTGATTTTTGTAAAAAATATGATATTTTATTATGTTCTGATATGGCATATTCTGAAATGACATATGATGGCTATAAAGCTCCTTCCGTTTTGCAAGTCGAAGGTGCAAAAGATGTAGCAATTGAATTCTATTCTCATTCAAAATCATATAATATGACAGGATGGAGGGTAGGTTTTGTATGTGGTAATGCTGATGCAATAAAAGCCCTTGGAACTATTAAAAACAATATTGATTCAGGTACTTTTAAAGCTATTCAAGATGCTGCAACTGTTGCTTTTAATATTGATCCTAAATATATTAATGATTTGAATAAAATGTATCAAGAACGTAGAGATGCTGCAGAAGAAGGTTTTAGAGAACTTGGCTGGAGTGTAAAACCTTCGAAGGCTACATTCTACTTATGGCTTCCTGTACCAAAAGGAATGACATCTGAAGAATTTGTAACAGTAATGCTAGAAAAAGCTCATGTTGTTGTGCCACCTGGAAATGGTTATGGTAAATACGGTGAAGGGTATTTCCGTGTTGCCTTAACTAAGGATGTTGATACAATTAAAGAATGTATTAGAAGAATGAAGGAAGCAGGCATAAGATATAACTAAATCAACTATTTAGATGAGTTGTTAATATTGTATAGTCATGCGTTGCGTGGTATAATTTTTCTATGGAATGTCCAAAATGTGGTTTAGAAATAGATGATAAAGCGATGGTTTGCCCTAATTGTAAAAAGGTGCTTAAACTCGCTTGCCCGATTTGCAAAACAATAAATGAAAATAATACTTGCAAAAAATGCGGTTATGTAATTATTTCGAAGTGCCATAATTGTGGAAAAATCAATCAAACAATTTCTAAAAAATGTAAAAAGTGTGGCTTTGATACCGAAAAAAGTGTCATAATGAATGAGGCTAATACTGATGATTTTGTTATGCTAACTATTGATTTTCCTAATATGGACGAGATGAAGACTTTATTAGGGACGGCCAAGCTTCTTAACAAATTTAAAATTAATTTAGATAAACTAATAAAAGATTATGCTAAATCTATTGGGTTACGCAGGCAGGTTATAGGAAAAACTTATGTAATAAGATTTGATAAAGATTATACATTTAATAGCTCTGTAGCTTCTGCAACTAAGGCTGCAATTGATTTATTAAATCTTATTACTGCTATGAATTGCAAGTTGACTAAAAAAAAGAATGCTTCAATTCGTTGTAATATGTTTTTATTAAAAAGAAGTATTAATGATAATCCTAATGATTGTGAATCAGGTTTTAATATCAGTCTATTAAATCAAAATACTAAAAATAAAGAAGAAAAAATATTAAATACTTTCCAAGTTCTAACCGATGATAATGTGAGTGATGCTATAGGTGCAGAATATAAAATTTCTCCATTAAATTCAGTTATGATTAATGGCGAAATGGTCATGTTTTATGAAGTTGATTTAAGAGAATTCGTAAAAGTTGAATATCCTGAGGATGAAGAAGATCAAGAAGTTGTTGTTCCTAATTTTGTCCAAAATATGCTTATTGAGCAAGATAAATTAGATGGAGAAGCTTTAAATAACCTTGAGTATCCTGATGATCCTGATGCTATTTATGATGTTGATACAATTAATTTTGAAGGAATTCAGGCTGATTTTATTAGGACAGAAAATATTGATGTTTTATTTCATATTTTAAATAAGTTTCAAGCTGTTCCAAAAGGTATTGTTGCTATAAAAACAGCAGAGATGTATAAACCTTATACATTAAAAGTTTTGAATACTGCTGCTAGTACCGGACAATTTAATAATATAATTTCTATAACTTGTTATGATGAAATGAAATATTCTCCATATTCCTTTTTTAGGGATTTGGTTTCTGCTATTTTTGAATATACAGTTTCTCAAAAATTATTTTTCCAAAATGATTTTTCGATGTTTGCGTCTGTTGATCCTGATGGCTTGATTAAAGATCTTATTACATTACAAAAGCGTGACGGAAATAATAATGAAGATACTCGTTATGTTTATTTTGATATCTTTTTAACGTTATTACAAATTATTCCAAAAACTCTTATTTTTGTTGAAGATTTTGATAAAATTGATTCAAGCTCATATGATGTACTTAAGTTTTTATTCGAAGAATTTGATAGGTTAGATATAAGTTTCTTGATTTCTTATAGTAATAGTTTCTCATTGCATAAAGATTGTCATTTTCTTTTGAGTAAGCCATATTATACGGAAATCTCTTTAAAACCAACATCTTTTGAAAAATTAATTGAAGAAAATAAAATTTATTACAGAAATATATTGAATAATTTTTATTTTCAGAGAATTGCCAAATATGCTTGTGGTAGCAGCTTGTTTATCGATATTGCTATTCAATATTTAATAGAATCAGGTGTATATGCAGCTGATGATGATAGTATTGAGATGATTAATCCAAAAACAATTATTATCCCATCTAGTTTGGATAAATTAGTTGCAAGAAGATTGAACTTATTACAAGATGATGAAGCTGCAATGAAGTTTTTAACTTCTATTGTTTTGTTAGGAACTCGTATTGATATTGGTACAATTGATAGTTTAGGTTATCAAAATAAGACTGAAATTATAGAAAAACTTTCTAACATGGGATTTTTATATGAATACAATAATTGTATTTATTTCCCAAATTATAATTTGTTGAGAGATAATTTATTAAATACTATTAGTAAGTTGTATTTGAAAGATGTTGCTCAAGAGTTATTTGATAAAGTGTTTAATGAAGATATGCCTAGTCCTGTAAAAGCATATTTATATGGGTTGTTGCAAGATGTAAATAATGAACGTGCTCAATGGGAACAGTTAGCTGATATCAATTTATCTTTAGGAGATTTTAGTTCCTATTTGAATTGTGTAAATAAGATTCTTGAATTATTAGGTAAAAATACTGATCCAGAAATGTTTGAAGAAATTGAAAATTATAAATTGCAATTGTATGAAAACATTTCAAATAATTTATATGATTATGTCCCTGATAAGACATCTGATATTGCAGAGATTACATTACAAAATCTTGAAAAGACAACAGATACAGACCGTATCATATTATTGTGTAATAAAATGATTAATGGTTCTTTAGCTGTTGGGAATTATAACCATGCATTGGAACTGACTCATAAGGTTTTATCTTTGTTGCCGCCTTCTTCTTTAAGTCCTGCAGATTCTAATTTTAACAGTTATTTCTTTTTAATGTCTGTTATTCATATTCAGATATTATTTAATATTGGAGCTTTATCTGATTGTTTGGACATCGGTTACAAAGTGTTGAATGTTATTAATAATCAGACTATAAATAATTTAAAGCCTGATTATATGTCTGCAGAAGATTTTCAATCATTAATAATAGATTCTGCAGGTTATGTTGCATTAGCAAATGTATTGTTGCTTGTGGGTAACGTTGATGAATTCCTGAAAATTTTGCGTGGAGAATTAAGTTGTATTCCTCAATCTTATGATTTGTTTATTGAATTACAAAATTTATTGCACGGTAAGCAGATAAAAGCCTTAAATTCAAATATTTCAGATGGTGATCGTTTCGGCGGTGCTATATATAATATAATTAACGCGTTTTTAAGTTTTTCTGGCGATTACAAAGTTTTTGCAGAGGATATTCATAAAGCAAAAGTTATAGCTAAATATAACAGGTTATATCAAATAGAATTATTTGCGGATTTGATGATAGGTTATGCATATATGCAATTAGGAGCTTATAAAAAAGCTGATTCTATTATTTATAAAATTATCAAAGCTACAAATAATAATGGTATGACTACTCTTTTATATGTTGCTTGGTATGTAATGAGTGAATTACATTTGAAACAAAATAAATTTGAGGTAGCTTTTGGAATTATTAATAACTCATTGATTCAACTTGAAAAAAATAATACCACAAGCGAATATTTATTGATGTTATTTAAGTATAATATGTACAAAGTTATGATGTATAAAAATGAATATGATAAAGCAGACATATGTATAGGTCATGCTAGGTATATTGCTGAAAAATATGGTATCAATTTCTTATTTGACACTGACCAAAGTCATTACATTGCAGTAGAAGATGATGAGGTATCTCTTGAAGAGGCAGGTATCTTATTAGATAATAATTCAGAACAAATTCTAGATAATCAAAATATGGGAAGTGAGGGTGTATGAAAATATTATTTGTCGCAGCAGAAGTAGCTCCTTTTTCAAAAGCGGGAGGTTTAGCTGATGTAGTAGGTAGTTTACCTAAATGTTTAGAAAAAGATGCAGAAATTGCTATTTTTACACCTTTGCATGGTTTGATTGATTTAAATAAATGGGGTATTAAAGAGTTAGAAAATTCAACTTTATGGCTAACATTTAATGGAATGGGGCATAAATTTAGATTATTTATGTGTAAATTACCAGGTACTGATATAAATGTATTTTTTGTCCATAATGATTGGTATTTTACTTGTTTCAATGAAGTTTATCCAAAATGGCTTGATCCAAAGTATGAGCATGAGAGATATATTGCATTTTCTCTTGCTACAATGGAATATGCTAAATTATTGAATTTTAAAGCGGATGTAATTCATGCAAATGATTGGCATACTGCTATGATTCCTGTATATTTGCGTAGTAATTACAGATATGATGAATTTTGGAAAAATACAAAATGCGTATTTGAAATTCATAACCTTGCTTATCAAGGAGTTTGGTTTGAAGATGTTCTTGATTTTGCTAATATGCGTAAGGATATCGTCTATAATGAGTGGGGTGTTGAGCATTATGGCAAAGTTAATTGGATGAAAGGCGCAATTAATTATTCAGATAAAGTAATTGCTGTATCTCCTACATATGCAAAAGAAATTCTGACAGGTGAATATGGGGAAGGTATGGATTATACTCTCCGTATGAACCAACATAAGCTTGTTGGCATATTAAATGGTATTGATTATGATGTATTTAATCCAAAGACTGATAAGACTATTGTAAAAAAATATGATATTAAATCCTTAAAACATAAAGAAGAAAACAAGAAAAAGGTTTGCGAGGAATTTGGTCTTAAATATGATCCAAATAGACCTATGTATGCAATGGTATCTCGTTTAGTTGGGCAAAAAGGAATTGATTTAATTCGACAGTGTGAAGGAGAATTAAAATCATTAAATGCTGATTTTATATTTTTAGGCAGTGGAGAAAAAGATTATGAAAATCTTTTAATTTGGTTATCAAATAATTCTTCTAATATAAGAGCTTATATTGGATATCGAGGAGATTTGGCTAATCAAATTTATGCAGGAAGTGATTTTTATTTAATGCCTTCAAAATTTGAACCTTGTGGTCTAAGTCAGTTAATTGCTATGAGGTATGGCTCATTACCTATTGTACGAGCAACTGGTGGGTTAGAAGATACTGTGACAGGCTATCCTTTGAATGATTCTAACGGCTTCAAATTCTGGGGATATTCTGGTTGGGATATGATGCAGGCAATTTATTGCTCTTTAGGTGTATATCAAGATAAATATACATTTAATGCAATGAGAAAGTCTGCAATGGAAGCTGATTTTTCTTGGGGTAGAAGTTCTCAAAAATATTTGAATATTTATAAAGAATTGATTTGACTTATTTGATAAAAAAGTGCAAAATTGTGGTATGCAAGGAATTAAGTTTGAGTATTTAAAATTGCATATTTCAGTTTTACTTGCAGGTTTTACAGGAATTCTTGCTAAGTTAATTCCTATGAATGAAGGCTTGATTGTTTTTTATAGAATGCTTTTTGCTTTTTTGATTTTTTGCATAATGCTGTTTTTTATGAAAAAGAAACCTGTTGAGAATTTATCAAATTCTATAAAAATCATTGGTTTAGGAGCATTACTTGCGCTGCATTTGGTATTCTTTTTTGGAAGTATAAAGTATTCAAGTGTATCAATAGGTGTTGTTTGTTATTCTCTTGTTGGATTTTTTACTGTATTATTTCAACCATTGATAGAAAAAACTAAATTTTCATTTATAGAATTATTTTTTAGTTTATTAGCAGTATTGGGTATTTGGTTAATATTTAGTTTTGATGTGAGTTATAGGTTTGGAATAGTGCTCGGGATTATTTCTGCAGCTTTATTTGCACTTTATACATTGTTTAATCAAATAATTGAAGTAGGTAAGTCTACAAGAAATATGCTTTTTTATGAGTTATTAGGCGGAGCTCTTTTTATGATAATAATTCTTCCTATTTATTTGCATTTTAATCCAGTTAGCACGATATTGCCTAATTTAGGAGAATGCTTTTGGCTTTTAATCTTAGCATTTTTTTGTACTGTTTTGTTATATTTATTGCATATTTCAGTTTTGAAAAAATTATCTGCTTTTACTGTAGGTATTGCTGGAAATCTAGAGCCAATTTATGGAATTTTATTAGCTGTAATTTTCTTCGGAGAGGCTCATGATTTTACACTTTCTTTTTATATCGGTATGACTTTAATATTGTTATCAGTTTTTTTACAATCTATTTTAAAAAAGCAAGCTATTGCAAAATGATAAAAGATATTTTATAATGTAGTAAAACGAAAGGAGCTAGAAATGAAAAGATTTATAAATGTCGGGGGGGGGGCAATTTAAAGCTTGCTCCGCAAGGATTTAGGACGTATAGTGATTCAGAGGATGAATCCCCGAAAGAATCCTGTCAATTATTTGAAACAAAAGCTGGATTGCTTTTACAAAAGTCTCTCAATGGCAGATTTGGTTTTACATTAGCAGAAGTTTTGGTTACATTAGCGATAATTGGTGTTGTTGCTGCGATGACTTTGCCTACTTTATCGCAAAATTATCAAAAGAAAGTTTATATTACGCAATTAAAAAAAGTGTATAATTTGATGTCTCAGGCTGTTTTGAGATTGCAGACCGATAAAAATGCATTGAATCCTGCTGAGGCTGGTTTAATTTCTCAAGAGTCAATTGATAATTTTGTCCCAAATTATTTTAAATTAGTTATGACTTGTGATGATGTCGCAGAACCATGTTTCAGTAATCAATATATATCTTATGGAACTCATGCAGTATTAAATGTCCCAAAAGGTTATAAATCTTATGTATTAGCTGATGGTTCAGCTGTTGCATTTAAGTATTCTTGGTCAGTGTCATTTCCTTATACTTTGATACGTGTTTTTGTAGATCTTAATGGAAAATCCGGACCAAATGTTTATGGAAGGGACTTTTTCGGAATGTATATTTATTCTAATGGTATTATTGATATAAAAAGTAATACATCGCATGATGCACCATTAACAGAGGATGAAAGAAAATCAGTTACAGGATATTGCGGAAATGGAGCATCTTTGGATGCATGTTTTGGAAAAATCTTAAATGACAATTGGGAAATGAATTATTAAAAAAAAGACCGCTTTTGTGCGGTCTTTTTCTATTGATAATATTATTAGTTATATATTTTCTTTGTTAAATCAGCTTTTCTAATTCTTACATTTTCAGGAGTAATTTCAACAAGTTCATCATCTCCGATGTATTCCATACATTCTTCTAAAGACATTTCTTTATGAGCTTGAAGAGTTACCATAACATCAGCTGTTGCACTTCTCATATTGGTTAATTTTTTAGTTTTACAGATATTAACCACGATGTCTTGAGGTTTGTTGCATTCTCCGATAATCATACCACGATATACTTTTGTTTTTGGTGTTACAAAGAATACTCCTCTGTCTTCGTATTGAGCTAAAGCGTATGGAATAGCTTCGCCTTGTTCGTGTGCGATAATAGAACCGTTTCTTTGTCGAGGAATATCACCTGCATATGGTCTGTAATCTAAGAATGTATGGTACATAATACCTTCACCACGAGTCATTCTGATAAATTCACTTCTGAATCCGATTAGACCTCTTGCAGGAATATGAAATACCATTGTAGTTCTATTTTTAGCATTATTCATTTCTTTCATTTCAGCTTTTCTGCCTGAAAGTCTATCAATACAGCTTCCTGCATATCCTTCAGGTACATCTACAATTAAATTTTCATATGGTTCACATTTTACGCCATCTATTGTTTTGTAGATAACTTCAGGTTTTGAAACTTGGAATTCATAACCTTCACGACGCATTGTTTCGATTAAAATTCCTAAATGTAATTCGCCTCTGCCAGATACTCTGAATACATCTGTAGAATCTGTGTCTTCAACACGCAAGCTTACATTCTTTTCTAATTCATCATATAATCTTTTTCTTAATTGTCTTGATGTTACAAATTTTCCTTCTGTACCTGCAAATGGGCTGTCATTTACAGAAAAATTCATTTGTAATGTTGGTTCATCTACTTTTATTAAAGGTAATGGTTTTGGATCTGATAAAGAACAAATACTTTCTCCGATTTGGATATCAGCAAAACCTGCAATTCCTACAATATCTCCGGCTACAGCTTCTTCAATTTCTACTCTGCCTAAATCATGGAATCCAAATAATTTTGTAATTTTACCTTTTTCTTGAGATCCATCTGCGTGTATTACGCAAACTTGTTCTTGAGATTTAACTTTTCCGTTTTCAATACGACCGATTACAATTCTGCCAACATATTCGTTGTAGTCTAATGTAGTTGCTCTGAATTGGAATGGTTGTGATGCATCACCCTTTGGAGGTTGAATATTTTCTAAGATACAATCCAATAATGGAACCATATCTTTTCTTTCATCATCTAAATCTTTAATAGCAAATCCGTTTAAACTGCTTGAGAATATAAACGGAAAATCAATTAAGTCTTCTCTATCAGTTAATTCTGTGAATAAATCAAAAACTTTATCCAATGCAGTTAATGGTTCTGCTGCAGGTTTGTCAATTTTGTTGATTACTACAATAATTTTTAAACCTAATTCTAATGCTTTTGATAATACAAATCTTGTCTGAGGCATTGGACCTTCTGCAGCATCTACAATTAGTAATGCTCCATCTACCATGCCTAATACACGTTCAACTTCTCCGCCAAAGTCTGCGTGCCCCGGTGTGTCTACAACGTTGATTTTTGTATCTTTGTAATTGATAGAAATATTTTTTGATAAAATTGTGATTCCACGTTCTCTTTCTAAATCATTACTGTCAAGTACACGTTCTTGTACTTGTTGGTTAGATCTAAAAGCACCTGCTTGTTTTAAAAGACAATCTACAAGTGTTGTTTTACCGTGGTCTACGTGTGCGATAATCGCAATGTTTCTTATATTTTCGTTTTGTGTTGTCATAGTTCCCTGCCATTTATAAATTGATTGTTTAGTGTAAACTTTACACTCATATTTTATATTAGTGATAATTAATTTTCAAGTTTAATGTGTAGTTTTGTGAGGTTTGTAAGCAATATATGCAAAAGTAAGGCAAGATAAGCCAAATAAGATTCCAAAGCACATAGTTGTTCTGTATGAGAATAAAAATGCTAAATCATAAACTTTGCCTGATTCTATAAAAATATTTCTAAATGTTTCAAATAATGTAATTGTTACTGCAACTCCAAGTATATTGCCCATATTCCTTGATAGTGCTAAAATTCCTGATGCTATACCTACTTCATGTTTTTGAACACTTGTCATAATCGCGTTATTTGATGGTGACTGAAACAGTCCATTACCTATTCCCATAAGTCCTGATGCAAAAACTATTTGCCACATAGCAACATTTTTGTTGTATATCGTAAACAATAAAAGTGCTATGCAATATAAAATTGGCCCGGCAATTGTTAGTTGTCTGCTTCCGTATTTTCCTGATAATCTTCCTGCAATCGGTGCTATAAAAGATAATGTAACAGAATAGGGCAAGATTAAAAGGCCTGTTACTAATGCGTTATATTTAAGTATTTCTTGTAAAAAGAATGGTAGTAAAATACTGTTTGTATACATTGCCATATAAGATGTCATTACAGCAAGATTTCCGTATGTGAACGGTTTAATTTTGAACATTGAGAAATTGATTAATGGATAGTTAATTTTGTGATCTCTGATATAAAATAATATTCCAAATATCAGTGTAATTATGCCAAGAGAAATTATTTTTAGCGAATTCCAACCCCAGCTGTGTCCTTCAGATATTGCAAGCAACAATGCAAACAAACTTATTGTAAAATAGATAAAACCTTTATAATCAAATTTGAAATTTGTAATATCGATTTTAGCGTGATGAGGGAGCACTTTGTAGGCGTAATATGCTCCGATTAAGGCTACAGGAATGCAGGGGATAAATACTGAATGCCAGCCAAAGGAATTAATTAAAATTCCGCCTAATGCAGGTCCGCTCATTCCCCCAATTGCAACCAAACAACCATTAAGTCCGAGAGCTTTTCCTCGTCTTTCGTTTTTAAAAATTGTTGCGATAATTGCTTGAGCGTTTGAAAGCATAATAGATGCTCCAAGTGCTTCTAAGCACCTGTATGCAATTAGTAATCCAAAACTTCCTGCAGTTGTGTTTAAGAAAGCTCCTAATGCAAAAATTCCAAAACCGATTGAGTATAATTTATTTTTTGGAAATATATCGCCGAGTTTTCCAAAAAATGGTAAAAATACAGTGAGCACAAGCATATAAGCAATCATTACCCATTGGATTTGTCCCATAGTAACATGTAAATCAACAGACATTGGATAAAGAGCTAAATTAACGGTTGTAGAATCAAGCATGGCAATAAAATTGCCGACTGCAGTGATTACAAACATTGTCCATTTTATTTCTTTTGTGCTCATAGTTCTAATTTTAACATATAAAAAAATTCCCTTTAAGGGAATTTTTTTAATCTATTTTTACATTTTCTTTTTAACCCAATTTTCGAGAATTCTTAACGGTGCTCTTGTAATACCAAGTGCCCATTCACCAATGTTTTTAGTGATAACACTTCCTGCTCCAATATTTGTACCTTCTCCAATTTCTACTGGAGCTACAAGTACTGTGTTTGAACCGATTTTTACGTTATCTTTTAAAATTGTTTTGCTTTTTGTTTTTGTAATCGGATCATAATTTGCGGTGATTGTGCCTGCTCCGATATTTATGTGTGCACCTAGTTCTGCATCTCCTATATAGCTTAGGTGACCGGCATTTGTGTTATGGTCAATCTTTGCTTTTTTTACTTCTACAAAATTCCCGATTTTGCAGTTGTCAGAGATTTCAACATCACCTCTTAGGTGTGCGCAAGGTCCAATTTTGCAGTTCTTCCCGATTTTATTTTTCCCCTCAATGTAAGTTGACGGATAAATTATTGTATCGGCTCCGATTTCTGTATCTTCTGAAATCCAAGTAGATGCAGGATCTACAATTGTAACACCATTATCCATTAATGAATTTAATTTTCTGTCATTCATTATTTTAGTTGCAGTAGCTAAGTTTGAACGAGAATTAATACCGTAAATTTCGTCGCTGTTTTCTAAGATAAATGCGTTAACATTAAGATTATTCTTTTTACCCCAAGCAATTATGTCAGTAAGATAATATTCACCTTGTGCGTTATTACTTGTTAATTGAGAAAAAGCTGGTTTAATTTTTCCCCAGTTAAGACAATAGATTCCTGCATTAACTTCTTTTACAGCTTTTTGATCAGGTGTTGCATCTTTTTCTTCAACTATACATTTTAGAGAATTATCTGCTTCTCTTATAATTCTTCCGTAATTAGTAGGGTTTTCAAAAATAGTACTCATTACGGTTAAATCTGAATTGTTAGAGTTATGGTATTCTACAAATTTTTTCAATGTATCTTCTGTAATTAATGGAGTATCCCCGCATAGTATAATTACTTGCCCTTCAAAGTTTTCTAATGCAGGACATACCATTGATACTGCATGACCTGTTCCTAATTGAGGTGATTGCAAAACAGTTTTAGCTGTTTTGTAATTCTTTTCTACATATTCTGTAACTTCTTCTGCATGATGTCCTACTATTACAAAAGATTCATTTACTATATTTTTTACATTATCTAATACATATCCAAGTAAAGGTTTTTCAAATATTTTATGTAAAACTTTTGGGGTATTTGATTTCATTCTTGTGCCTTTGCCGGCAGCTAATATTACTGATTTAATTTCCATAAAACTCTCCTTATTAATATGATAATTTTACTATCCGAATACTATCAAGTCAATTTTTATGTTAAAATTTTGATATGGAAAGTATGTCTAAAAAAGCTGTTGTTGCAATGAGTGGTGGTGTTGATAGTTCTGTCACAGCTCTTTTGCTTCAAAAACAAGGATATGAGGTTGTAGGTCTAACGGGCCGAATGATAGATTCTGAGGCATCAGATATTGTTGTAAAAAATGCAAAACGTGTAGCAGACAAACTTGGAATTGATTTGCATGTATTTGATGCTGTTTCTTTGTTCAAAGAAAAAATAATTGATTATTTTGTAGATGCTTATAAATCAGGGAAAACACCTAATCCATGTATTGTATGTAATCAGTTTATTAAATGGGGTGTGCTTTTCGATTATGCAATTAATGAGTTAAAAGCAGATGTATTTGCAACAGGTCATTATGCTGATATTAGATGTGTTGACGGTATTTATAAGTTATACCCAGCAAAAGACGAACACAAGGATCAATTATATTTTCTTTATCGTTTAGGTCAAAAACAGTTATCTAAGACAATATTTCCTTTATATCATTATGAAAAGTCTGAAGTAAAAAAGATTGCAGTGGATTTTGATTTACCTCCAAAAGATTCAAAAGAAAGTCAGGATATTTGTTTTATTCAAAAGCCTATGACTACAAAAAAATTCCTGTCAGAAAAATTAGGTGAAAACAAAGGTGATTTTATAGATATTTTGACAGGTAAAAAGTGGGGAGTGCATAACGGTTGTTACCAATATACAATAGGACAGCGTAAGGGGATTGGGATTGCAGCTCCTTATCCTTTGTATGTGATTGATATAAATCCTGAAAAAAATATTGTATATGTCGGCAGGGAAGAAGATAATTATAAGAAAAATTTAAAAATAACTAATTTGAATTTAACATACCCAATTGAGAAAAAAGAATTTGATGCTTGGGTTAAAATTCGTTATAATATGGAACATAAAAAGGCTCATGTAAGGCTTTTTGATGATTTTGCAGATATTGAATTTTATGAACCTGTAAATTCTGTAACAAATGGTCAGTCGGGTGTTATTTATGATATTGAAGACAAACACTTGATTGGCGGTGGGTTTGTCGTAAGAATTTAGCCTATTTACTTTTAAGTTTTACAGGGGTATCATGCTTTTGATAAGGGGAGAAAATTAATATGTATAATCCAAAGTCACTTGATGCAGACGAGTTTATTTCACATGAAGAAATTCTTGATACGTTAAAATATGCTGATGAAAATAAAAATAATTTGGAATTAGTTGATAAAATCTTAGAGAAAGCAAAATTAGGCAAAGGCTTATCTCATAGAGAAGCATCTGTTCTTTTAGCTTGTGAAAATGAAGATAAAAACAATGAAATTTTTGAATTGGCTAAAAAAATAAAACAAGAATATTATGGTAACAGAATTGTTTTGTTTGCTCCTCTTTATTTATCTAACTATTGTGTGAATGGTTGTGTTTATTGCCCATACCATGCGAAAAACAAACATATTCCTCGCAGAAAATTAACTCAAGAGGAGATAAAAAATGAAGTTATTGCTTTGCAAGATATGGGACATAAGCGTTTAGCGATAGAAGCCGGCGAAGATCCTGTTAATAACCCTTTGGAATATATTTTAGAGTCTATTAAGACAATTTATGGAATTAAACATAAAAACGGTTCTATAAGACGTGTCAATGTCAATATTGCAGCTACAACCGTTGAAAATTATAAAAAATTACACGATGCAGGTATTGGAACTTATATTCTGTTCCAAGAAACTTACCATAAAGAAAGTTATGAAAAACTCCATCCTACAGGACCTAAACATAATTATAAATACCACACAGAAGCTATGGACAGAGCTATGCAAGGTGGTATTGATGATGTTGGTTTAGGTGTTTTGTTCGGGCTTGAATTATACCGTTATGAATTTGCTGGGTTATTAATGCATGCTGAGCATTTAGAAGCTGTATATGGTGTTGGACCTCATACAATTAGCGTTCCAAGAATTCGTAGAGCTGATGATATTGACCCTGATGTATTTGATAATGGAATTGATGATGATACTTTTGCCAAAATTGTTGCTTGTATTAGAATTGCAGTTCCTTATACAGGCATGATTGTATCTACAAGAGAAAGTGCTGAATGTAGAAAAAGAGTTCTTGAACTTGGTGTTTCTCAAATTTCTGGTGGTTCAAAGACAAGTGTTGGCGGATATTTTAATCCAATGCCAGAAAAAGAAGAATCTGCACAGTTTGATGTATCAGATAGACGTCCGTTAGATGAAGTTATAAAGTGGCTAATGGAACTTGGATATTTGCCTAGTTTCTGTACTGCTTGTTACCGCAACGGCAGAACTGGTGACAGGTTTATGGAAATTTGTAAGGAAAAACAAATCCACAATTTCTGCCATCCGAATGCTATTTTAACTTTAAAAGAGTATTTAGAAGATTATGCATCTGAAGAAACTAAAAAAGTTGGAAATGATTTAATCCAAAATGAATTAAGAATCTTAGAATCTCCTGAATGTGTTAAATTGAAAGTTGCAGAAGATTTGAAAAAGATTGAAGAAGGCGGAAGGGATTACAATTTCTAAAGCAGATTTTTAAGAAATAATCTTGTGAATGGTCGGTTAAAAAATCCATAGAGATTAACTCCGACCATTTTTATTGATTTCCAATCTTTACATAATACTGTGATAGAGCGGGATTTATAATTTGTATTGATTATGTCTCCAACTTTTGGGTTTTGTATTTTATTTTTGTTTAAAATTTTAGTAGTATGTTCTTCATCTAATATTCTAAGTTTGTATGGGTTTGGAATAAGATATTTATTTTTTACTGTTACATAACAAGGTAGCCAAGGGTGGAATGCTCGTATTCTGGCATGAATTTCTTCTGCATTTTCTTTTTTGAAATCGAGTATCATATCCTCTGGTTTAATGTTTGGAAAATAAGTTGCTTCTTTTTCGTTTTGAGCAACCGGGATTATTATGCCTGAATCTAAGTCATTCAATATTGTCGTGCATAACTTTCTTGCTTGATAGACAGTTCTTGCTTTAAGTTCTTTTGAGGTGTCGTCAGGCATGATATCTATTTCTTGTTGTTTAAGAATTGCTCCGTTATCAAATTTTTCATCTATTAGGTGAAAAGTTACACCTGATTTTTTTTCTCTATGTAAAATAGTTTGTAAATAAGGATTTGGACCTCGATATTTAGGTAAATATGACGGATGTACATTTATAGAGGCTATTACAGGCAAGTCGATAATTTCTTTCTTTAATTTTTCACGCCATGTGCCAACAAGAATGACATCTGCATTTAATTTCAAAATTTCTTTTTTAAATTCTTCGGAATTCGCTGATTTTAGTTTGATTTCATTGAATTTATTTTGTTTTATTAGAGTTACTTCTGGTGAGCTTTTGAAAAAATCTTTTATGGCGAGTAATATTTCAGGCATTACTGTTCTTTCATATCTAAAAATGCCAGCAATTTCACAATTTGCATCAAGAGTGCCCTCAATTAAGTTTGCGAGCATTTCGCCTTTGCCTAAAATAACGACCTTCATATTCTTATCTCCAAATTAGTATCTGATTTTGGATGCTCTGTCCATCTCTCTTTTTTGGTCTTTTTTTGCTATATCATCTCTTTTATCGTGTAATTTTTTACCTTTAGCAAGACCTATTTCTATTTTTGCAAATCCATGTGATAAAAAGACTTCAAGAGGAATAATTGTATAATTGTCTTGTTTCACTTTGGTATGCATTTTTAGAATTTCTTTTTTTGTAAGCAAAAGTTTTCTTATTCTTTCTGCTTCGTGATTAAATCTGTTTCCTTGTTCGTATGGAGAAATGTGACATTTGTACAGAAAAATTTCATTGTCTTCAATTTTGCAAAAGCTGTCTTTTAAGTTAATTGCATTTTTGCGTATTGATTTAATTTCTGTTCCGGTCAGCACAATTCCTGCTACATATTTTTCAATAATACTGTAGTCATGAAATGCTTTTCTGTTTGTTGTAACAATTTTTCTGTCCATATTTGGATTTTAGCATAAACAAATTAACTTTTTCTGTTTTTATCAATAACTTCTTTAAGTTTATCAGTTACGATTTTAATTTTTTCGGGGAAATTGTATTCTTCTTTTTCTCTTCCGTAAATTTTTTCACATATCAAGTTAGGATGTTCATCTTGAATTTTATCAAGGTATTTATAACCTTCATCAAAAGCATTGTATTCTTCAATCATTCTATACCTGCTATTTTGTAAGAATTCAATTTGATCTTGCATGGTGAAATCTTTTAAAAATTGATTGAGATTTTCTTTTAATTTGTTTATATTAAGCTCTTTTTTTGTATATAAATTTTCATTGTAGAATTTTTCTGTTTTATCCAAAAGACCTTTTTCATACATTTTGCATACTCTTGCAGTGTGTTTTGGGTTTGCAAGGTGACTAAAATAGTGGAAAGTTTCATGCAGGGTTATATCAGTGTTTAATAGTCGTATTCCTTTATTATAGGAATTTGTTTCAAAAAACATTAAAAGTCCTTCAATCCCATTTTTGTTTTTGTTTAATTTAAAACTGGTACAGCCGCCTTTTTTGGTGCCATATTCATTTACCTCGATTTGAATTTTTGCAGGAGTATTCTTTTTTAATGTTTTTGTAAAAACATCAAAAGTAATTTCATTAGTCTTAAATTTTTGACTTATTTTATTAAAAAATTTTTCGTTAAGATCTTTTGCAAGTGCAATTCTTTCTTCGTAAGTGCCTTTGCAAATTTCTAGAGGAAATTTTGCTGTTTGTAGAACTTTAATCATACCAACATAAAACACCTCAATATAAAAAATTGCTAAAGAGGGTTAATCATATATAAAACATCTGACTTTATGTCTAATCCCACTTTCTTTTGGTATGCAGGTTTTACATTTCTCCATAGCATAAGGACATCTTGTATGAAATTTACAACCTTCAGGAGGATTTGATGGTGATGGCAGATCTCCTTTTAAGATTATTTTTTTATCTGTTTTGTTGATTTGTGGAACAGAGCTAAGCAGGGCTTTTGTATAAGGATGAAGTGGATTTTTGAATATTTCTTCAGTTTGAGCAATTTCTACAATTTCTCCTAAGTACATTATTGCAACACGATCTGCTAAATATTCAATAACACTCATGTCATGTGTAATTAAAATTATTGTTAAATTATATTTCTCTTTTAATTCTTTTAAAAGATTTATAACTTGAGCTTGAATACTAACATCAAGTGCACTCACAGGTTCATCTGCAAGTATAAATTCCGGATTAAGAACAAGTGCTCTGGCTATTGCAATTCTTTGTCTTTGACCTCCAGAAAATTCATGAGGGTACAAATCAAGACAATTTTCGTCTAATCCTACTAGTTTAATTTTCTCTTTAACAATTTCCAAAATTTTTTCTTTTGAATAATCAGTATTAATTTCAAGAGGTTCTTTTAAGATATCAATAATCTTCATTTTAGGATTCAGACTTGCATATGGGTTTTGAAAGACCATTTGTGCGTGTTTTCTAAAATCTTTAAGTTCCTTTTTGTTTAGAGATAGTATATTTTTGTCATTAAATAATATTTCGCCTGATTTTGCTGGTTCTAATTTTAGAATAGCTTTTGCTAGTGTCGATTTTCCACAGCCTGATTCTCCTGCAATTGCGAGAATTTCTCCTTTATGTATGTCTAACGAAACTCCATTTACTGCGTGAATTATTTTCTTTCCGCCAAGAATGCCTTTGTTAGTGGTATATTCTACAACTAAATTATTAATTTGTGCTAAAGATTTATCTTGCATAAAAAAATTTTATCGTAATTTTATGTTAAAAGCAATTATATATCTTGGTAACAATTATTCTTGAAAAATTGTGGAAATTTGTTATAATGAAAAAAAAGAGAAAGGAGCGGATTATGAAAAGATTAGAAAATCGGGGGGGGGGCGTAATTTAGGCTCTACTCTCGCGTTTACACTTGCGGAAGTACTTATAACTTTGGGTATAATTGGAGTCGTTGCAGCATTAACACTACCAAGTTTTATTTATAATCATAAAAAGCGGGTCGTTGAAACTCGTTTAAAAAAGTTTTATACAACATTTAATCAAGCAATAATTTTATCGGAGAATGATAATGGAGAAATTGAGAATTGGGAAGATCTCGATTTATCTACTTTGACAGGCGCAGAAGAATGGTTTAATAGATATTTGGCAAAATATTTAAATACAATATCTGTTGTTAGGAATAAATATGATTATATTGTCTGGGCAAAATTTTCAGATGGCAGTGCTTTTGGAATGAGGTTTTCATCTGCAGATATTATTACTAGTTTTGATGTTTATTTTTATCCTTATGCAAAGGATATTGATTTTTGTATGAAAGCGTCTAGTGAACAAGCTAAGTGCACTGGTACAAAATATTTTACATTTCATTTTTCAAAAAAAGGATTAACTCCTTATGGAGGGTTTAGTAATAATCGAAATTTTGTTTTAGGTTTATGTGGAAATGAAAATCCAAGTTATCGAAATTTTTGTACTGCTTTAATAATTTATGATGGGTGGAAAATTAATAAAGATTACCCATTACGTTTTTAAAGTTCACGTCTGCCTTCAATAGCTTTAGCGATAGTTATTTCATCAGCGTATTCTAAATCAGCTCCAACAGGTAGACCGAATGCAATGCGAGAGATTTTGACACCAAAAGGTTTGATTAGTTTATTTAAATAAAGGCTTGTAGCTTCTCCTTCTACAGATGGGCTGAGAGCTAAAATAACTTCTTTTACTTTTTCATCAGTAAGTCGATTTAATAGCTCTTTTATTCTTATATCATCTGCACCAATTCCGTCCATAGGAGAAATTAGTCCTTGAAGTACATGGTACAAGCCTTTATATTCATTTGTTTTTTCAATAGCTATCAAGTCCTTTGTTTCTGCAACAACACATATTGTAGATTTATCTCTGAGTGTTGATTGACAGATTTCACAAGGACTTGTTGATGATAGGTTGAAACAAATTTCACAAGTTTTTGTGTTTTCTTTTGCTTCAATCATGCTTTGAGCAAATTTTTCCACTTCAGATTTTGGCATTCTTAATAAGTAAAATGCCATACGTTGAGCAGATTTTGGCCCTACTGAAGGGAATTTCTGAAAATGCTCTATCAAAGATGCTATTGATTTTGGATAAATCATTAGAAGTTTAACCCTGGAATGTTGATTCCGCCTGTTACAGCTTTCATTTTTTCTTCCATAGTTTTACCAGCTTTATCACTAGCTTGTTTGATAGCAGAAGAAATAATATCTTCAAGCATTTCTACTGTATCAGAATCAATAGCTGATGGATTTTCTGGATTGATAGCTTCTGCAGAAAGTTTAATTGATTTGAATCTGCCTTGACCGTCACAAATTACTTTTACAGCACCATTAGCAGCTTCTCCTGTGATTTCAAGATTAGCAAGTTCTTCTTGAGTGTCTTTTAATTTTTTTTGCAAGCCTTGAGCTTGTTTCATCATTTGCATAATGTTCATAAGTTTTCTCTCCTAAGTCTGTATAAATTATAAAACTCTGTAATATCCATTGTAACACAATTGGTTTTTACCGCAATTTATTATATAATAAAAATATGAAAAAATACACTTATGTTGCTGAATCTTTAAAAAATGGTAGGATAATGCGATGGACTTTTATGCCTTTAAAAGTTTATATTGCGCCTATGAAATTTTATTCAAAGCAGGGGCAGGAATATAAATATAGAGAAATGGTTATCAGAGCTTTGAATGAGTGGCAGCAAGCAACAAGGGGAAAAGTTGCTTTTCAAGTTGTAAATACTCTGTTAGAATCTAATGTTAATGTTGATTGGAAAAGAGTTGAAAGAAAGGCTTTAGGTCATTGTTATTTCAATTTTGACGGTTCAAACAGATTATATGGCGCTGAAGTTGCGATAGGATTAACTGAGGGCTTAGTGCATGCTGATTACATGGACGAAAATGAAGTATATCATACTATTTTGCATGAAATTGGGCATGCGATAGGGCTAGGGCATAGTCATAATCCTGCAGATATTATGTATACACCTCACCAAAGAGGAATTAATAGTATTTCTGAGGGAGATAGTCTTACAGTAAATTGGTTATATACTTTACCTCAAGGAGCTGATACTGCAGAAGTTGCATCAAAGTATGGGATTGGAGGAAGCAATATTGATGAAATTATTGCAAAATTTATTAACCGTAAGACTCCAACTGAATTTGAAAAAGTAAAAGCTTCTATAAAAATGCCTAAAAGAGATTTGCTAGAGGAACAAGAAGCTATTGCAAATTTAAGGAAATATCATATGGCATTGCAAAATATTCAAATCTCAGAGGATATGAAAAAGTTTTTTACTAACAGACCTCAAAAATAATTTATTTTATTAGATAGTCAATGTGGAAATTTTTGAATAATTTGTTATAAAAATCTTTATTATTAAGGATTTTTTCTTTTGTAAGGTGCATTATTATCCCTTCAAATAATCCATATTTGTCTCTATCTAGGTCTTTTTTTATTACTGTTTGTATGAAATCATTTATAAGAGTATTTCCTGATTTTATTAAATTTTCTTGTGGGGAATTTACATTTTGAATAATCCTTAAAGCTTTTTCTTTAAATGGTTGCATATCATCAGGAAGATCTTTATCTAAAATATCTTTTTGTAGGTGTTTTTTTATATCTTCTAATTTTTTTATTTTTGGTTCAAATTTTAATTTTGAATGAAAATATATAGCTTTTCTAAAAGATGAAAATATTATTTCATCATAATTATTTTCTATGAGTTCCATTATGTTGCAAAGATGCATTATTGATCCATAACCTTTTTTGTAATGAGATGGAACGAATGTTTCCATATAATCATCATAAATTAGTTTTATTTCATTGTAAAAGTGATTTTTGTTTTCAGCAACATGTTGTTTTGTATCTTTTGTTTGATATATTTTAACTGTTTCTTTGAAATTATCTAATTTATCTTTTTCTGATTTTACAAAGCAATCTTCGTTATTAGAGTCTTTGCATGTGAAGTCATCAAAAACTAATCTGTCTCCGTTTTTGTGAAATTTTAGCTGTCCAAAAGATATATCAGATATTTTTTTTACGTTTAGCATACTTTTGTAAAATCTATGAATGTAAAAAATTGCTATTAAATTTTTTTTGAGTATAATAGATTTGTATTATACTTTGATTATTTTTTTAAGGGATATTTAATATGACAGTTCAAGATTGGTTTGAAAAACGTAAACAAGCTCAAATTCAAAGAAGAGAATTAGAAGGTCGTGTAGAGCTTGATATGGATCCTAATTTATGGACAAAATGTGTTCATTGTGATGCTCAATTATTGAAAGAAGATTTAGTGAAAAATGATATGGTATGTCCTGTGTGTGATTACCATTTCAGAATAAATGCAAGAACTAGAATTAAACAATTATTTGATGAAAATTCTTTTGAAGAATTGTTTAAAGAAATTAGACCTGATGATCCTTTAGAGTTTGTAGATACAGAAAGCTATAAAGATAGAGTTAAAAAAGCTCAAGCAAAAACAGGCTTAAATGATGCTGTGATTGCAGGTATAGGTACAATTGAAGGTCATAAAGTGGCAACAGCTGTTATGGATTTTGATTTTATGGGCGGATCTATGGGCAGTGTTGTTGGCGAAAAAGTTACAAGAATTATTGAAAAAGCAATTGAATTAAGATTGCCGGTATTAGCTATCACATCATCTGGCGGTGCAAGAATGCAAGAAAGTGCATTGAGTTTAATGCAAATGGCAAAAACTTCTTGTGCGGTATCTAAATTAGATGATGAAGGATTATTATATATTAATTTGTTGACAGAACCTACATTTGGCGGTGTAACTGCAAGTTTTGGTATGCTAGGTGACATAATTGTAGCTGAACAAGGTGCTAGAATTGGATTTGCCGGACGTAGAGTTATCGAACAAACAATTAGACAAAAATTGCCTTCAGATTTTCAGACCGCTGAATATCTTTTAAAATATGGGCAAGTAGATGTCGTATCTCCTAGAAAAGAGTTAAGAGATACATTAGCTAAGATATTAGAAATGCATAAATGTGCATAGTATGAGGTATGAAAAAATGACAGCAGTTTTGGATTTTGAAAAACCTATTTTAGAAATTCAAGAAAAAATTGAAGAATTAAAGAAAATAAGTTTGGAGTCAGGCATGGATCTTAATAAAGAAATAGAAACTTTTGAACAACAGGCAGAAGATTATAGAAAAGAATTATATTCTAACTTGAAGCCTTCTCAAAAGTTGCAAATTGCAAGACATCCTGAACGTCCTAACTTTTTGGATTATGTAAATAATATTTGTGAAGATTTTATTGAACTTCATGGAGATAGAGAAGGTATGGATGACAGAGCTATTATCGGCGGATTGGCTAAAATTGATGGTAAGCCTGTCATGGTCATTGGAACTATGAAGGGTAAATCTACAAAAGAAAACTTGGAATATAATTTTGGTATGCCTCAACCTCAAGGTTATAGAAAAGCATTACGTTTGTTTAAACATGCTAGTAAATTTAATATTCCTATTGTTACTCTTATAGATACTCCGGGGGCTTATCCTGGTATAAGTGCTGAAGAAACTAACCAAGGTGGTGCTATTGCTGTCAACTTAATGCAAATGGCAAAATTAAAGGTTCCTGTAATTGCAATTATTACAGGTGAAGGTTGTTCAGGTGGTGCTTTAGGTTTGGCTGTTGCTGATAAGGTATTTTTATTAGAACATGCTTATTATACTGTTATTTCACCAGAAGGTTGTGCTTCTATTTTGTGGCGTGATGCAACAAAAGCTTCTGATGCAGCTGATGCTTTGAAAATTACAGCTAAAGATTTAATGCAATTTGATATTATCGATGGTGAAATAAAAGAACCAACAGGCGGTGCTCACACAAATTATGAAGAAGTATCTGCAAATATGAAAAAGACTATTTTAGATAGTATAGAAGAATTGTCTAAACTTTCTGTTGAAGATTTGAAAGAGCAACGCTATCAAAAATTCAGAAAAATGGGTGTATTTTTACAGTAATTTCTAGTTTTTAGAATTTTTGAGTAAGGTATAAGAGCAAAAATGAATAATTATTTTGAATTACAAATTAAAATCAATCCGGATATAGAAGATATTGTATCTGAATTCTGTTTTGAGATGCTTCCTTGTGAGGGGGTTGTTTTAGCAGAAGAAGCTTATAAAGATTTGGAGATGATATCTACTACTGAAGGAACTTTGAAAGTCTTTTTAACTGAAGAACCTAAAAATTTATCAGATATTTTAAAGCAAGAACGTGAACTGTTGAAGTCTAGAGGTTTGTCTGATGAAGAATTAGGCAGTTGGGAATATGTAATTTCAAATAAGCCAAATGAAGATTGGTCTAAAAAATGGAAAGAAAAATGGGATATTACAAGAGTAACTGATAAAATTGTAATAGTTCCTGATTGGTTGGATTATTCACCAAAAGCAGATGAGGTTGTAATTAGACTAGAACCTGGCTGTGCATTTGGTACTGGAACTCATCAAACTACGCAATTATGCATGAAAGCTGTTGAAAAATATATGCAAAAAGATGCAAAAGTGGCAGATATTGGTATGGGGTCAGGAATCTTAGCTATTTGTGCTAAAAAGTTCGGTGCATCTTATGCATATGGCTGTGATAATGATGAAACAGTAATAGATGTTGCTAAAGAAAATGCAACAAAAAACAATGCAGAATGTTCTTTTGAACTAAATACCGCAGATAAAGTTAATGAAAAATTTGATTTTGTATTAGCAAATATTCTCCATAATGTTTTAGCAGAAATTATGGGGGATTTGAAAAATATAATGAATGATAATGCAATAATGGTGTTATCTGGTATTTTAGATGAGAAAAAGCCTGTTGTATTAGACGCTATAAAAAAATATAATTTACATTTAATTGAAGAAGCTCATCAAGATCAGTGGGTTGCTCTGGTTGTTAAAAATTAGGGCTGGGTGGAAAATTATGTCTGATAATGAGATTGGGATTTTAATACTAATTGTTGTATTATTTGGTGGCGGTTTAATGCTTGTATTGCTGTTCACAATATTTAAGGACATGATCACCGGAATTTTTAATCTTAATTATGATGAGATTAAGTCTAATCTAAAAGAAGTTCCACAGAATATTTTTACTGTACAACTTTCATCTATAAACAATTTAATATTTCGTGGTTTTTGGGTAACTATTGAACTTTATTTAGATTTTATCATTTTTAAAATCTTTAATAGAGCTTTAGTTGTGAAAGATTTTTCTAATATAGAATTAACAGGAAAGTTTACTTCTTCTTTGATTGTGACTTCTGGGAATACCAAGTTAAAACTTTCTTTGCCAACCAAAGAATATAAAGTAATAAAAGAATTTTTGGAGGAGAAAAATGTCTAAAACAGCAATTATAATACCTGCAAGGTACGGTTCATCAAGATTAGAAGGAAAACCTTTAATTGAAGTTTGTGGCAAACCTATTATTCAATGGGTTTATGAAAAAGCTCAACAGGCTAAATTAGCTGATATTATTATTGTTGCAACAGATGATCAAAGAATATATGATGCTGTAAAATCATTTGGTGGTAATGTAGAAATGACTTCAACTGAGCATAAATGCGGTTCTGACAGAATTAAAGAAGTTGTTATGCGTCATCCAGAAATTTCTTATATTGTAAATTTACAAGGTGATGAACCTTTAATTAAGCCAGAAAGTATTGATGAAGTTGCAAAGAATGTAAAAGAAGATAAATACGCTGATATTTCGACATTAATAAGAAAAATTACTCCAGATGAGGCTGAAAATCCTAATTTGGTAAAATGTGTAGTTGATAATCTCGGTTTTGCGCTTTATTTCTCTCGTTCAAAAATTCCATTTGAACGTAATACTGGGAAATCTGATTTTTACGGACATTTAGGTATTTATGGTTATAAAAGAGAAGCTCTTATAAGAATGACAGAATTGCCTCAGAGTACATATGAAATGTCTGAAAGTTTGGAGCAATTGCGAGCATTGCAAAATGGAATGAAAATTAAAACATCTGTAGTTGACTTTATCCCTGTAGGTATTGATACAATTGAGGATTTAGAAAAATTTAAAACAATAGTTACAGGTGTTAATTGTTAAATAAATCTTTAGGGTTAACATTGAAAAGTTCAGCAATTTTAAGTAGCATGTTTAAACTGACTCTTTCTTTTTTATTTTCAACCCTACTGATGAATTCTCTTGAACAATTAAGTTTTTCAGCCATTTTTTCTTGAGAAAGTTTTGCAGCTGTTCTTAATTTTTTGATGTTTGCTGATATAATATCATAATATTGTGTATCATTATTTTCCATATTACAATTTAAACTTCATATTACACTTTATACTATGAAGCTGTACATCACCTAAGTAGCTATTTTTTTATAATAATAAAAATTTTAAGAATATTTTTTTAGAAAAGTACTTGCAATTTTTTGAAAATTAAATTAATATATATATACAAATATTAAAAAAAATTTAAAAAAATAAATATTTTGTAATATTTTATATTTGTGTTAAATTTATTGGTGTTAGATTATTGTAACAAAGGAAATGAAGACTATGACTGAAAATGCTGAAATGCCTAATGAAACGGAAGATCGTCAAAGAATACTTTTAGCTGATGATGAAGCAAGTATCAGACGTATTTTAGAAACAAGATTAAAAATGGCTGGTTATGATGTATATACTGCACAAGATGGTGAAGAAGCTGTAAATGCTTTTAATAAATATAATCCAGATTTAGTAGTATTAGATGTAATGATGCCAAAGATGGACGGTTATGGTGTAACTAGAGAAATTAGAAGAACATCTGATGTTCCTATTATCATATTAACAGCATTAGGAGATGTATCAGAAAGAATTACAGGATTAGAATTGGGTGCAGATGATTATGTAATTAAACCATTCAGTCCAAAAGAATTGGAAGCTCGTGTAAAAGCAGTTTTACGTCGTACTAATAATAGAGAAACAGTAACTCCTACAGGTAAAGTTACAAAGAATGTAATTACTACAGGAAATATAAAAATTGATACAGCTCGTCGTCAAGTATTTAGAAAAAATGAAAGAATCCGCTTGACAGGTATGGAATTTAGCTTATTAGAATTATTAGTAAATAATTCTGGTCAAGCTTTTTCAAGAAATGAAATCTTGCAGCATGTATGGGCATATCCACCAGATCATCGTATTGATACTCGTGTAGTAGATGTTCATATTTCAAGACTTCGTTCTAAATTAGAATCAGATCCTGCAAATCCAGAGCTTATATTAACAGCTCGTGGAATAGGTTACATGTTTCAGCGTATAAATTAGTTTTCTGTTAAATATATAAGAAAAAAAGTTCCGTTATAAATGCGGAACTTTTTTTATAAAAACTCTTGATTTCAATAATGTTTATGCTACTATAGAATAGTAACAGATGGCGTCTGTCGTCAAGCGGTTAAGACCTCGGATTGTGGTTCCGATATGCATGGGTTCGAATCCCATCAGACGCCCCATTTATTAAATTTGACCCTTCGGGGTCTTTTTTATTAGGTATAATGCTCGTTTCGAGGGTTCTAACCTTAGAATTTCCCCCAATATTTATTTGGCTGATTAAATCAGATAGAAACAATAAAAGAAAAATATGAAAAAATTATTAAAAGAGCAGATTAATTTTTTTTTATAGCTGTACAATACTAGCTTGACATAGTTTTCGGGATATAGTATCGTGAATGAGAAAATGTTTCAAAAAAAAAAATATAGACCTATGGCAAATAACATATATTTTGTTTGAAGTATTTTTGAGTAATGGGTAAGAAGTAGAATAGAATGTTTATTATTTTAGGTCTCATTATGTGGACTTATAAATTCTAGTCATGACTTAAAATATATTTTATTCTATTTAAAATTGGGTTAATGAATAAGTGATGAAAAATGTGAAAAGACTTTTTATAATATTTTTGTTAATTTTTGGAATTATTATATCAGCTTCCTGTAGCTCTTTTGCTGGCGGAGTACCTAAATATAATCCAAAAGATCCTAATCCAAAACCGGGTTTATATAGGGTTGAAGATATAAATTACGGGCGAGCCGAAAACGTTTATATTAATCTTGAAAATGGAAAGGTTTTAATATATGGATATGCGAGAACGTCAGGAGGCAAACATTTTAAAACACCAGAGATATTTGACTCAAATAAAGGGAAATTTTATCCAATTTCTGATATGCCTTATGTACCTTTCAGTACAATACAATTAGATGATGGACGTTATCTCGTACTTGGGAGTTCAAGTCCATATGCACCGCGGGATAAATGCCTTGAAATATATGATCCTAATATCAATAAATTTATAGACACTAAAGTGTGTATAGATGACAATCACCATTATCCAGGAGATGCAAGTATTTATAAGTTAAAAAATAATAACATTGCATTATATAAAGCGGAACTTAGACATTCGGATAAAGATAAAAAACAACCAGTCTATGAATACGATATGTATTTATATGATATAAATAATAACAAATTATCAGATAAACCAATAAAAAAAGGTGAAAAAGGATATGTTGATATAGAGATATTAAAAAAAGAATTAAAAGAAAAGGATCCAGAGTATTGTTTCATGGGTAGTAATGAATTTACAATGATGCGTAAAGTTGTAAATAATGTATTAGGAGCTAATACATACACATACATAAAACTTGATAATAATAAAGTATTAATTATAGCAAGAAAATTAGTTGACTATGGAGTTCCTATTGATTCTATCGAAAATGGTAAATATAAAAATAGTAAGAGTTGGTATTCGCCGCTTTATGAATATAATTTGAAAGATAAGACTTTACATCCTCTGAATGAGTATATAGGTGCTGTAGCACCATTTACGATAAACATAAAAGAAAGAAATATGCTTCTCATATATGGGACTCTTATTCCTTGGTATGGGGAAAAATATATTAATAAATCTCCTAAAGATGTACCTTACAAAGAACGTATTCATAGGGTATCCGCCAATATTGGGTCAAGACATGCATACGTTTATATTTATTAACTTAAGAAAGGAAACTGTACTATGATTACTGCAACCAATGAAAAAGAAAAAATTTTTAGCAATGATGTTAATACCATAAATTAATCTTTGGGCAGCAATTTAAAATGAGGTTAAAATGATTAGAAAATTTTCTGTTATATTATTAATTATTGGAATTATTATATCTACTTCCGGTTGTTCATTTGCTGGTGGAGTGCCTAAATATAACCCAAAAGATCCTAATCCAAAACCAGGTTTATATTATGTAGGTGAAACTAAACACTTTCCTATACAAGGTACAGTCTTAAAAGATGGGAGAGTCTTAATTCTTGCAACAACCAAATATTTTGAAAGAGTTGACGGTGTTGAAATATTCGATCCTACAACCAATAAACTAGAACAATATTTACCATTACCATACCCTTTGTTTTTGGGACATACAGCGGGTGGAATTTTTCCCACTTTAGTATTGGATGACGGTAGAGTTTTATTTAATTCCGGTCTAGGACTTATTGAGAGTGGAAACCGCAAAACGGCAAATTATTACCAAATTCTTAATCCTGTTACTAATGAAATTTCTGTAATAGGTAGAGGTAATATGTGTAGATATTATTATGATAAATCTAACCCAAAAGATTATTTCTCTTTTTCACCCAGTATGATGAATGATTTAGGGAAAGGTAAAGTCACTTCTTATTGTGGAAGCAGAATGGAAGAAATGGAAATTATTGATTTGAATAACAACACAATTTCCAAACCAATCAAGAAGGGGGACAAAGATTATATTACACCTCCTGAAAAATATCCAAAAGGTCCGGGTATATATATAGATTTAATAACTAGTTATAGGAAATTATATCCTGAATTAAATTTAGATGAAAAGTTAAACTTACCTAATAATAGTTTTGTGAATTTATTTAATTATAAACTAACGAATACAAGATATTTGGTATATGCAACTAATGAAGTAGATTATGGAGTAACCATAGCCGTATATGGAAAAGTTCGAGCATCTTGGTTTCGTCCATTGTATGAGTATAATACTGATACAAAAGAACTTATTAAGAAAAATGAATATTTACGTGGTGCTGGTCGAATGTACCACTTAAACGATACTAACAAACTCATAATAATAGGAGGTGCTATTCGAGATGTATTTCCTCCTATAAATCCAAATGCTGATCCTAAAGATATTTCGTTAACAAATAGATTATTGTACCCTGGTTGGGCAAAAAAAGCAAGTAAAAAAATATACATATATGTGTATTAAAAAAGATAGGAGTTTATTATGGATATATTAACTGAAGAAAAAGATAATAGTTTAACAATAGATCAAACTTACGGTGGTTTATTATACGCAGATATAAATAACCCTTCAAATATTGGCTCTACTATGAATGAGGAATTCATAAATATTCAAAGTTCTCAAACAGTAAGTTTTTTAGATAAAAATATCGGTGCTCTTATCTGCAACGACATTGGCAATCGGAATTACGATAATATTTATGCAGAGGCAATGGACGAATATAAAAGAACTCATGCTGGTTCGTTCAACCCTGAAGATATTGTTTTTCACAATATGATGACAGAGAAATTATTACGGATAAAGATGATATACCCGATCGCTTAACGAGAATGAAACAAGTGTATGCGGATTTACAGGCAAATAATATTTGTAATGCCTATAATTAAAGATAAATTATATGTACAAATAACAGAGTCATTATTCTGATTTTAAGCATAATGAAAGCGTTTTATGTTATTCATAGTTTCTATTTCATGCAAAGCATAGTGAGCCAGATCAGAGTAAAAAGGTTCTAACCTTATACCATTGGCCGCCCCATTTATTAAATTTGACCCTTCGGGGTCTTTTTTGTAATGTGAAAATTATAATAAAATTTTTTAATATTTAGATTATTAAAAAATTTTAACAAATTCTGAATAATTTTAAAGTTTTTTTTAGTTAATCCGATAAAAACAATAAGGTTAATTGTGAAAAAAGCTAGGGAAAATGTCAGAATATAGTGTACAGCAACAAAAAATAATCAACCAATATAGACAGTCAAACAATCTTGGTTTTGTCATATCAGATGACGAAGTCGTTTCTATTATGCAAAAAGAAATGCAAAAAACAGGCAAAGTCTATCCAGGTTTTGAAAATCTTGCTGTATCTAAAAAAAATAATAATGAGTCAAAGAAAGCTGACATCCCGAGTCCGATAGCTCCAAATAACAATTTGTTTGGAGCTTTAGGTGTTAAAGATTTATCAATTGGAGTTACATTAGAACGCTCAAACCATAACTATGCAAATATTACCCCAACTCAATCACAAACAGATGCAATAAACTTTTTAAAAGAAATAACAACTGAAGCAGATACAATATTAAAAGAGCAAGATAAAGAATCTGGAGTTATATCTTCAGTTGTGAATACTTGGCAAGAATTGTTTAATAAAGAATATGCAAAATCAACAGTAAAAAAAGAACTTTCAAAAACACAACAAGATCTAGCTCTTTTAGAAAAATCTTCTAAAGGCGAGCCAATAGCATATGATTTTCTTGGAAATCCAAAAGTATCAACATTTGAAGAAACTTTTAGAAGTACAAGGGGAGTAGAATTTAATGAAAAAAATATTCAAGACTGTCAAGAAAAAGCACAAGATTATGCTCAAGTAAAAACAGCAGTAGAAATTATAAATAAGACAAAATCAAAGCTTTCTTTTTCAACAAAAGGAGATGTTGCAAGTCAAATGAATCCGGAAAGCGCATCTAGAGCAATAATAGATGCCTTTAAACTAGCGGGTGTAAATTCAAAAGGAGAGATAAACAAAACTTTAAAAGATATAAATGAAAAATATAAAGATCATCCGGATGTAAAAAAATACGGCGGAGATTTTAGGCTAAGTAAAAATAAACAAGGCAAATACGTAATCTATCGTACAGATAAAAGCGGATATCCTGCAGAAGCAACAAATGAAGAATTAAAATTAATCGCTAAAGAATTGAGTACACGATTAGATAAATCTCTAGCGACAGCACTAGGTGTAGAATATAATGAAAATGCGACATCAGAAGAATTATCTGCTCTTACACAAAATACTTTAGAAAAATACCAAAAAGATTATGAAGAAAGCTTTAAAAAAGCCTATGGTAAAAAAGATTTAAAAGTATTATCAGAAGAATACGTTCAAAAACAACAACAAGGTGTTGCAAACATAGAAATGGGTTTAAATATAGCATCAATGGCATTGATGGTAGTTCCAGGAGGAGCAGTTGCGACAAGTGGATGGGCGTTAAAAAGTGCTGTAGCATTAAAAAGTACAACAACAGGAGCTAAAGTTGTAAGAGGGTTAAAGCTTGTAGATAAAGCAAAACAAGGAGTAAAAATAGCACAAGACTTGCAAAAAATCCAAAAAGTTGCCTCTCCTGTAATTATGGCAAATATGACCTTAAGTCCGACAGAACTATTAGAACAATTATCTTCAGAAAATGGGATGAGTAAAGAAGAATGGCAAGCTTGGGGAGAAGGTGTATTAAAAAATACAGTATATATGACAGCAGGTATCGGTGTAAGTAAAGCTGCAGAACAAGGATCTGCTCTATACAAGACAAAAGCTCTGGTAAATACCTTAAAAAAAGCTGGTAAAACTACAGATGAAATTGCTGCAATGGTAAAATCAAATCCTGTAAAATTTCCAAATGAAATAGTAAAAAGTTTCAAAAAAATAGATACCCTAGCCAAAACCTTACAAGTATCAAGTGAGGTTGCATTAGATATTTCAAGTACATATTTATTAAATAAAGTAATGGGAAATGGTGATGTAACAAAACAAGATTGGATAAATTCAGTAGCTTTTGCAATATCAGGTGGAGTATTACAAAAGCAGTTTGCTCATTTGAATACAGAATCAAAGGTAAAATATATCCATGATGCTTTTAAAGAATATGGTGTAACAAAAGAAGAAGCTCAAAATATTCTAAAGACAATGGATGATATTTCAGAAGGCAAAATTAGAGTTAAAAAGGAGAAAGTAAGTCAAAATAATGGTACTCCAGAAGTTAACTCAAATATTATTGTTGAACATTCTAATGATATTAAGACATCTGAAGTCGATACTCCTATTGTAAGTGGAGAAAAGCCTTTATTTGAAGGAAGTACTTCAAATTTATCAGAGAATAGAATAATACAGCAAGATCAAATTTCACCTGAAAATTTTGAGCTGAAGAAAAATGAATTTATAGAAATTCTTAAAAAATCTCCATATTATGAAAAAGAGCTAAAATATTATATTGATAGTTTTAAAGATATAGCAGATGTAAAGGAATTGCAAACTAAGATTGATGTATATAATTTCTTTTCAAAGAATCCTAAAAAACTTGGTGGCTATGGAATTGGCGATGTGATGACCAAAATCGATTCTCAAAATATTGATAAAATGAAAGATTTATTAGAATTTTTCAGTAATGAAAAAGATTTAAATGATGAATATATTGCTAAAATTATTGTGAATGTTGCTGACAGTGATGTTGATGGTATAAAAACTTTATACAATGCTTTAAAACATGATAAAGAAGTTATCAATGGTAGTGAGTTCAATGCATTTATATTCACCAATATAAAAAACACAGATGTTCCTGCGAAAATTGAAATGTATAACTATCTGGTAAAAAATTCTGAGTCAAAAGAAGATATAGTGACTCTTTTAGATGCTGTAAACAAAGAAAATCTTGACATTGCTTATGAATTAAAAGAAAATAATGTGCCAGTATCTAAAATGTATTCTGTTTTGATGAAAGTTAATACTAATGGAAATTCGCAAAAAGTAAGCAAAGAATTTTTACAAAAGAATTTGTCAGAATTAATTAATCTTGATTGGAATGTATTGTATCAAGTCAATGAAACAAATTTAGAAGTAGCTAAAGCTATTCAAGAAGATCCGTATTTCCCTGAAAAAGAAATATCAAATGTATTAAAATCTGTATCTAATGAAAATAAATCAGAAATTCTGCAAAAAGTTAAGTCAGGTGAATATTTTATATCTGACGAGGAAAAATATTCAATGCAAGCAAAAAAAATACAAGATATTATTATTTCGAAAATTCCAGAGGATGAACTAAAAGAAATTAAAAATTTGTCTGATTATGAATATGAAATCTTTAATTTATTACGTAAAGGGAAAGATGTAACTTTAACAGAACAGGAAAAATCAGATTTAACTTCATTTATTGAGAAAAATGAGGTTGTAGAATATATAAAAAATAAAAAATATTCTGATGATGTAAATTTGATTCTACAAGCTAAAGACGTAATTGCATATAAACAAGGTATAAAACATAAATTAATCGGAGATATCCGTTGGGTTGTAAGTTGTGCAAAAGATAATAACGGATTTAGTGATGATGTAATTAATGTAAATACCGTAATGGAGAATTTTGAAAAAAATATTGCAACGAAGCTAACTGTTGATGAATTATCTTTAGTGAAAGATATTCTTATTAAAAATAGTTCGAAGGAAAAAGCTCGAGATGTTGTAAATTTTGATTATTCATTATTATCTAAAAGAAATATTCAAGATTTACTTGGTGACAATTTAAAAAAACGTGTTGATATAATTTCTGAATTCCTATATTGTAGTGATGAAGAATTTTTTAAGAAAAAAGAAGTATTGAAATCAAGACCTTATTTAAAATCTTATAATTGTCGTTCAATAAATTTTAATTCCTGGAAAGAGCTTTTAGATATGACTGATTCTGAATACAGTAGACTTACTACACCTATTCAGGAAAGAAATAGTATACCGGTAGATATTAATGCGTATCGTGAAAAAATTAAAGCGGAATCTCTTAAACCTCTTCAATATAGTCAATCAGATGTCACAGCTGCTCTTCAAGCAAGTCAAGATAGGGATATGCTTAAATCATTTTTCAGTCAATCTTCTTATAAGCCTCAAAAATATTTACCATTTAGTAAATTCCCACAAAAAGAAACTGTAGAAATTGAAAAATTACCTTCTGCAATTGATTTAATGAAACAATTAAAAAAAGAAAATAAGGTTTCATTGTCAATAGATAATGAAGGTGGACTAAATCCTACGCGTTCAGAAAATCCGATAATTCATCCAGAGGATTTTGAACGTCTTAACGTAGTAGAAAATGCACATATAAAAATAAAATATGGAGCTAAAACAAATTGGAGTAATGTAAAAATCGCAAGAGATATAATGCAGAACTTCTATGATGGGAATGGTCACACTTTAGAAGGTGTTAAAATTGATGTTGTAAAAACAGATAATGGATCATACAAAGTAAAAATAAGCGGAGAAGGGCATTATGATTATTCTCATCTTGAATCTCTTGGCGATAGTACTAAAGACGGAGACAGTAATAATGCTGGAGCGTTTGGTGAAGGTACAAGAATTGTCGCTGTAAACTTGCTTGCAAAAAATACCCCATCTGTTACTTATGCTTGTGGAGATTGGGCAATGACTTTTGGGAAATCAAGTGATGATATTAAAACTGCTGATATGACTCAAACGCTTTCAAAAAATCCTCAGACTATTAAAGGTAATTATATTGAGTTTGAAACAAGTAATGAAAATTTAATAAAAGAAATTTTGAATTCAAAGGACTTTTTCTATCAACCTAAAAATGAAGATTTTAGAAATTTTGATTATGAAAATGAATTTTTAGGATTTAAAACTTTACCTAATGGAGAAAAAGGTAATTTGTATATTGTACAAAGATATGAAGTAGATGGAGAAATTGACAATGGATTGTCAGGACTTAGTCTTGTGTTCAAAAAAATGCCTAACGATCCTGAATTAGTTAAAATTAATAATGGTCAAGAATATAACTTAAATACAGGTAGAGATCGAGTAAAATTAAATAAATATCAAGTTAAGGAGCTTTTAAGCAGATATTTACAGACAATGTCTGATAGAGAGTTAACTCAAACTATTGCATCTTTAGAAGATTTATGGTCTTTAAAATCTGATCAAAAAGTAGACACCCAAAATACCATAATTCTTGATGCGTTTTTAACAGAATGTCAAAATCGAAAATTAGGTATTGATTTTACTTCTCAAAAATATGTATGGCTTGATGAAAATGCTTCTGCAGCAGATAGAGAGATGGCTTATTTAATGGGATATAAAATAGCACATCCTTGTATGCAAAAAGTTGGGATGGAGGCTTTCAATAATTTTAGTGAAGGAGCTAAAAAGCCTATTAAACTTTCGCCTGAAGAAGAAAGAAAAATTTATTTATTGGATGAAGGAATAAAACTACTTCAGGAAAATACCGATTTATCAAGCAGAGATTTTATAACTAAGTCTGATGCTCAAAAACCAACATTAGTTTTTGATGAAGGTGGTAGCCCAAACGAAGCAGCAGAAGCTATTCTTTCTGATGCAACAGGGGAGTATCTTGGTCATTGGACTAAATCAAGTTCATTAATGTTTAGCAATTATGTAGAAAATTTAGCTACTTGGATTCATGAAATTTCTCATAAAACAGGAGGCGATACTTCGACAGCTTTCAGCATACGACTTGCTGATGTTCAAAAATATATAATGGACTTGCTTGCTCATAGTCCTGAAACTCTACAAAAAATGCAAGTATTAGCTGATTTATATAATAATACTCAAACTGATTCAAAAAGTAATTTTGTAGAAAGTAAATATCGCAATGATATTTTGCAAAAGATGAGTTCTCCTTTCGAATATCAAGAATATGTTGAAAAACTCCAAGATTCAAATAGTGCTACAAATTCTTTAAAAGAATCTCATTCAAGCAAAACTTTTGGCAAAAAAACAGTTACAGATTTTGAAATAAATAAAAGCTTTAGTAATCATATTTCACGTAATAATCCTAGGGTTATTTTAAAAGGTTTGATTGATAAAATTAAATCTTTAAAGAAATCTGATAATAAAAATATTGAACAACCTCAAAAACGTTCAACAAATTATAAGTACGAAAAATTGCCAGTAATCAATTCCCCTGCAAAAGAGCTTACTTTGCCATCTACTGAAGACTATTCAAGGATTCTATTTGATGATGTGAAGACTGTTAAGTTTAAAATTCCTAATACTGGAGGATTGAATCCTACAAGAGTTGAGTCCCCAATAATTCATGAAAATGATGTTTCTAAATTGGATAAGGTTGAAAATGCCCGTATTAAAGTTCGATATGGTGCAAAAACAAACTGGAGTAATAATAAAATTGCACGTGATATAATGCAGAATTTCTATGATGGCAACGGACATACAATGGAAGGTGTTGGTGTAGAAATTATCCCTGATGCTGATGGTTCCTATAAAGTGCGAATAACTGGCGATGGTCATTATGATTACTCTCACCTTGAATCACTTGGAGATAGTACAAAAGATGGACAAGGTAAAAGTGCTGGAGCTTTTGGCGAGGGAACTCGTATTGTTGCCGTGAATTTGATATCTCGACTTGATACGCCTTATGTTGAATATGGCTGTGGTGATTGGAAGATGACTTTTGGAAGGTCCTCTGAAGATATACAAACTGCTAATATGACTCAAAAATTGTCTAAAAATTCAGAGACAATCCAAGGTAACTATATTGAATTTAAAACAAAAGATAAAGACTTAATTACATCAATTTTAGATGCTAAAGATTATTTTTGGCACCCATATAATAAAGATTTTCAAAATCCTACATTTGAAAATAAGTATTTTGCATTTAACGTAAGTGAAAATAACGATTATAAGGGTAATATTTATTATGTACAAAGATACGAAAATCAAGACGGTAAAATGTCTGGAGGGTTGAATAATTTAACTGTAATGTTTAAAACAACAGTTGATGATTTAGAATTAAGAAAAGTAACTAATTCGTATCCAATCTTTGATTCAGGGCGTGATCGTATGGCTGTAGATTATAATCAAATGTTTAATTTGAGTTGTCATTATGCTAAGTCAATGTCTGATGAAGAATTGATTAAAGCTATTGCATCTTTAGAGCCGGTATTATCATCTACTAACTTAAATAATCCGAAGTTAATAAATTCGAATAAAGACCAGTCAATTGCTTTTGCAAGAGGTCTGGTATCTGAAGCTTTCAGTAGAAATTTAAAAATTGATTTTTCTGACTCAAAAATAGTATGGGTTCCAAATTACAAATTGGGAGATTTTTCATTAGTAAGAGAGGAAGTTGCTGAATATTTAAAAGCTCAAGGATATAAATTTGCATATAGTGATTGTCAATATTTAGGAATGAAAAGTGCAGATGAGGTTTATAAGTTAGAACATATGCCTCGTTCTTTAAAGCCAACTGAGTCAGAAGTACAAAAGCTTCGATTACTTAGAGAGGCAATAGAATTATTTAAACAAAATGATAAATATAAAACCTTGCCTGATATTGTTGGTAAATCAGAGTATATATTTGATGCTAAACACAGTAATAATGATAGTTTTCATGCCCTTATTGATAATAAAAAATATGATGGACTATTTATTGATAGAACAATGTTGCAAAATGTGCAATTTATGAATCTGCTCTCTCAATCATTATGCGAAATGCTAAAGGTGAGTGGAGATTTAAATTCTGCAGCATATAGTTACGAATTAACTGATTTTATTCGTTCTGAATTAGATATGTTTTTATCTAACCCAGAAACAGCACAAAAGTTAAAAGTTTTAAATGATATGTATAATCAGATAAAATAGTTTATGTCACAATTGAAATTTGCTATATTAACTTAGAAAATTAGAGATAGTTTAAGTGCAAACAAAAAAGCATTTTTATATCGCTTTTTTGTTTGCATAACTTATTTGTTTTATTATTTTAAATTTTCTTTAAAGAATGATGCAATTTTTTCAAATGGTATTTTTTCAAGGTTATCATATAAATCTACATGATTTGCGCCTTCAATAATTAGAAGTTCTTTGTTATCTCCTTTTAATTTCTTGAATGCATCTTCACTAAAATATCTGCTGTGGGCATTTTCTCCATGAATCATTAAAACAGGAGTTCTTATTTCATTGCTGTATGCTAAAATTGGGAGATTTATTAAAGATAAAGTTGAAGTTTGATTCCAGTTTCCATTTGAATTTATTGAATTTTTATGGAAACCTCTTTGAGTTTTATAATATCCATAATAGTCTTTTACAAATTGTGGTTCAGAACCTGTTAATTTATCAGGAAGTCCTGTAGCTTTTGCATATGTTCCGTTTTTATAATCAATAGTTCTTTGATTGTTTAGTGCAACTTTCAATTCATAACGACCATTTTCATCTATTGAATCATTATAGCCTTTTGCACTTACTCTTGTCATATCATACATCGTAGATGTTACAGTCGCTTTAATTCTTGTATCAATTTGAGCTGCATTTAGTGCAAATCCGCCAAAACCACAAATTCCTAATATCCCGATTTTATCAGGGTTAACATTAGCATTGTTGCTTAAAAAATCCACAGCAGCACTAAAATCTTCAGTGTTGATATCTGGTGATGCAATATTTCTTGGAGTTCCGGAACTTTCTCCTGTGTATGAAGGATCAAATGCAAGTGTTATAAATCCTTTTTCTGCAAGTGTTTGAGCATACAATCCTGATGCTTGTTCTTTTACTGCACCAAAAGGTCCTGAAAGCGCAATTGCAGGAATTTTATCACCTTTTTTCATGTCTTTTGGAAGGTATAAATCTCCAACTAATTTTATTCCAAAACGATTTACAAATTCTACTTTTTGAATATTTACTTTGTCACTTTTTGGGAAAACTTTATCCCAGTTATTTTCTTTTGCTTGGCTCATTTCTTGTACTCCTATAATTAGTAAAAATGTTAATAAAAATATTGATAAAAGTTTTTTAAGCATATTTTACTCCTTTATTGAAGAAATCAACTAATTTTGTTACAACTTGGTTTACGAATTCTGGTTTGTCATATAAATCGACATGGGTTGCTCCTTTTACTGTATAAATTTCTTTTGGAGCTTTGGCTCTATTGTATGCGTCATTGGTAAAGTATAGTGTATCAGCTTCACTTCCGACAATAAATAATAAAGGACGAGGTGATACTGTATCAATATGGCAGAATGCGTCCCAAGCTGCTAGTTTATCATTACTTGATACTAGGTATTTATTGACAGAAGTTGGATACGAACATCTATCTGTTCTGTAATATTCATATGCTTCTTTTTGAATTACTGATGTGTTTTCATCAATATCTGCTTCTGATTTTGGTACATAATTCCAGTATAGAGGAGCTTCTCCTCGAGCTTCTTTAGTTCTTGCATCAGCAACTTCTTGCAATAGTTTTTGCATGAAGTTTTCAATGTCTACTCCTGGAAAACCATTTTTTGCGCTGTCTCCAACATCCCAAGTACTAATTCCTGCGGCAGCTTTAATTCTTATTTCTGTTTGGATTGCATTCATAGTATAGCCTGCACCTGCACAAATTCCCATTGCACCAATTTTATTTTCATCTACATAAGGAAGTGATACTAGATAGTCCACTGCACTTCTTATATCTTCTACTCTTGATGTTGGATCTTCTAAATATCTAGGGTAACCTTCACTTTCGCCCTGATGTGAAGCATCAAAAGCTAAAGTAATATAACCGTTTTGTGCTAAATTCCAAGCATAAAGAGAGGAACATTGTTCCTTTACACCTCCTCCTGGATGAGTTACTACTATTGCCGGATATTTTTTGTTTTTATCAAAATTGTTTGGAAAAAATATTAGTCCGGCGATTTTTAAATCAAATTTCTTAAACCATACTTTTTGGCCTTCTTGATAGTGTGTTTCGTAACGCATAATTTTTAAACCTCAATTTTTTTTATTACTTTTGCGGGGTTCCCGCCAACAATTGTATTCTTTTTAACATTTTTTGTAACTACAGCTCCTGCTGCAATGATTGCTCCATCTTCAATTGTTACACCTGGTAAGATTGTTGCATTTGCTCCTATCCACACGTTATTACCAATTTTTACTGGTTTGGGTAAAATTGATGCTCTTAATTCAGGGATAGGATTGTGGTTTAATGTAGCAATTACTACATTGTGACCTATTAAGACGTTATTTCCGATAGTTATTCCACCTTGATCTTGAAAATGGCAGCAAGAATTTATAAATACATTTTTTCCTAAATGAATGTTTTTTCCGCAATTTGTGTAAAATGGAGGAAATAATCTAAAAGTTTCATCAATCGGTTTGTTTATTAGTCGGAAAAATAATTCTCTGACTTTTTCAGGTGGATTATATTTATTATTAAGTTCATCAGATAGTTTCATTGCTTCATCAGATAATATTGTCATATATTCAAGAATGTCAGAGTTTGCAGGAACTTCTTTCCCGCTATTTAAGTGTTCTAAAAATTTATTTAAATCCATAAGCAATTATCCTTTGTTTTTTATTATTATTTATTATTTTTCTATAAATAGCAAATACTTATATAGTATAGTTATATATGCTTGACAAGCATATATAAATTTATTATATTAAGTTTATGGAAATCCGTTTATTAAGATATTTTTTAGCTGTAGCTCAGGAAGAAAGTATTTCAAAAGCTGCTGAACTTCTTCACATTACTCAGCCTACTCTTTCAAGACAACTAATGGATTTAGAAAAAGAGCTAAATACTAAGTTATTGATAAGGGGGAAGCGTAATAAAAAAATTACTCTGACAGAAGATGGTAAATTATTAAAATCTAGAGCTCAAGAAATAATAGAACTAACTAATAAGACTGAATCTGAGTTTTTGTTTGGGGATAAAAATATTTCTGGTGATATTTTTATTGGTGGGGGTGAAACTGATTCTATTAGAGTAATTGCAAGAACTATTAAACGTTTATCTTTAGAGTACCCTAATATAAAATATCATTTTTACAGCGGTAATGGAGAAGATGTTACAGAAAAGCTAAATAAAGGATTATTGGATTTTGGCGTTTTTATAGAACCTATTGATAAAAAAGAATATGGTTTTATTCAATTACCTCAAAATGATACCTGGGGAATTTTGATGAGAAAAGATTCTGATTTGGCAAAGAAAGAATTTATTGAACCTGAAGATTTGATAAATATTCCATTATTTTCTTCTCGTCAGTATCTAGTAAAAAATCTTATATCTGGTTGGCTAGGTTATGATTTTGAAAAATTGAATATAATTGGGTCTTATAATCTCCTGTATAATGCATCAGTTATGGTTGAAGAAGGTTTGGGTTATGCTTTGTGTATTGATAAATTAATCAATATATCAGGTGACAGTAAATTATGTTTTAAACCATTAAAACCAAAACTTGAGGCTGGGATTTTAGTTGCTTGGCCCAAAAATCAACCTCTTTCTAAAATTGCAAAGTTATTTATACAAAAATTACAAGAAGAAATTACTGATTAAATATTGTTTGCAAAAAATTCATCTAAAAATGTTTGAATTTCTTTAGGAGAATTCTTTTTTATGATTTCAGAAAATTTATTTAATTGTTTTTTTGTAATAAATAAATAATCTTCTTTTAGATGTTTAAATTCAAGTTCATTAAATTGATAGATAAAACTTGATATAACTCCTTTTTGTCTCATTTTTAGAGCTTTTGATTGTATTTTTGTAGTGTTAAAAAATATTTTTTCAAAAATGTTTATTTTAGGAAGTTCTTCTGTTTCAATAAATATTTTTTTCAAACCTTTATCAGAATATGATATTTTAATTTTGTTAGAGAAAGACTCATCATTTCCGAGTTTATTTATAAATTTTACAAATTTTGCATCCCCATTTGGACAACAAAGGATTGGTTTTGTCTTATGGTTGCCTATTTTTCCGTATAACAAACCACTGAATTGTGGGTTATATTTATTTATTGCAGAATCCAAATTAAACTCCTTTTTGGAGTATAAATCCTGTAAATATTTTTATTTGCTATTTTGTTTTTCAAGATTTAATAAATATTGTTTTAATTTAATTCCGCCTGCATAACCTGTCAAATCTCCGTTTGACCCGATTACTCTGTGACAAGGAATAATTATTGCAATAGGATTTTTATTATTAGCCATTCCAACAGCCCTTGATGCATTTTTATTACCAATATTTTCTGCAATTTCTTTATAAGTTCTAATTTTACCATATGGTATTTTTTGTAGTTCTTCCCACACTTTTATTTGGAATTCCGTCCCATTTGCAGAAATAGGAATGTCAAAAATTTTTCTATTCCCTGCAAAATATTCTTTTAATTGAGAATAAGTTTTTTTAATTAAGTATGTTTCTTTTTCCTTGTAATTAAGAGTTCCAAAAGAAACATTACAGATACAATTATCTTTTTCTGCAATGTATATTTTCCCAATTACAGTGTCGTAAGAATATTGGTACAAATTTAAGATTCCTTTAAATGTTTTACATGTTTATAAATGTATAAAACACCTAGAACTCCAAAAATTAGAACTATTGCAATATCAAATTTATGCCAAATATGTTTAAAGGCTTCCATATTTTGTCCCATTTTTACTCCGACATAAACTAATACATAGCTCCATACTAAAGAACCTAAGAAAGTTAGAGTAAAGAATATTCTTTTTTTAGCTCTTAAAATCCCCGCAGGAAGTGAAATGAATGTTCTTACAACTGGGAGCATTCTGCATAAGAAAAATGCCCAATCCCCGTATTTTTCAACCCATTTGTCTGCTTCTTCTAGATCTTTATGTGAAATAAGGAAGTATTTTCCATATTTTTCAACGAATTTTCTGCCACCGAAATATCCGAGATAGTATGATGGGATTGATCCTAAAACGCAACCAAATGCTCCTGCAAATGCGGCTACATGGAAATTCATTTCTCCTTTGCTTACAATGTAACCAGCAAATGGTAATATTGCTTCACTAGGTAATGGGATGTTGCATGATTCAATTGCCATAAGTAAACTAATTCCCCAAGGCCCCATAAGTGTTATTATATGTTCAATAAAGTTAATTAAATGCGCTAAAATTGAATTTATAAATTCCATAATTCCTCCTCTTATTCAAAATTATTGTATCAAAAAAATGTTTTATTTTGACAATATTAAAAATTTATACTAACATAACTTTACTGAAATGAAAGGAGTTTGGTTATGAATAATTTTGAATTATTTTGTCCTACAAGAGTTGTATTCGGCAAAGGTTCGATTGCAAAACTTCCGCAATTAATTGACAAATCAAAAAAAATATTAATTACTTACGGGGGTGGCTCTATTAAAAAGAATGGGGTATATGACCAAGTAAAAAAAGCTTTGGAAGGATATAATGTTTTAGAATTTGGAGGAATTGAACCAAATCCTAAATATGAAACATTGATGAAAGCTGTAGAAATTGTAAAAAAAGAAGGTGTTGATTTCCTATTGGCTGTTGGAGGCGGATCAACATTGGACGGTACAAAATTTATTGCAGCTGCTTCAAAATATTTTGGAGAAAAAGATGCTTATGATTACTTTATGGTAGAGCAAAATCCTGTAACAGATGCTTTGCCTTTAGCTGATGTAATTACATTGCCTGCAACTGGATCTGAAATGAATAACGGTGCTGTTATATCAAGAATTTCAACAGATGAAAAATTAGCTTTTCAGTGGGAACCGCTATATCCTAAATTTTCAATTATTGATCCGCAAGTGACATTCAGCTTGCCTCAAAAACAGACTATAAATGGTATTGTAGATACTTTTGTACATGTTATGGAACAATACTGTACTTATGATGTAAATTCTCCGCTTCAAGATGATTGGGCTTTAGGAATTTTGAGAACTCTTATTAAAGAAGCTCCAAAAGTATTAGCAGATCCAAATGATTATGATGCAAGAGCTAATATTTTCTGGTGTGCAACTTGCGGGCTAAATTATTGGATTGCTCAAGGTGTACCTCAAGATTGGGCTACTCATATGATCGGACATGAATTGACTGCATTTTATGGTATTGACCATGGCCAAAGTTTAGCAATAATTGAACCAAGACTTTTAAGAAATCAAAAGGTTAGCAAATCAAAGAAATTAGCAAAACTTGCAAGAGAAGTCTTTGGTATTAATGAACCGGTTGATTTGAAAGCTGCTGATGTTGTTATTGATCATATTGAGGCTTTCTTTAATTCATTAGGAATGAAAACAAAATTAGCTGATTATGATATTAATTCAGAAGAAGCTGCTGAAAAAATAAGAGATAGATTTGCAAAACGAGGAGTTGCACTTGGAGAAAAAGGTGCAGTAAACTCAGATGTTGCATATGATATTGTAAAAGCTTCATAGAATAAAAAGAATAATTTAAAACTTAAAGAAAAAGCAGGGTAGTTAGCCCCTGCTTTTTCTCTATTACTTGCACAAATTCTTTTTTGCGGTATGATTAATTCACATGTATTAATTAATTATAAAGGATTTAGAAATGAAAGTTACATTAGAAAAAGAAAAAGAAAATGTTGTAAAATTAGATATTACAATCCCTGCAAAAGATGCTACAGAAGCTTATAACAAAGCTGTTCAAAGAATCTCTCAATATGTAAATATTGATGGCTTTAGAAAAGGAAAAGCTCCTCGTGCAGTAGTAGAAAGACATGTTGGAACTGAAAGAATTAAACAAGAAGCTATTGAAAGTTTGATGCCAAAAGCTATTAATCAAGCTGTTGTTGATAATAATTTAGATATTATTGCTCAACCATATATTACAAATTACAATTTTAATATTGGTGAAGATTTAACAGTTACTGCTAAAGCTGAATTAAGACCGGAAGTTACTTTAGGTCAATACAAAGATTTAACTTTAGAAATTAAAGATTCTCCAATTGAAGCTGATGCTATGCAAAAATCAATTGATAATCTTTTAAATCAACACAGCACTCAAGAAACTGTAATTGATAGACCTACAAAAGATACTGATATCGCAGTAATTGATTTTGATGGTTATGCTAACGGTGAAAAAATCCAAGGCGGAGAAGCTAAAAATTATCCGCTTGATTTAGCTCATTCAAACTTCATTCCTGGATTTGCAGAACAACTTGTTGGTAAAAATCTAAATGATGAGTTTGAAATCAAGGTAACTTTCCCAGAAAATTACCACGATGAAAAATTAAAAGGTCAACCTGCAACTTTTAAAATTAAAATTAATGAAATCAAAGAAAAGAAATTGCCAGAATTAAATGATGAATTTGCTCAAAAAGTAGGACCTTTTAAAACAGTTGATGAATTAAAAGCTGATATTCAAAAATATTTAGAATCTCAAAGAGAAAGAACTAATAAACAAAATTCTGAAAATGAAGTATTTAAAACAGTAATTGATTCCGCAAAAGTAGAAATTCCTCAATCAATGGTTGATAGAGAAGCTAATTCTCTAAGAGAAGAATATAAACAAAGATTAGCTGCTCAAGGTATTAATTGGGAAGCTCTTGTAAAATCTCAAGGTGAAGATCAATTGTTGAAAAACTTGAATGAAGATGCTTTAGTAAGAATTAAAAATTCTCTAGTAATTGATAAAATTGCTAAAGAAGAAAATATCAAATTAGAACAAAAAGATATTGAAACTAAGTTTGCTCAATTGGGTGCAGCTTATGGTTTGAAACCTCAAGATTTAATTAAACAAATAGGTCAAAATCCTGAAGTTCTTGCTTCTATTTCTCAACAAGCAATGAATGATAAGGTTAGAGATTTCTTAATGGAAAACAATAAAGTAGAAATCAAGTAGTTAATCAAAAATAATATATGTGCCGTATTTACAACGGCACATTTTTGATTAATATTAAGTAGAGTTATATAATTTAATTAGTAAAAAGTAGAAGAGGAGCAATAAACCTCTTATCATTATAAAAGTCGATTGGTTGTCGACGGAAATGGTAAAAAACGGAGGCGCAGCCTCTGACAGAGAGATATAAAGTCAGACGAAAGTCGACGGAAAGGGTAAAAAATGAGCTTTGTACCGGTAGTAATTGAACAATCAAGCAGAGGCGAAAGATCTTTTGATATATTTTCAAGATTATTGAGAGAAAGAATTATTTTCTTAGGAACTCCTATTGACGATATGGTAGCAAATTTGGTTGTCGCTCAATTATTGTTATTGGATAGCGAAAATCCTGAAAAAGATATTATGCTATATATCAACAGTCCAGGGGGATCTGTAACTGCAGGTTTTGCTATTTATGATACTATGCAACATATTAGAGCTGATGTATCTACTATTTGTTTAGGTCAGGCAGCTTCTATGGGTGCGTTCCTTCTATCTTCTGGTGCTAAAGGTAAGAGAATGGCATTGCCTCATTCTCGTGTATTGATTCACCAACCTTTAGGTGGAGCTCAAGGTCAGGCTACTGATATTGAAATTCAAGCAGCTGAAATTATTAGAATTAAAAAATCATTAAATGAAATTTTAGCTTCTAATACTGGTCAATCAATTAAGAAAATTGAAAAAGATACAGATCGTGATTATATCATGACACCTGCTGAAGCTCTTGAATATGGTATGATCGATAAAGTTGTTACTCGTGACGCTTTGAAATAATAAAAATATAAGTTTGTAATATTAAGTCTGTCTTTAAAATAGACAGAAAGGGTAAAATAAAATGCCAAAACATGATGATAGCAGATTAAAATGTTCATTTTGCGGAAAATCTCAGGATCAAGTAAAAAAATTGATTGCAGGGCCTGAAGTATATATTTGTGATGAATGTGTTGATTTGTGTAATCAAATTCTAGATGAAGAATTTTTTGAAAATAAGGATAAAGAAGGTACTGATTCTGAAAAGTCAGTAGAAGAAAAACCTATTCCAAAACCTCATGAAATTAAGGCTTATCTTGATGAATATATTGTTGGTCAAGATGATGCTAAAAAGGTTTTGTCTGTAGCTGTTTATAATCACTATAAACGCTTAAAACATAATAAAGAAGCTGATTTAAAAGAAAATGTAGAAATTCAAAAATCAAATATTCTTTTAGTTGGACCTACAGGTTCTGGTAAAACACTTTTAGCTCAAACTTTAGCTAAAATGTTAGATGTTCCTTTTGCAGTTGCTGATGCTACTACATTGACAGAAGCTGGTTATGTAGGTGATGATGTTGAGAATATTTTACTACGTCTTTATCAAAATGCTGAATTTGATTCTTCAAAAGCAGAACGTGGAATTATTTATATAGATGAAATTGATAAAATTTCAAGAAAATCTGAAAATACATCAATTACACGTGATGTATCAGGTGAAGGTGTACAACAAGCATTATTAAAAATGATTGAAGGTACAGTAGCTCATGTTCCGCCTCAAGGAGGAAGAAAGCATCCTCATCAAGAATTTATTGAAATTGATACAAGTAACATCTTATTTATAGTAGGTGGTGCTTTTGTAGGCTTAGAAAAAATCGTTGAACGAAGAGCTGGGGAAGGTACATCTGTTGGTTTCGGTGCTAAAGCTCCTATGACTCAAGCAGAAAAAGATGCTGCAGCTGTTCGTATGTTGAAAAAATTGCAACCAGAAGACTTGTTAAAATTTGGTTTAATTCCTGAATTTATTGGTCGTGTTCCAATTTATGCAGTTCTAGATGAATTAAATGAAAAAACATTAAAAATGATTTTGACAGAACCTAAAAATGCTGTTTTAAAACAGTATAAGTGCTTATTGGAAATGGATGGTGTCGATTTAGAATTTGAGCCTGAAGCTATTGATTTAATTGCCCAAGAAGCAATTAAACGTAAAACAGGTGCTAGAGCATTAAGATCTATTGTAGAAGAGATTATGCTTGATGTTATGTATGATGTTCCAACTAAGAAAGATATGACTAAATTTACAGTCACAGCTGATATGGTAAGGAACAGAAAAAATGCAGAGGTTGTAAAATTACCTACCACCTCAAAAGAAAAAGAAATAACTGCATAAAGGCGGGATTTAATCCCGCTTTTTTGTTATCTTTTATAAGTTTTGACATTAAACTTAATATATTTGTAAAATCCTCGTATTTATGAAAAAATAGATATATGAATGATAGCAAAACACTTATTTTAATTGATGGTCATGCGTTAGCTTTTAGGCAATATTACGCATTAGAGAGAACTAATATGAGAACATCTGATGGTGTTCCAACTTGGGCTGTTTATGGCTTTTTTAAAGCAATTTTTGATTTGCTTAAAAATGAAAATTTGAATCCTGATGCAATTGCTGTTGCTTTTGATGTAAGTCATAAGACATTCAGAACTGAGACATATTCTGATTATAAGTGTAATCGTTCAGCTATGCCTGATTCTATGCAGGCTCAAATGGGATTGATTTATGAAGGATTAAGAGCCTTTAATATTCCTATATATACAAAAGAAGGTTTTGAAGCTGATGATGTAATCGGTACTATTTCAAAAAAAGCATGTGAGCTAGGACATAAAGTTTTGATTTTAACAGGTGACCAAGACGCTTTTCAGCTTGTAGATAAAGAAGGCTGCGTAAAGGTTATTTTGCCTACAAAGGGTGAGCTTGTTGAATATAATTGGGATAAGATTTTTGATAAATTGGGAGTTTATCCAAATCAAGTTATTGACTATAAAGGTCTGCGAGGTGATGTGTCGGATTGTATTCCTGGAGTTAAAGGTATAGGAGAAAAGACGGCTCAAAAACTATTAGCCAGATATGGAACTTTAGATGCTATTTTAAATGATTGCGAGAATATTCCGGAAAAAGCTGTAAGAGAAAGAATTTGTGCAGGTATTGAGCAGGCTAAGATGAGTCAATATCTTGCAACTATTGTAAGAGATCTTGATGTTAATTTTGATTTTGACAGTGCAAAAATTAATTTGCCTGATGTATCTGTAGTTACAGAATTTTTGAAAAAAATGCAGTTTTATACATTTATTAAAAACATAAATGAGATTTTGTATTCGTTTGATAAAATTGAACGAACTGCTCCTGTTGCAACTGGTGTTAATTCTTCGGATTCAATGCAGTTAGGATTCTTTGCGGAAGCCGTAAATGAGGAAATTAATAAAGAATTTAAATGTGAATTTGATAAAAAATTAATAACTGATTCTAATGATTTTTCTGATATGTTAGAAGAATTAAAGAATCAATCTTTAATTTCTTTTAATATTTATGCAGATGTAAAGAATGCTGTTGATTCATCTGTAATAGGTTTTGCTTTTGCTTATAATAAAGATATTTCAGTAGAAGATAAGCATATTATTTTTAAAAATTCAGATTTTATTACAAAGACTTTTTATATTCCGATAAATCATTCAAATATTTCAAATCAATTGCGATTAGAAGATGTAATTACTGATTTAAAATCTTTGTTTGAAAATGAAGCAATTTATAAGACTGCTTATAATGCTAAAACTGCTTATAATATTTTAAGAAATTTAGGAGTTTTATCAAAATCTATTATTTTTGATATTGCTCTTGCGAGTTATGTAAAAGATCCTCAAAGAAACCATGAATTAGATGTGCAATCTATGGAACATTTAAATCATGCTATTATTCCATTTGCACCTTTTGAAAAAAATAAGAAAAAACAAATTTCTTTTTCTGATGCCCCGATTGAAAGTGTTTTGAATTATTCTTCTGATGAGGCTTTTACAATTTTAGAGTTGACTAAATTTTGGATCAATAATCTTGATAAAAAAGAATTAGAATTGACTTATGATGTTGAAGTTCCTTTGACTTTTGTACTAGCTGACATGGAATATACAGGGGTTTCTGTAGATGAAAATTATTTGCATAAACTTACTATATCTATGAATAATCAATTAGCAAAAATTGAAGGACGTATATATGAGATTGCAGGTGGTGTTTTTAATATAAATTCTCCACGTCAAGTAGGAGAAGTCCTTTTTGAAAAATTGGGGCTTAAAGCTAAGAAAAAAAGAGGAAAGACAAATTATTCTACAAATGCTGCAGTGTTAGAAGAATTAGCGGAAGAATATGAAATAGCTCAGTTGATTTTGGATTATCGTAAGTTTGCAAAATTGAAGTCAACTTATACAGAGTCATTACCAGCTTTGATTGATAGAAAAGATAATCGAATTCATACAACTTATAATCAGACAGTGACAGCTACTGGCAGATTATCATCTTCTAATCCAAATTTACAAAATATTCCTGTTCGAACAGAGGAAGGTAATAAAATAAGAAATGCTTTTGTATCTGGCGATAATGAGAATGGATTAATATTGTCAGCTGATTATTCTCAAATTGAATTACGACTATTAGCTCATATTACTCAAGATAAGCATCTTTTAGAAGCTTTTAATACTGGTGTTGATGTCCATACGCTTACTGCTTCTAAAGTTTTTGATGTTCCAGTGGAAGCTGTTACTAAAGAAATGCGTTATAAGTCAAAAGCTGTAAATTTTGGGATTATTTATGGACAAAGTAAGTATGGACTTGCAAAATCTTTAGGAATTTCTAATGCAGATGCAGAAACTTTTATTGAAAAATATTTTGCAACTTATCCAAAAGTAAAAGCTTATATGGAAGGTACTGTGCTTGAAGCAGAAGAAAAAGGGTTTGTCGAAACTATTTTTGGTAGAAAACGTTATCTTTCAACTGAATTATCAAGTTCTAACGGTATGATTAGAGAGTTTGCAAAACGTGCAGCTATTAACCAACCTATACAGGGAACTGCTGCTGATTTAATGAAAATTGCTATGATTGATTTTTCTAAAAAGTTAAAAGAAAATAATCTTAAATCAAAAATGATTATGCAAGTTCATGACGAGCTTGTTGTTGAGGTTGTTAAATCAGAACTTGATGTTGTAACAAATCTGGTAAAGGAAGCTATGGAACTAAATCAGCCTTTATCTGTACCTTTGGTTGTTGATGTGAATGTAGGTGAATCATGGAAAGAGTTATAAAATATATAATGCTTGTTATAAGTTTTGTTTTTATTTTTTCTGCTATTCCTGTAAAAGCAGAAGAAGGAATGCCTTTGAGTACGCTTATTACTCCTCAGAATATTAATTTTAATACTTGTACTAGAACATATATTCTTCCTGCTGATAAACTATTCTATATGGCGATTGCGAGTGCAAATGCTAACAGATTCGAAATTGATGAAATTCAATCTAAAACAGGATATATTTTATTTACTGCTGTAAATAAACAATATCTTGCAAGTATTGTAGAGGTTGATTCTACTCATTCAATGTTGAAAATAACTCCTACTAATAATAATTACTTTTTCCCTCCGGGAGTTGTTTTGAACTTCTTCAAATATATTGATTTATATGGCGCAACTCCTGTTGTTACTTTACCTAAAGTATAATTAATTAAGAGTTTCAAAAGCATTGTCAACAATTGATTTAATGTCAAAAGTTGTTTCTTCTCCGCTTTTTGTAGAAAGCCAAATTAAATATTCAATATTACCAGAAGGTCCTTTTATTGATGAAAAAGTTAGGCCATTTATTTTGTAATCTAGATTTTTTGCAAAATTTATTACATTTTCTATAACTTCGATATGAACTTTTTTATCTCTGACAACTCCGCCTTTTTCAACTTTTTCTTTGCCTGCTTCAAATTGAGGTTTGATAAGACATACCATTTCATGAAATTCTGGATTAAGTAATTTTTTTAGGTTTTCCAAAACTTTGGTTAAAGATATAAAAGATAAGTCACTTACCAAAAGATCTGCAACAGGTTCATTTTCATCATATATTTCATCAAAAGAACATATTTTTAAATTTGTTCTTTCTATTGTTTTAACTCTTTTATCTGAACGAATTTTCCAATCAAGCTGGCCATATCCTACATCAGCCGCATAGACAAATTGGGCACCGTTTTGTAAAAGACAATCGGTAAAACCACCAGTTGATGCCCCAGCATCAAAACAAATTCTATTTTCTACTTTTACAGGGAATGTATCAAGAGCTTTTTTTAGCTTAAATCCGCCTCTAGATACGAATGGCATTGATTTTACTTGAATATCATACTCTTTGGCTGGGTTTATTTGAAAACCTGCTTTTGTTATGTATTCATCATTAATTTTTACATGTCCTGCAAGTATTGCAGCAGAAGCTTTGCTTTTCGTTTCAAAATAGCCTAAATCTGTAAGATATTTATCAAGTCTTTCTTTCATATATTAAACACTCTTTCTGCGTTCTGAGTTGTAATTTTGTCTATTTCTTCAAATGATGTATCTCTAAGTTTTGCAATTTCTTCCGCAACATATTTAACATATGCCGGTTGATTTGTTTTACCCCTATAAGGAACAGGTGTGAGATATGGAGCATCTGTTTCTAATAATAAGTTTTCTATTGGTATGTTTTTTGCTACTTCTTTCATTTTTATAGCGTTTTTAAAAGTAACAACTCCACCTAGTGCTATGTACCAACCTTCTTTTACACATTCTTTTGCAAATTCAACACTTCCTGAAAAGCAGTGCATAATTATTTTGGAATTTTTGTTGTATTCTTTTAAAATATCATATGTGTCTTTATGTGCTTCTCTGTCATGAATTGATATAGGAAGATTTAATTCGTTAGCTAGTTTAATTTGTTTTATAAAAACTTCCTTTTGTAAGTCATTAAAACTTTTATCCCAGTAATAATCCAGACCAATTTCTCCAATTCCTACAATTTTTTTATTTTCAGAATATTTTTTTATTTTATCTATTAAACTATCATCCCAATCTTTTACTTCTGAGGGGTGTACTCCTAAAAGCCCAAATACATTTTCGTATTTGTTTGCAATATCAAATACTATATCAATATCAGAGGGGTGTGCTGCTGGGAGGATAATTTTTTCTACCCCATTATTTTTAGCATTTGTAATTATTTCATCTATTGTAAATTCTTCTATGCAATTAATATGTGAATGTGTATCAATCATATAGAGATTATAACACGATTATGTGATATAATTAAGTAAGCATGGAAGAGAAGAATTTAAAAATTTCAATAGCGCATTTATATCCCAAATTGTTAAATTTGTATGGAGATATGGGAAATATTATTACTCTTGTAAAACGCTGTGAATGGCGCGGAATTCAAGTTGAGTATGAAGAAATTAATTCTGGAGAATCTATTTCTTCTCACGATTTGTATTTTATTGGTGGTGGGCAAGATAAACAACAGCAAGATGTTGCTGGAGAATTATATAAGAATAAAGAATTTCTTCAACAAGAAAGAGATAATGGATCTGTTTTTCTCGGTATATGCGGTGGTTATCAATTATTTGGCCATTATTATCAACCTTTTGATGGTGATAAATTATTAGGAATTAGCCTAATGGATGCCTATACTGTAGCTGGGAAAAAAAGATTTATTGGAAATGTCACTGTTGAAACTGATTTTTTGTCACCTTCTACCTTAGTTGGTTTTGAAAATCACAGTGGTTTGACTTATTTGCAAGGAGAAACCAAGCCTTTAGGAAAAGTTGTTGTTGGAAATGGTAATAATGGGCAGGATAAGACTGCAGGTGCTCGATTTAAAAATGTATTTGGGACATATTTACATGGCTCTTTACTTCCTAAAAATCCGCATTTCGCAGATTATTTAATTTCTCTTGCGCTAGAAAAGCGTTATGGCAAAAAAATAGAATTGTCTAAGTTAGATGATGAATTGGAAATAATGACACATAATTCATTAGTAGGGAAAGCATATTAATATGACAAAAGAAGCTGTGATAGCATTATATAATAAGTGGTGTGGTATATCTGACAAAATCCGTTTTTTTCTAGTTGGAGGTTGGAATGCTGCTTTTTCTTATGTTATATTTGCAATAGCGGTGTATCTATTAGGACACGAAAATTATCAGATTTGTGTTGCATTGCAATGGATTATTTCATCTGTATTTTCTTTTGTTAACCAAAAAGTTTTTGTATTTTGCACTAAGGGACATTGGATAAAAGAGTATTTTAAGTGCTGTACAACTTGGGTTGTAAGTTATTTGTGCAATGCATTAATCCTTGAGTTTATTGTAAGATATGTTTCAAAAAATGTGTATGTAGGACAATTTTTCTCTATATTATTAGCATCAATTGTAACATATGTGTTGTTTAAATACTTTGCATTTCGACATCATAAAAAATAAATTCTATTTTAAATCTTCATTAAAATAGCCCGTGATGTATTTGATTTTTTTTATAAAATCATCGAAAGATAGTGTAATTTCTTCTTGATACCTATTATCAAATATTTTAGCTGTTTTGTTTGCATTATTTACATTTTCTAGCGTATAACAGTGCCAATTTGTCAGCCCTTTAATGAATTTATGCCCAGTACCTGCTATAAAACTGTTAGTTTCATTGTTTCCAATTTTTTCTAAGACTTCTTTTGTTTCATCTATTTTGTTTTTTAAACTCATTCTTATTCCGTTTTCATTAATGTTTATAGGTTTAATGCCTGTAAACATTTCTAAAAATCTTGATGGATTATTGTATTCAAATTCTTCATTTGTTTTATATAATCTGTTAATAAATGATTTTTTATCTGGGTATTTTTTTAGAAGTTTATTCATTGCAACTTCTACAGCTTTAAGAATTGGATTATGTGGTTCTTTTAATTCAATCGGGTTAAAAAAACGATCACAAAGAGTTAAATCATTAAGTTCTTTTTCTGAGACAAAAAAATCTTCTGATTTCCCATTGATATTTTTGAATTTAATGTTAAAGTTGTTTCCTTCACGTAAAATATTTTCTTGTAATATTTTTCGCCCATTTTCAGTGTTACTTAAGGCATTCATACTTGTCACAAGGTAACAATCATGAAAGTGTTGTTTTGCTCTTTGTAAAGATTTTATTTCGCTTAAATTTATAGGTTTCATATCTCCTGTAAAACACGTAAAGTTTAAAAATTGTCAATTGATATGTTTTAGATAATATGTTATTATAAAAATGTAACAAATTATATTGTTGGAAAGAAAGGAGCGAGTTATGAAAAGATTTCAGACAGAACAGACACAAAAATCTTGTAAGAATAATAAAGCTTGTGTTGAAGTGTCTACCTGCGTAGCAGTCGGGGGGGGGGCAGTTTAGCAGCTCCTAAACCTGCGTTTACACTGGCAGAGGTCTTAATAACATTAGGAATAATTGGTATTGTAGCAGCAATGACACTTCCTTCATTAGTTGCAAATTATAGAAAGAAAGTTACTGCGACTCAGCTAAAACAAACTTATGCAATTTTAACTAATGCTATTTATAAGCAACAAACGCTTTCAGGTATTCCGTTTAGTTTTTATTATGCTATAGAATATCGAAAAGATGTTTGCCCTACAGGTTATGAATTTAAAGAGTGTTCAACTGCTCTTTTTGAGGATTATTTGAAAGATAATTTATCAGAGAATGTAAAAGTTCTCGATGGTGCGTTTGGAGATTATTTTTATCCTAATAGCCATGCAGCTGTTTTATATGGAAAAGCTTTTATTTTACCAAATGGAGTTGGGGTTAATATATATAATGGTTATTTTGCTGTAATTCCAAACTATAAGTTTCAAAAAGATTACAGGAAAAGACCTAATATTGTTCCAGGTAAAAACGCATTTTTGTTTGGAGCTCCTTCCGGATCACTGTCGGACTTAAAAGATATTTCTGGTTTATTACCAATGAAAAAATCTGCAAGAGAAAAATTAACAAGGGATGATTTAATTGAAAGGTGTCAATCTACTAATAGGGATACGTCGATGGTTGCTTGTACGCAATTATTTATAGAAGATGATTTTGAATTCAAAAAAGATTATCCTATAGGATTTTAATAAATTTATTATAAATAAAAGCGGTTAATTATTTAACCGCTTTTATTATATTAATAAGTTGTTCAGTTGCTTCATCAGGTGTGTATTTCTCTTGTTCGCCTGTTTCTCTTACTTTGTATTCTACAAAGCCTTCATTAATCGTTTTACCAACAGTTACTCTGAATGGGAAGCCGATTAAATCTGCGTCTTTGAATTTAACACCTGCACGTTCATCTCTGTCGTCTAATACAACTTCTACTCCAGCAGATTTTAAATCTTCATACATCTTGTTTGCAACTTGCATTTGTAATTCATCTTTAATATTTACAGGTACAATTACAACGTGGTATGGTGCAATTGTGATTGGCCATTTAATACCGTGTTCATCGTAATGTGCTTCTACTGCAGCAGCTGCAGTTCTTGAAATGCCTATTCCGTAGCAACCCATAACATAAGGATGAGTTTTTCCGTTAATATCTGTATATACAGCATTCATTGGTTTTGAATATTTTGTCCCAAGTTTGAAAATATTACCAACTTCAATACCTTTAGTTACAAATAAAGGTTTTCCGCATTGAGGACATAATTCTCCTCGTTGTACAAGTCTTATATCTGCATATTTTAATTCTGTTTCTAAATCAGAAAGATTTGCACCAACTAAATGCTTATCAGTTTGATTTATTCCAACAACGAAATTTTTCATATCACGAACTGTTTCATCTGCAATTATTGTGATATCTTTCATTCCTTTAGGGCCGATAAATCCAGGAACTGCATCAAATCCTTTTTCGGCCATAAGTTCAGCAATTTCTGCAGAAGATGCAATTCTTACATCAATTCCGCCTACTGCATTCATTAATTTAGTTTCTTCAACTGCTTTATCTGCTCTAATTAATGCTATTACAGGTTTTTTATCGATAATGTATACAAGTGATTTTAAAATCAATGTATCAGGAATATTTAAGAATTTGCTTAATTCTTCTATTGAATGAGTATTTGGAGTATCGATTACTTTAGTTTCTTTAAAGTAATCTTTTCCGTCTACAACAGCTTCCGGTAAATTAGATATTGCGTGATTTGAATTTGCAGAATAATCGCAATCATTACAGTAGAAAACGTCATTTTCTCCAGCGTCAGTGTCTGTGATTACCATAAATTCATGAGATACGCTTCCACCTATTGCGCCTGAATCTGATTGAACCATTTTTGTATCAAGTCCGCATCTTTCGAATATTTTTTTATAGGCTTGTGCCATATTTTCATATTCTTTATCAAGACCTGCTTCATCTAAATCAAAGCTGTATGCATCTTTCATTATGAATTCGCGGCCTCTTAAAAGTCCGTATCTAGGTCTGATTTCATCTCTGAATTTTGATTGAATTTGATATAAATTTACAGGAAGTTGTTTGTATGATTTTAAACCATCACGAGCAACAGATGTGATAATTTCTTCGTGTGTAGGTCCAAGACACATATCTCTGTCGTGGCGGTCTTTAAGACGCATTAATTCTCGTCCGTATACTTCCCATCTGCCTGATTCTTCCCATAATTCTTTAGGCTGAACAAATGGCATCAAAAGTTCTTGAGCACCTGCATTGTCCATTTCTTCTCTTACAATGTTTTCAATCTTCTTCAATACTCTCCACATTAGAGGCATATAAGTGTATACGCCTGGAGCAAGTTTTTTTATAAACCCAGCTCTGCCAAGCATTTTATGAGAGATTACTTCTGCATCAGAAGGAAACTCTCTTAGGGTTTGTACAAACATTTTTGACATTTTCATAAAGCTAATTCCTCACATATATTATTTTATGCTTTTATTTTACCATAAAAATCTTTTATGAAAGGAATGTATCAAGTTCTTTTTTTACAAGTTTTGGGGATACAGAAAGTGAAGTATTGAATTTTAGAGCATAATTCATGTATTTTACATACTCCTCATTTGCTTTTCTTATCTTTTGAATTTGAGCTAAAATGTAGTAAGAATCACCGTTCCCACCGCAATTTTCTATTGATTTCTCCATTATTAAAGCTGCTTCATCAAGATTTTTATTTTTGGTCATAATTTTTGCATAAATTTTGTATGCATCAATATCTTTTGGGTTTAATTCCAGTGTTTTTTCAAGGTTTTCGACTGCAGATTCAAAATTCCCTTCTTCATAATCAATTGCTGCCAAATTAAAGTATGCCCAACTGTAGTCAGGGGAAAGTTCTATAACTTTTTGAAATTTTGCTTTTGCTTCATCATTTTGACCTTGTTCTTTTAAAATATTTCCAATATAAAAATGAGCATAAATATCTTCATCATTAATATCGATTGTTCTTTGAAAGTAGTATTTTGCTCCATCTAGTTTGCCTTCTTTAAAGTAACAAAGCCCGATTGAAAAATAAGAATTTGAGTCATTATTGTCTTTTGCAAGTACATTCTCAAAGCAATCAACAGCTTTTTCATACATTTTTTTATCAATATATACAAGTCCTAAATTGTAATATGCATCGATCTCGTCAGGAGAATATTCAATAGCTTTTTTATAAGCATCTTCAGCTTTATCTAAATCTTTTAATTTCTCATAAGTTATTCCAAGATTATAAAAAATCCCGCTGTCATCATTAAAAATTTTGGATAAATATAAAAAATGTTGTTTTGCTTCTTCTGGATACCCGCAGTCTAGTAACAATACAGCTAGTTCTCTTCTAGCTTGAAAATTTGTTTGGTCATTTTTTAATATATTTTGGAGTTCTTCTATTTTATCAATTTTTGACATAGGTTAATTTTACCAATATTTAGTTATTCAAGCAAGTTCTTAATATTTTACCTATTGCTTTTTTTTGAAAAATTGTCTAAAATGAATTGAAAATAAGGAGAGTTTTATTATGAGATTTTTTACAATAATGTTATCACTTTTATTGTTTGCTCAGACTGTATCTGCTGCACCTTTTAATGCAAAGGCTAAAACAAAAAGAATTCCTGCAGGTACCAAATTTGCATTACAGTTAATGAATCCGATATCAACTACTACGGATAAGCAAGGTGATGAATTTACTGCTGTTATGATGACAGACCAAACAGCTGATACAGATGTTATTTTGCCTATGGGTTCACTTGTTAGAGGTACAATTAGGAGAATTGAACCTTCAAAAAGGATGTCTAAAGGCGCGATTTTATATTTAGATTTTGACCATGTTGTAACACCTAATGGTAGACAATTACCTTTGACTTTTTCTGTTGTAGGTAGAAGTGATTTAACTTATGATGGAGGGATTACTTCTTCTCGAGGATACAAAGATGCATTAAAAGAAAATTGGGAAGTAACAAAAGATATTACAGTAAACGCTACAGAATGGGGCGGAGATGTATTTGATGATGTAATTGTAGCTGACCAATTAATGACAGGTATATGTGCTGTCGGTGGAGCAATCGGTGGTGGTGCATATTATGTATATGATGGTATAGCTGATATGATTAGAAAAGGAAAAGATGTAAATCTAAGAAAAGGTGAAGTCTTAAACGTAATATTGGTTGATCCAGTTGATGTACCGGTAATCTAGAGTAATAATAAATTTATTAAAATAAAAAAGAGCTTTTTTAAAAGCTCTTTTTTATTATCCAACTTGGTTTCTTCCGTTATTTTTCGCATTGTATAATCTTTTATCAGCAGCTTCAATGATTGCTGGTGCATTATCTCCGTCATATGGGAATGTTGATACTCCTAGACTTATTGTAACGTTTGTTTCTTTATCTCCTGAGAGTTTAAATTTTTTATTTGCAACTCTTTCACAAATTTTTTGAGCAGTCGAAAATGCTTCATCTTTACCTGTATTTGGAAGAATTATACTCATTTCTTCTCCGCCATATCTACATACGATATCTGTTGCACGTACGTTTTTCTTTAGGGTTTGTGCAACTTGTTTTAGTACTGCATCCCCAGATTGGTGACCAAATGTATCATTGAATTTTTTGAAGAAATCTATGTCAATGATAATTAGAGAAAAATTGTGGCTATATCTCTTTGATTGTTCAATTTGCATTCTAATTTGTTCTTGGAAATATCTGTGATTGTATAATTCCGTAAGCCCATCTGTTGTTGCAAGTTTGTATTGTTGTTCAAAGTCCCTTGATTTAATTAAGTATTTTACAATATATGCAAATGTAAAAGCTGCAATTGAAAATATTAGCGGATAAACAACTTCAAGCCATAAATTTTCATATTTCATTGAGTAATATGCGATTAAAATATAGATAAAGTATGCGGATAAAGACATCATAGATGCTGTGAAAGCAGAACTTACACGGGTTACAACTGATGCAATAAATAAGGCTAATAATATACTTAATGCTATTGTATAACCTCGATTTACTTTTTTTATAAAATTGTTATCGATAATGTTATTAACATAAGTTGCTTGAACTTCAACTCCTGGGTATATTTTGCCAGTAGGTACTGTTTTAATATCGAAAAGACTTGCAGCTGTCGTTCCGAAATAGATTATTTTATTAGAAAAATCATAATCAAGTTCTGTTTTTTCTCCATTGACAGCTTTAATCAATTGGTACATTGGAATATAAGTGTATGTTCCTGCAGGACCGTACCAATTTAGGATAGCACTTCCGTCATTATCTAAATAGATTTTTCTATCACCTAATTTGAATTCAGAATGTTTATCAATTTCAAATGCTGTTTGTTTTTCGCCTAAATAATTTAAGCCTACTTTTAGAGCTAATTGAGGGTAGTATTCATCCTTATATTTTACGACTAAAGGCATTTTCCTTAGAATCCCGTCATCTGAGCGTGAAACATTTATTATACCTATGTTTGAAGTTGTATTTATAATTCCTTCAATTATTGTTCTGCAATTTGTGTATGTTAATTGTGAAAAATCTATTTTAGAATTATTTTTTATATCAATTGTTAATTTTTGAGGTAGATTTGGAGGTATTCTCAAGTCTTCTGATTGATTGTCAAAGTTCATTGATGTAAATACGTTATTGTATTTTTTGAATACATCTGTTAATTCTTTATCAGCTTGATTTTTGCTTTTTAAAGATTTTACAAACATTAAGTCAAATGCAATACTTCTTGGACTTTGTTTCTCGAGATAATTTACAATTTTTGCATAAATATCTCTAGGAAGCGGCCATTCACCATAATTGTCAAGAATATATTCATATGTAGCGTCATCAATAGCTACAATTACAATATCTTGACTTGCTTTTTTACTTCCTTCATTTATTAAAATACTTTGTCGTAAATCAAAAGTTCTGTTTTCAATAGTGTCTATAAAATTGTTTAAATTAGCATTTTTAAGTATTAAAAACGCAAAGATAATAAAAAATATTAATCCAAATGCGTATGATATTCTTTTAAACATAACCCTCTATCTTCAAATTATACTATTTCATTCTTTCAGTATAATTGAATGTAGAAGATTTGGCAACAAAATGTTTTAACAAAAATTGTTTTTCCAAAATAAAATTGTTAAGTTTTAATATTTCTGTAGAGTATTCTAATTCATCGGGGTTTTGCAGATATCTTAATAAACATTGTTCGTGCAGATTCATCCTAATTCTCACCTTTAAAAATCTAATAACGGATAACGTTTTAATTATTGCAAATTTAAAAATTTTTAACATCAGACAAATGCATGAGATTTATTAGTGCTTGCACTTTTTTATTTCTGTTGTATCATATAATTAGTCGAAATTGTAATAAAAATCAAGTTTGGAATCTTGAGAAAAAGAAAGAGGTTAGAAATGAAAGACGGAATTCATCCAGATTATAAGAAAACAGTTATCAAATGTGTATGCGGTAACGAAATTGAAACAGGATCTATTAACGATAATATTACAGTTGAAATTTGTAATAATTGTCACCCATTCTACACTGGTCAACAAAAAATTCTTGACTCAGAAGGTAGAGTTGAAAGATTCAACAAACGTTACGGTAACAAAAAATAAGTTATTAATTTTGATAAAAAAGGCTTTCTATTGTGTAAAGCCTTTTTTTATTGAAAAAATTCTGTTTATATGTTAAAATAATATCGTTATTATAAGATAAGGAGCTGATTTATGAAAAATTTATTTAGTCCCGGAAATTCGGGGGGGGGGCAATTTTAAGCTCCTTTAATGCATTTACACTCGCGGAAGTGCTTATAACTTTAGGAATCATCGGTGTAGTTGCTGCTATGACTATGCCTACATTGATTGCAAATTATCAAAAAACTGTTACTGTAAACCGCTTGAAAAAAGCATATTCTGTCATGAGTAATGCTTTTGTAACATCTCAAGATGAAAATGGGGATATGAATACTTGGGGGATGAATAATATTGGATCTGTAAGTGATGGATATAGAAACGTAATTCCGCCATTTTTAAAAAATTATATAATAAAATATTTAGATGTTAGCAATGATTGTGGTTTTGATTGCCCTGCACAATATAATGTTAAACGTTATAGATTAAATGGAAATTTATGGTCTTGGTATGGAAATTATGTAATTTATCTAAAAGATGGAACAATTGTAAGTTTTATGGTTGATAATAACGGTAAGCAGTGGATGGTAGTAAGAGTTTATGTTGATATAAATGGAGATGCTAGACCTAACGTCTGTGGAAAGGATATTTTTACTTTTAAATTAGATACAGATGGTAAAAGTGCTTTAAATATGGCAGGTGTAACAGAAGTTAATCAATCTAAAAATCGTAGTACATTACTAGGAACTTGTCGAGATTGTTGTAATAAAAATGCAGGTGCTTATTCTGGAGATTATTGTGCAGGGTTAATTCAGTATGATGGCTGGAAGATTAAAGATGATTATCCTTGGTAATAGTTTTTATTAACTCTACAAAAATTTACATTATACCACTCTTAGCATAAGAGTGGTATAATTGATTTTATGATTAATAATTAGGGAGATGTGAGTATGGAAAATAATAACAAACCTGTTGTAAATTTGATTTCAAAACCAGAAAATATGTTAAAAACTGTATATACAGCTTGCAGAACATGTTATAGTGCAGATTATCCGATAAATATTTATAATAGTACTGATGATCAAGAAAAAATGCTTAAATTGATTGAAAGGGTTATTTCTTCTGGTCATTATTCAACAATTGAGCATATACAGGTAAGTTTTGCTATCTCTAATGTATCTAGAGCTTGTACTCATCAGCTTGTAAGACACAGACATATGTCTTTTTCTCAAAAATCTCAAAGATATGTAAAAGAAAAAGGTCAATTTGATTACATAATTCCGCCTACTATTGAGAAAAATCCTGAATTAAAACAAAAATTTGAAAACTTTATGTCTAAAATTTCTGAGCAATATCAAGAATTTGTAGACGCTGGAATTCCTGCAGAAGATGCAAGATTTGTACTTCCAAATGCAGCTGCAAGTTCTTTAGTAGTTAGCTTGAATTTAAGAGAATTAATCCATGTTGCGAACTTGAGACTTTGTACTCGTGCTCAATATGAGATTAGGACTATGGTGAAAATGATGTGTGATGAATTGATAAAAGAAGAACCTTGGTTGAAACCTTATCTTGTGCCAAAATGTGAAAGATTAGGATATTGTGACGAAGATAAATCTTGTGGAAGAAAACCAAAATTAGAAGAAATTATCTCTAAATAAAAAGGAAAAATTATATTATTTATGGATTTGTTATTTAACCCTATAATAGTATCAGTAATATTATTATGCGTACTTTGCTTGTGTAGAGTGAATGTTTTATTGGCATTGTTAGTATCTGCAATTGTTGCAGGTAAAATTGCCGGAATGCATGCAGGGCAGATTATGGATGTTTTTATAGGTGGTATGGGGCAAAACAGTGAGACAGCATTGAGCTATATTTTGCTAGGAACTTTTGCTGCAGCTATGGCGCATACCGGTCTTGCTGATGTTTTAGCTAAAAGAATTTCATTGTTGATTAAAAATAATAAATTCATATTGCTTCTAATTCTTACCTTGCTAGCTTGTGCATCTCAAAACTTGATACCTGTGCATATTGCATTTATTCCTGTAATTATTCCGCCTTTAATTTATGTAATGAATAAATTAAAATTGGATAGACGTGCAGTAGCATGTGCTTTAGCATTTGGGCTTGTAACACCTTATATTGTATTCCCTGCAGGTTTTGGACTTATATTTCAAAGACTTCTTGCAGATAATATGACATTAAATGGAATGCGAGTATCTGTAAATGATGTTTGGCAATCTGTTTGGATTTTGGGCTTAGGCTTGTTGTGTGGACTTTTGTGGGCAGTATTTGTATCTTATCGAAAACCCAGAGAATATGAAAATGTCCAATTCAGAGAAGAAAGACGTCGTTCTCTTAGATTTACAGGAAGTCATTATATAACATTACTTGCTGCTATTGCAACTTTAGCAGTGCAATTGTGGACAAAGTCTCTGCCTTTAGGTGCTTTAATAGGATTGACAATAATTTTTGGAACAAGGGCTATTAATCCTGAAAAAATGGATATTTTAATCAATGAAGGTATTGGATTAATGGGGTATGTAGCTTTTGTTATGCTTGTTGCTGCAGGTTTTGCTGGTGTTCTGAAATCTACAGGCGGTATTGATGCTTTAGTTAATGGCTTAATACCTTTTATGATGGGTTCAAAACTATTAGCAGCATTTTTAATGTTGGTTGTCGGTTTGTTTATTACAATTGGAATAGGTACATCTTTTGGTACAATTCCAATATTAGCGGTTTTATTTGTTCCGATATTTATTCATCTTGGATTTAATCCGATGGAAGCAATAGTTGTATTTGCAGCAGCTGCCGCTTTAGGTGATGCAGGCTCTCCTGCTTCTGGGACTACTTTAGGCCCTACTGCAGGGTTAAATATTGACGGGCAGCATGAACATATTAAAGATACTTGTATCCCAACTTTTTTGCATTATAATATCCCTTTAATATTATTTGCATTGCTTGCGGTTTTAATATTTTAAATGTATAAATTAAAAAGTATATGGCCCCGGCGCGATTCGAACGCGCGATCTTCGGTTTAGGAAACCGCTGCTCTATCCTGCTGAGCTACGAAGCCATATACTTTTTCGATTTTTATTCAAAACCGGCTGTCAACCGTATTTATTATAATATAAAAGTTAATTAATTTATAGATGTGATATAATTTTTTTATGAATTTATCTAAAAAAGAAATTGTTGATATATTATCATCTCCTGACACTGATATTTTTAAAGAAGCTGATGCTGTGCGTAAAAAGTATGTAGGTGACGGTGTTCATTTAAGAGGTTTGATTGAATTTTCAAATATCTGTAAATGCAATTGCCTTTATTGCGGACTGCAATCTTCAAATAAACATGTTAACCGTTATAGATTATCTAAAGATGAAATTTTGGATATTGCTAAAAAAGGTGTTGATGAGGGATTTAAAACTATTGTTCTTCAATCAGGTGAAGATGAATTTTTTAATACAAAATTGATGTGTGAAATAATTTCTGAGATAAAAAATCTTGGTGTTGCTTTGACATTAAGTATTGGTGAAAAAAGTTTTGAGGATTATAAAGCGTTTAAAGCTGCAGGGGCAGACAGGTATTTATTAAGGATAGAAACTACTGATAAAAATTTGTATAAAAAAATGCATCCTTATGCTAATTTTGATAATCGTATGCGTTGTCTTTATGATTTAAAAAAGTTGGGGTATGAAACGGGTACTGGTTGTCTTGTTGGGTTGCCTGAGCAAACTTTAGAATCTTTAGCTGATGATATTTTATTTTTCAAAGAGTTAGATGCTGATATGATCGGAATAGGTCCATTTATCCCTCATCCTGATACTCCTTTGAAAAATGAAAACAATGGAAGTTTGGATTTAGCTATCAAGGTAATGGCAGTTACAAGAATTTTATTAAAGGATATAAATATTCCTGCAACTACTGCAATGGAGTCATTAAGATCTGATGGTAGATTGCTTGCTTTGCAAAGCGGTGCAAATGTAGTAATGCCAAATCTTACTGATGATTGTCATAAAAAAATGTATGAAATTTACCCAAATAAGATTAGTGCAACAAAACAAGATTTAGATTTCAAATTAAAGACTATCAATCGTTATATTGAAACGGATTCTTGTGGTTATAGAAATCGTGCCTGATGCGATTTGAACGCACGACCTTTTCCTTCGGAGGGAAACGCTCTATCCAGCTGAGCTACAGGCACAAAAAACGGGGAATATTAATTCCCCGATAAAATAATTGTAAAATCTGTTTCGCCGCATTGATAATTTACCGGATCATAAACAAATTGTAATCCGCCGAATGCTTCGTTTTTCTTTTTTAACCAGTTATAATAATCATTTGTGACTTTACTTGAGTGAGCAATAAATTGTGAATGAGATCTTGTAGATCTTCCTGTACATTTTACATCAATTCCTGCAGCTTTAAGGTTTTCTGCCATTTGTTGGCCTTTTGTAGAATCTGCTGCTAATACTGCTGCAGTCATTTGATCTAATTCATCAAATTGTTCTTTATCTCTGTAAATTACTCTGTTAACTACTTCTTGAGTTTTTTCAGGATCTAAAATCCAGTAACTTATATATCCGCGTTGATTAGGAGCTCCAGGTAGCATTGCTACTTCAATTTTATCCATATCAACGTGTTTTGCTAATGCTGCATATTGTGACATTTCATAGAAAGACATATCTGTTTTTACATATTTTTTTGCAACTGATATGATATCAGGAATTTTTGTAATAGTTTCAGGTTGTTTTAGTTTTGTAAGAATGCTTCTCAATAACCATTGTTGTCTTTGAGTTCTTCCAATATCTCCTAATGCATCATGTCTAAATCTTAAATATTCAACAGCTTTTTGCCCATCTAAGTGGTGATCTCCTTTTGTGAAGTTAATATGTAAATTGCCTGAATAATCATTGTAATGCATTGGCTTTTCTACATATATATCTACACCACCCATTGCGTCTACAATTTCTTTTACTGCATTATCATGAACCATTACATATCTGTCAATATGAACACCTAATGTATCTTCTACAGTTCTTTTAGTCATTTCAATTCCGCCTAAAGCATGGGCTGCATTGATTTTATTTACCCCATTGTCTCCAGGTAAGTACACTTTACTATCTCTTGGGATTGACAATGCGTTTACTGATTTTGTTCTCGGGTCAATGTTTACTAAAATTATTGTGTCTGTTCTTGTACCAGTCCATAAATCATTTGGATTTCCGCTTGCGTCAACTCCTAAAAATAGAATGTTTTGTCTTCTTAAACCAAAAGGCAGAGTAAAATCAGCGTGTTCTTTATTATTGTTACTTACTGATAATTTTTCAAACAATTTTGTGATAAAAGAATTTTCCCCAAAATGTTCGGCTAAGAAATTTTCATTATCAGCTAGTACAAAAATACTTAGTAGAACACCAATGAATACTATCATCATTCCTATCAATACTTTAGCAAATGATGAACGTTCTTCTCTTGCTTGTCTAGCGTGTTTTATAAATGATTTTGTTCTGTTTAACTCTCTTCTGTTTCTTTCTGTTTGATTTGTCATATTTTTTACCTTTTATTACATAACCTTAATTAAAAAAGTTGACACTAGAGTAAAGTATATTGCCAACCCTAAAACATCTATAGTTGTCGCAATAACTGGACCTGATGCGACAGCAGGGTCTACTTTCATTGCTTTTAATGCAAATGGTGTAAATGTACCGATAATTGTTGCCATAGTCATATTTATTGCCATTGCAATTCCAACAACTGCTCCTAATTCCATATTATGCTGCCATCCCCAAGTAACTAAAGTTACAAGAGTTCCAAAAATTGTACCGATAAAAAAGCCGATAAATGTTTCTCTAAAAATATGGTGCATCGCAGAACTTAAAGAAACTTGTCCGGTGGAAAGCCCTCTAACCATAAGAGTTATACTTTGAGTTCCGATATTACCACCCAAACCTGCAAGTAATGGCATAAATATTGCAATTATTGGTAATGCTTGTAATGTATGGTCAAAATGATGTCCTACATTAACCGCAATAAATTCTCCTATTAATGTTATAAAAAGCCAAGGAGTTCTAGCTCTAATAGCTTTTAAAATATTGCCTGATAAAATTTCATCTTCATCAACTACTTCTGTCGAAATACCTGAAGATTGATAAATTTCTTCTGTTGTTTCTTCTTCGAATAAATCATGAACATCATCCCAAGTAATCATTCCCTTTAGCCTATTATAAAGATCTACTACAGGTAATGCGTTGTATTGATATTTCATAAATTCATCAATTATAAAGTCGCTGTAATCATCAACATGCAATTTTACAATATCTGAAATCATAATATCTTCAACTTTTTGAGTAGTTGGAGATGTTAATAGTTTTCTTAAAGATACAACACCTAATAGGTGATTTTGCTTATCAACAACATAGACATAATAAAGTTCCATGTTATCTTGTTCTGCTTTAATTCTAATGTGATTTAGCACATCTTGCACGCTCATATCAAAATTTACAGTTAATACAACTGGGTTCATAATACCGCCTGCTGTATCTTCATTGTATGTTAATAATTCTCTTACTTCTTCCGAAAATTTATGTGGAAGTTTGTCTAAATAAGTTTCACTTTCATCTTCTTCCATATCCCCTAAAACGTCAGCAGCAGCATCGTGAGGTAATTGTGTCAAAATTTGAGATGCCATATTTTCGTCAATATCACTCAATAATTCTACTTGCATTTGGGGAGGAAGATATTCCATTAAGTCTGCAGCTTTATCTAAGTCTAATAATTTAAAGCACTGTAATCTTTCTTCCGGTTTTAATTCTTGAAAAATGTCCGCTAAGTCTGCAACGTGATAACTATTCAGTTCTTCTTTTAACTGAATGAGTGTTTCGTCGTCTAAAATTTCTCTTATTCTATCAATAATATTTTGGACATTCATCATAATATTATTATATTACAAACATTAGATTTCATATAGTTTTTTTGTTGTATAATTATCTCATATCAAAATAAATTATGGAGAAAAATATGATAAAAGATTATTTTATAAATGAGATTGAAAATGCTATTGAATTAGCAATTAAAGAAAATAAGTTAGGTGCAATGACAGAATTTAAAAGAGGATCTTTAAATCCTGAACGCCCTAAAAATTCTGATTTTGGAGATTATGCAGTAAATGTATCTTCTCTTGCAAGATTTGCTAAAATTGCACCTCCTCAAATTGCAAATTCAATTCTTGAATATATCAATAAAGAGGATAATGAATATACTGTAATTGGCGGGTTTATAAACTTTAAAGCCGGCAAAAAATTATTATCTGATTTAGTAGAAGAAATCTTTACTCGCAAAAAAGATTTTGGTAAACCTGAAAATATAGAAGCTGAAAAAATTATTCTTGAATATGTATCAGCAAATCCAACTGGGCCATTCCATATTGGTCATGGACGTTGGGCTGCTATGGGATCAGTGTTAGCAAATCTATTAAAATTCTATGGTCATGATGTATATCAAGAATTTTATATCAACGATGCAGGTTCTCAAATTCAAAAATTGGGGAATTCCCTTGCAATAAGAATTCGTCAAGAACTTGGTGAAGACGTTGATTTCCCAACTGATGAAATTGAAAGAAAAAATTATTATCCGGGTGAATATTTAATCCCTGTTGCAAAAAAATATTTGGAAACTCACAATGGATTGCCAGATGATATCCAAGAACTTTGTGATTTTGCAAAAGAATATGAAGAAAAAGTTCAACGTGATTTATTAGATAAGTTTAAGGTTCATTTTGATAATTTTTATTCAGAATTATCTTTGCATAAATCAGGTAAGGTTGAAGAATGTGTAAATAAATTAAAAGCAAGCGGAAAGATTTACCAAAAAGACGGTGCTGATTGGTTTAGATCTTCTGATTATGGTGATGACCAAGATAGAGTTATCAAAAAAGCAGATGGCTCAAATACATATTTGACAGCTGATATTGCATACCATATTGATAAATTGGAACGTGGTTTTGATAGAATGATTAATATTTGGGGCGCAGATCATCATGGTTATGTTGCTCGTGTAAAAGCATCAATTGAGGCTTTAGGTTATGATCCTAATAAATTAGAAGTGCTTTTAGGGCAATTAGTAAACCTTGTAATTGATGGAAATGAAGTCAGAATGGGTAAACGTAAAAATATGGTAACCCTAGAAGACTTGATTGATGAAGTTGGAGTTGATGCAACTCGTTTCTGGATGTCAATGAGAAATATTGACACAACTCTAGATTTTGATATTGAACTTGCAAAGAAAAGTACAGACGAAAATCCTGTGTTCTATGTTCAATACGCACATGCTAGAGCTTGTTCTATTTTAAGAAACGTAATTGCTGAAAAAATTAATACTGAAACAGGAGAAAAAACTCCTGCTCCAATGAGTGAAGCTGAATTGAATGGATTAATCAAAAATTTTAATGCAGGAATGGTTATTCCGACTATTGATACAGCAAGACAATTAATTCTAAAACTAGAAGAATACAAGTCTGTAATTAAGAATTCAGCTGAATCAAGACAAGTTTATACAATTTGCAGATATGTACAAGAATTGGCTAGTGAGTTCCATTCATTCTATAATGCAAATCGTGTAATTTCTGATGATAAAGAAATGATGAAAGCAAGGATTGCTCTTGTTTGGAGTGTAAAAACAGTGCTTCATAATGCATTGGAAGATATATTAGCGGTTACAGCTCCTGAAAGAATGTAAGTATTTAATAAAACCTAGTAATAATTTTATATAATAAGCCTCTGAAATTTTTCAGGGGCTTATTTTTATAATTGTTAAAAATAACTTTTTTGACAACAGGATTGTAGTAAATTAATGATTGTTTGATAATTTTCTTCTAGCACAAGTTTTGATCGTAATACTTTTGCATTTTCAAAACCAGATAAATAGTATGGATAAAATTTGCGCATAAATTTTATCCCAACATTTTCTCCACGAAGTTTTATTTCTTCATTTAAGTGCCATTTTAGCATTTCAATTCTATCTTCTAGCGGAGGAATTGGAAGTTTTTCTCCTGTATGTAAATAGTGTTCAATTCTCGCAATGAGTGTAGGATCTCCAATTGCGCCACGTCCGATTGCAACTCCATCAGCTTTGGACAGTTCAAGACATTTTATCGCATCATCAATGCTTGTTATATCACCGTTTGCAAAAACCGGAATATCGACATTTTCTTTTAAAGCTCTTATTTTTGCCCAATCAGCACTTCCTGAATACATTTGAGAACGAGTCCGGCCGTGTATTGTAATAAATTCAGCTCCTGCTTCTTGCATTTGTTGTCCGAATTCAACGTAATTCATTTCATCTGCAGTGTAGCCTAATCTGAATTTTACGCTCACAGGTTTATCTGTTCCGTCTTTTACTGCTTTGACTAAATCAGCAGCAAGTTCTGGAGTTCTCATTAGCGCTGCTCCGTCTTGTCCGCCTACAACTTTTTTTACAGGACAACCCATATTAATATCAATCATATCTGCATAGTTGTTTAAAAATTCTGCAGCTTGTTTCATCATATGTGGTTTATGTCCGCTAATTTGATATGAAATAGGTGAATGGTCTTTATCTCGTTTTAAAATTTCAATTCCGCTTCTCCCATTCATAGTTTGGGCAAGGTATTCGGAACTTATCATTTCTGTTGTTAAAAGTGCATTTTTTGAATATTTTCTAACTAGACTTCTTAATACATAGTCTGTTATGCCTGCCATTGGGGCAAGTGATACTTTGCTTTGTATTAGGGTTTGTACTTTGTTATTTGTCATATTGTTTTAATTCGCTAAGTCTTGTTTGTGCGTATTTTAAGTATTCATCATTTTCAGAATATGTTGTTGTAAATGCTTTGTAGTGCGATATAGCATTTTTGTATTGTTCAAGCATATCATAATCAACACCTATTAGGTAATTAACTATTGTTAAATCAGGATTTATTCCTATTGCTTTTTTGTAGTCTGCTATAGCTTGTGTATATTTCTTTTGTGTATCATAAATCATTCCTCTATAATACAGAGCATAAGCATCATTAGGTTCTGAAGTTAGTATTTTATTTAGTATAGCAAGGCTTTCTGTATATTTTTCAGAATCAAACAATGATATTGCTTGTTCTAATTCTTGAGATGCTATTTGAGCATTTAGGCTCTCTAGTAATTCTTGTGCTTGTTTATTGGTTTTATTCATTGTTACTGCTTTTTGAGCATAAGTTTTTGCATTTGCTATATCTTCTTTATCTGCGTATAGAGCAGCAATATAATATGCAATATCTGAATTTGTTGGTGCTAGATTCAAGGCTTGTTTGTAATATTCAATTGCTTTATCGTTATTACCCATATTTTGATATGCAGATGCAACTCCTAGCATTGTATCAGATGTTGCTGGTTTGATTTTTAAATATTCATTGATTGCATTTTGATAATCTTTATTATTGTAGTAATTTGCTGCAATTTCGAGTTTTTCATCTGTGGATTGAGCACTTATTGATTTTAAGGCATCTGTTACTTGTGAATTATTTGGAAATTTTGTATTTGCTGTGTTTAAAGTTGCTATAGCTGCGTCATAGTTTTTTGTTTGACCTTGTGCGATTGCAAGGTTTACATATACTTCAGGGTTGCTAGGTGTAAGTTTTATTACTTCATTATATATTGCAATTGAATCATTTAATTTATTTTGTTTGTGTAAATCAAGAGCGTATGTATATAAAATGTTTGCTGCATTATTAGGATTATTTTTCTTGATATAATCTACAAATTGAGCAGTCGTCATTGTTTCTTTTACCATATTAAGCATTTCTGCTTGAGCTATTTCGTTGTTTGGTTCAAGAGAAAGCACTTTTTTGTATAAATCTAGTGCGCCTTTTTTATCTCCCATAGCTGATAGGGATTGTGCTTTATATAAGTTTGCAAGTGCATTATCTGGGTAGATTATCAAAACAGAATCATAAGCAGTTATAGCTGTTTTATAGTCACCTTTTTGTTGATATAATGTTCCGACATTTAGTCTAGTATTTACATTTGATGGATCCAGGTATTCTGCTTTTGAATAGTATCTAAGAGCTTCATCGTAGTTCCCAGATTTTTGCATAATAGCCCCGAGGTTGGCAGTTATAGTTGCATCATTTGGAGAATCTTCCAATTTCCTTTTATAAATTCTTTCTAAAGAGTACAGTACATCTTTATTATCTGTTGTCTTAGATAGTATATAATTATATTCTTCTACTGCTTCATCTTCTTTGCCTAGTTTGTCAAGCATTTTTGCATAGGATAATCTTAAATCAATGTCATTAGGAGATACAGCTACTGCTTTTTTATAATATTCTGCAGCTTTAGGGTCGTTCCCTAAAAGTTTCATAATATCGCCGGTTTGTTCAAAGCTTTCTTTTATTAGATTTCTATCAGAAAGGGTTTGATTAAATTCATATCCAGCAGAAGCAAAATCACCTTCAGCTCTCAGTTGTTTAGCTGTTGCAAGCCTGTTTTCTGGAGATGTGTTAAAATCAATATTGTTTAAACACTGATTAAGCGCCGATGTTGCCATAACTATTGCTTGTGAGGAATTTTTTACTTGATTTGCATTAGGATAATATACTAGATAGAATAATGCAGCTCTATAATCATTCGCTGCTTTTTGATAATCTTTATCTGTGTTGGCGTAATACATACCTCTTGCAAGGTAAGAGTTTATAAGACCTATTCTTGCAGAGTTATCTAAATAATTAATTCTTAAAGCGCTTTTAAACTCTGTGATAGCTCCAGAGTATTGATAATTTGCTAAATACTGTTGCCCTAAGTCAAAATGTTCTTTGAAATCAGCTTTAGCAGGTAATATTCCTAAAAATACAATTGATAATATACATGCCAATCTAATTAGTTTATTCATATAATATCCCTCTTTGCAACACAAATTTTAATAAAATTATTATTTCATGAACATCGACATTTTACTATATTTTATAACAAAAAAGCATCGATTAAAATGATAATCGATGCTTTTAAATCTTTTTTTACAAATCTTAGTTTTCGAAATCCGTTTTTGATACAAAATTCATAACATCATCAAATAGAATTTGTATTGGTAGTGTCATGTCGAATTGTAAATACTCCCCATTGTTCAAGTCTAAAAACACTTCTTGTGTTGAATTTTCTGTCACTAATTCATTGTTCATAAAAAACTCCTTATTTATGTTGCTGCTGAAATTTATTTCTCTTATGTTTTTATATTCGGTTTTTGGTAAGCTAAACTTTAATATAAAATTTGAAAAATTTTTGAATTATCTCTGGAATGCTCTTGTATTCAAGAAAATTTGATTTTTACATTTTGTTACATATTTTATAATTGTGAATATGTAAATTTTTTGATTTTGTGTTACGATAAACTTTGTAATAATAGTATTTAAAACATAGGAGATAGAACAATAGCTACTAACGATAATCGAAACAACAAAAATCAACCAATAATGAATGAAAGAATTCGTGCAAAAGAAGTAAGATTAATAGATCAAAATGGAGATAATCAAGGGGTAGTACCAACATTAAAAGCTTTGCAAATGGCTTATGATGAAGATTTAGATTTGGTATTGATTAATCCTAATCAAGATCCTCCTGTAGCTAAAATATTAGACTATGGTAAATATAAATACGAACTTGAAAAAAGAGCAAAAGAGGCTAAGAAAAAACAACATACTGTAGATGTTAAAGAAATTAAAATTCGTTATAAGATAGATACTCATGACTATCAAGTAAGAATTAAAAGTATAGAAAAGTTTATTGCTCAAGGTAATAAAGTTAAAATAGTTGTCATGTTACGTGGTCGAGAAATGCAGCATTCAAATTTAGCATTTGATTTGGCAAATAAATTTGTAAAAGATTTAGAAAACATGCCTGTAGTAATTGAGAAAAAACCTCAATTGGAAGGTCGCAACGTGACATTATATATAGCTCCTCAAAATTCTTAAAAAAAGTTCTTGACTGAAAATTTTCAGCCAGTATAATAAAAAACGTGGCAATTAAATATTTATCACCATTTACTCCAAAAGAATATTTTGTTGCCCGCGAAATAAAAATAATAAATTTGACAATAAAATAAAAATATGCCGCAATAGCTCAGTTGGTAGAGCAAGGGACTGAAAATCCCTGTGTCCTTGGTTCAATTCCGAGTTGCGGCATATTTTTTTAGTCTGAATTTGCTAAAAATGAAATTCCTGAACTGGCAAAAAAGTCCGATTACTGTCCGTCAATGTCTAAAAAAAGACAGTGTCTCAAAACCTTAAATGGCGAGGATTTAAATACAGTTTAAGTATTTTGGTTATCATTGAACAGACATTGCAGGAATTTGATTTTTTTGAACTAATAGGGGTGTGTTTCAAATATATCTTGATTTTTT
>CALVBI010000002.1 GCA_944325735.1 Candidatus Gastranaerophilales bacterium | reverse complement strand
TTAAAGTTTTTAAATTTATCTGTCCCAAAATTCCTGAACTGTCTGTCAAATATTCCTGAACTGGTTGTTCTTTTACATTGGTACAGTTCAGGATTTTTGGGACAGGACAGTGTTGAAAAATTTTTTAAAATTTTAAATTTAGGTGGAAATTTATTTCAATTTACTTGGAAATATAAAAATTGTATTAATTTGATTAGCATGAGTAGCTCAACTGGTGTGATTATTTTGGGTAATCGACATTTGGCGTGGGGTTGAGGGACAAGCAGACCATTTGAACCAGCAACCGGTCAAATTACTCTTTTGCTGGTCAGGGTAGATGTATAAAAAATAAATGTTGTCTGCTTAGTAAAAGCGAGAATAATAATTAATTGTTGGGCTATAAGTCCAACCTACAAACTAATATTAGATTAAATCTATCATATCTTCTGTAATTACAAAATCTTTTATAGGTATTTTAAAAGGAAATTTAATCTCTTTTGTTGATAAATTCAGTTTTATATCAGTTGGAATAATTGAATAATTATCATATAAGTATAATCTTCCATCTGCAGAAATCATTTTTAGATATCTCATAAATGCTGCAGAAAGTTTTTTATTAGTTTTTATTCTTTTATAATTTGATTCTGCAAGTTTTTTTTCAGGATCGATTCTCTTTATATTTTTAAAACCATTTGGATTTTTATGTTTATAAAAATTTTCCATCCTTCCTGATGCGATGAATATTCGTGTATTATATTTGCTTAATATTTTTTGAAACTCTTTTAAATCCTTTTTATTTAAGAGCCCACAAAAACTTCTCAAATACAGTTCTTGCATAATATGTTTTAATGTTTCTCGAAAATCATTAATTCTAAAGCCTTTCATTTCTTCTATATTGTTATCTAATGCCCTTATTATTGTTTGAAGTTTTTTAGTTTTTAAAAGAGGTTTAAAAGTTATTAAAGTATTTGCAACATCTTTAACATAATCGGTATATAAATCTCTGTACTTTTTATAATCATCAGATAGTAAAGCTTCTTCCTGTTCAAAATCATCTCCAACTTTTCTTATTGGCTGATAGAGTTCATCAAGAGAATAACCGGATTTTAAAACCCTCACATACTCAGGTCTAAAGGGATTAATAGAAATATTAATTTGATAAAAATTTTTGTAGTTATTATCTTTTAATAGTTTTTCAACATATTCTTCTGCTATTTTTTGTTTTTCTTTATCTTTCCTTTTCCAGCCATTTGTATCAAAAACAGGAGCAGCACCCAAATTTTCTTTCATCAATTTTGCTATTTCTACAAAATCATGTTTATTCCCATTTTTATCAAATAAATGACAATCTAAAGCATCTGAATCAAAAGAGCAATCAGTATAAGAAAGACTATGATGATAAGTTGGACTTACTCCAAGGCGATTTTTTAATTCTTTTATATCATTACAAATTTGTACTAAATCTTCAAATGGATATTGTTTAATAAATGGTTGAGCATTTGCATAACAATGTAGGCAATGATTTTTACATCCCGTTATTAAGTTTATGGAATGTAAATCTGTCAAAGCAAATGCTATTTGTTTTAATGAAAGCCCTTCAAAAGTTTTTAAACCTCTTTGTATTCCTTCATATTTTTCAAAATTTAAATTACATAATTTTTTATTTAAAAGCTTGTTTTTAAATTTTGATTTCTTAGCATAAACTAGAGCTTCTTGATATCCGTTAAAAGATAGAACAAATCTATCATCTGGATAAGAAACCCTATTTAAGTTTTGTCGATTTGCCTTATTTACTTTTAAATTATTAATATTATTTTTAATAGAATATTCCGTTAAAATCATAAATTCTTAAAATCATTCTTTTATAAAACAATTTTTTTATAATCTTTTATCATTAATTCAGGATAGTTATTTTTTAATTCATTTATTTTTCTAGTTGACAATTTTCTAGAAAAATTCACTTTAATTTTTGGTTTTGAATTTCCTTTTATTCCTTTTCTTGTTATTATATCCGCCATTCTTATATGTTCATTTCTACTTTTAAAACTTATCATACTGTTTTAAAACACATAAAAAAATAATTTGCTGTTAAATTATGTAAAGAAAAAGTTCCTTGTATTTTTTTTTTTTTTATGTAGTTTAATTTTTAAATTTTAACAATTAACACTTTTAAAAGTGTTGATATATCTGGCACTTGAGGTACTTCTATGCTTTGGCAGACATTACAGGAATTTGACTTTTTTTGAACTAATATGGCTGTGTTTTATATATATCTTAATTTTTTAGTAGGAGCACGTAAAAAATGAAATTCCTGAACTGGCAAAAAAGTCCGATTACTGTCCGTCAATGTCTGAAACAAGACAGTGTCTCAAAACCTTAAATGGTGGGGATTTAGACACAGTTTAAGAATTTGGGATAGTTCAGGATTTTTTGATAGGACAGAGGAAAAGTTTTTTTAATTTTTATTTTTTTGTAAATAGGTTTTGAAATTCATCCAATGTCCCATTTATAATCATGTTTACATATTCTTTTAATTCTTTAGCATTAAATGCTGGTCCATTTTCATAATTAGCTTGTTTTTTTATTTTTCCACCTTGATGTATAAATTGAGCTCGAATTCCAATATGTTTGTCATCATTTTTGTATAAAGGTCCAATATCAAATTTAATTAAGTCTTTAGAAGTTCCTATTCCCTCAGCTTTTTTGAAATATTGGTTTGTTAGTTCTTTATCTATAAACTTTTTACCTCTAACACAAGTTCTTCTTGATATTTGTAATTTAGCGCCAAAGCTTAATGAATTGCTCGTTTGAATATTATTAGTTTTCATTAATTAGTTATTTGTTTATATTATTTTTTGAAAAGCATTTTCCGCTTATTTTAGGTAAACATATGTATTAAATTATGATTATATAATATTTTAAATGGTATTGTTTTTAAGCCAGTCTAGATAATCATTATTGGCGTTTTTAATTTCTATACTTATAATTTCAGGAACTTCGTATGGGTGTAGAAGTGTAATTTTTTCTTTAACTTGTTCAAATAATGATTGTTTGGTCTTTATCAGCATTAAATATTCTTCATCTTTTACAATTTTATTTTCCCAAGAGTAGATAGATTTAATTTTAGGAATAATGTTTACGCATGCTGCTAATTTTTCTTTCACTAGAAAATTTCCTATTGTTTCTGCGCTATCTAAGCTGTTTGTATTGCTTAAAATTATAATGTTATCCATATTCCCTCCTTTTTTTATAATTCTTTTATTGTAGTTATTATAATAGAAAATGTTTTAGCTGTTTATAATTATTTATATTAATTTTTATTATATTGACAGTTAATATTATAGACGGTAATATTAATTAATATAGAGAGTCAATGTTAGGGTATATGTTAATATGAAAGTAGTTATTTTAGCTGGCGGTTTGGGAACCAGATTATCTGAAGAAACTGAACTAAAGCCAAAACCAATGGTAGAGATTGGTGGAAAACCTATATTATGGCATATTATGAAAATTTATTCATATTATGGATTTGATGATTTTGTTATTCTTACTGGATACAAGTCACATGTAATAAAAGATTATTTTATAAATTATTATACAAGATATTCTGACATTACTGTTGATATGGCAAATAATACAGTTGAAGTTCATAAAAATAGGCATGAACCTTGGAAAGTTACAATGTTATACACCGGTCAAGAAACTATGACTGGGGGGAGGATTAAAAAAGCTCAGGAATATATTGGCAATGAACCATTTTTATTAACATATGGTGATGGTGTTGCAGATGTAAATATTGAAGAATTGATTAAATGCCATAAAGCTTCCGGGAAATTTGTTACAATGACAGCTGTTCAGCTGCAGGGACGATTTGGAGCTCTTGTTATTAAAAACGATAATATGATTACTTCATTTATGGAAAAACCTAAAGGAGAAGAAAGTTGGATTAATGGCGGATTTTTTGTATGTGAACCTGAAGTTTTTGATTATATAAAAGATTGTGATAGTACTATATTTGAAAGAGCTCCGTTAGAAAATCTAGCAAAAGATAATCAATTAAATGCTTATAAACATAGTGGTTTTTGGCGTCCTATGGATACGTTAAGAGATAAAAAAGAATTAACACAATTGTGGTTAAATGATCAAGCACCATGGGCATTATGGACAAGAGAGGGTAAACAGGCATAAAGTATGGATTATGTAATTTATGCACCAAAATATTGTGCAAGTAATGGTGTAAGAGTTCTTTTTAAGCTAGCTGATGAATTAATAAAAAGGGGACATAATGTATATTTATTTTCTGAACCTTCCCAGGGGAAGGATTATAAATATATAAATAAATTAACTAAGCAGTTAAGAAACAATGCTGTTATTGTTTATCCAGAAATTGTTTTTGGGAACCCTTTAAATGCTAAAAAAGTTGTTCGTTATGTTTTGTATTATCCAGGAGTTAATGGTGGTGATGCAAAATTTGATGAAAATGAAATGATATTTACCTTTAGTTCCGAATATTATAAAAATGCGGATTTATTATCTATATCTACTATGGATCTGTCATTGTTTTATCGTGATGATACTCCCAAAGATATAAATTGTTATTTTATAAATAAAGGAGGAAAGTGGAAAGAAATTCCGGAGTTTAAAGATTTTGTTGAAATAAATATGTCTTATCCTTCAACTAGAGAAGAGTTAGCTAATTTACTAAAACGCACTAAAACTTTATATTCTTATGATAGGCATACATTATTGGCAGAAGAAGCTTATGCTTGTGGTTGTGAAGTTAAGTTTGTTTTAGAAAATGGATTTGAAGATTTTGTTCCAGATCCGACAAATAATTATACTATTGATGAATATAATAATTTTATAGATAATTTTATTAATAAAACTCAAAATTTCCCTATTGATAAAATAGCTCAAAAAGATAATCTTTTAAAAAGAGTATTGGGGATTAGAGCATCAAAAGAGAATTTTTCTAAATATATAAAACTAAAGTTAAAATATTATTTATATGGATATGTGTTTAATAATATTAAAAAATCCCAAAAATATTGGTTTAGAGCTGAAACTATATATGTTTTGGCAAAGAAAGAAATGTTAGAACATTAGTTATTTTAGAGGTTATTTATGTTCAATAATATTTACGAAAATAAAAAAGTTTTTTTAACAGGGCATACAGGATTTAAAGGTAGCTGGCTTGCTTTGTGGCTAAATCAATTAGGAGCTAAGGTATGTGGATATTCTCTTGCTCCGAATACAGTTCCTTCTATGTTTAATGTATTAGGTATAGAAAATAAAATTGAAAAAAGTGTAATTGGTGATATTTTGGATAATATAACATTAGAAAAAGCTATGAGTGAATTTGAACCTGACATCGTTTTTCATTTAGCTGCTCAGCCATTAGTAAGACTTTCATATTCTGAGCCTGTTTTAACCTATAAAACAAATGTTATTGGAACTTTAAATGTTTTAGAAGTAGCTCGCAAGTGCAAATCGGTAAAAGTATTTGTCAATGTTACAACAGATAAATGTTATGAGAATAAGGAAATTAATAGAGGCTACAAAGAGGATGAACCTATGGGCGGGCATGATATGTATTCTTCTTCAAAAGGGTGTGTAGAAATAATGTCATCATCTTATCGCCGTTCATTTTTACAAAATGATGATACTTATGCAATGGCAACAGCTCGAGCAGGCAATGTTATTGGTGGCGGTGATTGGGCTTTAGATAGATTAATTCCAGATTGTATTAGGGCTATTAATAATAATGAGAAAATTGAAATTCGGAATCCTATTGCAGTAAGACCTTGGCAACATGTTCTAGAACCATTATCTGGATATTTGTTGCTTGGTGAAAAATTGTTGGAAGATGGTAAAATATATGCAGAAGGATTTAATTTTGGACCAAACGAAGATAGTGTATTAAAAGTTGCTGATGTCGCTCAGAAAGTTATTGAATTTTATGGTAAAGGAGAAGTTGTTATTCATAAAAAAGATAATTTGCATGAGGCAGGACTTTTGATGTTAAATATTGAAAAAGCTAAAAAAGTACTTAATTGGTCGCCTGTTTATACTCCAAATCAAGCAATAGAAAAAACGGTTGAATGGTATAAACATTTTTATGCTAATGATACTGATATGTATTATTTCACTCTTAATCAGATATCTGAATATACAAAAAATATTAATTGGAATTAAATTAAGTTTTTTTTATGTTGATGTTATAATTCTTATATAGAGTGTATGAGAGGGATATTGTATGGAACAAGAATTGCGTAATAAGGTAAAAGATGCTGTAAAAGAGTATTATAATGGAGTATATGCAAAACCAAGAGAATTTAATTATATTCCAGCATCAGGAAAATTATTAAATTGCGATGAATTAGAGGCTATGGTAGATGCTTCTCTTGATATGTGGCTTACTGCAGGAAGATTTAATGATGAATTTGAAAAAGAATTTGCAAAATATTTAGGTGTAAAATTTGCTCTTTCTACTAATTCAGGCTCAAGTGCTAATTTACTTGCTTTATCGGCTCTAACATCTCATAAGCTTGGTGAAATACGTTTGAAAAAAGGTGATGAGGTAATAACTGTTGCAGCTGGCTTCCCTACAACTATTAACCCAATTATTCAACAAGGTTTAATTCCTGTTTTTGTAGATTGTGAAATAGGTACTTATAATATTGATGCAGATAAAATAGAGGAAGCTATATCTGATAAAACTAAGGCAATATTTCTTGCTCATACGTTAGGTAATAGTTATGATTTGGATAAAATAACAGCAATTTGTGAAAAATATAATTTATGGTTAATTGAAGATAGCTGTGATGCTTTAGGTGGAGAATTTAAAGGTAAAAAATTAGGTACTATAGGGCATATTGGTACATATAGTTTTTATCCTGCACATCACATGACTATGGGTGAAGGTGGTGCTGTAGTTACCAATGACCCTCAATTATATAGAATAATAATGTCTTTTAGAGATTGGGGGCGTGATTGTTGGTGTAAGCCTGGTAAAGATGATACTTGTAAAAAACGTTTTCAAATGCAGTTAGGAAATCTTCCATTTGGTTATGACCATAAATATACATATTCTCATATAGGGTTTAATTTAAAAATAACTGATTGGCAGGCAGCTTTAGGTTGTTCTCAGTTGAAAAAACTGCCTCAATTTATTGAAAAAAGGACTCAAAATGCAGAATATTTAATGAATAAATTATCTGATTTAAAAGAATATTTAATATTACCTGAAATAAGAGATGGGGTAAAACCTTCTTGGTTTGGTTTTTTAATTTCTACAAAGCCTCCGATTTCAAAGCAAAAATTAGTTGAATATTTGGAAAGTAATGGAGTAGGTACACGACAATTATTTGCAGGTAATATTCTGCGTCAGCCTATGATTGTTGATAATGATATTCAATTAAGGATTGGTAATTCCAAGTTACTTAATTCAAAAGATTTGTCAGAGGAATATTATAACTTGTTACCAAATACGGATTTTATTATGCATAATACATTTTGGATCGGTGTATTTCCTGCTTTGTCAGAAAAAGAATTAAATAACACATCTGATTTAATTCATAGATTTATAGAGGGAAATAAATAGTGAATATTTTATTAACTGGTTCAGGAGGTTTTATCGGAGGTAATTTAAAGGAGTATTTAAAAAACAAATATACTCTTTTGTGTCCTCGCAGCTATGAACTGGATTTAACAAAATCTGATATAGTTGAAAATTATTTTAAATCACATGATATTGATTTAATAATTCATTGTGGAGCAGTAGGCGGAGCTAGAGGGATTCAAGATAAAGAATCTACAGTTGATGAAAATTTAGCTATGGTGACTAATCTTATTTCAGCAAAGAAAGAGGGGGTACGCATTATTCTTTTTGGTTCCGGTGCAATGTATGACAAATCAAGAAATTTGCATAAGGTAAAAGAGGCTGAAATTGGCAAGTTTGTACCTTATGATCTTTATGGACAGTCCAAGATGAAAATTGCTGAAATTGTAAAGAATTGTTCAGATATTTTATGTTTAAATATATTTGCATGTTATGGTTATAATGAAAAATCTTCGCGTTTTCCTAGTTATGCGATAAATCAAGTTTTAAAAGGTCAAGATATTATAATCAATCAAAATGTAATATTTGATTATTTATTTGTAGAAGATATGCAAAAAATCCTTGAATATTTTATTAATAATATACCTCAACATAAGATTATAAATATTACACCTACTCAAAGTATAAGTTTATTAGAAATTGCAAAACTTGTTAAAGAAATTTCTTGTTCTAATTGTAAAATAGAAATTAAAAATCCTGTTATGAATAATGAATATACTGGAGATAATTCAATTTTATTGCAAGAAATTCCTAATTTTCATTTTACCAGTATGAGAGATGGATTAAAAAAATTATATTTCCATATTGAAAAAACATTAATTAATATATAAGGAGAATGTATGAATAATTTAGAAAAAAAGATGTTAGATACATTAATTGATTTGAGAGAAAATCATCATGTTGTTGGAGTAAAGGCTGAATTTGAGGCAGAAGGAACAAGATTAGAAGAAGCTTTAAGATTAAAAGAAGTTGTAACTAAAGCTGGGCTGGATTTGACTATAAAAATAGGTGGTTGTGAAGCTGTAAAAGATATGTTTGATGCAAGAACAATTGGTGTAAATACAATTGTTGCTCCTATGATTGAGTCACTTTATGCAATGAAAAAATATGTACAGGCTACAAAATTTGTATTCCCTGAAGAAGAAAGAGATAATATAAAATTCTTAGTTAATATTGAAACATTATTAGGTTATAAAAATTTAGATGATATGATAAAATCTGAATTTTTTAAAGACGTTAAAGGTGTTGTTCTTGGAAGAGTAGATATGACAGGATCTATGGGATTAACAAGAGATGATATTAACAGTGAAGAGATTTTTGATATAGCAAATTCGATTGCAGAAAAAATGCTTAAAGCTAATAAAGAAATGGTTATAGGTGGAGGAGTTTCTGCTCATTCTTTACCATTTTTCAGAAGATTACCAAAAAATTCTTTGACTAGATTTGAAACAAGAAAAATTATATTTGATGCTCAAAAAGCTATATCTGATAAAAATGCTGAGAAAGGTATTTTAAAAGCTGTTGGTTTTGAATTAATGTGGTTAAGAAATAAGCGTGAATTTTATAAAATGATTTTTGAAGAAGATGCTCAAAGATTAATTATGTTAGAAAATAGATATAAAAAATTAATAGAAGAAGCTGGCGGGATGTATGCTTAAAAATTTTATATTTGATTTGGATGGAACAATAATTAATTCTTCAAAAGAGGTTTTAACCTGTTTTGACAAGGCTTTTAAATTAGCTGGAGTTGATTTCGAACAATCAAGAATGAATTCTGATGTAATTGGCCCTCCATTAAAAGAGATTATTAAATTAATAGCAGGAAGAAATTTAAGTGATAGAGATATATCAAATATAACATCTTATTTCCGTGAAATTTATGATAATGATACTGAAGATGTAAGTGAATTATATTCAGGGATATATGATTTTTTATTAAATTTAAAAAAAACAGGTTATAAATTGTTTATTGCAACATTTAAACCTGATAAACCAACTAGGAGAATTGTTTCTCAATTTGGTTTAAGTATGTTTGATGATGTATATTCTATTGATAAATTTGGGAAACAAATAACTAAGACTGATATGATTCTTGATATAATAGAAAAGTATAATTTAGAAAAATCAGAAACAGTTATGATTGGTGATGCTTTATCAGATGTTCAAGCTGCTAAAAAAGCAGGAGTGTTAGATGTTGCGGTTTTATGGGGGTATGCTAAAGATAAGTCATCTTTAGTTAGTGAGGCAACATATGTAGTTAACAATATTGAGGAACTAAATAAATGTCTAAAATTAAATTGTCGGATTATATAGCAAAAAGATTAAAAGAAGTACATAAAGTAGAACATTTTTTCATGGTATCAGGTGGTGGAGCTATGCACTTAAATGATAGCTTAGGTAGATATTTATCTTATACCGCAAATCATCATGAACAAGCTTGTGCAATTGCTGCTGAAGGTTATGCAAGAATTAATCAACGGTTGGCTGTTGTTAATGTTACAACAGGTCCAGGAGGTTTAAATTGTTTAAATGGAGTATTCGGACAATGGACTGATTCTGTTCCTGTTTTATATATATCTGGACAGGTTAAATATTCAACAACTATGTCTAGTTGTAAAAATATTCCTTTAAGACAATTAGGGGATCAAGAAGTTGATATTATTTCTGTTGTTAGACCATTAACTAAATATTCAAAAATGGTAACAGAACCAAATGAAATTAAATATCATATAGATAAGGCTATTTATGAGGCTACAACTGGAAGAAAAGGCCCGGTTTGGTTGGATATTCCAATGAACGTCCAAGGAGCGGTAATTGACGAAGATGAGTTAATTGATTTTGTGCCTCCATCTACTGTTGTAGATGATTTAAATATAAGTAGTGTAATTGAAAAATTGAGAGTAGCGAAAAGACCTCTAATTGTTGCCGGACATGGCATAAGACTTGCTGGCCAAATTGAAAATTTCTTAGAATTATTAAAAAATACTGATATTCCAGTTGTGACTACTTTTAATGGTGTTGATTTAATTCCTACTGATCATAAAAACTTTTGTGGAAGAATTGGTACTGTAGGTCAAAGAGCTGGTAATTTTAATCTTCAAAATGCTGATCTTATATTATTTTTAGGGACTAGAAATAATATAAGACAAATAAGTTATAATTGGGAAAATTTTGCTAAAAATGCATATAAAATAGTTATAGATATTGATGAAGCAGAACTTAATAAACCTACAATTTCACCAGATTTAAAAATATGTGCGGATTTGAAAGATTTTTTGCCTCAATTAGTAAAGTTATTTCCAAAGTTGGATTTAAAAAATTGGTTAGCATTTTGTAAAAATCTTGTAAAAAAATATTCGTTTGAAAATACAAAAGAATATCATTCAAAAAATAACGTTATAAATGTATATGATTTTGTTCATAAATTATCTAAATTGATGGATTGTGGCGATATTTTAGTTGCTGGTAATGGTTCAGCTTGTGTATGTTCTCATCAAGCTTTTATAATTAAGGACAACCAAAGAGTTTTTTGGAATTCAGGTGATGCCTCAATGGGATATGACCTTCCAGCTGCAATTGGAGCTTGTTATGAAGCAAATGATCGAAATGTAATTTGTTTAGCCGGTGACGGTTCTATAATGATGAATATTCAAGAGTTGCAGACTGTATTATATAATAATTTGCCGTTAAAGATATTTGTTATTAATAATTCAGGTTATTCATCTATTCGACAAACTCAAAGAAATTTTTTTAATGGACATATGACTGGTTCAGGAGAAGATAGTGGTGTTAGTGTCCCTGATTTCTGTAAGTTAGCGAAAGGATTTGGAATCAAATCTATAAAAATTTCTTCTGTAGAAGAAATGGATTTAAAAATTAAAGATGTGTTAGGATATAATGAGCCTATAATTTGTGAAGTTATGGTGGAGACAGAGTATGCTTTCTTGCCAAAATTATCTTCAAGAAAATTAGATGACGGTACAATGATTTCTCCATCTTTGGAAGATATGTTTCCATTTTTGGAAAGGGATGAATTTATGGAAAATTTATTGTAGACAATAATATTAAATTAATATTTAAATTTTTTGAATTTAGATTTTAGCTTGTAATTTTCTAATGAAAAATTTTATAGGATATTTTTTAGCTAACAATTTATTTGATTTTTGTCTGAATAACTTTTTATTTTCATTATTTTTATCAAAATCTATCATTACAAAACTATTTTCATGTATTCTCCAATGGGTTAGCTTTTTATCTATATATCCAATTGGATATAAAAGTGAGACTTGTCTCCATAGCCAAAAATCAAGCCAAGCTTGGATTGGGCTTTTGAAATCGCATTGGGCTAAAATATCTTTTTTTATCATTACTTCAGAAAAAGTTGGTATTCCGCAGTGTTTATAAAATATTTTGAATAAATTCTTTTTTCTCCAATTTTTTCTATAAAATTCAGCTTGTGATTTTACATATTCATCACATCTGTTTCCTCCAAATGTTTGTATGTCATTTATGATGATATTATTATATTTTTTATACTTATTTATAAAGTTGATTTTTTCTTGTAGATAATTTTTATCCCAATAATCATCACTTTCTAAAAATGCAATATATTCTCCTTTACATTTAGATAAGCCAAGTTCAATACTTTTGATAAGGCCTTTATTGATATTATTTTCATGAGTGAATAAATGAAAATTTTTATATTTATTAGTATATTCTTTTATTATACTTACTGAATTATCTTTAGAACCATCATCAACAATTATTACTTCAAAATTTTGATAAGTTTGATTTAGTATAGAATCAAGAGTTTCTTTAATGTATTTTTCATAATTGTAGCTTGTTACAATAATACTGATAAAATTGTTTCTATATTTATTATTATAAAGGTATTTGCCAAATAATTTTATATAATGTTGTTTTTTATTCCATCTTATAGAAAATATGAATTTTCTCAGATTGCTAGTTTTAAATATTAAAAGAAATTGTTTTAACAGAGCAAATTTATTCCAAGGAGATATTTTGTAATATTTCCACCAAATATTATAAAAATTTTTTATGTTTAATGTATTCCAAGGTTTTTCTTTTCCTGCATAATGGTATATTTTTCCTTTTTCTGTTGCGTATAATAATTGTTTTTGCTCATATGGAAGGTCATTATATAAGTTTTTTGTATAATCTATATTGGCAAATAAATTGTATTCTGGTGGTAAATATTCTATAAGATCTTTATATTTTTGACCAATTATTGCGTTTAAGGTATCTTGATCTGCATATGGAGGGTTTGGATTCCTGTTTAGAAAATCCATAGCTTTAGAGAATAAGTCAAGTTTTTTTGCTAGTTTTACATTTAAAAGAAAAAAGCCCGCATTAAAATATGGAAAATCATTTGGAAAATTTTTAAAGTTTTCAAAATCCTTAATTTTGTAGCAATGTTCAAGAATATTTTTTTTATATTGCATTGCGTGTGCTTCTATCACTGCTGCAAATAGTTTATTTTCAGGTAGACTTATTTCAGAAAGATCACATTCTACAATCATATCACCATCAATATAAAAACATTGTTCGACATCTTCTGGTAAAATTTTAAGCATAAGCAGTCTAAAATAACACGCAAGTGATATGTAATTATTTTTAAATTTTGTTGTATCAATGGAATTAAATAATTGTATATAATTTTCCATTGGAACATTGATAATTTCACAATTATATTGATTTTTTAATTTGCTTATTTCATTTAAATCTTTTTGTGAAAAATCTTGTGTAAAAAGGAAGAACCTTGGAATTATGTTTTTAGATATATTATGGAGAATTGAAGTCATAGTTACTCCAATTATTTTTGTGTAATTTTTATCAGATGTTAGTACAATATTAATATATTTGTCCATAATTACCTCATAAATCCAAGTCTATATAAGTCTAATTTGAAACCTAACAAGCATACATAAGCTTCTTGTCTTTTTTTGTGTATGTGGATATCAATAAAGAATTTTCGAAGAGATTTATATTTAATTATTAAATTCATCAATATTTTAGCAAGTTTTGTTGATCGTTCTTTTGATATAAAATAAAGAGCTGTATCTTTGTTGTTTTTTATATTTGACAATAGAAATGTTATTAAATTGTATGCTGGAGCGCATTCTTTATTAAGTTTTTCGTTTCCAATATCAGAATATGGTATACTCCCTAAAATATCTGCTGTTTCTTTATCAATATTATTCATTATGTAGTTGTAATATTCATAATAAAAATCGGTATTATTTATATGAATATCAAGTTGTTTTTCTATTGCAAGAATTGTTTTTGTAAAATCAATAATCCCTTTTATGTATTCATTATACCCCCAGTTAATTAGTTTTTGAGAATTTACATTTTCTGTAATTGGTATAATTTCCCCATTTTCTTCTTTGTATCCTAGAGTTTGTCCATCTGTATTTCTGCATAATAATTCAAGCCAAAAGTGTTTGTATTTTGGAGTACACATGAATATTTTTTTCATAGAATCTTGGTATTCTGATAGTTTTGTATCAGTGCAAAAATAAAACGTTTTAATTGGACAATTGCTGAATAATAAAATTATACTCTTTAGAATATCTTGAGTTCTTCCTGTTCCATTAATATCTACAAAAGCAAAATTCTGTTTTGAAAAATCTATTTCTTGTTGTAAATATTTAATTATTAAATTAGTTTTATTTTCATTTTTCCTAATTATTAGATCTTTAAATTCTTGATTATTAGCTAATTTATTAAATAGTTCTTTCCTTTGTTTACTTTTTAGTACTTTGTTATTATCAAAAAGATTTGTATATTTATAAAGTTCTTCTGTTGTAATATCAAATCTTTCTTTTAAAAATTTCCCAGAGAATTTATAAAAATATTCGTTGAATATTGATGTAATAAATTTATCTATAGTTATTTTATTTGGAATTCTCCAGGCTTTTCTTGAACCGTATATATAGTGATTTTTTATATTTAAGTTTTTTTCTTTTATGATTACATCAGCTATTAGTTTTGGAATATAGCCATCTCTTGCAATAAAGTATAAATTTTCAATATTTTCTTTTTGGCAATTTTCAATTATCCAATTTACATAAGAATATAAGATTGGTCCTGCAAATGATGCCCCAAAATTATATTTAATATTTTTCTGTAGATTAAAAAGTCTTAGATTTTTTGCGGTTCCAACTATATATTCAGTAGAAAGATTGTTTTCTTTTAATGCTGTATTTTCATATTCTTTTAATTTTTCATACGGGTATAAAGTTGCATTTATGTTATTTTTTCTTGCTGTCCCATAATCTGCTAATTGACTATCCCCAATGTGTTGCCATTTGTCTGGCTTGTATTGTTCTTTTATTAATTTATACAAATCCCCTTTTCTTTTTGTTTTTTTGTATTCAGATGATACAAATATGGGTATGTTTTCAAATATTTTATCAATTTGTGTTAAAAATTTTCTTAATGTTTTTTCAGAATGATACATATCGGAAATAAGGATTACGTTATTATCATTTAATAAATTTTTTAATGTTTTTATGTTTTCTTTTATGGGGATTAGGTTTTTATTTTCGCATTCAATTTCAAAATTTTTTAAATATTCTGTTTCATAATCTGTTAAAGAATAATTTATTTGTATCCTATTATAAATGTCCTCAAGAGTTATGTCTTGAAAATTCTTAGATAAAGATAGTTGTTCTCTAACAAATGCTTCAGTTTCTATTCTAATTTTTTTGAAATTACTTTTTAAAAATTCAGGATAATTTGGGTTATTTTTTAATAATTCTTGCATTACTAAAAATATCCCTGATGGGGTAGCAGTTTTTCTTGTAACAAGAGTATCAAAAATATCAAAAGAATATAATGTTTTTACTTTTTTATCTTCTTTTAAAAGTTCCATTTATATAACCTCTTTGCCAAATAAGGTAAGATTTAATTTCCCATTTCTAAAATGGATTGATAAAATATTTTTTCTAAATTGATTAAATTTTCGTCTTTTTTCAATAGATTTAAGAACTTTAATATATTTTTCAGGGTTATTGATTAATGTCATAAATTCTTTTTTATTAATTTTTTTAAAAAATTCATTCCCAAGTAATCCTGTATTATATTCTTCTTTGAAATGATCTGAAAATACTTTTACAAATTCTGGTTTGACAGAATCATCAATTCTTAGAACAGAACTAACATAGCCATTATAGCGGTTAATTTCTTCTTGGACTTTAAATTCAAATTTTAAATCAGGATATTGTTCTAAAAATCTATCAATTTCTTCATATTCATCGCATACGCAGTATACTTTTGTTTTGCTTTTTACCGAAGAATTCATATTGTCTTGTCTGTAATATAAATATGCTTTATCAGTTAAGATTACTTTTTCAGCCAGGGCAAAAACTTTGAATGAAAAAGCAAGATCTTGATAGCTTGCACCAGGTGTTTCTAAAAATCTAATATTATATTTATTAAGAAATTCTTTTTTATAAATCGCACTCCAAACGGATGGATTTATGCGTAAAAGACTTTTATCTAGTTTTGAATTTGTTAATTTTAGGGCTTTTGCAGATGAAATTCTGTTATTTTTTCTTGCAAATTTATTTTTGGACCAGTAATTGTACCAATCTCCTTTTACAATATCAGCATCGTATTCTTTTGCTAATTTGTAGAGATCTTCAAACATATTTTTATCAGCGAAGTCATCAGATTCTATTATCCCGATATATTCTCCAGTTGCAGCATTAAGTCCCATATTCATTGTGTGTCCGTAGCCGGAATTAGATTTATTAATGACAATTATTCTAGAATCTTTTTTTGCATAATCATTTAATATTTCAAGTGACGAATCAGTAGATCCATCATTTACACAGATAATTTCTATATCTTCTAAGGTTTGATTTATTATGCTGTCGATACATTCTTTTAGGTATTTTTCAACGTTATATACAGGAACTACTACACTGATTTTCGCCATTATTATTTTATCTCCTTAAATAAATTTATAGCTCTTTCTATTGCTTTATCCATATCATAGTATTTATAATCACCTAATCTGCCAAGAAAATATACATTATTAGGTGTTTCTTTTTGATATTTTTCATAAATTGCTAAATTTTCATTGTTTATGATTGGGTAATATCTTTCATTTTCACCATTTTTGAAAGGCTCAGAATATTCTTTTGCAATTACTGTTTTTTCTGACTTATCATTAAGATAATATTTGTATTCGTGAATTCTTGTAAAATCATAATTACAAGGATAATTTACGACTGCGTTTGATTGATAATATTCGCAATTATGAGTTTCAAATTTGAAATTTACACTTCTATAAGGTAACTCTCCATATTTATAATCAAAGAATTCATCAATGGATCCGGTACAAAATATTTGTTTATAACCTGAAAAAGATTTATTGTATTCGGTGTTTAGTTTTACAGTTATATTTGGATGATCTAAAATATTTTCAACCATTTTAGTATAGCCGTTAAGGGGGATCCCTTGATATTTGTCTTGGAAGTATCTTGAGTCTTTACTTATATATACAGGGACTCTTGCTGTAACAGCACTATCTATTTCATTTGGATTTTTCCCCCATTGTTTTGCTGTGTAATGGAGAAAAACTTTTTCATATACATAGTTAGATAGAAATTTTAAATCTTCATCTTTTTGTTCTTGAAACTTTAAAATTGGGACTTTGGTGTTATACTCAAATACTTTTAGCAGTTTAGTTTCTAGTCTTTCTGCAAGACTTTTTGGAAAAACATCATAAAGAGTATTGATATTGAAAGGTATAGTTGTTTCTATGCCATCAATTATTGCAATTACTTTGTGCATGTATGTGTTAAAGTCCGTAAATCTTTTTACAAATTCCCATACTTTTTCATTGTTTGTATGGAAAATATGTGAGCCATACTTATGTATGCAAATACCATTTTCATCTGTATAGTCATAAATGTTTCCACCAATATGATTTTTCTTATCAATGATAAGAACTTTTTCTCCATTTTCTGCTAATAGTCGAGCAATTGTAGCTCCCGATAGTCCACATCCAATTACTAAATTCATATTCATCATATACTCTCTTTTATTAATTTTATAATAAAAACTTGTAACATTAAATTCATCTTAAAGAATTATTAAGCTTTTTAACCTATTTATAGTCCTTTCGGTAATAAAAAACATACAAGATACTTCCTGTATGTTTTTTATTAGATATTAAATTGTTGATTAAATTAATAATTCATTTTCCAATTGCTTTCTTCTGCTAACAAGTCGTAACAGCCATCACCTGTAGTGCTTGTTAAACAGCTTGTATCATTTCCTGTTCCTTTTATATCTCCATTGCTATCTATCATAAATACAAACATATCTCTACCACCAATATTTGGACCTTCTTGTCCATTTATGTCTATATTTACTTTAACACTACTGCCACTTTTTGTCATACAAATTGCCGCAGAACTTGCCAAAACATAAGAATTCCCTGCACATGCAAAAGCTTCTGTTGTATTGCCGTTTATACTTCCATAATTCTCACTTGCGAAGCATTTTGCTACATCTGTAGAAGCACAAGTTTTTGTTGTTTTTAGTCTTCGAGTTACAAATAAATCTAAGTTTGCAAATTCCGATGTTGCAGAAAATCTTGATTTACCTTCTTCCGTAATTAACATATCTGCAGCGCTACCAATTTCTGTTGTTATTTTTCTTAATTGAACGGAATAAGCTTTTCTTTGGTAGTTATTCATTAATGTTGGAACGGTTAATGCTGATATTACACCTATTATCCCCATAGTTACTAAAACTTCAGTTAGTGTAAATGCAAATTTTTTATTCATGATTATTCCTTTCTAATATTAATAATTCATTTTCCAATTATCATTTAAAAGTTTTCCAAAGCAGCCTTCTCCTTTAGTAGAAGATAAACAAGAATTGGTGAATAAAGTTTCTCTTTCTGTTTTTGCAGTATTATTCTTTATTTTGTCTGGAGTAATTCCCTTTTCATCAATGCTATAATCATCATATATATAGAATGTAAACATATCTCTGCCACCAATGTTTGGGCTATCTGGACCGTTAACATCTACATATACTACTGCTGGATTTCCATCATTCGCAGGGACTATGCACATAGCTGTTCCACTTTTTATAATGACATTATAGCCAGTACTGCAAGAAAAAGCTTCAGTTTTATTCCCATTAATATTTGAATAAGATGCTGCAAAACATGGTTGAGCTGTGGTTCCACAATCTTTTGCAATACTGTAATAAGGCTTGTTATTTGCGTCCCCAATAAAGAAGCGACCAGCGGTATTTGCAATAGTTCGGCCTTGTAAGCTTAATATTGATTGATAAAAAGTTTTATTATATGCTTCTGTTCTCAATATTATTAAATTTTGACCAAGTTCAAGATAAGTTTTCTGTAATAATGCAATCATTGATTGTTTTTGAAAACTAGATATAACGTTTGGAACTGTAATTGCAGCAATTATACCTATAACAGCAACTGCTATAAGAGCTTCTGACAGTGAAAATCCTAAAATTTTTGTATTTCTCATATAACCAACTTACTTTCTTATGTATATATAATTATAACCTTTTTCCCTATTAATGTCAATTGTTGAATAGTCTAAACCTCAATAAATAAGCGTTGTCCGACAATATTTTGTTTGCCGTTATAATAACCTGCAAAATATCCACCTCTTACAGGGTTATTTTTTGCATAATTGTTCAAATTGTTACCGTTATAGTTTACAAATGGATTGTTGCTATATGGATTTGATGATTTTACCGGAACAGCAACTTGGGTTGTTTGAGGAACAAACATTTGTGATAATAAATTTACAATACCTGCCATACTTACCAATACCTCACTTCTTTAATAAGATTAATTATAATTTTTAGTTTGTCATAATTATACCATGATTTTATTTAATTTCTTAATATTTTTTAATAATATCCTGTATATGGTTTAGAATTTTTTGTAATATAATACGAGTATGGAAAAGAGAAAAAAAATATTAATTGTTGGTAATTCTGCAAAAGAATTCGCGTTGGTAAAAAAGTTCAAAAATTATACTTGTGATATCTTTGTTGCTCCTGGCAATTCTGCTATAAAAGAAATTGCAGAATGTATTGATATTCGTCAAGATAACGTTCAGGAGTTATTAGAGTTTGTTTTAGAAAATGCAATTGATTTAACTATTGCAACTTCTGAAACTGCTATTAAAAATGATATTTCTGGCCTTTTTCAAGCAAATTCTCAATTAATATTTGCCCCGACTGCTCAAAGTTCAACTTTTGCAATAAGTCGTTCAGTTGGTAAAAAATTCTTGTATAAATTAAGAATTCCTACTCCAAGATTTGCAATTTTTGACAAATTACAAATGGCTGTAGATTATCTAAAAAATGCACCTATGCCTCAAGTTATAAGAACTGATGAAACATCCATGTCTGCAGATAGGTTAGTTTGTACATCTTTTATTAATTCAAAGACTTTTGTAGAGGATTTATTTTGTCGAGATGAAAAAAAGGTTGTATTAGAAGATTATGTCTATGGACATGAATTTACTTTTTATGTTGTAACTGATGGATATAGTGCATTACCAATTGCTACTGTTGCTAATTATAAGTTTATGGAAAATGGTGATGCTGGAATTTTAACATCTGGAATTGGAGCTTATACTCCTGATTATAAAGTATCAAAAGATGTTGAATTAAACATAATGCAAAATGTTGTAGCTAGGGTGTTAGATTCTTTACAAAAGAAAGAAACTCCTTATCTTGGTATTTTAGGGATTGATTGTGTTTTAACTGATGATAATCAATATGTTGTATTAGATTTTAAACCATTCTTATCTGATCATGATGCTGAGGCTGTTTTAAATTTGATAGATGAAAATTTATTAACTTTATTTGAGGCTTGTGCGGTTGGTTCGTTTGCTGATGATTATGAAAAAATAGACGTATCTGATAATTCATCTGTGTCTTGTGTTATTTCAGCAAGAAATGAAGGTAAAATCATTAGCGGATTAGATTTAGTAGAATCAGATATTTCGCATTTCGGAAATGTAAAAAATAAATATTTAGAATATGAGACAGTTAAAGGAAAATCTTTAGTTGTTACAAAAACAGCTAAAACTTTATCAAGAGCTCGTAAATTCTTATATGAGGATGTTGAATTAATTAATTTTGATGGTAAAAAATACCGTACTGATATTTGTGAGCAGGTTGAAAAATTTTAAAACTTCATTATATATGAAGATATGAAGAACTATTATTCAATTCTTGGAGTTACACCTGACAGTTCTGATGCAGAAATTAAATCTGCATACAGACGTTTGGCAAGGAAATTTCATCCAGATGTAAATCCTTATGGCACAGCTCAATTTAAAGATATAACAGAAGCATATGAAGTTTTGTCAGATGCTAAAAAAAGAATGCAATATGATACAATAAATGGATTTTTTAAATCTGCTCCAAAACAAGAAAAACAACATACATCATCTGATAAAGCCCAAAGTGAATATAAAAAGAACAATTCTTCTCAAAATCATACTGAGCCTAAAATGTCTAAAGATGAATTTTCTAAAAAAATAAATGACATATTTGAAGAGTTTTCTAAACCTAAACCTAAAAAAGAAAGAGTATATCCAAAACGTGGAGAAGATCTGTTTGAAGATATTTCAATCACAATCAAAGAGGCTGTGAATGGTGCTGAACGTATAATAAATGTTATGCATTCTTCTGAATGTCCAAATTGTAAAGGAAGAAAGTTTATTAATGGTTCTTTATGCCATGTTTGTAAAGGTACCGGTGAAAAAATAGAGCATAAAAAAATTACTGTAAAAATCCCTAAAAATGTGAAAAACGGTACAAAATTAAGAATTTCTCAAGAGGGTAAATGCGGTCAAAATGGTGGGCGTAATGGTGATTTATATTTGAAAATTAAAATTGAACCGAATAATCGAATAACATTTGATGGTAATAATGTGATTTATAATGTCCCTATTACCCCATTTGAGGCTGTTTTAGGTGGAAATATTTCAATTCCTGTTTTTGAGGGTTCTGTTAATTTAAAAATTCCTCCAAAGACTCATTCTGGTCAAAAATTTCGCCTATCAGGTCAGGGGCTTAATCAAAATGGAAAAGTAGGCGATATGATAGTTATTGTGCATATTGAAATTTCTTGTTCTTTGTCCGATGATGAAATTAGGCTTTATGAAAAGCTTAAAAAATTGTCATCACAAAATATACGAGAGAATTTATTAAATGAATAATGTAAGAATAAAAGAAATTTTTGAATCAATACAGGGTGAAGGTCCTTATGTCGGTTATAAGCAGTTATTTATTAGATTTTGTAATTGCAATTTAAAATGTAATTATTGCGATACTGAATTTTCTTCTGAAAACGATTATAAGGAATATAATCCTTGTGAATTAGCTGAGGTTGTAAACTCATATAAATTAGTTCATTCTGTTTCTCTAACGGGGGGAGAACCTCTTTTGGCTGCAGATTTTCTGAAGGATTTTTTACCTTTGGTCAATAAGAAAATTTATTTAGAGACAAATGCGACTTTGGCTGATAAGTTATTAATTGTTAAGCCTTTTATTGATATTGTATCTGCTGATATTAAGTTAGAGAGTGCTACAGGTATTAAAGATTCTTACAAATTCCATGATAAATTCTTTGAAAATTGTAATGGTATTGAAACTTTTGCTAAAATTGTTTTTAATGAAAAAATTTCTGATGATGAAATTCAAAGAAGTTCTGATTTAGCTAAAAAATATGGTATTGAGCTTATTTTACAGCCTGAAATGATTCAAGATAAAATGTCTGTTTCTTCTGAATTTGCATCAACAATTCTTGATAAATTCTTAGATAGATATGAAAAAGTGAGATTAATACCTCAAGTTCATAAGTTTTTAGATGTAAGATAGGCTTTTTTATAGTATAGTATTTATTAAGAGGAAGTATTAGTAAAGAGGTTTAATATGTCTGTAAAAAGAGTTTTGCAATATGGAGAAAAAAGTTTAAGAGAACCTTCAAAAGAGGTTCATAAGGTATCTAAAAAAATTCAAGATCTTGTTCAGGATTTATTGGATACAATGTACGCTAAAAATGGCGTAGGTATGGCTGCACCTCAAATTGGTGTTAATTATAGAGTCTTTGTAATTGATGTTTCAAAAAATGATGAGCCTTTGAATCCAATAGTTTTCATTAATCCTAAAATTATTAAAAAATCTGGTGCTGTTGTAGCTCAAGAGGGTTGCATAAGTTTTCCTGAAGCGTATACTGATGTTAAACGTTATGATTATGTAATGGTAAAAGCACTTGATAGACATGGTCGTCCATTTGTACTCGAAGCAAAGGATGGTTGCCTGCTTGCCCGTGCGATTCAGCATGAAAATGACCATTTGGATGGTATTTTATTTATTGACCATTGCGTAAATCGTTTTGAAACTGATGATATTTTAGCAAAACATAATTTACCACCTGTTGATGCTGATAAATTGATTAGTGAGCCAGAAATTGATAAGGAATTGGAAAATAAGAAAAATGATTAATATAGTTTTTTTCGGAACGCCTGCTATTGCGTTAAAATCTTTAGAGTATCTTTATAATTCAGATAAAATTAATGTCTTAGCTGTTGTAACTCAACCTGACAAACCTGCGGGAAGAGGACATAAGTTGTCTATGTCCCCAATAAAACAATTTGCTCTAGAAAAAAACTTACCTGTGTTTCAGCCTAAATCAATTAGAAAAGAACTAGATATTCAAAATGAATTAATAAAATTAAATCCTGATTTCTTTGTAACATTTGCATTTGGGCAGATTTTATCACAAGAAGTTTTGGATATTCCTAAATACGAAACAATAAATCTCCATGCTTCATTACTTCCAAAATATAGAGGTGCAAATCCTATTCAACGTGCAATAATTAATGGTGATAAAGAAACAGGTATTTGTACTATGATTACTGAATTAGGACTTGACTGTGGAGATGTCTGTTTAAGAGAAGTTATTCAAATCCCTGATAATATGACTTGTGTTGATTTATTTGAGCAAATAAGTGAGAAATCTCCTGAACTTATTGAAAAAACATTAATTGGCTTAGTAGATAAGTCTATTACGCCTCAAAAACAATCTGAGGATGGTGTTTGTATGGCAAATAAATTGACTAAGGAAGAAACTCTTATTGATTGGACTAAGTCAGCTCAAGATATTCATAATTTAGTTAGAGGTATTTATAAATTTCCGTCTGCATATTTTATACATAACGATAAAATTATTAAAGTACTCGAAACTCAAGTTGTGAAAGAATCTGGAGCTTGCGGAGAATTTGTTAAAATATCAAAAGATGGTATTTTAGTTGGTTGTGGTAAAGATTGTATTTTGCTTGTAAAAGTTAAACCAGAAGGAAAAGGTGAGATGTTTGCAAGAGATTGGGCAAACGGGTTAAAAAAATGATTACAAAAGGAATAAGAGGGGCAATTACAGTTGAAGAAAATTCCTGTGAGGCAATAAAAAATGCTACACTTGAACTTTTAAATGCTATGATTCTCGCTAATTATATTGAAGAATCAATGATATCTCATGTGATTTTTACTTTGACCAATGATTTAAATGCAGCATTTCCTGCAAAATTTGCAAGACTTAATCTAGGCTGGGAAAGTGCGGCAATGATGTGCTTTCATGAATTAGATGTCCCAAATGCTTTACCAAAATGTTTAAGAGTATTAATTGTTCTTAATTGTGATGAAAAATTTATACCACAATTTGTTTATCTTAAAGGAGCATCTGTTTTAAGATAATTTGATTCTTTAAATTAATCTAATTTTGTAATTTCACTCATTGCTGGATCAAGAAGTCTTCTTCCAATATTTGGAAATTCAATTGAGCATAGCATTTTATTGCCGTATTTTATCATTTTTTCAACTATACCTTCTCCATATTTAGGAGTTGAGACTCTATCTCCAGGCTCTAATTTTTGATTTTCTTTTGGCTCCATGTCTTCTGTCTCATATATTGGTACAACAGGTGTTTGTTGAATATTATCGAAATCTTGAAAATCTTCTAACTGAACATTTGTATCATCGATTGCTAAATCATCGATTAGATTTAAATCATCTTCTGTAAGTTCGTCTGTTGCTATATTTTCATTTTCTGATAGTTCGTAATTTTCTGTTGGAAGTTTTTCATAAAATGCTTTATCAACATCTTTTGCAACTTGTTCTACCAATTCGTCATTATTTTCTATAATTTGAGGTTCTCCAAAGTTTTCTTCTATATCTATATCTTCTACAGAATAGTCAATATCTGGTTCTTGAAGTTCAATTTGGGGCTCAATTTCATCTTCTTCTGTTTCATTAATATTATCTTCTGAATTGTATATTTCTATATTTTCTTCTTGTGCAACAGGTTCTTCTGCTGATATTTCAATTGGTTCTATTGATTCTTCAATTATTATATTTTCTGGAGTATTTTCAACTATTTCTTCATTTTCTATAATATTGTCTTCAATAGTTTCTTGTGTAGGATTTTCTGAAAGTATATTATCAACAGGTAATATTTCGTTATTAATTTGAGTATTTCCTTCAACAGAAATAATTTCTGTGTCTTCGGTTTGAACGTTGTTTTCTTCTATTGGAATTTCTGTTATATCAGGATATTCTACTTCTGGAGTTTGAGTAAAAGTAGTTTCAATAATTTCTTTATTATTATTATCTTCTTCTACTTTATCAGATGTTTCTTCTTTTATTGTTTGTTGTTCTTCAATCTGTTTATTTTCGTTTGCGATTGGCATCGGGATAACATTATCTTTGGTTTCATCTGAATTATTATTTTCTTCATTATCATCAACTTCTATTTCATCAAGTTCAACGATTAATGGTATATTTTGAGTATGAGCACCATATATAATGAATTCATCTTGGTTTAATTTGTTTAAGAAAGTATTATAACTTGCAAAATCATGTTGCAGTGTCAATGGTGCAAATAAGATTAAGTTTTGAGCAACTTCTTTAATTTCCGGTAAGTATTTGTATTCGTGTGAGCAAATTATTGTTGTGTATATATTACTTCTTGTAAGGAATTTTTTTAACAATTTTTTGTCACTATTTGAATTGTCAATTTTTACAAATGAATATATGTCAGAATCTATTGAATTCATTATTCCATAAGTATATGACATGATTTCTTTTTGTAATTGATTTGGCATATCGGATATATCAATAACTGCAATATCTGATTTTTCAATTGCTATGCTTAAATTTAAAACATCTTTCAATGTTTCTGCAAAAACATTTAGATCTCTATATTTTAATAATTTATTTTTTAATAAGACCAGTTGTGTTATTTGTGTTTCTTTATATTGTTGATCTACAACGTCTAAGAATGTTTCAAAAGGAAGATAGCCTTCAGGAAGAGTTTTTGTATATTCTTGGACTTCGATAAAGATATCTTGAATAATAGCTTTGCTTGTAGCATCTACATCTTCAAGTTCTGTATCATAGATAAAGTTTATTGTATCGTAATTTAATGGTAATTTAAAATCTTTTCCAAAATACAATTTATTTTCATAATCAAATTGACCATCTGTGTCAAAAATTACAATTTTATTTTTTAGTTGTTTAAGTATGTTATTAAGAAGTGTTGAAGTATTTTCTAAATTGTTAGAACAGATAAGTAAATTATTATCAAATATTGTTTTGTCAACTTTTAATTCAATCTCTTGTTGTGCAAGTTGTCCTATTCTTATAGGGTCTTCAATAGGAATAATATCTAGTAATTCGTTTGATGGAAGTATTGTTACATTCGCTTTAGTTGAAGGGATTGTCCCATTATAATTTTTTAGGATTCCATCTTCGTTGAATGTAAAAAGTAATTTTACAATCGCAAAATTTATTGCAGAGTCAGCTTTGATATTTACAACTTGTGCGACATAAGGAGTATTTGTATCCTCAATAATTACAAAATTAGAAAGAGCAAGATTGTCTTTTACATCATAAGCTATTTTAACTAAATTGTTCTTAATTTCCAATACTTTCATTTAAACTTCCTCACCTTGAAACATAGTTTACCATGAACATGCTAATTTTGTACTAAATCTTGAAGTTTGTTGTAGATGTCAATAGTTAAAAGACATATTTTTAAATCTCGTTTCACAAGACTTTTGATTGTTTCTTTGTAGCATTTTAGTAGTGCTTTATTAATGCCATTAGGTTCATCTAATAGTGTTTTTATTTTATCAGAATATTCCTTATCTCTTGTGTTTGGCTCTATTTTATCTGCTAGGAATACAATTTTTTCAAAATCTGTCATATCTAGTTTTCCTAGAGTGTGCCATCTTATAGCAGACAAAATTTCTTTATCATTTACTTGAAATTCTTTTTCTGCAATATAAGCACTTACAGGAGCGTGTAATGTTTTGTAATTAAGCATTTCACATTCTTCAACATTCAAATGCTGATGTATAATATCTAATAATTTTTCGTTTGAAAAACATTTTGCACAGTCATGTAAAAGTCCTGCAAGATAAGCTTTTTCACTGTTTAAGTTAAATTTATTTGCAAGTTCTTTAGCACATTCTGCTGTCCCTAGTGTGTGTATATATCTTTCTTCATTAAGGTTGTTTTTTAACCAACTAAGTATTTCTGTATAATCCATTTTTATTTATATAATCCTCTACTTCTTTTGATACTAAATTTTTAATAGATAATCCTTGTGATATTCTGTTTCTTAATTCTGTTGATGAAATGTCAATAAATGGCATTTGCGCAATTTTGTAATTATAGCCTTTTTCTTTAAGGTGAGTTAGATTAACTTCTTCATTTTCTCTTACAAATACAATAAAATCAACAAGTTTTTTGAATTTATCAGTTTCATACCAACTTTCAATTTTTTCAAAAGCATCAGTGCCGATAATAAAGTTAATTTTTCCATCTATTTTATATTGTTTATTTAATTCAAGAGCTGTTAGGTATGAATATGATTTGCCTTCATTTTTATATTCAATATCAGAAATTTCGAAATGAGGATTATATTTAATTGCTAGTTTAACCATGTTATAGCGGTGCTGACACATTTCTGGTGCGTAATCTTTATGAGGTGGTTTGTATGCAGGTATAAAAATAATTTTGTCAAAACCAAAATGCTCTAATACATATTCTGCCATTTTTATATGAGCTCTATGAATAGGGTTAAAAGTCCCTGAAAAAATGCATAATTTCATAATTACATTATATTATAAATATTTATAGAAACATTAAAATAAGATAAAAAAAACCTGATTTCGGGTGAAATCAGGTACAAAATTTGTAGGGGAAAAATTAATTGGAGTTAAATAGTTTTAAATTAAGTGTAAAGCTTGTTTGTTTGCCATTGCGATGAAATTCATCTGTGCAAATAATAAGTCCGATCTATCTTCAAATGGTTGGTTATTGTTAACAGTAACTTGATTTTCATAGATGTTTTTTAATTTATCATCAATTTTTTTCAAATTTGCAACTGCCATTTTATGCCTCTCATTCTTCTTATTTATCGCTTGTGTATATATAAAGTATATACAAATATCAAAATTTCAGAAAACATAAAACTTGTTACATTTCGTAATATTTTATTTTAAATAGCAATAATTGCTAAAAATCTGTTTTTATATTTATATAGGGAAAATAGGGAAAATTATGCTTGATAATAACGTTAATAACAAACAGCAGTTACTCCAGTTTAAAGCTCTTTCACCGCAGCAAGCATCTCAACAGCAAGTGGCTATGCAGGCTGTTAATCCTGAATTATTAAAGGAAAATGTTCAGGATAGTTATGTTGCAAATAGAATTGGTGAAACTACTGAAGATCCTAAAGGTATGTTATATACTGCTGCATTAACTGTACCTACTTGGTTTGCTATTGCTAAGGGAATGGATGTTTATGCAAACAGATCCAGAGGTGATTTTGAGAATACAGTTCATCATAAAGTCGGGCAATTTGGTGATGATGTAACTAATTATGTTAAAAATAGCTCATTTGGAAAATCAAGTTTTGCAACTTCTATAAATAATGGTTTTAAAAGTTTTAAGGGCTTTTTAAAGAAGAATTTTGTAGATAGATTTAGAATTACAAGGGCAATGGCATATACACCTTCTCGACCTGAATTAGATATGGTAAAAGGTCAGGCTAATGGAATGTGGGGTATGCAATTATTTGATTATCCTCAACATGGAGAGCAATTTGTAAAACCTCTTCAATATGTTGAAGATTTAGATTGTTATGGCGCATCTAAAACTGATATAGCAAAATGGAAAGGTTTATTAGATAAAGCATCAACTCCGCAAGCTAGAGCAGAAATAATGCAGCGTGCTGAATTAGAAACAATTTTGCAAAATTCTAGGTTAAAAAGAACACCTGCTCAAATTGCTAAAGAAATATCAGATTTTAAAGGATTAACTCCAGAGGCTAAAATTGCGAAATTAAAGGATTTGAAAGCTTTTGAATGGGGTTATAAAGATTTTGCAGAAATGGAAGCTGTGGCAAAAAATATTCAAGAAAAAATGCCAAGGGTTCTTGAAGCTTGTCATGATGCTAATAAAAAAATGTTTACAAGAATTTGGGGTTCTAACCACAGTGCTTTGGGACGTTTTAAAACTTGGATTATAGGACGTGAAGTCTATGCTTCAGAAACTGCCAATAAAATTGCAGGTTCTTTAGGAAATATAAATTTAGCTGAAAATAAAGAATTAGATAATGTTTTGAAAAAAACAGGTTTAGATAAGAAAATTCCAAAATCAATACTAGGAAAATTTTTGGCTAAATATAATAACTTGGTATTAGAAGGTGCAACAAACAGAGTTGCAGGTGGAAAATTTGTTGCATTAATGCAAGCAGCATATTTAGCTGATGTATTGTATAAGACTGCTAAAGTTGATGGCGCAAGTGAAAAAGTTAAAACTTTTGCTGAACGTTTTACTGAAATGATTGCATTTTTCGTTGCAATGCCTTTTGCAATTCAGTTAATGCATAGAGTTGGCGGTTTGCAATATGCAGGAATGACTAAAGAGCAAGTTGAACAATACAGACAGCATTTAAAAATTCATAATGATAAAGCTATGGCAGGCGGATTTGCTGATAAATCCGCTTGGAAAGCAAGTAAAGATGCATTAAAGACTGAATTGAATGCAGGTGTTAAAAATCCTATTACAAAATTATTTAAACGAATTGGTCGTATTGTGACAGTTGGTCTTGAACAAATTAGACCGTATGATAGTAAAGCTGTTACAAGAAACGGTATAGGTGATAAAATAAAAGATTTATTCAGACATCCTAAGTTTGGTATGAAACAAATGGCAGGTTATCCAATGAGAATTATTTTAGGTATGATGGTTATTTTACCATTCTTAAGTAAAATAGCTGTTAAAGGATCTCATTTGCTGTTTGGTAAACCTAAAAATTCTGTTTTAGATGAAGGAAAAGAAGATAAAACACAAACTCAAGCAATTAATCAAGAGCTACAATTGCCTCCTCAATTGCAACAGCCTTTGAAACAGCCTCAACAAACTAATGCTCAAACAATAACAACAACTACTACTACAAGAACAAATCAGAATTCAAATATAAGTCCTTCAAATTTGTTGACCCCTTATAAAAATGGCTCTACAGCTACAACTACAACAACGACAAAATCTGTTTCAAATTCGGATAGTATAACTCAAGAACCGGTGAGAACTTATATTCCATCTCCTGTTGGAGTACAAATTCAGAATAAGGAAGATTTAACCGCAGCAGATGCCGCTATGCGTAGAGCTGATTTGGCAGAACAACAAGCGTTGCAGACATTAAAAATGAATTAATTTCATATGTTGCCCAATAGAAAATAGCATGTTATAATTTTTTCGGAGGGTTTTATGGTTGCAACATTTGATTATAAAGGTTTTGCGAAAGATTTAACAAAAGAAGCAGAAAAAAGTATTCCGGAAGATATTGCTTTGAAGCATAAAAAAGAATTTTTGGATAAAATATATAACTTTACTTTTATTGCAGGAGAAGCATTTTCTAATGATGATACAATTGAAAATTCAGATACTGCAAAAACTTTAACTCAGTTGATTTCAGAGTGGACTTTCCATAAGTATATTGATTTATTGCGTTCTGATATTCCTGAAATGTATCATGAAAGTATTTTGCAAAAACTTGCTTATGTTGCTTTTGAAATGGGTAAAGAATCTTTATTCAGTAATTTGTCGCAAGAGCAAATGTTGACTTTGGTTGAAGTTCAGGTAAAAAAATCTTTTACAAAAGCTTGTAAACAGCTTTTGGATAGTGGGAAAATTTCACAAGAAGCTTTTGAAAAAGTTTGTAATTTATCAAATATAGATGATTATTCAAGCAAACTTTGTCATAATGTAAAAATTGCTCCAAGACATAAAAGTACTCTAAAATATACTGTTGGAATTTTAATAATAGGATTATTAGCTTTAATTGCAAGTGCAGTATTTTCAGAATCTCCATATTTGGCTATAATTAGTCCGATTATTTTAGTTTTATTGTCTATGTATATCGGTTTTTATTTTGGTGCTAATCATTTCTCGAAATAGTCTAACTTGATATATTGTATTTGCTTAATAAGTATGTTATAATAAGATTAGCTCTGTACAGGTGCTCATTTTGTTCCTACATTTATTTTAAAAGGGAGAATTTGACTCTGTCAGGATGTGAAGTATACCCGCCGATTTATAATCGCCAGCGGGAAACGGATAATCCGAGGCGTTCACCCACCTGCGAGACCACGCAGGCAACAAAATCACATTTGTATAGGGCTTTTTATAAAGTATGAAAGGATTAATTAATGATTAAATTCTTAAAAACTATATGTAATCGGAATATGTTTTTAAATAATTCTTTAAGTAGTCGTTTGAATAAGCTTAGGCTTGGTTTTACACTTGCAGAAGTATTGGTTACATTAGGTATAATTGGTGTTGTATCAGCTATGACTGTGCCTACTTTGATGCAGAATTATCAGCGAAAAAGTTATGTAACTCAATTGCATAAATTTTATAATGAATTATCTCAAGCATTAGTTCAATATCAGACTGATAGAAATGCTTTAAATTTAAGGGAAGCAGGATTTACTAGTAGCGATGCACTAAGATCTTTTTTTAAATCTTATTTTAAAGTTGTAAATGATTGTGGAGAAGAAATAGAGCCTTGTTTACTTCCAAGTCACGAATATAAAAAATTGAGTGGAGCTGGTGGTATTGGAGTTGAGCGGACTTACTATTTAACAATTGCAAGTGGAGCATCTATGACATTTAGTTCTACGCTTATTGGTGATTGTGTCGCTTCAATATATGTAGATGTTAATGGTACTCAAGGACCTAATATTGCAGGGCGCGATCTTTTTGCAATTTATGTTTATAATGATGGGTCTATTGATGATACCCCTGGTACTGGTGGTGTTAAACCAGATAAAGATATGAGAGATACTGCCTTCACTAATAATTGTTCTTCAGACAATGCTTATTGGAGTGGTTGTTTTGGTAAAATTTTAAATGACAATTGGGAAATGACTTATTAATGTTAATATTATAAATTCAATAAGCAATAATAAAATTATTGCTTATTGAGGCTTAATATGTTACAATTCTTGTATGAAACAAGCTATTCAAACAATTGTAATTACTGAGCAGGTGCATACTGCAGAACTTTTGAAACGTTATATTGAAGATTGCAAAAATTTTACTTTTTTAGCAGAAACTTCTGATTTTTCAAAAGCATATAGTGCTATAAAAGAACTTACAAAGGTGCTTGTGATTGTTGATGTTTCTGAATATCAGGAACAAGCATTAAATTTTGTATCTAAAATTACATCAGAGTTTAGTGATTGTAGAGTAATTGCGTTGTCTGACAGACCTGTAGTTGATTTAGTTATTAGAGCAATGAGAATTGGTGCTTCTGATTTTCTTTCATTGCCTTTAATAAAAGATGAGTTTTTTGAAGTTTTGAATAAAACTTATCAGGATTTAGTAGGGGATAAGCCTAAAAAATCTAAGTGTAGAGTAATCACTGTTTATTCAAACAAGGGTGGTGTAGGTAAAACATCTATTGCATCTAATTTGGCTCTAGAACTTGCAAAAATAACTAAGGAAAATGTTGCACTTATTGATTTAAATTTTCAACTGGGTGATGTTACTACTTTTCTTGATTTGAAGCCTTCTTTTAATATATCTTATATGCTTCAAAATTTAGATAAGATTAATGAGGATTTTCTATTATCTACGTTAGAAAAGTATAAAGATACTTCTTTATATGTTTTAGCAGATCCTCCTTATTTTAAGCAGGTTGATGATGTATCCTCTAAGGATATTACAAAGTTATTTAATATTTTACGTGATACTTTTTCATATGTTGTAGTTGATACATCTGGTGGTTTTGATAATAAAGCTATGACAGCTTTGGAAAATTCTGATTTAATTTTTCTTGCGACAATTGTAAATTTACCTGCAATAAGAAATTGTCAAAGATGTCTTGAATTGTTTGAGAAATTAGGATTTGATGAAGATAAAGTTCAGGTATTAGTAAATCGTTATATGGAAAATGATGAGATTAAAGCTGAAGATGTCGAAGAGGTATTAGGTAAAAGTTTATATTGGAAAATACCTAATAATTATTTTACTATGATGTCTGCAATTAATAAAGGTGTTCCAGTGTCTGATATTAATCCTGATTCTAATGTTGCATTAAGCTATAAAAATTTAGCATTAATGGTTTCAGACAGTGTTTATCGTCAAAAATTAAATAAAAAGCTTGGAAGGATTTAAAAGTGTTACAAAGTAGTAAGTTAAGTAATAGATTTAAAAGTAGTGAAACTGACGATATTGTAAAAGATAGACCTAAAAAATTTGTATTTTCAAAAGCTCAAATTAATTCGCAAAATGTAGATAATGAGCTAAATCATGAGAATTCAGTTGTAGAGGAACAAGTCCCTGAAAAGACTTTGGATATAGATTTTGAAACAGAATTAAAAAAATCATTATTAGAAAAAATTGATTCAATTCCTGTATGGTTTGAATATACTGCTGATAAGCAAAAGGATTTAATTAAGAGTTTTGTTGAAAATAAATTGATTTCTGAATCTATAAAGTTAGCAGATAATGAAAAAGATGATTTAATAGAAAAATTGTTTACTTCAATTATGGGCTTTGGCCCTTTAGATTATTTGATTGTGCAGGACAATGTTGATGCTATTTATGTGAATGGTATAAATAGTGTTCATATTGAAATCAATGGGAAAATATTAAATACTGAAATGAAGTTGAATGAAAAGCAAATCAATTTTATTTTGAGTAATATTTCTTCTATGTCTGGTGTTAAGTTTGATAGCTCTAAAAATATTTGGAATTGCAAGGTTAATAATTTGGTTATTACTATTATTATGCCTAATATTTCTCAATCAGGTTATAACATTACTATTAGAAAGTCTTGCGATTTTGATATGGATAAGCTTGTTCAAAATAATATGATGTCAAAAGAAATTCTTGATTTTATTATTTTGATGATCAATTCCAAGAAAAATATTATAATATCAGGTGATATAAACTCAGGAAAAACTACTCTTTTAGATGTATTAGTAAAATCAACTTTAGAGGATAAAAGAGCAATTTTATTAGAGAATTTTCCTTCTATTACTGCTGATTTTAATACATTGATGAAGTTTTCAATAGATAAACATTCTGATGATTATTATTTGTTGTTATCTAATATTTTAAAAATGTCTTCTGATTATATTTTGTCTGATTTAAATTTTGTAATTCCAGAATTATCAGATGTCAAAGGTAATATATTAACTTTACGTGCTTCATCTATTGATAATGCTTTGTCAAAGCTTATTTCTGCTGTTATTTCAGCTGATAATATTTCTGAGAAATATGCAAAGACAAAGGTTCTTACAAATATTGACTATATTATACAACTAAATCGAATGAATGATGGTGTAAGACGTGTAACTTCAGTTGTCGAACTTACACCTGCAAGAACTGCAGCTCTCTCAGTAAAGGTTATCGCTAAATATGAAGATGGTGGGTATGTTACTGAGATACCTCAACCTTTGACTTCGATAAGGGCTGAGTCTTTACTTTCTGAAGCAGGTTCGATGTCTTCTCGTTTTTATCATTCTGATTTGTAATTCTATCTTTCATGTCGTTAAAGATTGATTTCATTCGAGATTCGTTAACGAAATTATGTGATATTTGATCAATACCTGGTCCAATATATTTTTTCATTAGTTGTTTATCAACGAATGTATTAATAGGAGTTGCGAGTAAAAATAATGTACCAAGACCGCCTATTGTTTTTAGTAATTTATTTTTAAATATTAATGAATTTTGATATTCTTTTAGAGCGTTTCTAGTTGCCTGATACGCATAATCGCCTTCTTTATACATTTCTTTCATTACTGGTAGTATATCATTGTATTTGTGATAAACTTTGCTTGGAATTTTATTTTTGTCACCATGTTTGAGTGCATTTTTTATATTAAATGTTGCAAGGGCATTTTCTTTTGCAAACTTAATGATTTTATCTTTATCGGAGCTAAGTAAATCGTATCTATCTGTAAAATATTTGTTATAAAAGCGTTTGAATGGATTAATTGTTTTTTTCTCGTTGTTTCGAACTTTTATTTTATTTTCTAAGGTTTCTGTAATAATACGATTAAAACTTTCGTAATTATCAAGAGCACTGCCATGTGCTTGGTCTATTACATTTTTAATATGTTTATATACAGCATCTTTTGCATTCCCGCTAATGCCGGCTTTCCCTAGTTTCCCAAGTGGTGATGCTATAAATTGACCGGCAATAATTACTGCTGGAAGAGCTACAATTGAAGTTAATCCTTGATAAATAGCTCTTTTAAGAGCTCTCTTTGCACTTGGATTATAACTTGTTTTGTCATTTTTATATTTGTCGTATATGTCAGCTCCCAGATACATAAAAGTTGGCGCCCATAGTGCTGCTCCAAGTTTTGGAGCAATCTCAGAAATTGCAGTACCTACTTCACTTGAATAGGACATCATTACCGGTAATTTCTTACTTAACGGATCTTTGTATTTTTCTTGTGTATTCTTTTTTGTATCTGCGTTTAGTATCGGATTAATCAATTTTTGGGGTCCTTAACTTTTTAGAATATTCCTATTTTACTATAAACTAGTAAAAAAAATTTTTTGCTAGTTTTTTTTATTTTAGTATAATTTTAATATGGATAGAAAATTTAAAATATCATCTAAATATAAGCCAGCAGGAGATCAGCCAAAAGCTATCGAACAATTGGTTGATGGAATTAAAAAAGGTGATGATGCTCAGACTTTGTTGGGGATTACAGGTTCCGGTAAAACATTTACTATTGCAAATGTTATTGAAAAAATCCAAAGACCGACGCTTATCATTGCACACAATAAAACTCTTGCAGCTCAGTTATATAATGAGTTTAAGGAGTTATTTCCTGATAATGCTGTTGAATATTTTATAAGTTATTATGATTATTATCAGCCTGAAGCTTATATTCCTCGGACTGATACTTTTATTGAAAAATCAGCATCTATTAATGAAGAAATTGATAGATTAAGGCACAATGCTACAAGATGCCTGTATGAAAGAAATGATGTAATTATTGTTGCCTCAGTAAGTTGTATTTATGGTTTGGGGCTTCCAGAAAATTATTTTAAAGGTTCTGTTGAATTAAATGTTGGGGATGAAATTAATCGTGATGATTTGTTAAAACATCTTGTTAGTGTTCAGTATACAAGAAATGATCTTGTTCTGGAACGTTCAACATTCCGTGCAAGAGGTGATATTGTTGAAATTATGCCTGCTTATGAAAAAATTATTACGAGAGTTTATTTCTTTGGCGATGAAATTGAAAAAATTGTCAGAATCGATAATGTGACAGGTGAAATAATTGAAACTCCTCAAAAAGTTGTAATTTATCCTGCAGTGCATTATCTTTCATATGATGAAAATGTTGAAGAAACAATAAAATTGATAAAAGAAGAACTTCAACATAGACTTGTAGAACTTCAGAATGAAAATAAACTTGTTGAAGCTCAAAGATTAGAACAAAGAGTTAAATATGATATTGAAATGATTAAAGAAATGGGCTATTGTTCAGGTATTGAAAATTATTCAAGAATAATTGAGCGTCGCCCGAAAGGTTCTGCCCCAGCAACTTTATTAGATTATTTTAGGGGTGATTTTTTAACTGTAATTGATGAATCTCATGTTACTCTTCCTCAGTTAAAGGGAATGTATCACGGTGATTCTTCAAGAAAAAATACTTTAATTGAATATGGCTTTAGATTGCCTTGTGCAAGGGATAACAGACCTTTAAAAAATGAAGAATTCTTTAAAAAAGTCCATCAAAAAATTTATATATCAGCAACTCCAGGTGATTTTGAAAGACAGACTTCTGCTCAGTTAGTTGAACAAATCATCAGACCTACAGGTCTTGTCGATCCTAAAATTTCAGTTCGTCCTATTGAATCACAAATAAATGATTTAAAAGAAGAAATTAAAAAACGCACGGAAAAAGATGAAAGGGTATTAATTACTACTCTAACCAAGCGTATGGCAGAGGATTTGACAGATTTCTTTATTCAAGAAGGAATAAAAGTCAGGTATCTTCATAGTGAAATTCAATCATTAGAGCGTGTAGAAATTTTGAGAGATTTACGATTAGGAGAGTTTGATGTCCTTATTGGTGTTAATCTTTTGAGAGAAGGTCTGGATATTCCAGAAGTTTCACTTGTTGCAATTATGGATGCAGATAAGGAAGGCTTTTTAAGATCTGAAACGAGTTTAATCCAAACTATCGGGCGTGCTGCTCGTAATGCTTGTGGTGAAGTTATTATGTATGCTGATAGAATGACTGAGTCTATGGAAAAGGCAATATCTGAAACAGAACGCAGAAGAAAAATTCAGCTTGAATATAATAAAAAGTATGGAATAATCCCGCAAACAATTAAAAAACCTATTGAAAATAATTTATTATCTCTTGTTGCAAGTTATCGAGATTTAGAAGATATAGTTGCAGAAGAGATGGTTGACATGGGAATTGATAAAAAAGATCTTCCAAAACTTATTGATAAACTTGAAAAAGATATGCATAAAGCTGCAAAAATCCTCGATTTTGAACGCGCTGCAGAAATACGTGATAAATTAAAAAAACTTAGAGAAATGATTGAAAAATAAAAAAGCCTCTTTTTACTTGAGGCTTTTTTTATTTGTTATAAATTATAAAACTTTTTATTTTTTATTGGCTTTTTTCTTTTGTTTCAATAGCTTCATAATCAACTTGTGCTAAATAATGACCGCACATTGCAAGGTTGAATATTAATACCATACTCCAGTAATATATTGCAACAGGGTGTGGTATTCCTAAAAATACCCATATAACATATGAAACAGGTATGATCAAAAGAGCATTAGCTAATAGTACTTGTGGGATCATAAATAAAACTGCGACTAAAATATCACAACAAGATTCAGATATTACTTTAAAATTGTATGCATCGGAAATTTTAAAGCTTTTTGCATAGCACAAATAACCAGTTAATATAATTGATCCAAATAGCCCCCATATTATAACTTGGAAAATAAGAAGTGTATTTGGTTCTGGAATATAATTAGCAACTAAACCTGTTAACAATGATGCTAACCAACAGTTAATTGCAATAGATGGACCTAAGGCAACTGTTCCTTTTATACCTGCCCAAAATAGAGCAAAGATATTAAATGAAGGTAGTACGTGATCTTTTCCATTTCTTACATTGGTTGTACATTTTATTAAAAAACCAAAAAGTAATAAGAATGTAACTCCAAACATCCACCAAAAACCGGTTAAATCTCCTTTGGTAGCATTAGAGTATAAATGAACACAATAATATACAGGAATTGCAAATAAAATGTATTTTATAATTGCGTGATTATCCTGAAATGATTCTTCAAAAGCGTCTTTTATAGATGCCATAAATCCAAACTCCTCTATTCTTTCTTTACCATTTTATTATAACATATGTTTAAATAAAAAACAACCCTATATATTACTGTGGCAAGGTGATTTTGAATATTGAGCCTTTATCAAGTTCACTATTTATGGCTATTTTACCTTTGTGTAATTTTATAAGTTCTTTGGTTATAGATAGTCCTAATCCTGTAGAATTTGCTTGAGCTTCTCCTATTTGTTCAAATTTTTTAAATATTTTTTTATGATTTTTAGTTGCTATTCCTATTCCATTGTCTTCTATTTGAATTATTGCAGAATTATCTTTTTTAGATGTACTAATCTTGATTTTTCCATTTTCAGGAGTGTATTTAATTGCATTACTGAGCAGATTAAATAGTATTTGCTGGATTTTTTGATAATCTGCTTTTATTTTAAATTCTTCTATGTAAGTTTCTAATGTTTGATGTTTTTTGATAAGAAGAGGATTTATTATATTTATAACTTCATTTATTGCTTGTTTAATTTCAAATTCTCGTAAGGTAAGCTTAATAGCTCCTGCTTCAATTTTTGACATATCAAGTATTTCATTAATCATACCTAATAAATGCAGACCGGAAATTTTTATATCGTTGATGTATTCTTTTTGTTTTTCGTTTAGTTTTCCTATATATTCATTCCCAAGTAAATCAGAAAATCCTAAAATAGAATTGAGTGGTGTTCGTAATTCATGTGATATGTGCGATATAAATTTAGTTTTTATTTTTTCTGATTCAAGTATTTTCTTATTACTTTTTTGAACCTTTTCATAGCCTTCTTGTAAGGCTTGTATTTGCATTTTTATAATTTTTGAAATTTCTTTATCTTTTGTTATATTTGCAATGATTGATGCACAAGTTTTAAATACTTTTTTATCATTATCAGAAAAATAGTTTCCGGTGATAATAATTTTTCCAAAAACAGTATTTTTAATTTTTAAATCTTCTACAAGGTAATTCCCTTGTATATTATTAATGTCATTTGTTTTTGGATTGCATGAATATTCTAATCTTGTAGGATTTGTGTAGAATATGTATCCTGAATCAAAATTGATAATTTTTTGTAGTGTCTGAAAAATTTCATTAGAAAAATTTTCAGACTGTTCAATATTAAAAAATTCATTCATTAATTCAATAGATTTTTCATATTCAGCCAATTTTTACTCCAAATCTGATTTATCAACATATCCTATGTATCTTAAGTTTCTATAATAACCATCATAATCAAGCCCATAGCCGATTAAAAATTTATCATCGACTTCAAATCCGTAATAATCAGCATCAACATCTGCTACTCGTGTTATTTTTTTATCTAAAAGAGAGCAGAATTTTGTAGATTTAGTATGGAAGTTGCAGTTTAGGAAATCAAGCAGGAATTTTGCAGTTAATCCTGTATCTACAATATCTTCAATAATTAAAACATTTTTTCCATTGAGATCAGGTAATGATATATCTACAGCATTTACTTTGCCTGAGGTACTTGTGCCTCCATTATAGCTGGATAATCTTATAAATTCAATTTTTAAAGGCATATTAAGGTGTTTTACCAAATCCACAGCAAACATCACAGCACCTTTTAATACACATATTGCGTAAACTTCTTCGTTTCCATAAAATTTATTCATTTCATCTGCAAGTTCTTTTATTCTTGATTGAATTTGTTCTTCAGTGAAAAGAATTTTTAATTTATTTATATCCATAACCTACCTCTTTTCTAATTTTAGCATATGTGTTGGCTTTTGGGCAACTTTAATTTTTTCACTTAACCCAATACCTGCTGCCCATAAGATTTCATTATCCTTACATAAAAAGATTAGTTTATCTTTTTCATGTTGAGGAATTTTCTTTTCATTTAAGTATTTTTTTAATTTTTGAGAGCCTTTAGACCCGAGAGGTTGTATTTTATCTCCGTCTTTTCTGTGTCTTAGTGTAAAATTTATTTCATTAGCAGATATATAGGCTTTATATTCTGTATCATTAGGGAATTCAGTTATTTCTTCATTATATTTTTCAATTGAAAAGATATAATCTTCAAATTTGTATTTCCCACATTTTGATATATTTATTTCTTCAGTGTTTTTTTCTGTTTTAGTTATGATTTCTACCTTTTTGCTGCTGACGAATAGCCATAGATTATCTGTTAAAGATATTTTTTTCCCTGATTTTGAATTTTTATTTTCTTGTATAAATTTTTTAATGTTTTCAATTTTTTCTCTATCGTAATCTATGTTATTTTCATTAAGTATTTTATAGATTAATCTTTTTTGTTCAATTTCAGAGGCCAGAATGAGATTTTTAGGCAGGTAAGTATCAATTAGACGATTCTCTTCATATGCAATTTCAGAAAGCGAATTTAGCGCATCTGTGACATTTGGATTAATTTCTTTAAGTAATGGAATAATTTTATGCCTAATAAAGTTTCTTTTGTATTTTGTATTTGAATTTGAGCTGTCATTATTGGGATTAAGATTGTTATCTTTGCAATATTTTTCTATTTCAGCTCTTGTTGTTTTTAAAAGAGGTCTGAAAAAGATGTCTCTTTTTTCGGCAATACCTTGAAGTCCTATTGTACCTGTACCTCGTATAATTCTATAAAGAACAGTTTCTGCATTATCGTCAAAATTGTGTGCAGTGAATACAATTTTTGAGTTAAATTTTTTTGCACATCTTCTGAAAAAATCATATCTAGCTTCGCGTGCTGCTGTTTCGGTTTTTTCAATACAATCTGATAGAATTTCAGAATAGTATTGTATACCTCTTGATTTTGCAAAATTTTCACAGTTTTCAGCTTCTTTTAGGCTTTCTTCTCCACGCCAATTATGGTTTAGGTGAACAGCAATAACTTTTTCTCCAAGTTTATCAAGAATATCTAAAAGACACATTGAATCATAACCACCAGAAAATGCCACAATAATTGTCCCTGACAGATTATGTTTCTTTATAAAATTTTTGATATTATCCTTAATCAATTAAGCCTCTTGAAGTTTTTTTACACCTTCTTTAATTTCAACAGCATCAACTCCTAAGGTTTCTAGAGCTTTCATAGCTAAAGAATCAGGTTCTGTTGTAAGTGCAAGTAACATATGAGCTGACTCAATTTTTTGTTTGTGATCTTTTTTGGCTAATTCCCAAGCTGTTTCAAGAACTCGTTTTGCTCGTTTGGTAAATATGATTTCTTTATCGTAGTATTCGTTACCAAACCCAATTAAATTTTCAACGACAGTTCTTGCATCTTTAATGTTTATTTCTAATTCAGAAAGGACTTGACCGCCAATTCCTGTAGCTTCTCCAATTATACCGAGAAGAAACATTTCAGTTCCTACAATATTTCTTCCTAATCTTCTTGCTTCTTCTTTTGCAAGGCGTAATATTGTAAGAGTTTCAGGCATTTGTTTCTCAATTGGTTTTATTATGCTGTGTGCTAAGTCATTTTCTGGAATTTTTAATTCTTTTAATATGTCATAAGCGATTCCTCGTTTTGTTTTGAGTAATCCTAAGATTATGTGTTCCGGTAAGACAACTGATGATCCTAATTCTTTTGCTGTTTCTAATGCCATATTCATTGTTTTGAATGCATTTGGCGTAAAGATTATTTGTCTTCCTTCATATTCAGATTGTCTTGATTGAATTTTCTGAAGTTTTTCTTCAAAGTTTTCGCTTGTAACTCCATACTGTGCAAGAATTTTGGTTAATTCAGATTCTTTATCTTCTAAAATAGATGATAGAATTTGTTCAGTACCTAGAATTTCATAGTTTGATGTAGATAATTTAGATACTGCACGTTCAAAAACTTTTGCGGATTCTTCACAATCAAATATATTGTCAGTTTCTTCTGCTTTATTTTCTTTTGATTCCTTATTTTCATCTATTTCAGGGTGATATAGACGTTTTATTTTCTTTTGGACAAGTTTTTCTAATAAACTTTTTGATTTGTATATATCAAATCCTAAATCTTCTAAAATTTTAATGTTGTTTGATTTTTTGTCGGAAATTGCGGAAAGGAATAAATGTTCATATAATATTGTTGGATTTCCTGATTTATTTGCTAAATCAAGAGATTTTTTTAATATTTCCTTGTATTCATCATCAAAAGGTAGAGGTTGAATTGATGTTGATGGATTTGTAGAAAGTTCTACATATTTTTTTAATACATCAACTAATTTTTCTCTTGTAATATCATAAGATTTGAAAATCTTTAGCGATATCCCTTTTGCTTCGTCAAAAAGAGCCAGTAAAAGAAGTTCAGGACTTACTTTTTTTAAGCCTAATTTTTTAGCTGATTCTTGTGATGAGCTTACTACATTTATTGCCTTTTCCGTAAATTTCTCAAACAAAACTTATTCCTCGTCTTCGTCTTCCATGCTTTCTACATAAGCTGCTACTTTTTCAAATTCTTCGTCATCGTCTATTGTTTCGAATAAGTATTCTTCGCCTTCTTTAGACAATCTCATTAATACAACTTCTGTAGATTCTTCTTCTTCGTCTACTGGTAATAGTAGTGCATATTCTTGTTCATCAACTTCAACGATGTCAAATAATTCAAACTTAATCACGTTACCGTTTTCGTCAATTGTTTCTATGATTTGATCTTCATCTGCCATAATTTTATTTTCCTTTCTTAATTATTCTATTTAACTTGTTTTTGTATTTTAACATCTTGATAGATACTGTTCAAGTATAATACAAGCACTTTCTATATCAACCAGTCCTTTGTCTTTTCTAAAGTCTATTTTTTTTGCTCTTAAATTTTCTTCTGCAGTGTCAGATGTGAGTCTTTCATCTTCATAGAATATCTCATAACCGGTAATTTTAGATGCAAAATTTTTGCAATCTTGTGCTTGAGAGCCTTGAGTGCCGTTCATATTGTATGGAACACCTACTACTATTTTTTTTACATTATTGTCTTTTGCTATTTTTAAAATTTCCGCAATCGCTTTGTCTTCAGGTTGTCTTTGAATGTATGAATGGCCGTTTGCAAGCATTAAAAGATAATCGCTTAGTGCGATTCCAATTCTTTTTGTGCCGATATCAAGTGCCATTACTTTATACATTATTTTACCCACATTTTTTCGATTGCTTTTACTTTTTCTTTGTCTTGTTTTGCAAAGTAGTATTCATAGATACTTTTTCTTATTATATTTTTGAATAATTCTCGTTTGAGTTCTTTATCATTATACAAAGAATATAAATTTTGAGCAGTTTTTTCATCGTTTGCAAGTTTTTTTAGTAATGCTGTGTTTAATATTCTTTGAGACCATACTTGATATTCTTCTTTATAGAATATTTTTTCGAGGTTTTCATCAATAATTGTCTCATAATTTTCAGGTTGTGTATCATTGAGTATTTTTATGAAATCCTCAAATTCATCACTGTATGTGCTGTTAAGAAACCAGTAATCAGTGAAATCACTTTGTAAAATGTTCTCAAATTCTTTATTTGTCAGTTTTTTTATTTTGTAATCAAGTTTTAAAGCAATTGGCTCAATGTCAGCTAATAAATTTTTCCAACAAACATATTCATAAGGTATTTTATGGTTAGATAATTTTTCAGCTTTTATAAGTATTGATTTTAAAATTCCAGGTTCTACTTCAAGAGCTCTTTGACCTCTGTAAAATCTTTCTATAATTGTATTGCATTCGAATTTTGAAATTTCATTAAATCCAAAGCAATCGCGAACACCTTTGTAATCATCAATTACAATTGCAACAAATTGAACTTTCCCTTGCTTGTTAATTCTAGAAATTATAACAGCTTGATTGCCATGACCGTCAGGGTAAGTTATGCAGAATTTGTAAGGTTTTGAATTTTCTAAGAGTTTTTTATAGAATTCAATAGATTTGTCTTCTCTAATTCCTGCAATTTTTAATATTGATAAATTCTTCATAATTGCAGGTTTTAAATCTTCATCAATCGTGTCAAGTACAGAATTGAGAGCGTGATATGCCAATTGAGATTGAGAATTTCCTAAAATTTCAAGGGCTGTTTTCCCCACCTCACTATATGGCATTGATAAAAATACTGGGATAAGCATATTTGCAAGCTCATCTTTAGAATAATCTTCGCCTAATGATTTAAGAAGTATAATTTTGTCATTATCAGGCAGAGAATTTAAAAAGTCTAAAAAATCAATTTGGACTTCAGGATTAATAATTGCATTATCGAGAATTTTTCTAGTGTCAGCATCTACAAGTTCATTTGGGTTATCAATGTATTTATCACATTCATCATAAGTCCAGTTTGTATCAATATCTCTTAGCAGGTCTAAAGCAAATATTTTGGCTTGGTTTGATGTTAAATTGTTTTTAATTATATTCCAGAGCTTTTCTATAAGTTCATCTTTTGGACAATATCTAAGCAAGAGGAATTTTATTAAATCTTGATTTGAGTCTGGATTATTAATTTCTTTAAATAAAAGCTTTGTAATAATACTCTTATCTGGTTGTTGATCAAGAGTTTTATAGTGGATTTCATAATTTTCAAAATCTTTTATTCCTTTTAATTTTTCTAAAATTTTTATAATTTCAGCTTTTAATTCAAAAGGATTAAGTTCAAATTTATCAATCATTAACGAGCTTTCCCCCAAAAAGCGTCAAGGATTTGTTGAGCTTCTGCAGATGGCATTCTGTCATTTAAAATTAAGTATTGAACAGCAATCATTGCGCATTCAGAGCAGATATTAACCCCAGGACCTTGTACCATTTTCAAAACCTGTGTATTAGGTCTTCCGCAAAAACTGCAATATACTAAATCATCTTCTTTATGTTCTTTTTCTGATGATTTTTCTCTTTTTGCCCCTAATTTTATTACTTTATCTTCTGACATATAAAATCCTCTCATTTTCAATTTGTAACTTTTATGTATAAAATTTGCATTATATATGTAATTTATTTTATAATAAAAATTACAATTAATTTTATGAGGTTGATTATAGCATGAAAAAAGCTTTTTTACTAGCTACAATTTTGTTTATTTCTGTAATTTCAACAGCATGTATAAATAATTTTGCTGTGCAAGAGTTAAATAATAAAGCTCAAGATTTTATGGAAAAAGGCGATTATGCTTCTGCTATTGAAAGATTAAAGTCTAGTGTTGATTTAGACGGTAGTATATTTGAAACTCAATATAATCTTGCGGTTGCTTACACAAAAGCTGAAGATTATGCAAACGCGATTAAGACGTATAATGATGCTATAAAATTAAACCCTGATTTTCCTGACGCATATTATTCTTTAGCTGTTTGTGAAGAAAATTTAGCTAAGGATATTATTGCAGGAAATGTTAAAGTTAATGATGATGATTCAATTGAAAAAGTCGAACTGTCTGATGATGAAGATATTAAAGAAATTAAGTTATCTGAAAATTCATTGAAAATGTTAACAACTCTTTTAAATAACTCTATTTCTGATTATCAGATATATTTAGATAAAGAGAGCTCAATTGATGATAGAAAGTATGTTGAGGATAAAATAAAGGAACTTCAAATGCTCCTTGCTAAAAATACAGTGAAGTAGTGTATGTTTCAATCACCGGCAGAAGTTGCATTTAATATTTTTGGATTTCCTGTTTATTATTATGGAATAATACTTGCTTTAGCAATTTTTATAGGTGTTTATGCTTCTTATTTTTTATATAAAAAGTTTTACGGATTAGATAAAGCTTCTTGTATCATGGATTTTGCTCCGTATTTAATAATTATTGGAATAATTGGTGCAAGATTATATTATTGTCTTGTTAATTATTCTTATTATATTGAAAATCCTTTGGAAATTTTTTATATACGACAAGGTGGTTTATCTATTCATGGTGTTATTATTATTGGTATTTTGACTTTATTTGCTTTTTCAAAAATTTATAAAATGTCTTTTTTGAAACTTATTGATGTTTTTTTATGTGGAACGGCATTAGGGCAATGTATTGGAAGATGGGGAAATTTCTTTAATTCAGAGGCTTTTGGAACTCCTACTAATCTTCCTTGGAAATTGTTTATCCCGCTTTCTCAAAGACCTGCTCAATATGTGAAATTTGAATATTTTCATCCGACTTTTTTATATGAAAGTATATTGGATTTAATAATATTTTTGATACTTTTAGCAATTTTTAAAAGATGTTCTAAACATCCTGGTATTATTGCTTGTATATATTTAATTTTATATTCTTTTGTAAGAATTTTTGTTGAACATTTTAGGATTGACAGTGTTCTAAATATTTATGGTTATCCTGTGGCACAATTAGTTTCACTTTTAATAATTTTATTTGCTGCAGTATTTATGGCTTTTCTAATATATAAAGATAACGCAAACTAACATTGATTTTTTTTATTATTTGTCATTAAATTAAGGTATGAAAAACAATTTACCCCAAAACAAAAGAGCTCTTATTTGGTTAAGTGGAGCACATTTTATAAACGATATTTATACAGGTGTATTAAATCCTATTATGCCTTTTATTGCGGCAAAAATAGGGATTTCAATGGCTATTGCTACAATAATATTGACAATATCTCATATATTTTCATCGCTTTTGCAGCCTTTATTTGGATTTTTTGCTGATAATATAGTAAAACGTTCTTTTATATTTTGGGGATTGATTTTATCATCAATATTTATTCCATTATCGGCTTTAGCTCATAATCCGTTTATTTTAGTATTATTTATTATATTCGGTAGTATTGGCTCAAGCCTTTTCCACCCTCAAGCTCTTGGTTTTGCTTCTAAGTTTGCTCAGAATGATTCAGCAGGGAAATCAATGGCTGTTTTTGTAGCGATGGGAACTTTAGGTTATTCAATGGGACCAGTTGTCTCATCTGCTATTACACAGTTTTTAGGAATGCCTAAAATGCCTTTAATGACTTTTTTAGGTATTGTTTGGGCATTGATAATGTTTTCTTTCGTGCCAAAACTTTCTTTATCTGAAAAAGTTATTAATAAGATTAATTTTAAAACTGCTTTTAAACGCATTTTAACTAATAGAAAATTAAATATTTTAAATGTAATTGCAATGCTAAAGACGATGATAATGTCAGCATGCTTTATTTTGTTGCCATTTTTATGGAAAAATATGGGCTATAAACCATTCTATATTGGTATGGCTTTGTTTATGTTTATTTTTGCAGGAGGAATAGGTTCTTTAATTAGTGGTCATATTGAAAAGAATATTGGTGCTGCGAATGTATTTTATATTTCAATGATTTCAACTTTTCCATTAATGATTTTATTTATTTTAACTTGTTCTTCTCATCCGACATTATCTCTTGTAATATTTGTTATTATGGGCTTTATTACAATGATGGCAACACCTGTAACTATGGTTATGGCTCAAAATGTTATTCCTGAATATAAAAGTATAATTTCAGGTTTTATAAATGGTTTTTCTTGGGGAATTGTTGCAATAGCAATGTCTTTATTAGGATTTATTGCAGAAAAATTTGGTATTACAAATGTATTGATATTTGTATCAATTATACCTGCAGCATGTTCAATATTGGTAAAAGAATTATTTAAAGAAAATAATTAAGCTAAAACATTTAAAGATTTTTTTAGTTGATTACTTTGCTGTTTAGCAGCCATTTTTTCTTGAAGATATGCAACTTTGTATAATAATTTATTTGTTAATAAGTCAAGACTGTTTTTCTTATCCATTTTATTTAACATGCTTAAATCATGCTCACCGCCAAATGTATGTGTATTATTAAGACCATTAATTATAGAATTTGAAGCCTGCATTGAGGCAAAAGATGCATTATTCATAGTGTTAATTGCATTGAATCTAGCGATGGAAGAAACTAACATTCCTAACTCCTATATCCTATATGTCTCCTACAAATATAAGTATAAAATATATATAAGATAAAATCAAGTATTAATTTTTGTAACAAATTGGGTAATCTTTGAAATTAGATATTAATTATATACTTTATATATATAACACGATGATATTAAGAGAGATCGTTTAAATAAAGAGAGACTATAAATTCCTATTCCTACCTTCCTAAAAGAAAATTTTACCTCCTTATATTTTAAGGAGGCTTTTTTTTTGAAAAAAATAACAGTCATAATAATTTATGACTGTTATTTATGTTAAATGCTTAAATATTATGTTTTTTATTTTTGAGCATTTTCTTGTCTTTTTAATTTTCCAATTTCATGGATTTTAATGAAGTTTGTACCACCTACTAGAAGTTCAGGAACAGAACCTGTAACTAATACTAAGTCGCCATCTTCTAATTTCATTGATTTCATTAAGAATTCATCCATTTGTTTTAAAGATTCTTTGTCAATAGAAGCATCGAAATCAACAACATATGGGAAAACTCCACGGTATAATTTAATATCTCTACAAATATGTTTGCAAGGGCAGCATGCAAAAATAGGAATATTAAGTTTTCCTTCTGCAAGCATAGAAGCTGTAAATCCGCTTCCAGTAAGAGCAATAACAGCTTTTACATTCATTTTTCTTGCCATATCAGCGATAGACATACCGATAGCCATTGCTTGAGAATCTTTTTCTTCTTCAATCATTTTACGAGGGAATTTATTTTTTCTCATGAATGGAGATTCTTCAACATTATCAGCAATCTTTTTCATCATAGCTACAGCTTCTACCGGATAAGCACCAGCAGCAGTTTCACCTGATAACATAATAGCATCAGTACCATCTAAAATAGCGTTTGCAACGTCAGAAGTTTCTGCACGTGTAGGAATTGGGTTTTCAATCATGCTATCTAACATTTGAGTTGCAACGATTACAACTTTTCTTTTTGTATTTGCTTTTCTGATAATAGTTTTTTGAACGATAGGTACTTTTTCGTTAGAAATTTCAATACCTAAGTCGCCTCTTGCAACCATGATACCGTCTGACACTTCAATAATTGCATCAATATTATTAACAGCTTGAGGTTTTTCAATTTTAGAAATAATTCTAGCAGTTGTATTGCCATGGCTGTGTAATAATTCTCTTAATTTAACAACATCAGATGCTTCTCTTACAAATGATAAACCAAGGTAATCAATATCATTGTGAGCTGCGAATTCAACAAATTTAATATCTCTTTCTGTTAAAACATCAAGGCTTCCTTGAGATCCTGGGATATTAATACCTTTTCTTTGTTTTAAAAGTCCATCAGTTAAAACTTCAGCAAAGATTACTTTGTCTTCAACTTTTTTTACTTCAAGTTGAATTTTTCCGTCATCAATCATAATCATTTCGCCAGGAGTAACATCATCAGCCATTCCTTTATAGTCAACAGGTAAAATATCGCCTGTAATTTCTGGTTGGTGACGGAATTTTAAAATTTGACCTTTTTTGATTTCAATAGATTCAGGTAAATTTCCGATTCTAATTTTTGGACCTTGTAAGTCTAAAAGAACAGGAATTAAAGTGTTTTCTTCTTTTTCAATTTCTCTAATGTAAGATAAATTTGTTTTGTGCATTTCAACATCGCCATGTGAAGAATTTAATCTGAACATGGTTACGCCATTTTTAAAAAGCTCTCTGATTTTTTCTTTTGTAGATGTTGCAGGTCCTAGTGTTGCAACAATTTTCGTCATAGTGTAATTGTCCATATTTTTCCTTTCTATATTGGGTAAATTTATATAATTACAACAATCATGTTTACAAATATAAAAATGTACGTTATAATTTTACACAAAAAAGGTTTACTAGTAAACATGAGGAAGTAAGAAAATGAAAAAATTTGTTTCTGGGGTAATGGCGTTGTGTTTATTAGCATTTAATGCTATACCTGCATTAGCTGCATCAATTGCAGATGTTAGCCAAAATTATTGGGCTAGCAAAGAAATTAATATTGTTGTAGATAACAATATTATGACTTTGTCAGGAAATCGTTTTAATCCTGAAGGTAATATGACCCGAGTTGAATTTGTGAATGCTTTATTAAAAGTTTTGTCAGATGAAAATTTGAATGTAACAATTTCTAACAAATTTAAAGATGTTCAATCTTCAAATCCAAATTACGACAACATATTACGTTCACAACAATTAGGTCTTGTTTATGGTTATCCGGATGGTACTTTCAAACCTAATAATACAGTATTGAGATCTGAAGCTCAATCTGTAATTAGCCACATTACAAAAGATATGGATGCTGATACATCAGTCCTAAATCAATTCAAGGATGCAGCAGCAATTCCTGCTTGGGCTAAAAAAGTTTATGCTAAAACAATTAATTACGGTATCTATGTAAATTATCCTGATTCAAGAGAATTAAGACCAAATGATAATTTATCAAGAGCAGAAGCAGCTGTATTGTTAGCTAGATTGAAAGAAAAATTGGATTTAGTAAAACAAGAGTATATTGGAACAACAAGAATTGAACACCTTGATGTTACAAGAAAAGCTCCTAATAATGAGGTCGCAATCAATAATATTCAAAGCACTATTAATCAAGGTAACGTATTAGTTGTTGCATTTGAAGATAAATTTAAATCTGAAGAACACAAAGCTGGTGATGTTGTTACATTTCTTGCAGACAAAGATATTTGTACAGAAGAAGGAACTCTTATAATTCCAGCAGGCACTAAATTTGTTGCGCAAATTAATGAAATTCAACCTCCAAAGAAATTCAATAAGAATGCAAGAGTTTATCCTCAATTAACAAAAATTATTTTACCTAGCGGTAAAGAGTTAGCATTTAATGCTAAACCATTCTCTAAAGATTATTCTTTAAAAGAAGGTCCTTGGATGACGACAGGTAAATTATTATTGTGTACAGCAGCAGGTGCAGCGGTTGGTACTGGCGCAGGTGTTGGTTTCGCATTTATTCCAAACCCAGCTAACATCGGTACAGGTGTTGCAATTGGTACTCCAGTTGGTGCTGCAGTTGGTTTAGTTACAGGATTAGTTACTCCTGGTCTTCAATACCATGCAAAAGCGGGTGAAAATATTTATGTAATTTTACTTGACGATGCTGTTATTTCAAAATAATTTATATTAGTAAACTTTAAAAGAAGATAAGGATTGAGTTTATTCTCAATCCTTATTTTTTTAATAATTTTTATTAGTCCTATTTGCTTAGATTAGTTATCAAGTTGGGTATAGTAAATTTTTTCATAAAGTTTAAAATTAATATGTAAATTAATTTTTACGGATATTAGAATTATATGGGAGTATTTTATGAAAAATTTATGTATTTCTTTAGTGCTTATTGGCGCTTTGGCATTATCTTCTCAAGGTGTATTTGCAGCTTGTAATTGTATGCAGAATTTAAATCCAATGCCTTATATTGGATATTTGAATCCTGTGACTTATGTAAATGAAGCCGAAAACAACTATTCATTTAGCTTGAATCCATTTAAGGGGTTTAAAAACTGCAATAAGTGTAAAATTAAAAAAGTAAAAAAATGTGATGAGTGTGCACCTGTTCAAATGAATAAATGTCCAACTTGTAAAAAAGCATTTGCAGAGCCAACTTGTAACACTTGTGATGAAATTTATATTGCACCTGTTCAGCCAAGATGCACATCTTGTGGTCATTAATTAAAAAAAAGCCCTTTTTACAAGGGCTTTTTTTTTAATATTCAACAATATTTTTAAGTGTATTAAATATTTTATCAGTAATTTCTTGAATGTATTCTTGGGATACCATACCATTTATTACTGCATCAGAGATTTGATAAGCAGGTCTTATGTATTTTTGAGCAGTTCTATTTACATCTTGGAATTGAAGATCTGCAGCAGTTCCTGTTTTACCTCTTAGAGCAGCTCTTTTATACCATCTTTCTTTTATAACTTCTAATGGTGTAAATACATAGACTTTTACGTCCATAATATCTCTAACGCCTTCATTTAATACGTATAGACCTTCGGTTAATACAACTTTAGCTGGTTTTTTAATATCTCCGTTAGGATCTGATACGCAAGTTACAAAATCATATTTTGGAGATGTAATTTGTACTCCTGATTTAAGTTTCATTAGATGTTTTTTCATTAACTCTAAATCAATTACATCAGGGGTGTCAAAACTAAATCCTGTTTTAAATAAAGCTTCATAACTTCCTGCTTCTTGAAGTTCTTTAGAAGTATCTTTATAATAATCATCACAGCGAATAACTGTATATATTCCTTCTTTTTTTTCTTTTACGCAAGCTTTAATAGTATTATCAACAAAAACAGTTTTTCCAGATGCACTTTCTCCTGTAATCCCAATTAAAAAAGTTTTCTTTTTTTCTTGTACGACTTTTCTTGCGATATTAAGAATAAGATTTTCAGACGTTTTTAAAAATAACGGTTGCGGTTGTAATTTATCTTCTTCTAGAATCTTTTTTAAAGATTCTACGATGTTTGATATAACTTCCATATCACGTCTGCTTGAATAATAATCATAACTTGTTAGAAAATCAGTAGCCATTCTATTCCCTCTATGTATTTTAATATTTTACCCTAAAGTAAATTTATTTTGTAAGAATAATAAATTTTGTAACAATATTATAAAATTTATTAAAGAATGTTCCAAAAAGTTCCGTTATGGGAATATGTGAAGTAGCCTTTGCGGTAATCAAACAAATTACTTGTTGAAGTCTACAAAGGTATTAATGAAAATAGGAGATGTGTCATGTATCATGATGAAATTTTTGAAAATGCCCTTAAAGATATAAGGGAGGAGAGTTACAAAGCATTGAAAGAAGAAATCTCTTCAATGGAATCAACTATCGAACGTTTTATTAAAAATATTTTAGAATGTACGTCAAGCAGATCCGAACGCGATTTTAACGTACAATCTCTTTAATTAGCAAAAAGGCCGTTTTTCAAACGGTCTTTTTGCTATGCAATCATTCCAAATCCATTAATATTATATGGATTATAAGTGTTAAACATATTCAAGCCAAACATATTTGGCATAGTAAATTGTGAATATGAATTGTTGTAAATTGGGTTTGTAAATATATTGTTGTTGTAATTTCCTGATGCTAGCATATTTAGTTTGTTTAGAATATCTGAATAATTGTTTTCTTTTATATATTTTGATTTATCTGATTCTTTTTTTGTTGTTTTAGTTTCTGTTACAGTTTCAGTTTCTGCAATCATTTCTTCTTTATCATTTGTTAATTTTTCATATGCTGCAATTACTTTGTCGTCTGTGCAACCGCCTTCTTCTTTTGATTTTTCTTCAACTTTAGAAAGTAATTTTTCTTTGCCTTCTTCTGATTTAATTGCATCTTTTGCAAGTTTTCTAGCTTCTTGTTCTTTCTGTTTTTCAAGTTCAGATTTCCCAACCATTGCTTTAGCACCTTTACCTGCTGCCCAGCTGCATAGAATACCTGTTCCAACTCCAATTAGAGCACCAACAGCACCACCTATAGCTGTTCCTACAGGACCACCTATACAAGTTCCGATTGTAGCTCCGACTTTTGCACCTGCAATTGCTCCGACTTTTGCTCCAACTGCGTAGCCTACACCTTCAGCAGCGACAACTGCTGTTGTTTTAGCTAGTTGTTTTGTACCTTTTCCTGCTCCACATTTTTTATATGTTTCGATTATTTCAGGTGTTTCAATTGCAAGCCCGATTGCTGCTGTTGCAAGTCCGCCGCCTTTAGCACCTTTTGCAAGGTTTCTCACAACTTTATTTGAGCTTGTTGCTCCTTTTTTTAATGCCCCATTTACGGCATCATATCCTGTATATTTTTTTACACCAGCCCAAGCTTTTCCTCTTAAAGTTGCAGGTTTGATTTCTCCTGAGGTAATAGCTTTGTGTACTGCTAAATCAGCTTTTGCAATTGCTTCATCTACTTTTTTTAGATGTGCTTTTAATTCTTTGCCTGTTAATTTTCTTGTTTTAGCTTCTTCTATTAATTTGCGAGCTTCATCATAATATTTTGCTTTTCTTCCTTCATTAATGAATTTTTTTCTTGCAGCTTCTGTTTTCAGCGTTGACCAAGTTCTGTAATCAGGAGCTGTTTTTAAGTTTTTTTCTAGTTCTAATAATGAATTATAGTTGCTTCTGTTGTTTATTGTTTCAAAAATATTATTACCTTTTAGATAATTAATAGCATCTTTTGAGGCTTTATTTTTTGCCATTAATTCTTGCCAAGCAGATGTATAGTTGCCAAAGTTTTTGTATGCCCATTGAGGTGCAGTCCATAAAGCAGCTTTGCCTGCTTTAAAAGCAATCGGAAGAGCCATTGTTCCGCCGGCAAAAAGTAATTGAGATTGCAACTCTTGTACTCCAAATGGGTTATGGTTGATTTGAGCGCCTGTTGCATAGCTTGCTAATCTATAATAATCTTTATTTACCGGACCAGTCATAAATCCGTTTGTCTCCTATAAATTAATCCCCGTATTATATATAAAAATTTTTTTGTTTAAAAATTGCTTTTTTTATTAAGAATTATTAAAGCGATGATTTAATGATCATCGCTTTTTATCCTAAATAATTTAATCTGTTCATTCCTGATGTCATTGCCATAAAGTCTTGATCCATAGGATTTGCCATACTGTTATTGTATAACATTTGCTTCATAGCCATAAGTTGTTCTGGTGTCATTGTTGGTTTTGGAATATTAAATTGTGGTTGTACTGTTGTTGGATTTGTATTAGTTCCGAATGGATTTGTATTGTATTGTTGCATCATTGCTTGTTGTTGTGCAATTTGTTGTTGCTGAGCTTCTTCTAATTCTGCTTTCTTTTCAGAATGGCTTTTGCCTGTAAATTTACTCATTAACCAATCACCAGCCATATAACCTACGATACCGCCTAAAATTGGGATTGGAATTAATGCTTGTCCAATTGCTGCAGCTGTCATACCTGCTCCTAATCTAAGAGCTGTTTTCCCTGTTTCTGCAACACCTCCAACTAATCCTTTATCTTTAAATGCAGAAAATATATTTGGAAGTTCTGGTAATACAACCATTAACGAGAATATTAAAGGCATTCTTTTCCCTATGCCGGTTAGAGAACCTTTAAATTGTGACCAGATTTTTGATAATCCTGTTTTGCCTGCACGATCTGCAAGTCTTCCACCAACTCTCCAGCCTTGAGCAATTTTCTTAGGAGTTGTTTTTAGTGCGTGCCATGTGCTTTTCCAAAAACCACCTTGTTGTTTGTTTAAAATATTATTATGTCTTTCTGCAGCTCTGGCACCATCTTTAATACCAGACCATACAGATTGCATGTATGTTTGTCCGTTTGCAGCTCTATTTTTTATTGTGCTTCTCATAACCTGAGTAAAGGCTTCATTACCTGTTCCCATTACGAAATCTGGATAAATTCTGCCTGCACGTTGAATATAATTCCATCCTTTTGATGCAATAGATCCGATGTTCATTTTAACCTACTTAACTTTTTATAACCTACCTTAATTACATAAAAAATTTTTATGATTTAATATTGCTTTTTTTTTATATATTGTTAAGTTATGTTAACATTTGATAATATTTTCATTAGTTGTATAATTTTTCTATAAGTTTTTACAGAATATTTTGAGGGTATAATGAGAAGAATTACTTTGATTAATGGAGATGGAATAGGACCAGAAATTTCAGATGCAGTTGTAAAAATTATCGAAGCGTCAGGATTAAAAATCGATTGGGATATACAAACAGCTGGTGCTGATGTTATCGAAAAAGAAGGAACTCCATTGCCGGAGAGGGTATTAAATTCTATAAAAGAGAATAAAATCGCATTAAAGGCTCCTGTTACTACTCCTATCGGAAAAGGATTCAGATCAGTTAATGTTCAATTGCGTAAGGCTTTGGATTTGTATGCAAATTTAAGACCTTGTAAAAATTTACCGAATGTAAAAACAAAATTTGATAGTGTTGATATTGTAGTTGTAAGAGAAAATACTGAAGATTTGTACGCTGGAATTGAAAGACAAGTGGATAATGATACTGCTGAAAGTATAAAAGTTATTACAAGAAAAGCTTCTGAACGAATTTGTAAATTTGCATTTGATTATGCAATAAAAAATAGTCGAAAGGAAGTCTGTGTTGTAACAAAAGCCAATATTATGAAACTTTCTGACGGATTATTTTTAGAGTCTTACAGAAAGATTGCAGAAAATTATCCTGAAATAAAAAAACGTGAAATTTTAGTTGATAATTTATGTATGCAATTAGTTCAAAATCCTTCTCAATTTGATGTTTTAGTATTGCCAAATTTATATGGAGATATTGTGTCTGATTTGTGCGCAGGATTGATTGGTGGTCTAGGTGTTGCGCAAGGAGCAAATATCGGTTTGGATTATGCAGTGTTTGAACCTGTTCATGGTTCTGCTCCTGATATAAAAGGACAAAATAAAGCAAATCCTACAGCTTTACTGCTTTCAGCAATAGAAATGCTTAAATACATTGGAGAATTTTCTTATGCTGACAGAATAGAAAAAGCTTTATTTAAAACATTAGCAAATGGGATATTTACAGCAGATTTGGGGGGAACTGCTTCAACTAAAGATTTTACAGATGCTATTGTTCAAAATCTATGAGGATAATCTTTTTTTATTTCCCAACCGTCAAATTCAATAAGTGCACTACATGTATTCCCATCTGCAAATGGTGTTTTACAGTGCTCTAATAGATAATCACGATCCATTCTTTGACTTAAATTGCCGTTGCTTGCAGTCTGAAATCCTCCAGGTTTCCCTCCATTGTATCCCGTATTTTCGGGACAAATTTTAAATGAAAAGTAATCTTTCCCAGGGATTTGTTCTGTCATTATTTTATTCATTTTTTCTTTATTTATATAAAATGTTATGTCTGCGCATGCCCCATTCCCAAGTTTAAATGCAGTGCCATCTGACAAATATATTATGGTATCTTGTCTATTTTCTGCAATTTTTTTAGTTGATACTTTAGATAAATATTTATCGAGATAAGTATTATAAAAATCTAAAGAACTGCTGTAAGAAGAATGATTTAAAGCCCATTCTGAAGATGGACCGTTTTCTATTTCAGACATTATAACGGCTTGAGACATTGTTGTATAAAATTTTTTTAATTTTGTTTCAACAGCTTTTTTTCTTTGATTTGCCATTAATGTTGGAATTGTAAGTGCTGCTACTATTCCTATAATTCCTAATGTGATCAATACTTCTGCTAATGTAAACGCTTTTTTAGTTAGATGTTTTATATTACTTTTATTATTGTGTTTTATTAATTTGTTAAGGTTATATTTTGAAAGTGTTTCTATATAAGCGTTTCGCGGGGGGGGGGCACTCTCAAAGCTTCTTGTTTAAACATTTTTAACTCCTTTTTTATTTTATTATTTACGATATAGAGAATTTTGTCAATATTAGTTAATTATTACTCGTTTCCTTTTTTTTAAACTAATTATTGTTAATATTGAAATTATAATTAGAGGAATAGCTATTTCTGGTCTAAATAGAAGCCAAGCTAGAGATATTATTAAAGTCCCTAATGCTATTGTGATGATTAATGTTGATGCAAATGCTGCCATTTGAGTAAGCTCACCTAATATTGGAATTGTATTTCCTAAATTTACAATTGGTTGTATAATTAAATTTAATCCTAAGAATAGAAATAATAAGCTAATACCTCTTATTAACCAAGTATTATTTGTGAGATTTTTTTTGTAATCAGAAATCATTGTTTTTAGATCTTTTTCCCCATTCATTACAATTGAAAAATCCCCATATTTGCTGTTCATATTTTCAAGGTGATTCCCAGATTGCTTCGCTATGATTGAAAGTTTAATTCCTGATGGAATATATGAATATGAAAGTTTTTGATCTCCGATTTTTGGGTTATCATAATCATTACCTGTGAAATAAAAACCATTATATATTTTAAAGTTTGAGTTATATGGTAGTTGAGTTATTTTGCTTATAGAATTTATATTTTTTATTATCTCTTCTGACAAATAAAATTTCCCTAAGCCAATATTGTGCGCATATATATTTTTAGGTTCATATTTCATCTTTTTAGGATTTTTATATGCTGAACTTTCAAAATTATCAGAGTTTATAAGGTTTTTACTCCATGTTTTTCTGTAAGTATATGATATTTTATTATTGTCGCGATGTTTTCTAATTTCTTCCCATTGATAAATTTCAGTATCTCTAAAAAGAGCTATTGCATTTGGGATTCTTACTATAGAGTCTGTTAAAAGCTCTTGAGAATAGGCGCTACCATTCGTGAAAATTAGTTTATTATCATTTGAAGGGTTTAAATCATTAGCGCTTACAATAATTGCATTTTTTTCTGCGAAATTAGCTATTTTTATAGCGTTAACATAATTGTGTTCATTAATAAATAACGCAAAAATTGATGCAATGAGAATTATAAAACCTAATATTGCAGTCCCGAATATATTTTTAAACATCATACTTCCTTGTTAAATTTATAATTATTCAATTAGTCCTAAATCTTTTAAAAATCTAGTATTATCAGATAATTCTAATAATTTTTCGTCTTCAGAAGGATCAATTACTCCTTTTGCAAATAATTCATCCATTATTTTATTATGAGAATTATTTTCGGGGTCTGAAAGTGCTAATTTGGTGAAATTTTTAATATCACATTTTCTTTCATACATATTAACCGCAGTTTTTGTTAACTTATTAAGGAAAATGCTTTTTCTTCCCTCAAAATCAACATCTAATGGGTTTATTGCTCCACTTGTGTGCTTTTTTTTCTCCAAATTCAGTTTTTGAGCTAATTTTTTAAACATCATATTTACACAATCCCCTTAATTTCATTATACATTACTTGTCAAGAAAAGCTACAATTCTTTACAAATATATAAGTATAATTTTTTTCTTGATTATAACTTATATTTAAACTAGAATATTTGAGTAAATATTTGATAAAAAAAGAAGTATAAGCTTTATTTGGAAGTAAATTTAATAAGGAATATATAAAAGGTGGTAAAAAATGCTTGATATTAAATTAATTAGAGAATGTCCTGAAAAAATTAATGAACTTTTAAAAAGAAGAAATCCTGAATTATCAATAGATGAAGTTTTAAAAATTGATGAGGAAAGAAGAAAAATTCAAACACAAGCCGATGAATTGCGTGCAAAAAGAAAAAATGATTCGCAAAAAATCGGTATGATGAAGAAAAATGGCGAAAATACAGATGAAATACAAGAAGAAGTTCGCAAATTAGGTGATGAAATAAAAGCATTAGAGGAAAAACAAACAGAATTAGATAATAAGCAAAGAGATATTTTACTACACACCCCTAATATTCCTGATGAAACAACTCCTATCGGATTATCTGAAGATGATAATGTTGAAGTTTATAAATGGGGAGAACCAAGAAAATTTGATTTTGAATTTAAAGCTCATTGGGATTTATGCGAAGAAAAAGGACTTGTTGATTTTGAACGTGGTGTAAAAATTTCTCAAAGCAGATTTATTTTATACAGAGGTAAGGGTGCAAAATTAGAACGTGCTATTATTAACTTTTTCTTAGATTACCATACACAAGAACAAGGATATGAAGAAATTCTTCCCCCATTTATGGCGAATGCTGCTACTATGACTGGAACTGGTCAGTTGCCTAAATTTAAAGAAGATATGTATAAATGTGTGGATGAAGATTTATTCTTAATCCCTACAGCTGAAGTTCCTGTTACAAATATTTATTCTGGAGAAATATTATCTGAAGATGATTTGCCAAAATATATGACAGCATTTACTCCTTGTTTCAGAAGAGAATCAGGATCTGCTGGTAAAGATACTAGAGGTTTGATAAGAGTTCACCAGTTCAATAAAGTTGAATTAGTAAAATTGTGTACTCCTCAAACAAGTAAAGAAGAACATGAAAAATTAACTGAAGATGCAGAAAAAATGCTTCAATTATTGGAACTTCCATATAGACGTGAAGCTCTATCTACTGGGGATATAGGTTTCTCTGCTAATAAATGTTGGGATTTGGAAGTTTGGATGCCATCATATGGTGCGTATAAAGAAATTTCAAGTTGTTCTAATTTCGGAGATTACCAAGCAAGACGTGCAAATATCAGATACCGTGATAAAGCTACAGGAAAAACTCAATTTGTACATACTATTAACGGATCAGGTCTTGCAGTTGGTAGAACTTTTGCTGCAATTGTTGAAAATTATCAACAAGAAGACGGTACAATTATAATTCCAGAAGTTTTAAGAAAATACACTGGATTTGATAAAATTTAATTCAAAAGTATGTAATAAAAAGCTCCCTTAAAAAGGGAGCTTTTTATGTTTTTATTTTAATAATTTTGTTATTATAACTGATGATCCAGAATTTTTGGCTTCATTTGCAATTCTTTCTTCATTATACTTATTTGCATAAGTAATTGCTTTTTTTATTACTTTTAGACTTTTTTTCCCTATTATTTCCCATCCGCCAACAACAGCTTTTAGTTTTTCCTGAGGAGAATTTGTTATTCCAGTTGTTGATAAATATATATCTATTGGGTTATTTTTTTGTGTTTCAATGTACTTATTTAGTTGAATTGTATCTTCAATATTATTAATTTGTCTAAACAAATAATTCTTTACAAGACCTTTTTGAGTATCTTGTACTTTTATAGCCATTCCAAATTTGGGCGTATTTTGTGATAAATCAAAATTTACTTTCATTTCTTCTCCTTACCTATATTAATAATAGTAACTTCTTGAAAAATTTTTTACTAATAAAATTGATTTAATTTTACATTTATTAATTTTTAGGGCATAATATTATTATAGAAAAGGAGTTTTGATGTACGAATTTCCATTTGAGCTGGATGATTTTCAAAAAGAGGCTTGTAATTTTATTGATGAGGGGGAAAGTGTTGTTGTATGTGCCCCAACTGGTGCTGGTAAAACGGTTATTGCTCAGCATGCAATTCATAGAGCATTAGAAAATGGAAATAGAATTTTTTATACAACACCTTTAAAAGCTCTTTCTAATCAGAAATATTACGATTTTGGCGAAAAATACGGGTCAGAAAAAGTAGGACTTTTAACTGGTGATACATCTATTAATCGTAATGCCCAAATTGTTGTAATGACGACAGAAGTATTCCGTAACATGTTGTATGGAACGAATTTTGGCTCAGTTACAGATAATATGAAAGATGTAAAATATGTTGTACTTGATGAAGTACATTATATGAATGATGAACAACGTGGTACTGTTTGGGAAGAAAGTATTATTTATTGTCCAACTAACGTGCAAATTATAGCACTTTCTGCAACAGTTGCTAATGCTCAGGAACTTACTGATTGGATTAATACTGTACATTCTAAAACTGAATTAGTTGATACCGATTTTAGACCTGTTCCTTTAAAATTTTTCTATTTTGATAGTTCTCAGCCCACAAAATTGTTACCTTTATTGACTCCAAGCGGACAATTAAATAAAAAAATCAAACCAGAAAAACGCGTATTTGGACGTAAGCTTCAAAATAAAAAATCTTATGTAAAAGAGGTTATAAGAAACTTACAAAATAATGATATGTTGCCTGCAATTTATTTTACATTTTCTCGTAGAAAATGTGATGAGCAGATGGAAAAATGTGCTTCGTTAGACTTGATTTCAAAAGCTGAAAAAGCTGAAATCAGACAAATAGTTGATGATTATATTGCGGAAAATCCTCATTTATATAATAACAAGCATATCGAATATTTATTATGCGGTGTTGCATCTCACCATGCTGGACTGCTGCCTGCTTGGAAAAATTTGGTTGAAAAGTTATTTCAAAAAGGTTTAATAAAAGTTGTATTTGCAACAGAAACGCTTGCTGCAGGGATAAATATGCCTGCTCGGTCAACTGTAATTAGTTCTACAAGCAAAAGGACTGATTCTGGCCATAGAATGTTGACAGCAAGTGAATTTTTGCAAATGTCAGGTCGTGCAGGACGAAGAGGAATGGACGAAGTGGGATATGTAACTATTGTAGGTACTCAATTCCAATCTCCCGAAGAAGTTGCAGAACTTGTATTAAGTGATGCTAACCCATTGGAAAGCCGTTTTTCTCCAAGTTATTCAATGGTGTTAAATCTTTTGCAAAGATTTTCTTTAGATGAAGCTAAAGAATTAATCTTAAAAAGTTTTGGGTATTTTTCATCAGGTTCAAGATTACAACCACTATTAAAAGCTCAAGAACAAATTAAAAATGAAGTTAAAGCTAGAGAATTTGTTTGTCCTTACAAATTATGTGATGAAAAATTGCACGAGTACGATAAAATAAGACATATTTACGTTCAAAATCGTCAAACGTATAAAAAAATTTGTAAGCAAGAACGTTCAAAAAACAGACCGCTTTCTCCTGAGGCTATTAAATTTGGTAAAGAAACTAAAGCTATGCTTGAAAAAATGCATAACTTCAAATGTGATAACTGTAAATTGTATAAAAAACATTCAAAAAATGTTGAGGTTCTGGAGCGTTTTGCAATTAGACTAGGTAAATTAGATAAAGAAATTGAAAAACAAAGAGATATTTTCTGGAATAAATTTTTAGCTCATAGAAGTGTATTGATGGATATGGATTATTTACGAGATGATTACCCAACTCCAAGAGGTATGACAACTTCTCAAATACGTTCAGAAAATGAATTATTTATTGCAGAAATTATTTTTTCAAATGTGTTAGAAAATTTAACACCATCTCAGTTAGCAGCAGTTGTTTGTGCGATTACAACAGAGGATTTACGTATTGATATACCATATTTACCTTTGTCTGAACCAGTTCGAAAAACTTTAAATTTGATAAGAAATATTAGACGTAAACTTGAAAAAGTTCAAAACAGATACTCTGTTGAGGCTCCGATGTATATAAACCCTTATTTTAGTTCTCTAATTGAATTGTGGGTTGAGGGTGCTGAATGGGAAACTATAACAGAACAAATTGATATTGGTGAAGGAGATATTGTAAGATCTTTTAAAAGAGTAGTTGATGTACTAAGGCAATTTACAACTATAGAAAATGTTCCTGAAGCTATTGTATTTACAGCTAGAGAAGCTATCGAAAAAATACAACGTGAACCTGTTGATGTTGACTAATTTTCTGTTTGACAACAATTCAATTTTGCTGTTTAATAAGTGTGTAATATACGTTTAATATAAAGGAATAACAAATGATTTCAAAAATTATGTCTACCCCTGTAGCTTTTGCTGCAAATTATTATGCAAATAATTGTGTACCTAAAAAAAATAGTGGATTGAATTTTAATACAGGTCTAAAAGCAGATACTGTTTCTTTTACTTCTAAAGGAAATTCAATTGATAAACTTGTTCATAAAGCTTTTTCTAAATTAGCTCAGAACAGAAAAAATAATGGATTAGGAACATATTTAGCTACTTCTGATAAAGTAAATATATTTTTGCAAGAAACTAAATTTGGAAAAGAGGCTAAATTAACATTAACTGATGGAGTATTTGGAAATAAATCTTATGCTAATTTTAATATTTCAAGATCTGCTGGTAAATCAGTAAAAATAACTTCAGCTGATGAAGATATGTCTGCAAAAGAAGCTAAATCAATGGTAAAAATATATTTACAAGATTTAAAATAGTTTTTAATTTCTAATACTTAAATAGAGAAAAGTCTCGATTTATGTCGAGGCTTTTTAGTGTAAAAAATACTATATTTAGAAATGTTAAACCCTTGATATAAAAGGGATTGAAGTCTTTGTTAAAATATGTTACAATAATAGTAGGAAGATCCTGAAAATGGTTTCTTAAAAGATAAAATCAGGTTTCCGACGAGTGTTATTCCCCACCCCACTCTTAAATCAAAAAGGTATCCGGTTACTTAACCTAAGAGGTGACACTATGGATACATTGATTTACCGTGCAGAAAATTATGAGCTGAGAAAATTAGCAGAAGTAGCTGTAAATATTTCTGTTATTGGGGTTTTAGTTTTGTGTCAGGTGCTGTTGCCTATCCATGCAAGTAGTAATAAAATCGCACAGGTTACAGCTCCTGACTTTGATACTGGACAAATTAAGTATAAGATATTAAATGAGATTTCTCCTGAGGTTCGGCAAAGAAATTTTGATAATTTAATTCGGCAAAAATATCCTAAAGCAGCTATTGCTGATGTAACCAGTGGGGTAAAGCATATCAAACTTACAAAATACTATAGCGGGAGACCTGTCAGAATAAATGTGGTAGAAGTTGATATGAAACTGGCTAAGGATTTAGAATTAACCCCCGCACTTTCATCAGATTCAACATTGAAAAGTAGAAGGACTATTACTACAATTGCTAAAAATAATAATGCTATAGTTGCATTAAACGGTACATATTTTAAGCCTCAAACAGGTGTTCCTCTTGGAACTTTGATGATTAATCAAAAAATGTACACAGGCCCTATTTACGATAGAGTAGCTATGGGAATTTTTGAAAATAGTTTCGATATTGCAAGAATACAGCTTAATGCTACGTTAAAAGGCAGTGGAAAGACTATTGCTGTTAATAATATAAATCAACCTCGTATGCTTTCTACTCATGTTATTGTATATACGCCTGAATGGGGAAAATATTCTCCGGCTGCTCCTAAATATGGTGTTGGTTTGCAAGTAATTGATAATAAAATTACTAAAGCATCTGCTAATGCAGTTGAAATCCCTCAAAACGGTTATGTAATTTCCGGTCCTAAAAGTATTTTATATGCATTATTAGATAAAAAAGATGTTGAACTATCAATTAAGACTAATCCAGATTGGGACGGCGTTAAGCATATAATAAGCGGTGGTCCGTATTTAGTTAAAAATGGAGAAGTCTTTGTTGATATGACAGCTCAAAGGCTTCAAGCAATAGGCGGACGTAACCCTAGAAGTGCTATTGGTTATACAAAAGAAAATAATTTTATTTTTGTCGCAGTAGATGGTCGTGAAGGTAGCTCTATAGGTATGACATTAATGGAGTTAGCTAATTTTATGCAATCAATTGGTTGCGTTGGAGCAATCAATTTAGATGGTGGTGGCTCAACAGTTATGTATGTAAATGGCAGAGTTGTAAATAAACCTCAACAAACGGGAGGTATACCTCTTTCAAATGCAATAATTTTATCAAAATCTAATCAGTCTTAATTCATAATCTTTTCATACTGACCACATCTATGCGCTTTACAGCGCATTTTTTTTAATGATTAATATTCTGATCAATTATATCTGATACCCAAGGTATATAGCTGAATCTGCCTATAAACGCTGTAACTGCCAAATATATTATGAAAATATATATAACAGATTGCAATAATGAATAGTCAAATATTAGTGGCATGTTTAATAAGAATGTAATTTGTGCAACTAATCTGTTTATTAATGGTATAAAACTTAAAATATTTGAAAGCCAGCTGACGAATATTGATAGTACAGCAAATGCTAAAGAAATAAATATTGATTGAAATATATGGTATTGCAAAAAAGGTTTTAATCTTGCTTTCGTAAACAAACCTATTATTAGCCATATGAATCCAACCATTCCCATAGTTAGATATGTAAGAGCAGCTATAATTCTTTCAATCATATATGGGGTATCTTTTTGCATTTATACAGCTTCTCCGTTTCTTTTTTTATCAATATATTCATCTAGTACTTGCGTATACACAAGCCTAAATTCGTCATTTTCCGGTTCAATACTTATTGATGCTCTATAAGAGGCTATTGATTGTTCCATTTCACCTTTTAAATAATGAGCATTTCCTAAAAGCATATATGTTTTTGCACTGTTTGGTTTTAATCTGATAGCTTCTTTGTACAAATCCATTGCTAAATCTAAATGATTAAAGTTTGTGTATAAATTAGCTAGTAAAACTTGTGCATCAATTTCTTTTGGTTGAATATTTTGAGCTTTTTTATACATTTCTACAGCCATATCATATTCTCCAAATTCAGAAAGTGCAATTGCATAACAAATATAAGTTTTATAATTGTCGCCTTCCATTGTTAAAGCTTTTTCAAAGTAATTATAAGCTTTTTCTCTTTCTTTCATTAAAGTAAGAGTATTCCCTATACAAATAGCAACAATTTTGTTATCAGGATTTAATACAAAAACTTTTTTGTATAGTTCTAAAGCTGTTTCATAATCAAATAATTTGAAACAAACATTGCCCATATCAATCAATGCTGTAATATTTTCAGGATCTAGTGATAATGCTTTTTCATAATAAGCTTTTGATTCTACGTAATCTTCATTATCTTGATATAAAAGAGCAATTGCATTGTAAATTTCAGGATTTGTAGAATTTAAATCAATAGCTCTATTATAGTAAAATAAAGCTTTTGGAAAGTTCTTCCATTCAGCAAATACATTACCCATATTATAATATATTAAATAGTTCTTAGGATTTACAGTAAGAGCTTTATTATAATATGATAATGATTTTCTAAAATCTTTTTCGTAAAACCACATAGTGCCCATACCAACTAGAGCTTGAACATCATCTGGCTTAATTGCTAAAAGACTATCTAATACAGACATTACTTTGTCATAGTCTTCAACTTGTAAGTAAAGTTCTGATAATCTGTGATAATTGTCAATATTGTTAGGTTCTTTAGCCATTGCTAAGACCAATTCATTAATTTTATTATTTATCTCTTCTCTATTCATAATAACCTATTTTACACTATTTTGTATAATTTGCAATAGTATTTAGAAATGTTACATAAAGAAAAGACTCCACATATTTTTGTGAAGCCGATTACGTTATTAAAATTCTTTGTATTCCTCTGATAATTGTTTCCATTCTTCTTCGGGAATACTAAAAGCGTTACTCCAAAATTTTTCTATTGCATAAGTCTGGCGTTCTTCTTTATGAAGGATATGTACAACTACATCTCCATAATCAAGTAAGTTCCATCTGTTTTTAGCATCATTTTCAAATCTAATTGGAGATCTTGAAAATAATTCTTTAATACGTTCTTTAGTATTATTCATGAGGGCTTTTACTTGAGGAGTAGAATCACCTGTAACTATTACAAAATAATCAGCAAGTGATGATACATTACTGATATTTAAAATTGTAATGTCTTTACCTAGTTTTTCATCAAGTGCTCTTGCGATAACGCTTGCTAATAATTTTGAATCTAATTGTTTTTCCATGGTATTTCCTTTTTTATATTAATTGTATCATGAAAACAATTATTCAATCATATCAACTCTGCGTTTGTGTCTTCCTGCTTCAAATCCAGATTTAAGCCATACATCTACGATATCAAGAGCAAGGTGTTCTCCGATAACTCTTTCTCCTAGACATAGCACATTTGAATTATTGTGAGCTCTTGATACTCTTGCAGAATATGTATCACCGCAAAGTGCTGCTCTGATCCCTCTAATTTTATTTGCTGCTATAGACATTCCAATACCTGTGCCGCAAACAAGAATTCCACGGTTAGCTTCTCCTGAAATAATTTTTTCAGCAACATGTTTTGCTATAATCGGATAATCACAAGATTCACGAGTATATGTACCTACGTCAATGTATTCGATATTTCTTGCTTTTAAATATTCAATAATTGATTCTTTGTAATGAAAACCACCATGATCTGAGCCGATTGCGATTTTTAAATCATCCATATAACCCCTCTTTCTTTCTACACATTTATTATACATTTTTTTTTATAAATTGCCAATTTTATGTAAAGAATAATTTACCAATAAAAAACTCCCCAATTAGGGAGTTTTTTATGATTCTATAAATTTTTGTAATGCTTCTCCGCTTATAGTTCTTGTGCCGCCTGCTATTTTGAATGTAGCAGTATATGTGCCATCACTATTTTGAGTAATTTTTACATCACTGCCGCCAGCATTTTTAAAGGCTTGGCTATTCTCAAGTTTTGTTTTTATTGAGTTAGGTGTATTTGTTTGTGTATTGTTTATTTGGTTTTGTGCATATTTACCCCAAGGGGTTATTGCTTCTTCTTTAGAATAATATTTGCCATCAGAATGTTCATATGGTGTTACAGCAGTGAAATTGTCGCTTACCATCGTCCCATCAGCAAGTGTTTTGATTTCGTTTTGTGATGCAGGTGTTGTTTGCGTTGGAGTTGTGACAGTTTGTGTTGGTGTACTTTGTGTTTTGATACCTTGTCCAAAACCATTTTGACCTTCTTTGTTCACTAGTTGGCCGTTTTCTAATGTGTATGTTGGAGCACCTATAGTTGCTTGACCGTTTTTACTTATACATTCATAAGTTAATGTACCGTCATTACCAACTCTTACTTCGTATTGGTATTTATTTCCACTTGTACCATCTGTCAATGTGAAGCTTTGAGGAACACCATTTGCATCAGTTTGAACATTTGATAATGTTCCTGCAATATTTTGAGTTCTTCCACTAGCATCTCTGCAAACCATTGCAGCTCCATTTTTAATAAATGAGTAGTCTGGTTGTTTTGGTTCTTCTTGTTCTACTTTTGGTTGTGTAGATTGTTGTTGTAACTGCTTTTGATACTCTTCTGCTTGTTTTTTCAATTTATTAATTTCTTCAACATCTTTTTCATGTTGAGTTTTTAATTCTTGATATTCTTTTGATTGAGTTGGATCAGTTGTTTCTTTTTCTTTTACTGTTCTTGTTTGTGGTTCTTCTTTTCCTCCGGCACCTTCGACTGTTCCTCCTCCACCTCCGATGCCAAACATGTTAAGTATACCACCGAGTAGTGTTGAGCCAATACCGATACCCATCATCCAATTCATCCATTTAGGAGTACTGTTATCGCAGCAATGATTTGTTTGATACCCGCCACCAATTATGTTGTTATTAATAATTGTAGTTTGGCTAGGGATAACATTTACTCTTCCCATGCCTCTGAATTGTCCTGCTTTTAAATTGTATGTTAATGGACGGCGTCCTCCGCCTGACCATCCGGTTATGCTATACATACCCATGGCTAGTTCTCCGTATTTATACTCTCTTATATATATAAAGTATATACTATTTAAATAATTGCTTTTTATTTGAATTTTTGTAATATTTCGTTACAAAAGAATTAAAAAAGCTTATTATTTAATATGGAAAAATAACTATCCCCATTGATTTTATATTCCCTGAATTTAAGCTTATATAACAAATTAAAAAGCCACTCTTATTATTGTTTGAGTGGCTTTTATAGATTTACTAACATTTTACTACGAGTATTTTTCTTTAATAATTTTATTATATTCTTCTTCTGTCATTAGTTTATTTTGTAATACATATGCTTTTGACAATTTCTTTTCACCGTTTGTGAAGGCTGCTTTTAAATCATAGATTCTTTTATTTGTTTTGGTAATTTCGCCTTGTCTTGTAATTCCTTTTTTTGCGTCTTCCATAAGAGCTTTTAGTCCATATTCTGAAACTCCGTTTGCTGTAATTGTATCTCCAGATAGAGGATTTACTATAAGTTTTGTTTCAGAACCTTGTGTATGTAATTTAGCTTTTGCTACTTCAAGATTTTCTTTTTCATCATCTGTATAAAATCTATCAATAATTGTATTTAAGTTATCACCATCATGGACTACAGCTTTTATATCATATTTTATGTTTCCGTTATTGTCGATATATACTTGAGAAATTCTACTTTTTACGTAGTCCTTTGCTGCTTCATCTAGATTATTAAAACCGATTTCATTTAGTATATCATCGAGAGTTTTTTCTTGTTTTGGTTCTTCTACTTTTTTTGAATTATCAACAGTTTCAACTTTATTTTTGTTATTTGGTGTTTCTGTTGTTTCTTTAGATTTTTCAATATTTGTAGGAGTTTCTGTTTTTTGTTCTTTATTTACTTTTTGTGTTTCATTTTGAGTATTTACTTCTTCTTTTTTTTGAATTTCTGGTTGTGTATTTTCTTGTTGTTGTGTTGGCGTTGTTTCAGCCTTAACTTCTTTATTTTCGTTGTTTTGCACAAGTTCTTGTATTTGTTTTTGATATGTTTCTAGTTCATTTTCCAATTTATTTACTTTAGCAGTTAAGCTTGATAAATCTTGATTAGAATAATTATAAGTATAGTTGTTATTATTATATGGATTATAGTAAGGATTATTATATGTTTGGTATGGATTGTAAAAATTTACATTTGCATTATTAGATTGGTTAACTGTATTCATTATTCCGCCAACAATTGAACTTGCTAATCCAAATCCAAGCATCCAGTTTAATGCTTTTGAATTACCACCACAGCAATGGTGTGCTCCAAATATAGGCATTTGTCTTGAAAAACCGTATGTCATTGGCATTGCACCAATAAAATTGTTATTTATTATAGTTCTGTTACTGTTGCCCCAAAATGTTCGTGGCCCGCCAAGGAAGCTATAAAATGTTTCCATAAAAATGCCTCGTTTTTTCTATACTCTAAATATATAAAGTATATCTTTGTCAATTAATTGCTTATTTATTAAAAAATAAGTTTATAAATGTTAACAATTAGATATCTAAACTGCTGAAAAGCTGAAGAGATGTTGCTTCTTTTAATATAGGGTAGTTTTCAATATTATTTGTTTTAACAAAATCTATTGCTTCGTTTCTTGCCATTTCAAGAATTTTTGCATCACGAACTATATCTGAAATTATTAAATCAGGTAAGCCACTTTGTCTTGTTCCTAAAAATTCTCCAGGTCCTCTTAGTTGTAAATCTTTTTCTGCAATTACAAAGCCATCATTGGTTTGAGTCATTATATTTAGTCGTTCTTTTGTTTCTTGAGATTTAGTTGAAGTATGAAGAATACAATATGATTGTAAATCGTTTCTTCCGACCCTTCCTCTTAACTGATGCAGTTGCGATAAGCCAAAACGTTCGGCATTTTCAATAAGCATTACTGTCGCGTTAGGAACATCTACTCCAACTTCAACTACTGTGGTTGATACCAAAATATCATATTTTTTATTTTTAAAATCAGCCATTACCTGCTCTTTTTCATCATTTTTTAGTTTTCCATGTAAAAGTCCGATTTTAAATTGTGGGAATACTTCATTTTGCAATCTTTCTGCTTCAATAGTTGCTGCTTTAGCGGAAAGAGTTTCGCTTTCTTCAATTAGAGGATATACAACGTATGCTTGACGTCCAGCTTCTATTTCTTTTTTTATTAAGTCATAAACTCCTCTATGAGAGGTTACAAGAGATGTTTTTATCGGTTTTCGTCCCTTTGGTAATTCGTCAATAATAGTTAAATCTAAATCGCCGTGAACTGTTAGTGCAAGAGTTCTTGGAATTGGAGTTGCTGTCATTGTAAGCATTTGTGGATTTTGAGATTTTTTCTTTAGAATGTTTCTTTGTTTTACCCCAAATCTATGTTGCTCATCTACTACAATAGCTCCAAGATTGTTAAAATCGACGTCTTCTTGTATAAGAGCATGTGTTCCAACGGCAATATTCATTTGCCCATTTCTTAAATCTGTTCTAAATTTCTCTCTAACTTTTTTCCCTTGGCTGCCTAAGAATAGCCCAACACTTACTCCTAGTGGTGTTAGCCATTGTTGCAAATTATTGTAGTGTTGTTGTGCAAGAATTTCTGTTGGTGCCATTAGAGCTCCTTGATAGCCGTTTTCAACTCCTGCAAGAAGCATAATTGTTGCAACAACTGTTTTACCACTGCCAACATCACCTTGCAATAATCTTGCCATTGGAATATCAGAGTTTAAGTCATTTAATATTTCATTTACAGCTTTTTTCTGTCCGCCTGTTAATTCAAAAGGTAGTGTATCTATAAATTTTCGAACCAATCCTTTTTCTTTGATTTTAAGAGCTAAAGCTGAATGATTATGAGAATTTGCTTCTCTTAATCTCACTAATTTTAACTGGATTAAGAATAATTCTTCAAATATTAATGAAAATCTTGCTTGTTCTAAAAGTTCTATGCTTTCTGGGAAATGAATTTGTTCAACTGCAATTTTTTTATTAAGTATTCCGTATTTTTCTCTTATATAATCTGGTAGAACATTGTCAATTTCATTTTTATATGTATTAATTGCGTTAAAAATTGCTCGTCTTAGAACTTTTATGCTCAAGTCTTCGCATACAGTGTAAATTGGTACAATTCGAGCAAGGTTTAAATTTGAATTTTTGTCTTCAAGAAACTCACCTGTCATAATAGAGTAGTTGGGTTTATCAAAAGTTAATTTTCCGTCAAAATTGTTTCTTTTGACTTTCCCAGAGACCATAATTCCTGCATTTACTGGAAATTGAGATTTAATTCTTTCTAGCATAAATCTGTTTGATTTTGCTTGGAAGAAACTCCATTCAATTCGACCGCTTTCGTCTGTAACTGTAACTTTTACTACTGATAAATTGTTTTTTGTATTGAAGGCTGAAACAGATCTAATATATCCGAAAACGGTTGTATTTTCACCTTCTTTTAAGTTTCTAATCAGAGTTCTTGAAGAATAGTCAATATGTTTTTTAGGAAAATACATTATTAAATCTTGTGCAGTATAAATCCCAAGTTTATTTAATTTATATGCAATTTTGGGCCCTACACCTTTCATGTACATTACATCAGTGTCTTTTGCCGGTTTAAGTTTACCATTAGTTTTGTTTGTTTTTTCTTCTTCAATTTTTTGTGTAGTTTCTGATTTTAAAATTTTAATTAATCTATCTATACTTTTTCTTCTTTCATTAATCCCAGCAAAAGGATAGTGCTCAAAGATTTCAATAAGCACTGCCCATTTTGGATTTTTTTTAGAAAGTTTATAATATTTTTTTGCTTCATTTTTAATAAAACTTGAAAAAGCCTGAGTTTTTCCATGAATATCAATGTATTTATATTGAATTTCTATTTCAATAGCTTTTTTAAGTTGTTCAATATTATCAATCACTTAAACGTAAAACCTCATAGATATCCATTTTTTTAGCTTTACCGCGAATTGTAACATCAGCAATTTTTATAACATCAACAAGTTCACTGACATATGAATATGTTGAGCTGCTTATTAACATGTTTGTTTTATATACTTTATTGTAACTTTCAATACGACTTGCTAAGTTTACCATATCGCCGATAACTGTGTATTCTAAACGTTTTTCTGATCCGATATTGCCGACAAATGCTTCTCCAGTATTAATGCCTATTCCGATTTCAATTTTTGGTTTCCCTTCAAAAAGCCACTTTTCTTGTAATTGGTCAACTTTTTTAAGCATTTCACAAGCACATTTTACCGCATTTTGAGGGTGATTAATATCTTGAATAGGCTCTCCAAATATTGCCATTACAGCATCTCCGATGAATTTATTTATAACTCCGTTGTATTTTGTAATTATTGGTTCTATCTCTGAAAAATATTCGTTTAAGATAACAGATACCTCTTCTGCAGACATTTTTTCACTCATACTTGTAAAACCTCTAATATCTGCAAATAGCACAGTTACATTGGCTTTTTTCCCGCCAAGTTTAATATCATCAATATTTTGGACAACATTTTTCATAATATCTTGTGAAAGATATTTGCCCATAGCATTTTTAATTTTTTCTTTGTTACGACCCTCTAGTATAAATCTATATGAATATCCAAATATCATTGTACTTAATTGGACAGCAAGAGGTGTAATAACGTAAGGTATGAGATTGTGTTTAAAGCAAACTATGCAGAAGATAAAGTATAAGATCGCAATTCCAATCAACGTAATTAGAGATGGAATAAATGCTAAAAATCTTATTATTGCAAATGTGATTATACAAAGCAAAATAATTATTGAAATATTTTGCCAATTTGCAAATTTTACCAAGTATTCATTATCAATGAAATTATTTAAAATTGTTGCTTGAATATCTACTCCAGGGTGTTTAAGAGAAATAGAAGTTTCAAGAGCATCTTCAACTCCAAGAGCATTAGCGCCAACTAGGACTATTTTGTTGTTAAATTCAGAAGGATTTATGATTGGTTTTTGTCCATTATTTAAAAGCCTATTTGACTGTATAATATCTATTGCTGAATAATTTTGGTGTGAGTATTCTGAATTTTCATATAATTTATAAAATTTTATTTTATGTCTGATATCCCCTTTTTTCTGAAAAGCAGGGATTTTTAGACCTGTTTTATCTACAATTATATATTTATTCGTAAGAGTAATTTTATCAGTATTATTTGCAAGTAAATATGCTCTTAGAGCAAGAGATGGATAGTAATTGTCATTATAGCCAATTAAATCAGTTGATTCTCTGAGTACACCATCTATAGCGTTTGTTCCTAAGTTTACTGATCCTGCATACTTTTGAGCATCAAAATAAGGCTTAGGAAACATTGTTAAACTATTGTAATTACTGAATCTTGAATTGTTTTTTGTTCTTTTGTCTGTAATATCTATAGCAAATTTTTTATTGAAATCTTTATCATATTGACTCCCTAAATTTATATCTTCATATTGAGTTCTTTGAGCCATATAACCGCCAATGAAGTTATCTGATTTTTTTACTGTTTTGAAGAAATAATTATCAGATTCGGCTGGTCTTTCTTTGTCAAGATTACTTAATACAGAATCAAATATCACGACTTTTGCATTTGTATATTTGTTCAAGTATTCAAAAATTTCTCCATACAATGACCTTGCCCAAGGCCATCTGTATGTATCAAGAGATTTATTATCGATAACAATTAATGATATGTCTTTAGATCCTTCCTTTATTGCAGAGGTGGAATTTATAAGCATATCATAAATTGGATTTTCCCAAAAATTTATAGATATAAATGCAATTATAAAAACTAAAAATATGTGTAAAAAAATTGATTTTATAAAGAAAGTTTTACCCTTAAAAATTTTCATATCCCTTATCCCTTTATTTTATGATATAATAAATTTCGAAAAAAGGATAGTTTATGAAAGAAAATTTAATTAATTTACTTGCAGAAGAAAAAATTTTACCTATTTTAAGATGTAAAGATGCTCAATTAATGATTGATAGAGCAAAAGCTTTAATTGATGCTGGCATAAAAGTTATAGAAATAAATGTTGAAAATCCTACTATTTACAAAGCAATAGAAGAAATTTCAAAATATGCAAATGTTTGTGCAGGAGGTATTATTACATCTTTGCAAGCTGAAGCTGCTATAATGTCTGGTGCAAAAATTTTATCTTCTCCAATTTTTTCTATGAATTTAGTTAAAATTTCCAAAGATAAACAAATTCCTTATATTGCAGGTACTTCAACTGCTAATGAAGCTTATAATGCTTGGAAAGCTCGTATTCCACTAATAAAAATTTATCCAATTACCGCTATGGGTGGAGCTATGTATATTGAAGATTTGTTAAGACCTATGCCATTTTTGAATGTTATGCCTTTAGGAAACGTTAAGATTGATGAAATCCAGTCTTATATAAATGCAGGAGCATCAGTTGTTGGAATTGGTCGAGATTTATATGATGGTTTATCTCTTTCAGAGATTACAGATAGAGCGAAAAAAGTTATTAGGGATTTAAAGGGATAGTATGGATACTAAATTAGACATTGTAGCTATTGGGGAGAGTTTAATAGAATTATCTACAAATGCAAATTTAGCAACATCTGGTTGTTTATATAAATATTATGGTGGAGATGCTTTGGCTACAGCTATTTCTGCATTAAGAATGGGTTCTAAAGTAGGTTTTATTACAAGAGTTGGCAATGATCCTTTTAAAGATTATTTGCTTGATAGCTGGCAAGAAGAAGGTTTAGATATTTCTCAGGTTAAATTATCTAATGAATCTAATGGGTTATATATAATTGCTAGACCTTCTGTTACTGAAAAAGAAGTTATTTATTATCGAAAAAAAATTGCTCCGTCAAAATTATCAATAGATGATATTGATGAGGATTATATTAAATCAGCTGATATTGTGTATGCGTCTGGAGTTACTCAATCATTATCTCCTTCTGCTAATGAAGCTGTTGAATATGCTTTTAAGTTAGCTAAAGATAATGGAATTTTAACGGCTTATGATCCGAATTATCATAGCGTATTAACGACTGCTGAAGAGGCAAGAGAAGCTTTCGCGAGAGTTGTTTCTTATCTTGATATTGTATTTTTAAATACAAAACATGATTCTGCAAATATTTTGGAGATTGAATCGCCTGAGAATATAATCAAAAAATTATGGGATGTAGGAGTTCAGATAGTTGTATTAAAAAGTATTGCTCAAAAAGGTTATTATACAGGTTATAATGGAAATATTACTTTTACTGATTTTTATACTTGTGATTATCTAGATACAACTTGCTCTGGGGATACTTTTAATGGAGGCTTTTTACATGCTTTAAATCATGGTTTTACTCCTTTTGAAGCAACTAAATTTGCATCTATTACAGCAGGTCTTCAAGCTCAGGGAATAGGTGCAATTAAATCTATTCCGTATAAAGATGAAGTGTATTCTATATATAGAGGAAATAATGGTTAAAGTTGCAATATCGGGATATTACGGATTTAAAAATTTTGGTGATGAAGCTATTCTTTCTGTGTTAGTTAATCATTTAAAAAGTTTGCAGAATATTGATATTACAGTCTTTTCAAGTGATATTGATTTTACTTCAAAAACTTATTCGGTTAATGCTGTCAAGAGATTTGATTTTAAAAAAGTTATAAAAACAATACAAGACTCTGATGTGTTAATTTCAGGTGGTGGTAGCTTATTACAAGATGTGACAAGTCTGAAAAGTGTAATATATTATTCCTTAATAATTGCATTAGGTCTTTTATTTAACAAAAAGGTTATTATATTTGCACAAGGTATCGGGCCACTTAATAAAAAATTATCTCAATTTATTGTTAGAAATTTACTCAAAAATTGTTCTTTAGTCACTGTAAGAGATGAAAAAAGTTTAGCTTTATTGAGAAATTGGGGGATTAGTGCAAATCTTGTATGTGATCCTATTTATTCTCTTGATGTTAAATCTGAAGTTAAAGATGATATTATTGGTGTTCAGTTAAGAGAATTTAAAACTTTGAATTATAATTTATTACATAGGCTTGCTTTGTTTATTGCAAATAAATTTAGTGATAAAAAAGTTGAAATTTTTTCATTACAGGAATCTCAAGATTTAGAGTTATGTAAGAGATTTGAGCAGGTTTTAAAAACTTTAAATCCTGAAATTAAAACAGAAATAGTTACAGATGATATTGTAAATAGAATTTCTAAATTAAGCTATTTGGTAGCTATGCGTTTTCATGCTATCCTCGTTGCTTTAAAATGCGGAATAAAGACTTGTGCAATAAATTATGATGTAAAAGTTGAAAAACTTGCTGATGAAGCTTCCATACCTCTTATATCAATGGATGCACATGAAAATTTTGAAGAAATTTATCAAAAATTAGAAAATCTTGATAGTAATGACTTGTTAAGATTTGCTAATTCTAAAGAATTTAATTGGAAAAGTTTTGATCAATTAATTATCAAATAGTTGTTTATAGCTATTTCTTACTGTTGTGTCAAATAAATTATTATTTTGTTGTGCGAGTAATGTTGACCAGTTTGCATAATCAGAAACATTTATATTGCCGTTTTTGATTGCTTTATCTTCTTTCAGAGATTTTATGTCTGTATCAAATGTTGCTATTGTCGCTGCTAATTCTTTCCAATCTGCAAGTCCGTCACCATTTTGATCAATTTTATTGAATGCATTTAATGCCATTTGTTTTGCTTGTGCTTTATGTTGTGCTGTAGCGTTAGAATCTAATTTTGCTAGTTCATAATTTGTAAATTCTTCTGCTGTAACTTTTCTGTCACTATTTCCTGTAGCATCAATATCTGCAGCATATGATTTTGCTAGATTACTTACTGCTATTTTATATTCTTCAGCGCTTTTTTTTATATTATTTGGATCAGTATATTCATCAATTATTGTGAAATCTTTAGCATTTTTATTTGTGCTCATTTCATTAGTTGCTTTATCAAAAGCTTTTCCGCTCGTAGTGTCTTGATTTTCATCAATATCACCTGCGTATTCAGCATTTGTTTTTGGTAACTGCTGCAATTGTGGATATGCAGCTGCTTGAGCTGCAGCTTGTGCTTTTGCTTGAAGTCCTAGTGAATAGCCATATTGTGCAGCAATCATATTTCCATAAGCATTATTTTGAGAATACATATTCATAGGACTTGGAAGCCAAGTAAATCCCATAGGGTCGGCCAACATTTGTGGAGTAATGCCAAAACCATAATTCATGCCAATGCCATAGCCAAATCCTCCACCATATCCTAAACCAAATATACTATCAGTATGGCAAGAATGAGTCATGCTTTTTAGAGCAATACCTGTCATTGCAGTTTGGGTTAGCCCTGCGCCCATTTTTGTTAAAGTTTGGCTTAATCTTTGCATGAAATTTATTTTTGTCATTATACTCTCCAAGATTATATATTATATATATAAAATATATTTAATATAAAAAATTGCTAATTACTTTGTTAATAATACAAATATTCCCTTGATATGTCTAAGTTTTGCGCTATTTTAATATTTCTTAATAAAAAAAGAACCTAATTGAAGGTTCTTTAAAAAATGCCCTGAGCCAGACTTGAACTGGCACTGGATTTAACTCCAACCGGATTTTAAGTCCGACGCGTCTACCGATTCCGCCACCAGGGCTTATTTAATTGTCATTGCTTACTTTCAGCATAGTTATAGTAACCCAAACATAATTAAATGTCAACAATTTTATTTTAAAGAGTATAATTCAATATAAGAGGTTAATTCTTCAAGCTTTTCAGCAAGATTTGCTGTTATTCTAGATAATTCAGCTTTGATTAGTTTTTCATTATTTAAAGTAATTGCACCAAATAGTGGTGGATAATTTATGTGACTTAAAAACATGCTTTTAAAAGCTTTTAAATCATTATAATCAGTTAAATCAATAATATCATTTAAATCACATAGTTCTGTAAATAATTCCCCTAATTGAATTTTAGCTTTAAGAATTTTTCTTGAATTTATCAATTTTTGAATTTTAAGCATGTGCGATTGAATTATTTGATAATTATTTCTAATTTTTATTTTTTTAGCTGGTAAAATTGAGCTAAAATATTTCATTGTTTGATTATAACCTGATTGTATAAGTTCTAGTCTTTTACTCTCTGAAATATTGAAATCAACCACAACAATATCACCAGTATTGAGTACAATATAGTCGAACTTATCTTTTTCTCCATAAATATTTGTAATAAATGCTGTAGACATAGCTGTCATGCAACTATATACTGCATTTGCATAATCAATGCCTGAAATATCATTTGTGTCATTTGTATTATAGTAACCTTCAAGCCTGAACTCTAAGATTCTTTCATCAGGTAAAAGCAAATTTTTAGAAAGCTTCCACATTGGCCAGCTTTTTTGTAAGTCACCATCAACAAGCAAAGTTTTATTGTATTCAATAGGTTTCATTAGACCAGGCATACAGCAAGATATCCTAACTGCTGAAGCTATTTCGTAATCAGGGGTTTCAAATCTGGAAAATTCTTTACACTCAAAATTAGATAAATTTGTTGTAATTATTACTAAATTTTTTTCAATATCTTTAAAAGTTACAGCTCTATTAGCTCCTTTTTTATATTTTTCTCCATAGAATTTTTTTTCAATAAGTTCTCTTACCCATTCTAGAAATACTTCGCCTTTACTTAAAGCAAAAATTGGCCCTAAACCTATTGAAATATCTTTAAATAAATCAAAGTTTACTTTTATGAAAATATCTTTAATTTCTTCTGCTGTATAACCTACTGCTAACATTGCGGCGATAATAGAGCCTACAGAAGATCCTGCATACGTTGTAGGAGAGATTCCCAATTCTTCTAATGCTTTAATCGCTCCGATATAAGAAACCCCACGAATTGCTCCACCGCCAAATAAACATGTATATCTTAAACTTTTATTCATATTTTAATTATACTATTATTTAAATTTAATACCTGTACTAAATAGAGTATTTTTATAGTAATTTATATCATCAGTTGGTTTAATATAATCTTTTTGGGCAATTTTATTCGATACAAACACACCAAACAATTCACCTTCGTATGCTTTTTGCCAATCATTCGAATTGTTAATTACTTCATATATTGGATAAGCCTTTTCTAAAATCATAATATCAGGAGGAAAGTAAGTAAGAAGCTGTTTCCAGTTAGGGTAAGCAAGGAAGAATTCTTTTAAAACCGGTACCATGTAATCATAGTAAACTTCTTCATATCGCCCATCCATGTAAATTAGATTATTTGGATAAAGCTTGTACGAAATGTAACTTCCAAATCCAAAATTTGATAAAATATTTCCTTTTAAATTATTTAATTTGATAAACTCGACTTCTTTAACGGGGTATTTGTTAATACCTACTGGGAGAGAAAAATCTTTTATCAGGAATGTAAAAATAGATATGCATAAAATAGATATATAAACAATTTTATTTTTCCATTTTGGGAATTCTATATTTTTAATAAGATTATAAAAATCATCATATACAAAGCATATTGTTGCAATTGCAAAGAATGGAAGTAATTTAACATGACTTATAGCAAGATACAAAGTTGAAAGTATAACAATATACTTTACTTTGTCAGCTTTTTCATACCAAGTTTTAATTCCATTTAATTTTATATCTTTATAAGTACTTATTGTTTCAATGATTACAGAAGCAAGCATAAATAATTTAAACTTAATTTGTTTAAATAGATAAAATTTAGAGAATAGTCCCCACCATTCAACGATATATGGCCTTTGCATTGTGTTTGCCATGAATAGAAATTTAATATATTTATAGCCCCAAGGATTTATTATTAATGTTAATAACGAAATTGCTAGTGTGATTATGTATTTTAAGTAAGATTTTTTATTTAAAAATTCCCCGAGAGCGTACATGCCGATTAGCCCAAGCCCCGAAACAACTCCGCCATGAATATTATTCCAAAGTATTGTCATAAATGGTATTATAAATAATAATTTATTATTTCCCTGTCTAACCTTTTCTAAAATATAAATAAACACAGTGAAAAATAAAAAGCTGAACATATGACATCTTATCGGATTATTAAGATTTTCCATAACTGCCATAAGTGTAAAGAAATAAAATAAAATATTGTATGGTGTTTCCTTAGATTTTAATTTAAGAATTTTAGAGGCAGTGAAGAATATTAAAAATAGCATTACAGCTTGTAAAATTATAAGACTATATGGTCCTAAAAATTTTAAAAATGCGTAAAAAATTACTCCTGCTCCCCATTCATGATCCCACCATGTGTGTACTGGTGTATATGATAAGAAGTCTTCAGTGAACACATGTCCACCATCAATTACTCCCATGCCTGCAATTAATCTTGCCCATAAATCAAAGTCAAAATGGGTTGTTGTCATTGAAAAAGCAAGTATTAGTAAAAATAATGTAATATAAAATAGTATATTTTTCTTCCCCATAACTTAAATTTTAGCATAAAAAAAGATCGAAATATTTCGATCTTTTTTAGGTTTATATTTTAATATAACTAAGCTGCAACAGATCCTTTAATTTCTCTAATTAAATATTCTGCAACCCATTCAAAATCTTTATTGCATTCTGCAGCTTTTCTAAGATATTTAACAGAAGCATCTCCAATTCTAATTAGTGTCATAGCTACAACGCCTCTTTTAATACCTCTTACAACTTGTAATTCATCAACTAATTGAGGTAATACAGCTGTTCCGATATTTACTAATTCATTTTCTAATTTATTTTTAGTTACATTGTCTGCATTTTCTAATTTTGAAAGAATTTCATTAACTGATGCCATTATAATTATCTCCATTTATCTAATCTATATTATGATTATAAACTAAAAAATATATGTTTCTTAATTTCCTTACATAATCTTTATATCGTATAAAGATTTAATATATATAAATAAAAAACAGAGGATAAAGCCTCTGTTTTAGTGTGTAGTAAGAAAATTAGCTGTATATCTTGAATGTTCTTTCGATATTTTTATCAATTGCACTTTTAATTGAATCATATTCTGTTTGTAATGAATTATGCTCGGTATCAATATTTTTTAATTCTAAATCATACATTTTATCTTTGTTTTCTATTTTGTTCATTGCGGCATTATATTCTGCTTCAGCTATAGTAATATCAACATTATTAGTTTGTTCAGTGATGTCACTACAACTTGAATACATTACAGTATTCCAATTAAACTTAGAATCAACTTGTTCAAGAGTGACTAATCCGCTTTCAAAAGCAAATTCGATCCATTCTGTACTTGATGCAAGACCATCTTGTAATACTTGATATCCACCACTTTGCATGCGATTAAATAAATTAGTATACCATTGAGCTTTTGCATCTCCATTTTCATTATATGAATCAGTGACTTCGCTTTTATCAATCCAAGCATATTTAATTTCGCCATACGTATTCATAATATTATCTAACATGATTACATCTAAAATCGGTTGAAAATTATCAAGTTGAGCACCATTCATATGTGACAATATCCAAGAAACATCTAGCATATTTGGATATTCTTCAGATGAAACATATCCATTGCTCCCAAATAAAACTTGTTCAAGTTTTTTTGCAGTTTCTTCATATGCTTGGTATTCAGGAGAAGTAGTATCTTTAAATATGCTATGTGATGGATTCCACACATTATATATTGATGAACTAAGGCTAGTTAAAACACTTTTAGCGGTATTTTTCATGCTATCTAAATCAAGCGGATTTGTTTCTGTTACAGTATAATCTGTAATTGAGCTATTGTTAAAATAATTAGGGATACCTGTGAATAATGTATCACCATCTTCACTTTTGTATTTAAAAGAAATAGTACTTCCAACATTTAACTCATAGGATTCTGAATCCAGCGTTTCCATAGTATCGTTATCTGGATTTAAATATTTTACAGTATAACCAGATGAAGTTTTAATGATTTGAAAGTCAGATTTTTCGCTGTCACCTAGTGTTATTATTTTATTTTCAGAATCTTCTGTATAACTAATATATCCATCTTCTTTAGTAAATGTTGTTTCTCCAGTTGATTCTAGTTCAATTTTATTTTGTAAGTTATTAAAATATGCAGTGGTACTATCATCATGTAATGATAATTTTTCTGCTTCAGTTACAAATGCAGAAATATTCCTTAACACGTTTTGCATTGCCGAAATATTTCCTGCATTATTAATATCACTTTCCAGATCGCTTAAAGTTCTTCCATTACCTTGAACAGTATTCTTTAAGACATTTTGCATATTTTCACAAATCGTAGCTGTAAAATTAGTATATGCTTCATCAAAATTTGATATAGCAGAAGAATAATTGTAATACTGTTCAGATGCTAATGTTACATTGTAGCCATCATAACCATCGGTTCCTTCATATGCTGCTTTTAACATTTCTGCAGTATAACCGCTGTTTGCTAAAATAATATTTCCATTATTATCTTTTGTTCCTGTAGAGTATGGAATTGTGCCATCAGCATTTGCATACTCATTTAAATTATCAAAATAAGTAGTACTATATTCAAGCCCATAGTAACCAAGGAATTTATTTAAATCGCCATTAGCAGCTTTGAAATTAACTGCATCGTTTTCTGACACTAGTACCTGACCAGAAGCATTTGAAATTGCATATTGGTTATTATATGGGTTATATGCTGTTAACGCATTAAATGTTAATTGTTGATATGTTGCATTATTATCAGCATCATAGTTTGTAAACATCATTTGAGCATCATTTAAGGCTGCAGTGTAAGCCTCACTTACTTGTGAGCTTTTTGTAGCAAGACGCATTTTCTCGTTGTTGATAATTTGAGCTCTTAACTCATTATCAGACATACGGGATGTTATAGATAATAATCTTGCTTGTCCTGCTGCCATTCCCATAGTTGAGGTTTACCTTTCAATTTTCCTTAGTAACTTTCACTATGGAATATCGGCTTATGTTTATGAATTCTTTAATAATACATATAAAATGTTACAAATATGTTACAAATTAATTAACACTTTTTTTAAATATGTTAATTTTTTTTCAGATGTCCCTATTCCACATAATAACATTGTTGAAATATCATTTGTCTTTTCATCTTCAATATTGTATCTTTCAAATAAGAGCTTAGATAATTCGTGTCCAGAAATACCATCTTTTTTTATTAATAATTTGGTTATGTCATCCCCAAAAAATTCAATATTATTTGCTGACATTTTTATATCTTCAAGAATATCAATTAACTTGTTTAGGTGTTTTTTCCCTTTATTAGAATTCAGAAAATTAATATTAGCTTCAATAGTTGCTAAAAGAGGGTATGAAGGAGATGTAGTATTAATCATAGATAAGGCATTTGAAGCATCTATATTACAATTTACATGCAAAAGAGCTGTTGGGTTAAGCCCGCCTGCTGTTTTATGTAAAGATTGAATAGTAAAATCTGCAATATTTACAGCACTTTGTGGTAGTCTTTCAGAAAATGGATAAAGAGCGCCATGCGCTTCATCTACAATCAAGTATGAATTATTTTTTTTACAAACATTTTTTAATGCATTAATATCAGATACAATACCTTCATATGTAGGTGATGTTACAATGACAGCTTTTACATCTTTAATGTCAATTAATTCTGGTAAAGTTTTATCTGGGACTCCCCAATCTTTATTAATTGGTAAATCATAGTATACAGGCACACAGCCTGCCAGTTTAACAGCATTTTTATGGCAAGGATGCGCGTTTCTCCAAATTAATACTTTGTCATCTTTATTCGTACAAGCTAATACCGAAGCAATAATGCCACTTGTAGAGCCGTTTGTAAGAAAATAAGTATGTTGAGTTCCATAAATCTTTGCGGCATTTTCTTGAGCTTTTAAAAGTGCTTCTTGTGGATTATGTGCATCTGTTTCCGAAATATCTTTTTTGTAAAAATTGCGAAATTTATTGAAAATAAAAAATTTTTGTCCATGAGATGGGGTTGTGAACAAAAATTTTCTACTTTTTTTTCTTAGTAAATTTATTAAACTCATTTAAATATTTGTGCCTCTTCTTGTTAGATATTTTACAAGCTTTTAATATACTTGTATTTTACGTGACTTGGCACGTTATTATTTATTTTGTATTTCAATACTTCTTTTTGTGCAATATTGAATTAGTGTCATTTTATCTCTATTATTGTGATATTCAAATCTGCCTGATATAGTATATCCGCCATTTTCATTCTTTTCAATTCTTATAGGGCTGAACATACATTCTACAGACTGTTTTTCAGATAGTGGTAATGATATTTTATACACTCCCTCAATGTTGATATTTTCATTAGTTCTAATTTTCATACCACCTGCTGAAATATCTAATGTTGTTATTTTATGTGATGTATTATCACAATTTAAACTTAAATCTTCAACAAATTTTATACGAGTATATTGACGTCTTTGCAAAAATCTGTGTTTTGCAGGATTAGCTATTTTTACAATATTACCTTCTATATTTTCTGGATATGAATCAAAATACAATGTTCCATGTGATGTTTGTGTATAAAATTCACAATAATTATGTCTTAGCATTCCTGTTGGTTCATATTCTAGCTGTATTGTAAAATATTTTGGATCAACATCAATAATAGTACCTTTATTTGCACATTTAAAATCTGAAGGAACAACTGTAATTTTTCTATTTTTTTCTATTAATTCTCTCATAATAACCTCATTTGTTTATTATTATATGATATTTTTTATAATTTGTCCAATATAACTATATTCTTAATTATCCTTAATAATTAGAAAATAATTAAACTTTAATTATTTTCTCTAATGATATTAATAAGAAAAAAATATATGATATAAATGTAAATCCTCAACTCTTCTGATTGCTCAGTATTTGCTCCTCAATATATAAGGGGAGCTTTTTTTTGAACAAAAAAAGACCGCATTAAGCGGTCTTTTAAAAGATTTATAAATTACTTTTATTCTTTTAAGAATGATTCATAATTTCTGGCTAATAAGTGGGTTCTTACTTGATTTATTAAGTCAAGAGCAACACCTACCATGATTATTAAAGAAGTAGCTCCAATACCTTGAATAGTTTTAATATTAGTAATATAACTTGCAAGAGATGGAACTAATGCAATTATACCAAGTCCCATAGCACCGATAAATGTTGTTTTAGTTAAAATTTTATCAAGTGCTTCAGCTGTTGGTCTACCAGGTTTTACACCAGGAATTGAAGAACCATATTTTTTTAAGTTATCCGCAATATCTTTTGGCTGCATATTCGGCATAATTGAAGCATAGAAAAATGTTAATGCAACAATTAATAAGAAATATAATACATAATAAGTTATACCATCCGGACTTAAAATTTGAGTCAAATGGATAACCATAGCTTTTACAGACTCACTTTTGAAATTTGCTTGTCCTACCAAACTTAAAATAGTTGAAGGGAACAATAAAATTGCAATAGCAAAGATAATTGGCATAACTCCGCCAGGGTTAAGTTTAAACGGAATAAATGAATTCATGCCGCCATAGACTTTATTCCCGACTTGTCTTTTAGGGTTTACAATGATTACTTTTCTTACAGCTTCTTGCATAATTACAATAAATACCATTGCTGCAAAGAAAATAAGTAATAAAACTGCTAATCCTAATTGCATCATTGAATTATTGGCAACAATTTGAGCTGTCCTTGATGCGTAAATCGGGATACCTGATAAAATACCGATAAAGATGATTAATGAACCACCATTACCGATACCTTTTTCAGTAATAAGTTCTGAAATCCACATTACAAGAACAGATCCAGCTGTTAATACAACTATAGAACTTATAAAGAACATAATTGGGTTAACATTTGGTAAAACTGCTCCAGGTAAATGATGCAGGTATAACATAAAGATTAAAGACTGGAACACAGCTAATACAACTGTAAAAATACGTGTATACTGTGACAGCTTTCTTCTGCCTGCTTCACCTTCTTCTTTCTGAAGTTTTTCCAATGAAGGAATTACAACAGAAACAAGTTGGATAATAATTGATGATGTAATATATGGTCCAATACCTAAGGCAAATATTGAAACTTTTCCTAAAGCACCACCAGAAAATAAATCTAAAAATCCAATGATATTATTTCCTTGAGCAATATTTGAGAAAATTTCATTATTAATCCCAAATAAAGGCATTTGTACACCAAATCTAAATGCTGCAATCATCAAGAATGTAAAAAGAATTTTTTCTTTTAATCCTGATGCTTGCCACATAGACATTAAATCATCAGTTGTCGGCATTTTCATTCCTTGTGCCATTATACTAACTCAACCTTTCCGCCTGCTTTTTCAATTTTTTCTTTTGCTGATGGTGTTACATAACAAGCTTTTACAGTAATAGCATCCTTTAATTCGCCATTACCTAAAACTCTTAGGCCAACGCAAGATGGGTGAACTCTGCCAGCTTCTTTAAGAACTTCTAAAGAAACTTCTTTCATGCCATATTGAGCAATTCTGCCTACGTTAATTTCAGCATAATTTAGTTGGTTAATAATTTTGAAGCCTTTTAATTTTGGCATTTGTCTGTAACCAGGCATTTGACCACCTTCAAAACCTCTTTTAGCTGAGCTTCCTGAACGTTGTCCTTCACCATTGTGTCCACGGCAAGATGTTTTACCTCTACCAGATGAACGGCCTCTGCCTACTCTTTTAATTTTATGTGTAGCACCTTCTGCAGGTCTTAAATCTTCTAATGTAATTGTCATTTTTAATTTCCTTTCTTATTACTCGCTTTCGCTTCCGCAATTAAGAAAAACAAAAGGTCATGATATGACCTCATGTCTCCTTATTCTACAATCTCAACTAAGTGAGGTACTTTGTTTACCATACCTAAAATAGTTGCACTGTTGTAATGTTCTACAACTTGATTTTGTTTTGTTAAGCCTAATCCAGCTACAACTCTACGTTGTTTTTCAGAAGCACCGATAAGGCTTTTAACAAGTTTAATTTTTATTTGTTTTAATTCTGTTTTTGCCATTTTTATTATCCTTTTTAAATTTATTTTTTCTCTAAATTACTTTCAATAACCGAACTGATTAGTTTAATAATTCAGCCATTGTTAAACCACGTTTTTTAGCAACTTCTGAAAATGGAGTAAGAGCTTTTAATGCTTCTAAAGTTGCGTTAGCAGCGTTAAGAGGTGCTTTAGATCCTAAAGATTTAGCTAATATGTTTTCGATACCAGCAAGTTCAAGAACTAAACGAACTGCACCACCTGCAATAATACCTGTACCTTGAGAAGCTGGTTTAAGCATTACAGCACCTGCTCCAGAACGACCTGTAATTGGGTGTGGAATAGTTGTTTTGAAAATAGGTACATTGATAAGATTTTTTCTACCGTCAGCAATTGCTTTTTGAATAGCAATAATAACTTCAGCAGCTTTAGCACAACCTACGCCAACTTGTCCTTTTTTGTTTCCAACGATTACAATAGCTCTAAAGCTTAATTTTTTACCACCTTTAACAACTTTTGTTACACGGCTGATTTGTACAACACGTTCAATCCATTCTGATTGAGGTTTTTCTTCAGTTGTTTCAATTTTTTGTTTTTTACCACGACCACGTCTTGAACGAGCCGGTTTTTCTTCAGCAGCATCTTCTGCAGGAGCTTCTGTTGATTCTTCAACTACTGCAACTTCTTCTACTGTCATTTCTTCTTTGTTTTCTAAATCCATTGATTTTTACCTTTCATGTTAATTAATAAATCTTGTATGTAAGCGAATATACCAAAATAAAGCTAATTAAAGCCTATGGTAAAATATTCGTGAGTAACTTTTCTGACAAAATCTATAATAACAACAAAAAGATTACAATGCAAGTGTTTTGTAATCTTTTGTTTAATTTCTTAATTTTGTTCGTTACTTTTCTGTTAGCATTTTCGCTAATAATTCTTGTGCTGATGATACAGATATAATATTTTTATCTTGAATAAATTTTTGATATTCTAAACGCTCTTTTTCGTATAACTCAATTGCTTTATCTACTATTTGTAAGTGTTCTGGTAATTTTTGTTTTTCGCTGTTTATATTTTTTATTGAACTGAAAATATGTTTTAATTTATTTAATGGGGTATTTTCATTAGCTTTTAAACGCTGGATAATAAAATCAACAAATTCTTGCAAATCCTTTTTTCCAGATACAATATGGAGAAAATTAGTATTTGTATCCGGAAGAATTTGTCCGTGATTTTTTGCATTCATTTCTAACCAAACTTTTGATGCATTGTTAGCGTTTGCAACTATATCTTTTATTGCTTCAAACCCGAGAACAAAAGGATTTTCTCCAGGGAAGCCCGAAACATTTTCATGTTTTAAATAATTATACATAGGGATAACTTTTTCTTCAATTTCTTTTATATTTTTAGGTGTATTAGGAATTTTGTATATCCCTGTAAAATTTAATTGCGAATTAATAGTCTGCATATTTTCTCCTTTATATGCAGACTATAAACCTTATAAAAAATTTTTTTTGCTATCTTATTTTAAAATATTTTCTAATGTGTTAATCATGCAAGATTTGAATTGTTCACACTCTTCTTTATTTTTAGCTTCAAATCTTAATGTGAACACAGGTTCTGTATTACTTTGCCTAATAAGTGCAAAACCTCCATCAAATACAATTCGCATACCATCAAGAGTAATTATTTCTTTGATTTCAGAGCCAAACATATTCTTGTTTGATTCAACGCATTTTTTGAATTTTTCAAGTACTTCTTTTTTTCTTTCGTTTGGACAAGGGAAACGAACTTCTGGAGATGAACATACTTCATCAAAAGATTTTAGCATATCAGATATTTTGAAATTTGGGTTAACTTTTTTATGTTTTGCTATAATTTCAATAATTCTGCAGCCCGCATATACTGCATCATCAAAACCATAATATCTGTCTTTAAAGAATGTGTGTCCACTCATTTCACCGGCTAATAAAGCGTTTGTTTCTTTCATTTTATCTTTAATATATCCATGACCGGTTTTACACATTACAGCATTGCCGCCAAGTTTATTAATTTGATCGTAAAGAACTTGAGAACATTTAACTTCGCTTACTACAGTTGGACAAGTGCCTGTTTGTTTGCAATCTTCAATTAAATCCATTGCATAAATTAAAAGTAATTTATCTCCTGTTAAAAATTTTCCGTCTTGATCAATAATTCCAATTCTATCACTATCACCATCATATGCGATACCAACGTCAGCTTTATTTTCAATTACAACTTCTTTTAAAGTATCTAAAGTTTTTTCAACACTTGGATTTGGATGGTGATTAGGGAAGTTGCCGTCAGGAGTTGAATATAATTCGATTACATCACAGCCAAGTTTTTTATACAATTCAGGGCCTACAACTCCTCCTGTCGCATTAGCACTGTCAACAACTATTTTTACACCTTCACCAATTCTGCCAAATCTATTTTCCATATCCTTTATATAGTCAGGAATAATATCATAATTAGTAACTTTTCCTTTTGTAGTAGTTAAATCATCAGTTTTTTCAAATTCTTTAAATGTATAATCTTTTACTTCTGCAATTTGTGATTCAGTCAATGTTCTTTTATTATAAGTCATTTTAAGTCCATTGTATTCTTTTGGATTGTGACTAGCTGTAATAATTGCAGCAGCTATTATTTCATATCCTGGAATGCCAACTACTTCAGAATAGTAACCAATAGGTGTTGGGGCTAAGCCTAAATGAATAACATTTGCTCCAGTTGATGTAATACCGTCTGTTAGAGCTTTTTCTAGCGCAGGTGAATGTAATCTTGCATCTCTAGTGATAGTAATCCACATATCTGATTCTTTTTTACCAGATTGTTTTTTTAGCCAATTTACAAAACCACGTCCTGTTTGAAAGTATAACTCTTCTGTTATATCTTCACCATATATGCCTCTTATATCGTTTTTACCAAAAGCGTGTTCATATTTTTTCATATTAAGTTCTCCCCTTATTAATTATTGTATAATTATAGCATGAAAAATTTTCTTGATAACTTATCTAACAATCAACGTTTTGCAGGTTGGATATTTATATTGCCAGCATTAGTCGGGACAATTATTTTTATTATAATTCCTGTAATATGTTCTTTTGGCTTGAGTTTTGCTAAATGGGATTTATTAAATCCTATTCAATTTGTTGGATTTGATAATTACAAGGAAATTTTTTCTGAACTATTATTTTTCAAAATATTATGGAACACAATCGTATTTGCTGTTAGTACATCTGTCTTAGGGGTTATAATTCCTCTGATTTTAGCATGTATTTTGAATTCAAAAATTAGAGGATCTGAATTTTATAAAACAGCATATTTTTTACCGTTTATTACTCCAATGATTGTAATAGGAGTTGTGTGGGAGTGGATTTTTGATCCTAATATAGGTTTATTAAATCATATTTTACACCTACATATTAATTGGTTATATGATACACATTATGCAATGACAGCTTTAATTATTGTATCCGTATGGAAATTGATTGGTTATAATATGGTAATATTCTTATCATCTTTGGCTGGAATTTCTCAAAGTATGTTTGAAGCCGCTAAAATAGATGGTGCTAATGCTTTTCAAACTTTTAAAAACGTTACTGTTCCATTATTATCTCCAACTATATTTTTTGTTGTAATTATTACAGCAATCTCTTCATTTCAAATATTTGATTTGATTTATTTAATGACACAAGGTGGACCGTTAGATAGTACAAATGTTTTAGTTTATGCAATTTATAAAAATGCTTTTGAATATTTTAATGTGGGAAAAGCTTCTGCAATTGCATATGTGCTATTTTTATTAATTCTAGTATTAACACTTTGTCAGTGGAATTTACGAAAAAAACTTGTATACAACGAAATTGATTAATTATCGGTTAAAAACAGTTTTATGAATTTTACTTGTCTTGTCTGCTAAATTTTGTAATATGTCAAATACTACTTTCCCAATTGGCTCATTTGCTGAATGTAGATAATCTACCCCACCAATAAATTTATTTAAACGTCCTTTATTTAAAACTGAGACATGTAAGCAATCATATGGAAACTTATTTTTTCGCACTGTAATCGAAAGGCTTTCCCCTGAATATTTATTTACTAATCGTTTAATATTTTTAAACTCATCTTTTTGTCCGCTATTAATTGCATAATCTCTGGCCATTTTTAAAGATTTATTATATTTTATTCCTGTAAATTTAGGTATGTATCCACTTTTATTAACATTTAAATTGTTCATAAAAACTCCTTTTTGAAGATAAAATAAAAAAAGATTATTTTTTGCTTAATTTTTAAAATATGTAACAATGTTAGTAATTTTGTTAAAGAATCAATAAAAAAATACCGAATACTATTTTGTAATTAATTTAATTTTGGAGTGTGTATCATGTTTGAAGATTTAAAAAATGAAAAAATTGTTGTAGAAATTACAAATTTAGTTGATAAAGTTGAAAAAACACAAGAAGATATTGATGCATATTGTGAGTTTATGAAAGGTGTTATTTTAAACACATCTGGATTAAACTAATCGCCTAATGTAAAAATTTTTCGTTTAATACTATATTAATCATATGAAAATTATAATTTTAGGTGGAGTTGCAGCTGGTGCTAAAGCTGCAGCTAAGGCAAGAAGATTATTGCCTGATGCAAATATTGATTTATACACTGATGATACGCATATTTCTTATTCTGCGTGTGGTCTTCCATATTTTATAGAAGGAAATTTTGAAGATTATCGACTTTTATTAGTGAGATCACCTGAGGAATTTGAAAAAAAGAATGTGCATATTCATCTGAAAAATAGAGCAGTAAAAATTATTCCAGAAGCTAAACAAGTGTTGATTCAAGATTTGGAATCTCAAAGAGCTAATCTTGTTGAATATGACAAATTAATAATAGCAACTGGAGCAAGACCAATTATTCCTAAAATAAAAAATGTTAGTTTGCCTAATGTTTTTACACTGCGAAAAATAGAAGATGGAATTGCTATAAAAGAAAAGCTATTAAAATCACAACATGGTACAATTGTTGGTGGGGGATATATTGGTATAGAACTATTAGAAGCTTTAGTTAAACAAAATCTTAAAGCAACACTCGTTGAGTATTCCCCACATATTATGCCTATTTTTGACGAAGATATGTCTCAATTAATCGAAAACCAGTTAAGTTCAATTAACAATGGGCGTTTTGAAATAGTAACCTCAGAAATTGTTACAGAATTTTCAGGTGATATTAATGGCGTTCATACTGTTAAAACAGGTTCAGGTAGAGAATTTAATACTGATTTTGTTATTTTATGCACTGGAGTAAAACCTAATGTTGAAATAGCAAAAGATGCAGGAATTGAATTAGGAATAACAGGTGCAATAAGAGTAAATGAAAAAATGGAAACTAGTATTCCAGATATTTATGCTTGCGGTGACTGTGTTGAAGAAAATTTGGTGATATCTAATACAAAAATATGGCTTCCGTTAGGAACAAATGCCAATAAAGAAGGTCGTACAGCAGCAATTAATGCGTGCGGAGGTGAAGATAAATTCTTAGGAGTATTAGGGTCTGCAGTTACTAGATGCTTAAATTTAACTATGTCTATGACAGGGCTAACGGAGAAAAAGGCTTTAGCACTTGGCTATAACCCAATAACAGCAACAGTTACCAAAAATGATAAAGTTGGGTATATGCCTGATGTTAATAATATTACGCTTAAACTTATTGCTGATTATAATACAGGTAAGTTACTTGGTGCACAGGCTATTGGCGCAGGTGATGCAGATAAAAGAATTAATGCTCTTGCTGCGGCTCTTTTGGCGGGAATGACTGTTGAAGAATTTTGCAATAATGACTTAACTTATGCTCCTCCATTTTCACCAACAATAGATCCACTACTGAATGCTGCACAAATTCTTATAAATAAAGTTAAGCCAAAAGACTAGCTACATATTTAGCTATTCCTTCGCCCATAGAAAAACAGCTTGCTTGAACTCTTAAAGCTCCTTGTGCCATAAAATCTGCAGAAATACATCTGCCTGCAACAAATAAGTTATCAATATCTGCGGACATAAGACTTTCAAGTGGTAATGTGTAATCTCTGACCATTTCAAGAGTAGATGAATCTTTTTTCTCAGAATGAACATCTACAGGATAATTTGATACAACAACTGGATGTTCAAATGTCCTGCCTGATTTTACATCATCAATTGTATAAATATATTTTCCTTTAATTCGTCTAGAAACTCGGATTCCAAGCATATCTGCTATGTTTGAAATATAAGATTTTTCAAAACCAGGAAAATAAATTCTGCAAAAATTAGCAAGCCTGAATATGTTTTTACGTGCTAATTGCAAGGCTTTTGACATATTTTCTACATCTAATGTCTTTGTGTAATCAATAATTCTAGGACAATTAAAAGCAATAGTAGAAGGCATTCCAGCTACTGTAAATATCTGAAAATAGTTTCTATCGTGGTCTTTTAGTATCCCTTTAGCTACAGCATCCTCGAAAAGTGGTGCTAATGCCCACTTTTTATCCTTATCCCAAGTATAAGCAGTAGATAAATGTATAAACCCGTCAATATCCTCTACAGTAGTAACATTTCTATCTGTATCATACTCCTCAAGCCATTTTGCAAAGCGTGGAACATCTATACCACCCATCATAAATCTTAAACTTACTGGTTGATTTTCATTTTTTTCTTCTAAAAATTCACAACCGCAAAGTTTTCCAATTTCACAATTTCCTGTCGCATCTATAATATATCTCGCCTCGATAGATACAGATAATTCTTTATTTTGAATTTCTATCATATCGTTATATACAGATAACATTTCTTTTGATATAACAATACCTTTAATAGCCCTATTTTCAACTATTACATCTCTTATATGAGTATCGAAAAATACATCTACATTAGCTTTTGCCATAAGAGTGTCTAAAGCAATTTTAGTAAGTTCTGGATTAAACCACCCTGGGTTATCTTGATAAGTCGCTTGACCGCCAATAGCGTGCAATTCATCAATTAGAGCTTTATAAAAGTCTGTATTTATCTGATGTTCACCAGATTTCATTGCAGGAACAACAAGAGCAGATGTAATTGTTCCTCCTAAATGTATGCTCTTTTCTATTAGTAATACTTTAAGTCCTCTTATGCCAGCGTTATATGCAGCAGAACAACCTGCTGTTCCGCCACCAACAACTATTAAATCATAATTTTTCATATTAATATTATATGAATATTTAAATTAAATACAAAATAATTAATTTTTCTTTACTCACATGTTAAAAATAAAAATTTTTTTAATAAAAAAATAACAATTAAAATTCAAAAAAATATCAAAAAAACAAAAATATTATTTATATCTATCGTAAAGATATATACTTATAATAATTCACTTCTATTATTTAACTTTTTATATACTTTAATAAATTTTGAGCTTGACATAAAATTAGAATTTTGAACTTCTATTTCATGAGCTTTTATAATTGCCTCATTATCGAGCGATAAATTTTCGTCACGATAAAATATACCTGCTTTAGTTTTTATAAGTCCTAAATCGTATTCTGAGAGCTTTGATATTTTTACTAAATTATTATTTTTATGATCAAAAATTAGTTTTTCAAGATCAGAATTATTTTTAAGTGCAACTGTACCAGTAAATTTTTTAGAAGATTCCGAATAAATTTTACCGACTGTGAATCCTGCATTTATAAAAGCATTACGTACTTGTGCAGAATTTGAATATGTAAGAATCATTCCACCATCTTCCAAATGAGAATATAAAAGTCTTAAAAAATCTACAGTCCATAAGCAAGGGCACTTTGTTGGTGTAAATGCATCTAAAAACACATAATTATATAATATATTGTCTCTTTGTAATGATTGTCTCGCATCATCTATTTCTAGATTAAAATCAAAATCTATAAATTTAAGGGCTTTTAACGCTTTTTTATACCCTTTAGATATATACTTATAATATATATTATGTAAGAACGCATTTAAGCATCTAATAAGGGTATATTTGCATTCCTTAGTTCCTAAAAACTTAAATAAATTGATAATATTTCGATCAAAAAATTGATTATATTTTTTATTATTTAATATTTGAATTGTTTCTTCATCAATTTGATCTAATATTCTTTTTAGTAATAAAATATTTACTTCTTCTTTTAATTTATATTTTTGTATTACTTTATTAGATAACATCCTTTTTATTTTTTCTTGATTGAAAGAGAGCTCATTATTTTTAATTTTTTTATTGTTAGAAATAAAAAATGGAGATAGATATGCTAAATTTTTATCATTGTCCAGAGCATGTATATAAATTTTGAATTTTTTGTTATATGTATCTATCTTATCGATACTTTTAATTTTATCTGTACCTATCGTTTCGTTATACAAAAAATCTAAAAAATAATTTAGAAAACTTTTTGAGTTATAACCAATTCCAAAACAAATATCTAAAATTTTTATTTCAGAATTATTTCTAAGAAAATTATTTATATTTGATGGCAAAATAAACTTTTCATATGCTTCTGTTAGCGCTCCATATGTAGAATGGTAGATATCATCTGCACTTGGAGAGAAAAGCCCTACTGAGCCATCATTAGTAAAGTATGGGTATAGTTCGTACATATAGCAATTATAGAATATATCTAAATTATTGGCAAATTTTAATCTTTTTGATATAATATATTTATTAAAAGTATACAATATCTTATGGAACAATTATTGTTTCTTATGAGGGAATTATGAAAATTAGCGTAAAAGTGCCTGCAACAACGGCAAATCTGGGGCCTGGATTTGATTGTCTAGGTATGGCTTTACCCATTTACAACACAATCACAATTGAAGAAACAGTTTTACCAGGTACTGGAATTGAAATAAATGTTATCAATGATAGTCAAAATTCAGACGACTTAATAATGGAACATATTCCAATGGATGAAAACAGCATAATTTATAAAGCTGTTGAATTATTATACAACTCAATTGGGCAAACACCTAGTGAATTAAAAATTACCGTCCAATCACAAATTCCTATTGCTAGAGGTTTAGGTAGCAGTGCATCAGTTATTGTCGGTGGTTTGTTAGCCGCAAATGAACTTTTAGGGCATCCTGCAGATGAAGTTGCACTTTTGTCAATTGCTTCTGAAGTTGAAGGGCATCCTGACAATGTAACACCTGCAATTGTTGGAGGTTTAGTTTTGTCTTCACAAGAAGATGATGGAAGTATTCTTTACAGAAAGCTTGATTGGCCTGAAGAATGGAACATAACTGTATGTGTACCAGATTATGAATTATCAACTGATATATCAAGATCAGTGTTACCAAAAGAAGTTCCTATGGCAGATGCTGTATTTAATGCAAAAAGGCTTGCTATGTTTGTTCAAGCTGTAAATACTAAAGATTCAGAACTTATGAGAGCAGCGTTGAAAGACAGATTACACCAGCCATATCGCATGAAATTAGTCCCAGGCCTTGATAAAATTATTGAGAATTTAAAACATGAAGAAAATGTTTTAGGCTGTGTATTAAGTGGCGCAGGACCTTCAATAATAGTCATTTCTCAAAAAAATGATTTAGATAAAATCAAATCGATTATTAAAAATACCTGGGAAGATATGAATGTAAAAGTTAACATTATGACTTTACCTGTTGAAAATCAAGGTGCACATATTATTACTCATGAATAGATTAAAAGAAAATTACTGGCAAAAAAATAGGTTCCTTATTTAGGAACCTATTTTTTATATTAACCTTGTCCTGTGTAATCAGGTGTCATTCCTTTTACTCCGGCTTTTTCTTCTTCTTTCTTAGCATCATATTCAGCTTGAGCTATTTTTAACCTTGATTCTAAATTATCTTTTTGAGTTTGTAAATCATCTTCTAAATCTTTAAGTGGTTGAAGCATAGATTCTCTTCGCATTTCAAACATATCTTGCCATGCTGATTGTGCCATTGCATATTGCAGTTGTACCATTTGATTAAACATAGAATACTGCGAGAATTGTTCTTGTGACATTCCACTGGTAACTCCAGCCATATTTGAAGGATCAAATGCTCCAAAACCAGCACCCCGCATCAAACCAAATACAGAAGAATTCATTTGAGATTGCATTTGGGCTTTCAGGTTTCTTTCTTGGGCAGTAAACATCTTTTCCATGTCACCCACTTCTCTGGTAACACGGCGCAATTGACTCTGAACGCTTGTCATCTGATACTGAAGATCTCTGACAAGTTTCCCGGCCATTAATTTACCATATGCGCCTGATAGAAAACCCATGTTAGTATCCTTTGTGTTTAGTCCTCGTAAATATATAAAGTATATATTCTATTTTAAATTGCTTAAATTAAAACTTTTGTTAACATATCTTTACAATAAAAATTACCCAATTTAACAAATTGCATTAATAATTATTTCTTGATAAAATGCTTTATAAAGGAGTATCTATGATAGGGAAACGTTTTTTTACAACAAAAAATTTAATTTTTGCAATTTTAGTTATAATATTACTTTTAATATTCCCAAAAATTGTAGGAATATTAATGCTATTTTTTGGTGCATATGTAATAGCTTGTGCTCTAAACCCTTATGTAACCAAATTAATGGTTAAAATGAAAAATAGAACAGCTGCATCGTCAATTGTATTACTTAGTTCTATTTTAGCAATTATTGCATTATTTATACCGATTATTTTCGTAGCCTACAAAGAAATAAAAACTTTTTTAATTACTTTACCTGATAAAGTTACTGATGTTACAAATTTCCTGTTTAATACAGAAATATATGGACATAAATTACCTGATATGTTTGATCCACAAACGATTTTAGGAAATTCTACCTCTTTTGCTCAGGGACTTGTAAATCAATCTTGGAACTTTACTGTCAGTGCATTTCAGGTAGTAATGGTTACAGTTGCTTTGACTATGATTGTTTATTATATTCTTGTGGATAAAGTTTATCTAAAAAAGAAATTTTTAGAATTTTTCCCACCTGATTTAAAAGACAAAGCTGACGAAATATTAACCAATATTAGCAATAAAGTCGGTGGATATGTAAGGGCTCAAATTATATCAATGGCTGCTGTCGGACTTATGATGGCAATTGTACTTGTTATTTTAGGAATTGAATATTCTACTCTTTTAGGCTTAATTACAGGAATCCTTGATATAGTACCGTTATTAGGTCCAACCATTGCTCTAGGAATTATTATATTAGTTGCTTACCCAGCAGGATTAGTAAAAATTGTTTTAATAATAGTTGGTTTCTTACTGGTACAACAAATATCAAACTATGTTGTAAGGCCGGTATTATTTGGAAAATTAATGGAATTACATCCATTAATGATATTTTTAGCATTATTTTTAGCAGAACAATTTTTAGGATTTTGGGGAGTAATTCTATCTCCTGCAATTGCAGCAATGGTATGCGTTTTAATTGATGAATTATATCTAACTCCAATGAATTTGAAGGCAAAAGAAACTGATGAATAATGAAAAATATTTATATAACAGAATAAGTTCAAAAACCACTGATTTTGTTATGTGGATGGGTTTTCCTGGTATTTATTCATTTTCAATGTCTTCATTAGGCTATTTATGGATGTTTAAAACTATTGATGAAATTGAAGGAGTTAATATTGAAAGAATATGTTCTGACACGGAAAATACTAAATATAATATATCTGATGTAAAAGTATTTGGCTTTTCTTTTTCTTTCGATATGGACTTTTTAACCATATTTTCTATGTTGGAAAAGTATAATCTACCACTAAAAGCCAAAGATAGAGATAAATTTCCACTCATTTTTGCAGGAGGACCTGTTGTGTCAGCAAATCCAGAACCATATAAAGAATTTTTTGACTTCTTTATAATTGGAGATGGAGAAGATGTTAATTTGAAAGTCATTGATATATGCAAAGAGAACCAAGACAAATCTAAAGATACTATACTAAAGTTGCTATCTGAAATTGAAGGGGTGTATGTTCCCAAATATCCACAAAAAGTAAAAAAACTTACTAAAAAATTGTCAGAATGCATATACACTCCAGTATTAAGTGAAAATGCTTTCTTTAAAAATACATTCATATTAGAAATGTCTAGAGGATGTGCCAACAGATGCGGATTTTGTTTAGCTTCATATTTAAATTTACCGCTGCGTTGTGTTCCATATAATGAATTAATAAAAACAATTGATTTAGGACTTAAATATACTGATAAAATAGCCCTTTTAGGTGCACAAATTAGCGCTCACCCTCATTTTCATGATGTTTGTAAATATATTTATGAAAAAATACAAAATGGTGAAAAAATTGAAATGAGTGTATCCTCTTTAAGAGTTGATGCTATAACTTCTGATGTAATAAAAACATTGGTTGCAGGTGGTCAGAAAAATTCAACATTAGCTATAGAAGCAGGTAGTGACAGACTTAGAAAAGTAATAAATAAAAATTTAACTGAAAATCAAATATTTGAAGCTGTTAAAATAGCCCGAGCAAATGGTCTGAAAGGGCTAAAATTCTATGGAATGATTGGACTACCAACTGAAACTCAATCTGATTTAGACGAAATAATTAGCCTAGCAAAAAAATTAAAAAAAGAAAATAAAGGTTTTGATATTTCATTTGGATTTTCAAGTTTTGTTCCAAAACCTAATACTCCATTCCAATGGATTGGACGTGAAAGCACAAAATCTCTTGAAGAAAAAAGTAATTTTCTAAAAAAAGAGTTACACAAGCTAGGAATTACAGCACATATATCAAGTATAAAATGGGATTACTGGCAAGCTGTACTTTCAAGAGGAGACGCTTCATTAAATGATTTTATATTAAAAGTGTACCAATATGGTGGAAAATTAGGAGCATTTAAAAAAGCAGCAAAAGAATTAAAAATAGATACTGATTCTTTTGCTACTGAAAATTATGATTTTACAAAATCTCTCCCTTGGGATTTTATCGAAATTAAACCCGGCAAAGAATTCCTAATTCAAGAAAATCTAAGACTGGTGAACTCTAAATAACTGGAGTATAGTCAGAATATACAAGACTAGACCATTTTTCATAATAACTTATTTGAGTTGCACTACCAGATTTTACATATATTCTATGTAAAGAACTATGAGGAATATTAAGAGCTGAAATTATAGCAGCCTTAATTATATCTTTATGAGTTACAATAATAATTCTGTTACCCAAATTTGCTTCAATAATTCTATTTAATGTTGAGTTAACACGATTAATAAAATCTGTTACACTTTCAGCATTTTCAGGAACAGCTATTTCTGGACAGTTAATTAATTTATCTAAAGCATCAGGATATTTTTCATAAACTTGTTCAAAAGTTAAGCCATTAAAATCTCCGCACTTTCTTGGGTGTAAATCTTCTACAATTTCAAAATCTTGTTTAAATAATTTAGCAATCATTGCAGCTGATTGTGTTGATCTCAATGCTGGAGATGTATAAATTTTATCATTTTTAATTGCGCGTTTTTTTAAAAAATTACATATCCTTTCGATTTCCTCTTGTCCGGCATCATTAAGTGGCGGATAAGCTTCGGAATCTGTAAATCTGTCATCTTCACTATATATAGTTGCACCATTGCATATAAAAGTTATTTTACATTTTCTATCAAAATACATAAGTTTACCTCACTTTTTGTATTATATCACTATTTTGTAGTATAATCAAGAAGAAAGAAATTCTGACTGAATTTTTAATAGTTATTATAAGGAGAATATTATGAGAGGAAAAGCTTTCAAATTTGGGGATAACATATCAACAGACCATATAGCACCAGGTAGATTATTCCATTTGCGTTCAAATTTACCTGAATTTGCAAAACACGTACTTGAAGATGCTGATCCTAATTTTGCAAGTTCTATGCAAAAAGGTGATTTTGTTGTTGGCGGATCTAATTTTGGACTTGGATCTTCACGGGAACACGCTCCACAAATTATTAAAATTGCAGGAGTAGGTGCTGTAATTGCAAAATCATTTGCAAGAATTTTTTACAGAAATGCTATTAATATAGGCCTATTAGCAATTGAAGCTGATACAGATGCTATTGATGCAGGAGATGAATTAGATTTAGATATAGAAAAAGGGATTTTAACAGACTTAACCAATGGAGCTATTATCCCAATTGAACCATTACCTCCAGTTATGATTAAGCTATTAAATGATGGTGGGCTCGTTGAACATATTAAAAAGAACGGTGATTTTAATTTAACAGACTAATTCTACCAATTCATTAATTCAAGAATCATTTGCGCTGCTTGACCAGAATTTTTACTGCTTAGTTTTATGTATTGTTGCCTATTTGGATTAATAATACACATATATCTTCCACAGCGTTGCATAAACTCTGATAAAGCAGTGTAATCAGCAGCTTTTTGTCTAACCGAATTACATTCTTCTAAGCTATCACATATTTTTGACGGTCCAAAATCACCTAAATGCATACTATTAAAACTATTTTCAGAGTAAGCAACCAAATTATACTTTTGGGCTTTAGTATTAGTGCTTAGATAGTTTGCTATAGAATTATGAAAGTTAAGTTGAGATTCATCATATATGTAAAAAACAACCTTTTTGTTAGAATAAAACACATTTTTCCAAACTCCAGAAGTATCAACACCTCGTAAAACTTCTTCTGGAATTCTCATTGGATGATAATTTTTATATGAAGAAATTCTTTTTGTGTTTTTATTTGATGTGTCAAATAAGTCAGTTTTTACGCCACTTTTTGATGCAGAGTTTGTAAAATTATATACCAGTCTATTATATGCATCTTGAAAATCGCTAACGCTAAAACCTTTAATAAAACCTGAATAATATGCAATTGCTAAAAGAGCTACTAAACAAATAAAAAAACTTACTATTTCAATTAATTTATCTTTTATTTCCTTTTTCATAAAAAAATTATATAGCATTATTAACAAGTTTGCAATATTTATTGACAATCAATTCTGGCTGTTGTTTAATAGAATTACACTCTTAGCCGAAATTTTCGTGCTGAATTTTCGCAGAGTGAGGCAAAAATAGGGCGTAAGGGAATAATTATTATTCCAATAGTCCAGTCATAACCGGAATGCGTAAGGGTTTTAGGATATGATTTTGCCGATGTAGTTACTAAAAAAAGGAGAAAAAAATGCCTACAATTAATCAGCTTGTTCGTAGAGAACGTAAAAAGCTAATCGACAAAACAAAATCTCCAGCATTGATGGATTGTCCTCAAAGACGTGGAGTATGTACAAGGGTTTATACAACAACCCCTAAAAAACCAAACTCAGCTTTAAGAAAAGTTGCAAGGGTTAGATTAACAAACGGATTTGAAGTTACTTCATATATCCCAGGTATTGGTCACAACTTACAAGAACACAGTGTTGTTCTTATCAGAGGCGGAAGGGTTAAAGACCTTCCAGGTGTAAGATACCACATCGTTAGAGGTACTTTAGATACTGCAGGTGTTGCAAACAGAGCTCAAAGCAGATCTAAATATGGTGCTAAGAAAAATGCTAAAGGAGGTAAGAAATAATGTCTAGACGTTCTAAACCAGCTAAAAGAATACCTTTAGCAGATCCAGTATATAATAGTGTTGATATTTCTAAATTTATCAATAGAATTATGAGACGTGGTAAAAAGTCTCTAGCTGAAAAAATCTTCTATGCTACATTAGTAAAAATAGAAGAAAGAACTGGCGAAAAAGCTCTTGAAATCTTCCAAAAAGCAATGACAAATGCAACTCCATTGTTAGAAGTAAAAGCTAGACGTATCGGTGGTTCTACTTACCAAGTACCTATCGAAGTTAAAGCTGACAGAGGTTTTGCACTTGCTTCATCTTGGTTAATTGAAGCTGCTAAAAAACGTGGCGGCAAATCATTCATTGACAAATTAACTAATGAATTGATTGATGCTTCAAACGGTTCAGGTGCAGCTTGCAAAAAACGTGAAGATACTCACAAAATGGCTGAAGCTAACAAAGCTTTTGCTCATTACAGATATTAATTTTTAATTTAATATTCAAAAAAAATAGAGACTTCAAAATTGGAGTCTCTATTTTTTATCTAGTAACCTAATAATGCTAAATCATCTTTTGGATTTGTTATTTTATTAATTTCGAATAATTTTGTAAAAGCATGCAAAATTGCAGGATTTATTACTAATGGCGGACAATCTGATAAAAAGATATTTTTTGCACCTTTATTTTTTAAATTAATTATATTTGATAATGAATTAACATCACATTTTGTAAGGAAAAATGCTAATTTATCAGAATCAATTGGGATCTTTTCAAATATTTTATTCAATGTCCTATAAATTAAAGCATAGTCATTTGCAAGATTTATAGTTAGTACATTATTTAATTTTGGATCATATGAAAAAGAGATAGCATAAGTATTTTGAGGCATTAAAGAGAAAAACTTTTTAAAATAATCTTTAACCTCAATTGTAATTTCTGTATGTCCAATAATAAAAATTTTCTCAGGATTTAAATTAGCAATTTTATTGATTTCCTTTTCTAAAGCTTGATCATTGTAACCTACAATTGTAGAAGCTCGTTGCTGACCTTTTGCAAAGCCTTTAGCTTGTTTTGCAGATTCTATAAGGGGAGTAAAATTATTATTTTCAATTTTAACAACACCTTTAGGCGCAATATCATCAGTAGTAAACAATCTCCCTCTATAAAGATATTCAATATTTTGTGCTTCATTTTTAGTTAATAATATGGCACCAGGGAATGTTGCAAAATCTAAAATTGTATTTAATGAACCATTACCATAATGACCAATTAAGTTTCGAGAATTATTAAAATAAGGAAAAGCATGAGATATCAGCAAATTTCCATTGGTATAGACATCAAGATCTTCATTTTTAACATTTTCCAAAACCAATTTTAAATCTTCTAAATTTGAACCGGAAACTAATATTGCTTTATTTGGTCTAGTAGAAAAAGAAACTTTTCCCTGAATTAGTTCTCCAAAATTGCTTATTTGCGAGTTACTAATCAAATCTAATAGTTTTACGTCACACTTTGCAAGTATATACATTTGGGCTTTAAACTTCTCTGTTGGAACTTTATATGAATTAAATAAATTTAATCCAGCTAATACTTCTTTTGAAATACTATAAAAATCTGAATTTTGTTCATAAAGATTACTTAAATTAATTGAGACACTTTTAATTAAAGCAAGCAATATTTCAGCATAATATTTTTGGTTAAAATTCAATTTTTTATATTTATGAATAAATTCTTTGTCACCTTTTTTTAAAATAGCAGCAAGACTAGTTTTAGGGTACAATTTTATAAGATTTTTCAAATCATCACAATTTACTTTACTTTCCTTACAAATATTTAAATATTCTTTTCTACAATTTACCAAATTTAAATATTGCTTTGAAAAAGAATTTAGAATCTGTGCTTCAGATAAGTCTTTGGCACCATCTATTACAGAAATCTCAAAAATTAGATCTTTTATTATTTCATTTTTATAGATATTAAATTCCATTAATTTAAGCAAATAGTAAGAAATTTGCCTAAGTATTATAAACATAACTTCTTGCATTGAAGATATATTTGGTGATACAGAGCAAGCTCCTTTTGCTGTGCAATTATTATATTCATTACTTTTGAAAGAATTATAAAACATATTATCCCTTATTTTTTACATATTTAATAATATCATCAGACTCATACATAAATTTATTGTTGTCATTATCAACTAGAAACGGCACTTGCTGTTTGCCACCGAGTTTAATTAACTCATCTAAATTTTCTTTTTCCAGAATATTTTTTTTATTATATTTAATATTATTTTCATCAAAACTTGTCATAACTTTTCTACAAAACGGACAAGTTTCCAGAATATATAGGTCTAACATTTATTTATCTCCTTTGTCTTAATTATAAATCTTGATATAAATTATTAATTCCCCTATTCGGTAATAAATATTGTTACATAATTGCATAAGAATATTTTTATACTAAAATTATAATTATGAAAAATATATTATTTGTTTTTGGTACACGACCAGAAGTTATTAAACTTGCTCCAATTATTTTGGAACTAAAAAAATATCCTGAGAAATATAATGTTATAGTTTGTAATACAGAACAACAAAAAGAGTTATCGAACCAAACTCTTGCCTATTTTGGTCTTCAAGCTGATTTAAATTTGGATTGTATGAAACCTAATCAGACATTATCTGAAGTTCAGACAAGAATTTTAAATGCTCTTGATAAAGTATTTGAGGAACATAATATTGATGCCACAATTGTGCAAGGCGATACAATGACTGTATTATGTGGGGCTTTGGCTAGTTTCTACAGAAAAATACCAGTATATCATGTTGAAGCAGGTCTTAGATCTTATGATATCTATGAACCATTCCCAGAAGAAGTTATGCGTCAAATGACATCAAGAGTCGCAGCGCTAAATTTTGCACCAACAGAAAAAAATAGACAAGCTTTATTAAAAGAAAATATTTCAGATGATAAAATTTTTGTAGTTGGTAACACTGTAATTGATGCTTTGTTCTGTCTTTCTGATAGAACTTTAGATAGTGCAAGATTATATTTTGAAAATGAAAATATAAAAGTTGATGACAAACTTGTACTAATCACAGCTCATAGACGTGAAAATCACGGTGAAAGAATCGATAGAATTCTAGATGCTATTGAGTATTTGACAGAAAAATATAAAGATCATACTTTTGTCATTCCGGTGCATCCGAACCCAAATGTTAAAGATAAAATCCATTCTAGATTACGAAAATATAAAAATGTTAAACTTTTAAAACCATTAGATTATCCATACTTGGTATATTTAATGAAAAATGCAAAGTTAATACTAACAGATTCTGGCGGAATACAAGAGGAAGCTCCATCTTTTGGCTGTCCAACACTAGTTATGCGTTATGAAACAGAACGTCAAGAGGGAATAGATGCCGGTGTTTCTATTTTAGTTGGAGCTGATTACGATAAAATAATTTCACATAGTGAAGATGTTTTATCAAAATCAAGACAAGAAACCAGATTAAAAGCTCAAAATCCATACGGAGATGGAACATCTGCTAAGAAAATTGAAGAAATTATTAGTAACTTTTGATAATTATTAATAAAAAAATCCGCTAATAAAGCTGATTTTTTTAAACTTTTGTGTAAGTTGAATATGATCTTAAAGTTTCACCTTTTATAACATGTTTATTGTAAGCTTTAAGTTTATATCCAATACTTGGCATTGACGCTACTTCTTTTTGGAAATTTCTATAAAGCTCTTTCTCGCGTTCTTTAATAATTTCGTTAATATCCTTCTTAGGAGGTTCAGTGCAAATATTTTTAGCAGAACGCATTACAAGCAGTAATATAGCTATTGATATTACACTCCATACAACTCTTTCCTCTCCAGTAGAATCGCTTACAGTAATTGGTGCTGAATTAGGAGTATCAAAAATTACATCAGCTCTTGCAATATTTGGAGCTTCAATATAAATTTTTAAATCGTTATTTCCATCATTCTGAATAACTAATCCATCTACATCTTTTGCATTCTTATACAATGTATTAATGCTTGGAGATTGAGCAATCCCTTTCAATGTTAGAATAACTTTATCTGAAGATTCTATTTCCTTTTTAACTTTAGTAACTTCATCTGATCTTAAAATTACTGACATATCTCCATCATTGTTGTCAATTACAACTGAATTTAGGAAATTATCCCCAGCATAGGCAGAAAGCCCAGTAAATATAATTAATGTAAATAAAATCTTTTTCAACATATCCTTTTAATCCTCTACACTTACACAATACTAGATATTATTAAAACTCGCATCAACCAAGAGTTTTAATTGGATAAATCTATAGATGGATATATTATGTTAAGGATTGTAACAAAAGAAACGCATGTCGAAATTCATCAAAAATAAAATTGTTTATATAAATGTAAGACACGAGATATTAATAGGAGCAGATAATGAATAACATCGCATCAAAATCATCTGAAACAAGAACTAATAATATCAGAAGCACAAGACCGGCAGAATCAGTTGAAACAGCAGGATCATTAGCTATGTATCAACAACATAGTTTATTTGAAACAAGAGTATATGATATGTTTTCAACAAGCAATCCTTTTGCAGTTGATTATACTCAATATTCTGATTCTGGTGAAACAGTAGCTTATACAGGTGGTTTTTTAAGCAGTTTTTCTAATGCTGTATCTACATTAACATCAAGCGGAAGTTTTTCAGATAGTTCATCTTCAGTTTCTACAGCTAGCTGCGGTGGTGGTTTTTCTGGAGCTTCTTGTGGAGCATCTGCAGGTGGATTTACATCTGTTTGCTAATCGAAATTTTTGAAATAAAGAAAAAGAAGAAATACATTAAAAGACGGTTATAAAAATCGTCTTTTTTATTTATAAATATTTTATGGATAAAAAATATTATACTTATATTATTTTAACAGAGAGTAACACTCTCTATTGCGGATATACAGATGATGTAGACAAGCGTTTTCAAGCACACTTGGAAGGCAAGGGAGCAAAATACACAAGAGCCAATAAACCTATTAAAGTAGTATATAAAAAAGAGTTTGCGACAAAATCAGATGCAATGAAAGAAGAAGCTCGAATTAAAAAGCTAACACATCAAGAGAAACTAAAACTTATTAATTGTTAGATTTCTCAAGTTCCTTTTGACGCTTTTTCTCTTCCTTTTGTTTTTGCTTTTCTAATGCTTTTAATTCTTTTTCTTTTTGTTTTTCCAATTGTTGTTGCTTTTTAGCTTCTTGTTCAGCTTTTATTTCTTTGTATTTAATTAAAACTTCATCACCTGATGTAGAACCTTGGATTTTTTTGCGTAAATTATAATCCTTTTGAGATTCCTTAAATTCAGCATCCATTTCTTTAATTTTAGCTTTATAAGATTTTTCAAGGGCTTTTACTTCTTCTTTATCTGCTTTTTCCTTTTGCTTAGCCTTTGCTTTTTCAATTTTCTCAAGTTCTTTTTGTTCTTTTTCAGTAATTGCAGAAGGAACAATTCCGTCTTTTACAAGCTTATATCCATTCATACTTACCTGAACTTCTGAATTTGTAAAAGTAATTAATCTTGATTGTTCACCTTTTGTATTAACTTTCCAAGTTCCTAAATTAACAGGCGTATCACCTGTATATGCAACAGCATTTACAATTACCCAATCAGGATCATCAGCAGCAAAACCTAAAGGATATACATCCCATCTTTTGTCATCTAAATTTAAGTCTTTATTTTCTTTCCAGTAATAGATTATAGCATCTCTTACTTCAATCAAATCATAGGAAACTCCAGTTGAAAAATCGTACACAACAGGGGTAGTTTTCCATATGCCATCTCTTGAATTACCTATCTTTTCTTTTACAAGTAATTTAGACCCATCAGGGTTAAAATCAATTGGAGTAAGAGTTCGAAATGTGTAATAATTATCATTTGTCTTATCTGTTGATAAAATCGGATCAGAAAGCTTATGGATAGTATTAGCTGTTAAAATTTTATCTATATTTGATTTAGCTTCCTCTAAATTAATTACAAACAAATCACAAGCAGTAGAACCACTGTTTGGATAATAATATATAGCTGGATATATAAGCTTTGTAAAATCTGGAGACACAATCCCTTGAGCATTTTGCTGACGCTTTTGGTAAAAAGTCTTTGATAATTCTATTTCAGGACTTCCAGGAGGATTATTGTATCTTACAATTTTATATGAAGGCTGAGGGACATAAATCATATCTGCAGGAATTGTAAATTTTGGAATATCAACCTCAACAGTCATTCTATCTTTTGGAATAGAAAGCAATTCATATTCCTCAACAGTCATATAACCGCTTGGATTTCTGTTAAGTTTAGCTCTTTCAAATTTTTCTTTTTCTGCTTTTTTATTAACATCGTGAATATATTTTGCTTCTTTTTTATTTATATCTTTATCAAAATTAGGTATAGGAATTTCATCTCCCCACTGAATATATGCACAAAAAGCGGCTGCAATAGCTAAAAGAGCAGGAATCATACTATACTAAACCCTCTTTCATAGCCATTGATATAGCTTTAGAACGAGTATTTACATATAATTTTTGCAAAATGCTATGAACATGAGTTTTTGTGGTTGAAATTGTAATCACAAGTTTTTCAGCAATCTGCGGATTAGTAAGCCCATCAACAATTAAAGCTAAGACTTCCATTTCGCGTTCAGTTAGTCCATATAAATTTTTACCTAATTTATAATTTATTTCGCCTTTTCTTTCAGTATTTGTGTTTGTGCGACGAATATTGGTTAAAACAACTTTTGCAATAGCTGGATCAAGCCAACCTGCACCTTCTGAAACAGCAAGAACTGCAGATACAGTTTGCTCAGAGGTTGCTCCTTTTGTAATATATCCATCCGCACCAGCTTGAAAAGAATCAAAGATATCATCTTCATCTTCTCTTGATGTATACATCAAAACTTTAATTTTATTATTTGATGCTTTAATTCTTTTTGTTGCCTCAATACCGTCAATAGTAGGCAAACCGATATCCATAACTACAACATCAGGTATTAATTCAAGAGCCTTATCAACACCTTCTTGACCGTCAGCGCACATTGCAGCAACTTCAATATTAGGATGGTTGCCCAACACAACAGATAGCCCCATACGAGCCATATCATGGTCTTCGACAATTAATACTCTGATATTTTTAGCCATTAGAAACCTGTCTTTCTTTAATACTTGGATCTTTTACTACATCTGTAAGTAGGAATGAAAATTCGCTACCTTTGTCTACTTTGCTATCCACCCAAATTTTACCGTTATGAGCTTCAATTATTTGTCTTGAAAGATAAAGACCTAACCCAGTACCAGTAGATCTTTTTCTTGTAGTACCTTGAGAAAATCTCTTAAATAAATTTGGAATATCAGCTTGAGGAATACCATTTCCATTATCTGTAACAGAAAATATAAAATCACCGCTTTGAGCTTTCGCTAGAACCTTTATTTCACCACCTTTATTAGTGTAATTTAGAGCATTACCACATAAATTTGTAATAACTCTTTTAATTTCCGCTCTATCTGCCAAAATATGCAAATTATCTGGCATGTCAAAGGTTACTTCAAAATTTAGATTTTTCTTTAAAGCAAGCGGTTTTAGTTCAGTATAACATTGTTCTACTAAATCTTTTATAGGGAAAACAGTCTTACATAAACTTAATTTCCCGCTTTCAAAGCGATATACCTCTAAAAGGGCATTAACAAGACCTAATAAATCCTCATTGCTTTGAAGCATAGTTGATAATAAGACTTTCTGCTTTTCATCAAGCTCTCCGATTGCACCATCCAAGAAAAATTTTAATGTTTGAATAGCAGCTAATAAAGGAGTTCTCATATCATGAGTAAGAGTTGCGATAAAATCATCTCTTAATCTTTCTGTTTCTTTTTGAACACTTACATCTCTTATTACGCCTACAAACTTATCAAAATTATTATTTTCGCCTGAAATTGCCGCAAAACTAATTTCGACAGGAGTATGTATTCCGCTCAATTCATTTACAATAAAATAGTCTCTTAGTAAAATTTCAGAATTTTCTTCACTTAGCCCAAAAATCTCACCAGATTTATTGTCTTTTGCTGAATTAAATTCTTTTACATTAGAATATGCAATTTCTTGGAATTTCTTTTTACAAAGTGCATTTTCTGATAATCCAACCATATTTTCACAAGCAGGATTAACTTGTTGAATATTACCTTTACCGTCAACAATAATAATGCCATCTGCGCAATAATTAATAATTCCTGAAAGCTTTTTATTAGCTTCTGATAAGTCAGCAGTACGTTCTGCTACTATTTTTTCTAAATTAGTTGAATAATCTTGCAATTTTTTCTTTGCTTCTTCCAATTCACTAATTTTGTTCCTTAAATTTTCTAATAAATGACTTCTTTCAATACCGTTTTTAATATTCATTAACAAGTCATCATTATCCCAAGGTTTTTCAATATATTTATACAAGCCAATTTCATTGATAGCCTTTATGGCATTTTCCTTATCCGCATAACCAGTCAATAGAATCATACTTACTTCAGGATAAAGCTTTTTAGCCTCAGTTAAAAATTCTAACCCATTCATCTCAGGCATAATAAAATCAGAAATAATTAGATCCGGGGTATTTTCTTTTAAGAAATCAACTGCTTCTTTGGGGCTATTAAATAAATGCACATCAGTATATCCCTCAACTTTAAATAAAGTTTTAAATGCTGAGGTAACCATTTTTTCATCGTCAACTACTACAATTTTACCATTATTCATACTTACCATAATAATATATTTTTTTATTAAGGACAAATTAGTTACAAATTCGCAATATAAATAAAAAAGAGGAATTAAAAATCCCTCTTTTAAGAAATAAGATAAATAATTTATAATTTATATTTTATATGAATGAGCTTTATACTCTCTTTTTCCCAAATCTTGGTCTAAATGATACAAAGATGCTTTGTCATCACCAAACATCTTTAATTTAGTAATTACATCGCGAGCATTAGCTTCTTCTTCAACTTGCTCTGAGATATACCAATTTATAAAATGACGCGTAGCTAAATCGCATTCGTCTTCACTCAAAGATGCTACACAATTAACGCTTTCAGTCACATAAATTTCATGTTCTAGTATTTTTTCAAATACCTGCAGAGGATTTTCAAAATTTCTCTCAGGTGAATTTATTTGTTCAAGTTTTACCTTCCCATCACGTTCAATAATGTAATCGAAAATAATCATGCCATGTTCAACTTCTTCTCTAGCTTGGATTTTTGTCCAATTTGAAAAGCCATATAGACCAATTTCATCAAAATAAGCAGACATAGCTAGATATAGATATGCAGAATAAAATTCTTTATTAATTTGTGAGTTTAAAATATTCTCTACTTTTTCGCTAATCACTTTCGCCCTCCCATAGACCATGCAAATTACAAAATTCTCTTGCTAAAGTTTTGCCTAACTTATGTTCTATTAGCATTTTAGGTTCATCTCCAGGTGATAAATATTGTAGTTGAGCATGTTTTTTATCTTCAGAAATAGTTTCTATAAACATAATATAATGGTCATCTAGCATAGGATGCAGAACTTCTCCCACTCTGACTTCATCTGTTCCATTTTCTTGTTTTACAAATACTGGAATATGTTTTTCAAAAACTGCTTCCTCTTTATTTTTTCCGTCAATTTTTTGCATTGGCTGACCGCAACATACAAGCTCTCCGCCACCTGCTAAAATGACTTCAACAAGATTTCCACAGATTTCACATCTATATAAATCTAAACGTTCCATTATTTCTCCTTTCAAACTATTATTATCCTTTTTCAGTCAAATTTTACATTAGTAGAATGGCTATAAAATTAATAAAAAAACGTAGACTAATTAATAATTTTATGTTAATATCAAATCAGCCGTGCTCCACGGGGAATTGCAATCTCTTGACCCGAAGTTAATGCGGGGTGCAGAGCCTGTTGTGAGGGTTCGGTAAATAACTTTGATAAATGTATTATTGTTGACGTTTAAGTGCATAGTGGCGTAAGCTATCGAACCGTGTCAGGATGGAAACATAGCAGCACTAAGATAACACTTGCGGGTATTATGTAATTAAAAAGAGATAATATATTTAAAGATTTTATTTACTTAATTCGATAGACAGTGGCACGGCAAAATAAAAAAGTGGGTTAATTAATACCCACTTTTTTATTTTAACTATTTTTATTAATACAAGCTTGACCAATATCCTTTAGAATTATCATCAGGATTTATATCTTTTAGTGCATACTCATAACATCCTCTACCATTATATATTCCGCCATCTTGTTTTTTAGAACATAATTTAGTCCAAGACCCAGTATTATATAAAAAGACATCATAACCATATCTATTAGGACCTCTAAGAGGACCATTTGTATCAAAAGTTAGAGATATTCCATCTGCAGGATTGTGATAAAAAAATAGAAGTTTTGTAACACAAGCACCATCAGCTAAACAAAAAATATCACCAGCACCATAAATACTAATATAGCTTGTTTGTGTTTCATTAGAATAATTACTCAATGGATATTTTCTTACATCTTCATTTTGTAATGTATTAATAACACGAAATCTAGAAGCATAAAAATCATTTATATTTTCAAACAGCTCATTATATTTCGATTTACAAGCACTATTTTCAGCAGTAGTCAATCCAGCACATAATGAATTTATATCTTTAAAACTTGCATAACCAAATTCTACTGCTGTTTCATTTAAAACACTTTGAATTATACTACTTGTACGCATAAAAGCAGTCTGTAACTGTTTTACTTTAAATTTATTAACTAAACTAGGTAAAGTTAAAGCTGCAACAACTCCAATTACTCCTAATGTTATTAAAATCTCTGCGAGTGTAAACCCTTTTTCTTTTTTATAGTGATGTATCATATCACTAATATAACATTTTGTTATCTCTTTTTCAACCCATTGATAATCAAGACAGGAAAGCTTTAAATTGCCCCCCCCCCGACATTTCTACATTCTTTCATTTCTAGCTCCTTTCTTTGTATTTTATATAATTTATAAATAAATCTTCCAGTTTATTTTAACTCAATATCTTTAATATAGCGTGGTCTTGCTTTTACCTCTCTAAATACTTGACCTACATATTCACCAATTAGACCTAAACAAAATAGTTGAATACCACCAAATACACACAACAAAATAATTGTTGTAGCCCAACCGTTAGGAGAATTATGCCAAAATATTTTTTCAATAACAGTTTCAACTCCGACTAAAAAGCCAAATAAAGCCATAAAAAAGCCTAATACAGCTACAAATCTTAGTGGTACAACACTGTAAGATGTTATTCCGTTTAATGCTAATACCATAAGTGACATAAAATTAAATTTAGATTCTCCTGCCATTCTTGGTTTTACATTAAAATGAACATAAGCAGTTTTTAGTCCTAATTCGTTAAAAAAACCTCTTAAGAATAGATATTTTTCAGGATACAACTCCATTACATCTAAAGTTCTTTTACTAACTAATCTGTAATCTGAATGATTTGGAGGTATTTTGGCACCTAATATATTCATAGTTTTATAAAACATCAAAGCTGTAATCTTTTTAAAAAATGAATCCGTTTTTCTATCATTTCTGATACCTGATACAATATCAGCACCTTTCATATATTCTTCTATAAAAAGTTCAATAGCATTTTCATCTTGCTGCAAATCTGCATCAATTGATACAGCACAATCACAACCAAGGCTTCGAACACCTTCTAATCCGGCGATAAGAGCCTTCTGGTTCCCGAAATTTCTAATAAATTTCAATGCTTTTACACGTTTATCATTCTTGTGTTCATCTTCTATAATATTCCATGTATTATCTACAGATCCATCATCTACTAGATATAAATAACTATCATTTTTTATTTTATTTTTATCAACAAGTGTATTTAACAAAGTCAACAACTTTTCTATAGTTGATTTTACGCATAGTTCTTCATTAAAACAAGGAACAATTATAGCTAATGTCGGTTTATCCATAAATTTTCTCTCTCATTTGCAAAAATAGACAACTTTATACTATAATATACATATTATTAAAGCAAGGATTTTTTTAGAATATGGTAGAGAAAAAATTTATTTTAAATGCAGATGATTTTGGAATGTCTAAAGCATTCAACAGAGCTGTCCTAGATGGTTACCACAATGGATTTTTAACAAGTGCAAGCCTTTGTGCGAATGGGAAAGCATTTAATGCAGCAGTAAATGAGATAATTCCTGAATGTCCCAATTTAGGTCTTGGTGTGCATTTAAACATTATTGAAGGGCGTTCTTTGACAAAAGCTCCACTTTTAACAAATAAAAAAGGAAAATTTAATAACGGATTTTTAAGTATTCTTTTAAAATCCCATGATGAAAGTTTTTTAAATCAGGTAGAATTTGAATTCAGAACTCAAATTGAAACTGTTATGAATTATGCAAAAGTTGATCATATTGATTCCCATGTACATACGCATTCAATACCTAACTTATTCAAGATTACTGCAAAACTTGCAAAAGAGTACAATATTCCATATATCAGAACTCAATATGAAGAAATGTATTTTGTACCAAGCATAAGAAAACATCTTAACTTTAAATATCCACCTAATATTTTAAAAATCTTATTATTAAATTACTTCACTTCTATCAATAAAAAAGTTGTTGAGGAGTATGGGCTTAAAACTAATGATAACCTGATAGGTGTCGGGTATACAGGATTAATGGATGATTTAACAATAGAATATGGGCTGAGAGCAATTGAAGATTCACATATTACAGAAGCATTGATACATCCTTGTCACTATGCGACATCAAATAAAAATCAACATTATACGGAATTTTTAATAACTCAAAACAAAGCCTTGAAAGATAAAATTGCAAGACTTGGATTTGAAATAACAAATTATAAAAAAGAATATGCAAACAAATAAAATATTTGCAATCTTATCAATTATTGGAATATTCATTATTTTTTCGATTTTTGATGTTTTTCAAAAATCAGATAAAGTTGTGCTAAAAATTTTTACTCCGACAAAAATAGGTGTTGACTTAAATAGTAATAAAATTCTTGAAGACGATGAAATAATATGTATTCCAAGCACAGAAACTTTTACAGCTAATCTATCTGAATTAGACGACAATTTATATAAAAAAATTGGAATTTCGAAAACTGATGCTATAAAATTAGGCTATATTACTGACAATTTTGCAGAAAATACATTATTAGAAAAAAATGTAAAATTAAAATTCTCAAAAGAGCGAAATCAAGACTGTAAATTTGCAGATATTAATGTAGATAATATTTCTTATAAAAAACAATTATTAATTTCAGGTTTAGGATTTGAAAACGGCAATATAACTTACCTTAACAACTATAAAAAACAATTAGACAAAGCAAAAAGACTCAAACTTGTAATTCTTAATCATAAAAGCAATAAATATCATACACTTGACTGTAAATACGGTCTTGTAGCAAGTGATGCTGTAGTAATTGAAGAAAAACAACTTCCAGCAGAGACTATACCTTGCAAATTTTGCCATATAACAAAGCAAAAAAATATAAAAAAGATTATCCCTCAATATCCGCTAATGATTTCAAATGGCAGCATAAAATTGTTTCTTACAGATTTAACAACAAAACTTAAACCAGATAATAAATGCACTTCTCTTGCCTGCAAAGAAATTGTAAATCAAATAAAAAACTCCAAATCATCAATTGATATAGCATTATACGGCTGGAGCAATACTCCAGAAGTCATTAATGCATTGATTAAAGCAAAATCAAGAGGAGTAAAAATTAGGTTAATCTATGATACTAGCAAAGGTAATTATTACCCTGACATCGATTCAATAATTAATTTAGCTGACGAAAAATCCACAGATACTCCAAAAGAGATAATGCATAATAAATTTATTATCATTGATCAGTCAAAAGTAATTACAGGTTCTATGAACTTTGCAAACACAGGACTGTCAGGCTTTAACTCTGACTGCCTAATTTTAATTAATTTAGAACAGTTAGCTCAAATATATGAGCAAGAATTTAGCCAAATGCTCTCAGGGAAATTCCACAATGAAAAAGAAAAAATTCAAACAGAAACAATTACCCTAAAAGATACAAAAATTCTCCCCTTATTTTCACCACAAGATAAAATTATCTCTACAAATATTATTCCAATAATTAATAAAGCTGAAAAATATATTTACATACCAACATTTGTGCTAACTCATGAAGAATTAAAAAATTCACTGATTAATGCCAGAAAAAGAGGAGTACAAATTAAAATAATACACGACGCAACAAATTATAAAGCTTCAAATATAAAAATACTCAGAGAGAATGGGATTTTAGTTAAAGTAGAAAATTATGCTGGAAAAGTACATTCAAAAACTATGATAATAGATGACAAGTATTTAATAATCGGATCAATGAATTTTTCTAAAAATGGCGAAAACAAAAATGACGAAAATGTACTAATAATAGAAAATAAAATACTTGCAAAATACTATAGAGGCTTTTTTGAATACTTATGGCAAAAAATCCCTGAAAGATACCTGAAACAAGGCATAAGATCAGAGGGAAAATATTCAATAGGCTCTTGTTCAGATGGTATTGATAACAATTTTGACGGAAAAATTGATAATGATGATATTGGATGCAAATAATTACCAAGGATAATCTTTGGAAATATTCCAACCATCAACTTGGATTAATTTTGCACATGCATGGCGAGTAGATTTATTACCATTTGGTGGATTCTTACACTCGTCTAGCAATTGAGATCTACTTTTTAGAATATGAGAATTTGTTGAAGGAATAAACTTGCCATTAACTAGTGAAAATAAAAAAGTATGTTTTCCATCGTAATTTTCAAGTAAACAATATTTATATTCAATACAATAAAAAAAATGCATAATATCTTTTGATGTTATATATGCAACAAAACCAGAACCATCAACAAACTTTGAATCAAAGTATGACTGTTTATTAGCGCTATTTAAAATTGAATCTTGCTGAATATATTTTCCTATTGTAGAATTAAACCAATTTTTTGAATTTTCACCATTCCTAACAACACTATCATCAAACTGAAAAGTATCAGTATCAATAACATCTTCTGCAACCCAACTCATAACAGCTTGACTCATAATTGTATAAAATTTTTCAAGCCTAACTGCAGCAACCTTTTTTTGATAATTTGTTATTAATCCTGGCAAAGTTAACGCTGCTACTACTCCAATAATTCCAAGTGTTATCAAAACCTCAGCTAAGGTAAAAGCTCTTTTCATAAATATATCCCCTATATTACTAATTAGTCATACCTAATTAATATTATAACATACTATTAAAAATATGCAACGGAAGCGATTAAAAAATATAGATAAAGTAAAAAAAGAGATATTATTAAATGCTATTGGTGAAATTATTCACGAAAAAAGAGAAAAAATAGGCAAAGGGATTTTATTACATTCTTATGAATACGATTTATCAAGCAGTTCTCTTTCACTCATTGAAAAAGGACAAAGAGATCCCCAAATTACAACTCTTTGGAAAATAGTTAATTCTCTTGATATGGATTTTTTAGACTTCATTGAATTATTAATTCAAAAACTTCCAAAAGATTTTAAGATGACAGATGATTAACAATCTATAGGGATTGCAACTAAACTTTTATAAAATTGGCTTTCAAGATAACTATCAGGTATTCTGTCCCAATATCGATAAATCGTAATTTCATTATTTTTTAGTTTTTCAACTAATTTATCTGCATCTTCTTCACTTTTGGCTAAATATGGATAACAAAAAGGTACATCTTCATCGTTTAAAGTAAAATCTAAACAATTTGTATCATTATATATTTGTTCTAAATTTTGAAAAACAGATTTTCTTTTTGCTTTTTCTAAATCCAAATCTAAAGCTTTAAACAATTTATATGTTGTATCTGACATAAATTTCATATCAAGATTATCTATTCTTCTTTCATTTTGGCATATTTCATCGTAATTTAAAGTTTTTGGAACATATTTATAATCATCTTTATCAATGTCAAAAGAAACTTTTTTATTGATACACAATAAAGCACCATCTCTAATATGTGGGAAAAATTTCCTCAAAGAATTAAAAGATGCGATACCAATTTGTTCTGCATAAAAAGAATGCGCATTATCAACTATTAAATTAGGATAAATTTTAGCTAAATTTTCAACTATTTTTGAACAAACGCCAAAATAATTAGGATAAAGAATATAAGCATTTTTAGGGAAAGTAGAAGCAGGTGAAAAATCTAAATTTATATGATAAAAATTAATTTTACACCCTTCTGCAAAAGCAATATGACGCAGGCATGAACACAAATAATACGGAATATAAATTTCTTTAATTTTAAACGCTTTCATTATATATCTAAAGCAATTCCTTGCAGAATTCAAATATACTAATTCCATATGTAAATTATATTACATAAATTATCTGATTAAACCATTTAAGGATTTTCAATAATCTTAGCCTCAACTTTTTTAAAAGAATTAACACTGTTATTTAAACTATTTGCAAGCTGAGCTACTGTTTTGGCATTATAAAATTTCCCGCTTGTCACAAGTGATGTACATTCTAATTGGTCTAAATCGTCCTCATCATCAATATTAAATGCAATAACATCAATAGTCACATCTTTTCTAACCTTAATTAACTCTAAGACAAAAGAACAAGGACTTTCGTCACAGTTTTCCCCACCATCAGTTAATAAAATTATATGTTTTTTACCCGAAAATCCTAAAAAGTCATTTTTTACTGCTTGCTTTAAAGAATAGGTAATCGGAGTCATTCCTCTTGGTTTGATATCAAATAAGGAATTTCTAATATTTATTCCATTAGCAACAGAAATAGGAGATACTAGTGAAGATGCCCTGCAAGCCTCAAAAGGTGTAAGCCCCATTCTATGACCATAAACTCTTAATCCAACTGATATATTAGGATTTAAATTCGGTAAAATTGATTTCATAGTATCAACCATCAAATCAACTTTTCTTTTCCCTTCTAAATACTCAGACATACTATTTGAATAATCTAGAATAAATAATATTCTCTCATTTTCGTCAGGATTATCTAGTTCATAATTATCAGGAGAATAAACTCCATAATTTGAAGCAAATACAGGAATTGTTAAACTTAGCATTAAAAATATAATTAAAATTTTATTCATAACAAATATATAATTAACTCACGAATAATCATATTACCCTTTACAACAGGACATATAAAGTTGACGATTATTTTTTGTTGCAATATTATAAAAGTAATCAGAAATTGGCGGAGAAATTATGAATAGCACTGAAATTATTAAACAAGCTGAAAAAGCAATCAGAAATGAATTTGAAAGAATTGAAGATATAAGAGACTTTAACCAAGAAAAAGTTTTAAATGCTTTTATTGAAAATAAAGTAGCTCCGGAACACTTTTACACAGTCTCAGGCTACGGGCATGATGATTTAGGTCGAGAAGTATTAGACAAAGTTTTTGCAGATGTATTTAAAGCTGAAAAAGCTCTCGTAAGAATTCATTTTGCATCAGGCACGCACACTCTTGCCTGCTGTCTTTTTGGGAATTTAAAATATGGAGACAAATTAATTTCAGTCGCAGGCGCCCCATACGATACAATGCAGGAAGTTATTGGCACTGCCGGAGATGATTTAACAAAAGAAGACTCTCTTATTGGAAATGGTGTTTTATATGATGAAGTGCCACTAAAAAATGGAACAGATATTGATTTTGAAAAACTTGATGAAATGATTGATGCGACAGTAAAAATGGTATTAATCCAACGTTCAAAAGGTTATTCAACAAGAAAATCATTATCAATTGAAACAATTGGGAAAATATGTGAAATAGTAAAAAAGAATAATCCAAATTGTATATGTTTTGTTGACAACTGCTATGGAGAATTCGTAGATTCAAAAGAACCTCTTGAAGTCGGCGCTGATTTAATCGCTGGTTCATTAATAAAAAATCCTGGCGGCGGACTTGTAGAAGCCGGCGGTTACATTGCAGGAAAAGCAAAATATGTAGATAAATGCGCAAACAGATTAACTGCACCTGGAATCGGTTCAGAAGGCGGTGCTATGTTTAATCAGCACAGATTAATATTCCAAGGTTTATTTATGGCACCATCAGTAGTTTGTGACGCCGTAAAAGGAGCCGTACTCGCTGCTAAAATCTTTGATGAAATCGGATATAATTCATATCCAAAATACAATGAAAAAAGAACTGATATTATTCAAAACATTACATTTGGCTCTCCTGAACCTTTAGAGCATTTTTGTAGAACAATACAATCATTATCACCTGTAAATGGGTATGTAACACCTATTCCGGAATATATTCCGGGATATGAAGATCAAGTTATAATGGCAGGCGGGACATTTATTGAAGGATCAACAATAGAATTATCAGCAGATGGACCAATGAGAGCCCCATATGTTGCTTATATGCAAGGCGGCTTAACTTATGCACACGTAAAAATAGCATTAAGAAAAATTTTAGACAAAGTAGCTAATTTATAATATTCCTTCCATCATCTGATTTAAAACAACTTTTGCCGCACGAACTGAAACGGCAAAAGAGCTTCCATCAAGATCACTAATTAATCTAAATGTAAAATAAGAATTTCTAGAAGCTGAAAAATCAGATATTTTTTTCTTGTCATTTAAACTTCCAACACCTTCAATACGTCTTAATGATAGGTATTTATTATAGGAATCAACTCCATCATTACCAGAAGCCATAAATATTCTTACATTGGAAGGGATTTTATCAAATTGTTTTTCATTAGTATCTAACATATTAAATAATTTGTCAGCTAAATCTTCAGGATTAACTTTTAATTTTTTATGAAAAATCTTATTATACAATTTCATTAATTTAGATTGCTGATTAATTAATACATTTGAAGAAAAATCACAAGATATTGCTGCAACATTTTCATCTAACAATTTTCCTAAAGTATTATCTATATCTAGTTTATCTTTCCATAAACAAACTTTTATATTTGCAAAAGGATTAAAACGTCTTATAAAAATTGATGTTAAATCAGAATGAGATGCATTATTCAAATCTTTAAATTTATCATCACTATCTAACTCAAAGACAATAATTGTTTTCTTTTTTATTTTTGCATTTTTAATAAATCTACCTGTACTATCTAATATTCGAATATTTTGCTCATTATTAATTGGCTCTCCGTCTTTTAATAAAAATATGCATTATTATCTTTTGGATTTACCCATCTGACTCTTGAAAAACTCGCTTCATAGCTATCATCTTTTAATACTAAATAATCACTCGAAAGAGCATTTTTAAAAGATTTATCATAAAAAGCCCTCATATTATTAAGGGCAATTTTATTCATACTTCACGCTTCTTCCATTTCAATTGAAAAAAACGAGGTAAGCAAAGATAATTACCATTTTTATAAAACAATTTTGGATTTATTCCATGCACATGTCTTATTTGCGGCGTAATACAACTTTTTCTAAACGAATTATAAAATTTATTTAAAATCATACATTTACTTTTTATACTAAGAAAATAATGTCAAAAATAAGAAAAATTTACCAATATGTTAAGAATCATTAAGAGTAAAATAGCTACTAATAACTAATTCTTAAGGATTAGTAAAAAAAAATTAGTAAAATAGAGTTGAATGAAAAATTTTTGTGTTATGCTGTTGAAGTACCCCGAAATTTGGGTGAAATAGTTTACATAGTATAAGAAGAGGAAGGTTAATATGTCATTACCAAATGTAGCATATTTCTCAATGGAAATCGCATTAGATCAATCATTAAAAATCTATTCTGGCGGTTTAGGATTTTTAGCTGGTTCACATATGCTATCAGCAGGATACTTGCAAATGCCTATGGTTGGTGTAACTATGTTATGGTCATATGGATACTATGATCAAAGAATTGCACAAGATGGTCAAGTTGAAGTAGCTTATATTAGAAAATATTATGATTTTCTAAAAGATACAAATGCTACTACAGAAGTTGAAATTTTCGGAGAAAAAGTTAAAGTTAAAGCATTCTTAGTAGAACCTGAACTATTCGGAGCTTGCCCTGTATATCTATTAACAACTGATATTGAAGGAAACAGTGAATGGGCAAAAAGTATTTCTCATAAATTATATGACGGCAACGAAAAAATAAGAATTGCTCAAGAAACAGTATTAGGTGTTGCAGGTGTAAGAATACTTCAACAAATTGGTTACAACTTTGATGTTGTACATATGAACGAAGGTCACGCACTTCCAGCAGCATTTGAATTACTAAGACAATACAATGGTAATTTAGAAGAAGTTAAAAAGAAAACTGTATTTACAACACACACACCAGTTGCAGCAGGTAATGAAGTTCACTGGGTAGATACATTAATGGAAGGTGGCTTCTTTGCTGGTTGTTCTAGAGAAAGAGCTGTTGAATTAGGTGGAGAAAACTTCTCATTAACAGTTGCAGCTTTAAGAATGTCTAGAATTGCAAACGCTGTATCACAATTACACGGTCTAGTTGCTAATAAGATGTGGGAATGGGTTGATGGCAGATGCCCAATCAGAGCTATTACAAATGCTGTAAACCTACATTATTGGCAAGATCCTAGAATTAAAGAAGCTAATACTCCAGAAAAATTATTAGCTGTTAAACGTGAAATGAAGGAAGAATTATTTGAATATGTAGCAAACGTTGCAGGTAAAAGATTCGATCCTGATGTATTAACAATCACTTGGGCAAGAAGATTTGCAGATTACAAACGTGCTTGGTTAATTCTTATGGATAAAGATAGAATTACAAGACTTCTTGACGAAAATAAAATTCAAATCATTTTTGCAGGTAAATTCCACCCAGATGATGTTATGGGTAAAGAAATGTTTAACAAACTTCTTAACCGTTCACACAGCTTGAAAAATGTTGTTGTATTACCTGGTTATGAATTAGAATTATCAGGGAAATTAAAACGTGGTTCAGATATTTGGTTAAATACACCTCTAAGACCATTCGAAGCATCAGGAACTTCTGGTATGTCTGCAAATGCAAACGGAGCTCTTCACTTGTCAACATTTGATGGTTGGACAGTAGAAGGTACATTCGACGGCATTAACGGATACACTATTGAATATCCAGAATTAGATGATGAAATGCCATGGGAAGAACGTCATTGGAAAGATCATGAATGCATGATGAACAAAATTGAAAATGAAATTATTCCAACATACTATGAAAATAAAGCAGAATGGGCTCGTCTAATGCAACAAGCAATTAGAACATCTGAAGCATATTTCAATTCAGACAGAATGGTTGTAGAATATTATAACAGATTATACAAACCAATCGCTCATAATGATTCAAGTTCAGGTGAAAAGAAAAAAGAAATGAATATTTCTGAAACTCCTACATTTGATGCTTGGACTTTCGCAAATATTAAATAACATATTATTTAATAATATTTTACAAGGGATTACGGGCTTCGTAATCCCTTGTTTTTTATACGAATTATGAAGAAATATTACAAAAAAGAATTAAAATATTAAAGAATATTGAAACAAATGCCGATATTAAATTCACAAGGAAACAAATGAGAAAGGGAACAAGTCATGGGTATGGCAGCTTCTCAAGCTCGGTTCTTAGGACTGACTGCGAGAAAGACAAATGTTGAATATGAAGGACAACAGATTAACCAACAAAGAACTGTTTTGTCTAACCAATCTGCTAACTATTACAATGATTTGTTAGGAATGTCTGTTCCGGTCCCTCCGTCTGTTGATGATTATACAAAAACTGTTTATACGTTCGAAGATGGTGCTTTAAGCAATTCTATTTCTTCTATGATTGCGCAAAGTGACGGAACTTATTTAATCAGCTACACTTCTTCTTGGACGGACGATTTTGCAGTTGTTTCTGCTGGTTCTTCTATTGTTACTAGAATTGGAGATAAAGCTCCTTATAAATACAATGTTGGCGCTAAAGAACTCAGACTAATGGAAACTAGAGATGAAGGCGACATTGATGCAATGACTGATGAAGAATTAGAAGATTTAAAAGCTAATGATGAATATCTGAAAACTTTATCTAATGATCAATTAAAAAATTTACTTAAAGAAGAAAACAAATATATTGATATGCTTAACAACCAATATGGCAATGCTAATTGGATGGTGAGATATGTTCAAAATACTACTACTGGAACTTGGTCTCCATACTTCTACAAAAAAGAAGTATTAGATTCTGCGATCTATTCTGACACAGGCTCTTCTCAAAGCAATATTCCGGCATATACTATTGGTTCTGCTCAAAAAACTGAAGAAGTCAAAGGGGTTACTGCTCGTTTAGAACAAGACGCATCTGGAAGAATTATTAACGTGACTCTTAACCCGGGAAAAGATGATCAAGTTACTTATGCAGTTACAACTAATACAATTACTGATCAAGATGCATATGATGATGCGATGAATCAATATGAATATGACAAGCATCAATATGATCAAGCTATTCAAGAAATTAATGCCAAAATTGAAATTACTCAAGCTCAAGATAAAAACTTAGAATTAAGATTAAAACAATTAGATACAGAACAAGATGCTATTTCGACTGAAATGGATGCGGTGCAAAAAGTTATTGAAAAGAACACTGAATCTACTTTCAAAACGTTCGGATAAAACATTATTGAAAAGTTTTATATATTAAAATTTGTGAGTTTTCTCACTTATTTGTTTCCTTTCCCTTTTTTCCCTAGACTAACTGACTTGTTAGTCTTTTTTATTATCAATTTTCAGCTTTATACAATCTTGCGAAGAAACAGGAAACGTGTTGAATAGAATCAACTCTTACCCATTGACGAGTTGCTTTAAATCTTATTGAATTTTTAGAACGCAATTGATTCTTATGAGAATAATTATTTAGTTCATCATTAAAAAGATGGAATTGACACATTGCAACTTTTTTACAAGCATTTAATAGTTTTTGAGCTAAATTATCCATTTTTAAATATTTTGCTAAATAATATGCAGCAACAAGTCCTTCAGATCTTGCCCCATCTGGAAAATAGTGATCTCCATATTCATAGTAATATCCACCTTCATAATCAATATAAGGGGAATCATCTTTTTTATAAGTTTTTTCCACCATTGTTGCAGCATCAGTAAAGACAAAATTTATATAATTCTGTTTTTGAAAATCTTTATCCTTACACCACTCTTCAATTGCTTGCATTAACCAAGCATCAGAAGGTAATGCTGTAAACAAATCTGCATAAATACGAGGTCTTTCATCAACAATCCAATCAAGAGCTTTTTTAGAAATTTTTCTAACTTCTTTAGCTAAATTGTCATCATCTAAGAAATTATTTGCAAATAAAGCCAAACCAAGCAAAGCTTCACCAGGATAATAAAAAGAAAAAGTTTCTTTTCTTTCTTCATCAGTCATATTTATTAAAGGTTCTCCATTATTATATTTAGGGTGAATATAATAACCAAGAATTTCTCCATTTTTATATACACGACTCAAAATATGTCTTGTATACCCTTTTATATATTCATCAAATGACTTGTCACCTGTAAAAGAACGATATTGCATCATCGCAACAAGTAAAACACCTGTTCCACCAAGTTTAGCTTTACTGTTATAATATGCATAATAAGCTTTACCCCATTTGGTATCATGTTCTTTTGAAATAGAAACACTCCAATTAAGTGCTTTTTTAGCAGCATCAATATATTTCTGCTCAGAAGTCAATTCATAAGCTCTAATAAGAGCAATTACGCCACCACAATGCCTTAAATCATTGTAATATAAATTGTCTTCAGGTCGATTAGGATGTTCATGATCTTTATATGTATCATCACAACAATCGTAATAATACAAAAAACGACCATCTTCATACATATTATCTAAAATCCAATCAACAGATTTTATAACTTGATTATATAAAACATCATAACTAAATTCTGTGTATCTAATATTTCCCCTATAAAGAGGAATACAAGTATTTTTATAAGTAATAAATGCTCTGCTTCTAAACAAATAATATTCATAATCATTAGAAGCAGATAAAATATTTAATCTTTCAGAAATACTGTTAGTTAATTTCGCAATTGGAGTTTTTCTTACCAAAGTCTGCAAAGCAGAACGCAATCCCATATGACTTAAAGTAATCGCATCTGTTGGCATATAATAACAAGAAATTCCATCTTTTCTTAATTCTAATCCGTTAATACCAATTTCAAATCTACCATTGTCAAAACGTTCAGAGTTTAATTCATTTTTATTTATTTTTTTTCTATCAATAATATATTCAAGCATTATTCTGCAAGAATTGTCATCGTTTACAGAGAAATTTAGAAAATTCTTGTTATTTCTAAGCATTTCAATATTTCTATTTATTGTTGCTTCAAAATCTTTTCTTTTACTTCCATAACGAATAAATTTTTGACCATTTTGAAACAATGAAATATATACAAGAGTTTCTTGCGGATTAAAATTAATAATTCCAGAAAAATCCAAATCACTTATAGTAATAGACTGTCCTGAAACTAAAGCTTTTCTGATTCGCTTTAAAAGTTCATTAACTACAGAAAAATCTTGATTAAAAAACTCTCTTTCTTTATCATTTTGAGATTTAAAATCTAACATATGCAAATAATACCATTAATTATTATAATTGGCAAACGTAAAGATTTATTTAATCTTTTGACATGCTAAACAATATGTTGTTCAATAGATAATAAGACTTGGTAGGAATTTATGTACATAAAACAATTAGAGATAGATAATTTTAAATCATTCGCAAATAAATCAGAAATCCCCCTATTAAAAGGGTTTACAACTGTTTCTGGGCCAAATGGTTCCGGAAAAAGTAATATTATTGACAGTGTTCTTTTTGCACTTGGTCTAGCAAATGCTAGCGAACTACGTGCTGAAAATTTATCTCATTTTATTTCTACCTACACTAAAAGAAATGAAGCATTTGTAAAAGTAACTTTTGGAGAAACCGAAAACGGAGAAGACCTTTCAATTGGAAGAAAAATCAGAAAAACATCCCAAGGTTATGCAAGTACATATTATATAAATGACAGTGTTACAACACTTACAAATGTACATGCTATTTTAGAAAAATATAATGTAACCCCAAACAGTTATAATGTTATGATGCAAGGTGATGTTATGGGGATTACAAATTGTACACCTAAAAATCGCCGTAAGATTATTGATGAAATAGCTGGAATTGCAGATTTTGACAGAAGAATAGAACAAGCAACAGGTGAATTAGAAACTGTAGAACAAAGAGTAGAACGTTCGACAGTTATTTTGAATGAAGTTGATAACAGATTAGAACAACTAAAAGAAGAAAGAGAAGTTGCTCTAAAATACCAAAAATTAAGAGAAGAAAAACAAGGTCTTGAAAGTCAAATTAATAAAGTTCGCTTCTTTGATATTAAAAAGAACCTTGAAAAAGCTCATGAAAATATTCTTGAATTCACAAAAAAGAAAAAAGAAGAAGAATTAAACAGCAAAGATCTTGACGAAAGATTAAAATTAATCAATCAAAAATATAATGAAATTTCTGAACTTGTAAAAGAAAAAGGTGAAGCACAACAAATTGAATTAAAAAAACAAGAAGAATCTATCAAAGGTGAAATTGATAGAAAAAATAACGCTTCAAATTATGCTGATAAACAAATTCATGACGGCTTAAGATCAATCGAAAATGCAAAAAATGGGATTGAAGGCTTTAAAAAGAAAATTGAAGATTTTAAGCTAAAAATCGATCTTAAAAATGATGAAATCAATATAATTAATTCAAACATCAAAGAAAAAGATGCTGAATTGAAAAAGATATTAGAAGATATGACAGGGCTTAATGCCACTGCTGATCAACATATTGAAAAACGTAACAATTTACGCAAAAAACTTGAAGATTTAAAAGATGAAGAAACTAAACTAATTCAAACAAAACTTCCTTTAGAAAATGATTTAAAAAATCTTCAAAAAGAATTGGATGAAGCTAAAGCGAAATTAGAAGAATTAAACGAAATGAAAGCTAATTTTGCAGCTAACCAAGATTTAAAAAAAACTCTTGTTGAACAGTTACAAAAAGAAATGAGTGATTTTAAGATTATTCAACAAAACACACTCCATGACTTAGATGTAACAAAAAATGAAATCAATGATTTGAATTATAACATTCAAATGGCTTACAGAAAAATATCTACAATGGAAGCTAAAAAACAAGCTGCAGAAGATGCTAACTTCGGTCGTGCTATTGATACCATTATGAATGCTAAATTAAGAGGAGTACATGCACCTTTAGCACAATTAGGTACAGTAGACAAAGAATATGCAATTGCTATGGAAGTTGCATTCGGTGGCAGAATGGCGCACGTTGTAGTTGATGATGAGCATGTTGCATCTGTCGCAATCGAACTTTTAAAATCATCAAATGCAGGAAGAGCTACTTTTATTCCTTTAAACAAAATTAAAAAAGCTCCAACACGCTTGCAATTACCAAAAGATAAAGGAGTAATTGACTTTGCTATTAATCTAGTAGATTTTGATGATGAATATATTGACGCATTTTTCTATGCAGTAGGCGATACAATTGTCGTTGAAGATATTGAATGTGCAAAAAAACTTATCGGTAAATACAGAATGGTAACTCTTCAAGGAGAGTTATTAGAAAAATCAGGTTCAATGACCGGTGGTACAAGATTAAGAACTGGATTAAGTTTTAGTCAAAATGATGATGATGAACTTAATAAATTCAAAGATCGCCTTAAAGAAATGGAACAAAAATTAGGTTCTTTAGAAAATAAAAAAACATCATTGGAAGATAAACTTGAAGATGTAAGAAGCAAATATTCAGATTCAATGACTGAATATTCGAAATCTAAAGGTGAACTTGAAAATATGAATCGCAATTATGAAAATAGCGAAAATATTTTAAAAGAAAAATCTGATTTCATTACACAAACAGAACCTAAAATTGTTGAATTAAACAAAAAACTTGATAAACTTGAAGAACAAAATGTCAAAATCTATGATGATATGGCTGTTTGTCAAGAAGAAATTGATGAAGTTGAAAAACTTATTAATGATCAAGACTTAAAAGATTTGAAAGAAAAAACAGAAGGTGTAGAATCTGAAATAAAACGTTTACAAACTAAATTGATGACAGCTGATAATGACAAAAACGAACTTAATCGTCAAATTGCTTTCCATCAAAATCTTATCGAAACAAAAGAAGAAGAAATTACAAATATTGAGCATACTAACGTTAAATTAGAAGAAGACAAAACTCGTTACAAAAATGATATTGTAGAGTTAAATAAAAAAATGGAAAATCTGCATGAACAAATTGCTCAAATTGAAGAAAAACTTGGGAAATTATTAAAAGAACGTGATGAAATCAAAGAAAATTTAATAGATCTCGAAAAACAAAAACACATAAAAATCTCAGATATTGAAAGAATTGCAGAACAAATTGAATCTTTTAAAGCTCGTAGGAGAGAATTAGAACCACAATTAGAAACTGCAAAAAAAGAATTAGAAGATGCAGGAGAAGACATAGGTAAACTTGAACCTGTTGAAATATCAATTGATGAAATTACTTCAAAAATTCAACGTCTGGAAAAGAAAATGACAGAATTAGGCGATGTAAATATGAGAGCCCTTGCAGCATACGATGAAATTCTTGCCCGCCAAAGTGAATTAAAACAACAAATTGAGACTCTATCTAAAGAAAGAAAAGAAATTTTAGACAGAATGCAGGGCTATGAACAATTGAAAAAAGAAACATTTATGAAAACTTATAATCACATAAATGAAAACTTTAAAGAAGTATTCCATCAATTATCAGAAGGTGAAGGGGAATTAAAACTAGAATGTCCTGATGATCCTTTATCTGGAGGTATGACTATTGAAGCTCAACCTAGAGATAAAAAACTTCAAAGGCTAGAGAGTATGTCCGGTGGCGAAAAATCTTTAACTGCACTTGCATTTGTATTTGCAATACAAAGATATATGCCATCACCATTCTATGCATTTGATGAAGTGGATGCAAGTTTAGATACAATGAACGTTGAACGTATCGCCCAAATGGTGCAGAACCAGTCAAAAGATACGCAATTTATAGTAGTTAGTCACAGACGACCTATGATAGAATCAGCTAATAGAACTTTAGGTGTTACTCAAAAAGAAAAAGGCATAACTAAAGTTACAGGTATAAAACTAAGGGACGAATAAGTAGGATATGAGTACAGAGGCAGCATTAAATTATAATATAGATTTACCTGATTTAGGTTTATCAAAAGATGGCAAACCCAAAAGTGAGGGAATTGGCATTCTTGTTGATATGGCTAAAGCTGGGAAAATTGACCCTTGGAATATTGACATTGTCGATGTTACAGATAAATATCTTGCTCATATGGTTCAAATGAAATCCCAAAATTTAAGAGTAACAGGAAGAACTTTTTTATTTGCCGCTGTTCTTTTAAAATTAAAATCAAATGTCTTAGAAGGCATTGATATAATGCAATTTGAACCGGAAGAACCGAATATTGAGTATGACGATGACGGATTTATTGTAGATTATGGCGAAGAAGATTATATCCCAACTAACAACGTAATATCTATTGATGAAGTTCTTCAAAGACGTACAAGTGTCAGATTAAATCATAATCGTGTTGTTACATTGAAAGATTTGATTAGACAATTAGAATTTTATGAAAAATTAGAACAAAAACAATCTTTAAAAAGTGCTCATGAAAGAGCAAAAAGACGTGTTCAATCATACTCAAGATTAACTCCTGATGATATTGTAAATCTTGCTCATGAAGAATATATTGAAAGTTGTGTCTTGACTCTTAAAGAAAATTTAGGTCAAATCTTTGAAAAAAACGAAAAAATTGAATTGAATGAATTAACTCTTTTAGGCATGGATAAAATAAGTGCATATATAGCATTACTATTTTTGACAGCTGAAAGTGATTACGAATTACAACAAGAAAAATTCTATTCAGATTTATATGTCGTAAAAGGTGCAGAAAAACAGGAGCTAGCGGAAACGAGTGAAGAACAATAAAAAGTTGGCAAAGAGGTTAAAGAAATGGAACAGTTAAAATCCAGAATAGAAGCCGTATTATTTATCACTGCTCGCGCAGTTTCTTTAGAAGAAATCGCAAATATATTAGGAGAAGAAACTGAAAAAATAGAAGAAGCTATTTTAGAATTAATTATGGATTATTCTTCTCGTGATGGAGCTTTGGAAATCGACGATGAAAACGGATATATTCTTCAAGTAAAAGAAGATTATATGGATTTAGTTGAATTACTTTGTCCTGTTGATTTAAAACCTGCGGTACTAAGAACTCTTTCTGTAATTGCTCTAAAAGAGCCTATAAGACAAACTGACTTAAAGGAATTAAGAGGATCTACTGCATACGATCATGTACAAGAACTTGTAGATAAAGGACTAGTATCAAAAACTAGGGACAAAAATGGTAGAAGTTTTAACCTAAAAACAACACCAAAATTCGCTGAATATTTTAAATTAAAAGGTGATACCCGTTCCCTTGCCAAAATACTTGAAATTGATAAAGGGATAAAAGATAATGAGCCAAGCAAATAATACTGATAGGCAACTTACTATATTAATTTGCACAATTGCAATTATATTTGGAATTGTGTTCAAACTTATGCCATCATATTTTTATTGGCAAGGTTATAATAATTACAAAAATCAAAATTACCCCAACGCCCATAAATATTTGAAAAAAGCTTATAACTTAAATAAAAAACATAAAGATTACAGATATTATTATGTAAAAACCTTAAAACATTTAAAACCAAATTTAACTGTCCAAGAAGAACTATTCGAAATAGCATCAAGCAATATAACTGATAGTGCTCAACAAGCTGCAGAAAGAAGAATTACAAAATGGAGAAACAAAATCCTTTCAAATATTGGAGATAACTACATTGAACAAGTTCCATTAGATAATGGTATAATTCGATGGGATATTAATAAATTTCCATTAAAAGTAGCAATAATTAATACTAGTGAATATAATATTCCAACATACTACAACGAAGAAATATTAAACGCGTTAGGTCAATGGCAAACATCAATTGATTTTATAAAATTTAAGACAATTGATTCGTCTAAAAATGCAGATATTATTATCAAAATAGCAGATCCTCCAAATGATTTATGCACAGAAAAAAATTGCAGATATGTTGTAGGTTTCACAACACCAAATTACAAAGACTCTAACTTATATAACATGACAATAATACTATACACTAAAGATCCTTTAGGAAAATTTTTCTCTGATAAAGAATTATATAATACGATCCTGCATGAAATAGGTCACGCACTTGGAATTATGGGACATAGCTATAGTTCAGAAGATTTGATGTATATGTCTGCAGATGAAAGTAGCAACTTTTATGCTCCATACAGAAGTTCTTTTCAATACCTGTCAGCCAAGGATATAAATACAATAAATTTATTATACAAGATGTTTCCAACAATTTGTAACACACCTATAGATCAATTAGACAAAAACGGACAAATTTACGCACCAATTATTTTAGGGTCATCAAACCAAATATCTCAAAGAAAATTAAAAGAAGCACAAAATTATATAAAAAATGCTCCACAAATAGCTGGTGGATATATTGACTTAGGAATTGCATACGCTGAATTAAATAAAAATCATGAAGCAATTAAAGCGATGAAGCAAGGATATAAATATGCAAAATCAGATAATGAAAAATATCTGATTTTATATAATCTTGCTGCTATAAATATGAATATTGGGAAATACGATACAGCCTTAGATTATGCAAAAGAAGCAAAAGCAATTTATAACAGTGATGAAATTAAAGAGCTGATTATAAATATTAAACAAGCTAAATTAACTAACATACACAAGTAAAACTACACTCTTAACAAATTCTTCACAAACACTTTAAAAATTATTTTATTTAAGGTATAGTTAATTGGTTTGGTAAAATATAGATATGGAGATATGAAATGTATAATGTAGCAATCATTGGAGCAGGCCCTGCTGGGATTTTTGCAGCTTTAGAAATTACGAAATTGAAACCTGATTGGAAAGTTGTATTAATAGAAAAAGGTCAAAAAATAGAAAATAGAAAATGTTTGCTTCGTGAAGGCTATGAAAAATGTCCAACTTGCAAAAAATGTGGTCTACTATGCGGTTGGGGCGGTGCCGGAGCTTTTTCTGACGGGAAACTAACTCTTACCCCTGATGTTGGTGGTCACCTTGTAGATTATATGGATAGAAAAAAAGTTGATGACTTAATAGCATATTCTGACCAATTATATTTAGATTTCGGTGCTACAGATGAAGTTTTTGGTACTGATATGAAAGTATTCCAAGAACTTGAAAGACAAGCTGTACTTGCGGAATTAAAACTTGTACATTCTCCTGTGAGACATTTAGGAACAGAAAGAAGTCTTAATGTATTAAAAAATATGCAAGATTACCTAAATGAAAGAATTACCATAATAAATGATGTTTCTGCAAAATCTCTAATCGTTGAATGCGAACAAGTAAAAGGGATTGAATTAGATAACGGAGAAACAATTTGTGCAGAATATACAATTATAGCACCAGGTAGAGAAGGTGCAGATTGGCTTACTCACGAATTTGCGAAACATAAAATCGGGATGGTAAATAATGCTGTAGATATCGGCGTAAGAGTAGAATTACCAGCACCTGTATTTGAACCATTAACAGATAAATTATATGAATCTAAATTAATATACAACTCTCCAACATTTGGTGATGAAGTTAGAACATTCTGTATGAACCCAAATGGTGAAGTTGTTCAAGAAAACTATAATGGTATTTCTACTGTAAACGGTCACAGCTATGCAGAAAAAACAACTAACAATACAAATTTTGCATTACTTGTAAGTGAAAAATTCACAGAACCGTTTAAAGAACCAATTCAATATGGACAACATATTGCAAGACTTGCAAATATGCTTGGCGGTGGAATTTTAGTTCAAAGATTCGGCGACTTACTTGATGGAAGAAGATCTACTCCTGAAAGAATTAAAGCTAGTACAATTAGACCAACTCTAACTTGTGCAACTCCAGGGGACTTAAGTTTAGTAATTCCATATAGACAAATGACAAGTATCATTGAAATGCTTCAAGCATTAGACAAAATCTGCCCTGGTACAGCTTCTAGATACACATTATTATATGGTATTGAAGTTAAATTCTACTCTGCAAGAGTTAAATTAACAAATGAATTAGAAACTGAAGGAGTAAAAAATCTATTTGCAATAGGAGATGGTGCCGGAGTAACAAGAGGGCTAATCCAAGCATCAGCTTCTGGTGTCCATGCAGCTAGAACAATTTGTGCTCGCGGATAATTAAAAGTTTATGGAACATAAAACAAATGTAATGAGAGAGCTGGATAAGCTCAAGATAAATTATAATCATTATTGTTATGCTAATACAGATGCAGTCAGCGGAATTGAGGTTGCATCTGTATTAAATCAAAATCCTGAAATGGTATTTAAAACTCTTGTAACAGTTGGCAAGTCAAAAAAATACTATGTATTTATGCTCCCCGTTGCAAAAGAATTAGATTTGAAAAAAGCAGCAAAAGCTGTAGGTGAAAAATCAGTTGAAATGATAAAATCTAAAGAACTTTTACCATTAACAGGATACATTCATGGTGGGTGTTCTCCAATTGGAATGAAAAAATTTTTCACAACAACAATTGATACTAGCGCTCAAAATTTTAATACAATAATCTTTAGTGCTGGAAAAATTGGTTATCAAGTTGAAATGAGTCTTGGTAATCTCTCAAAAGTTATAAAATTCACACTTGCAGATATTGTTGAATAATATTATCAAACTTGCCTGCATACAATCAAAATGTTATAATTATTAATATGAATAACAGTAAAATAAGTTTGACAACACAAAACAGATTAATAATTTCAGGACTTTTATTAAGCACAATACTAATAGTTGCAATTGCTGTATTTGCAATCTTTAATATTCAAAAAAAATTAAATTATGGTTATCAAAATTTTGGTCAAATAGTATCCAGAGCATTAGCAATAGAATGTAGTGAACTTGTAAGCAAATCCCCGAAAAATCAAGTTATTGAAACTTTAAAATCACATGCAGATACTATTGTTGAATCACACAGCGATATTATTTTTATAGAATTTAGAGATTCAAATGGGAAATTAATATACAAGGCTAATGGGAATACTCAAATTTCACCCAAAAATCCTAATATAATTGTTAGTTCTCCAATAATTACAACTAAAGGGAATAGTGTAGGATCTGTTACCGTTGGACTATCAGGAAATATTATAAGTCAAATATCAACAACAACAAGAGCTTCATTATTATTTGTATTTACAGTTGCTTGGGTTGTTTTTGCTTTTGTAATCCTTATTAATACTTATTTAATTACTAGAGAATTAAGAATTCTACATAACGGTGTACAAAGAATTTCAACTGGAGAATTTGGCTACACAATACAAGATAAAGATGTAAGTTCTGAAGTTAAAGAATTATTCAATGCATTCAATAATATGTCTAATAGGCTTCATTTATATGAAGAACAAAACATTGAGCAATTAACACTTGAAAGAAACAAGTTAGAAGCAGTATTAATGAGTATTGCAAACGGAGTTGTTGTATGTGATAACAATGACAATGTTGTATTGATAAATAATCACGCACACAAATTACTTGAGCTTGATGAAAATCAAATGCTCAATATGAAAATTCAAAACTATATAGACACAGAAGGGAATTACTGCTTTAAAGATAAGATTGAAGAATTTAAGGACACTCCAATCGAAATTATGGAAAATAAACCTCTAGAATTCAGCATTCAAGTTGATAAAAGAGTTATAAAATCAATAATTTCTCCAATGTTTACAAGAAACAAAGATTATGTCGGATACATAATTGTACTTATTGATATGACTAAAGAAGCTGAAATGGATGCTATGAGATCGACATTTATTTCAAATGTTTCTCATGAATTAAGAACTCCTGTTACAGTTCTAAGAAGTTACATTGACACATTATACAATTATGGCAATGAATTTGATTATGATACCCAAAAAGAATTTATCGGAACAATTAATCAAGAAATAATAAGATTAAATAGTATGGTAAATGATATCTTAGATTTTTCAAGAATGGAAGCAAATGCCCAAATGGAAAAATCTTTAAACAGCATCTATGAAGTCGTAGATACTTGTGTAAATCAAGTCCAAGCATTAACTAAAGAACATAATCTAACAATTAGTGTAAAAAAAGAAGAAAATATTCAAAAATTTTTATTTAACTATGATGGTATTGAAAGAGCACTTACAAACTTTTTATCAAATGCTATAAAATATTCCCCTGAAAACGGTGAAATAAAAGTTGAACTAAAAAAAGATAACGATAATGTGATAGTTACAGTAACAGACCAAGGTTGTGGTATTGCTCCGGAACATCAGAAAAAGATTTTTGACAGATTTTATAGAGTTGAAAATAATATTCACACAGTAAAAGGGACAGGTCTTGGACTTCATTTAGTTAAACAAACTATTGAAAAATATCATAACGGTAAAGTATTTGTTAACTCAGCATTAGGAGAAGGGGCAACTTTTGGGTTTATTCTCCCAACTAAAGTATGCGAAGATGTTGAAAATCTAGTTTAAAGGGGTTTGAATGAATTTTGACATTGACAATATTTGGAATTATTTTTGCAAAGCATGTCTAATTTTCTTTATAATAATAATATTTAATTCTATACTTGGAGATATTTTATTCAGAACCAAATACTCTTTTCCAAAAATTAGCACTACAAGTCAAGAAGTAATAAATACAAATAATGATCCTATACAAATTAATTTAGAAAACTCCAAATATATAAAAGCATACGGAGAAAAAAATATTTATGCATTACAACCAATGGCTAAATATTCAATATCAGGATTGGTTGTTACTAAAAATACAAATTTTTGGTTTAGAGATATTATGAGAAATTCCTTTGATGATATCTGTCTAATGGACATAGGTATAGTATGGGGAGATTTAGCAAAGGATAAAAACAAATTACATAAATATTGGAAATTTAAATCTCACAAGACTTTAGGACAAAGCAGAAGACTTGAATGGAGATCAAAAGTTCCGTATGAAGAAATGTATTGGGAGCTAAATTTTGTAAGTTCACATATTTCACACACACACTTGATTCCTGCAAATCCGAATGTCATGGGAGCCTTACTAAAAATCAAAAAAAATGATATTGTAAAACTTGACGGCTATCTTGTAGATATTTATACAGACAAAAGCGAAAATGTTGCCAAAACAAGTATGTCAAGGACTGATACAGATCCAACAAGCAGAGGCTCTGGAGCTTGTGAAAATATGTACGTTAAACAAGTTCAAATAGGAAATAAAATCTATAAATAGCACTAATTAAACAAAGCATTTATTTTATCTAAAATATCTTGAGGATCAATCTCATTTGTAATCTTATTTATATCTTGAGCTACTTGATATAATTTAGCTGCTTCAACTTTATCACCTGTAATAGAAATCGCTCTAGCTAAATTAAAATGAGCCAAGGCATAATTTGGATTACATTCAATAGATTTTTTGAATAAATCAATAGCTTGTTTTACTCTTCCTAAATCATCTAGATAAATTACACCCATATTGTTATATGCAATATCATAATTTTTGTCATATTTTATAGCAAGTTCATATTCTTTTAAAGCTTCATCAATATCACCTTTTCCCCAATATAAGAAGCCTAAATTACAATGTATTTTTGCATTTTCTGGGTCTAAATCTAATGCGTTTCTATAAACTTGCAAAGCATTTTCAATATCTTCTTTATCATAGAACGCACTGCCTAAATTAACATAAATATCAATATCTTTAGGAGTTAAAAGATAAGCACTTTGATAAGAACTAATTGCAGCGTTCAAATCCTGCTTAGATTCTTGATATACAAAACCTAAAGTTTGATTGATAATACTTGTCCATTGTTTTCTAGGATTTAAAGTAACTGCAGTTTGAAAATGAGCAATAGCTCCATCAATATCTCCTTTTACATACAAAATATTAGCTAAATTTGAATGAACATCAGGCATATTAGGCATAATTTGAATTAATTTTTCATATATTTCAACAGCACTGTCATAATCACCTTGTTCTTCATAAGCCTGACATAAATGACGATAAGCAGGGATGTTTAATGTATCTAACCAAATTGCCATTTTATATTCAGTAATAGCATCTTCAAACTGACCTAAAGAACGATAAATATCACCAAGCAAACAATACAAAGGAATAAATCCGGGAGCTTTATCAATCGCTTCAGAATATGTTTCTAAAGCATCATTCAGTTTATTAGTTTGAACTTGGTATGCACCTTTTAATAAAATAGGTAAAAATTTTGCATAAGATAATGTTCTTGCAACATTACCCAATGCTATTTTATCAAAAGGTAAGGTCAAAATTGATAGTAATAATTCCAACTTTGATAAAGCAAAATTCTTAAAGCTTCTTGCAGATGACACATTATATAAATTTGACAATAAGAAATGTGCGCAAGAATTTGCAAATGGCATAGCTTTAATAGCTAACTTTGCGTTCATTGAAGCGTCTAAGAAACGAGCCTTTTTAGTATAAGTTTCTGCAAGTAAATAATAGGCTTTTCCTAATTTAGGATTTTTTGAAATTGCCATATCTAAATAATTTATAGCTTTATCTAAATCGCCCTTAAAGAAATGAGCCTGACCGATTTTAAAATAAATTTCAGCAGAATCAATATATGTTTCTAAAGCTCTTTGATACTCAGTAATAGCTTCATCAATATACTGACAAGAATTATAAATATCTAAGTGCCAAGCAAGATACAAATCCCCCAAACGAACATGCAAGTCTGCATTTGTCGGATCATCTTGCAAGCCTATTTGGCATAGCTCAATTGCACTTTTTACATTTCCGGTTTTATATTCTTTATTTATCTTTTTTTCAAGTTGTTTTGTATTACTCATAATATAAATATTTTATAAAGATGCTTGACAGAACTCATTAAAAGTTCCATACTAAACATTGTAAATAATTTACTTTAAAAATGCAAGTTATTTATAAATAAAAACATATATGTGTATTAGATTTTTGAGGGGTTCACATGAAAGAAAACAAAATTTACTTTGTTGATGTAACAAACAGAGATGGTGTACAAACATCAAGATTAGGACTAGCAAAACTTCAAAAAACCATTATTAATCTTATGCTTGATGATATGGGGATTACGCAATCAGAATTTGGATTTCCAACAACAAAACACGAAATTAATTACCTTAATGGGAATTTAGAATTAGTTGAACATGGCGTAATTTCAAGAACTAAATTATCTGGCTGGATGAGAGGAATTGCAGATGATGTTCAATTATCATTTAAAAATGTTCCTAAATTAAAAAACATAAACTTATCTCAATCCACCTCAGATCAAATGATTAATGGGAAATATTTAGGTAAAAAAACTCCTCAAGATATCATAAATATGACATGTGAAGCTGTTGAATGTGCAGTATCACTAGGAGCTCAAGATATTGGCGTTAACGCTGAAGATGCATCAAGAAGCGATCTAGAATTTCTAATTAAATATGCAAAAGAAGCAAAAAAATGTGGTGCAAGACGCTTTAGATACTGTGATACCCTAGGTTATGAAGATCCACAAACAACCTATGAAAGAATTTACAAAATCGCACAAGAAACAGAAATGCCAATTGAAATGCACTTTCATAATGACTTAGGCATGGCAGTTGCATGTTCAGTTATGGGAGCTAGAGCAGCAATAGACGCAGGTGTAGATGCTTATATTAACACAGCAATTAATGGAATGGGAGAAAGAGCTGGGAATGCGGATTTAGTATCTTGTTTACTTGCAATATTAAAATCTGCCGGCTTTAGACACAGATACCACATAGATCCTAATATAGATTTAAGTAAAGCTTGGAAACTTGCAAAATATACATCATATGCATTTGGAGTTCCAATTCCTATAAATCAACCGGCAGTAGGCGATAATGCTTTTGCTCATGAATCAGGCATTCATGCAGATGGGGCATTAAAAGATAGAAGAAATTACGAATTATACGATTTCGAAGAACTAGGAAGAGGAGAACCAGAAATAATTGAAACAGGCAGAATGATTACAACTGGTGAATATGGCGGCATTAAAGGATTCAGAAACGTATATGATAATCTTGAATTAGAATTTAAAGATGAACATGAAGCAAGAAATATTCTAGAATTAGCTCGCTATGCAAACGTTCATACTCAAAAACCTCTAACATCAAGCGAATTAAGATTTATATATTATTATCCAGATATTGCAGCTAAAATAATGACAGTATCTCCTTACTACGAACCTCAAGGAGCAATAAAAGAACGTGTGGAAGCTCATCTATTAACAAAACCTCACAGAATTATATAATATATAATAAAACTCACATAAACAAAGGCTATCCATAAAAAGGATAGCCTTTGTTTTATACAAATTATGAAGAAATATTACAAAAAAGAATTAAAATATTAAAGAATATTGAAACAAATGCCGATATTAAATTCACAAGGAAACAAATGAGAAAGGGAACAAGTCATGGGTATGGCAGCTTCTCAAGCTCGGTTCTTAGGACTGACTGCGAGAAAGACAAATGTTGAATATGAAGGACAACAGATTAACCAACAAAGAACTGTTTTGTCTAACCAATCTGCTAACTATTACAATGATTTGTTAGGAATGTCTGTTCCGGTCCCTCCGTCTGTTGATGATTATACAAAAACTGTTTATACGTTCGAAGATGGTGCTTTAAGCAATTCTATTTCTTCTATGATTGCGCAAAGTGACGGAACTTATTTAATCAGCTACACTTCTTCTTGGACGGACGATTTTGCAGTTGTTTCTGCTGGTTCTTCTATTGTTACTAGAATTGGAGATAAAGCTCCTTATAAATACAATGTTGGCGCTAAAGAACTCAGACTAATGGAAACTAGAGATGAAGGCGACATTGATGCAATGACTGATGAAGAATTAGAAGATTTAAAAGCTAATGATGAATATCTGAAAACTTTATCTAATGATCAATTAAAAAATTTACTTAAAGAAGAAAACAAATATATTGATATGCTTAACAACCAATATGGCAATGCTAATTGGATGGTGAGATATGTTCAAAATACTACTACTGGAACTTGGTCTCCATACTTCTACAAAAAAGAAGTATTAGATTCTGCGATCTATTCTGACACAGGCTCTTCTCAAAGCAATATTCCGGCATATACTATTGGTTCTGCTCAAAAAACTGAAGAAGTCAAAGGGGTTACTGCTCGTTTAGAACAAGACGCATCTGGAAGAATTATTAACGTGACTCTTAACCCGGGAAAAGATGATCAAGTTACTTATGCAGTTACAACTAATACAATTACTGATCAAGATGCATATGATGATGCGATGAATCAATATGAATATGACAAGCATCAATATGATCAAGCTATTCAAGAAATTAATGCCAAAATTGAAATTACTCAAGCTCAAGATAAAAACTTAGAATTAAGATTAAAACAATTAGATACAGAACAAGATGCTATTTCGACTGAAATGGATGCGGTGCAAAAAGTTATTGAAAAGAACACTGAATCTACTTTCAAAACGTTCGGATAAAACATTATTGAAAAGTTTTATATATTAAAATTTGTGAGTTTTCTCACTTATTTGTTTCCTTTCCCTTTTTTCCCTAACGACTATTTTAGTCGTTTTTTTTATGCTAATATTATTAAAAAAGGAGTATGGTTATGGGACAAACATTAGCAGAAAAAATTATTTCAGAACACGCTGGGAAAAAAGTTAGAGCAGGGGAACTGGTTATTGCAAAAGTAGATGTATGTGCAGTACAAGATGGTACAGGTCCTTTAACCGTTCAAGAATTTAAGAAATTAGGAAAAGATAAACTTAACAATCCAGAGAGAACAATTCTTTTTATTGATCACGCATCACCTAGTCCAAGAAAAGAATTATCAAATACTCATACTGTTTTAAGAGATTTTTCAAAAGAATATGGTGCTGTATTATCAGATGTTGGAGCTGGAGTTTGCCATCAAAGACTGGTAGAAACATTTGTTAATCCTTGCGAAATACTTGTTGGAGCAGATTCTCATACTTGTACATCAGGTGCACTTGGCGCATTTGCAACAGGAATGGGGTCTACGGATATAGCAGTCGCAATGGCTCTTGGAAAAACATGGTTAAAAGTTCCAGCAACATTCAAAATCGAAGTTAACGGCAAATTTAAAGAAGGAATTTGCTCTAAAGATTTAATGCTTCATTTAATCGGTCTAATTGGAGCAGATGGAGCAACATATAAAGCTTTAGAATTTTGTGGTGACACTATAGATAATATGTCAATGTCAGAAAGATTTACTTTAGCAAATATGGCTGTAGAAGCTGGTGCTAAAGCAGGATTATTTGTCGCAGATGAAAAAACAAAAGAATTTTTAAAATCCAGAGGAAGAGAGGACAAATTTAGAAGTCTTAAACCAGATTCTGACGCAATATATGAAAGAATTATTAAAATTAATGCAGAAGATATTGACCATACAGTTTCTTGTCCTCATACAGTTGATAATACAAAATTAGCAAGAGAATTAGCTAATATTAAAGTAGATCAAGTATTCGTAGGGACTTGTACCAATGGAAGAATTGAAGATTTAAGAATTGTTGCTAAAATCTTAAAAGGGAAAACAATAAATCCTGATGTGAGAATGCTAATTTGTCCGGCATCAAAAGATGTTTATTTGCAAGCTCTTGATGAGGGCTTAATTACAACATTTGTAGAAGCAAATGCAACAATTTTACCACCTGGATGCGGTCCTTGTGTTGGAGTTCATGCTGGGACTTTGGCTGATGGTGAAGTTTGCCTTGCGACACAAAACAGAAACTTTAGAGGAAGAATGGGGAATGTTGAAGGCTCGATTTACTTAGCATCTCCATATGTAGCAGCATATACTGCATTAAAAGGTTACATTTGTGCGGAATAAGCAATTTATAATTCTATAAAAAAAAATATAATCAGTTGGTTATATAACAAGGAATGAGCATTTATAAATTAAATTTCCTTACTATAGAGGTAAGGAGAAATTTATGTCATGCAATAAATTGCAATACAAAAAAATGGCACTTGAAGAACTCGTTGTTCTTGCTCAGCAAAACGATTTTAAAGCTCTTGAAGAATTAATAAGACGAGAGCAGAAAAATGTATTTGCAGCATTCTCATACCTTTGTAAAAAAAGAGAAGAAGTCTCAGACCTAACTCAAGAGGCTCTTCTTAGAGTTGCTAAAAATATCCAAAACCTAAAAAATCCAAAATTATTTAAAAGTTGGCTAAATCAAATTATTACAAACCTATTTTATGATGAACTAAGGAAATCTCAAAGGAAATTAGACACTGTATCTCTTGATGATGATAGTGAAGATTATGTACCAATTAAATTTCAACTTCTTGATAAAAAATGTAAACCACACGAAAAATGCATATCTTCAGAACTTGAAAAAATAATTAAAAATGCAATATTAGAACTCCCTGAGCAATTCAGAATTGCAATAATTTTACGAGAATTACAAGGACTAAGCTACGAAGAAATAGCTAAAGCAACACATTCAAGCATAGGAACTGTAAAATCAAGGATTGCAAGAGCTAGAGGTAAACTTCAGGAAGATTTAAAAGCATACATATAAAAGGAGAATAGTAATGCAAAATCAATTAAGTTGCGAACAAGTAACTGCTTTATTAAGTTTTTATGTTGAGGGAAAACTTAGTAATAAACTTACAGAATATGTGAAAATTCATTTAGATAACTGCCCAGAATGTATGGAAAAATTCATTCAACTAAAACACATGCTTACAAAATTTGTTAATAATCAAGAACCAGAAGATATTGAAAGTCCTTATATAACAAAACAATATGAGACTTTTAAATCAAATCTTTCTGCATATATTGATAATGAACTAAATAATTTAGACAGCATTAAAATAAAAAAAATAGCAATTTCAAATCCTCTAGCAAGACAAGATTTAGAGAATATATATACTTTCAAAAAACTTCTACACTCATCTTTTGAAAGGACTAAAACCGAATTAAAAAATGACTACTCAAAAAGTACAGTAAATAATTTGCAACATGAAAATGATGAACAAAAAAATATTGATGCTTTTTTCAAATTAACAGCAATATTTTTCATCATGATTACAGCAATAGTAGCCGGAATAATTACTATTTTATATTTTTAATGAACCAGAAGAATATTTGACAGAAGCAAGCTTCTGATATGCTTCCATAGAAATTCGATTCTCAATTTTTACAGGATTATTACTGTTATTTTTATCGTCAGTAGGTTTATTCATATTAGAAATTGCTTGTTTTTGTTTTATAGCAGCATATTTGTTTCTAGCAATAGGAGTTACAATATTACTTGAAATAACTGACCCTATAAGTCCAGTAATAACTTCTGCTCCATTTCTAAATGGTTTAAATTTATCTGCAATTTCAGAATTATAATTTTCTAATTTAGTTATATCAAAATTCCAATCCCCTGCATAAACTTTATTTTCGATACGTTTTTCACCTTTTTCAAGAATATGCCCACCTTTTTTCAACAAATTTGTAAGTTCAGCAGTTCTCAATTTTGCAGTTTTTGTTAACTTAGCTCCAATATATTTAACACCACTTGTCAAAGTATAAAAAGATAAAATGTTCACAGCTGCATCAGCAATTTCTTGAGGTATAAGAAACATCTTCTGCTCTTTTGAAATTTTATTATTGAATACTACAGCATATACCTGGGCCATAGAGGATAAAATCCATCCCAAAACACCTGTATGCACAAGCATAGAACCAGGATTTTCTCCATAATTCTTGTAAATATAATTTTTAAATCCGTTCCACATTTTTGAAGGAGAAAACATTATTTATTCTCTCCTTTCTCTTGCATACCTATAAATTTATTAGTCAAAAATTTAGTAAGTGGTGCATCAATTAGGAAATTTGTAAATACCATAGCCACAAGAGATAAAATCGTTCCCATAGCATTACGGTATTGAGCTAAAGCATCTTTATTCGATGGATCCAAATTTTTTGGCGTTAGACACTGTTTAAACTTTTTAGAGAAATTCCCAGCATTAGCAGGAATTTCAGCTGCAGTCTTAGACATCGCTGCAATTCCTTTTATAAATGCAGCTCTTAAAGCAACACCAGTCAATGTTCCTGCAATAATTTTTGCACAAGTCCTTGCTACAGCGACTTTCCGTGTTTTTTCATCAACATTTTTATTTTTCCAATCAATGTATGGCTGAATTGCAATAGCAGTAATACCTAATATAGCTCTTTGATGAGGAGATGACCATTTTTTCCCAATATAAGCAACTTTATCTATTACCTTATCTTTGCTGACCTGCATAGAAGGTAAATTATTATACATTGTTTTAAATACATTTAACTTTACAGCTGCCATACACAATTTCCCATACAAATAAAGACTGTAAAGGTTTAAAATTGCTTTAATAATAGGAGTAAATTAATAAATATTTACAATCTTTATTTTTGCGAAATTAGTATATTACAGATAAATAAACATGTAAAGACACAAATTATAAAATTGCGCCTTTAGGTACAACTGTTACGCCATTTGGAGAAACATGAAATCCTCGTTTTATATCTTCTTCATGATTAAAACCAATTCTTGTATTAGGTGGAACAATTACATTTTTATCAATAATAGCTTTTTTAATTTTAGAATGTCTACCTATTTCAACATTCTCCATTAAAATACTTTCTGATATTTGAGAATAACTGTTAACTTTAACTTTAGGTGATAATACACATCTTGAAAGACCACCACCTGAAACAACGCAACCTTCAGATACCATTGAGTTTGTAGCCATACCAACACGTTCACCTTCCTCCCAAATAAATTTAGCAGGAGGATAATTATAATTGAACGTTCTTAAAGGCCAATCCTGAGAATATAAATTCAATTCAGGATCATATGCTAACAAATCCATATTAGCTTGCCAATAGGCATCAATACTACCTACATCTCTCCAATAACCACGTTCTGTATCAGTCATTCCTGGGAATGAATTGTCATTAAAATTATAAATATAAATCTTTTTACCATCTCTTAAAAGCATTGGGATAACATTTTTACCAAAATCATGACTTGATTCTTTAATTTCTTCATCTCTATTTAAAGCTTCCAAAAGAATATTTTTATTAAAAATATAATTTCCCATAGAAGCAAGACACATATCTGGGTTTCCTGGAATAGATTTTGGCTTGTCTTTTGGTTTTTCGACGAAATTAATTAATCTCCAATCATCATCAACTTCAATAATTCCAAATTCATGAGCTTCAGATATTGGAATAGGAATTGCAGATATTGATAAATCCGCACCTTTTTCTTTATGGTAATCAAGCATTTGAGACACATCCATTTTATAAATGTGATCTCCGCCAAAAATACAAACATAATCAGGGTCTTCATCAGTTATATGAAAAACGTTTTGATAAATAGCATCAGCTGTACCACGATACCAATCAGAACCTGTTCTCATTTGAGCTGGAGCTAAATCAACATATTGATTCAAAAACGGAGATAAAGCCCAACCTCGAGTAATATGTTTATTTAAAGAATCTGATTTGTATTGAGTTAAAACCTTAATCTTAAAAAATCCAGAATTTATAAAATTATTTAAAACGAAATCAATAATTCTATATCTTCCGCCAAAAGGAACTGCCGGTTTTGCTCTATCTTTAGTTAAAGGATATAATCTTTTTCCTTCACCGCCAGCTAATATCATAACCAATGCATCATCTATAGACATGTCTTACCCCTTCTCTTTTCTTTATTATATAACAAGAATTCAATTCGGGCTATACTTTTTATTAATGACAACCTCCACAGCTACCACAAGAATTAGAACATTTATTAGAATTAATTAGATCAGAAAAGTCAAATACTTCATCTTTTAGCAGTTTATCAATTACAATTGGATATAGCATTTTTTCAACAGAATACATTTCTTCTTTATATTCATCAAAATGAGTTAAATTACCAATTAAGACAGGATATTGAGCAATTATTTTTCCGTAGTTATTTTCATTATTCAAGTAATGAATAGTAATTCCAGAAACTTTTACACCTGCAGAAAAACTTCGATATAAAGCATCATCGCCACTAAAAGCCGGCAATAATGATTCATGAAGGTTAATAAATTTCCCAGTTTTCAAAACATCATTAGTAATTACTTCATTATAATCACACACCGCAACAATATCAAAATTATGAGAAGAAAAATATTCAAAATTTTTCTCATTTGATAAATATTTGTATTGTAAATCTAAACTTTTAGCTTTTTGCAAAAAATCAGAATGCTCATTATTAGACAAAAAAACAATATCGACATCTTTATCTTTAAAAAAATTGTACATAGGTTCGATTAAAAAATCAGATTTTGATCCCAACAAAGCTATTTTAAACATGATAAATTAAACCTCATTAAATAAATACAATATAAATATTAAAATAAAAATACAAAAAAGTCCGATATAATAAATCGGACTTTTTTATATCTTTAATATCTTAAATATCATTAGTTACATAAAGCTAATAATATACCTGCTGCAACTGCAGAACCAATTACACCTGCAACGTTAGGTCCCATAGCATGCATTAAAAGGTAGTTTTGAGGATTTGCCTCCAACCCTACCTTATTTGATACACGAGCAGCCATAGGTACAGCAGATACACCTGCAGAACCAATTAACGGATTAATTTTTGTTTTAGAGAACAAATTCATAACTTTTGCAAAAATTACACCAGCACCTGTTGCCAATGAAAATGCTAAAATTCCTAAAATCAAAATAAATAAAGTCTGTAATGTTAAGAATTGATCCGCAGACAATTTAGATCCTACAGACAAACCCAAAAAGATTGTAACTATGTTAATTAAAGCATTTTGCATTGTATCAGATAATCTTTCAACAACACCACATTCTTTACATAAGTTACCAAATGTCAATGCACCAATTAAAGGACAAGCATCCGGTAAGAAAATTATACATAACCCTAAAACAACAAGCGGGAATACAATTTTTTCACGTTTTGATACTTCTCTCAATTGAGTCATTTCAATTTTGCGTTCTTCTTCAGTCGTTAATAATTTCATAATTGGCGGTTGAATTACAGGAACTAATGCCATATATGAATATGCTGCAACAGCAATTGCACCTAATAATTCAGGAGCAAGTTTAGTTGTTACATAAATTGATGTCGGGCCATCAGCCCCACCTATTATACCGATAGCACCAGATTGCGGTAATGTAAATCCAAATACACACAAAGCTAAAAGCAATGCACCAAAAATTCCGAATTGAGCAGCACCTCCTAAAAGAGCAGTTTTAGGGTTTGCGATTAATGGACCAAAATCCGTCATTGCACCAACCCCCATAAAGATAATCAATGGGAAAAGTCCTTGGTGAATACCAAATTCATAAATAATTCCTAAAAATCCATGAGGACCTGCAATATCTGCAACTGGAATATTTGATAATAATCCACCAAAAGCAATCGGAACTAAAAGTAATGGTTCAAATTGTTTTTTAATACCTAACCACAAAAGGAATAAACAGACCAATATCATAATCGGAGAACCGAATTGATGAAGGAATTGTTCGAAACCGTTTGTAATATTAGGATCAACAGGTTGAATGAAATTTGCAATACCTGTAGATTGCCATAATTTATATAAACTGTCTACTATATTCATTGTTTTACCCTTCTTTTACTAATTAAATTATTTTTAATAAATAAATCTTAGCCTATTGTAACAAGTTCATCTCCGGTTTTAACTTTATCACCGACTTCAATTTCAACTTCTTTTACAGTACCAGACATTGGTGATTTAATTTCTGTTTCCATCTTCATTGCTTCTACTACAGCAATTACATCACCTTCAGCAATATTATCACCTGCTGAAACTAAAACTTTTAAAACAGTTCCAGGTAATGCTGCCTTAACAGGAGTTGAATCGCCTGTTGCAGCTTTTGCTTCAATACCTGCCTTTACATCAAAGTCATAAAGTTTACCATTAACAGTTGCTTTTCTTCCTTCTAAAGCAACAGCATATTTTTTACCGTTAACAGTTACAGTATAAGCATTATTTGCTTCATCAACTTTAGGTTCTTTATCACCCGGTTCACATTTTCTTACACCAATTGTACCTTTACCTTCTAAGAACAAAATACCTTTTTCTTTACATGCAGCTGAAATAAAGATATTTTCATCATTAACAGGTAGTCCAGCATCTTCTAAACGTTTTTTAGCTGCAGGAATGCCTTTATTAGGATCTTTATCATTTATATCTACAACTTTTTCAGTAGTTGGTTGTAAATTAAGTTGTTCAGATGCAATTTTAATAACTTCAGCATCAGGTTCACAAGGAGTTTTTCCAAAATATCCAAGAACCATTTTTCCGTAACCTTCTGCAATTTTTTTCCAAGGTCCAAACATTACATTATTAAATGCTTGTTGGAAGTAGAATTGAGAAACAGGAGTAACTGAAGTCCCAAAACCACCTTTTTCAACAACTTCCTTCATTGCAGCTACTACTTCAGGATATTTATCCATTAAATTGTTATCTCTTAACATTTGAGTATTAGCAGTTAAAGCTCCACCAGGCAATGGTGATTGAATAATCATAGGATTTACTGCTAATGCTTCAGGAGGTAAGAAGTAATCTTTCATACATTCTTTGAAAATTTCTTCTGTTTCAAGAATTTTTTCAATATCCAAACCTAAATCATAATCAGTACCTTTCAAAGCGTGCCACATTGAAACAATATCAGGTTGAGCAGTACCACCAGATACAGGTTTCATAGATAAGTCAATACCATCAGCACCACCATCCAAAGCAGCTAAATAAGCTGCAAGGCCAGTACCAGCAGTTTCATGTGAATGGAATCTGATATGAGCATCAGGTCCTAAAATTTCTCTTGTACGTTTAATTGTTTCATAAACTTTTCTAGGAGCAGAAGTACCTGAAGCATCTTTGAACGCCAAACTATCAAATGGAATACCTGCATCTAAAATACTTCTTAAAACTCTTTCATAAAAATCAACATCATGAGCACCAGTACAACCGATAGGCAATTCCATCATTGTAATTGTAACTTCATGTTTTAAACCATTATCTTTAATACATTGACCAGAATATATCAAGTTATTTACATCATTTAAGGCATCAAAGTTTCTAACAGTAGTTACACCATGTTTTTTAAACATTTTTGCATGTAAATTAATTATATCTCGAGGTTGAGAATCAAGACCTACAACATTCACACCTCTTGCCAAACTTTGTAAATTTATATCAGGACCAACTGCAGCTCTGATTTTATCCATTGTTTCAAAAGCATTTTCATTACAATAAAAAATAGGTGACTGGAATCTGGCACCACCTGCAACTTCAAAATGTTTAATACCAGCATTCACAGCAGCCTGTAATGCAGGAATAAAATCATCAACAAATACTCTTGCCCCATAAACTGATTGGAAACCATCTCTAAATGAGGTATCCATAACTTTAATAAGTTTTTTACTCATAACTTTACCCTTCCTAATTTATTAATAAACAAACTTCTTATTTTCTAGCCATAATAGCAGCCAATGCTACAGCAATCGCTTCATCATCTTTTACTACAGTTTTTGATGAAGATTTTTTCTCTACTACATCAATTTTTTCTGGGAAAATTTTATTTAAATAAGCAATAACTGCAGACATTCCATGCATTGCAACAATCAAAATACATAAAAATGCAAGAACGAATCCCATTCCCAGTATCATTAAGGTTAAACCAATCATAAGATTTTCAATCATAATATATCTCCCATTGTTAATACAAACTCTTCTTTTTTATGGCTTTGCAAAATTAATTCTCCTGAATCATTTATATACTTTGCAATTCCTGTCTTTTTATCGTCAAACACCTGTACAGAAATTTCTTTTCCTAAAAAATTACATGTATTTATATATTTATTTTTAATTAACTGAAAACCATGTTCTAAAAACTCATCATAACTTTTAAAAAATTCATTAACTAATTTTTCAAAAAATAATTTTTTATCAACATGCTCTCTTTCTAATTCAATATTTAAAGCTGTAATTTTTTTATCTTTAACTAAAGATAAATCAACTTTTTCTGCATTTAAATTAACACCAACACCAAGGACTAATCCATTAAATTTATTACCTTGCATGACAGTTTCAGATAAAATACCTGAAATTTTTTTTCCATCAATCAAAACATCATTCGGCCACTTTATAGAAGGGACAATTCCATATTCTTCAAAGACATTAACCAAAATCACAGATAAATATTGAGTCAAATTAGCATATACATCTTTAAAAGAGTCAGACGGTTTTAAAACAAAAGACATGAATAAATTATCATCGCCTAAATCAACCCAAGATCTATTAAATCTTCCTCTGCCTGAAGTTTGATTATTCGCAATAATAATAGTCCTATCTTCAAGACTACCCAAATTTTGTTTGGCATATAAATTGGTAGAGTCAACCTCTTCCAGTGATATTATATTCATTTTCTCCCTTAACATATAATTTATATAATAATATTAGAACAAAAAAAAAAAATTTGCGATTTTTTTTTTTCGGAGTTAAAATAAGTTCACAAGGGAGAGAAGTTAACATGGAACATTGGATTTACACAACAAGCATCGGTGGACATGCTATATCATTAAATTTGGATACAATTTTTACAATGTGGTTTGCAATGATAATCGTAATAATCTTTGCAATCCTAGCAACTAAAAATTTATCTATAGTTCCAGGAAAACTTCAAGCTGTTTCAGAAAGTATAATGAAATTTTTCTACGGAACTCTTGATACAATGATTGAAACTGAAAATAGAAAACATGTTCCATTAGTAGCTTCATTATTTTTATTTATTGTTACAGCTAATTTAATGGGGCAATTACCTTTAAGAATTATCCATCTGAAAAATGGTGGCGAATTAGCTTCACCTACAAATGATATAAATTTAACAGCTGCAATGGCTATAATTGTTCTAATATATTATGTATTCATGGGAATTAAGGCAAAAGGTCCTAAATTATTTTTACACGAATTCAGCTTTACAGGAATTGTAATGGCATTAGTTGAAATATTAGAAATGTTCACAAGACCTTTAAGTCTTGCAATCCGACTTTTTGCCAATATATTTGCAGGAGAAATTCTTGTATCAATAGCATTAGGCAGTTTGGCTTATTTTTTACCGCTTCCAATTATGCTATTTGAAATTCTTGTTGCATTTATCCAAGCAACAGTATTTATGATGCTAACTATTGCATACATAGGATCAGCGACAAAAGAAGAACACTAAATTACTTTGAGTAAAAGTATTAAATAAAGGAGAGAAAAAATGGTAGACACAGCTACAGTTTCACAAATGGCACACTTAGGTGCAGGTATTGCAATCGGTTTTGGTGCAGTAGGCGCAGGACTTGGTATTGGTTTTGCTACAAAAGGTTTGATGGATGCAGTTTCAAGACAACCTGAAGTTGCTGGTAAAGCATTCGGATTCTTCCTACTTGGTGCAGCTTTATCAGAAGCTTGTGCTTTGTATGCATTCGTTATCGCATTTATGCTATTAGGCAAATAATCGGAGAAAGACAATGGAATTTAACGCTACATTTTTAATATCAGCAATCAGTTTTATTTTATTCACATTAATTATGAATAAAATATTCTACAAACCTCTTGAAAGAGTTATGGATGAACGTCAAAAATTTATTGACGAAACAAAATCAGATGCAGAAAAATCTAATCTTAAAGCTGAAGCAATAATTAATGATAGAGAAGAAAGATTAACAAAATCAGCAGCTGATTCAAAAAAACTTGTTGCAGATAAAATTAATGAAGCAAATGAAAATTCTAAAATAGTTACATCAAATGCGAAACAAAAATCTCAAGAAGAAATAGCTTCTGCTAAATCAGCTCTTAAAAATGAAGCTCAGCAAACAACTGAAGAATTAAAATTTAAGGTGAAAGATTTAGCAGAAGTAATATCTTCTAAAATTCTAGGTATGAATACAAACATCGAAAATATCGATAATGAAATCGTAAACAGGATATTGAACTAATATGAACGAATTGGCAAATTTTTGGAACATCATAGTTGAATCTAATACTTTTAATTTTGCAGTTTTACTTTTAATTTTTGCAATTTTATACAAAAAATTAAATATATCTAATACTGTTGAAAAAATTAAACAAGATGTAATTAATACTATAAATAATGCAAAAACAGAAAAAGAAAACGCAAAAAACAAACTTATGGAAGCAGAAAAATCAATAGAACATATTGATGAAGAAATTAAACAAAAATTAAGTGAAGCTTCAATAAAAGGGGATAATATTGCCAAACAAATATTAGCAAATACAAATGAAAAAGTAGACTTAATTGAAAAAAATATTTCACGAGTTATTAGTGCAGAAGAAAAAACATTATCAGCACAAATGACCCAAAAAACATTAGATGCATCAATAGAACTTGCAAAACAGCATATAAAATCATTATTAAAAGACAATATGGATTTACATAACAAGTTCATTGATGAAAGTATTGATAGTATAGACAGGGTATAATCTTATGATTAACAATACAGAAAATCACATATCAACATCAGCTAAAAATTACGCAGATTCTTTAATTCAAGTTTGCAAAGATGGTGCTATTAGTTTTGAAACAGCTTCAAAAGACTTAAACACTGTTAAAGAAATTATTTCTGAATCTGATGAACTTGTAAAAGTTATGGAAAATCCTGCAATAGCAAATAACACTAAAAATGAAATTATTGACAGCGTTTTTTCAAATCAAATTAGCGATAAAATAATTAACTTTCTAAAAATTCTGATTGACAAAAAGAGATTTAATGAATTAACACAAATTATTCAAGCATACAATGATGAAGTTGATATTATAAATAATATCAAACGTGTAGAAGTTTATTCAGCAGTAGAAGTTTCTGAAGACAGAAAACAACGATTAATTGATAAACTTCAAAATAAATTGAAAAAGAATGTAATTGTAAATTGGAATATAAACAATGATATTATTGGCGGATTAGTTATCAAAATAGATGATGATATCATCGATAACAGTCTAAAAAATAAATTAGAAAATTTAAGTAAAAATATAATATAAAGGGGAAATTATGGCACTTATTAAACCTGATGAAATTAGTTCTATAATTAAAGGCAAAATCGAAAACTACGATATTCAAACCGAAGTATCAAACACAGGTACCGTAATTGAAGTAGGTGACGGTATTGCCAGAATATACGGACTTAGAAATGTAATGTCAAATGAGCTTGTGACATTTGAAGACGGTAAAAATACACTTGGAATTACAATGAACCTAGAAGAAGATAATGTTGGTGTTGTAATTTTAGGTGAATATACTCAAATAAAAGAAGGTATGACAGTTAAAACTACAGGTAAAATTGCTTCAGTTCCTGTAGGTGACGGACTTATCGGTAGAATTATCGACCCAACAGGTAAACCAATCGATGGAAAAGGAGAAATTGAATCTTCTAAAATTCGTCCGATTGAAAGAGTTGCACCTGGTATTGTAGCAAGAAAATCAGTACACCAGCCATTACAGACAGGTCTTACAGCTATTGACGCTCTAACTCCTATCGGTAGAGGTCAACGTGAACTTATCATTGGTGACAGACAAACAGGTAAAACTGCTATTGCAATTGATACAATTATCAACCAAAAAGGTCAAAATGTTATTTGTATTTATGTTGCAATCGGGCAAAAAGCATCAACTGTTGCTCAAATTGCTAAAACATTAGAAGAATACGGAGCTATGGAATATTCAATTATTGTATCAGCAACAGCTAACGCATCTGCACCGCTTCAATATATCGCACCATTTGCAGGAGTTGCAATCGGTGAAGAATTTATGGAACAAGGTAAAGATGTTCTAATTATTTATGATGACTTATCAAAACACGCTCAGGCTTATCGTGCAATGAGTTTGCTTCTAAAAAGACCACCAGGACGTGAAGCATACCCTGGAGATGTATTCTACTTACATTCAAGATTACTTGAACGTGCTGTAAAATTAAATGACGAATTAGGTGGCGGAAGTATTACTGCATTACCTATCATTGAAACTCAAGCAGGTGACGTATCAGCTTATATTCCAACAAACGTTATTTCAATTACAGACGGACAAATTTTCTTGGAATCTAATTTGTTCAATTCTGGTGTAAGACCAGCAATCAATGCCGGAATTTCAGTTTCTCGTGTTGGTGGTGCCGCTCAAACTAAAGGTATTAAACAAGTTGCAGGTCAATTAAGACTAGACTTAGCTCAATATAATGAGTTGGCTGCGTTCGCTCAATTCGCATCAGATCTTGATCAATCAACAAAAGACCAATTATTGAGAGGTGAAAAACTTACAGAAGTTCTAAAACAACCTCAATACAATCCATTGAGCGTAGCTGAACAAATTACAATTCTTTTTGCAGCAAACGAAGGAATTCTAGATGATGTACCAAATACTGACATCAATAAATTCAAAAAAGAATGGTTTGCATACCTTAACACAAACCTATCTGAACTTGTTGCAAAATTAAATGACGGAGCTAAACTGGAAGATTCTGATAAAACAGAATTAAAAGAAGCTCTAAATAAATTCAAAAAAACATTCTAAAGTTATTTGCAGAAAGGTAAAGAGGATTATTTTAAACATTTAAAATAATCCTCTGGGACATAAAATATGACAAATTTAAAAGATATAAAAAACAGAATTCAAAGTGTTAAAAGTACTCAAAAAATAACACGTGCAATGAAAATGGTTGCAGCGGCTAAAGTAAAAAAAGCTGAAAATACCGTAAAAATGTCTCGTCCATTCACAAATGAACTTACGATGATGTTTAAAAAATTGCTTTCATCAGTGGGCACATATAATGCACAAAGTCTTAAAATTAAATCAGCAATAGACAATTATCCTGAATTATTACAGGTAAGAGAAATTAAGACAGTTGGCCTTTTAGTAGTTACTTCTAACAAAGGTTTAGCTGGTGCATATAATGCTAACATTGTACGTAGAACACTTCAAATGATAAAAGATTATAAAGAACAAGGCATTGATGCTAAAGTCTTTATAGTTGGTCAAAAAGGTATATCTTCTTTAAAAAGAAAAGCCCAAGATTACAATTTTGAAATCACAAAAACATATCTCGGAGCTGCTAATAATCCATCTGCAGAAGCTGCAAAAATTATAATAGAAGATATAGCAAAATATTTTGTATCTCATGAAATAGATAAAATTGAAGTTGTTACAACCCGTTTTAAAAATATGATGAGCTATTCTGTTGAAAGTTGGGAAATATTACCATTAAAAGGACTAAATGATGATTATGAAAAACAACATGATAACATCTTAGAGCCTTTAATGGAATTTGTTCCTGATATGCACAACATTTTACAAAAAATTGTACCAATGTATATGACAAATATTTTGTACCAATCATTATTGGAAGCTCAAGCAAGCGAACTTGCAAGCAGAATGACAGCAATGTCAGCTGCAACTAGCAATGCAGAAAAAATGATTAATGAATTATCAGTACAATATAATAAGAGCAGACAATTTGCAATTACACAAGAAATCATTGAAGTTGTATCCGGTGCAAATGCTCAACTAGGATAATTAAAAATATATTTATAAAAATAAAAAACTCCCGATATAATGGGAGTTTTTTTATAATGGAAGTAAATCGTTTAAAGTAACCCCGAGAGCTTTTGCAATATTTACAACAACAAGAATCGTTGGACACACTTTTTCATTTTCAATCCTATAAAGATGCTGAGGTGTAATATCTGCCTGCTCTGCAAGATATTCTTGAGAAAACTTTTTTCTAGCTCTTTCAACTCTAATATTTTCTGCCAAAATTTTTAAAACATCACTCTTTTCTATCATAAATTAATTTTACAATTATTGACAAAAAAATATTACATCATATAATTTTATTATTAAACATATATGTTTATATTTATAATTATATGAGGGATTATTAAACTATGGTTAAAAAATGGAGTATAAAAAAGGGATTTACTCTTGCTGAAGTTCTTATCACTCTTGGAATAATAGGAGTGGTAGTTTCTCTTACAATGCCAACACTTATACAAAATACTAAAAAAAATGAAGCAACAGCAAGAATAAAAAAATTTATATCAGTAGTTAATCAAGCACTAATTAGTGCTGAATCAGATTATGGAATGAGAGAAGATTGGGTAATAGGAGAAATGAATAATTCAGATACAGCATTTGAATTTCTTAATACATATATAAAACCCTATATAAAGAGCTTTGAAATTGAAAAAAGAGTTCTTTTAAACAAAAATATGGCAACTCTCAGATTTGTTGACGGAACACAAATGAGTGTAAAAATAGGTTCTTGCTATGATATTTACTACGATATTAATGGAGAAAAAGCTCCTAATGAACTTGGTAGAGACATATACGCATTTATATTATGTAGAAAAAGTGGAACTTGCAATGTAAACAGCAATCAAGTAAGGCCATACTACTGTGTTACAGGTGGAACCAAATATCCTACACATGAAGAAATAATTGATAATTGTAAACATAAAGGAGTATATTGCACAATACTATTACAAGAAAATCAATATGAATTTCCCAAAGACTATCCTAGACGCTTGTAATTATTACATCTGCTTGCTTAAAAAAGCTAAGTTATCAGGTTTCATCATTGCTTGATATTGATCACTTACAGAAGGCTGAGCAGGTTGTTGTTTAGCCTTTTCTGCAGCAATTCTTGCTTTTCTTTTAGCCTCAGATTTATTAGTCATATAAATATTCAATTTAGGAATACCTACACCTAAAACTAATCCAGAATACAAGTAACCTGCAACCTGAGCAATACTTAATGCTCTAAGTTTACCTTTAGTTTCTTTTCTGATAGCTTCGCTTACTTCAGGAGATGCTAATTTTTTAAGCATTTGTTTAAATGATAAAGCTTTACCATTTTCAATAGTATCAATACCGGCAGCTTTTAGACCTCTGTGTAAGACTTCATCTCTTGAAACTAAAGGAGCTTTAATAACTTTATTAAAGAACCCTTTACCATGTTCTTTTTCACTATAGTTCAATAAACTTTGATCCATAGCATTAGCACTCATTTTTGCAACAAAGTTACCTAAAATTAACCAGTTAAAGAATCCTAAAACATCTTTTACAACAGATTCTCTCAATTCATCTTTATCACGTGCTGCTAAAAATCTTGACATAATAGTTACACCATAAATAAATTTGAATTGATCTAATGTTGGAATTAAGCCTCTGAATTGAATTTTCTTCATCAATCCTTTAACGCCATCCCCTAAACCGATTGTAGAAAGAATTCCACCTCCAAAAATACCTGCAGCAGCAACTTTTAAGCCTTTAAATCCTGCAGAATTATCTTTTTGACGTCCTTCTACTCCAACGAAACCATCACTACCGGTTTTCTTTTTAGTTAAGTAAATATTTAATGGCTGAATTGACATACCAACTGCTGATGCAATACCCAAACCAAGCATTGAACGATGTAAGTTCATTTTTTTCAATGACTTTAAGTAAGCATTAGCATCAATATCTTTACTTTCTTTAAATGCATCTCCTACTTTGTCACTTATGAATGTTCTTGATACGTTATAAATGTTATCAAGTAAGTTAGAAATTGAAGCTGTTTTATGCTCAGGAGACAATCTAAATGTATTTTCTGAACCTGTAGCGTGAGTAATTACAGATTGAGCATAAGCTTTTAAATCTTTTGAAATAGTAACAGGAGCATCTTTAGAATTTAAAACTTCCGAAAATTTATCAACAACATTTTTAATATTATTATCAGGAATTTTAATCCAGTCATCACCAACTCTTGTTTCAGCACCTTTAAATACTTCTGTTAAATAATTATTTAAAGGATCAGCATTACCTGCTTTAACTTGTTTATCCCAAGCTTTACCTAATATATCAAGAGTTTCATCATCAACGAACAATTTGTGAGCTTTAATTCCATATTTAGAATTCAAAGCAGAAGCAAGAGCTAAACCTGCAACAGTACCATAAACTCCTACTAAAGAATGGTTTACAGTACCAGAGATTTCTCTTCTACCTGTTTCTAAACCAGCTGCCGGACCTCTATTTACGAAATCTACAGTAGTTCTTGGGATTACCATTGAACCTAAATCAACGGCATTTGCACCCCAAGCTTGGTTTGTATCTAAAAATCTTAAGCCTAGAGTTACTGCATCAAATGCACCTGTAAAATTTGTATTATTATTTTTTTTGTTTTCTAAATGTTGTCTATTTATTTGAGGGTTAATTTGTTGAATTTTCATAATCTAATATCTCCTTACGAATGAAAAAATGCTTTAAACGCTGTATTATCTCTCATTTGAGAATTTAAGAAATCATCAGAGGATGATTTTGCCTTATCTGTCGACGTGGAATCCGCGGATGATGAGGAATTCGTTGTCGCAGAGGAGGCGGTTGCGTTTGTCGAAGAATTAGCTTCTTTTTGTGCATTTAATTTCGCAAGTTCTTCTGCATGTTTTTTATTTGTTTTCGACCTAGTGTAAATTGGGATAAATACGCCTAAAGATAACAATGAGAACACAATATTTCCTAATTGACATATAGTTCTCAAACGTTTATCTTCAATAGATTTTAATTCATCTGAAGATTTTAAAGATGTATGTTTTGCCCAATGCCAGAATTTTTTGAATACATTAGCATCTTTATCTGGAGCATCTTTTAAAACATTAATCAGATGAACACCTTTATCTTTGTTTTTATGTTCCAAGAAAGTAGCTATACCTTTAGCTACATAATCACCTAAGAAATAAAAACTTGAAAATGTTGCAATATCACGAACAGTAGCTTCTCTTAATTCATTTTTATCTTCTGAAACACCCATTCTGCTTGCAAAAGTAGCTGTAGAAATTATTCTAGCTTGATCCATTGTTGGGAAAATACCTTTAAATTGGAATATATTTTTAAGGATTGGACGATCCATAAACATAGAAAGTCCACATACTCCAATCATTGAACCAATTGAAATAAATTTCTGAGCAAGTAATTCTTTCTTTTCTTTTGGATTTAACTCTTTATGTTCAGAATCTTTTCCAAAATCTTTGTAAATAGGAGCACCTTTTCTACCTGACTGTTTATAAGTAATCCATCTGTTGATAGATTGCATAGACAAAGCAAGAGGGATGATTACACCTAAACCACCGATACTCTTCCAGTTTACAAGTTTTTTTGCATTATTAAAGTATTTAGAGAGGTTATCAGCATCTTTAATATCTGCTTTTACAACACCTCTAAGCATTTTTACAGTATCTTCACAAAGTGATTCTAAATTGTTAGAGAAAAAGCCCTTATCTGCTTTAAATTTAATATTTTCAGCAATTAAAGTTTCTCCGACAATATCTTTATAAGCTTTTTTAAATGCTTTTGAATCATATTTATCAGCTAATGTAAGATCAACAAATTTATTTACTGCATTGTGAACTTTTTCATTACCTATATGACCGACAAATTTTCCGTCAGCACCTTCTTTAATACCTAAGATATCTTTAAAGAATTTATGTTCTTTTCCGTCAACACCTTCCAAATCACCTAATTGATTTCTGAAAGTATTATAAATTTTCTCTTTGTTATCAACACCAGATGCTTCATTATAATATTGTTGGATTTTATTAATAGCATCTTCATTAGCCCAAGTATTAACTAAATTAGCCTTCTTAAAAGCATTACCCATAATAGGTCTTTGCAAAAGACTAGCCATCCCCATTACAATAAAACTTGGGATTAAACAGTTTACAATCAAACCGGAAGATTCACGTCTAAAAGCTTCAAAACCGGCATAACCATTTGATTCTTTTGTTTCAACAATAGTTCTAGGCACAATTGCAGTAGATAAATCTAAAACAGAAACATTTACCATTGGTTGTTTTTCACATTGTTGAACAAGCCAAATAGCACCATCTGCCAATCCGCCTTTAAATGATGGATTAGTATTATTTTTTGCACTATTATTCCCTAAAGGGGTATTCTTTTTATTTACACTTGATAAACTAACTTTTTCTATCATAATATAGTCTGGTTTTAAACTTCACACCTATTATAACAATGACACATTCATATTAAAAGTCAGGCAAAAAAAAAATTGCCTATATTACCAAGAATGTTAAGGAGATATTAAGATAGATTTTTGAATTTTTTATTAAAAATAGTAATATTTTAAATTATTTTTTGAAAAAAAATACAAAAAACTCTAAAAAAATTAATCAAAATGTCAAAAATAAGCAAAAAATTTAACAAAAATTTTTGTAAATAATTGTAACAAATACGCTTATTCAATAAGAAAAGTATTGCCAAAGTATATACTAAGCCATATTTTTAACAAACTCAATGGCATGCTCTTTAGTAATTACATCTCCAGAAATTTGAGCTTCATGCAAAGCGTCCATAATTTCACCAAGCCTTTTTGACGGTTTGATATTTAAAATTTGCATAACATCATTACCACTCAATAATTTAGGCAAAGGTTTTAATGTTTCTCTAGCTTCCAAATAAAACCTCAAAAGCATATTTAAAGATGTTATATTTCTTTCAACTATTTGATCTGTAATTTCAGGACCACGTGCTGATAGTCTGTCTGCTTGAGCAAGAATTATAGCATCAATAGAATTTGTATCCATTTTTCTCACATAACGCATCATAATTTTTTCAGTAATCTGAGGAGATGTCATAACATGAGATGGATAAATATGATATTTAATCATTGAAGAAATATAATCAATCTGCTTATTAGAAAAATGTAAGTCTTTTAAAATTTTAACAGACATTTTAGAACCAACATCATCGTGTTTAATAAATCGATGCTTACCTTCTTCAATAGTCCAAGTAGAAAATTTTCCTATATCATGCATAAAAGCTGCAAGTTTTAAATGTGCTAGACGAGAGAATCCTCCAAAATCAATTTTACTTAAATGCTCTTTAAGTTCATCTGGAGCTTCATTATACAAAATCTGGACTTGTTTTACCGTCTCTATTGAATGATGAAACAAATCTAAATGATGATGAGAATTTGGCGGAACCTGTTTTAACTCTTTTACAAACGGGAAAATTTCTTCTAAAATCCAAGTTTTATTCATATTCTCAAGTGCAACATGAGCATATTCTCCGCCAAACAATTTTAGCAATTCATAATTAATCCGTTCAACTGCTGGTTTATGAATCAAATCAGAATATTTACACACAGCATTTATAGTTTCAGGTGCTAATTGAAAGCCATATAAGGCTTGAAATCTATACACACGCAATAACCTTAAAGGATCATCAACAAAATTCAATTCATTTACATAGTTAATGCATTTATTCATAATATCAGTAACACCGCCTGAAATATCAATTAATTCACCAGTTCTGATATTAACAGCTATTGCATTAATTGTTAAATCCCTACGCATTAAATCCTTTTCAATAGAATCCCCTACCGGATTTGTAACATCAATATAATTAATTTTATCAGGCAAAACTATACGATAAATTTTGTTGTCCTCATCTAAAGGCACAAAAGTTGCTTGAAAAAGCTCTGATAATTTCAAGGCAAATTCTCTCGCTTCTTGATCCATAACGATAATATCTCTGTCAGTACTTTCTAGCCCCATATAAAAGTCTCTAACAGTACCACCTACTAGATAAATTTCATTATCAAATTTATCAATAATTTTTGATAAAATTTCATCTGATTTAATTTTTTCTATAATTTTCGAATTCATAAATTACATTTCCTAACGCAACTGTAACTGCCGTATCAGCTTTTAAAATAAGATCTCCAAGCGTAAGCATCGGAATATTACTATTTTTAAACAAACTAAATTCTTTTTGAGAGAAACCACCTTCCGGACCAATTATAATAATAACCTTTTCATCTTTTAAGATTGGATTCTTTTCACAATATTGATGCAAGGACATATCAGATAATCTTTCACAAAAAGCTATTACCCTATAACCTTCATCTTTCAATTTTACTATATTCTCTAAATTAGTCAATTCGTAACATGTTGGGATATAAGCCCTTTCACATTGTTTTGAAGCCTCAAGCATAATCCGCTGCCACTTAGGGATTTTTTTCTCGATAACACTTGCCCCAACAGCACAATTATCAGTGCAAACAGGATAAATACCATCTGCACCAAGTTCGGTTGCTTTTTCAATAATGTATGACTGTGCATCACTCCTGAGTGGACTTTGCGCAAGATATAATCTAAAATCAAGCCTTCTATTAGACTTATAACTATTTTCAACATTTACTGTTATTTCCTTATTTGTTATTTCTTCAACAACAGTTTCATATTGAATTTGATTTTCGTCAATTAAAAGTAATTTTTCACCTTTTTTAATTCGCAAGGATTTTGCAATATGATTGTAATTATCTTTATCTGAAATAACTATTTTGTTATCCTTCAACTCTGTTGAACTTATAAAAAAATGTGGCATATTAACTCCTTGTAAATAAATATTACTATAAATAAATTTACAATGATAGCAAAAATTTTAATTTTGAAGTATTATAAAAGTAACAAAGGGGATTTATCGTGGAAAAAAATCAAAACAATGAAATGACAATAGGTATACCTCGCGGAATGTCTTTTTACCACAATTATCCATTCTATTACGGATTTTTTACAGATCTTGGGATAAAAATTGTGTTATCAGATGTAACGACAAAACAAACTATGACAAGTGGATCAGCTCTTGTTGTAACAGAAACTTGTTTACCTATAAAAGTTTATATAGGACATGTCCTAAACTTGATTGACAAAGGTATTGATAAAATTTTTGTACCATCAATTCAATCAATCGCTCCCAAAATTTACAACTGTTCAAAAATCAGAGGATTACCTGATTTAGTCAGAAACGTTGTAAAAAAAGATTTTACAATGATTGAAGCAACTCTTGATAAGTCAGAAAAAAATCAAGGGCTTTATGAATTTTTAGCAGAAATGGTTGCACCATTTGGCATTACAGACATGGAAAGAATTAAAAAAGCTTCAAAAGCTGGTTGGAGAACTTATAATAATTTCCACATTATGTCAAAATCAGGTATGAGCTATAAAAAAGCTATGAATTATGCTCTACAAGGAAAAGTATTTATCGAAAATCAGACAAAAGAATTTCCGATTTCAATTGCATTGATTTCTCATGGATATAATATTTTCGATGAACGTACATCTATGAAAATATTTGATAAGTTAGAAAAAATGGATGTAAAAGTATATTCATCTTTACAACTGTCAAATGAACAAATGGATGATGGAATTAAAGCTCTAGGACAAGAAATGTACTGGGCTAACGAAAGAGAAATGACAGGAGCTGCTGGACATTATCTAAAAGATATAAAAATCGACGGTTTAATTACTCTTACAGCATTTGGATGCGGACCTGATTCTTTGATGATTGAAAGAATTACAAGACAGGCTAAACGTTTTAACAAACCACTTTTAAACTTGACTATTGACGAACAAACAGGAGAAGCAGGTTTCATTACGCGTCTAGAAGCATTTGTTGATATGTTATTCCGCAAAAAACGTGCAAATATTATAAATAAAATAGAAATAAACGGAGAAAATTCGTATATTCCAAATACAAATTATATTGAAACTAAACAATAAAAAAAGGCTCTTTAAGAGCCTTTTTTTAATAAGTCATTTCCCAATTATCATTTAATATTTTTCCAAAACATCCGTACCAAAAACTTGCACTTGGATCATCACATTTTGAAGCAAAAGCTTCTTCTCTGAGCTCATTTGTCAATGGAGCATTCGCACTATCATTTACATCTGTATCATCAATCAAACCATTTTTATATATATAAATTGCAAACATATCTCTTCCTGCAATGTTTGGACCTTGTAGACCATTTACGTCAACATAAATTCGAAAAAGTATATATTTAGCATTTACAATACCATATCCTAATGAAGCGCCACTAGCTAAAGTTAGATATCCTGACGAATTTGTTCCTATTGTTTTACCGCTCATATTTTCATATGAATCAGCAAAACATGGCGAGCGATCAGTACAAGTGTTTACAACTTTAAAATATGTAGCAAAAAATTTTGAAAGAGCATCATTAGAAGTCAATCCTGCTTCGTTCAAATTAACTGCATTTCTATCAGTTTGATACTGCAATAAAGCTTGACTTAACTCGTTATAAACTTTATGTAACTGAGTCACATAACTCTTACGTTGATAATTTTGCATTAGAGTAGGTACTGTCATAGCAGATACTACACCTATGATACCTAATGTCACCAACACTTCAGCAAGTGTAAAACCAAGAGTAGAGCTTAAATTATGCCCCCCCCCGAATTTTAAATCTTTTCATAGCTCGCTCCTTTCTTATTATAATTCATATATTTATTATAAACTAATTATCAAAATTTTTCAATAAAAAAGAGGTTATTATTAACCTCTTTTTTATTTTATATCTGATTAAACTTTTCTTTTTCTAGCTGCTTCAGATTTGCGTTTTCTTTTTACGCTTGGTTTTTCATATCTTTCACGTTTTTTAACTTCTGAAAGGATACCGGCTTTTTGAATTTTTTTCTTGAAACGTCTTAGTGCGCTTTCAATTGATTCGTTTTCGCCAACTTTAACTTCTGCCATTTATATTTTCACCACCTTTATGGTCTTTTTGTACAATATATGTATATTATAAACTAAATAAAAATAATTTCAAGCCTTCAAATAGGGTTGACAAATTCAACAAAATAATAAATAATAATTAATAATTAACAGGAGGCAAAATGATTAAGAATAGAGCTTTTAGAATTGCCCCCCCCCCGAAAAGGTAGTGATATACAGGGGATTTAAGGGGTTTACATTAGCAGAAGTACTAATAACACTTGGAATTATTGGAGTTGTTGCAGCTATGACAATTCCAACTTTGATAGCAAATTATCAAAAAAAAGTTCTTGAAAATCAATTTAAAAAAGGATATTCAACACTTGCAAATATACATTTAAAATTACAAAATGAATATGAAAATGTATATAATACATTTATAAACCAGCCATATAGCGACTCTAGCAGATTAGAGTTTCTAAAAATTTATTCTACATACTTAAACGGAGCACAAGTAAAAAAATATAGTACTGCTGAATATAAAACATTGCAAGGTATTAAACAAATAAATATAGCTCCAGACTGTTATAGAGAATATGGAATATACACAAATGATGGAATGCTTATATTTTTTGGAAACAATTATAGAAAAAATAGAATATACATTGACATAAATGGAAATAAAAGACCTAATAAATTAGGGTATGATTTATTTGCATTTAATATAAATGAAGATGATAAATTAATTCCGCCAGGCCCATCATACTCATATGCAGCAGTAGATGAAAACGGAAAACCAATAGCTATTAACACAAATGATTGCAATTTAGATAAAGCTGATAATTCATATAACGGATTTGGATGTGCTACATATGCATTATCAAACAAATGCCCAGATAATAGCAATAGAGAATATTGGAAGTGCTTACCTTAAATTTATACAAATTAAGCTGATAGAGTAAAGATTTCATAAATTTCTTCGTCAGAAAGTTCTGTAATAATCTTTTCTCCTTCGTATACAGCCAAATCTGCAAGTTCTTTTTTAGATTTAAGCATTTCATCAATCTTTTCTTCAAAAGTGCCTAATGTAATCATTCTGTGAACCATTACATTTTTATCCTGACCGATACGATAAGTTCTATCAGTTGCTTGATCTTCTACAGCTGGATTCCACCACAAATCGTAGTGAATTACATTAGTTGCACTTGTAAGGTTAAGACCTGTACCACCTGCTTTTAATGACAATACCATAATTTTTGCATCATCATCATTTTGGAATCTATGAATTAAATCCTCACGTTGAGGAACAGTCAAAGAACCATGGAAAAATAGTGATTCCGTATTACATTCATCAGCAATAACTTTACACAAGATGTCACCCATTTCTTTATACTGTGTAAAGATAAGTGTTTTTTCATTATTATCAAGAATACTTTGGACAGTTGAAATACATTTGTCCATTTTTCCAGATAACTCCTTACTCATTTCTCCACCTTTTAAGAATTGATATGGGTGGTTACAAATTTGTTTCAATGCAGTAATAAGTTTAAATATATTACCTCGTCTGTTAATTCCAGTAAAGCCTGAAATTTTTTCCATCATTTCATTTAATGTCTTTTCATAAAGAACAGCTTGAGGTTTTGATAAGTAACAATAATCATTGATAACCATTTTTTCAGGCAAATCAGTAATTACATGTTTATCTGTTTTCAAACGTCTTAGAACAAACGGAGAAACAGACATTTTCAATTTAGCTGCACGAGAATTTTCCTTAAATCTTTCAATTGGAATTGCATAACTTTTTTGGAATTCTTTCAATGTGCCTAAATATCCTTGATTAATAAAATCAAATATTGACCATAACTCTGTTAATCTATTTTCAACAGGAGTACCAGTCATTGCAATTTTAACATCTGATTTCAACATTTTAACTGCGAGAGTTTGAGCTGTATCTGGGTTTTTGATATTTTGGGCTTCATCTACAATAATCATACCCCAAGAATTTTTCTTCAACTCTTCAATGTCAATTCTCATAATTGCGTAAGTAGTTAAAATTACATCGTGTTTTAAATCCAATTGTCTTTCTGCACCGTGATAAATTACAGCATCTAATGATGGAGCAAACATTTGTAATTCTTTCATCCAGTTACCCATCAATGTTGTTGGACAAACTACAAGTACTGGTTTATCAAGCTTATTTTCTTCTTTCATTTTCAAGATTAAACTAATTACCTGAATAGTTTTACCTAACCCCATATCATCTGCCATGCATGCACCAAAGCCTTTTGATACATTTGTCCAAAGCCATTTTAAACCGGTCATCTGATAAGGTCTTAACTCTCCTTTTAATTCTTTTGGAGGTGTAACATCAACAGGCTTATTGAAATCTTGAATAACTTTTGCAAATGCTTCATCATAATCAAAATCATACTGCTGTAACTGCCCAGACATTGATGCATGGATTAATTCCATTCTGGACATTGACTTAAAGTTTGCTTTCGCAATTTGCTCAAATAATTTTTTAGTATCATCTTGATCAATTAAGACATACTTATTTTTATATTTAATTAAGCCATTTTGACCTTCAATAAGCTTATTAAATTCCTCAATAGATAACTTTTCATTACCAATTGCAATTTCATAAGAGAAATCCAAGATATCATCTAAAGAAATTTTTGAAGAAGAATTATTATTGAAGATATCTGCCAATTCTTTTGAACGAGAAGTTTTAATTTTTGCATTAATTGAAGCACGAGGTACAACAATATTAGTCAACTCCTCAGGCAAAATAACTTCAATCTGGGCCTTTTGAAGATAATAAGCTGTCTGAGTAATAATTTTATAAACTTGATTTAAGTCTAAATCAAGAGCTAATTTATCCTCATCTTCGAACAAATCTTCTAACTCAGGCATATAACGAATTGCATAATTCAATTGTTTTTCAACAATCCTTGCAATATCTGATGAATTAGCTCCGAATACTTCTTCATCTGTATATAATTTATCAATTAAAACATCTTCATTAGTTTTTCTATTTTTGATATGCACTTTCAAACGGAATAGTTCTTGGTCATCTAATTTTGTAATTTTAAAGAATGGAATTACATCATACTTACCCAAATATAATTCATCAAACCATTGTGCAAAACTTTCTGCAATATCATGACCTTTCATCACAGAACGTTGTTCTAAATCTTTTATCATATAAGTCCCAGATTTTACATCTTTGAACTTATACGCTTTAATCCCTAAAAATTTATAAATTACATAATTTAAATAATTGTAAATAAAATCGTTAATAAAGTTTTTAGGTTTTTCTCCTTTTATAAACAAATCTTCAGGAATATTTTCTTCAAACTGATTTATAATTCTTGCTAACTGTTGAGAATTAATAATTGGTTCATAAACAATTCTAAACATTGAACCTTTAGTTTTAACAGTCGGAATAAAATATAATTTTTCAATAAGCTTCATCACAAAATAGGTAAGTTTATTCAAATAAATAAAAGTTGGAGTTAAAGATTCTAAATCAACAACATTACCAAAACCTCCAAAATAATCCATTACGAGGTCTAAACTCATAGCATAACCGACTTTATCATCCATTACTTCTGATTTAAAACGAAATAATGAACCTTTAGACTTTAAGTAATATTGAAAATTATTTGTCGGAGTAACAAAAAATGATAACTTATCATTATTGTTAACTAAATAAAAATTAGTATTTCTTGTAGGAGGATTAGGGCTAAGAAAAACTCCTGCAAATTCATCTTCTACAGTCTGATAAATCAAACTTAAAGTATAACGAAAATCCTTATTTTTAAAACCTTCTGGGTTTTCTGACAAATTAAAAAATAATTCATCTACATTATTCTTTTTAAATGAAAAATCAATATCTAAAACTTTATTATCAGCCATAATCTTCCTAATCTTCTAACTTCTTTTTATTAACACAAGATGCCGCAATAAATACGGCATCTTGTTTATCTAATCATCTATTTTATTAAAGACTCACAATCCATTTCTGCAGGTTTTTTAATACCCATCAATTGAAGAACAGTTGGAGCAATATTACATAAAGCACCATCATCTTTCAATTGAACATCTTTTGGCGCATTAATAAGCACAAATGGAACCTTGTTTGTCGTATGAGCAGTTTGAGGTTTACCTGTTTCTGGGTTTACCATAACTTCAGAATTACCATGATCAGCTGTTAATAACATAACAATTCCATTTTCTTTACAAGCATCAGCAATTTTACCTACGCATTCATCAACGACATGACATGCTTTAGTTGCCGCTTCAACAACACCTGTATGACCTACCATATCAGGGTTTGCGAAGTTAACTAGAATAAATCCATATTCAGGATTTTCAATAGCTTTCAATACATTTTCACAAACTTCAGGAGCACTCATCTCAGGCTGCATATCATAAGTTGCAACTTTTGGAGATGGAACAAGAACTCTTGTTTCATGAGGTTGCGGCTCATCAATACCACCGTTAAAGAAGAATGTTACGTGAGCATATTTTTCAGTTTCAGCAGTTCTAAATTGTTTTACTCCATTAGCTTCTAATACATCTCCTAAAATATTTACGAGATGTTCTTTAGGGAAAGCTACAGGGAATGTAAAATCTTCATTGTAACTTGTCATTGTAATATAACAAAGATTTTTTAGAACTTTCTTTCTTTCAAAACCGTCAAAATCAGAGAAATTTAATGCTTTAGAAATTTCTCTTGCTCTATCAGGTCTGTAATTGAAGAAAATAATAGCATCATTATCATGAATTCTTGATTCTTCTCCTCCTATTACAGTTGGAAGAACGAATTCATCGTTATCACCTCTTGCATAAGATGCTTTTACACCTTCACAAGCAGTTTCAGCTTTTTCTCCTTCTCCGAATAATAAAGCATTATAACCTTTTTCAACTCTTTCCCAACGATTATCACGGTCCATAATATAATAACGACCAATAATTGTTGCCACAGGAGGAAGACCGTATTTTTTCAATTCATCTTCAACAGGTTGAATATAATTGCAAGCACTTTGAGGAGGAGTATCACGACCATCTAAAAATGCGTGTACATACACTTTTTTCAAACCATTTTCAGCAGCCATTTTAATTAAAGCTAACAAATGGTCTAAAGAAGAATGCACTCCACCTGTAGATACAAGTCCAAAAATATGTAATGCTGAATCATTTTCTTTTGCATGATTTATAGCTTTTAAAAATCTTTCATTTTTAAAGAATGAACCATCTTTAATAGCTCTGTTAATTCTTGATAAGTCTTGATAAACAATTCTGCCAGCACCTAAATTTAAGTGACCAACTTCACTGTTACCCATTTGACCTTCTGGTAATCCAACATATTCACCATCTGCATGAATAGAAATCATTGGATATTCTTTTTCTAATTTATCAACATGAACAGGATGTGATAATTTTGTTGCATCAAATTCCGGGTGGTTTTTGCTAATTCCCCAACCATCCATAATACATAATAATACTCTCTGTGTCATAATTATAGCCCTTCTATTTATATTTCCACGCTAAAGAAATTTTAACAAGAAAATAAATCAAAAACAAGAGTATTTTTAATATACAATTTGAACATATACTGTTCGAGTTCGAGCTTTATTATCAAAATCAATTAAAACTATTTGCTGCCATTGACCTAATTGCAATGCCCCATCAATTAATGGCACCATAGTATTATTTCCAATTATTGAAGCTCTCACATGAGCGTAACCGTTCCCATCATGCCAGGTTTCATCATGATGATATTCACCATTTAACGGTGCTATTTTATCTAAAGCCTCAGGTAAATCAACCAAAAGACCAGGTTCGAACTCAATATTTGTAACTGATACAGTACTTCCTGCAACATATACATGCACGACGGCAGACTGAAGAGAATGACTATACACTGCATGTTTTACCTTTTGCGTAATATCAATAATATCAGTAAAACCTTGCGTATTTACAGAGAATTTTTCATTTATTACCGTCATAAACTAAACCTCAATTCTCCATCTTTTACAAGTTTTCTACCTTTAGAATAAACTGCAAACGGTGCATTTTGTTTTATCAATGCATTATAATCTTCCCCATCGAAAAGTTTAAATACATTAAAATCAGCATCTTTACCGATTTCAATAGACCCGATTGAATTATCCAAACGCAAAATTTTTGCAGGATAAATCGTTAAATACTTTATTAAATCAACTGTATTCAATGAATTATCTATATTTGCCTTTCTTGCTAATTCAAGAAGACTATATGTTTTTTCAGAAGAAAAACTCTGAGTTGAAAAACCAAAATTTTCTGAAAAATATTTTAGAACTGTTTCAAAATCAAGTTTTTTATTACAAATTTCATCACTATATAATGGTTGATAAATAAATTTAACACCAGTTTCTGCTAATTGTTCTAATTCATCTTCTGCATAATTTGCATTTGCAACAAGTACTTTTTTAGTAAGAACTTTTAAGTTTTCAAGATATTTTACAGGCGTAAGCTCTTTTTCATAAGGACTAATTTTTCTCAGCCCCATAAACTTATGAAGTATATCAACATCAGAAAAACCATGTTCTAACCAATCAATCTCATCTTGAGATTCTGCAAACCTTGTCATCATTAACATATTATGTTTACGGCAATATTTTGAAAATAAAGCCCATAATTTCTTATGCACACCAGACATAGAATTTAGCATAATACCAATATGAGTATTTTCTCCTTTATGGAAAATCAAATCTTCAACAACAGATCTTACGATTTTAAAATTCTTTTTACTTTTATTTTTAGTATCTGCAAATACCTCAAAGAAAAGATAATTTTTGATAGGGAGCTTATTTATTATATCAAAATACTTGAACTCTTTAGATACTTGCGCAATACAAGTAGTACCAGACATAATTGAAGATGTTACACCTTTTTTAAAAGCAGAAATTTTTTCATCTCTATCTAACGTGGAATAATCTGTCAATATTTCTGCCCATTTTCTAGAATAACTTTCTTGACTTACCCCTGCAAAATTATACTTTAATGAAAATACTTTGAAAAATTTTTTAATTTTATTTTTTAAACTTTGGGGTTTAGCCGATCCAATATCTGTATATTGGAATTGTGTTAACAAATCAATAAACCCTGGAGTTATAACAGCATTACCTAAATCTTTTATATGCTTTTCATCAAAATTAACATCAGAATTAGGGATAATATCTATAATTTTCCCCTCATCTACAACAATTGCCATATCCTCTAATACTTTATCAGTTGATGTTAAAATCCATTTTGCTTTATAACACTTCATAATGTCTCCCCTATAATGGTTATTTTACAATATGAATGCTTAAATTGCAAGATTATATTCTAACCGGATAATCTTTTGGAACCTTCCAATTATTATTTTGAATCATATATCCACATGCACTTACTCCACTATTTCCTCCTTTATTTAAGCAATTATTAATAATTTCTTGCCGAGATAAATTAACAGGCGAACCTCCTAAACGATCATCTGCACAAAATGATAACCCTTTGGGACATCTTGATCTATAATACCCATCCGAACGCATAGCTTCATTTGCAAAATACATTTCAAATATATCTTTTCCATATTTGTTATTAGTTACATCAGGTCCATTTATATCAACAATTATAACTTGCCCTGCAATTCTTCCATTACTACCATGAGCTCTACCTAAAATTGCAACTCCATTTGCAAGACAATACATATTATTATTCTGTGACCATATAACATGGAATGCTACATTCCCTGATGGAGTATATACAGTATATTGTTTAGAATTATATGAACAATTTACAACCTTAGCATAAGGTAGAATATATTTTTTTATAAAGTCATCAGAATATGCCCCAGAAGCAGATACATCCCAGAATGAAGAATCACCATAATCATTCTCTGCGAATTTTAAAGCATTATAAATTATAGAATAAGTACTTTTTAATCTTGTTTCAACAACATTTTTTCGATACGAAGCTAATAATGTTGGTAAAGTTAGAGCAACAACAACTCCAATTATACCTAATGTTATTAATACTTCTGCTAAAGTAAATCCCAAGCGTGCCGCTTGACCCAACACTATATTTTTAAATATTCTCACAAATCCTTGTGGTGCGAGCCTTAAATTGCCCCCCCCCCGACATTTTTAAATCTTTTCATAATTGCCCTCCATAAATCTTATTTACATATATCAGTATACTAAATATTTCAGCAAAACACAATATTATAAATTATATGGATCAAAAGTTGAATCAAAATCACGCAAAGAATCCGCAGAATATGCATCTTTTAGTTCAGAAAATTTTTGATCACCTTTCTTTCTAATATACATTGGAAAGACTTCGAATTTTCCATCTTTGTATACACCATGTTGATGCCCATCTTTGTATACTGATTGCTTTGCAGTTGCAATATAATTTCCATTTTCGTAAGCATAGTTATAACGAGTAACTTCAGCTGCAGATTGGTTATTTAACTTTTCATTATACACAAAGCGCTCATACAATTTAGCATTACGAAAATAATCTTGATATTGAACTTGACTATTGTCATTTCTATTAACAATTATATTTCTTTCTAATGTATCATGTATAAACGGTTTGAAATTTTCAACAGTAACTTCTTTAATCAAATAATCAGGATCAATATCATTTGGCTTTTCAATAATTTGCTCAGGAGTACCTTTGTATAATTTATGAGTAATAGACTTCTCCTTTGCATCAAATTTAGAAATAATTCTTTTTTGCAAATTCCCTGCATTATCGAAAAGTAAAACATCTTGTAAAACATCTTTATTTTCCTGAACAGGAGTTGAATATTTTACTTTATATCCTCCATTTGGTAATTTTTTAACATATTTAGAACTTAAATCTTCTATGTCTGATTTTAAGCTTGACAATGTATTGTTAATAACCTGTTCAACATTAATATTAGACTTTGTTGTTCCAGATAAATTTTTACCTTTAAAAATATAGTATGTTGCAACACCTAAAGCTGCACTTCCAAGCAAACCTATACCCAATTTAGCGGAATTAGACAAGCCTTTAGATTTTTCCTCTGGAGATTTTTCACTCTCTTTTGCTTGTACATTATTACTTTTAAAAGAAATGTTATTTAATGGTAAAATTCGCATGCTCATATAAAACTCAAACAAAATATTTTTTGCTACCCAAATATTTCATCAGAATAGAAAACAAACTCTAAATGCCCAATAATAATTGTATCACCGTCTTTTATTCCTTTTTTAGCAAGCTCATCAAATACTCCCATACCTTTCATTATATTTTGGAAACGAATAACCTGCTCTGAATTTCTTTCATCAGTAACCCCAGCAATTCTTTCTATCTTACCACCTTCAATAATGAAAGTATCTTTAGCAACTTTAAATATTTCAAAAGAGCTATCATCGTTATTGTAAGCTCCTAAATCTTCTTCTACAACGATTTCAGTTTCTGGTTTAGGAATTTCATCGACTTTTTGTCCCATAAAATCAAGCAATGGTTCTAAATTTTCACCGGTAACAGCTGAAATTTCAAAAACATCAGATGATACTTTTTTAAATTGTTCAAGTAACTCTGCTTTTTTATTATCATCAACAGCATCAATCTTATTCAAAGCAATAATTTGATACAAATTTGCTAAATGTTCAGAATGTTTTTCAAGTTCTAAATTAATCTTTTTATAATTCTCAAAAGGATTTTCTTCTGTTGAATCTATTAAATGAACTAAAAATCTACATCTTTCAACGTGACGTAAAAAATCGTGTCCTAATCCGACACCTTCAGATGCACCTTCAATTAATCCAGGAATATCTGCTACAACATAGCCATCACCTGAACGCTTTTTTACAACACCTAAATTTGGAATTAATGTTGTAAAAGGATAATCTGCAATTTTAGGTTTAGCTGAACTAATCCTACTTATTAAAGTTGATTTTCCAGCATTTGGCATACCTAAAAGCCCAACATCAGCAATAAGTTTTAATTCCAAAAATAATTCTCTTTCAATTGGAGGTTCACCAGGCTCACAAAATTGTGGAGCTCTTTTTTGAGCAGTAGCAAACCTAGCATTACCTCTTCCGCCACGACCGCCTTTTGCGACCAAAACTTTTTGTTCATGAGAAGTTAAATCTGCAATTATGTTACCTGTTTTAATATCTTTTACTACTGTACCCACAGGAACTTTTATAAATAAATCTTTAGCGCAGCGTCCATGCATATTTTTAATACCACCATTTTCACCGGCTTCAGCTTTAAAAACAGACTTATGCTTAAAATCCATAAGAGTAGACATATTTTCATCAGCTACAAGATAAACATCACCACCGCGACCGCCATCACCGCCAGCTGGGCCACCTTTATCTACATACTTTTCTCTGCGCCAAGCAACCATTCCATTGCCACCGCGGCCTGAAACGACTCTTATTTTAGATTTATCGATAAACTTCATTTCTTTATTTCCTTTTTTGTATTATAATAATACTATGAAAAATCTAAAAAATAAATTATTCTCAAAAGAACAAATAGAAATAGGACCGCAAAGCGGATATGATAACTATATAATGGCAATAGAATCAAGCTGTGATGAAACAGCTTGTTCTATCGTAAAAAACGGTAGAGAAGTTATTGCAAATGTTGTAGCTTCTCAAATTAAAACTCACGCACAATTCGGAGGAGTTATACCTGAAATTGCAGCAAGAGAACACTTAGATTCTATAAATATTGTAATTGATGAAGCTTTTAAACAAGCAAAAGAAACTGCAGGTATTAATCCTGAAGATATTACTGCATTTGCAGGTACAGTAGGTCCCGGATTAGTTGGTTGCCTATTAGTTGGTCTAAATGCAGCAAAAACCCTTGCACTCACATATGACAAACCTTTTATTGGGGTAAATCACTTAAATGCTCATCTTTGCGGGAACTATCTTGATACAGATTTAAAACCACCATTTATGGCTCTTTTAGTAAGCGGTGGTCATACACAAATTATTGACGTTAAATCATATTCAGAACAAACAATTCTAGGTGAAACCGTCGATGATGCTGTCGGTGAAGCTTATGACAAAGTTGCAAGATTAATCGGTCTTCCATACCCTGGCGGTCCAAGATTAGACAAACTTGCTCAAGAAGGTAATCCTTTTGCATTTAAACTCCCTGAAGCTAGAGTAGATGGCTATAATTTCAGCTTTAGCGGATTAAAAACAGCAGTTTTAAGACTTGTCAAATCTTTTGAAGGGAAAGAATTACCGGAGAAAGATATTTGTGCTAGTTTCCAAGAAACAGTATCATCGACTCTTTTACATAAACTTAAAAAAGCTCTGGAAGCTAGTGGATACAATCAAGTTGTAATTGCAGGCGGTGTCGCAGCTAACTCTGAAATAAGAAAAAAAATCTTTGACCTTGAAAAAGAAGGTTACAAAGTATTTGCACCACCGATGAAATATTGTACAGATAATGCTGCAATGGTAGCATCTTGTGCTTATTTCAACACAAATACTTTTGATGATGTTAATACTGAAGTATTTTCAAGAGTAAAATAAAAAATTTATCCTAAGAAAATTAATTATGAACAATTGTAAATTTTACACTTCTAAATAGCAAAAAATTTTTTTGCTACACGTTTAACAATTGTGAAAAATCTTGGGAAAACAAACTATACTATGAAACCTTTTTACGGAATCGGACAAAATCCTATTCCGTATTCTTATTATGCAGATAAAAAAATAAACAGCAATAATAGAATACATTTTACAGGTGCCACAGAAGAATTTTCTAAAAGATTCATAACTACACAAAAAGAAATTATAGATAAATTTATAAAAGATCCAAAATCTAATTGGATAGCTGGGAGTCTACCCAAAAGCTGGCTTGCCAAAATAACTGGAAAATCTCAAAAAGAAAAAGAGAAAATTATTAACAATATATTTATGCTGTTTAGAAGTGCAATAAAACATCTAAAACCATATGATGCACCTATTAATAGCAAAGAATATAGCCAATTAAAAGCCAATCTAGAAAATAAACGAATTAAAGAAGCTTCAAAATTTTTAACAAATGGACTTAGACATTTTGGAATATTATCTGAAAATAACTCTGTTAACTTTAAAAGATTAAAAGTAAAAGGGCAATATATTAAAAGAAAAAGGGAAAAATCCAACATTAGAAAGATTATTTATTAAAAAATTTAAAAAAATAAATCCGCTATCTTTATAATGTAATAGCAATGGACAATATTCAGAGATAGCACACGGACTATTCTTAAATAAAAATGTTCCAAGTGAATATATTACAGAATTCTATTGGGGTGATACTAAAGCTGGTTATATGGCAACCAAATACGAAACAGCACCAAAACATTCAAGCCCTATTGTAAAATTTAAACAATTTTATGATAGTCATAAAGAATTTGCAGAAGACTTCTTTAACAAAACTGGCATTGAACTATATGAAGTCATTGATCAAAAAATAAATATTGGGAAATTTGTAAACAATAAATTCCACCCATACTCTAAAGAAACATTAATTTTAAACTTTTTGCAAAAAATTCTAAATCAATACGGATTAAGACACAATGACCTACATAATCTAAATGCAATTATAGGTTCAACCAAAGATGGCAAACCTATAGTAAAAATCATTGATATTGGAGGAATATCAAAAAACTACTCCAGAAGCTAAACTTTAAGAGAACATTTTGATAAAATAAAACCTGTAATTTTTTTCTCTAAATTAGTATTAAAATGAGCATTTACTTCTTTTATAAAATAACAAGGACTTGTAACATTTATCTCAATTATTTTTTCATCAATAACATCTAATCCCACCAATGGTAATCCTAAAGCGTTTAACTCTCTTGCAACAGGAAGGAATTTTTCTTTTTCACTAGAAGTAAGTTCTGCTTTTACAATATTACTGTCACAATGCTCGTTAAATTTAAAATCATCATTAGATGGCAATTTTTGAACGCAAACATCAAGCACCTCATCACCTAAGAACATAACCCTTTTATCTCCAAAACGAGCTTTTGGAATATATTTTTGAACCATAATAAGCTGCGTTTGATTTTTAGTCATTGTGTTTATTATAACAGCAGTATTTTTATCTCCTTTTTTCAAAGTCATAACCCCCGAACCAAAACAAGCATTTAAAGGTTTCAAAACAATTTCGTCATTTTCATTTAAAAATTCAATAATATCAGCTTTTGAAGAAGTTACAATATTTTCAGGCATTAAGTCTAAAAATTTAATAGTATGCATTTTTTCATTAAAATTTCGAATAGCTTTTGGATCATTCAAAATTAAAGTTTTATCTCTATCTACAAAGTCAAAGATATAAGTTGCATTGATATAATCCAAATCAACTGGCGGATCAGGTCTAAACATTACCAATGAAAAATCATTAATATTCTTTTTAATTAAAGCTTTGTCATAGAAAATATTTCCATTTTTCTCATAAGCTTCATAACAATTAGTATAGGCAACACCACTATTAAGCCCTAAATTATCTATTGTAGTAATGCAAACGTTATTATTTTCAAATAACAATTCTCTAATCAGCCAAAAATTAGTAACAAGATTATTAAATTCAAAATACTTTAACTCAATCCTGTCAATTACAAATAATATATCCATGTTTCTCTCCAATTCGTTTTCCAGTTTAAAACAATATAAATTTTAGACAATTAGAAAACGGACTAATTAACATTTTCAGGATTTAAAATTACACAATTTGAATTATTAATTTGAACAAGTTTCATAAATTTTTCCAAATCTGTTTTAATTTCTGGGAAAGTATTATAATGCATAGGAATTACAGTCTGAGCACCAATCCAATCAGCTGCGACTGCTGCATGTTCTATATCCATAGTATAATGTCCACCTATTGGCAACAAGGCAATATTTGGTCTATATAATTCCTTAATAGTTTTCATCTCTGTTGTCAATGCAGTATCTCCGGCATGATAGATACGAACATTTTCTACATCAAAAATAATCCCTGCAGGTTCCCCTGCATATCTTCCATCAGGTAACGAACTTGTATGGAATGCCGGGACAAATACAACTCTACCCCAATCATAATTTAACCAACCACCAAAGTTTACTGATTTAACTTTACAGCCTTGTTCCTTACAATATTGAGCTAATTCTACAATTGCGGTAATAGTTGCGTCTTTTTCTTTTGCAATCTCAATAGCTTGTCCAAGATGATCTCCATGAGCATGAGTTAAAAATATGTCGGTAATATTGGCACTATGCCAATCATATTTGGGATTAACACTCACAAAAGGATCCACCATAATTGAATTTTCTTTTAATTTAATTTCAAATGCACTATGTCCGATATATTTTAAATCCATAATTTTTCTCCTTATATTTTATTTTTAAATATTTAATCAATATAACAAATTTTATTGTAAAATACAATTATGCAATATAACTTATTAATGCAAAAATGCATAGAACTAGCAAAACTTGGAGAAGGTTTTACATCCCCAAACCCTTTAGTTGGGTGTGTTGTTCTTGACAAAGACGGAAATGAAATATCTAATGGCTATCACCATAAATATGGCGATAATCACGCTGAAAGAGATGCTCTTCTAAAATTACACAATGGAGAAGAAAAAGACGGAACTTTAATTGTAAATCTTGAGCCTTGCTCTCATTATGGAAAAACTCCGCCTTGCGCTGATTTAATTATTGAAAGAGGGATTAAAAAAGTTGTAATAGGAATGCAAGACGTCAATCCGATTGTTGCAGGAAACGGTATTCGTAAACTTAAAAATGCAGGAATAGAGGTTATAGAAAATGTTCTTGAAGATGAATGCAAAAAATTAAATGAAGTTTTCACTAAAAATATGCAAAAAAAAGAAACTTTTGTGGCTCTAAAAACGGCAACAACACTTGATGGGAAAATTGCAACCCATAACGGTTCTTCTAAATGGATTACGTCTGAAAAAGCAAGAGAAGAAGTAAAAAAAATAAGAAATCGTTATGATGCAATAATGACAACATCTTCTACAATTCTTGCTGATAATCCGACTATGCTGCATCGAAAAAAAATTATATTAGATAGAAAACTCAAAACAAATTTAGAAAGCCAAATATATAAAAACGGAGAAATATATTTATTTAATGAAACTCTAGATATGTTTGAAGGCGGTATAAATTTTATAAAAGCACCAATAAAAAATGAGAAATTAGACTTAGATTTCATTCTAAAAAAAGCATTTGAACTTGGCATTAAAAGTATTTTAGTCGAAAGTGGCGGACATCTTAACGGAGAAATTTTAAAATATACTGATAAAATTTATCATTTTATCGCTCCAAAAATTACCGGAGACAACAGATCTTTATCTTGCTTTGACTTTCAAAAAATAGATAATATAAATGACAGTTACAATTTTAAAATTGCACAAACAGATATTTTTGAGCCTGATATCTTATTAACTTACTATCCTATTTCCAAATAAGTAAAAAATTAGTTCTTCTAAATTATTAATTTATAAAAACTCAAATTTAAACATACTAAATTTTTATAATATAATTCAAATAAGGAGATTAGTAAATGTTTAAATATAAAGAAACCAGTACTCATAAAGTTATTGAAATCTGCAAAGTTAAAATAAAACTAAGAAAAGAAAAAAAGAATAAAATATTATATGTTACACAAACAGGAAACATTAAACAACTTAAAAAACTTAAAGGACTAAAAATAAATTTTAAGGGTAAAAATTCAACTGTGAAAATATTTGGACCAATAAATACCTTTAATAATTGCCAATTCAATATTGGTAGTAATTGTTTATGTGAAATTGATTACAACAAAGAAACAAAGTTATATGGTATAAATAATTTCAATTTAGAAATATGTGATAATTCTACAATAACTATAGGTAAAAATTTTTATTGCGGAGAAGCTAACGTATTCGTTGATTTTGATTCAAAACTTTCAATAGGTGATAATTGTATGTTTTCAGTTAACATAAATATTAGGTGCGGAGATGGTTCTAAACACGTATTAATTGACCTCAAAAATAACACTCATAAACAATTAACAGGTAATGTAAAAATAGGGAATCACGTTTGGGTTGGCATAGGTGCATCATTTCTAAAAAACGCACAAATTGGGGATAATTCTATAGTCGGAGCTTATTCTGTAGTAAGTAAAAGATTCAAAGAAGAAAATATCGCAATAGCTGGTAACCCTGCAAAAATAGTGAAAGAAAATATTGATTGGAAACCTTACGACTAATCAATAACTTTACCATCAAACAACTGCATTACCATATTTACATTATCTGAATGCAAAGATGCCTCTATTTTAGCTGCACTATCTGATTTCACTTGTTGAGTAACTTCTTCCTTTAATACCTCAACTTCTTCAGGTTTAACCTCAGGTTCAGATGATACAGGTTTCATTACAGGAGAAGGTTTCGGTTTCGGAGCTTCAAATGGTTTTGGAGCTGAATGATGTGGTGCTGAAGGTTTTACTTGAACATCATCAGGATGAGGAAGTCTTATTGTTACATTTGAATTAGACTGTCCGAATAAAGAATTTACAGCATCAATAATTGCTTGTTTTTTAGAACCGCTTTGAACTTGATTTAAGAAAATCTCATTTTTCATAGATAAAACAGTGTCTTCAGCAGTTATTTTAACAGGATTTGCCCATTGTTTTAAAAGTGCCCTTGTCGGTGCACTATGAATATTTTCTAACAATTGTCCCCATAATACTGAAATGTCATCACCTGCAACAGCTTTTGATTTTGGCATAGGAGCAAAATCATCAGAACTTTGCACTTGAGCATTTACAGGAGGTTGACTTTCTTCATTTGATTTCAAAGCGTGTTGTTCTTTAGGAATTTCAACTTGTTTTTCAGCCTCTTTTTGTTTTAAAATATCAGGCTTTGCATGTTCTGCTCTTTGCATTTCAGGTTTCATAACAGGAGTTGGAGCAGTCTTATATGAAGCAACTTGAACAGGAGCTGAATATGATCTTGCATTACTGCCTATATTTGTAGCTCCGCCTTCCAATCTTGCAATCCTATTTTGAAGTTCAACTAAAGATGTATTTTCCGTCAAATTTGCAAGATCAATAGTAGCGACTTCTAGCCATAATCGAGGATTATTAGTCAATTTTAACTCTTTTATATAATCAGAACATTTATCAATTAAAAAAACTATTTGATGTGTTTCGACTAATTCTGCTTGAGAATTTAATGCAGCAATTTGCGCATCATTTGCTTGAGTTAATTCAAATACAATTTCTTTTCTGCAATTTTTTACAATTAACAAATTCTTTAAATAATCCATTAAATTTGTCAAAATCTGAACAGGTTCATTTCCTGAATTATAAATTTTTTCTAAATCTTCAATAGCTTCTTGAGGTTTTGAATTAACAATTTTATCAGCAAGTGAGTTTAAAGTATCAAAAGACAAACGTCCGAGCAAATTATTAATATCATCTGTAGAAATTGCTTCTTCTCCATCAAGAACGCTTAATTGATCTAACAGAGCAATACTATCACGCATACCGCCGGCAGAATTTTTTGCAATAGTAAATAACGCATCATCAGTTATATTAATCTTTTCCTTATCAGAAATATATCTTAAATGCTTAACGATATCATCAGTAGTTATACGTTTAAAATCAAAACGCTGACAACGGCTTTTTATAGTATCTAAAACTTTATGCACTTCTGTAGTTGCAAGAATAAATATAACATTTTTCGGAGGTTCTTCTAATGTTTTCAAAAGCGCATTAAAAGCAGTAGTTGAAAGCATATGAACTTCGTCTATAATATAAATTTTATATCTGCTGTTTACAGGTGCATACATAACCTTTTCTAAAATATTTTGCGCATCTTCAACTTTTCTATTACTTGCAGCATCAATTTCAATTACATCCATAGGTGTTGAATTTGTGATATCAATACAGTTTTCACAAACACCGCAAGGTGCAATTGTAGGACCTTCTTTACAATTTAATGATTTAGCAAAAATACGAGCAGTAGAAGTCTTCCCAGTTCCTCTAGGACCTGTAAAAAGATATGCATGAGAAATTTTATTTAACTCAATAGCATTTTTTAACGCTTTTTTAATATGTTCCTGCCCAACAACCTCTTCTAATTTTTGAGGACGATATTTTCTATATAAAGGTATGTATTTTTCGTTCATGGTAAAATTATAGCAAGATAATACCGAAAAGGAAAACATTATGAAGATAATTAAACCTGCATTACTAAAAGAAGGAGATACAATCGGAATTTTAGCACCTTCAGGTCCAATGGAAGATGATACAAACCTTTTACGAGCTGTAAAGTTCTTTGAAAATAAAGGCTATAAAATTAAATTATCTGATAATGTATATAAAAAAAACAGATACCTTGCAGGCACCGATGAAGAAAGATTAGACGCTCTGCATAAAATGTTTGCAGATAAATCAGTAAACGCAATAATATGTCTAAGAGGCGGATATGGAGCAATCAGATTAATTAACAAAATTAACTATGATTTAATTAGAGAAAATCCAAAAATTTTCTGTGGATATTCAGACATCACAGCTCTTAACGCAATGTTTTTAAAACGTTCGGGACTTGTGACCTATTCAGGCCCTATGATTTTAAGCGATTTTGGACAAGAAAATCTTTGTAAATACACGATTGATAAATTTATTGAAACTGTATGTGAAGATAAATTCGATTATGAAGGGACATTCTGGGGCGGGAATTTATCAACACTCGTATCACTTTGCGGACAGGATTTTATACCTGACTTTGAATTTACATTATTCTTAGAAGATCTAAATGAACCGCTATACAAAATTGATAAAATGGTAACTCAATTATTTAACATTGAAAAAATTAGAAAAAACACAAAAGCAATAGCAATAGGGGACTTTCTTGACTGTGAAAGTGTAGATTATATTTTTGAAGAGCTTAATATTCCGCTAATAAAGAATTTTCCTGCATCACATACAGCTAAAAAAGCAACAATACCTTATGGTATGATAAATAATTAATTTTATATTAAGTAATTATTCTCACTTTTGTTTTTGAGCTAAAATAGAATTATGTAGTAGATAAATAAGGATAAAAGACTATGTGGGATTATTCAGATAAAGTTATAGATCATTACAGAAACCCTAGAAATGTAGGAAAAATTGATAATGCTGATGCAATAGGCGAAGCAGGATCATTAGCTTGTGGTGATTCATTAAAAATATATTTAAAAATTAATAACGGAATAGTTACAGATGCAAAATTCCAAACTTTTGGCTGCGGATCAGCAGTTGCAAGTTCAAGCATCTTAACTGAAATGATTATTGGTAAAACTATTGATGAAGTAAAAAAAATTACAAACAAAGACATCGCAGACCAATTAGGCGGACTTCCTCCTGAAAAAATGCACTGCTCTGTTATGGGCTATGAAGCTCTTGAAGATGCATTGAAAAATTATGATGATTACACTGACTTAGATGACATCAGAAATGAGGAAGAAGCAAACAAACAAAGAGAAAAAGTAGTTTGCACATGCTTTGGAATTACTGAAAATGTAATTTGGGACGCTATTAAAATTAACGGACTTAAAACTGTTGAAGAAATAACAAATTACACAAAAGCAGGCGGAGCTTGTGGAAAATGTAAGGGCTTAATCCAAGACATAATTGATACTTACTATAAAAAAGAAGAACATGACAAAGCAGAATCTACACTTTCTCCTGCTCAAAAGATTTTAAAAATTAATAACGTGATAGAAAATCAAATATCACCGGAATTAAGAAAAGATGGCGGAGATATTACTTTAGTTGATATTGACGGCAACAAAGTGATGGTAAAACTTCGTGGAAAATGTTCAGGATGTAAAAATTCACACCTGACACTTAAATCTTTTGTTGAATCAACATTAAGAGAAACTGTTGATAAAAATATCGAAGTCATAGAGGTATAGAAAAATGAGTTTAATATATTTAGATAATAATGCAACTACAAAAGTTGACCCTCAAGTTTTGGAAGCAATGCTCCCATACTTTCAAGAAGAATATGCAAACCCATCAAGCGTATATGAGTTTGCAAAACGTTCAAATCATGCGGTAAAAGAAGCTCGTGGAGTAATGAAAGATTTCTTTAATGCTCAAAATGAAAAAGAAATTTTATTTACATCTTGTGGTTCAGAAAGTGCAAATACTGCTATTCGCGGTGTTTTGAACATGAACAAAAATAAAAGACATATAATTACAACTAAAGTAGAACACCCATGTGTTTTAAATTTATATCAAACACTTGAAAAAGAAGGGTACAAAGTTGACTATATCGGAGTAAATTCCAACGGGGAACTTGACTTAGCGCAATTAGAAGAATCAATCAATGATGATACAGCACTCGTATCTGTTATGTATGCGAATAACGAAACAGGTGTAATTTTCCCAATTGAAAAGATCTCTGAAATTATTAAATCAAAAAACAAAGAAACAAAATTCTTCGTAGATGCAGTACAAGTTTCAGGTAAAATTCCTATTGATGTTCAAGCAATAGGTGCTGACTTAGTTGGAATTTCTGGTCACAAATTCCATGCACCAAAAGGAATAGGAGCTCTTTACGTTAATTCTAAAACACTTATCACTCCATTAATTATCGGCGGTCACCAAGAAAGAGGTAAACGTGCAGGTACAGAAAATGTTCCATACATTGTAGGTATGGCAAAAGCTGCCGAATTAGCTCAAGATTATTTAAAATACGAAGCAACAGAAGTAAAAAGACTTCGTGATAAATTAGAAAAAAATATCGTTAAAAATGTATTCAATGCAAGATTAAACACCGGAATTGTAAACAGAGTTCCAAACACTACAAATATCGGCTTTGAATATATTGAAGGTGAATTAATTTTGCTTCACTTAAGTGATTTAGGCATCTGTGCAAGTTCAGGCAGCGCATGCACATCAGGTTCACTAGAACCAAGCCACGTATTAAGAGCTATGAATGTACCATTCACTGCAATTCATGGAAGCATTAGATTTTCACTAAGCAAATTCACAACAGAAAAAGAAATTGACTATGTATGTGAAAAAATGCCTGGAATAATTGAAAAATTAACAAATATTTCACCTTTCCAAGATGAATTGGAAGCTCTAAAAAGATTAAGACATTAATCTTTTTACTAATACATTTTTCTAAGAATAAAAAAATCGTAGGACTTAGGTACTACGATTTTTTGTTTATTTATCAAAAATTTTAAATCCTAAGTCTGTAGAATAGCTTTTAATTACATTCACTATTATCCTGTCTGTAAGGAGTTTATAGTTATGAAAAAATTTATTGTAATCATAAGTGTTTTACTCAGCATAAATTGCGCTATTGGTGCAAGTCAATATTCTGCAGTTTTAGATAAATTAGAAAATTCATTATACGGCTTTACATATACAACATCTGATGATGCCTCAAGACTTTCAAGAATAGAAGAAAGTGTATATGGGCAAAGCAGACCTAATAAATCAATTAATGAAAGAATTGCAAGTCTTAATAAAGATATGTCTGCAGAACAAATAGGTCATGAAATAACTCCTAAAGAAGATACATTTGCAGAAGAACAGGACAGCTACAAAGATAATATTGCAGAAGAAAAAATGCCACCTGCAGGTGCTAATGTTGATTATCCGTCAATCAATGAACTTGAAAGACAAGTATTCAATCAAGAATTTAAAAATCAGGATTTGAACAGCAGACTTGCAAATCTTGAAAAAAAATCTCTTGGTCAAACATATGATAATGATCCGTTTTCTTCAAGAGTAGAAAGACTTCAAGCAAAATTAAAACCAGAATCTTTTATGGATAACAGCATCGCACAATCATCTAATAATTACTACGATGGAGACTCAATTCCTTTAGATAAAAACTATGCTCTTGATGAATATCAACCGCCAGAATTTGAGTATGATGCATACAACGCAAGAAATATTAAACCTGAAAAAGTTAATATCGCATCAGTTGAAAAATCTATATTCAAAAAATCATTCAATGGTGACAACATGGATAACAGATTATCAAGACTAGAATCTACAATGTTTGGAACTACATTTAATTCAGACTCTCAGGAAGATCGTTTGAATCGTATCTCAAGTGCTTACAAAGCTCAAAAAACAGCAAGCAGATACGACTCAAACAAGTTTTCCCAGAACATGGCAACAGCTATGCAGATTGGTACAATCTTACTAATGATTTTAGCCTGTGTCCTTTAGAAGAAAGACCAGATGATTTATTTGAATAAATTTTTCAAGTTTTTAAGACCTTCTGCAGCATCTTGCAATTGCTGTTTAGCTTCTTGAGCAGATTGTTTCTGTTGCTCTCTCATAGTATTATAAGCATCAACTTTTTCTTGAACAGCATCTTTTACTGCTTGTTTAGTTTGCTGAACCTGCTCTTTTACGGTTGTTTTTTCTATAGCAGACATATCACAATTAGATAGCCATTTGAAAGATTTTACAGAACTTCTGCTTTCAACACCTCCATTAAATACAACTTTAAAATCTTTATAATTTTTATTCCCTGAAGATAATTGAGGAATTGAAGATACTTTTTCATTTTTCGGATCAGATGTCAAAACATTTATTAAATTTCCAGTCAAAGTACCAAATTTAGGAATATAAGAAGTCAATTTTGAAACCGATAAATCACCTAAAGGCCCTAATAATGATACAACTTCTGCAGAAATTCTGCCCAAGACCACAACATTTGCGGTTGCGTTTAACAAATTATATTTTCCTGTAATATAATAAGCCATCGAAGGACCTGAAGTTGTTACAGGATTTAATGTAGCCCAACCGTTTGAGAATGATAAATTACCCTTTATCGTTTTGAATTGCGCTGTATTTTTTATTGCAGGCAAATAGGATACTGAATTCACTGCAGCTTTGATAATACTGTTAGATTGAAGATTTTGAGCAAACAAGAAGTTTTCAAAACGCCCGATATTACCAAGAGTTCCATCTGTTATATCAAAAGATGCTGTTCCTTTTAAGTTTTTCATCATTTCAATATCATTTGCACCATGCAAAGTCACGTTTGTATTGAAATTAAGCTTACCAGATAAAGCATTTTTAAGCCCCGCAGCACCTGCAATCGCTTTTTCAGCATCCATGCCTGTACCTTTAAAATTAACACCAATATGTCCGTTTTGAATATTATACGAGATATTTCCATTAACTTTCCCTAAAAAAGCTTCACCTGAAAGGTTTTTAAGATAAAATACGTTATTTAACAAATTAAAATCAGAGGATAGATTTTCTGCAACAATCCCGCCTGATACAAACTTTTTCAACGTACCTTTACCTTTTAAAATATTCCCGTTTAAAATTATGGACATATCATTCATAGTCAATGCCATATCAGGAATTTTCACAGATGGAACAGATATAGAACCTTTTAAATAAGGATTTGAAGCAATTCCAGAAATATCAATATCAGCCCCTGCATTAATCTTTGAGTTTTTAAATCCAGGAATTACAAACGAAACATTTTTCTGCGAAATAAGTTTTAAATTAAGTTTTTGAGTTTTATATAAATCACTTACATTACCTTTTAATGAAACAAGATTTGCTCCATTTGCATAAATGCCAGTATCAGAAAATTCAAGAATATCTGAATTGATTTTTATATTACCTTTAATTGAGGTATTTTTACCATTTAACTCATCAACATTCAAAATTGAAACATAAGCTGACGGAGTAGCATCTAATTGAAAATTAATATTTTGAACTTTATCATTACCACTCAAAGCAACAGCAAGAGGTAAAGAGCCTTTTGCGCCAACGTCCTTTCTCAAATCTGCAGGAATCATAGATTTTAGATCAGATGCTAAGATATTTCCTTTTGCACTTATATCAAAATTAATATCTTTTGACATATAATCAGCAACTTTTCCTGTAATATCAATTCTTGAATTATCAATTAGCAAATATGAATTATCAATATTTATATCTTTTTCTCCGATTGTAATTTTAGTTAACGGAGCAGATACAACAGCCATAGGATTTGTAACTTTTGCATTTGAAATATTTACATCTCCAGACGCAGTTTTGCCATCTGTAACTATATTAACTTTAGAATTCACAACAGATACAGATGTATTTGAAGGAATATTTTTTAAATTAACATTATCTATACTCAAATTAACCTTTGGAACGATTTTATTCAACTTACCTTTTATAGAAGTATTCATTGATAATGTTCCACTATTAATTTTATTTTCTTTTAATAGAGCAATTTGACCTGCTGCAAGCAATAGACCTTTTAACTGTAATTTATCGGCAGAAATATTCAAATCAGCTTCTGCATCTTGATTTATAGTTCCGCTTATTTTTAAAGGATGTCCAAGAATTGAAAGACCTGCTTTTTTAATATTTATCATGTTATTTGCAAAATCAACATCTGCAGATATACTATCAACTGCAATATTATACAATTTATAAGCTAGCGAAGCAGATGGAATTTTTAAATATCCTGAAGACTCAACTTTTTTCAAATTAGACTTAATACTAAAATCAGCATCAATTCCACCAGTAGCTGTCAATGTATCTAAGTCTTTATAATCAAAAGATTTTGCTACACTATCTGCAATATCTATTATACTTTGAAATTGAGCATTTGATTTACAGTTCAAATCCATTTTAGGATTTTTACCTGTTTTAAACTTTCCGATAACTTCAGTTAACTCCTTATCTTTTGTATACAATTTAGTATACATATCAATATTTTTACCTTTGAATGCTAAATCAATATTGCTCGATGGTAGTTTTTTCCCATAAACAGCCAGACTTAAATTTGATACATTTGCATTTCCGTCAAAATGAATTTCATCAATTGTTCCACTTGTTTTTATATCAGTATTCAAATCAGCAGTTAACTGATTATTATGAATAGCTTTGAAAATATCTATAATATTAAATACTACCTGAGTATTTTCTTTAGGTTCAGACTCTGTTTGAGAAAATACCAGATCATTCAAATCAATATCAGGCATAATCTTATTTAACAATTTAATATCATAATTAAATTGAACTTTATCTTGTAACATAAAATGCCCATCTGTAGACACCTTAATTTTTTTATTTAATATGAAATCAGAGATTAAAAGATTATTCCCGTATATTGAATAAGACTTATCAGTAGGCATATCAATAAATGAAATATTATAGTTTTTTAAATACATATTAGGTAAATGATTTGAAAGTTTTAGTCCCAAAGGCAATTCTGAAATTGCATTAACTTGAGATACATCTTTGCTATCATCTTTATTTTCTGCAAGTAAATAATCTTCTAACAAAAATTTCCCATCTTTTTTTACTTTTAAATTAGCATTGATATTATCAGCTCCTATCATATCAATTTCAATTTTCTTTAAAAGTAAAGGAAGCAATGACAATTTTCCCTGCACGTTGTCAGCTGTAAAAAAACTTTCCCCATTAGGTAAACCGACATCTATATGAGAAATACCTAATCCTACAGTTAACTTAGGAGTTGTTAATAACCTTATATCTTCAAGTTTTAATTTAAATCCGCTTACGTCTTCTACCATTTTAGAAATTTGCGGACTATATGAATTTACAATTCCATTTATAAAAAACGGAACAATTAAAAAGAATACATAAATTATCGATACTAAAGATAAAACAGTTATCCCTGTATATTTTAAAAACTTATTCATAACACACCCCTCTTATTTTAAGTCTTATATTAACATAAAATAGAAAAATTTATAAATAGTTAAACTGTCATATTTATTTTTTCTTTTTATCAGGGTAACAATTCCAATTTATTTTCTCGTTTTTCCTAAACCAAGTCAACTGACGTTTTGCGTAATTTCTAGTATTTTGCTTTAATTTCTCTTTTGCTTCATCTAAAGACATTTCACCATCAAGATAAGCTATCATTTCTCTATAACCAATTGTATCTGTGATATTAGGAATACGTCCATGTTTTGCTAAAAGATATTTAGTTTCATCAATCAGCCCTAATTCAACCATTAAATCAACACGCTTGTTAATACGGTCATACAATTCTTCTCTTGGGAAATTTAATCCAACCCATTCAACTTCAAATTCGCTTTCTTTGACACCTCTTGCCTTATCCAAAGGAAGCCCCGTTAATTTTACAATTTCAATATAACGAATTAATTTTTTCTTATCATTTCTTTCTAAGCCATTAACAGCCGACTTATCCAAATCATACAAAATATTGTACAAATCCTCATATGACAACTTTGATAATTCTTCTCTTAATTTATAATCAGGCTCAACATCAGGTAAATCATAATTTTCAAGTAAAATTCTGAAATATAACCCAGTTCCTCCTGCAACAATAGGAGTTTTCCCACGAGAAATAATATCTTTTATACATTCTTTAGCCTGTTTTGCGTAAAGTCCAGCAGAATAATTAAATTCTGGTTCTACAATATCAATCATATAATGAGGTATACCTTGCATTTCCTCTATAGTTGGCTTTGCAGTTCCTATATTCATACCTTTATACACAAGACGAGAATCAGCAGAAATTATTTCACCATCAACATCTTTAGCTAATTCAATAGCATAAGCAGATTTGCCACTCGCTGTAGCACCGACAACTGCAATCACTTTATTTAGTTTATTACTCATCTGTTTCAGTTTCCATATCAATGTATTTTTTATCATAATATAAAAATATTAAAATTACGAAATACACTGAAAAATAGAAAAGAGCAATACTCATAATTATGTAAGCAATTGGGTTAAATGCCGCAAATGTATTTATAAATAACAAAGCAAATCCCATAAACCACAAAGATAAAAATAATCTTACTGTTGTAAAGAAATCTTTAAAAAGTTTAATTAAGGATTTCCACAATGCCACTAATGGATTTGGAGTCATATAAATAATTTCAGGGATCCACAACATCAACAGATACATAATAATAGATGTTACAGACATGAACAGCAAACTCCATTTTCCGAAAAATACAATCTGCTCAGGAGTTAAACTGTCAATAAAAGCAGCCATACCTTGATTTGTAGCTATTGTTGAATCAATAGTTACTTCTTGAAGATGCTGCATAGAGGCACTATCTAATCCACCAATAATATTTACTCCTAAAAAGTATACTACAGGAGTAGCTATTAATTGAATTATAAAAAATAACAAATATACACCAACAAATGATAAGAAAAATTTACCAACCCCATCAGGAATTGTCTTAAATAAATTTAAAGTTGCTTTTGCTCTATCTTCATCAAGAACAAAAACTTTTTTTGAAAGCTCAACAGCTCCTCTTACCATATAAAACCAACCAGAGCAAAATACTCCAAACATAAACAGCACAGTAATTGATGCTAATAAAAATTTCGGAGTTGAATCAACTGTATATCTTGAATATAAAGAATATAAATCCAAAATCTTAACAAAAATAATTAAAGGAACTGTCAATATGATATTATAATTTGTTATTTTTGTAGCTTCTTTAAATAATTCTCGCATACTATATAGTATCCTCTAAACTAAAATAAATTAAATAACCTATCTACTTAGTAATTTCTTCCATTTTTTGAGCTTCTGCTGCCTTAGACAACTTACGTTTTCTTCTTCTCATTAGATCAACAAAAGCTTCCAATCTTGTCAAGTATCCTGCTTTACCAGTCTGTTCATCCATAATTAAAGGTAAAATAGGTATATCACAATTTTCTCTCATTGCTGGAAAAATATTTTGAGACATAATTTCAGGCATACAAGTAAACGGACTGATATGGATAATACCATCAATACCTCTTTCATCTGCGTATGCTACATCAGATACGCATTCTAATGAATCACCACCGATATCGCGCATCAAATAAGGTTTTGCTAATCTGTATGCTCTTTGTAAATGAGTTTCACCTTTTCTGAATACCTTAGGAATAATAGCATCTTTCAAGAAACTACTAACAGTAAGACTTCTTCTTGTCTGTACACCCATTTTTCCTAACTCTCTTGTAATATTTTGATTAGAAAACTGATCGCAAACTAAATAAATTTCACCTGTCAAATCAACATGTAAAACTTCTTTTGTTGGATCTATTTCAGTCTTTTTCATTTCATCAAAAGCCATTTTTTTAGCTTTATTCAGTTTTCTTGTATTATCAGCATCTTTTATAAATTTTAAAGCCTTATTATAATTTTTTTCAGCATCACCAAAATGAATTTCTCTTGCTCTATAATAAGAAAGAAGATTCTCTAAATCATCAAGAATGAACATCTTTCTTATTGCTATATTAATAGCTCTCGCGAATAAAATAGGATCATTTTTTCCACTAATATTCTTTAAGAAATCATACATTCCTTTTAGCCCATCATACAAAGTTAACTCAATATATTTTGCATGATAACCTAAATCAGTTAATGCATTATGAATACAATTTCCATATTCTCCCAAACGGCAACAGCCAGGAGAAGAAATCATTGCAACATAATCGGTACCACCTTCTATTGCTTCAATAAAATTACCTAAAATTAACTTATAAGGCAAACAAATAGCCTCAGGAGAATGCTTTGTCCCAAGAGACAAGGTTTTTTTACTTGTATAAGGCGGGATAAAAGGTTCTACTCCAATCTTTTTGAGAGCAGCAGCCCAAGCTATATATACTGTTCCCATATGGGGAAATGCAACTTTTAATTTTTTATTTTCTTTACTCATATTCTTTATCTCTTACTTTTTTATTTATTATCTCTATTGTTTAAAATTCAAATCAGGGTGACGAGCAGCTAGAGTCTCATCAATACGTTTTACAGGAGTTGTATGAGGAGCGGATATCAATTTTTCTAGATTTGACTTAGCTTCCTCTGCTATTTTCAACATTACATCTACAAACTTATCTAAAACATCTTTAGTTTCAGACTCAGTAGGCTCAATCATTATAGCTTCATGTACAATTAATGGGAAATAAACCGTTGGCGGATGAGTATTTTCATCCATCAATGCTTTTGCAATATTTAATGTAGATACACCATTTTCATGTTTTTGTTTTTCACCTGACAAAACAAATTCGTGCATACAAGGCTCATCATAAGGTAATAAATATGCTTGTTTTAATTTTTCTTTTAAATAATTTGCGTTTAAAACAGCATTTTCACTTGCTTCTTTTAAATTATCACCCATCATTAAAATATATGCATACGCCTTTACTAGAACGCCAAAGTTTCCATAAAAACCTTTAACACTACCGATTGAATGTTTTATATTATAATTTTTGAAATATTTTTCACCGTCAAAGTCAATCACAGGAGATGGTAAGTAATCCTTTAATTCTTCAACAACGCCAACAGGACCTGCTCCAGGTCCTCCGCCGCCATGAGGTGTTGAAAATGTTTTATGAAGATTTAAGTGAACTACATCAAATCCCATCAATTTAGGATTTGTATATCCCATAATCGCATTAAAATTAGCCCCGTCATAATACAATAATGAGCCATTATCATGCATTAATTTAGAGATTTCTAATACATTTTCTTCGTAAATTCCTAAAGTATTAGGATTAGTCATCATAATTGCAGCGACATCAGAATCAAGCAATTTCTTTAAATCTTCAACATCAACTTGACCTTTTTCATTTGATTTTACGGGAACAATTTCAAACCCGCATAAATGAGCACTTGCTGGATTAGTCCCATGAGCAGAATCAGGTATTATTACTTTTTTACGGTTATCACCTTTTACTTCAAAATATTTTTTGATAACCATCATTCCGGTCAATTCACCATGAGCACCTGCTGCAGGTTGTAAGGTTACAGCATCCATTCCAGTAACTTTCTTCAAAGCTTCTTGAAGATTGTACATCAATTCTAAAGCACCTTGACAATCAACATCATCAGATAATGGATGCAAATTTACAAAACCTTCAAGAGAAGCCAAAAGTTCATTTACTTTTGGATTATATTTCATAGTACAAGAGCCTAAAGGATAAAAACCTTTTTCGATACAAAAATTCTTGTCAGACAATTCTTTATAATGACGTAATGCTTCTAATTCACTAACTTGAGGCAAACCTACTTCTGATGATCTTAATAAAGAATTATCAATAAAAGATAAATCCTCTTTTTCATCAGTTAAAGTTACACCTAATACCCCGTTACTCTTTTCAAAAATAGTTTTCACTAAATAATCCCCTGTCTTTTTAAATCCCTTTTAATTTTATCTAATCCTGATTGTATAATTCTTGATATTCTTGATTGTGAAATATTAAATTCTTCAGCAATTTCTCTTAGTTTTTTTTCTTTGAAAAATTTATATTCAATCAACTCTCTTTCACGTTGGGGCAATTTTTTCATTGACTCAATAATTTCACTTTTTAATTCGGACAATTCAATAGATTCTTCAGGAGTCATATCCTCAGCCTTAATCTGAGTAGGAACTTCTGCATCTTGCATTTCATCTATTGAAAGAATAGTTTTATAAACTTCCTCTCTTAAATTACCACTTTCTTCATCTAATTGTTGTTTCTTATTTTTTAATGAATACCATTTATAACGTCTTCTTACTTCGTTTCTTATAGCCCATTTTATAGCTGTTGAAAGATATGTATTATTGTAATTTTCAGGGGAATGATTTTTAAATAAAATATATAAAGTGTGATTACCAATATTTATTAATTCAGGAAGTTCTATCAAATGCGAAGTAGAAAACTTTTGATACTCAACCTTCGCAATCGTTTCTATTAAATCTTTATAATCCCTTAAATTAACCTTTGATTGAAGTTTTTGATTTGACGTCATGACTATAACAAATTTCCTATAAAAACATTTCCCTAAAAACATAATAACAGAAAAAAATATAGAATACCAGACAATGTAATTTTCCTTAACATAATTTATATTTATTTTGAATAATTCAATTAGGAGATTAAATATATGAAAATATTATTTTGTACAGACGGATCAAGAATAAGTTTCGACGCATTAAAAAACATTTCAGGCTGGATCAAAAATGCCCAAATTGATATGATATGTGTCATTGATTGGTCTTTTTTACCTGATGAAATAAGCATTGAAGAAAAGAATTTTGCATATTCTTGTGCCAATATGGCAGATACAATTTTAGACTATGCAGAAGAAGAAATAAAAAAACTCGGAATGACACCAGGGGAAAAAATCAAAAATTGCGGAGCAGCAATAGAAAGCATTTTAGAACAATCTGAAAAAGAAGCATACGATTTAATTCTAATGGGTTCGCATGGCAAAAAAGGCTTACAAAAATGGTTAGGATCAGTATCACAAGAAATAATTAACAGCAGTAAAATATCAGACTACATAACAAAAGAAGAAAATAATAAAAAGAAAGTACTACTTACTACAGATGGCACAAACTGCTCATTAGAAATTATAAATAAAATAATTCCTGATATGCAACTGGAAGATAAAGAAATTCATATTTGCATGGTAAATGAAGATCCAAACCTACTATTTTTAGATGGAACACTAGATACAAATTGGCTTTTAGATATACAAAGACAACAACAAAAATACGCAGCAAGAGCCTTAGAAGACATAAGAAATGTACTTCTAAAACATGAAATTAAAACAACATCAACAAATATATTGAATGGAATTCCTGCACAAAAAATAATTGATTACGCAAGAGTAAATGATATTGACCTAATAATCCTTGGTTCAAGAAATAAATCAAAACTCGATCGCTTTTTAACAGGTTCTGTAAGCAAACGAGTATTGGAAAATGTAGTAAGCGATATCTGGCTTATTAGATGCAAAAGTTAAAATATTGACCAACAGACAAAAAAATGACATAATTAATCTATGTTTAAATATTATGGGAAATATGCACCTTATTTATTCCTGTTACCAGCAGTAGTAGTATTGGTAATATTCTTTTTTATACCGTTTTTTCAAACTTTTTTATTAAGTTTCTTAGATTATTCTCATAATATTTATAAACCGGAATTTATCGGATTAGAAAATTATATAAATTTATTTAAAAACCCTATTTTTTACAAAGTTCTATGGAATACTTTTATTTATCTTTTTGTTGCAGTACCTATACTTGCAATATTTCCATTATTTTTAGCAATATTAATTAATCAAAAAATAAAAGGAGTTACTTTATATAAAATCCTGATTTACCTACCTGTAATTGTATCTATTGTCGTTGCCGCAATTGCATTCAAATGGCTATACGCAGATCAAGGAATATTAAACTACTTGGTCACAAAACTTGGAATGGAATCTATCGGATGGCTTACCGATCCAAATTATGCATTATATTCAGTAATTATTGTAACTATTTGGAAAGGTATAGGCTATTATATGATAATTTATCTTGCAGCTTTAATGAGTGTTCCCAAAGAACTTTATGAAGCATGTGATATTGACGGGGCAAATTTTTTAACTAAACACCTCACTGTCACTGTTCCGCATATAATGCCAACAATTGCTCTTGTAACCACAATAAGTGCAATATCTGCAATGAAAGTTTTTGCAGAAATCTATGTAATGACAAAAGGCGGACCGCTAAATTCAAGCAAAACGATTGTATATTACATATATGAAAGAGCTTTTGAAAATCTTGATTTAGGCTTTGCTTCTGCAATGGCAGTTGTATTATTAATTATCGTAATGATATTTTCTCTTATAAACATCTTATGTTTTGAAAGAAACAAATATAATATATAAACTTTAAAGGATAAAAAATGAAAAAAATAATAGAAAAAATTACTATACATTCAATATTGATATTTGTTTCATTACTCTCAATATTTCCTTTTATATGGTTAATTTCAACTTCATTAAAAGGAAACAGTGAAAATATTTTTGCATATCCTCCTCAAATCATACCTCAAGACTTTACTTGGGCAAACTATTCAGGGGTTTGGGATAAGGTTGATTTTATCGGATATTTTATAAACAGTATGATTGTGGCTGGTGGAACAGTCCTATTAAATCTTATATTATCTTCAATGGCAGGGTATCCTCTTGCAAGAATGGAATTTAAAGGGAAAAAAATTACATTTTTTGCAATTTTAGCAACAATAATGATTCCATTTCAAGCAATTATGCTTCCTGTATATTTAATCACATTAAAGCTGCATCTTGTAGATACTGTAAATAATTTTGCAGGTTTTATTGGACTTATAATGCCATTTGCTGTAAGTGCTTTTGGAATATTTTTAATGCGACAAGCCTTTTTAGGAATTCCAAAAGAAATGGAAGAAGCAGCAATTGTAGATGGTTGTAATGTATTTCAAGTATTTTGGAGAGTTCTATTACCAATGGTAAAACCATCATTAGCAGTACTTGCAATATTTACATTTATCGGCTCTTGGGGTGAATTTTTATGGCCAAGTATCGTTTTAACAAAAGAAGCAATGTACACATTGCCTGTCGGAGTAAACAATTTACAAGGGATGTTCAGTTCTAACTGGAGATTTATCGCTGCCGGCTCTATTTTATCAACAATCCCAATTTTAATATTTTTCTTAGCAATGCAAAGATACTTTATTTCAGGAGAAAATGAAGGTGCTGTTAAAGGTTAACTCAAAAAATTATTCTACACCTGGAACGTGAACATTATAACGAACATCATCGAATTCAGTATTTTCATCATCAATATCTTCTTGAAAAATTTCTTTTGCCCCACAAACTTTTAAATTTTTGATAATTGCTTTATCTAACTCTTCTGTATAAACAATTTTACCATTTACATAAGTAATATTTGAACTTTTAACAGGCTCATCAGAAATCTTCTCAATTAAATCACTGTTTGAATTTGCCAAAATTGTTCTTGTTACATCGTTCATTACATCAAAAACATAACGTTGACGAGATGCCATATTATTTCCACCACTACTTGAAATCAAAGTAGTAGCCTTTTCTAACTCCTCTAAAGATTCTTTATAGTACTTTAAATGTCTTAATAAAATTGCAAGATTATAATGAGCCTCATAATTCATCGGATTTAATTCAATAGCCTTACAATATGTAAGTCCAGCTTCTTTATAATCACCTAAAAGCTGATAAGTTAAAGCTAAATTATAACGTGCATCATAATCCTTTTTTAGGATTTTACAAGCTTCTTTATAAGCATCAAGAGCCTTTAAAAGATATTGTCTGCGAAATTCCCAATCATCTTCGATATAAACATACTTTTGTTTGTAAGCAACACCCTTGTTATAATAAGCCAAACCTTTGTTTACTTTGTAACTTTTTCTATTGCTATATACAAAAGGTATAGATAGCAAATGCCTTTTAGTTTTTAAAATCTCATCATATTGGTCAATTGCGCCATCAAAATCACCTAATTTTTCAGCTGAAATAATTCCATAATTCATTCTGGCAATAACCATTTTAGGATTATATTCAAAAGCTTTTTCATAAGCATCAACTGCTGAATAATAATCTTCATACACTACATAAATATTTCCGAGATTATACCAAGCACCGTAATGTTCTGGATACAAGCGTAGAGCTATATTATAATAATTTATAGCTTTCTGAAGTTTCTGCTTTTTTAATGCTTTATCACCTTTATGAACATAATAAAGGCTTTTTACCTTATCTAACTGCCTGTTAAAAAATACAGGATGCATATAAATTAATGCTCCAACACCAGCGATTAATAATAATGTAAATAAACCTGAAAAAAACTTTTTCAACTGCTATACCTCATTATAAGACCATATTACATATATTTAAATATTTATGCAATACACTATTGTTACGAAATTGTAACATAAATAATGATAAAAAAGCAATTTCAAAACACACAAAGTTTTTATATAAGTAAGGTAGGTTAGAAAATTCAATTTGGAGGTTAGGTTATGGCAGACTTCAATATGGCTGCAAGTATGTACGGATTATTTCCGAATATATACAATAACCAAGTAGCATTAAACGATTTAACGGATATGGATTTATACACACCATTAGGAATGGCAAACCCAATGATGAGTATGAACGGAAGTATCTTTGGCGGCGGTATGTATCCTGTTATGCCTATGTATTCCGGCGGGGCATATAATTATGAAGATTACTACAAAAATTATCAGAAATATCAGGACTTCATGACCGATGCCCGCGTAAGACAGCAGCAAAACTGGCGTGAAGCAGACTTAAAACTGAATTCCCCGATGGAAGGGGTTGCCAAAAAAGCAACATATCTTCACGACAAAATAATGAGAAATGAACAACAGCAGATACAGCTTGCATATAATGACTTTAAAGAAAGTGTCAGAAGTTTGCACCCTGAAGCAAATGATGAAGCAATAGCAAACCGTGCTTCAACATTATATGCACAACAATATGGCTGTTCAATTACAGATGACATAAGAAAATACGGCAGAGGCTCATTTACTCAAGGATTCTTACAAACTGTAACACTCGGATTAGCTGATAAAAAGACTGCAGAAGAAAACGTTTCAGAATTAACAGGACAACCTGTAGGCAGAAGCGAAAGAGCTAAGAAAATTGCAGGTAATATCGCAGGTGGTGCCGTATTTGGTGGCGCAGCAGCAGTATCAGCAAAATACCTACTAAAAGCATTCTGTGCAGGTGCAAAAAACAAACCGTTCTGGGCAGCATTAATAGGAGGTATAGCAGGTGTAGGCGTAGCACTTGCAACCGCAAAATAAAAAATATATAGTGTGCAAAGTGTGTATAGAGGTTGGAAAAATTTTTTCAACCTCTTTTTATTTAGGCAAATTATCCCAATAAGTCTTAGAACTATCATCAGGATTTTTATTAATTAAAGCATAATAAGCACAGCCTAAACCATTTCCTCTCTGTCCAGATTTTGCAGAACAAGGATCTCCACTTTGAGATGATATATTTTCAGCTCCAGCAGCATCCTGCTTCTTTGTTTCTTCAACTTCATCATCTGTCAATAATTTAGTCATTCTTTTAGGATTTAAAGAATCATTATCATCTACATCAAAAAAGAAAATATCGTGTCCTAAAGTATTAGGTGGTTTTTTAGCACCATTTATATCTATTGTTAAGTTAATTTGACCTGCACAAACAGAAACATTAAAACACATACCATTTGATAATAATTTATTAGGATATGGAGTTCCTCTATCAATAAAAGGATTATCAGATGTTTTTGAATAATTCTTAACTTTTGTTGTATAATTACAAGTTCCAACAATTTTTAAATTATTATAAAAAGCATTATAAATTTCTGATGCATTTGCATAAGTTACACCATTATATGTTGCAAAAGTTCTTCTCAAACCAATTCCCTTTTCATTTACAACAGAAACTAGAACTTGAGATAATAAAGAATGAGCTTTTTTAAATTGAGCTTCCAATTCTTTTGGCTTTGTACCACCAATCAACGTAGGCATAGTAATCGCAGCGACAACACCCAGAACACCCAAGGTAACAAGAACTTCTGCTAAAGTAAATGCTTTTTTTGCAACCATACAATCATCCTCATATAATAAAAGTAATTTCTAGTTGTAATTATAACAAATTTTATACACAATAGCAATACCAAATAAACAACAATAAAAAAAAGGAATACCCGCACCAAGGAGTTAAGATGCGGGTATTAAATCAGTAAAAGAGACATCAATGACATTATGGAATATTTAAAAATAAAGTCAAATTTTTCTGGATATTTTTTTTAATTTATTTTATAATCCTCTTATGAAAAGATTTATATATTTATTATCAATTTTATTAATAAGCTCAAATTGCACTTTGGCATTTTCTTTACCAAAAGCAAAAGAAGCTCCTAAATTTGTTCAATCTGAGCAATACCAAAACATATCAAATCAAGCAAATGTTTTCTACGCTGAAAACGATATTAAAAGTGCTTTCAATCTATTTTTAACAATTCCTGAAAATGAAAGATCTGCACAAAACTGGCTTTTACTTGGCAACATTTTACAAGACCAAGGAAAAATAGATGAAGCAACTTTTATGTATAATAAAGCAATTGAATTGGATAATAAATACTATAAAGCTTATTACAATTTAGGAAACATCTATCTTCAAGACGGACGTCCTAATATGGCAATAGAACAGTATAAAAAAGTTATTAAACTAAAACCTGAATATCCATATGCACACTATAATCTTGCATGTGCATATATAAAATTAGGGAAATATGGGAAAGCTAAATTTGAACTTTTAACAGCAATTGATTTAAAAAACACTGTTCCTGATTTTCACTACAATTTAGCATATGTATACAAACAACTAAATAAAGAAAAATCAGCTAAGACATATATAGAATACTATAATAAATTAATACAAGAGCAAATGTAGAGGCATTATGTACAAAGGTATTATTTTCGATTTTAACGGCACATTATTTTTTGATTCAGAAAAACACCAAGAAGCTTGGAGAGAATTTTCTAAAAGGCTAAGAGATCACGCATTCACTGATGAAGAAATGCGCGATTATATGTTTGGTAGAACAAATGAAGATATTATCGCATATCTTATAGGTAAAAAGCCTTCTCCTGAATTAGTAGAATCTTTTGCGAAAGAAAAAGAAGCAGTATATCGAGATATGTGCAGAAAAGATTATGAAAACACAAAACTTGCCCCAGGCGCAATTGAATTTTTAGATTATTTACAAGAAAATAATATACCACACACAATAGCTACAATGTCTGAAAAAGATAACGTTGATTTTTATATTGAAGAATTTAAACTTGCGAAATGGTTTGATATAGAAAAAATCGTATATGCAGACGGAACTTTACCAGGCAAACCAGCTCCGGATATTTATATAAGAGCTGCAGAGAAATTAAATCTTAAACCAGAAGAATGTATAGTCGTAGAAGATGCAGTATCAGGTATAGAATCCGCAAGAGCTGCAGGTATTGGAAAAATTATTGCAATAGCATCTATGGAAAGCGAAGATTTATATAAAAACATTCCTGCTGTATCACAAATTATAAAAAACTTTAATGAAATAGACAGGAATATTTTTGAAATACCTTGTTATAAAAATTAATAAGATTAACTTTAATTCTAACTATGATATAATCAAAGCATGGTAAGATTAATTAATGATAGCAATATAGATTTTTTAGCAAACACAGCCTACAGATTAATGAGGCTTCAAGAAATTTTCACACACATTCATGAATACAATAACCCGAACCTAAAACCTTGTATTTATGCAATGTGGCATGCAAATCAATTTTTAGTTCATGGACTAGAAGACAAAGCTAACACAAGTATTCTTGTTAGCAATTCTATTGACGGAGAAGTTGTTGCAAGAGCCGTAGAAAAATGGGGGTTTAAAGTTGTAAGAGGTTCTGCAGGCAAAAAAGGGGCTGTAGAATCAACAATGCAAATGCTTACAAGGCTAAAAAACGGGGAATGCGTTGGAATAATGGTAGACGGGCCTCACGGACCTTTACACAAAGTTAAAAATGGTGCAGTGAAACTTGCACAAATGTCTGGGGCTCCAATAGTACCAGCACACTGGTATTCTCCGCAAAAAACATTCATAAATCTTCCATCCTGGGATAAAATGACAACTCCACTAGGAGATTGTAAAATATTAAATTTATACGGCGAACCAATCTATGTAAATGAAAATGCAACAGATGAAGAATTATCTGCTGCAAAAGAAAATATAAGAACACAATTACTCAATTTAGAAGCGAAAGCTCCTGAAATATACAACGAGGCAAAAAAACAAAAAGTATGGGACAAAAAAAAATAAACATATCTGCAATTCAGATGTGTTCTAAAATTGGGGATAAAAAAGCAAACTTTGATAAAGTTAATATGCTTGTAGAAAGAGATGTAAAAGCAGGTGTAGATATTATAGTCTTACCTGAAGTATGGACTGTAGGCTGGTCTCCTAAGCATTTTAGAGAAAGTGCCGAAGAAATAAATAATAGTGATACAATCAATTTTCTATCTGAAATTGCAAAAAAATATAAAACTTGGATTATTGGCGGCAGTTTCATTTCTAAAGAAAATGAGCATTACTATAATACTTGTCCTGTAATAAATAGAAAAGGTGAGCTTGTTACAACATATTCAAAAAACCACCTATTTTCATATTACGGCTCTGATGAAGGGAAATTTGTAGAAGTTGGGAAATCCCCAGTAATGGTAGATATTGAAGGAATAAATACAGGACTTACAATTTGTTATGATATAAGATTTCCTGAAATTTATAGAGTATATCGCAAGGCTGGAGCAGACTTATTAATAAATTGTGCAGCTTGGGGCTTAAAGAAACCTATTCCTTGGGAATGTATGACAAGATGCAGAGCTGTTGAAAACCAATCATTTATGGTTGCATTAACTCAATCAGGATACATAGAAGACGGAGAATGGAATATCGGACATTCAAGAATTATTGATTATAAAGGAGATTCAATATCCGAAATTAAAGATCAAAAAGAAGGTGCTATGGATGCAACTTTAGATTTTAATGAAATGTATGAATTCAGAAATAAATGCACTTGTATTAATGATATTAGAGAAACTTATGAGGTAAAAAAAGTATGAAAAAATTATTTAATATTTTAATTACATTACTTTTAATAATGACAACTCAAGCAAAAACTTATTCAGTTGCAATTGATAAAACAATTGCACAATCAGATATTAATAAAGGTGCAGTATCAGTGTCCGTAAAAGATGTAGAAACTGGAAAAGTTATATACAAATTAAATGACAAACAACCTACTATGCCTGCTTCTACATTAAAATTAATTACACTTGGAGCATCAATTGATACACTTGGTGATGATTATGAATTTTCAACAAAATTGTATAAAACAACAAATAATGATTTATATTTAAAACTTGGAGCTGATCCTTTTCTAACTTCAGCTGGCTTAAATTCTTTAATGGAAAAAGCAGTTAAAGACAAAAAGATAACCTCTCCAAAAATTATATACATAGATGATTATATTTTTGACAAAACAGAATGGGGCGAAGGCTGGCAATGGGATGACGACTTAAATCCACTAATGCCAAAATTCAGTTCATACAATATTGATAAGAATTTATTAAGTATTATTATTTCACCAACAAATCCAGGTTCTCCTGCACAAATTTATACAAATAAATTTTATCCAATAACATTTATGAACCTTGTTACAACTGGCAAAGAAAATGACATTGAATTAAACAGAAATAACAGTATTGCTCCAAATATTTTGAATATATCAGGGACTATAAATAAACAAATTACAGAAGAAATTCCAATTAACAATCCTAAAAGATATTTTATACTGAGACTTGAAGATGCAATACAATCTGCAAAAATGGATTACTATGGAGGTTTTCCACAAAAGAAAACACCTACCACAAATGTATATCTTGTCGCAGAAATAAAACACCCGATATCACAAGCTATTAAAGCAATATTAATGGACAGCAATAATTTTGTTGCAGAGACAGTATTCAAATTAGCAGGAGCTAAATTAGTAAATAACACAGGCTCACTACAACACTCACAAGAAATGCTTAATGCTTATTTTAATAAAATAGGCATTGACGCTCAAGATATTAAAATTGTAGATGGCAGTGGAGTTTCAAAAAATAACATAATCACAGCTAATTTTATGACAGATTATCTTGTCAAACAATTCAAAAATGAAACATTAAAAAATTCTATGCCTACAGCAGGAGAAGGCACACTAAAAAATAGAATGCTTTATTTTAAAGATAATCTGAGAGCTAAAACTGGAACTTTATCAGACGTGAGCGGTATTGCTGGATATATTACTTCAAGAAGCGGAAAGACTTATGCATTTGATATTATGATTAATGATCCAAAAACAAAATCAAATGACAAAAAATCTCTTGAAGAATATATCATTAGAGATATTTACACATCATACTAAGGATTTTTATCTCCAAAGAAAATTATCTTAGACAAAGCACCTATAAAACCTCCAACTACACCTAATACAATAGCAGTTTGGGCTCTTGCTTTAGGTAAAAAACTTTTTATGGCTTTGTAAGCATTTTCCAACTTTGGAGATCTAATAAGTTCGGCCAATTTTGCTTCTCCAGTATTTGTTTTAGATGCTTCTAAAATTGATTTTCTTGCATTAACCAAAAGTTTATGAGCATTCTTTTGAGGTTCTGTAGCTTTACTTAAATATTTTTGAGGAATAGATTTTTCAAACACATCTGGCTTTTGAGTTAAAAGCTGTTCTAGATTGTATTTTCTAGGTGCTAAAGTATACCCAATACCTGCACCAATCATTCCTGTCATTAAACCAACTTCGGCAGGAGAAACAGACGTATACTGACCATACTGACTCATGATAACCTCCTATACTCTTAATAAACACTTCGCAGATACATACATTTAAACTCATAATAGATATTTTTACCGTATTTTTTTTGTAGAATTTACATCTCGTAACAATTCGTCAAAAATATTGATTTATGCTATATTTAAAGAAATTAACCATTAATTTAAAGGAGTAAAAATGGAACCATTTGTTACTATAATCACACCAACTTATAACTTACTTGAAAACAATTTAGCAGATGACTTTAATCTGTTAATTTCATTATTAGATTTGCAAACTTATCCAAATATAGAACACTTAGTAATTGATAATGCTTCAAATGATGGCACTATTGAAATGCTTAAAAACTATAAAAACAAAGGTTTTTTCAAATTCTACTCTGAAAGAGATACGGGTAAATTCAATGCATACAACAAAGGAGTGATGAGAGCAAAAGGTAAATACGTAACTTTTTTAAGTTGCGACGATTTTATCCATGATATTACTTCAATATATGATATTGTAAACATAATGGAAGCTAGTAATGCTGATTTTACATTCGCTCCTGCATATTGCAGACACCCTGAAGGTTTTGTTTTCTTATTTGCGCCTTCTATGCATAATGCATTTCAAGTTATGCCTTGTGCAAGACAAGCAATGTTTTTCAAAAAGTCAATGATTGAGAAAGAAAATTATTTTGATGAAAAATTTAAAACAATGTCTGACTTTGATTTTATTATGAGAATAATTATGAAAGGTTACAAACCTGCATATTTTGATTCTACATATGTAACTTACAAACTTGGGACAAAAGCAATGGAAAATCCTCAACGTTCGGAAGAAGAAAGTAAAGGCATTTATTTCAAAAACTTTAGATCAATCTATCCTATAAATGATGATATGTTAGATCAAATGGCAAAATATTCAGCATTCCCTCAACCGCTATTGGAAAAACTTTCAAAATATTTTCCGGAAACTGATAGAGAATTATTCTTTTCAAAATGTGAGGAAATGCACCAAATTAGACTTAATGCAATGCAAAATCAACAACAATAATTTGTAAAACATCACGTAAAAATTTGCAAAAAAATCTTTGCAGAGTATGATATAAGTAGGATATTTTAATATCTTACATGTGTATACAGACAAATAATGAGAGAAAAAGAAGATTAGGGAATTAACATGAACGAACAAAAAGTTGCAGTAATAGGCTGCGGTGTATGGGGAAGAAATATTGTCCGCAATTTTTATAATTTAAACGTACTTGATACAGTATGTGATATTGATGAAGAAAATTTGAAAAAAGTAACAGAACAATACCCTGGAGTAAAAGTTACTAAAGATTTCCACGAAATTATAAATAATAAAGAAATCACAGGAGTATGCGTTGTAACACCAAGCCATACTCACTATAAAATGGTAAAAGCTATGCTTGAAGCAGGCAAAAATGTTTATGTAGAAAAACCTATTTCAACAGTAGCAGCAGAAGCAAGAGATTTATCACAATTAGCACATGATAAAGGTCTTGTATTAATGGTAGGACACTTACTATTATACCACCCAGCAGTAAACCGCTTGAAAATGCTTATTGAAGAAGGTGCATTAGGAAAAATCGTATACGCACAAAGCGACAGATTAAATGTTAATTACTTTAAAAATGATAGAAGTGTAATGTGGGATTTAGCTCCACATGATGTATCAATGATTAGCTATGTAACAGGGAAAGAACCTTTACATGTAATCTCTGCAGTCGGCTGTTCATCTGATCAAAATGAAATTATGGATATTACACATATCGGAATACAATTTGAAGATGGCGTAATCGGACATATTTCTGACAGTTGGATTACACCAAGAAAACATGTACAACTTCTTGTAAGAGGAACCAAAGCTACTGCTATTTTAGATGATACAGTTGCCGAAAACAAACTTGTCATTTTTGATAACTTTGTAAAAGACAATACTCAAAATATTAAACTTGATTATTTAGAAATTGAACCACTTAAACTTGAATGCCAACACTTTATCAGCTGTTGTGCAACCGGCAAAAAAGCTCGTTCTGACGGAGATAACGGTTTTATGGTAACTCAAATCTTAGAAGAAGCTGAAAAAATTATGCTTGGAGATAAAGTAAAAAAACTTGATGAAGTTAATTTTGCACTATCAAGAACTAAAAAATAAGAATATCGGAGAGACATCAAATGAATATAAAAAATAATATTGCAAATATCGTATCAGTATCAAGAATATTTGTAGCATATGCAGCAATTGCTTTGTTATATGAAAAAACAACTTGGTCATATATTCTTGCATTTATATTAACTATAATTGCATTTTCAATGGATGGTCTTGATGGCTATTTAGCAAGAAAACTAAATCAATCATCAGAATGGGGATCCGTTCTTGATATTTTAGGCGATAGAATTGTTGAAGTATCATATTGGACTGTATTTGCAGTAATGGGCTGGATTAATATTTTATTCCCATTAGTTTGTGTAGCTAGAGCTTTCACTACAGATGGAATAAGAAGTGTTGCTTTATCAAAAGGTATGACTGCTTTCGGTGAAAAATCAATGCAATCAACATCTTGGGGAAAATTTATTTGTGCTTCTAGATTTATGAGAATAAGCTATGCTGTTGCAAAAGTTTTAGCATTCTTACTATTAATTGCTGTAAATACACCTGGAATGGAATTCTGGAAAGGCACACCGACACTTCACATAATCACAATGATATTTGCTTGGGCTGCAATTATTTTCTGTGTGGTTAGAGCAATCCCAGTTGTAGCTGAAAGCGGAAAGTTATTTAACAATGACAAGCAAAATTAATATAGTTTTATATGAACCTGAAATTCCTCAAAATACAGGAAATATTGCAAGATTATGTGCTTGCACTGGAGCGAGTCTTTATCTTGTAGGCAAACTAGGTTTTTCATTGTCTAGCAAATATACAAAAAGAGCTGGATTAGACTATTGGGATAGTGTTGATTTACACAAAATTGATACAATGGAAGAATTGCTTGAAGCAAATAAAGATGCTAATTTTTATTATCTGACAACTAAAACTAAAAAATTATATACAGATATTAAATTTAAAGATGGAGATTTCATAGTATTTGGACCGGAAACTAGAGGATTGCCAGACGTTTACGTAAAAGACAAAAATGCATTAACAATTCCTATGAAAGAAGGGCAAAGAAGTCTAAATCTGTCAAACTCTGTCGCAATTGTGGCTTATGAGGCAATTAGACAAAATGGACTATAATAAACTGCCAAAACTACCTGAAAGATTAGAAAATTCAAACAAAGGCTCTTTTGGTAAAATTCTTAATGTATCAGGTTCAGAATACATGACTGGAGCTGCATATCTTTCATCTGTTTCTGCATTAAAAATCGGAGCAGGATATGTTGAATTAGCAAGTCATGATAATGCATTAAAAGTCACAGCATCACTAGCTCCTGAAATTGTACTTGCACCAACCGATAAAATACCAGAAATAATCAAAAATTCAACAGTAGTACTAATTGGCTGCGGATTATCAACGACAAATGAAGCTGTAAATTTATTTAAAAATACAATTTCATTAGCAAAAAATTTACCGACAGTAATTGATGCTGATGGATTAAATATTTTATCTAAAAATGATATAGAATTACCAACAAATACAATATTAACTCCACATCCTAAAGAAGCTTCAAGACTATTACATTGCAGTTTAGATGAAATTTTATCAGATATGGAAAAATCTGCAAAAAAAATTAGTGAAAAATATAACTGTGTAACAGTTTTAAAATCTCATAAAACAATTGTAACATCTAAAGAAGGAGAAATTTATTATAATCACACAGGGAATAGTGCCCTTGCAAAAGCAGGAAGTGGAGATGTACTTGCAGGCATGATTGCTGGATTACTTGCTCAAAATATGCAAATATTTGAAGCTTCTGTACTCGGTGTTTATTTACATGGGCTATCAGGTGATTTAGCAAAAAATGACCTGACTGCTTATGGCGTTTTAGCCACAGATACAATCAGGTACATTCCTTATGCTATAAAAAATTATCTTAAGCTAAGTAATTAATACTATTTTCTGGAATAATTTCTTCTTTTCCTTTTGCAGCTTCAGCAACATCAGTATTAGTTTTTGTTACAGCAACAGACTCCATAGTTTTAGCTTTACCAATTTGGCGAGGAGATAGAGGTACATTTCCGAAATAAGCATCTTCTGGAATATAAGAACCTCTGCGAGCAGCTGCTTTATTTTTATTAATAATTACTCTACCTGATTCCTTAATAGTTTCTGCTAAATTAGCTTCAATTTGAGCAGCTTTTCTTTCTAAATATTGCTGAGCCATAGTTTTGTTTGAGGTAAATGAAACATTGTCAATCATTATTAAATTCTCCTTTTTGTTACTACCTAAATAATACTTGTAAATAATATTTTTGATACTTTAAAAAAAATATATTTACAAATATTAACAAAATGATAATACTAAAAAATAATTTAATATCAATTAGACACTTTTCCTAAAACAACTCTTTTTGAAGCTCCTGTACAAGAAGGTAGATTACTAGGTATATTATAATAATTACAATAACCTAAAAGAGCAAAAGCCATAACTTCTTTAAAATTATTGGATATCCCGTAAGCTTCATGCGTTTTTAAATCTATATGTTTTGGCAGATAATGACGCAAATATTTCATTAATGTCGGATTATATGCTCCACCGCCCCCAATAATTACTTCTTTTATATCAATATCAGGATATATAAATCTTTCGTAAGCTGTTGCAATTGTTTTTGCAGTCAATGCTGTAGCTGTAGCAATAATATCTTCTGGCTTTTTAGGTCCAAATCTTAATGCATTTTCAATATATTCTGCTGAAAAATACTCTCTACCTGTAGTTTTTGGAGGAACTTTAAAATAATATTCATCTTGCATCAGACACTCAAGCCAACTTTCACAAACTTTACCAGAATCAGCAATTTTTCCGTCTTTATCATAAGGCTTTTTAAAGAATTTATTAACACAATAGTCAATCATAATATTACCAAGTCCAGTATCAAATCCGAATGTCGGGAAATCCTTAGAAATTACAGTAACATTAGAAATTCCGCCAATATTTTGAACCAATAAATTTTTCTTTAAGGGTTTAAACCATTTTTCATCAGCAAAACAGACTAAAGGCGCACCTTCTCCACCTGCAGCAATATCAGCTTCTCTAAAATTAGAAATTGTCAAACAGCCAGTTTCTTGGGCTATAACAGCACTTTCACCTATTTGCAATGTACTTTTTAATGAAATTTTATCTAATTTTTCATCAATCGGAAAATGAAAGATAGTCTGTCCATGGCTTGCTATAAAATCAGGTTTTCCATGTTCGGAGATTAAAACTTTACAAGCCTCTGCAAAACAATGACCTATAGCAAAATTCATTTGACATACATCTTTAACAGATACATTTCCAGAAAAAAGTTGAAAAATTTTAGCTCTAATATGCTCTGGATATTTATAATTTATACCAGAAATAAGTTTTACTGACATGTCAGGATGAACTTCACACAAACCAGCATCAATACTATCACAAGAAGTACCTGACATTAAGCCTATAACCATTTTTGACTGCAATTCTTCCATAACTTATATAATATAAAAAAGCTTGCTTTTTCGCAAGCTTTAAAAAATTACAACTATCTCCTCATCCCCTTAAATCTTTTTTGTAAATCCCAAATAATTAAAATAAACTAAATAAAAATATCCCTAATCTTTTCTTCTACACTTCAAAAAACTTTTTTTTATTTCCTCTTTCTTTAACCCATTTTTCCAACTATCGAGCTTTTGCCATCACCTCTCTTTTACTCTACTAATTCCGCAAGATTTTTGTTCATTTAGGACTTAAATCTTTTATCTATCCTGGCAGCCGTTCCCTTATTTTTGTTTTAAGGTTACCGCCCCTCCACACTTTTTAATGTAAATCTAAGTTAAAAGTTTGACAAGTAAAGAAAAATAAAATAAAATTTACAATTGACCATGCCCCTTGAAATAACTAGAAAAAATTCAAGTTCTTAAATCTTAATGAAGAAATCTTAATGAAATTAAGTAAAAATCTAATGATTTTTAATTGACAATTAATTATTAGTGTAAATCATACAATTTAGACATGCTCTAAATTTTATAGTAAAATAAATTGGGGAGAGAATAATGAAAGAATTTATTAAAAGCAATAAAGTTACCTACAACCTAATGTCCTTTACAGGATATAAAGCATTGCTTTTATTCTCTCTTTTAGCCGAAGGTCCAAAATCTTATGAAGAAATCTGCAATCACTTTATTAACCACCCATATTTAAGAGAAAAAATATCAATTGATACATTAAGAGTTTATATAAATTCATTAAAAAGAATCGGCTGTGAAGTAAAACGATTTAGAGGTGAAGATAAAGTTTCTAGATACGTCATAACAGCTCACCCATTTGAACTTAAAATGACTAATGAAGAGATGCAAAGTGTAATAAAAACTTATAAAAGTCTTGTTAAAAATATTGATATTAAAGAGTTATTATCATTAGAAAAATTCTTTGAAAAAATCGGAAAATATATTAAATCAGAAAATTTTATAAATGAAATTAAAAATATCTCTCTACTAAAAGACATAAACAGAGAATTACTCGAAGAATTAATTGATTGTTGCGAAAAAAAATATCAAATAGTTATTACATACAATTCCCCAAATTCAGGAATTAAAAATATTGTAATTCTTACAGACAAAATAGATATTTCTAACGGAAAAGTATATTTATACGGAACCGGTCTAGAATATATGGAATACGGGATATTTTTAGTTAATAGAATTAAAGCAATTAATGAAATTAAGTTAAACAAAACTATGCCAGATAATCTAAAAAATATTTGCATAACTTATGAATTAAATTGCAATCCTGAAAATTTAATTCTTGATAGTAATGAAAAATTAATTAAATCAGAAAGTAACAAAGCAATTATTGAATTAAATACATCAAATACATTTTTAGCTAAACAAAAATTTTTAGAATATGGTCCAACTTGTAAAATCATTTCTCCTGAAAATTTTAAACAAGATTTTATTAAGCTTTTAAACAACATGAAAGCGGGGTATTATTGTGACTAAAAAATTAACAGAAAAATACAATGATGCCTGTGTTAAATTATTTGAATTTTTAAAAATGCTCTATGAAGGAGATGTTGAATTCAAAAAAGTAATAGACCACTTTTCAAACGGTCAATATGATGGAACATCAAACACTCACGTTACATTAAATAAATACCTTAATGCAATGAAAATATTTGGCATTAAAGTAAAAAAAGTTAATGGCAAATATCAAATGCAAAGTTCTTTGTATAAAATTAAATTTAATTTAGAAGACTTAAAAAGCATTGAACTTCTAAAAGAAGCAAGCAACATACTCCCAAATGGAAAAATCAAAAACAATTTAGAGCATTTTATACATAGTTTAGAAATCAGATATAATGATTCTGCTCAAGCAATAGAAAAAATCTCTAATAATACAAATAATTTGCACCTACAATTTAATCATTCCGAAATGGTAGAACAAATTAAACAATGTGAAAAATTTTGCCAAGATAAATTAAAACTTGAAATTATTTACACAACAGAAAAAGGAGAAGCAATAAACCTTTTATGTTCCCCTATTGAATTGCTGTATCAAAAAAGAAAAATTTACCTAAAAGCTTTAGGGAATAATGGTAGTAGAGTATATGAAATTCCTATTGAAACAATTCAATCTGTAAAACAATTACCAATATCAAATTCCGGTCAATCAATTCCAACTACAATTGTGTACAGGGTAAAAAACAGATTAGCAAGAAACTACAAACTAAGAGATTGGGAAAGATTAGACAAAATAGAAGCAGACGGCAGCCATATCATAGTCAACAAAAATGAAGACTTACATATGCTAATAAAAAGACTAATGAGATATGGAACGGAATGCGAAATCTGTTCACCTAAATTCTTCAAAGAAGAGATGATTGAAAGAATTAATTCTACCCTTGAAAATTATTCATAAAACATGGTGAAATTTATTTATTGAGATTAATTAAATCATGTATCTCCAACTCTAAAGTACTTGATATTTTAAACAATATATCTAAAGAGGCTTTTTTTTCACCTCTTTCTATTTCTCCTAAATAATAATCATTAATACCTGCTATTTCTGCAAACTTTTCTCGAGATAATTTTCGAGCTTTTCTAAGTCTATAAACCTTTTCTCCTAGTTTTTTATAAAACAAATTTGACATAATTATTATGGTATGCTACAATTTTCCAATATTACATTGGCCTATAGCCAATTATAATATTTTTAGGAGGTTAATTTGATAAAAGATCTAAAAAAAGAAAAAGCATTTACACTAGCAGAAACATTAATTACAATTGGTATAATAGGTGTTGTTGTAGCTTTTACATTACCAACATTAATTAATAAATATAAAGCAGCAGAATTAAAAAATAGTTTATATAAAGAATATTCAATTCTGAGTCAAGCAATTACTAATATGATTACAAATACAGGATATGAAACATACACTAGCAACAATAATAGAGAAGATGCGAACAATTTCATGAGTACATTAATGCAAGAATACTCTAAGCCATACTATAATTGCTATTCTGATAAAGAAGCAAAATTTTGCATTGGGGGAGAATTAAATAGAGAAGATGGAACTTGGCTTACTACATTATACAAAAATTTTACAGGAAATAAATCAAATGAAAGCTATATAAATGACGGTAGATATATGCTTAAAAATGGTGCCTGCATATTTTTAGATATGAGCTCCCCTAATAAAAATTATTTACTATCAATAGATGTAAATGGAATGAGAAAAAAAACGAACAAATTTGGACATGACCTGTTTATGTTTGAACTTAACAAAGAAAACGGCAAACTTATTCCAGAAGGCGCTCCAAATACAATACTTGAAGATGAAACAGAATATTGTTCTGAAAAAAGTACATCAACTTACAATGGCTTAGGTTGTACCGCCAAAGCTTTAAGAGATCCAGATTATTTTAATAAAATTATAAAATAATATTATTTAATAAATAGCATAATTAAAAATCAATTGTGTTAAAATTTCATTATGGATAGTAACACTCAATTTGTACCATTACACCTCCACAGTGAATTTTCACTTCTGGATGGAGCAATAAAACTAAAAGATTTATGCAAGTTTGCCAAAGAAAATAACATGCCAGCTGTAGCAATTACAGACCACGGTGTTATGTATGGTGCACTTGATTTGTATTTGGAAGCAAAAGAAGCTGGAATTAAACCTATTATAGGGTGTGAATTTTACGTACATAATGGAGATATTACAGAAAAAGATCCAAATAATAATCCTAGATATCACTTAATTCTTTTAGCAAAAAATAATGAAGGATATATGAACCTTGTAAAACTTGCATCTGATGCAGCATGCAAAGGTTTTTATATGAAACCTCGTATTAATTTTGAACTATTAAAAGAACGTCATGAAGGAATTATTTGCTGCTCAGCATGTCTTGGTGGAGAAGTTTTGCAAAACTTATTAAAAGGTGATTATGAAGAAGCGAAAGCTGTTGCAAAACGTTATAAAGATTTATTCGGAGATGATTATTATATTGAGTTACAAGATCATGGACTGGAAGAACAAAAAAGAACTAATCCTGATTTAATCAAGCTTGCAAAAGAACTTGATATAAAAATGATTATCACAAACGACTCTCACTATTTAAGAAAAGAAGATGCAGACTGGCATGATACCTTACTTTGTATGCAGACTCAGTCTATGAAAGATGAAGAAAATCGTTTTCATTTCCCTAATAATGAGTTTTATGTAAAAACAGTTTCTGAAATGCGTGATGCCTTTAAATGGATGGATTCAGAAACTTTTGACCAATGTATAAAAAACACAGTTGATATAGCAGAACAGTGTCACGTTACAATTAAATGGGAAGCACCATTACCAGATTTCAAAGTTCCACCAAATCACACAACAGATTCTTACTTAGAAGAACTTGTAATGCAAGGTCTTAAAAGAAAATACAAAGAAGAAGAAATAACACCAGAACTTAAAGAACGTGTAAAATATGAACTTGGTATTATTGAGAAAATGGGATTTTCTGCATACTTCTTAATAACTTGGGATTTCATACACTTTGCAAAAACTCACGATATTCCAGTTGGACCTGGCAGGGGTTCAGCAGCAGGTTCAGTTGTTGCATATGCTCTTGATATTACGGACTTAGACCCTATCAGACACCATCTGTTGTTTGAAAGATTCTTAAACCCTGAACGTTTCAGCATGCCTGATATTGATACAGACTTTTGTATTGAAAAACGTGGAGAAGTTATTGACTATGTTGTAAAAAAATACGGCGAAGATAAAGTATGTCAGATTATTACATTCAATACACTTGCAGCAAGAAACGCATTCAAAAGTGTTGCAAGAGTATTCGGAATGGAATATGCAAAAAGTAATAAAACAGCTTCCTTAATCGAAGATACAATTGAAGGTTCAATGATTGAAGGATCCGAACTAAAAAATCTTTACGACACAGATGAAGAAATAAAAAGGGTTATAGATACAGCTAAAAATGTAGAAGGTATTAAATGCGGTATAGGTATGCACGCTGCAGGTGTAATTATCTCATACAAACCACTTGATCAAATCGTACCTGTACAACCTTCAAAAGACGGTATCATTATTACGCAGTACCACAGAGAAATTTTAGAAAAAATGAAACTTCTAAAAATGGACTTTTTGGGTCTGCGTAACCTTACAATGATTCATAAAACAGTTAAACTCGTAAAAAAATGTCAAGGAATAGATGTTGATATTAACCATATCCCTCTAGATGACAAACCAACATATGATATGTTAGTTCGAGGAGAAACTGTCGGCGTATTCCAACTTGAATCTTCAGGTATGACAAGTTTGGTAAAAAAGTTAAAACCAGACGTTTTTGAAGATTTAGGTGCTTTGGTTGCCTTATTCAGACCTGGACCTTTAGGGTCAGGCATGGTAGATGACTTCGTAGAAAGAAAACATGGTCGTCAAGCAATTACATACGCACACCCAAGATTAGAGCCAATTCTAAAAGATACATATGGCACAATGGTATACCAAGAGCAAATCATGCAGATTTTCCAAGTCATGGCAGATTACTCTTTAGGTCAAGCTGACCAAGTTCGCCGTATGATGGGACACAAAGACCCTGTAGCTATGGCTGCTCAAAAAGATAAATTAATTGAGGGTTCTGCAAAATACGGTATGAAAGCAGAAGATGCAACTAAACTTTTTGAACAAATTCAAAACTTCGCAGCATACTGCTTTAACAGAGCTCACTCATCAGCTTACGCCTTCGTGGCATATCAAACAGCGTATCTAAAATGTCATTATCCTGTTGAATATTTATCAGCACTATTATCAAGTGTTGCAGGAGATCAAGATAAAACTCAAGCTTACATTGAAGAAGCATTGAAATATGGAATAAAAGTTTTACCACCAGACATTAACAAATCATATCTTGAATATGCACCAGACGGCAAAAATATTCGTTTCGGACTTGCATCAATTAAACAAGTCGGAGAAGGAGTAATTGAAGAAATCATCAAAGAAAGAGAAGAAAATGGTGATTATAAATCAATTTATGATTATATTAAACGCTTAGATACTAAATGTTCAAACAAAAAAACTCTTGAAGGATTAATTAAAGCAGGAGCATTTGCATCAATAGAAAAAAGCAGAAAACAATTAATGGATAATATTGAATACATAACAGCAACTGCTTCTAAAGAATCAAAAGCTAAAGAGTCTGGTCAAGGCAGTTTATTTGACATGCTAGGAGATACATCAGCAATAGAAGATGCAAAATTCCAACTAGCAGGCTCTGATGAAGAATATGATGCAAGAACATTACAAAACTTTGAAAAAGAATTTTTGGGATTTTATGTAACAAGTCACCCACTATCTACAATTAGAGATAAATTACCATTCTTGATGACTCATAAAATAACAGAAATTCCAGAACAACCAAATGACAAAATTGTTACGATTTGCGGTCTTATTACTGCAGTAAAACAAATTCCAACAAAAAAAGATCCGACAAAATTTATCAGATTTATAACTGTTGAAGATCTTTCAGGAAAAATTGAAGTTATAGCATTCAACGGAAAAATCCAAGAATATGGTGATTACTTGCAAAATGAACAACGAGTAATTATTTCAGGAAAAGTAAACAGAAGAAGTGACGATGAACCTCCATCATTAATTGTTGAAACAGTAAAAACTGTAGACAACTCTAACATTTTTACAATTTCATTAATTGATGACTTTAAATTTGAAGAAATAGTATTATTAAAAAATATCCTATGCCAATATTCAGGATCTGATCCAGTTACGTTTAAATTAAAAGATTTTGATAACGACGTAAAAATTCTTACATCTTCACTATTCTGGGTAAATTCATCTAATGACCTGATAAACAAATTAAATAAAGCATTCTCTGAAAGAATAAAAATAGATGTTCGTTCAATGGATAGTGCTAAACCTGAAGAAGCTGTCGCATGCTAAATATTAATCAAAAAATAACGAACAAAAATGCTAAAATTATATTTATAAATAAAAAATCTTACAATAAATTTTATAAAAATCAGTCTGAAATAAAAAAATTAAAATATAATTGCGGAAATAATAATATAACACATTATATTCAATATGACGATTTTGTATTCAGCCTTTCCACACACTATAGACATCAACCAAAAACAAATGGAATATCTGAACACATAAATGAAATAGTATATTCAGCAAAATATGCAAAAGAACATATTAAGGAAATAATAGAAGAACAAACAAAAAAAATAAAAGACTGGAAAAATAAAATTGATATTATGCCATGTGAAATATCAATGTATAATGATGAAAACTTAGTATTACCAAAGAAAAAACAAAATATTAGCAATATGATAATAAATAAAATAAAAAAATTTTTCTTTAAATAATAAAAAACACTTGCAAAAAAAAAATGTTTATGTAATAATAAAAAAGTACCCAATGCGGGGGTAATTCAGTGGTAGAATGCCTCCTTGCCAAGGAGGATGTCGCGAGTTCGAGCCTCGTCTCCCGCTCCATAAAAAAGAGTCTGATTTTCAGGCTCTTTTTTATTTTAGAAGATTTTATTGATATTAATTATCAAATATAACTTTATACTAAATACAAATTTTACTTGCATGACTTTTGCATATTTGATAAAATTACATAGTTAAAATTTAAATATCATGCGGATGTAATTCAGTGGTAGAATGCAACCTTCCCAAGGTTGACGTCGCGGGTTCGAGTCCCGTCGTCCGCTTTTTTACTTAATAAATTGGGATATAAGAGGAAATTATGAAAAAAGACAAAATTATATTTATACTATTAGTTTTATTTGCAATTATTTTACGTATACTATTTATCGATAAGCCTGCAGGATTTTGGCACAATGAAATGGTAATGTATAACCAAACAATTGCAGGTGATCCTTTAGATATTATAAAAGCAGCAGTAGATGCTGATGTACATTTTCCTCTATATCAATTAATGCTTGCAGTTTGGATGAAAATATTCGGAAATGGAGATATTACAATAAGATTATTTTCGGTACTGGCTGGAGTGTTAAATGTTGTAATGGCATTTTTTACAGGGAAAGAAATTAAAGATGAAACAACAGGAAATATTTTTGCTTTTTTAACTGCTATTAATGCTACATTAATTTTTTATTCTCAAGAAGTTAAATTTTACATATTTTTATCTCTTTTTGTGACTATTTCAATGTTTTTCATAATTAGAATAATAAAAAATAACAATATAAAAGATTACTTAGGCTACATACTTGCAAATGCTGCAATAGTATACACATTCACAATAGGAGTACTATATGTAATAGCTCAAGGACTTGTTGTACTAACTTACATACTTCTAAAAAATAAAAAAGTACTAAAAAACTTTTTAATCTCAAACATAATTCTTGTAGCCTCAATACTACCATTTGCCATTTACATATTAACTCATATGGGAAAATACGAAAGCGCAAACTGGATATTCACAAGCAATATATTTACAACATTTGTACTTATACAAAATTACTTTACTCCTAGTATTATCGGAATATACAATAATCCCAAAGTTTATATTCCAACACTTGGTTTATTACAAATCATCTTTTTATACATACCAGTTGGAATAGCCTTTTATGGCATGTTTAGAGCTATTAAAGATAATAAAAACAATGCTTATATCCTAGCATTGCCAATATTATTTTTACTATTTGAAACTATACTTTGTATGAATAGTGGACTTAGAATGCTTACAAGATACACTATTCTTGCTGTAACCCCATTTTTACTACTAATAAGCCTTGGCTTGAGAGAAATAAAACCAATAAAATTAAAAATAATAATCACATATCTATTATTAATAAACACACTATACCTAATAGCATCACCACAAAGTGCTGTAAGAGGATATCGTGATTTAGGAGAAAAACCAACAGCAATAGTATTAAATAATTATGGCATAAAAGATTCTGACTCAATTGTCCTTGCCCTAAGAAAAAATGATTTTGATAAATACATTAATTTTAATGGAAAAAAATTCAGCTTATTACAAGACTTTGTTCATGAACCTTATGCAATGAATCCAAATATTCAAAATATATATGAGAAATATGAGAATTTTGTAATTAACCCAGAACAAATTAATCAAGAATTTGAAAAAGATTTTGTATCTAGAGTCATTGCGCCAATGAATAAGCATGATAAAATTTTCTATATTTGGGATGAAAATTATAATTCATACCCACTCAAAAGCAAGGATGAATATAGAAAAATCCCAGTCATGACAGGTAGCCTTTCAAGAATGAACGCAGAAGCCTTCATGATTTGCCAAAAATATTTAAAAATCACAAGTGCAACTAAATTAAAATATTACAGAGTATTTGTTTTTGAAAAATAAAATTACCATTTTTTAAAAATAAAAAATACTGCAAAAATTATAAATACAAATCCAACTAAATAGTTCCACTTAAATTCTTCTTTTAAGTACAAAACGGAAAATACGCTAAATACTAAAAGAGTAATTACCTCTTGTATAGTCTTTAATTGTGCAGCAGAATATACACTGCTGCCAATTCTGTTTGCAGGAACTTGAAAACAATATTCAAAAAACGCTATGCCCCAACTAACTAGAATAACTAACCACAAAGCTGCAGACTTATGCTTTAAATGTCCATACCAAGCAAAAGTCATAAATATATTTGAAATAGTTAACAATATTATAGGGGCAATACTTCTAAACATATATCCAAGCCTTTCTTAATATAAAAATTTGCTAAAAAAATTATACAACAAATATAAAAAGAAAGTCTTGACATTTAAGTATTTTCTTAATACAATAATTCATGTGGTTAGCCGACTTGGCTCAATGGTAGAGCAACGGTTTTGTAAACCGTAGGTTGTAGGTTCGATTCCTATAGTCGGCATTTTTTATTAAATAAAAGCCCTTGTGGCATTAGCCTTTGTGGCGCAGGGGTAGCGCACTCCCTTGGTAAGGGAGAGGCCACGGGTTCAAATCCCGTCAAAGGCAAATTTTGAAAATTAAATATGGGTAGGTGCCCGAGTGGCTAAAGGGAGCAGACTGTAAATCTGCCGTCGCGAGACTACGGTGGTTCGAATCCACCCTTGCCCACCATTTAAAAAGACCTCTTATGAGGTCTTTTTATTTTAAATATAATACAAAAAAATACAATTATTTTATACATATATAGCATAAGGATTTGGGCATTCAATTTCTGGATACGGTAACATTTCAATAGTATTCCAAGGATTTGAAAGTTTTCCTTTTTGAGCAGAAAATACATGCCCACCAGTGAAACCTATATTTCTATTAACAACATCTGGCAAATATCCATCACTTGCTTTTGCATTTTCTGCTCTTAATACTGTTAGTACATTACCTGAAGATTTATTTAAGAGAGATTTCTTACAACTTGCAGTTGCTTGAATAATTTTATCTGCCCCCCTACCTAAAAGCATTGGAATATCATAAGCCTCAGGATTTCCACCTCCATTTATATAAAATAACGTATTTTTAGTTGGTTCATTCATTATTCGATTTATATTCAAACCAACAGAATGCTCAATCATTTTATGTCCTAAAGCACCTTGCAAATATTCACTATTTAAATAATCAAGACTTCTTAAATCAAAATCAATTGGAACCGTATTAAGACCTGGAAGCTTAATTGTTAAAGTATGTTCTCCTGTTTGCGTAAACATCTTATAAAAATTAATTCTTGATTCAGGATTTTTAATAACACCATCAAGAGTAGCTACAAAATGGCAAGAATTTTCAGTTTGAGCCATAGCATAGCGCTCAATTGGTGGGAATAATTTTTCATACATCATTTTAGAAAGATTCAATTCTTCATAATTATCAATGGTTCTGACATACATTTTATTACCAATAGAAAAAGCATCCCCATTTTGTGTTCTTCCAAGAATTTCAGACTTTGATACAACATTGTCAAACTGTTCAAAGTAATTTTTCCCCTTTGAGAGCTTGGCAATATCAACTTTAGCAAGGTGATGAAATTCGCCTTCAGGAATTAAACCTTTAAGAATATAACTAGGTGCTTTATCTTGTTTTACTAATTTATATAAATCAATAATATCTTTATACCTTTCAGGATTATTATATTTTGCTTGTAAAATAGCTTTCATTGAGTACAAAGACGTTACACCTTGATCGAATAATGCATTACCTGATTTATCTGTCATTGATTTTACATCTTTTAAATCTTTAATGAATTGTTGTAAAAATACCTCTTTATCGTTATAACGAGTATGATTAATATCTTCTAAGCAGACTATAATATCTTCTATATCATATGTCTTTTTACCTTTAACTACTGGAAATAATTCATCTAAACGTTTAAGAAATATGTTATTATTGCTATTTACAAAAGGTTTTGATAACAAAACATCTCCACCACAAAAACTATTACCAGTAATAGAATGTTTTGATAATAACTCCTTAACTTCCTTATCAGTTGGCGCTAAAAACTTCTTTAATGATAATTGAACTGTATCGCCAATTCTTGAAGTTTGGGAACTAGTTCCCCTATTAAGACTTGAAATAACATCTTTAACGTTAATAACTTTTTTACTTGTAACAGGAGGTTTAACACCTTTTGTCAAAGTATTAGCTATTGATGACACTAATTGTATAGTATTTGCCATTAAATTTAATCCCCAAAAATTAAAATCCCCATATATATAAAGTCATTACATTTTAGGAAATTGCTCTTATTATGAATTTATTCTTAAAAATTATTTACATTTCATTTGCCCTGGTGTAATTATCCATAAATCAATATTGTGATAATTCGCTACTGATTTTACACGTTTTATATATTTTTCATCACTTTGACCATTTTCAGAAATCAAAACAATTCCTGCTTTTTTATGTAACTGTTCCCCATAATACAGAGATTGACCGATACTTTCTGCCCATTTTTTAGCGAAATCAAATTCTATAGCATGAGTCTTTGTCACGCAATCTACTCTGGCTTTATCAGGCAAAATTACTTCTGTCATACCACCGTTTGCACTACACCAATAGTTTTGATAATCTTTTTCATAAAATTTATGATTTTTAGGAGTAGCAGCAAAAGCTGATATTGAAATTAAATTCAGTATTAAAATCAATAATAAGAATTGCCTCATTATTTCATAATACAATTTATTTGAAAATTATAAAATTAGCTAAACGTATGAATATTTAAAGTTAAATATTCCCAAAAGAATAAATTATTGTTCGATTATATTTATCACCTTTTTTCAAAACAGGTTTTTCTTCAAATGTATTTATTGCATCAGGGAAAAATTGAGGTTCCACACATAAAGCTGAATGTTTTTCATACCTTTTTCCATCTTTTCCTAAAGGTTGAGAATCTTTACCTAAATTATTAGCCGTATAAAACTGAAATCCGGGTAAATCAGTAGACACATTCATATTTATCCCTGATTTTTCAGACTTTACTCTAGCGACTTCAATTATTGTCTTTCCGTCATAATTATCTACAACAAAATTCTGATCATAACCGTTTTTATTTATCTCTGATAATTTTTTTGGAGTTCTGAAATCAAAATCAGTACCATCTACAGATTTTATTTCACCTGTCGGAATTGCAATTTCATTCACTGGAGTATATTTAGAAGAATTTGGCAAATGAATTATATGTTCCATTACAGAATTTTCATAAGTATTTTCTGCACCATCAAGATTAAAATAAGAATGATTTGTCAAATTCAAAATGGTATCATTGTCTGATTGAGCCTCGTATTTTACAGATAAATTATTGTTGTTATCAAACTTATATGTCACAGACATTTTTACATTTGCTGGATATCCGCCTTCCATATCCTTTTTATTATAAGTAAATTTAATACCATCTTTTAATACTTCTGCATTCCAGTTTTTAACATCTAACCCTTCTTTACCGCCATGAGAATGAGTTAGCCCGTTATCTTTATTGCAATCTAACTTATATTCTTTTTCTCCGAGTTTAAAAGTTCCTTTATTAATTTTATTTGCACAAGGTCCAATTGTGCCACCAGCATGCCCAATCGGAGATTTTTCGTAAGGCGTTACAGAATCATACCCTTGAGCGACATCGATTAATTTCCCGTTTTTATCAGGAACTTTTATTGATGTAATAGTAGCTCCAAAAGAAGATAAACTTACACTTGCGCCATTTTTATTTGTAATTGTATATAATTCAGCCTGCTTACCTGTCTTTTCAATCTTACCAAAAGACTTTTTCTCTATTTTAATTCCGTCATACAATGAATTTGTCTGTACAGTTTTTGTAAAAGTATCCTGTATCGGTTGATTTGCTAGAAAAGTTGAATTTACAATATTTTGCAAAACAGGTCGATTATTATTAACAAATAAAATATGCGGATTAAAATCAATTGGCATTTACTACACTCCTTTATGATTGAAAAATCATAGCATAAATTTATAAAACAAAAAACAAAATAAAATTGCTATGTTTAGCAATAGTAACATAACTTTATTAAATATTGCCGTAAAATCCTTTTACAAGTAAGATGTTAATGGAATATTTATATAGGAGAGTAAAGTATGAGAAATCTATTTAGACTAGCGTTATCTGCACTGGTTACATTAGTTATAACCATACCAGCTTTCGCTTATCCTGATGTTACTTCTGACCATTGGGCTGCAAAACAAATCGAAGTCTTAACTGAAAAAGGTGTAATTGTAGGTTACCCTGACGGCACATTCAAACCTGATGACAATGTGTCAAGAGCAGAATTTGCATCAATGGCTATTAAAGCGTTAGGACAAGAACACACAACTGTTGCACAACCGGTTAAATTTACAGATATTGAACCTGGATTTTGGGCTTATGATTCTATACAAAAAGCTCTATATTTTGATTTAATTTCATGCCCGCCACAAGGGGAACCTTTCAGACCTGATGATACAGTAACTAGAGCTGAATCAATTTCAGTAGCAGTAAATGCTCTAACTACAGAACAAATCAGTGATATGAAAGCTAAAGAAGTTCTTTCTAAAAAATTCGCAGACACAAATGAAGTTCCAGAATGGTTCTTAATTCCTGCAGGTAAAGCAGAAATTTTAAATATGTTAGTTACAATTCCATCAAAAGATAAAGCAAAAATTGAAGCAAACAGACCTGCTACAAGAGCAGAAGTATCTGCAATTTTATATGAAATGATGGAACAAGCACAACTAAATCCGAACGCAAAACTTGCAGAAGCAATGAGAAAGAAAACCGGTGACGGATATGTAGTAGAAAACGCTTTTGTACAAGGCAGCATAGGAACTATTCCAGCAGGTGCAATTGTCCCTGTAAAATTAAGCAACTATATAAGTTCTCAATCATCTCAACCTGGAGAAATTTACGTAGCTTCAGCTCCAGAAAATTACATCACTAAAGATAAATTTATCCTTGTATATAAAGGCTCTAATTTAAAAGGTCAATTATTAGATGTAAGAAGCGGTAAATGGTTTGTTAGAAATGGTGTTTTAGTTTTAGATAACTCATTAATCACAACAAACAATGATCAAACAACAACATTTGCGGGCACTGGAGAAATCAAAAAAGACAGAAACTGGTTTATGAAAATAGTAAGGGCAACGTTAAAAGGAGAAAAATTAAATGTTAATCCTGAAGATGTTGTCTACATAAAACTTCTTAAACCAATAAAAGTTGATTTAACAAACGGTTGGATTTTAGAATAAAATAAAAATAAAAAAGTCCCGAAATGAATTCGGGACTTTTCTTTATTCAACAGACTCTCCCAAATTGTACTTTTCATAAATTAATTTCTCAGTGCCAGAAAGTATATTTTTTAGACTCTGAGATCCAACATTATTAGAAAAAGATATAGCTACATCTTTTTCTCTAATCTTTAAACAATAACTATCGCGTCCATACTGATTAGGCCCTTTTAAACCATTTACATCAAAATAGATATAACCACAAGCATCATCACTTCCAGGTTTCATAATATCATTACCATGTTCATCTTTTTTACAGTTTCCTTTATCATCTCTTTCACAGCTATACCAAACATTAAGACAAGATTGTTGCTGTCTTAAAGATAAAACAGTACCGTCTGTTAAAATAAGTTTTGGATAATTCAAAGATTCTCCTGCGGTACTACCATTTATAATCTGCTTTGTTGCATATTTATATTTTATATCATAATATTTACTACATCCATTACTATTTCTGTTTTCACAAAATATTGCACCATTAAAATATTTTTGGAATCTTTTAGCTAAGTCAACATTATTTTGTGTAACATCAAATAAAAAAGTATTATCTCCTAATACCCCACCATCAGCCTGAGCATCAACCAAAGCATTTTGAATTATTGAATAAGCCTTTTTAGTTGCATTTACAAGAACTTCATCTTGATATTTTGCAATAAGTGATGGTAAAGTAAGGGCTGCAATAATACCTATCACTCCCAAAGTTATAAGTACCTCTGCTAATGTAAAAGCAAGAGTAGAGCTTAAATTATGCCCCCCCCCCGACATTCTAATCTTTTCATAATCTGCTCCTTTCTTATAATTGTATAACTATTATAACAATATATGATATAAAAAACAAGCTCTAAACATCTTTTTTGATAAAACCTGTTTGAATGATATCCTTCCCAAATTTTTGTTCAAGTTTATCAAAACATTTTGATAGCTTTTCTTTTCTTTCATCAACTACATTATCAGAAAACAAAGACATTTGTTCTTCATTATTAAAAACAAAAGTATCTAAAATAACACCTGTACTACGATAAAGAATATTCGGATTATAAATTTTTTCTAATAACTCAAATACTATGTCTGATATTTCAAGCTCAAAATCCGTACCAATATTCAAAACTTTTTTTTCACAATAAACTTTAAAATCCTTAGTTCTTAGGAAAATACTGACACCTTTACACTTTGCATTTATTTTTCTTAGTTTCACACATGCTCTATGAATATGATAATTCAGAGAATTTTTTAAATAATTTTTATCGGATGAAAATTTTGCAAGTGCACTTGTTTTTTGAATAGATTTTGGCAATTTAATCTCATTAGAAACTGGAGATACCATCTCACCTAATAACTCATGTTTCATCTCTAGCCCATGAATTCCAATTTGCTTATTGAGCCATAAATCATCTTGAGAAATTAATTCATAAGCCGTTAAAATACCATGTTTTCTTAACATTATAGATAAATTTTTACCAATCCCCCATATTTCATCAATACTTGTTTTTTCTAAAAGAGGAATAATCTTTCTCGAACCAACTAAAAAAACACCTTCTTCAGCCTTTTTGGCTTTATCAGAAGCCAATTTTGCAAGAGATTTAGATGAACTTACCCCAATTGATACAGGAATATCAACTTTATCTAAAACCTCTTGTCTTATCATTTGTGCTATTTCTAAATAATTCTTTTTGTATAATCTTTCAAGTCCTGTTAATTCAACAAAAGCTTCATCTATCGAATATATTTCAACCTTTGGACTAAAAGATTTTAAAACATCCATAACTTTTTCAGAAATTTGACAATACAATTCGTGATTAGCATTAATAAACACAGACTTTTTCATTTGCCCTTCAATTTGAAAATAAGGCATTCCCATCCTTATTCCAAGTTTTTTAGCCTCTTTAGATCGAGAAATTACACACTGTCCGCGCCCAGACATAACACAGACTGGTTTGCCTTTAAGTTCCGGATTTACAGACTGTTCACAAGACACAAAAAAAGAGTCACAATCAACGAGAGCTATTACATGTTTTTTAGCCATATCCACATTATCAGATATTTTTTGATTTTCTTCCAACATTAAAGAATAATTTCCCGTTCATTTTTATATGTAACATACCCTAAATTGGCAGCAGGCGGCTTTTTGAGATATTTTCTTTTAGTATAAATTATTCCCACTTTTGAAGAATCTGCTCCTTTTGAATATTCTTTTGCTAATTTTGCACACTCTAATAATAATTTATCAGTAGGATTATCACATTTTAAAAGTACATGAGACCCTGCACAATCCTTTGTATGAAACCAATAATCCTCATCCTTCGAGAGCTTTGATACTATAAAATCATTTTGTCTGTTGTTTCTGCCTACAAACACTCTACAACCATCAATGCTCAACTCCATTGGCTCAATAGCAGATTTTGAATATTCTTTTTTTACTTTTTCAGGTTCTATTTCAAATTTAATTTGCATCAAATCAGATATTGAAGTTGCAATATCTAAAGAATATAAAATATGCTCATAATATGAAACTTTTTCTTTTAACTCTGCTGTCAACTCAGTTAGTTTAGTTATTGTGTTTTTACCTTTGTTATAAAGCTTATAAAATCTATTTGCATTTTCTTTCAAAGTCTGTGTTTCATCTAATTCTATTTTTATATCTTTATTATTTTCATAATCATATACACATATAAATTTTGAATAATCTTTTGAATTATAAAGATTAGCCATTATCAAATCACCATATAAACGATATTTATCAGAATCAAATTCTTTATCCAATCTGTATTGCATTTTTTTTAAAGAATTTTTATCTTTTTTCAACTTAGAATTCACAATCTGTTTACAAGCATCTTTTAATCTCATAAATTTATCTGAATAAATACAATCTGAATAATAATTATCAATTACAGAATTAATATCAAGAGAATTATTTTTAGCTAAGGAATCTTCACTAGCATACCAATCAGTTGGTCGTCCTGCAGGATAAACATAAGGCAACCCACCAGCCATTTCTCTTTCCTTACTTTTTTCTGCTCCAACATTATGAGCACAACCCAAAATTATATTCGTATCATAATTGTACAAAATTACATTTGAATATTTTCCCATTAATTCGATCGCTAAGCAAAGGTAAATTTTTTCAGACAATTCATTATATGTTTCAATATAAAATTCCAAAATCCTTTCATACAAAGGCTGTTCAACTTTTGAAATTACAGCATTTTCCAAATATTTTCTCAAAAGCATACAAAACATAGGCGGTTTTTGAGGAATTTCAATTAAACGGTTAACCTCATTTTCTTTAGACATAAAACAAACATGAAAATACTGAGGATTAATATTTATATATAATTTTTTAGTAATCCCTTTACCTCTTACAGAAAAGACAAAATCTCTCCTTGTTGGCTGCTGAATTTTTTGGATTCTAGCACCTTCTAAAAATTCTTTATTTTCGTCTAACCAGATTTTAAGAGTTAAAGAATCAAAATTAATCATATTTTTATATTACAACAAAAAATACGAAGATTTACTCTATTACCAAGGATAATCTTTTGGAATTTTCCAACCATCATATTGAATTAATGCGCCACAAGTAAAAGCATATCCAGTTTTATTGCAGTTATAATATTTACTATTATCAATTAATTCTGTTCTTTCTAATCCAAAACCTTCAAAGTAAATTCCAGGTCTAACTATTATTGTATCAGCAATATCAGACGACCCAAATAATGAATCTGTTAAAAACAATAAAGAAAAAATATCTCTACCCATTTTATTCGGACCTTTATGTCCATTTATATCAACCAAAATCTTAACAATTACATAATTATGATAAAGGCTTTGATATGCATAAAGCATAGTTCCATCTGCAAGAACGACAATCCATGTTTGAGTATCACCACCAGGTAAAGAATCAATACTATTAGGACCTGCAGGAACTACAAATTTATTTCCCTCTAATCCAAAATATATCCCACGAGATTTGCATTCTGATAATACGCAATTTTCAGCAGAATTCAGATATGGCAATAAATAATCTACAAATAAATTATGCCCAGCTCCAATATTCCAATCACTTACAAATCCATTATCTGCTTCTGATAATTTTACAGCCTGAGATAAAGAACTATATACCTTTTTTAAAGCTTCGACTGTAACTTTTTTTTGATAACCTGTAACAATAGAAAGAATAGTCAATGCTGCAATTATTCCTACAATACCTAATGTTATAAGAACTTCAGCAAGAGTAAAACCGTATTTCACAGAAGAGAAGCTTAAAAGCGCCCCCCCCCCGACATATTTAAATTAAACGTCTTTTTCATAAACTCGCTCCTTTATTTTTAACTCTTTATTAATTATAACAAATCTTTCCGATTTTTCAACACGATTGACGAGCCCTAAAAAATATGTTAAAATTAGAAATATTAAAAAGGAGTGACACGATGATTTTATGGGAAATTTTTGCAATAGCCGGGTTGGTCTTTCTTATTATAGAAATGCTGGTACCGTCTATGTTCTTCTTAAACCTTGCAATAGCAGGATTTATCACTGCAATTATTGCAGTATGGATTACAAACTGGATAACTTTAACAATTTTGTTTGCAATTTTATCAATTTTATCAATTGCATTTTTACGTCCTATTCTCATAAAAAATAAAAAAGATAAAGAAAATGCAACCGGTATGGAAGCAAAATACATTGGTAAAATAGTTAAAGTAATTGAACCAATAGACAAATCATCAGGTGCAATTACTATTTATGATGAAAGATGGAATGCCAGAGCAGATGTAAACGAACCAATTCCTGCAGGCAGTGAAGTCAAAATCATTAAATATGACAGCTTAGTTTTAACAGTAGAAAAAATATAGGAGAAAAAAAATGGGTCTTTTATTAACAATCTTATTAGTTGCATTATTAATTTATGTATTCAAAGGTATAATAATTGTTCAACAACAACAAGAAGTAATTATTGAAAGAATGGGAAGATACGAAAAAACTCTTAGAGCTGGACCAAACTTTATCTTTCCAATTCTAGAAGCGCCAAGAGGAATCTTAAAAAAAGTATCTCAAAGAGGTATTGATGGTAGCAACTATTATTATCTTAAAGCTGTAGATAGAATTGATTTAAGAGAACAAATGTACGATTTCCCTCGCCAAAATGTAATTACGAAAGATAACGTATCAATTACAATCAATGCATTAATTTACTTCCAAATTGTTGATGCAAAAAGTGCAGTGTATGAAATCGAAAACTTACCAGAAGCTATTGAAAAATTAACACAAACAACATTAAGAAACCTTGTAGGTCAAATGGATTTACAAGAAACTTTAACATCTCGCGGAAAAATTAATGATGAGCTAAGAACAACTCTTGACGAAGCAACAAATAAATGGGGTGTAAAAGTTAATCGTGTTGAAATACAAGACATATTCCCACCTGCAGATATCCAAGCTTCAATGGATAAATTAATGAAAGCAGATAGAGAGAAAAAAGCAACAATCACAGAAGCAGAAGGGCTTAAAGAAGCTGCTATCAGAAAAGCTGAAGGAGAAAAAGAAGCCGCTATCAGATCTGCCGAAGGTGCTAAACAAGCGGAAATTTTAAGAGCAGAAGGTATTGCACAAGCCCGTGTAATCGAAGCAGATGCAGAAAAAGAAGCAATTGAAAGAATTATCAATGCATTAGCAGATAAAGGGCAACCTGATAAATACTTAATTGCAATGAAATACTTAGAAACTCTAACAGCAATTACTAATGGAGAGAACAACAAAATTGTATACATGCCATATGAAGCTACAGGTATTTTATCTTCTGTAGACGGTATTAAAGAAATGTTTAAAGGAACTAAATAAAATACAAAAATTATAAAGCGGTAGATGTTTTTAATAATACCTACCGCTTATTTCAATGATAATGAGGAAAATGAAGTATGATGATGAACGATTTACCTAGAATGCAAGTTCTAATTACAACAAATGAACAACATATTGAAGGAGAATTACTTTTACCCGAAAATATGAGATTTAGTAACTCAATACCTGATAATATGTTATTTTATATATTAAATGGCGGATTTCAATTTATTACGTTGAAAAATTGTGAAGTTAAAGATAGAAAAAATTTAGCATTTAGACCCGATAAATCACCACAATTACATGTAAACATATCTTGTATTATGACAATGCAAATCATAGAAATTCTACCAGATGATTATGAGTATGAAGACTATTATGACGAAGAAGATGAAGAAGAAAATGAAAATCAATCTTCTACTCAACGACCAAAAAGCCGTGTAAATCGCAGAAGATAATAAAACATTCTTCACATTTCTGTTCTTTTTTTTATGTTTTTGGTAAAATGGAATTAAATCTATACTGAAAATAGAAAAGGAAGAAGAAATGATTAAAACAAAACTTAAAGACCATAATTGTGGAGAGCTTAATCTAAACAATTTGAATGAAGAAGTTACCCTATCAGGCTGGGCTTCAACTATTCGCGATTTAGGCGGAATTTTATTTGTAGAATTAAGAGATAGAACAGGATTTTTCCAATTAGTTGCAAACCCTCAAATTAACCCTGAAGTACACAAAGTTTTTGAAAAATTAAGATCAGAATACGTAATAACTGTAAAAGGTAAAGTTACACGCAGACCGGAAGAAACATATAATGAAAAATATGCTACAGGCCAAGTTGAAATGTACCCAGACTCTGTAGAAATTCTTTCAGAAGCAAAAACATTACCTTTTGTTTTAGATGATGAAAATGTATCTGAAGATGTTCGTTTAAAATACAGATATTTAGATATCAGACGTGAAAGTATGCTTCATAACTTGACATTACGCCACAAAATTTGTCAAGCAGCAAGAAGCTATTTAAATAATCAAGATTTCTTAGAAGTAGAAACTCCTATTTTAATTAAAACAACTCCAGAAGGGGCTAGAGATTATTTAGTACCATCAAGAGTTCAAGAAGGAAAATTCTACGCATTACCACAATCTCCTCAAATTTTTAAACAATTATTAATGGTAGGTGGTATTGAAAGATATTATCAAATTGCAAAATGTTTCCGTGATGAAGACTTACGTGCAGACAGACAGCCAGAATTCACACAAATCGACTTAGAAATGTCATTTGTTGAACAACAAGACGTTATCAAATGCGTTGAAGGCTTAATTGTTGAAACATTCAAAGCAGCAGGCGTTGAAGTTAAATCTCCATTTATTCAAATGCCTTGGCAAGAAGCTATGGATAGATATGGTTCAGACAAACCTGATACACGTTTTGGATTAGAACTATTTGATATCGGTGATATTATTCTTGAATCAAATTTTGAAATTGTTAAAAATACTCTTCAAAATGGTGGTATTGTTCGTGGTATAAGAATTCCAGGCGGAGCAAAATTCTCTAGAAAAGATATTGATGATATTACAAAATTAGCTGTATCATTTGGAGCAAAAGCTCTTGCTAATATTATTTACAACGAAGATGGAACAGCTAAATCTCCTGTATTGAAATTCGTGACAGAAGAACAAGCTAAACAAATTCAAGAAAGAGCTCAAGCTCAAGCTGGTGATATCATATTCTTCGTAGCAGACAAACCAAAACTTGTATATGACATTATGGGAAGATTAAGACTATACTTCGGAAAAAGATTAGACTTAATCGATGAAAGCAAACACAATCTATTATGGGTTGTAGACTTCCCTATGTTTGAATGGTCTGACGAAGAAGGTAGATTCATGGCAATGCACCACCCATTCACATCTCCATGTATCGAAGATTTAGACAAACTAAAAGCAGGAGATTTAGGTAATGTAAAATCAATCGCTTATGATATCGTATACAACGGGACAGAATTAGGTGGCGGATCTGTAAGAATCCACTCATCAGAAGTTCAAAGTGCAATATTTAAAGCATTAGGTCTAACAGAAGATGAAGCAAAAGAAAAATTTGGATTCATGGTAAATGCATTACAATACGGTACACCACCACATGCTGGATTAGCAATTGGTCTAGACAGATTAGTTGCATTATTATGCAGAACAGATAGTATTCGTGACGTAATAGCATTCCCTAAAAACTCCGGAGCAAAAGACCTTATGAGTGATGCTCCTGGTGAAGCTTCTTTACAACAACTAAGAGAATTGCATTTAAAAAGCACTGCTCATAAAGCATAATAAATATAATTAAATCAATTAAAAAGAGTCTTTGATAATTTGAAATCAAAGACTCTTTTTATTATATAATAAAATTATGCAAATATTCTATGAATTAAATCATAAACATAAGCTTGCAATAGCTCTGGGATATTTTGACGGAGTACATATTGGACACAGAGCAGTAATAAAAAGTGCTGTTGATTTTGCAAAAAAAAATAATACAAAATCTGCAGTAATAACTTTTTCAGACCACCCATACTGCTATTTCAAAGGAGTTTGTCCGAAATATATTCTTACAAGAAAAGAACGAGAAAAAAGAATTGCATCTTTAGGAATTGATTACCTATATGAGCTAAATTTTGAAGATTTTGCACTCCTAACAGCACAAGAATACTTAAATAATATATTAATAAATTACTTTCACCCAATATCAATATCTACAGGGTGGAATCACAATTTTGGAAAAAATAAATCAGGAAATGTTGACTATTTAGAAGAACAAACTAAAACATATAATTATAAATACTTTAAAATTTCTCCTCAAAAAATAAACAAAGAAATAATTAGTAGCACTGAAATACGAAAATTATTAAATAAAGGAGAAATTGAAAAAGCAAATCTTATGCTTGGGCAAAACTTTTCAATTGAAGGCGAAGTTGTCAAAGGAAATCAAATAGGAAGAACAATAGGTTTTCGCACAGCAAATCTAGTATATCCGCCAGAACTAATAGAGCTTCCATATGGAGTCTACTCAGTAGACACAACATATGGAAAAGGGATTGCAAATTTTGGCATAAGACCAACTATTAATGGATCTAATGCTGTTTTAGAAGTACACATCCTGAATTTTGATAAAGATATATATGGAGAAATTATAAACATTAATTTCAATAAAATGATACGCACCGAGAAAAAATTTCCTTCTCTCGATGCGTTAAAACAACAAATTAATTTAGATTTAAAATCTATTTAATTAAAGCTTGAACCTCTTTAAACTTCGGATTTTTAGCTCCTTTAAGCCATTCAAACAGAGCTATTTCAACACAAGAAATTTTAACACCATTTGCAACCATAGCATCAATACCTTGTTTAAATTCATATTTTGCTCTACTTGCACAAGCATCTTTAATTACATATACATCAAAACCCTCTTCTACAAGAGCTGAAGCAGTTTGATGCACACAAATATGAGTTTCTATACCAAAGATTACAATTTGTTTCTTACCATACGACTTAATTTTTTCAAGCATTCCATCTTCTAATAACGCATTAAAATATGTTTTTTCAACAACTTCACTGTTTTCTGGCAACGCTTCTGATAATTGCGGAACTGTATGCCCTAAACCTTTTGGGTATTGTTCTGTTAATAACACAGGAATATCTAAAGATTTAGCAGCACTAGCAACTTTAACAGCATTTTCTACAATAATATCTTTATTCAATGCGGCAACTAATCTCTCTTGGATATCAATTATTAATACCAAACTATTTTCTGCGGATAATGTATTCATTTAATCTCCTTTACTATTTATTAAGCTGATGTGTATTTAAAATCTTTTATAAAATCTTCCACTATCGTAATTAGTTCTTTTTGACTTATTTTAGTTAATGATAGTTGAATTTCTTTATTTTCAGGACTATCAAGCCCTTCATGGTTAATATATATAACAATTTTAGCAAAACCTGGGTAAACTATACGTAAAATACTATCTTGTTTTTTGTTTTTCAAATGGAAAACACATTGCTCATTGTCAGTAAATTGCTCAATTTGAGTATCAAAAAGCTTTTCTTCCCAAGCTTTTTGTAATCTAAAAAATACAGGAGCTATAACTTTTTCCATTTTTTTATTAAAAATTTGTCTGAATATCTTATAATTTTTAGGCTCATCAGCTTCTGTAACAAGCCAATCATCAAGAGTATCTGTCTCTTTTTCTTCAGCCAAAACATATTCTGCATTAGTTGCTATAGCATCAGATAATGCTTGTAAAACATCATGTTCCATTTCATCAAAAGATTTATGAGAAATACTTGAAATACCTGCACATATCTCAAAATTATCACCATAATTTTCTTTTATTTTATTTAAAACAACAATTGCGCCATTAACAGATGTTTTAGGCAAGAGTATATAAAATTTTGCTCCTCTGCCAAGAGTTGCAGTATCGTCAACTCTAATTGATGACAAAATTGCTTGAGCCATCTTCTCTATAGAAAATTTAACCTTACTATTCTCAGAAGGAGCTATTGCAAGGAAAATTCCGTCATCTAACAAATTATCGTCAATATAATTTTCAATCACTTGCTTTGAATAGTTATAATTATATAAACCAGTCAATTCATCAATCACATTTAACTGCTCTAATAATTTTTGATTTCGCATAGCTTGTAACTTAATAGAATTATGTTTTATATTATTAACAGTCCTGATTACAAGTTCAAAATCTTCAGCAGTAGCAAAAGTAAAATCATCAATACCAGCATCATAAGATGCTAAAATCATATCTTTATCGTAATTATTAACCAATAAAATAATACAAATATTTCCAAACTCTCGAACTTTTTTTATTAAATCAAGAGTTGCCTGCTGTGAAATATTTTCATGTATTAATACAATATCAGCACTAGAATATTTTAAACTTGAAATTGCATCCTTATACTCAGATACTACAATAGAATCATTTGCTCGCAAAAATAATAACTTTGACTCTATTACTTTAGACAAATTAACGTCATCTGAAATTAAAAGTATGCTATTCTTATCATTCATTTAATTAAACCTGTAAATGTTTCTTGATACAAAGGAAACTACCACCTGCACCAAACAAGATTGCCATAGTAAACATTACTGCAATTACAAAATTTTGAGCATGCAAAGGTGTCGGTACCATAAAGAACTGATGCATATGATTAAGACCATTCTGCACAAAATTCAATGGTAACAGCGCTATTACAGCTCCAGAAAAACCATAAAAAGCACCTTGCATAATTAATGGGAATCGGATATACCAGTTAGAAACACCCATTAATCGCATAATTTCAATCTCTTCTTTTCTTGATTGAATTACTAACTGAATTGTATTATTTATAATAGTTATTGTTAAAATACCCATTATGATTACTACAAATACAGTAATCATATTAACTATTTTATTTAACGCTTCTATTTTTTTAGCCAAGTCTTGAGCATAACTCATATCCTCAACAGATTTTAGCTGTTTAACATTTTTGAATACTTCTTCAATATTTTCTGGCTTATCAACCTTTACATGTAATGTGTCAGGCAAAGGATTTTCAATATCAGGCAAATCCATTTCTCGTTTTAAATTTGCCCAAGAAGAAGCCTTTGGAATTATTGTTACATTTTCAACATGTTGAAATTCTTTTATTCTATTTTTAACAACATTTGCATCAGAATTTTCTTTTAAATAAACAGAAATTTCCAAAACATTACCTAATTCATGCGCAAAAGATGAAATTGATAAGGCAGATCTAAAAAATGACCCAAATATTGTTAAAATAGCAGCCATAGTAGTAATAATTACTAAATTAACAATACCCGTTCTATGGATATCATGAACTGTCTGTTTTGTTAAACGATATAATATTCTTAATTCGCATAACCAATCCTTTGGAATATGCTTTTTTACCTGTTTTTTTATTTTAGTTTTTGAACTATTCATATGTACCTGCTTGTATATCCCTTACAATTTCACCTTTATCAAGAGTAATAACTCTTTTTCTAAAATAATCTACCATTGCATTGTCATGAGTAGATACAATAACTGTAATTCCACGTTGATTGATTTGATCCAAAATTTGCATAATTTCCATTGAATTTTTAGGATCCAAGTTTCCTGTAGGTTCATCTGCAATTAATAAAGGTGGACCATTTACAATTGCACGAGCAATACCTACTCTTTGCTGTTCTCCACCTGACAATTCAGAAGGAGTAGCGTTCATTTTATCATATAAACCTACAATTTTTAATGCTCCTGAAACTCGAGCATTAATTTCTTTTGAACTAATACCTAAAGTTCTGATAACATATGCTACATTATCATATACACTCATATTTTGTAGTAATTTATAATCTTGAAAAACAATTCCCATACATCTTCTCAAATTTGGAACTTTGTCATTTGAAAGATTTGCAATATTAATACCACCAATAGTTACTGTTCCGCTAGTTGGACGTTCTTCATTATATAAAAGCTTCATCAATGTAGATTTACCAGCACCTGAAGCTCCTACAATAAATACAAATTCACCTGAAAGAATATCTAAATTAATATTTTTCAAAGCATAATGATCATTTTTATATTTTTTTGTAACTGATCTAAATTGAATCATAATTTTTCCTTATCTTTTTCATCCTATGTATTTCAATACTTTGGACTTAATTAAAATTTTGAAGACTGAATAAGACGATATTTATCAATATATTTTTTTATTGTGATAGTTAATTTTTCTGAACTCAAACCATAATAATCAAGTAGAAAATCCCATTTACCACTTTGTCCAAAATTATCATTTACACCTATTCTATGAACAGGTAAAGGATAATATTCCGCAAGTAATTCGCAAATAGCACTTCCTAAACCGCCAGTAATAGAATGATTTTCAACAGTCATTACAAATCTTGTTTTCTTAACATTTTCAATAATAGTAGCACCATCAAGAGGTTTTACAACTGGTACATGAATAATTTGAGCAGAATATCCTGATTTTTTCAAATTTTCACATGCTTCAATCACTTCTGCTAAAGTTTCACCGTTAGTAATAATAGTAACATCCGTACCATCTTCTAATACTTTTGCCTTACAAAAATCAAATTCATAATTTTCGTCAAAAATATCACATACATTAGTTCTTGGAATCCTAATGTACATAGGTCCATAATTTTCAGCTGCAAATTTTATAACCTGCTCACATTCTCTACAATCTGCAGGTACAATTACAGACATATTAGGAATACCACGCATTAAAGAAATATCTTCTAAAGCTTGATGGCTTGCACCATCTTCACCAACTGTAACACCGCCATGAGTACCAACAATTTTTACATTAAATTCTGGATAACATACAGAATTTCTAATTTGGTCATATGTTCTACCTGTCACAAACATTGCAAAGCTTGCTGCAAAAGGAATTTTACCAACAGAAGCCAAACCAACTGCTGTTGTAATCATATCTTGCTCTGCAATTCCACAATTAAAAAATCTTTCAGGAAATTCTTTCGCAAAAATTTGAGTTTGAGTAGAGCATGACAAATCAGCATCTAAAACTACAATATTTTGGTTAGATTTACCTAACTCTGCTAAAGTTTTACCAAATACAGACCTAATAGATTTTCTATTATTCTTATCTATTATCATATAATATACATCCCACTCATCTGTGTTACATCTATATTATAGCATAAATATAAAATTAAGGGAAATGTAAATTTTAAGCTGTTTTTGTTAAGAATTATTAAAAAATTTTCTAATTTTAGCAATTTTATATCTTGAGGGATATTTAAACAGTAGAATAAAAATATGGAAGATATTTTATCGAAAGGAAGAAATTAAATGATTCAAGCTCCAAATTTAGTAAATCCTTACATGCAACCCCAAATGCAGTACATGACACAACCATTACCTGCACCTAATTACAATGCAGTAAAGATTGACGTACACAATCCTTCAGTGAGCGCACCGGGTGTTGGTCAAGTTGCAATGAATGTTCCTCAATATGCAGCACCTACAATGCCATATTACACATACCCACAAGCTCAATTATATGATTATCCGCAGACACAGGCACAACCTTATTACATGCCTCCTCAACAACAAATTGTCTGCCCACCTTGTCCAGTAGCACAACAACCACAAGCTCCTGTACAAGCTCAAACAGTAGCTCCTGCACCTCAAACTCAAGCAATTGAACCAGCAGTAGCTCAACAAGTTGTTCCTCAACAAGTAATTCAACAAAATTATAATGCTCCTGCTCCAGTTGTAACTCAACCTGCAGAAGCTCCTAAAGCAGAACAAAAAACTGCAGAAGCACCTAAAGTTGAAATAGAACAACCTGTTCCAATGGCACCACAAGTTGATTTAAACTCTTTCATTGCTAAATTAACAAACCCTGATTTTGAAGTTCAAGCAAACGCAATGGAAGAAATTGCAAACATGGTAAAAGATGAACCTCAAAAAGCTACAGAATTATTAGATGAAAAAATTGTAAATGCATTAAATACAATTGTAAATAATGATTCTAGCAAATTAGCAGGTCCTACAGCTGAACAAATCGCAGCAAGACAAAAATTAATGAAAGGTGAACAACTTTCAGATGCTGACAAAAAATTAGCAACAACAATCACTCCTATGGAACAATCTGAAAGAAATAAAAGCTACGCAATGTTCACATCTTCAATAATGCAAAAACTATATGGTGATGAAGTAGCTAAATTAACAGGTTCTACAGTACCTCTAACTGAATTACCTGGCGCAGTTACAATTGTTGAACAATTAAAGAACAACCCTAACCCAATGGTTAGAACTTCAGCAATCGAAGCATTAAGCTATATTCAACAACCAGCATATAAACAAGACCTGACAACTTTATTCACAATCGCTAAGAACGACCAAGATAAAAATGTTCAGGAAGCAGCAACAGCAGCCCTAACGAAATTAGAACAATTACCAGCTGCTGAACAAACTCAAACAGCTGCAAAACCTCAAGAAGCTCCGGCTCAAGCAGCTTAATCAAATAATTTCTTTCTTCTATATATAAAAAATCTCTTGATTTAATCAAATCAAGAGATTTTTATTATGTTTAAAGATTAACTTGACCTTACACAGCTTCTTTATCTTTATATGAAGCTGGAACAGGTGCAGTATTTACATAATCCGCATGCTCAGAAATTTGTTTACACCACTCATATATAATTTCTTCTTCACTTAATTTATAAGAAATAGGTTTTCCAACATGCAAATGAACTTCACGTCTTGTAAATGGTTTTAATTTTGGATACCCAGTAAAACCTCCAATTGCAACTGGTACAATATCAGCTTTTGCATTTTTTGCAATTACAACAAAACCTTTCTTTAAATCACCTAATTCTGATCCATAAGGTCTTATTCCTCCTTGAGGGAACACACCCAATGACCAACTTGTAGAAAGAATATCTTTTACTGTTTTAAAAGTCGCAATTTCAGGTTTTGTTCTATCAACAGCAAAAGCCCCTAAACGTTTAACTAACCATTCAAACTTATCTCCTTTTTGGAACAATTCTTTCTTAGCCATATATGCAATTGGTCTATTACAAGCCATTGTAACCATTGGAGGATCAAAATGAGAAACGTGGTTTGCTGTATAGATAAATTTTCCACTTTTAGCTTTTGTGGGAAGATTTTCTCTTCCAGTGATTTTATAATTATAAAATATTTTCATAAAAGGAATAACTACAACATATAGAAAACTATAATAAAATAAAGTTCTAAATATATTATATTCCTTAGGATATCTTCTATTATAATTTCTTTCTTTCATCGCTATTCTTTACTCCTAAATTAACATTATCATCGTGCGGAATATATTTAAACCCCGTTAATTCCTGAATTGCATCAATCCATTTTTGAACGACTACATCAGGATTGTCATCATATGGAATTGGTTTTCCTATTTTTACAATGACTTTCCCTGTAAATGGAATATGTTTTGCTTCTTGAGTCCCAACAATACCAACTGGTAAAACAGCGCACTTCGTAATTTTAGCAAGACCTGCAAAACCTTTAGTTACGCCAGTGATAGTTCCAGGGACACCTCTAGTACCTTGAGGGAAAATCCCAAATACCCACTTACTCTTTTTTATTTCCAACACTGTTTTAATAGTAGAAGGACCTAGGCTTTCTCTATTAACAGCAAAAGTACCTAACCAATCTATCCACCATCTTATAAAAGGAATATCAAATAATTCCTTTTTAGCCATAAAAGAAACTCTTCTAGGAAGAATTCCTGCAATCATTGGGGGATCAAGAGTTGACAAATGGTTTGGACAAACAATATACTCATTATCCTTAGGAACATTTTCTAGCCCATAAACTTCAAGTCTATAAACTAATTTCAAACGAATCATGTAAAATATTCTACAAATTATAAACTGAAATATAGTTCTCCAAACATTATATTCTTTTGCTGTTCGTTTTGTATAATTCTTATCTTTATCCCAAAACATTATCTTATATCCTCTACTAAATGCTAGACATTTTCTTCAATTATACCTTTAATAAAATAATAAGACAAGTATTAAAATAGCAAAAAAGATAATTCATTGCACAATACAAGTTTTTTGTATATTATTAATAATAATAATTGTTTTAAGGAGAGAGAATTTATGAAAACATCAAATATAGAATTAGAAAATGAATTATTTAAAAGTGTTTACGATAAGACTCCTGAATACATAAAAAATCTTGAATTAATGGATTTTTCAAATGATGGAGAATTTACTTTTACATTAAAAAAAGAACATCTTAAACCTTATAATGAAAAAACAAATCCTGAAGGTTTAAATTTAGAAGAATGGTTTGCAAATTATGCGAAAGAAGCTAAAGTCTCAACTGCAGGGATCAGAGGGCCACAAAACATTTTATACCCACAAGATACAAGATTTCCTATTAATTTAGTAGGGATTGTGCTTGCAACTCTAGCTAAAGCATTAGTTGCAAACGAAAAATACAAAGGCAAAGAAATTGTCAAAGTTGCAGGCAGAGAAGTAAGATATAACTCAGATTTATTTCTTGACGCTATAGCAAGAATTCAAGCAGCTAACGGGATAAGAACACTTGTACCAAAAGATAGAAAAACAATTCCTATTTGGCTAGCTTCATTTTTAGCGTTCAAACTTGATTTACTTGGCGGTGAATACATTACATCAAGTCATGGTATTTCTGTAAAAAACGCGACTAAAGACTTAAATTGTCAAGGAAGCCAATATTTACCTGAAGAATCAATGGAATTTGTTAATAAAATTCAAGAAATTTTTGACGAAACAAACAAAAAAGGAACTTATGAAATAAAAATTGCAGCAAAAAATAATCCGTTGATTGATGAAAAAGTACTTTCTAATATTGATGATGGTGTTGATTTATATGTAGACTACTTAAAATCAGGTGTTGCTCAAAAAATCAATTTAGATTTAATCAAAAAAATCAAAGATAAAATTATTATTGAAAACGTTGGAGGATCAGCATATAGAACCTTAAGCAGAGTATTGAAAAAACTTGAGATTTCTGACAAATTCACTTGGTTTAATACAGAAGAAGATCCATTTTTCCACTCAATTGGGAAATATGACCATACTCCAAAAGGAGAAAAAGCATTTTATGACTATTCTGTAGATGCAACAGTAACTTCTAAAAAACAAAACGGTGATAAATTCTTCCCTGTAATTGAAACATTACACTACGAAGAAAAACTAACAAAAATGCCTGTTGGTACAGCAGTATTAATTACAGATCCTGACCACGACAGACTTACAATTGCTCAAACAGAATATGCTTGCACAATTCCTGAGCTTGAAAAAGCGGGGATTGATTATATTAAATTAAACGAAGATTTAATTCTTACAATTTTCACAGCCAACCAAGCATTTTTAATGTTAATGGATTTCTGGGCAAAACAATTAAAAGCTCAAGGATTATGGAATAATCATCCAAGATTTATGATTAAGACAACTGCGTCTGCAATTTCTTGGGATGAATGGGCGAAAAAACAAGGAGTTAAAGTTGTAAATGTTCCTGTTGGCTTCAAAGAAATTGCCAATATTATGAAAAAAGTTGAATTAAAACTAAAAAATAATCCTGATAAAGAAGTAATTATTGATGATGTATTAGGAAATTCAATTAACTTAGGAGTAAATCCTAGATTATTATTTGGCGGAGAAGAATCCGGCGGAATGATTATGGGAACAGAAGAACTCATAAAATCTAAAGCTGGCAGATTTGCTATCGCAATGAGAGAAAAAAGTGCAACAGAAGCAATTATTGTAGCATCCGCGCTTATCTCAAAACTTCAAAAAGAACAAGTATCATTATCTGAATACTTAACAGAAATTTTTGAAGAAAACAATATTATAGGACGATTCGATACAAGAGTAGACATTGCATACTACAATGAATCAGAACCTGATATTAACAAATTAAAAGCAGATAAATTAGCTGGAGAAGCAAAAAGAACTAAAAATGACTTATTCTACCTATCAATGGCAATAGCTGTAAGAGAAGGAAAAATGACTATTGAAGATGTTAAAGAAGTTTTAAATGATACATTCAAAAGCTTAATCTTTGATAATCTTACAGCAATAAAATTTGTAGGAGATGGAACGTATCTAGAATTTACAGATAAATATATTGAAATCAGACCATCTGGTACGGATGCAAAAACTAAAGCTTATGGCGGGGGTTCTAATAAAGCAACTATCGAAACATATGCTAATATTTTAGGTAATTATTCAGGTGATCTTAGTGACTTCCATAAAAAATATGTATCAGAAGATTTGTATAATAAAACAAAAGATATAGCTATGGAATATTACCTAAAATTCATCGATAAAGATGCAAATAACGAACCTTTTGATATTCCTGAATATAAATTTTAAGTTAAAAATAACTCGCATATATTGCGAGTTATTTTATTAAAAAATCTCTTATAAAAAATTTTTACACTTTATTAATATTTACATGAACTTTTTCCACTATTCCAATCTAAATCACAATGCAAATAGTCCATATTTTCATTATATAAAACCCAAGCTGTACAGCTTGTTCCATTATGCCACCAACCATGAATAACATTTCCCCAAACATAATTTCGATCACAAAAATCCTTCATTGGTATACCAGTCTCCTGTTGTGAACCAATAGGGAATACTCCCTCCTTTGTCAGATAAAAACCGAATATATCTTTTCCAATAGTATTAGGCCTTTTAAAGGCATTCACATCGACATAAATAAACCCACAAACACTTTGTAATGCCTTATTTTTACCCTGCTTATTGGTACAAGATTTGCCAGTTATTCTAAAAACATAAGATATATCATCTACACCTTTGAAACTTTGAAAAGCTGCAGTATAATACAAATTTGAAGAACTGACACAATTATTAAACGCATAAGTAGAATTTTGTCCTATACAGTTTTTACCAACTTTTATATATTTAGCAAATTTTGTAGCAGCAGTAGATGAATAACCAAGAGTAGAATCTTCATCATAATCCCAATAATCAGGAGTACCATCCTCTTGAACTATTCTTTGATGTGCTTGTTGCAATACAGAATATGCTTTTTTTAATTTAGTAACAGTTGCTTTTTCTGTTTGTTTTTGAATCAAAGATGGCAATGTAAGAGCAGCTACAATTCCTATTATTCCTAAAGTGATTAAGACCTCTGACAATGTAAATCCAAATCTGTCATTGCGAGACTTTAGTCGAAGCAATCCAGCTTTTATTTTTAATAATTGGCTGGATTCTTTCGGGCATTCACCCTCAGAATGACTATACCCCCTAAACCATTGTGGTGCAAGCGCTAAATTGCCCCCCCCCCGACAAACACGCAAGTAGACAATTCTACAAAATTATCTTTTAATTTGGAAGATTTTTGTGGCTGTTTTGTAAAAAATCTTTTCATAACTAGCTCCTTTCTATTCTATTCTATTATATTATATATTCATTATACCACATTTTAACTAAAATATTTTTTCTTAACACGATTTTTAAAAGATGATTTTGCTAATTCTATCGCTTCCATTTCTGAGAAAAATATTTTATCTTCACCAATTTGTTCAGCTATTTTATATTGTTGCAATTGGTTATGAACATCTTCATTATTAATTACCATTAATATTTTTATATGCTGAGATTTTAAACGCAAAATAATATCTTCAAGCGCAAAAATAGCTGAAATATCCAATAAATCATCACTATCATAAACTAAAATCAAGTATCTTGTTCCTAAAAACTCATCAAATTGAGAAATCAGTTGAGTTGCTGACCCAAAGAAAAAAGCTCCGTTTATGTGAACTACACGAATTTTATGTCTATAATCTTTTTCTAAAACTTTTTCTAATTTCATTATATCTTTATCATAAACAACTTTATTCACAAGTTTTGCTTTATCAGCAGTCCTTTTTGCATACAAAAGAGCAGCAAGAGTAATACCCGCACCTACTGCAACAATTAAGTTATAAAATACAGTTAACAAGAAAACTAAAATAAGAACATACAAATCATCTTTTGGAGCTAATTTTATAACACGTAAAAACTTTGTATCAATTATGTCATATCCTATTTTTATCAAAATACCTGCAAGCACTGCTAACGGAATTTCGGCAACAAATCCAGAAAATTTATAGATCAATAAAACTAACACAAAAGAAGTTACAACAGCTGCTAATTTGGTAGAAGCTCCAGTCTTTAATGCTACAACAGTTCGCATTGTAGCTGCAGAACCAGGCAAAGTCCCAGTCAAAGCACAACAAATATTTCCTATCCCTTGTGCTGCTAACAAGCTTTTTGGCGGAAGCTGAACTTTTGTAATTGAAGTACAAACTAACCCGGTCAAAAGACTCTCTGACGATAAAATTACAGCCAAAGTAATTGAATATTGCAAATAAGTAATTAAATCATGCAAGTTTGTCTGAGGGATATGAATAGCTGGCAAAGATACTGAAATTTCAGAAATTTTTGAAACATTTAATCCCATTTTTATTGAGACAATAGTACAAATTATTAATGCTAAAATTTGAGATGGAACGTATTTATTCCACTTTTTAGGAAATAAAAATACGATTAAAAGAGTCAACAAACCTATTAAAAAAGCTTGTAAATTCAAATTACTAAAAGATTTAAATACCATCTCCAAACTTTCAATAGTATTCGAACACGGAGCAATCCCAAGCAAAGGATTTAATTGCATAATTATAATAATTACACCTACACCATTCATAAAACCAGAAATCACAGGATATGGTACATATTTTACAACTTCAGGCAATTTAGTTAATGATAATAATATCTGAATAATTCCTGCAAGAAATATTATAAAAATCACAGAAGAAATATCTTTATTTAAAGCGTGCATAATAGAAGCAACAACGATTGCAACAGGACCTGTTACTCCTGAAATCATAGGAATTTTAGTACCTAAAACACCTGCAATAACAGATAAAATTATAGCACCCCAAATACCTGCACTTGCACCAAATCCGGTAGCTACACCAAATGCCAATGCTTGAGGCAAAGTAATTATTGCAGCGTTCAAGCCGCCTAATATATCCCCTGCAAAAACTTGCAATCTACTTTTAAAATCCATGCAACTATTATAATTAATCTTTATGATATAATCAACCTATGAAGTTGAGAGAGATTTATAATACAGACAAAACAGCTATTTCTTTTGAAGTTTTCCCACCAAAAGAAAACTCTGATAAGTTATTAGAAGAAATCAATGTTTTAAAACAACATAACCCAGCATTTATTTCATTAACTTATGGTGCAGGTGGCAATGAAAATAAGTCTTTCGATCTTTTGACACAAATTAAAAATACTGGGATTAATGTTATGCCACATTTTACCTGTATCTCAACTACAAAAGAAAACATAGAAAGAAATATAAATAAACTAATTAATCTCGGGATTGAAAACATTTTAGCTCTACGCGGAGATATTCCAGAAAATAAAGAATTACAAAAACACGATTTTAATCACGCAAGTGACCTCGTTGAATTTATTAAATATAAAACAAATTTATCAATAGGAGTTGCAGGATACCCTGAAGGACATATTGAAAGCCCTGATTTAGATACAGATATAAATTATTTAAAAGCAAAAGTTGATAAAGGGGCTGAGGCAGTTTTTACTCAACTATTTTTTGATAACAATAACTTTTACAAATTTATTGATAAAACAGAAAAAGCAGGCATAAATATTCCTATAATTCCAGGAATTATGCCAATAATAGGTGAAAAACAAGTTGAAAAAATGGTAAAACTTGCAAATATTACAGTACCTAAAAATGTTCAAGAAAATATTAGCAAACTAAAAGATAAAGACCTAATTGAATTTGGAATTGAATATGCAAGTTCTCAATGCGAAGATTTAATTAAAAACGGTATTAAAGGCTTACATTTTTATACACTCAATAAATCTTATTCTACAAATCAAATTTTAAACAACATAAAGGAGTAAATATATGGAAAACCTAAACAAACATATTGAACATACATTATTAAAACAAGATGCAAAATTGGAAGATTTTATAAAGCTATTTGAAGAAGCAAAAGAACATGATTTTTTAGGGGTTTGTATAAACCCAGCCTATGTAAAACTTGCTAAAGAAAATTTATATGGTACAGATGTTAAAATAGTTACAGTTGTAGGGTTTCCTCTAGGCGCTAACAGATCTGATGTTAAAGCATTTGAGACATCAAAAGCTGTAGATGATGGTGCAGACGAAATTGATATGGTACTTAATGTATCAAAATTAAAAGATAAAGATTACAATTTCATAATAAATGATATAAAAACAGTAAAAGCAGCCTGCAAAAATAAACCGCTTAAAGTTATTTTAGAAACAGATCTATTGACAAAAGATGAAATAAAAAAAGCCTGTGAATTATGCATAGAAGCAAAAGCTGACTTTGTGAAAACCTCAACAGGTTTTGTAAAAAATGGTGTCGGAGCTAAAGCTGAAGATGTTAAACTAATGTTCGATACAGTATCACCATACGGACTAAAAGTAAAAGCATCAGGCGGAATAAGAGATAAAGAAGCTGCTATAAAAATGCTTGAAGCTGGAGCAGAAAGACTCGGCACAAGCTCTGGTGTAAAAATCGTTTCTTAAAAACAATTTGACCATGCTATAATATTCATTAAAAGGAATAGCATATGGGTGATGAAGACAAACAGTTTGACGCCACTCCGAGGAAACTCGAGCAGGCAAGAAAAGAAGGACAGGTTGTTAAATCAAAAGATTTTTCGACCGCTTTATCTTTGCTTATTTTGTTTTCCGTCATCTTCGGTCTTGCACCTTTTGTATGGGACCAAATTGTACAATTATATACCTTACTTTATGAACAAATCCCAAATGGACATCTATCGGAAATAGGGCTGACATATATTACAACTGTTACAATAAAATGTGCTGTTTTAATTATTGGGCCAATTCTTTTTATAGCTTGGTTCGTTGCAATTATGGCTGATTTTATTCAAGTCGGACCTCTAGTTGCAACAGCTCCACTAATGCCAAAACTTGATAAATTAAATCCTACAAAATATTTTAAAAACATTATGTCAATTAAGACATTATTTGAATTATTCAAAAATATTTTAAAAGTAGTTTTGCTTGGATATATAGGCTGGAGCGTTTATATGGAGCACATTGAAAGTATATTAATGCTCGCAGCTGTCGATAACAATTTTGCAGTTATGATAGAATTCGGGAAACTTATCACTGACTTTATTTTTAAAGCCTGCATTGCCTTTTTAGTAATTTCTGCAGCTGATTATGGGGTTACAAAATGGAAATTTTTAAAAGACCAAAAAATGTCATTCAAAGAAATTAAAGATGAATATAAAAACACAGAAGGTGACCCAAACGTAAAGGCTGCTCTAAGACAAAGACGTATGCAAATGTTACAAAAAGGTATGATGGATGCGGTTCCTGATGCTGATTTTGTTGTAACAAACCCAACACATATCGCATGCGCCTTAAAATATAAAGCAGAAGAAATGGCATCACCTATGCTTATTGCAAAAGGTACAGAATTAATTGCAAAAAAAATTATAGGAATTGCTAAAGAACATGGAATTCCTGTTATAGAAAACGCACCGGTTGCTAGAGCTCTTTACAAAATGGTAGATTTAAACCAGCAAATTCCACCTGAATTGTACAAAGCAATAGCTGAAATCTTACTTTTTGTATACAAATTGAAAAATACAACAAATAAAGGTATAATTAAGTAAATTCTATGATAGAATAGTTTTATAATCATGGTTATGCAAAATAAAAATCAATTACAAGAATATATAGATATAGTCCAAAAAGTTGCTAAAGTTGAGCATCGAAGAATTCCTGCTCATATGGTAGACTATGAAGAATTAGTTTCAATCGGCATTTTAGCAATTCAAGTGTTAATTAAAAATAAAACACCAGAACAATTAGCAAAATATAATACCGCATATATCGCAACTGCTGTTAGATGGGCTATTAGAAATGAATTAAGAATCAGATATAAATGGTACTCTTTAAAACATAAAGCTGATGATGAATATGATGAAGAAGAAGCAGTTGAAGGAATGGATATGCAAAAAGCTAAAGTCCGTGAAGCTGTTTATGAAACAATTCTTTCAATTGATGGTCTTGCTGCTGCTGCAAGTGACAATGATTCTCCATTTGACTTCTTAAAAGATCCACATGCCCAACCTGACGAAAATGCAGAAATTACAGAAATGGGTAGAATGATTAGAGAAGCTATCGCAAAACTTCCTGCAAAAGAAAGAACAGTTGTTGAATATAGATTTTACAGAAATATGCAGGTAAAAGATATTGCAAAACAAGTAGGGCTGTCATCCTCACGTGTAACACGTATTGTTCAAGCTTCTTTAAATACTGTAAAAGAATACTTAAATTCAAAAGAACAATTTGGATATTAGAGGCAATTAATCAACTACCTGTATTCTGCCATCGTCTTTAATTTCGATTGGTGCATTTAATTTTTTAATATAATCACAGGTAAGTTTGTCTTTATCAAAATCAAATTTTTCATCAATTTCACCACTTGCAACTTTATTTGAAATCAAATTATCACCGCCAGATGCAAGAAAGTCATCTGTTGCAACTGTATAAATCTTGTTTGGATCAGGATTATTCACATCAATTGGAACTTCTTTTCCTGTTTTATCAATAAAAGAAGCAGCTTTAATTTCGCCATTTCTTGACATAGTATATTTTAGACCTGAAGGCATTATTATTCCTGGCTTATGACCTGGATCAATATATGATTTTGCACCAACTTTAAGAGCATCGATTAACTCTTTTTCTGTTAACTTTAATTTAACCATATTATTTTTTAATGGAACAACTTCAAATACTTGACGAGAATCTACAGGACCTGCTTCAAAAAATCCTCTAATATTACCTGCATTAATTATGGCTAAATCTGTTCCAAATTCATTTCTCACAGCGTCCATAATAAAAAATGCGTTAGGATTTGGATCTATCAATCTTTCTTTAGTTGGACCACAAGCAGATTTTATTTCTCCTAAAAGTTCTGGTTTACCTAAAATATGATCAAATACACCTTTCATAACTCTATTACGTTTAAATAAATTAGAAGGAGTGACATTATTTTGAACTTTTACTATAATTCCTTTTTCATCATCCCAAGTAATTTTTAAATCACCAAAATATTCACCATCTTTTCCAGCCTGAGTTATAATAACAGGCTCATTAGATTTTGAATAAATTAAATTTTTACCTTTTTCAACACCTTCTAGCAAATCATGTGTATGACCACCTATAATAATATCAATACCTGAAATTTCTTTGGCTAATTGTTGATCTTTTGATAAACCGCAATGAGATAACAAAATAACTTTATTTATACCTTGTTTTTTATATTCATCAATTTTAGATTGAATATCTTTTAATGACTTTTCAAAATCATCTACACCAATTTGTTTTCTGGATTCATTATCTCTAATTCTTTCATGTAAGTCTGGAGGAGCAAGCCCTATAATCGCATATTTATGACCATTTTTTTCTAAAACAAATGACTTCTCTATAATTCCATCTAAAGGATTTCCTTTAGGAATTTGCAAATTCATTCCTAAACTTTTAAATTTTGCACCTTTCTTACTTTCAGCAATTTCTTTAGGATTTGCATCATATTCATGATTCCCATCTGAAGTTGCCTCAATACCAAGTGCATTCATATATGTATTTGCAGCCTTAACAATATGAGCATCAGCACCAGCTGAGATGTCTCCAGCAGCTAATACTAATTTATCAGCTGACGAATTTTGATTATTATGATCATACAACTCTTTTGCAGAATAAATTCTAGACATATTACCAATTCTGCCATGATTATCATTTATATAAAAAATATCAGTTTGAGTATATTTAGGTTTTGAAAACTTGGAAACAGATGTTTGAGTAGACGTATTTAAAACAGGAACTTTTGTTTCTGATTTAGTATCAGATTTTTCAAAAGTATCTTGCTTCATTTGAGTGGCAAGCTGAGGTTGCTGATTTTGTACCTGATTTACACTACCTATAGCTTTAAATGAAACTTTTGGTAATCCGTTTATCATTAAATTCATATTTTTTCACCTTTTTTTATTTAAATTTATAAACTATTCTCAATATTTTTTTTGCTAAAAAATGACTTAATGTAAATAAACATTAAGCCGCTTGTTTCAACTGAGATTGTTTTTTCAATTCCTTATAAGTTTTCAAACCTTCTACCCAGTTTTCAACAAGATTTACGTCATCTGCAACAACCGCTTGAGGCAATGCTGCATGGTGTATCTTCGGTAATAAATAATCTTCAGAATATTCTACCGGTTTTGAAATATTATCATCTGTATCATTACAAATGAAAATCATTTTTCCGTTTTTATCGGTCTTTGTACCAATAATTGTTATTTCATGACCATTTATAATTGTATTATTATTATCAACTTGCGTATAACCGATAATTACGTTTTCTCCTAAGTTCAAAGCATCAGTTATCTGCTTCTTCATAGTATTAAAATCAGTTTCATACCCAATAAGTTTTGCATTTTCATCAACAGTTTGATAAGTCATAGAAATTTTATTTTTATCTTCCACAACAGATTCTGTAAATGTTTTTTCAAATTCAATTAAACCTTTATCATTTTGATTAAATTTTCCTGCACGTTTATCAGTCAAAGTATCATAAGACTGTTGAGATCCAACTTGCATAAATGTAGATTGCATTAAAACATCAAGAGGAGATCTTTCAAGGTTATCTTTATCAACTGTTTGAATAAATGCTCTTACTATTGCGTTTTTATCAGGCGCAAATGTAAGTTTTGCTTTATCAAAATCATGAGCTTCATAAGGAATTTCAAAAGCATTCAACAGCCAAATTGCATCAAGAGTATTATCTGCTAAATTACTCATCTTGATAGTTTTTTGAATACTCATAGCAGGAGAGCTTAATCCTTCTGCAAATCTTGCAAATTCTGCAGGATGCTTATCAGCAAGATTAAATTCAATGCTTGATGCAACACAAGTTCCTGAATGTTCTACATCTATATCTGATGAACCTGAAAATGGTAAAGTTTGAGGGGCATTAGCATTTTTATTTTTTTCTGCTGCTTCTACTTGGGCTCTATATTTTGTCGGAATATTTCCGAACTGCTGAGTAATAATATGAGGATTTGCAAGAGTATCTATTGTATTTTTTAATATAACAGTATTGCTAAGTCCTTGTGCTCTTTGAGTTGTTGCAATTTTATATAAATTATCAAGAGTTGTTGAATTATCATTTGAATCAGCATTTAATAAAATGCCAGTTTTCAAAAGCAAGTTCAAATTCTTCTTAGTCTCCCTATCAGAAATTTTTACGAGCTCATTATACTTATTTTTTTCATCTTTAGAGGATAATTCTGTTCTTAATCTTGACGCAGTGAGAGCTGGATTGTAAGGCACTTGAGTCATAATAGGATTTGACATAAAAGATGGTTTATTATCTTTTACATGCTCATTTTTATCAACCTTAGTAGCATTAACAGTCTTTACTGTGTTATAATTATTATATTGCTGGGTATTAAAGTTTAATGAATACACAATTCCACTCCACTACTACTTATTATAATAAAAAAATAAAATGGGAAAAATTTGCTAAATTCATTATATTTTAATTAACAAATGTTACAATCAGGGATAAAATTTTGAAAATAAAACCACTAACAAAAGAACAACTGACAATATCTATAGATAGACTCACAAGATTTAAAGATCCTGAAATTAAATATCTAAGAGTATTCAAAGATATCATCACAAATAATTTAATTGAGCCTAAAATAAAAAAACAAGAACTCGATAATATGGATTATGATGAATTAAAAAGGATTGCAGAAACTATAATTAATTCATCTTTTAACGAAAACAATAATGATTTTTTCATAAATCAAAAACTATATGATTATGAAAATTCTTTATTTAACTTAAACGAAAATACAAAAAAATTATTAAAAAATAAAATTAATTATAAAAAAATTATAGAAATTTTACCTGAAAATATTCCTAATAATCTTAAATGGTTTAAAACACTAGCAAACCAAACACCAGTAGAACAAAGTTTTGGTTACCCTATACAAACTATAATCTTATGTGAAGGAATTACAGAAGAAATATTATTACCAAAATTTTCACAAATTTGCGATTTTGATTTTAATAAATATGGAATTCATATTCTATCAGCAGGCGGCAAAAACCAAGTAGTAAAATACTTTTATAACTTTGCAGACAAGTTAAAAATTCCTATTTTTATATTACTTGATAATGATGCTCAATCAAATTTAATGGAAATTGAACCTAAATTAAGAGAAATTGATAAAATTCATTTACTAAAAAGTGGAGAATTTGAAGATTTGTTGCCAAATTCTTTAATAATAAAAACTTTAAAATATGCTACTCAAAATATTTCTTTAGCACCAATTGAAGATTTAGAAAATTGCCCATCAAAAGTAGAATTCCTTGAAAACTTTTTTAAACATAGAGGACTTCATGAATTTAAAAAATCTGAATTTGCACAATTGGTAAAAGAAAATATTACAGATATCAACGATGTATCTCCAGAAATAATCGAAATTATAAAAGAAATAAAAGGGACAAAAGTCCCTTCGTAAAATGGAGTTTAAAATTTTAGTTATTCAGAATTAGTTACCAACTAATCTCAAAGCTTCTTGCAATAATTCTTTTTGAGAAGATATCAACTTATTTGATACTTCCATTTGCAATTTAGCCATTTGGAAATATGAAATATTACTTCTAAAATCAGCATTGGACATTTCTAAAAGACCTGATCTGATTTCCCCAACGCCAATTACAGGTTTTCCAGATTCTTCAGTTTCCAAAAACTGTCCAGGTTTAAATTCATAAAGAGCAGACGCATTATGGAAGTTTCTTGTAGTTACTCGATATAATGGAACAGATCTTTTTCCTCCATCAGCTTTTCCATAAATAGTACCGTCATTTTTTATTTCATAATCATCATATTTTCCAAGATATTTACCATTATTAGGATCAATCCACAATTTAATATTCGTAGTTGGAATATCTAAAGCTCCACCTTTTAAGGCAGTTTGTTGATAAAGATCAGATGTAATAGATTTAGTTCCTTGCATAATCTCACCTTTATCATTCAAGATATAACCTTGAACAGTATTTCCGCTTTTATCTCGGTATACACCTTCTTTATCAAAAGTAAATTCACCCAATCTTGTATAAATACTTTTTCCTTCTGCATTTTTTACCAAGAAAAAGCCTTTTCCTTCAAGAAATAAGTTTTCATTTGATGTCCCAGGAGTTGATTTACCTTGACTTGTTTTCTTAGCATAATCATCAGAAATAGCACCGCCTAAAAAAGTTTTAAAATTAACCTGCTGTTCTCTGAAACCAGGAGTATAGACATTTGTCATGTTACTGGCAATAACATCCATCCAATTTGTAGTAGATTTTTGTGTATTTAAAGCAGTTATAAAAGAATCATTCATTTCTATTCTCCTTATTATTTCTACGTTTTTCCTGCTGTTGCTGACGAGAATTACTATAACTTAATTCAGAATATGGTAAATTCTGATCATCAAATCTTTGTCTTAAAGATGAAATATTATTTCTCAAATATTGTTCTACAGCCTTATCTCCAGGAATAAAATTAGCTGCAAGACTTCCATCTTTATTAACTTTCAAAATTACAGAAACATCTTTATCAAAATCAATTCTAAAAGGCTGATTTGTTTTCATAGATTCCGATAACTTATCCATCAATACAGAAGACACCTGCACATTTTTTTGAATATTTTCAGTTCTATTTACCATCGCATCATTAATTTGAGTTGCAATACTTTTCATTGACATATCTGTGTTTTGAACAAGATTTGCAAAGAAATTAGCATCACTGTCAGACATATTAATTACATCATAATCAAATGTTGATGCAGAATTTATTGTTGTCATTAAATCTTTTGTATTGATTAAATTTTGAATATTTTGCGAAAGAATAGATTGACCTTCATTATGGTATTTAAAATCAGTAAAATTTATACCACCTTTCAATAGGTCATCAGATACTATATCATCAGAATTTTGCAATTCTTGAGATAATTTATTTGCCTCTTTAGTTGAATCCTTTTCTGACTTTTTATCGTTAGATACTTTTTTATCGTCCTTTGACTCTACTTTATTTTCTTTATCAGTATCAGAGGCAGTTTTCATTTCTTCTTCAAATGATTTATCTGAAGACTTAGTCTTACTTGTTTTAGATTGAGATTGTGTAGAACTAACATCTGAAGTGCTTGCAGTTGCTGGTGCTGAAGATGTACTAACATTCATTTTTATTAACTACCTCCGTCTATTTCTTCTAACCTTTTGAGGATTTCTTCTTCCTCTTCAATTTTTTCGTGGCTTTGTCTGAAAAACCTTGTAACACCTAACTCTGAATACTGTTTTAATTCTGCGGCTTTTTCTTCTGCTATATAAGCCTCTCTGTGTTTTTCTTTGTGCTTTTCTAAGACTTTAACACCTTGTTCAAGTTTTACAAGTTTCGCTTTTTCTTCATCAAGCCTTTGTTGAGCTTCTACTCGAATTTGTTCAAGCTTTTCTGCTTTGTCCCAAAGATGTATTAAATACTTGTCATAAGTTTCATACATCATTGGATCAGCTTGACGCATATTTAGTTTTGTTGTCCTAATTTCTTCTTCGTTTTTTCGAATATTTTCTTCCGCAATAATGACAGCTTGTTGAGCTTTTTGAACTACGGCTAATTGTTCTTCTTTTTTCCGAATACGAAATTCCAGAACTTTTTGTAACCTGTATCTGAAAGGCATTTTATACCACTCTTATCTGATATATTATTACCTATTTTAAGAGTGGCATAAACATCTATATGTATGATTTAATGACATTATGAAAAAAGTCAATCTAATATTGTGACACCTGTTGTCATGCCTCGATTTGTATTTGACGTATAATAACCTCTGTTTGTTCTCACATCCACAGATTGCCCATTACCCATCATTGCACGTTCTGCTTCAAAGTAATCCATATAAGCAGGGTCCATAGCAGGAGTAAATCCTGTCGGCATGCCTGTAAATTGATTTTTAAAATTTCCCAATAACGTATTTTGCCATCCTGCACCTGATGAACCTGTAAAAATTGGAGGTCTGTAAGCTGTATCAGCAGAATAATTTGAATAATCAGGATTATAAACATTATACATATTCTGACTGTAGGCTTTGTAATTTTTTGCAGCACTTTTTAAAGTTGATAATCGGTCTTTTAACTCTCCAGATTGAGATGCCCCAAATATTTTTTGTTCAAGTCTTTCAATACGTGTCTTTGGTGTCTCATATTCATAAGTTTGATGAAACATTTGCCTTTCTAACTTATCTAATCCTGATATTTTATCAGCAACATTCTTTTCTTTAGAACTTGAATCAATCATACTTCTTTTTACATTAGTTCTATAAATAATAGGTTGTCTGTAATTGTAATAATTTCCTGGATAACTATTGTTATAATACCTGTTATATTGATAAGGATTTCTATTATAGTAATATCCATTATTATAATAAGTATTGTATCTTGGTGGTCTGTAATAACTACCATTTGTATATCGATAATTTGGCGGGTAATAATATCCATTATTATAATTTCCCAATCCAAAAATATTCGATAAAATACCTGCCTGAGCAGAGCCAGCAACAAGTAATAATAAACCTGACAATAAAATTATTTTTTTCATTTAACCTCACCTCTTTTAGGTAAAAATAAATAAATATATAGAAAAACGCATTCTCTAAAAGGAACACCACTTAGATAATTTTTGTTAATTCTTTGCATAATAATTATAAATATGCTAAAAATTAAGTATGAAAAAACAAGTTATAGCATATTTACACACTCACTGGGATAGGGAATGGTATAGAGAATTTGAAGTTTTTAGACTAAGACTTCTAAGAGTTTTTGACAATGTCTTAGATATGCTTGAAAACAACAAAATTCCTTCATTTTACTTTGACGGACAAGTAAGTGCACTATTAGATTACTTAGAAATTCGCCCAGAAAAAGAAGGACTTGTAAGAAAATTTATTGCAGAAAAAAAATTATATATCGGACCTTGCTATACACTTGTTGATGAATTTCTTACCGACAAAACCGTATTTGAAAAAAATCTGGAAATAGGACTTAAAATATCAAAAGATTTTGGTTGCACTGATTTCATAGGCTATCTTGCTGACACGTTCGGACACAGTCAAAATATCCCTAAAATATTTAAAGATTTTGGGATTGATAAATGTGTCGTATGGCGTGGCTGTGGCGATATGCCATCAGAATTCACTTTTAACGGGATTAAAACTGTAAATCTTATCCGCGGATATTTTATGGATATATTTTCAGCTCCTATGACTATTGAGAAAAAAGCTGAATGGTTAAAAGGAAATTTAGATAAAATAGCAGAAAAATCAGGGAATTATTTACTTCTACCTATTGGTGCAGATCATTTAGGAGTAGAACCAGACATTACAGAACAAATCGAAAAAGTAAATACTTTACTTGAAGATTATAAAATTAAACTATCTAACCCATTCGAATACTTTGAACTAGTAAAAGACAATTTTAAACAATTTGAATGGAATGATGAACTCAGAGACAACAGCAAAACTTTTATCCTCCAGGGTTCATATTCTGCAAGATTAAAACTTAAACAATATAATGTTAAATGTACATATTTGCTTGAACAAGCTGACAAATTACAGAAAAAATACGGGGAAGAATATAACTCAATAATTGAATACGCATATAAATTATTACTCAAAAATCAAGCACATGACGGGATTTGCGGTTGTTCTACAGATTTAGTTCATAGAGAAAATGTCACAAGATATGAAAAAATAATCCAAATAGCAAACTCTATTATTGAAGAGTTAAGACTTAAATACAATTTCAAAACACCTATAATGGAAAGCAAAGATTTGCTTCCTGAATATAAAGTTATCGGGAAACATTTCGGAGTAGAAAACTCGCTTCTTTATGACACTCAAAAAATCCCTGTCACAGAAGACTTTACAGACATTTATACTCTAAAATATTCTCCTGCTGTCAAACCTCAAATCAACTTCGAAGTTAAAAACGGTAAAATACGTATAGGAAATGTTGAAATGGAATTTGTTCGTTTTAAAGATGAAGGGGATACTTATAACTTTGGAGCTGTTGCAGATGACATTGGAGAAAAAGCTGAAATTTACTCATTCAAAAATAATATAATTAAAACAAGTTTTTTCGATATCCAAGTAGAACAAAATGAAGAACTAATCAATTTTAAAATAGAATGGGATAACAAGATAAAAAATAAATTATGGCAAGCAAAATTTAACCTGAAATCACCTGTTACAGAAACATACTCAGAAGATTTAAACTCTATTATAAAAAGAGAATTTGATCCGGACTATGATATGAGAGAACATCTGCCAAAAGTCAGAGGAATCGAAGTTAAAACAAATTTTGCCCCAATGCAAAGATATGTAGGAACACAAGGCTTTGGAGTAATTACAAAAGGGCTTACAGAGTATGAAGTAAAAGAGAAATCACTTCTTATAACACTTTTGCGAAGCACAGGTGTTATTTCAAACCCTAAAAATCCATCTCGTTCAACTCCAGCAGGACCTCCGATAGAAGTACCTGAAGCGCAACAATTAGGGATTAATTTCGCTGAATTTTCAGTCGGATTTTTTGAGCCTGAAAACTATCAAAAATACATTAATATCGTTTTTCCTCAAATAGCCTAAAACATAAATTTTACTCAAAAAAAAACCCTATCTTTCGATAGAGTTTGGAATTCTTTTTAGTAATTCCTCGTGTGTGTAGAAGGTTAGTGTGTAGTAGGTAGTGTAAATAGTTAGTGTGTGTATTTATATCTCGTGTTTATTTAATTCTTTTTATTTGGTATTTATTGCTTACATATTAATAAAGTATTTTCAGAGTATATAATTGCTATATCTTATTTATTTCTTTACATATCTTTACAAAGTTCTGTAAAGCAATATTACAAAGCGTTTTAAAGATTTAAGCATAAAAAATATGCTCAATAATCTATATTTTTATACTAAAACTTTCCCGTACCTCCCTTTGTAATTTATATATTCCCTAATTTTTAAAAAATTAACACTATTTTTAGAAAAACATTCACATATTTATTAAAATCTTCATTGTTTGTCTTTATCTAATCTTAATGTAGAAAGTATTGACCTTTTTTAAAAAAAGTATTCTAATAAAAAAGTAATTTATAAAAATACAGTTTAGAAGGAAAGAGGTCTACATGAAAGAATTTATGCACACAAGATTAGACAACAGACAATTCAGTGAAGATGATATTAAAGGATTCATCAAAGATTACAACATCAAATTTATCAAATTACAATTCGTTGACATAAACGGACAAGTAAAAAATATGACTATTCCTTCTCAACATATCGAAAAAGCATTAAATAATGAAATCATGCTTGACGGATCATCAATTAAGGGGTTCAGAAGCATTGAGACATCAGATATGTTTTTCCATCCAGACAAAAACTCATTCCAAATTTTACCTTGGAGAGGCTCTGAAGGTGTAAATTCAGCAAGATTAATTTGTGACATATACAACGCAGATGGAACTCCATTTGAAGGATGTCCTAGATGCAACTTAAAACGAGTTATGAAAGAAGCAGAAAAATTAGGATTCTCAATGAATGTAGGTCCTGAAGCAGAATTTTTCTTATTTTCAAAAGACAAAGACGGGAATGTAACAACTTCAACTAATGATACAGCTGGATATTATGATGTAGGTCCTGAAGATTTAGGAGAAGATGTAAGATCAGATATTGTATTAACACTTCAAGAAATGGGATTTGATATCGAAGCATCTCACCACGAAGTTGCTGACGGTCAGCACGAAATTGATTTTAGATACGCGGATATTTTAACAGCTGCAGACAATGTTGCAACATTCAAAGTAGCAGTTAAAGCAATTGCAGCAAAACATAACTTACATGCGACATTTATGCCGAAACCTATTTACGGAATTAATGGATCAGGTATGCACTGTAACGTTTCATTATTTAAAAACGGCAAAAATGCTTTTTATGATGAAAAAGCAGATTATCAATTATCAGACATCGCCAAATATTCAATTGGCGGTATGTTAAAACACGTAAAAAGCATTACAGCAATTTTAAATCCAACAGTTAACAGCTTTAAACGTTTAGTCCCAGGGTATGAAGCACCAGTATATTTAGCTTGGTCACTTGCAAACAGAAGTGCATTATTAAGAGTTCCTGCAAAACGCGGCAGCTCTACAAGAGTAGAATTAAGATCACCTGATCCATCTTGCAACCCATATTTAGCATTTGCAGCAATTCTAGAAGCTTGCCTTGACGGTGTAAGAAACAAAATTGATCCACCAGCTCCTGTTGAAAGTAATATCTATAAATTAACATTAAAAGAACGTAAAAAACAAAGGATTGATGCTCTACCAGGCAGTCTAGCAGAAGCATTAGATTACTTTGATAAATCGCTTGTAGCAAGAGCTGCACTTGGTGATCACATATTTAATGAATTTATGTCAGCTAAGAAAAAAGAATGGGATTCTTTCAGAACATATGTTTCTCAATGGGAAATCGACAGATATTTAGAAAGATTTTAATCAAAAAAAGCTCCTTTAAAAGGAGCTTTTTTTAATATGTCATTTCCCAATTATCATTTAATATTTTACCAAAACAGCCGTGCCATTCCGTTGGAGCACTACTCATACATCCTTGATTAAAATTCTTTTCTCTTAATTCTTGACTCAAAGGTGCAACTGCAGATGGATCCCACTCAAAACCAGTCTCAGTATCAGGATTTTCTATAGTTGCAACATCATCAATTACCCCATTATTATAAATATAAAATGGGAAAAAATCTCTACCTGCAATATTAGGGCCTTTAGCACCATTAACATCAAATATTAATTCAAACAATGGAGAAGCACCATAATAATAAATAGAAACCGCAGCTCCATTAGCTAATCCTAAACAAGGATGATGAGAAGCACAGCGACTATCAGTTATTACAGTACCATCTAATTTTTTATATTCCCCATTTGGTGCAAAACATGGCTCATTAACAGTACCACAATCTGTAACAACTTTAAAAGTAGATTTTATAAAATCAACAGCAGTATTAGTCGAATTTATACCAGCTTCTTTTAAATTGACTGCATTTTTTTCAGTTTGATACAAAACCAAAGCTTGACTAACTTCATTATAAACTTTATGTAACTGTGTTACATAAGTTTTTCTTTGATAATTTTGCATCAAAGTTGGCACTGTCATTGCAGAGACAACACCAATAATCCCTAAAGTCACTAACACTTCTGCAAGGGTAAAACCTTTATTGGAGCTTAAATTACGCCCCCCCCCCAGCGTTTCAAATCTTTTCACAATTCGCTCCTTTCTTTATTTTTTACTTTTATATTATAACATTTATTCCAACACTTTTCAATTGCTAAATAGATAAATCATATAAATATTCAACAATTTCCCCCATTGAATAAATATTTTTTACAATAAAAAATTCTTTTCCTGTTTTTTCTTTAACGTAAGATAAATTCTTTCCGTCTAGAAAATCTTCCGAATATTGTCTTAGCATAACTGATGGAATAATCACAATATCTGCATCAATATTTTTAACAGTTTTTATCAAATCATCTGTTGTGATTAGACCTGCAACTGTAATATCTTGCCCCCAATAATCCGATTTTACTGGGTTTACAGTTACTGATAAATTTTTAATTTTATTTAATTTTTCGGAAATTTTATCTATTGCATACTTGGCAGCATAACTTGTCGCAAAAGATAATTTTAAAGGAGTTTTAATCTTTTTAGGCAGTTTTCTTGATTTAAAATCATCAAGCAACATTCTAATAGATCCGACACCATCTTCCAACTGATTAAAATTACCATAATACTTAGTTGGAGGAATATCCTGTTCTGCAAGTAAGAAAAATTCATCAGAACAGCAAACGCGTTTATATTTTGAAGCAATTTTTATAGTTTCTTGTGCACATTTCTTATCAACTTGTTTTAGGCCTTCTTTTCTAAATTGAGTAATCCCAACAGGCACAATTGCAACGGATAACACTGTATTCTTAAGTTCAGCTAAATCAGAAAGTGTTCTATCTAATTCCGCACCGTCATTATAGCCTGGGCACAAAACAATTTGAGCATGAAACGGGATTTTATTTTTCCTAAACCATTTTAAATTCTCCAAAGCTCTACCAGCATTAGGATTTTTAAGCATTTTTACTCTTAATTCAGGATTTGTAGTATGAACAGAAACATAAAAAGGTCCTAAATGCATTCTTTTAATACGGTCTTTATCATCTTCGGATAAATTAGTTAAAGTAATATAAGTTCCTTGCAAATAAGACAATCTATAATCATCATCTTTTACATAAAGAGTTTCCCTTAAACCTTTTGGCTGTTGATCAACAAAACAAAAAATACAATGATTAAGACAAGGTTTTACTCTGTCAAATACAGCACTTTCAAAGATGATTCCTAATTCTTCATCAAAGTCTTTTTCAAGCTCGATTTCTTCAATTTCTCCATTTAACTTTTTAATTTCTAAGGTAAGTAAATCAGCTTTACACAAAAAGTTGTAATCAATCATATCAATCATTTTAGAATTATCAATTGATAAAATTTCATCACCTTTTTCAATACCTAATTCTTCAGCTATAGAGCCTTCAACTACTCCATTAACAATTGCTGGCATTATCTTTCTCCAGTCCCTCAATTATAACTATAAAATTTGAAAATTCACAAAGTGCATTATCTAATATAATTTTTTGATAAAAATTTATATGACTATACTCATCATTTAAAATATTTTGAGCTGCAAGTTTAAATTGCATTGCACGAGATTTTGTTGAAAAGAACAATCTTTTACGCTCACTAGAATCCAAACAATCCGCACAGCATAACTTAACTCTTGCATTTGACAAGAATTGCAACGGATTATCACTTAAATCTTCAAGAATTAAACGCTTTAATTCTGTAATACCTTGCTTTGAAATTTCATAATAAACAGATAATTTACCACCTTCAGACATACTTTTTCTTGAAGTTAAACATTGTTTTTCTTCTAAACGTCTTAAAGCAGGTTTCAATGCCCCAAAACTTGGTTTTGTAAACGGAGCAAAATTATCCTCTATACGCTTTTGTATAGCGTACATAGTTAAATCTCTTTTCAACAAAACATATAAAATTAAGAGTTCAATCATAAGCTAATATTAGCACAAATTGAACCCTTAATCAATTAATTACTAATAAGTCATTTCCCAATTATCATTTAAAATTTTACCAAAACAGCCATAACCGCCATTTTTTCCACTTAAACAATTTCGATTAAATAATTCTTCTCTTAAATCTTTTGAAAAAGGAGGTGATAAAGGATTATTGAGTTCAATTTCATCAATTACACCATTTGGATAAACTCCTACATTAAAAAAATCTCTTCCTTGAATATTAGGACCTTGTTTACCATTAATATCAATAAGAAGATTAATCACAGATTGATAACTAGCCCCGCCTTTACCTGAAAAATAATAACCAGGTCTAACAGCAGCACCACTTGCCAATACATATGAAGTATGAGGATTAAAACCAGCAATCGCAGTTCCATTTATTGATTTATAAGAATCTGCAAAGCAAGGAGTCAATGAATTAGTACAAGTCTGGACTATTTTAAAATTACTAGTAACAAACTCCTCTGCCTTAGCCTGAGAATTTATTCCGGCCTCAATTAAATCAATTGCATTCTTTTCTGTAATATAGTGTACAGCTGCTTGTTGCACTTCATTATACACCTTATGCAATTGAGTTACATAACTTTTGCGCTGATAATTCTGCATCAAAGTAGGTACTGTCATGGCAGATACAACACCAATTATACCTAAAGTAACCAATACTTCTGATAAAGTAAAAGCTCGCTTCATATTAAAAAATCTCCATAAACATAGACAACATACAATCATTATAACATTTCTTTTTTAACTTTACAAGCTAAACTGTAACTAAATATAAAAACTATTGCTTGATTTCAACACAAATTGCATTAATCAAAAATTTTTTGTATAATTCAGGAATGGGCAGTCTACAAAAATATTACAAACAATCAGCAACATATAAGATATTTACCGGAATGTTCAAAGAATTTGAAGAATTCCTAGACACTCTTGGGAAAATAACTCTTAACGGGATTGATGTAATAAAATGCTTACTCAAAGGCCAAATAGACAAAAAAGAATTAATTGAACAATGCTATAGATTTGGCGTAACATCACTTCCTATCACTTTATCTATTGTTGGAATGACTTCTGTAATCGTAGCTTCACAAGTTGCCTTAGAAATGGTAAAACAAGGTGGAAGCAATTTTGTCGGACTATTAATGACTATTCTTATAGTACGAGAAGTCGGAGTTATTATGTCTGGCTTTGCTATAATCTCAATGATTGGTTCATCATTAGCATCTGAAATTGCAACAATGAGAGTAACAGAACAAATAGATGCAATAGAAGTTTTAAAAGTTAATCCGATTAATTATTTATTCGTCCCAAGAATTTTAGCAGGATTAATTATGATGCCACCAATTGTTGTAATCGCATCAACTGTCGGAGTTCTTGCGGGAGCTGTAACAGCAAAATTAACAGCAGGACTCGGCTATAGAGCATTTTTTGACTCTGCTTGGCTTGGAATTTATATGAAAGATTTAGGAGTATGCCTTTTAAAAGCCTTATTTTTTGGAGGTACAATCTCATTGATAAGCTGCTCTTGCGGATATTACGCAAAAGGCGGAGCTAAAGGTGTCGGAGAAGCTACAACCAAATCAGTTGTTTGGTCTTTCGTTGCAATTGTAATATGGGATATGATATTTGCTATAGCATTTTTCTTTTAATAGAGGTAAAATTTTAACACAATGAGTATAGAAGTAAAAAATTTAATAAAAACATTTGATGATAAAAGAGTAATTGATGACGTATCATTTAAAGTTGAAAGCGGAGAAACACTCGCAATTGTAGGATTTTCTGGCTCTGGGAAAAGTACAATTTTGAAACTTATATGCGGACTGCTAACCCCTGACAGCGGAGAAATAATTACGTCAAAAGGCGATATTGCAATGGTTTTTCAATACTCAGCACTATTTGATTCTCTTAATGTTGCTGATAATATTGCTTTTGCTCTACATGAAAGAAAAGACCTGAGAAAAAAATACACAGAAAAAGAAATAAGAAATATAGTTGCTGAAAAACTAGAACTTGTCGGACTAAAAGGTATTGAAAACAAATTTCCGTCAGAACTATCAGGCGGTATGCAAAAAAGAGTAAGCTTTGCTCGTGCAATTGTAACAGAACCTAATTCAATACTTTATGATGAACCAACAGCTGGTCTTGACCCGATTTCATCTACACTAATTGAAGATTACATCGTTCGATTAAAAGATGAAACAAATGCAGCATCTGTTGTAGTTACTCACCAAATGTCTACAATTAATCGAACTGCAGATAAAGTAATTATGCTTTATCAAGGAAAAGTTGTTTTTGAAGGAACTCCTGAAGAAATGATGAGACAAGATAATGAATATACAAAACAATTCGTCACCGCATCTCTAGAAGGACCTATGCAAATGATTGCTGAAAATTAAGGAAGGGAAATATGAATATAGAAAAATTATTCAACAAAGAAGTTATGTCTTTAGAAACATACATAATGTTTAGACTAAAAGAACAAACAGCTAAATTAAAAGATGAACTTATTGCAAAAAACAGAGCTCCAATATCTTTATCAATGGGAGCACCTACTGCAAACCCTCCTGAAGCACTTTTAAACAGATTAAAAGAAATTATTGACGAAGATGGTATACACATGTACTCTATACCTAAAGGAGAACCATACTTTAGAAAAGCAATAGCTCAAAGAATGAAAAATCGTTTTGGAGTAGAGCTTGACCCTGAAACAGAAATATTCTCTCTTGTTGGTTCAAAAGAAGGTATTGCGAATCTAGTAAGATTTATTACAACACCAAAACATGAAGAATTAGAAAAAGATGTAATTATGGTACCAGACCCTTGCTATGCATCATATTTACAATTTATTCAATGTTCTGGAGCTAAAGCGTACCCAATGCCTTTAACTCAAGAAAATAATTATATGCCTGATGTCGAAGAAATTTACCATCAAATAATTAAAGATGGATACAAAAAAGAAAACATAAAAGCCTTATTCATAAATTACCCAAATAACCCGTTAGGAAGCTCAGCTACAAGAGAATACGTACAATCTGTTATCAATTTCTGTAAAAAATACGACATTCTGCTTGTATCTGATGCGGCATATTGTGATATGTATTTCACAGAAGACGAAAAACCTTTCAGTATATTTGAATTAGATGGTGCTAAAGATATAGGTATTGAATTTTACAGTTTTTCTAAACCGTATGCTGTAACTGGCTGGAGATTAGGCTGGGTATGCGGAAATAAAGAAGTAGTCCAACGCTTTGGAAAAGGAAAATCAACTATTGATAACGGCATTTTTAAAGCTCTACAAAAAGCTTGTGCTGAAATTCTTAACTCTGAAGAAGGAGATAAATACATAGAAGAAAAAAATAAAGGCTATGCAAGAAAACAAGCAATTATGGTAAAAGGCTTTAAAGAACTTGGTTGGCCAATCGATGAAAAAACAGTACCTCACACAACATTCTATCTATGGCTTCCTATTCCAAAAAGATATGACTCAGCATTCAAATTCTGTGAAGATGTCTTAAAAACATCAGGTGTTGTCTTAGTTCCTGGTAATGCATTCGGAAATCACGGCGAAGGCTTCTTTAGATTATCATTTGTATGTTCAGATGAACAACTGCAAGAAGTAATTGACAGATTTAAAGCTGACGGATTTACTTTTAACTAAAATAAAAAAGCTCCATTTAAGGAGCTTTTTTATTAATACAAACTATCCCAATACCCTTTTGTATTATCATCAGGATTTACATCTTTCAAGGCATAATCATAACAACCTCGGCCATTATAAAGATTCCCATCCTGATTTTTTGTACATAGCTTATACCAAGTACCTGTATTATACAAAAAGATATCATAACCATAACGATTTGGACCTTTATGAGGACCATTAGTATCAAAAGTAATTGATATTCCATCACTAGGTTCATGATGATAAAAAGCCATTCCTGATATAGCGCTATTATCTTTTAATAAATACAAGCCTCCTGTATTACCACCAATACCATACAAACTACCATAGTTAAATTCATATAAATTTGAGAAATTATCAACTTTTAATTTTAATGATGAAATATTTGAAGATTGATATTTTTTTACAATTTCAAACTGAGAAAGGAAAAAAGAATATATATCTTCAAAATTTTGCTGATTGGAAGTTTTACAAGCAGCAGAATCTCCTTTACTTACAGTTCCACACATTGAAGAACTAAGCTCTTTAAAACTACCATACCCAAACTCTGATGCTGTTAAATTTGCGGCATTCTGAATTACACTACTAGAACGCAAAAATGCGGTACGCAATTGTTTTATTTTATATTTATTAATTACACTCGGCAATGTCATCGCTGCAACAACACCAATTATTCCTAAAGTTATTAAAACTTCTGCTAACGTAAAACCGAATCTGTCATTGCAAGACTTTTGTCGAAGCAATCCAGCTTTTATTTTTAATAATTGGCTGGATTCTTTCGGGCATGCACCCTCAGAATGACTATATACTTTACCCCCTTGTGGAACAAGCTCTAAATTGCCCCCCCCCCGACAAACACACAACTTGACACTTCTACAAAAGAATTACTTTGCATGCCAAATTTTTGTACTTTTTTTGCATTAAATCTTCTCATAACCAGCTCCTTAAAAAAAATATGCTACTGAATAAAAGTAGCATATTTTTTTTATATTTGCAAGAAATTATTACTTTTTAAATATAATTTCATCATTATCAACATCAATGATTACTTTATCACCACGCATAAATTTCTGCGCGAGAATTTGTTTTGACAAAGGATTTTCTATCAATTGCCTGATTACTCTTTTCAAAGGTCTTGCACCATACACAGGATTAAATCCTCTAGTTGCAAGAAATTCCTTAGCATCAGGAGTAATTTCGAATTCAATTTCTTGATCTTTTAACAATCTTCTCAAATAATCCATTTGAATATCTACAATTTTTGTCAAATCTTGCATATTCAAAGCTCTAAAGAAAATAGTTTCATCTATTCTATTCAAGAATTCTGGTTTGAATCTTGTTCTCAATACTTCCAAAACTTTTTCTTTAGTATCTTCAAAATTACTATTTGAACCCAAAGAATTCAATGTCCCTTCAAGAATGATATCGCTACCAATGTTTGATGTCATAATTATCAAAGTATTTTTGAAATCAACAGTTCTTCCTTTTGAATCAGTCAATCTGCCGTCATCAAAGATTTGAAGCATTATATTGAATACATCAGGATGAGCTTTTTCTATTTCATCAAAAAGCACAACTGAATATGGTTTTCTTCGAACAGCTTCAGTCAATTGACCGCCTTCATCGTAACCAACATATCCCGGAGGAGCTCCAACTAATCTTGATACATTATGTTTTTCCATATATTCAGACATATCAATACGAATTAGAGCATCTTCATCATTAAACATAAATTCTGCCAACGACTTAGCTAATTCGGTCTTACCTACACCTGTAGGACCTAAAAATAAGAAAGTACCAATTGGGCGTTTAGGATCTTTCAAACCAGAACGAGCACGGCGTATAGCATCAGAAACTGTATCCACTGCTTCTTCTTGCCCAACTAAACGTTTATGCAAAATATCTTCCATATTCAAAAGTTTCTGTTTTTCACTTTCAACAAGCTTGTTTACAGGTATTCCAGTCCATTTACTTACTACATTGGCAATATCTTCGTCATCAATTTCTTCTTTTAACAATTTATTATCAGTTTTTTCTTTATTTTGAACAGCTTTCAATTGTTTTTCAAGTTCAAGAAGCTTGCCATATTTAAGTTCTGCTGCTGTTTGCAAATCAGTATTACGTTCTGCTTCTTCTATTTTATTTTTAACTTTTTCTATTTCTTCTTTGATACCTGCTTCACCGGTAATAGATGCTTTTTCTTGTTCCCATTGAGACTTTAACTTAGAGATCTTACTTTCTAAATCATTAATTTGTTTTGTTAAAACTTCAACTTTTGCTTTTGCATCATCATCGTCTTCTTTTTTTAGAGCTTCTCTTTCGATTTCTAATTGAATTTTTTGACGCAACATTTTATCAATTTCTTCAGGCATTGAATCAATCTCAATACGCAAAGAAGATGCTGCTTCATCGATCAAATCAATAGCTTTATCAGGTAAAAATCTGTCAGTAATATATCTGTCAGACAATTTTGCGGCTGCTATCAATGCACTGTCTAAAATACGGATACCATGGTGAACTTCATATTTTTCTTTCAAACCTCTAAGAATAGAAATAGTATCTTCAACAGAAGGTTCACCTACTAATACAGGTTGAAATCTTCTTTCCAGAGCAGGGTCTTTTTCAATATATTTTCTATATTCATTAACTGTTGTAGCACCAATAGTTCTCAATACTCCACGAGCAAGCATAGGTTTTAATAGATTACCTGCATCCATTGAACCTTCTGTAGCACCTGCACCAACTACCGTATGCAATTCGTCAATAAACATTACGATTTCGCCATTTGAATCTTCAACTTCTTTCAATACAGCTTTCAATCGTTCTTCAAATTCACCTCTAAATTTAGCGCCAGCAACTAATGCTCCCATATCAAGAGAAACTAATTTCACATCTTTTAAACTTTCAGGAACATCTCCACGCACAATACGTTGTGCTAATCCTTCTACGATTGCAGTTTTACCAACACCTGGCTCTCCGATCAATACAGGGTTATTTTTTGTCCTTCTATTTAAGACCTGAATTATACGTCTAACTTCTTCGTCACGGCCAATTACAGGATCTAATTTACCTTTTCTTGCAAGCGTAGTTAAATCTGTTGAGAATTTTTCCAACGCTTTCATATTTTCTTCTGCATTTTTATTATCCACTTTTTTATTACCTCTAATTTTTTTCATTACATTCAAGACTTTATTAGTATCAACATTATAATTCCTTAATAACAATTGAATTGGACTGTTATCAAGTTTTGTCATTGCTAATAAAATAGATTCTGCACTAATATATTCATCTTTGAATTCCTCAGCTGCCTGACCAGCAATATCTAAAAGCTGATATGTCTTAGCTGATAAAAATACCTGCCCAGAAGGTGGTTCTGCTATTGTAGGAAATGATTTTATAACAGAAACAATCTTATCAATAAAACCTTGATTTAATAATTTTAACTCTGTTAAATAATCCTTAATTGCACCACTATCTTTAATCATGGCAAGCATAATATGCTCTGGCTGCATCTCAGAATTTTTATGAGACTGCATAATTGCACCAGCCGAATTCAATAACTCTTGCGAGTAGTTAGTAAATTTGTTAAAATCTGGCATAATATTAACTCCATTTCAAATAACTTATACATTCATTTTAACGTTATTTTTGAAAAAGTCATTGAAATTAATCTTTAATTAATTATTTAATCCATATTGACAAAATAAAAAAAATAATAAATAATATAAACAAAAATATGGAGGATGAAAAATGGTTATACGAGAAGCTTTAAGAGTGCCCCCCCCCCGCAAAACCTTTGTATAGAGAGGAAAAGGAAGAAAAGTATTTACTTTTTTAATAAAATCTGCCATTATAGTGATATAAAACATCACAATCATTACATAGGATTTACCCTAGCAGAAGTCTTAATTACACTTGGTATTATTGGCATTATTGCAGCATTAACAATGCCAACATTGATAGCTAATTATCAAAAGAAAAGGACTGTTACACAGTTAAAAGCAACATATTCCATTTTAAATCAGGCTTTTGAAGCTGCAAAAGCAGATTATGGAGACATGGATAACTGGGATATGGATAGCTACAAAGGTCAAACAACCGGAGGTAAAGAATTATTCAAATCATTTACTGAAAAATATTTTCTGCCATACATAAAACCTGTTAAAAATTATGGGATTACAAAATTTTCTAATATTGGATATGAGCAAATATATTACCTTAATAAAAATATAGATTCAAACTCCTTAAACAGCCAAAAATATATAATTTCATTAGCAAATGGATCAATTGTTGGACTTTCCTTAGATACACACTGTGATGAAATCAAAGAAGATAGTGATGGAAACAAGATTTGTACTTCCGGACATTATTATACTTCTATATATATAATTGTTGATATTAACGGAATAAAAAAACCTAACACTATTGGAAAAGATATTTTCGTAATGAGCATGTACTCAAACAAATTTGGGTTTTACAGATACCCTGGAAGCGAAAATAAGCGAGATATATTACTTCAATACTGTAGCAAAAACAGTATTGAAAATAGACACTGCGGCAGATTAATACAATATGACGGATGGGAAATTAAATATGATTGGTAGAACTTTTACTATCAAAAGAAGTTAATAAGGCAACAGGAATAAATCCGAGAGATATACCACCAAAATATAGTAAAGGAACAGCAATTATTGTCAATAATACTGCATAAAAGGAGTTAAAAATACCTTTTGCATGAATTACTGATAATGCAATAATTACACCATAAAAAATAGCCATCAAAGGGCCATATAACATACCTAATCTTGCACCATCAGCAAAAGTTTTAGCTTCAGGATGCAAAACAGCAATTATAATTCCGCAAATTAGCCCTGCTATCATTGCACCAAATATAGAATAAAACAAATAAAATCCAAATATTTCCATTCCTGAACGTTTTACAGATAAGTCAAATAAATTTTTAAACATATTTTTATTATTTAACCTCCTGTAAAAGTTCTGTTGATTTGAATTTTTGAGAAGAATGCAAACTTATATATTCTTTTAATAATTCAAAACACACACTGCAGACTTTTTCATTAGCTTTTTCATCATATTCTGTTTTAGCATCAAAATCAGATTCCAAACAATATATTAAAAAATCTCGCAACTTATAGTGCATAATATTATGAATATTGTATTTTTCATTACATTTTGAGCATACTATACCACCCATTTGAGAAGAAAAGAACATATTTTCATCTTTAATATTATGTCCGCAACACAAACAAGTATCAAATTCCAATCCTAAGCCTGAAATCAACATCATCTTTAACTGAAATTTAATAACAGAAATCATAATTTCTACAATATCAGAAGCATTAGATATTTTATCTAAAGCTTTATATAATAAATCATAAACTTCATTAGAACAAGGATCGTCTTCTACTCCAAAGTTGCTTACAACTTCAGATATATACATTGAATAAAAAATCTTGTCCATATTTTGGCGAGTTTTTTGGAAAGTATTTAAAGCTTCAGCCTGACAAATTCTATCTAAATTCTTCCCTTTATAAAGCATAAGTTTATTCGCAACAAGCAAATCCATTCTTGCGCCAAGTTTACTTTTAGGCTTTTTTACTCCCTTTGCAACCCCTCTAATAAGCCCCTTATCTTTTGAGTACATAACAATAATTTTATCAGCATCACTCAAATTATAAGCTTTTAGATTAATTGCATCTGTTACGAAATTATTCATACAACTATCTCTAATATTTTTATTAAATTTTATTTTTTAACTATTTTCCAGAAGAACCAAATGTCCCGTGGAATACACCTCTAAACATTTGTTGTAACTCATTTTTATTATCAGAATATGACATTGCAATATCTTCTGAAATTAAATCTTGTTCATATAATCTGTATAACGAAGAATTCATTGTAATCATATTATTGAAAGAACCTTTTTTAACAAGTTCATATATTTCTTCTAATTTATCTTTTTCAATAAAATCTTTAACAGTAGGTGTTACAACTAAAACTTCACATGCCGGACGACGTCCTGCACCATTTGATATTGGCACTAATTTTTGAGATACAGTACCTCTTAAAATAGAAGCCAACTGATCCCTTACAAAATCACGATCAGAAGGTTCATACATATTTACAATTCTATTAACAGTTTGAATAGCATCATTTGTGTGAATAGTTGCAAACACAAGGTGACCAGTTTCAGCCGCTTTTAATGCTGCAGTAACTGTTTCTTTATCTCTAATTTCACCAATAAAAATAACATCTGGATCTTGTCTCAATGCATACTTGATACCATCTGGAAAAGATGGAGTATCAATTAAAACTTGACGTTGAGATACTAAAGATTTTTTATTTGTAAAAATAAATTCAACAGGATCTTCAATTGTAATAATATGTTTAGGATAATTAATATTAATATAATCAATTAAAGAAGCAATTGTAGTAGATTTACCAGAACCTGTAGGTCCAGTAATTAAAACTAAACCATTATTTAAAGTTGCAAACTGCTCTATAGATTCTGGAAGCATCAAATCTGATATTCTTTTAATATTATAAGGAATCGTTCTTATAACAAGAGCACTTTTCCCTAATTGACGGCTTAAATTAACCCTAAAACGAGAAACCCCATGAATTTCATATGCAAAGTCTAAATCAAAAACAGAATTAACTTTTCCTTTAAAATGTGTAGGTAACAAAATATCATAAGCAATTGAAATATCATCCTCAGACAGAATAGGCATATCAACTTTAGTAATTTTGCCATCAATTCTTATTGCTGGACGTTCATCAACTTGCAAATGAATATCTGAAGCCCCAACAGCTACAGCTTTTTTCAAAAAAGATATTATATTAAATTTAGAATTAGAGTAATTTTCAGCCATAATTATCCTTTCAAGTTTAAGAAAATTATACCATTTTTTTTTAGCAATGACAATAATATATTTAATGTAACGAAATCTTAATATTTTTATAAAAAAAGGAAATTCTTAAAAACGAAATTACTTTATATAAGAGTAAGGGAAATTTAAAATTTCAAAAGGGAAAAATCAATAATCGGATATTAAAAAGATTAATCAAGTTCTTCAAAAAGTTTGAATGAGATTAAAGAAAAAAGGTTTATTTTATACTCTCTCTTAATATCCTCGTGTTTATTTAATGTTGCCTCAAATGGCAACTTTTTTTTGCATTTGGACAATTGTTACAAAACTTCTTAATATAGAATTTGCTGACAATAATTTATCAACAAAATATTTTATATAAATATGGTAGAAGGTATTATCAATTTAACAAGAAAAGTTTTACCAAGACTTAGTGCTAATGCTAAAGACAACATTGCAAACATTAATTCTATGCCAGAAATGGTATTAAACAAAATGGTTCGCAATGGAGATAAAAGCATTCTCCACACAGATATGAATCAGTGCACAGCTGCAATCATTAGAAAAAACGGTATAACAACAAGCTATACAGATGCTTTACATGGATGCAATTCAGTTGGAGCTGTCATAAAACTCAAAAACGGAGAAAATTTATGCGTACTATCACACTATGTACCAACAAACATTAATGGACAAGTTGAAGCTGTAAAAAAGCAACTTACAACATATTCAAGATACATTAATAATGACAGCAAACCAAAATTATTTTTTAATATAAGAGGTTTTAATAACAACGGGAAATTAGATGCGGTACCAAACAATATTGTGGATAAAATTATAGAATTATTTAATGGAAGATTTAAAAAAGGGGTTGATTATACAATAACCCCTTACGAAAATGGTAACCGCCCTGCATTCTTTTCTTCAGCGAATATTTTTCAATTCTCCCCAAATGACACTAATAAATTAAAAATAACAAATGTTGGAGAAATAGAAAAATTTATTGATTTAAATATCTAAGCAGAAACAGCTTCCTTATGAGTTTCAAGATATTTCACAGCGTAAACTGCACCTATAGCACCATCAGCAGCTGCAGTTATAACTTGTCTTAAAGGAGTTGTTCTTACATCTCCAATTGCAAATACACCTTCTACTGACGTCGCCATAGTTTCATCAGTTACAATAAAACCTCTTGCATCTTGCTGTAATTGACCAGAGAAATTTTCGACATTTGGAGTCATTCCAATATAAGGGAATACTCCATTTACAGATAAATTTGAAATCTCTTTAGTTTTAACATTTTCTAAGACAGCAGTATTAACAAGGTTATCACCTTTAATTTCTTTTACTACAGAATCCCAAATAAATTCTATTTTTTCATTTTTAAAGGCACGTTCTTGAACAATTTTGTCAGCACGCAATTCATTTCTTCTATGAATTACATATACTTTATCTGCAAATTTTGTCAAATACATAGCTTCTTCAACAGCAGCATTACCTCCGCCTACAACAGCTACAACTTTATTTTTATAAAACGCACCATCACATACTGCACAATAACTTACGCCACGTCCTACAAACTCTTTTTCTCCAGGAACACCTAGTTTCATAGGTTGAGCACCAGTTGCTATAATTATAGTTTTTGCTTTAAATTCATATTCATTAGTCACAATTGTCTTAGTTTTTAAATCAACACTTTGAATTTCCTGCATTGGGAATTTTTTAACACCAAATTTATCGGCATGTTCTTCAAATTTTTCCATCAAATCGTAGCCACCAATCACTTGAAATCCAGGATAATTTTCTAATTCCAAATAATTGGAAGGCTGACCGCCTAACATATTCAAATCTACAATTGCTGTAGATACAGCTCCACGACTTGCATATATAGCAGCAGACAATCCTGCAGGACCTCCACCTAGAATAATTGTATCAAAACTTAATTGCTCCATTTTCTATCCTCATTTTCCTGTAATACTTTTTCCTGATATTTTTTCGCCCTTTAAAATATATACGGCAGTATCTTTCTTAATCAATGACTTATCATAAATTGAGAAAGTTTCTAATGTTAAATAATTAACACCCGTGAAAGTATCCCCGTTAAGTTTCAAATCAACAGTATCTGTTAATTTTTTGTTACCGTCATACTCCCCTGTTTTTGAAAATCTTATAATATTTCCATCAACATAATCAAGTTTAACAGAAGCACTAGCTCCTGTAAACGGGTTGTTTAAATTTATGACGTCACCACTCCTAGATAAGTTCCATACATCCACAGTCACAGGTTTGAAATATACATCTCCAGATTGTTTATCAATTTTAGCTAACACTCTCCAGTTTCCATAAAAAGAATTAGGAACAGCGCCAACCATAGAAACACCTGCTTTTAATGTTTCAGCTGATACTGATAAGCCTACAAAAAAGGCTAAAAAGACTACTATTTTTTTTAAAATATTCATAATTAATACATAATTATTTTATAATAATTTTCAATAATACAAAAAATTAAACTATACAGAAGCTAATTTTGCTTGTAATACTTGAGCAGATTCCTCATATCCTGCTCTACCCATTAAAGCATAAGTATAATTTTTAGCCTGTTCAACCCCAGGTTGATTAAATGTATCGATATTATATAATTCCCCTGCAATTGCAGTTTGCACTTCTAACATATAAAGAAGTTGAGCTACATTATATCCATCAACTTTATCAAGATATATCGATACTGTAGGGCGTTTATAATCAGCTAAAGATACACGAGTAGAATCAGCTTCAGCATTAATTAATTGGTTAATAGTCTTACCGCCAAGATAGCCAATTCCTGTATATTCAAAAATATTTGGAATTTCTAGAGTATTATCAAAATTTTTAACTCTTATAAAGTTTATTACTTTATTATTTGGACCTTCATTGTATAACTGAATTTGAGAATGCTGATCAGTTGCACCTAATGCCTTAATTGGCGTAGGACCAACACAAACATCATTTCCTTCTTTATCTTTATTTTTACCTAAAGATTCTGCCCATAATTGCACATACCAATCTGATACGTATTTCAATTTACTCGAATAAGGCATCATAACAGACAGATTTTTACCTTTTTTAGTATCTAATAAATAATGGATTAAAGCATTTTGGGCAGCAATATTTTCTTTAATATCAGTATTTTTCAAAGCTAAATCCATATCCTTGATACCGTTTACAATCTCATCAATATCAATCCCAACAAGTGCAAATGGTAACAAACCTACTGCTGAAAATACTGAAAACCTTCCACCGACATCATCTGGAACTACAAAAGTTTTATACCCTTCTTGTTCAGCAATTTGGCGCAAAATTCCTGTTTTTTTATCAGTTGTAGCAACAATATTATATCTGTAATTATCCCCTAATTCCTGTTCTAAAATATTTTTAACAATCATAAATTGAGACATAGTCTCAGCAGTAGAACCAGATTTTGTAATAACATTCACTAACGTCTTTTTTAAATCCAAAACATTTAAAAGACCTGCCATATAATCAGGATCAATGTTATCTAAAAAGAAAATTCTAGGAAGTCCTTCTCTTTGCTCAGGAGATAACAAATTCCAAAAAGGTTTTAACAAAGCTTCAGTAACAGCTAAACCTCCTAATGCAGATCCTCCTATACCTAATACAAGAATATTATCAAAACGTCCTTGCACCATAGCTGCATACTCTTTTACATACCAAAGAGTTTCTTCATTATATCCAAGATTCATCCACTGTAGCCACTGTCCAAGTTTATCTTTTCTTTTATTTAAATCAACGATAATATTAGCTATTTTGTCTTTATAATTTTCGAATTCTACTTCTAAATTAAGTCCATTATCTTCACCGATAATTTTTTCATCTACCCTTTTATAGTCTAATGTTATCATCTGCTCCCTATAACAACCTTTCTTACATTAACCTTTTATACATAACCCTTATTTTATGTTATTTATAAACTTATTATATATGCTAAAGGTTTTTGTACAAGGGACAAGAGAATATTTTAATATTTATTTACTATAAATTAATTAAAATAATATTCAAGAATCCAATATTTCGGATTTACTTTAACACACTTTAGATAATGAATATTTTAAATTTTTATCAATTATATTTTTATGATAAATTGATTGAGGTGAGGGAATAATATGAAAAAACTTTTTATAATTTTATTATTAATGATAGGGATTCCGACATTAGCAGATGAAAATAAAACAGTATTACCATCTGAAACAGGTATAGTCGAAAGTATTAAATATGAAGATGCAGATAATCTTAATCAAGGAGAAGAAACAACAAAGCAACTTGTCACAGTAAAAGTTCTTACAGGAAACTTTAAGGGAACTGAACGCATAATTGAAAATATGCTTACAGGAAATCCTGCCTATGACATTAATTTAACAAAAGGGAATAAAGTAGTTTTGCACGTAGAACCTAATTCTGATACTATTACAACTCCTGATGATGTCGATTTTTTCATTGCTGATATAAAAAGAGATAATCAAATTTTTGTATTTACAGGAATTTTCTTTATCCTACTGCTTTTAATCGGCAAGAAAAAAGGATTAACAAGTATAATTTCAATAATATCTACAATTGCGTTAATATTTTTTATGCTGTTACCAATGATATTAAACGGTTTTTGTCCTATCGCATCAGCTGTTCTGACAGGAATTATTTCAACAGTAATTACCATATATTTAGTCGGAGGTCTAAATTCAAAAAGTTCGTCAGCGATTATTGGTACAAGCATAAGTTTAATTTTTGCGGGAGCATTATCAATGCTTGCAATATACTTTGCACATCTTACAGGTTTTGCTGGTGAAGAAAACATGTTTTTATACACAGCAAGACCGGATTTGAGTTTCACTGGAATATTATCAGCTTCTATGATTATCAGTGCTCTTGGAGCATTAATGGATACAGCTGTATCTATAGCAAGTACAGTAAACGAAATTTTTGAAACCGATAAATCTTTATCAGTAAAACAACTATTCAAATCAGGTATGAATGTAGGTCGAGATATTATAGGCACAATGTCAAATACACTTATTCTCGTCTATTTAGGAAGTTCTTTAACACTTGTACTTTTATCAAGCAACATAGATATGAATAAATTTTTCAATCTTAATCAAGTTGCAACAGAAATTCTATCAGCTTTAACAGGCAGCATAGCAATTCTATTTTGCGTTCCAATCACCGCAATCATTGCAGCTTATTTGATAAAAAGACAAAAAGAAAAGATAACATTCAATTTTGATACAGAAAAAGAGATGAATGATTAAACATTCATCTCTTTTCTTTCTTTAGATATCTTGGACTATTTAGAACAAGAACAACCGCAACATGCTTGAGATTTTAAAGCATCTGCTTTTTCTGTTCTTTCCCAAGGTACATCAATATCAGTTCTGCCCATATGACCATAAGCAGCTAATAATTGATAGAACTTACCACCATTTTTAGCTGGCAATCCGCGTAAATCAAATTGATTAATAATTGCAGCAGGTCTCAAATCAAAGTTTTTATAAACTAATTTTGAAATTTCATCATCTGAAATTTTACCTGTTCCGAATGTATCAACCATGATTGAAATAGGTTCAGCAACACCAATTGCATATGCAAGTTCAATTTCACATTTTTCAGCTAAACCTGCAGCAACGATATTTTTTGCAACCCAACGAGATGCATAAGCTGCAGATCTGTCAACTTTTGTAGGATCTTTTCCAGAGAAAGCACCGCCGCCGTGACGAGAATAACCGCCATATGTATCTACAATAATTTTACGACCGGTCAAACCTGCATCACCTTGAGGTCCACCTACTACGAAACGACCTGATGGGTTTACTAGAATTTTGGTTTCGCTGTCTAATTTAATTTCTTCATTTTCAAATACATAATCAATTACATATTTTTTAATATCATTTCTAATAATTTCTTGAACTTTTGAATTATCAGAAACACCATTAATTTCTGGATCATGTTGAGTTGAAATTAATACAGTATGAATTCTTGAAGGTTTTCCATCAACATATTCAACAGTAACTTGAGATTTACCGTCAGGTCTTAAATAAGAAAGAATACCTTGTTTTCTAACTTGAGCTAATCTATAAGATAATTTATGAGCCAAGCTGATTGGCAACGGCATTAATTCAGGAGTTTCATTACAAGCATAACCAAACATAATACCTTGGTCACCTGCACCGATATTTTCTGTTTCAGAAGTTGATGTATCAGCATTATCAGATCTTGTTTCAAGAGCTTTATTAACGCCGCCTGCGATATCGCAAGATTGTTCATCAATACTTGTTAAAACAGCACAAGTATCAGCATCAAAACCACCGCCTGATGCACCTGAATAACCGATATTTTTAATAGTACTTCTTACAACTGATGGAATATCTACATAACAATCAGATGTAATTTCTCCACAAACAAGAGCCATGCCTGTAGTAACAGTAGTTTCAGCAGCTACTCTTGATTGAGGGTATTTTGTCAAAAACTCGTCCAAAATAGCGTCAGAAATCTGATCGCAAACTTTGTCGGGGTGTCCTTCTGTAACTGATTCAGAAGTGAATAAAAAATTTTTTGGTGTCATTTAAAAATTCTCCTTAATTTGTATTTTGGTCCGGCGAACCTTATCACCGTCAACCCGCCGGTAAGGTTTTTAATTCCGACCCGGCAATGTCATTAAGAAACAGTGTACAACCAAAAATTCTGAAAATCAAATATTGTATGAAGATGTGTTAAAAATTCCCGAAGAAATAAGTAACAAAATCATCTACTGAATAATTTACAAATTCAGGCTGCCTTGAGGTAGCTATTGCATCAGCGAGCAAAAACTCTAAATCAGCATCACTTATTGAAGAATTTAGTTCAATAAGCTGATTATAGACTTTATTTACAATTTCTTGAGTTTTTGTATTATTACTAACTAAATCTTTATAAGCATCACCAACTATGCTTCCTCTAGTGAAACTTTCAATTTCTTGAATATTATTCAAATAAGCATCCCCTTCTGAAGCATAATCTGCTTCTCCTTCAAAATATTTATTTGCTTTTTGAAAATAGCTATCAGCAGGGTTGATATTCCTTGAATATCTATTATCTTGTAATAAGCCTGAATATAGATTATTTACTTTGGTTATAGTTTCTTGTACATACTGACTAAATACAGTATTAACATCATCTTGCGGAAGTTCATTTAATAAATCCATATTATCATTAAAATAACCAACAGCATTATTATGAGCAAATATTTCCACACCGTCATTAGATGTCAAAATCATTTCTTTAAATTGCAAAAAATGATTTAACTCATGTCCCACAGTGTCTACAATATCTTTTTCTGTAAGCTGTCTATTTAAATTGACTTGAATTTTTCCTTCTCTAGCTAAAAAACCTCCTTCATATTTAGCATCTGTAATTATTTCAAGTTTAGGAGCAATACCATCTAAATCCATTGCATTTACAAATAATTTATAAATATCTTTAATAAAAGAAATTTTGTCTCCAGTTCGTTGATATTTGAAATGTAATTCTAAAAGTTCTCTTTCATTATTTTTTATAATATTTCTAAACGCCTCGTCTGTTTCTGCAAATTTCGCTGATGGGACAGCCATTTTGCTTTTTGGAATATGAATTTCTTTTGAATTAGGTTCAAGTTTATTAGCAGCTTTTAATTTTTGTTTCAACTCTTCTCTTGAAAGTTGTCTAATATTATCAGAACCATTTTGTTTGATTTCAATTCCATTGGCATCAATATGAGCATTATCCTTACCAAAAGTTTTCTGTGCACCTTTACCAACAGATTTCATACCTCCACCTATTAATGGTGATAAAATTGCGCCACCAACAAAGCCTTCACCAGCAGCTTTGGCAACATCTTCTATACTTCCACCATCTATAGCAGTTCTAAATGCATTATCAACAGAACCTCCTAATGCACCATCAGTTGCCATTTCTGCACCCAAAGCCAATGATTTTTTTGCAATATTACCTCCAACATATTCGTAACCTGTTGGATTTGTCAGAGCTGTTTTTATAGTTTGCTTTACACCACTTTCAACAGCAGATTCAGCAACTTCTTTACCTACCTGCTTTACAGCCTGAACACCTAACTTAGTTGCAACTGTCTTTCCAACAGCACCTCCAAGTCCACCAGTAACAGGAGCTATAACACCGGAAAATGTTCCAGTTGTAGCATCATATGCGGCATCTTTTAAAGAATATTCTCTACCACCTGTAGCAGCATCAGCTGCTTTCATTCCTGTTTTAATTGCGGCGCCGCTTGCTCCCGCTGCGGCAATTCCGACAGCTATAGATCCACCTCCGGTAAATGGAGCTGCTGCTACTGCAGCTGTGTATATCCCGACAGCAGCAACTCCTGATACAATATCCGCCCCAACATCTACAGCCATAGCTTGACCTTCTTTATAACCATTTAAAGCTATCTCTGATTTTAATTTAATTTCTCCATTTATAAATTTTTCTAAATTTTCTTCGGTATAATCAAAAGTAGTTAATTCCTTAAAAACTTTAGCTCTATTTTGTTCAGCAGTATTGAATTGTTCTAATAACTTCTTATCTATTTCTTGTTGCTCTCTAACATTATCTGAACTATCACCAATACCTGTTATATTTTTAAATCCGCTCCAAGTAGACCCTATAAAACCATTTTCATCTTCTACTTTTTTTAAATTTGTTGGAACACTATTTATTCTTTTTTCTAAAGTCTTGTTAAAATTATAATGTTTTCCATCTGAAGCAGCTACTATAACATCATTATTTTCTACCTGCTTAAAATAAGCTTCATTTAATTCTGTTCCATTAAACGCATAATATCTGGTCTTACCATCTTTAGTAAGAGAATATCTCCCAGAATTCCTTACATCAATAATCCCTACCTGCTGTTCAAAATCCTTTTGATTTAATTCTTTTCCATCAGCAGAATAGTATTTATTAATTCCACTACTAATAACAATTTTTTCACCTGAATGCAAGATTATAGTTTTTGTATCAGTCTGCTTTTCAATTTCAACACCACTATGATTATTTGAGGCATTCATCTTTGATGAATAAAGAGAAATCTTTTGTTCTTTTGTTAAAGAAATTTCTCCATTTTTACTCATTATTGAAAGGATTTGTTCATCTGACAAATCTGTTAAATTAGGGTTTAATTGCCTATATTGTTGAATTTTTTGTTGTATACTTATATTTTCAGACATTACACACCATAAAAATTATTATTGGTATAAATATCGGAAATTTAAGCAAATATCTTTAATCTTATTAATTAATTTGTTACATATTTGAAACAACATAAGATATACTTACAAATAAAAAATCAGATGTAATATCTATAATTGCCCACCTTATTGGCTCTTTATTCAATTTATTTAATTCATTTTCTATATAAAGATTATCAAAATCTTTTATCTTTTTTATTTTTACAACTTCTGACTTTATCATATAAATACCAGAAGAGCCTTTAAAAAAGGCTCTTTTTAGCTTATTCTACTGTGACTGATTTTGCTAAATTTCTAGGCTGATCAACATCTTTTCCTAAAAATTCTGCAATATAATATGCTATTAATTGCAACGGTATCATCGCAATAATTGGAGAGAAAAGCTCTTGAACATCAGGAACATAAATTATATGTTCAAATAAATCCTTTAACTTTTCATCTTTTGAGTTAGTAAGCGCTATCATTCGTGCGTTTCTTGCTTTAGCTTCCTCACTATTTGAAAGAAGTTTTTCATAAACAGAACCGTTCATCAAAATTGACAATACTGGCATAGTTTCATCCAACATTGCAATAGGTCCATGTTTCAACTCTCCTGCCGGATAACCTGTTGCATTTATGTAACTAATTTCTTTTAGTTTCAATGCTCCTTCGAGAGCTGTTGGGTAATTTATTCCTCTTGCGATATAAATAAAATCTTTTGTATTTGCATAAGCTCTTGCAACAGCTTGGATATTTTCTTTATGCGCAAGAATTTGTTCTATTTTTTGAGGTAGAAGCATTAATTCAGCTTTTAATGAAGTCAATGTAGATGCAGCAATACTATCTTTAATTTCAGACATATACAATGATAATAAATAAAATGCCATAAGCTGAGCAATATAAGATTTTGTAGCTGCAACAGATACCTCAATACCGGCATTTACAGGAATTAAACTATCAGCTTCTCTTGCCATAGCACTATCAGGTCTGTTTGTAATAATTAAAATATGGGAACCTTTTGCTTTAGCTTGTTTGATAGCTGTTAAAGTATCAGCAGTTTCTCCAGATTGAGAAACACCAATCACTAAAGTTCTTTCATTAGTAACTGTTTTTCTATATATATATTCACTTGAAGCTTCTACATCTACAGCAATTCCACAGAAACTTTCAATTAAATATTTTCCAATCATTGCAGCATGCAATGAAGTTCCGCAAGCTATAATTTGAATTCTATCAAGATTTTTTAAAGTATCTTTTGTCAATTTTACTTCGTTTAATACAATATTTTCATCAGGAGCATGCAAACGTCCAACTAAAATATTTCTAATTACATCTGGTTGTTCATGGATTTCTTTGAGCATAAAATGCTTGTAACCCATTTTGCTCAATGCAACAGGCTCCCAAGGTAAAACTTCAATTTTAGGAGTAATTTTATTTCCATCTACGTCTATTAGTTGCATACTATCAGGAGTCAATGTTGCAATTTGATTATCTTCTAAATAAACAGCTTTATTAGTATGTTTAATTATTGCCGGAACATCTGATGCAGCATAATATTCACCTTCTCCAATACCTACTAAAAGCGGAGCGTTTCTTTTTGTAATAACTAAAGTATTTTTACAATCATTATGCATTACACAAAGAGCGTAAGCACCTTCAATTTCTTCAGAAGCAAATCTTACAGCCTCTGTTAAATTTTTACATTCTGCATACTTTCTAGCAACTAAATGAGCTACAGCCTCAGTATCAGTTTGAGAACGGAATACGCAACCATCGTTAGATAATTCTTCTCTCAATTCTTTGTAATTTTCAATAATACCATTATGAACAACAACTAAATTACCACATGTACAAGTGTGAGGATGAGCATTCAAAAGAGTAGGAGCGCCATGAGTTGCCCATCTTATATGCCCAATACCCATTGTTGATTGAGAATATTCTTTTTCATGACCTGTTAATTCATCTCTTAAATTTTGTAATTTACCAATAGCTTTGTATACTTTAATTTCGCTATCACACATTACAGCAACACCAGAAGAATCATATCCTCTATATTCTAATTGTTCTAATCCGTCTAATAAAATATTTACAACAGATTTATTACCGACATATCCTACTATTCCACACATATTTTGCTCTCCAATAAACTGAATACTGTACTTGATATTATATCATTGAAAAAAACAAAATTAAATATCCTTACAAAAGTTTTACATCTCCTTGAAAATAGAAATACATTATAGTACCATAGTCTCGGAAAAAAGAATCATTGAAAGTAAGAGGGGTAATTATGAAAAAGATTTTAGTACTGCTTGGAGTATTATTAATAGGCAGTTGTTCTTTCGCTGAAGAAGTTTTAGTGATCAGAAATGTAAACTTGAATAATTTCTGGCGCAAAAAAGGTATTGATGAAGAAAAAGTACTTCAAGTTGGGCAAAAAATAATGATTAGTAACAGAATTCCGAAAAGAGTACCAATTTTTGTAGACAGCTCTAAAAAGACTATAAACGCGAATTCTAATTTATACGATAAAACCGTCACAGTATATCCAGGAATGTTTTTATACATAGATAACGACGATGAATTAGCTTATGTATTATCACATGAAATAGCTCATTCTGTAGAAGCATACGGTGGAATGATTAAATACATGGCAATGAATGCTAACTCTAAAAAATATGAACAAAAAGCTGACTTGAACGGAATTGATTATATGGTAAAAGCAGGCTATGATCCTATTGCTGCAATTACAATGGGAAACAAAATATTTGGCGAACCCGTTTGGGATTGGGGATTTACATACACACATCCAAAAGGATCTAAAAGACTTATGGATATGTATAAATACATTTACGTTAAATATCCACAATACTTAAACTCTCCATATACTCAAACAGCTTCATATAAAAACTTTACATATTCAATGAACAAAGATATAAAAGAATTTCAACAAAAACAAAAAAGACGTCAACTAAAACAACAAGAAAACGGAGATTTGTAATATGTTGAAAAGATTATTATTAATTTGCATATTACTGACAGGCATTTCATATGCCGAAGAAGTTCCAATTACAATCACTCCTGTAAAAAAGATTTCTACTGCAGACAAAACTTTGCAAGAAGGCAGCATTGTAGAATTTAAAAATGTGAAAAATAATGAAATAATTACAGGAATGATAAAAGAATTAACTCCTAACGGATTCGCAGGAGAACAAGCAACTCTTCTAATTAGTGATTTTAAATATCAAAATTCCGACAAAAAATTAAACGGTGAAGTTTATATAAAAGGCGGTGAACATAAAAAATACCAAGATCTAGCAGATGGAGGTATAGTGCCAGTTGTTGGAATAATAAGAGGAGGAGAAGTTGTTTTAAAACCTGAAAAGACAAAAATTACAGTATTTTTCAGTGATTACATCAATTCAGAAAATACACCTATAAAAATAAAACCCGCACAAAAAATTTCAACTTGCTATGATGAAATTGAAGTTGGAGACAAGATCAAATTTTCAACAGTTAAAGATGTCTATAAAAATGGTAAACTTTATATAAAAAAGGACACACCTATCTATGGGACAGTAGACTATGTAAGCGAAAACGGCTGGTCATACGACAATGCCCAAATAGATTTAAAAAAATTCAAAACTAAGACTGTTGACGGCAAAATTATTAATATAACAAGCCCATTATCAATTAACGGTTTTGATATCATGAAATACAAAGGTAAAAGAATCGCTCAATTTTTTAACTATTGTGGAGTAGTATTCAGAGGGAAAGAAGTGGAAATTATTCCTCAAAAAGATAATATCGAATTTAATCTTTGGCTTAAATAAATAGGGCAAAATTTTATCAAAAATTACTCTAAAAAAAAATGAATTCTAATTTTTAATACATATCAAAAAATGTTAAAAATCATCTGTTTTTTTAACAGATGATTTTTATATTTATAAAGACAAACTTAGCATGTACTATATTTTTAATTCTTTGACTCAGATAAAAAATCTTTCCAATAAGTCCTACCAGCCTTTAATGGATGAGTATCAGACAATGCATAATAAGCACAAGAGGCAGAACTACCAAATTCTCCAGAACTATTAGAGGATTTATAATTACAATATTCACTACCATACCAATATGGTAAATGCTGACCACTGCTTGAGTAATCCTTAGTTCCATACGGAACTATATTCCCTTCCTGTGTAAAGACAAATAAAAAATAATCAACTCCCATTTTATTAGGATACCTAAAACCATTAATATCAATACAAACAATTGGACCATCTTGACCTTGTAAACCAGACTGCGTAAAATTAATTCCTAAAATCATACCATCATTAGTAGTAAAAATTTTTGAACAATAGGAATTAACAATAGCACCACTCAAATTTTTTAAATTATATTCTACTTCGATTTTATCAAAAGACTTAAAATATTTTTTTATAGAAGCAGAAAATGTTTCATAATCCCCTCTAGTATTATAAAAATATTCACTAACACTAATGTCATTATCATATATAAATTTTTGATTTAATTGAGACATTATAGAATATACTTTTTTGAATTGAGACTGCAGAACTTTATGTTGATAATTAGAGATCAAATTCGGAATTGTTAATGCTGCAACAATACCAATAACACCTAAAGTTATTAAAACCTCTGCTAAAGTAAAACCTTTTTTACTACATATTGTATCAATAGCAAAAATTTTACAAACCTTAAATACAACTGGAATAAGCCTTAAACTGCCCCCCCCCCGACTGCTACGTGCGTAGACAATTCAACACGATTATCTTTTAAGTTGTTCGATTTTTGTATTTTTTTTACTTCAAACCTTTTCATAACAAGCTCCTTTCTTTATTTTTATATATTTGTAATTATAACAGTTTTTAAAAATTATATCAATAAAAAATCGCCTTATTAAAAGGCGAATTTTTATATATGAAATCTGGCAAATTTAATATATTTTTGTTTGCCGCGCTATTTTATGAAAGTGCCATTAAAGCTTTCACTGAACGCGCGTTGTCTCTTACTTCTTCATCAGAATGTTCGTTTACTGTATCTTCTAAGATTTTCATAGCTTCTGATTTATCGCTTAAAGATAAGAGTTCATTAATAGTGCTCATAGCAACAACTGTAGACATATCATTTATGCCTTTTCCTTTATTAGTAATAACTACTTTTAAAGAATCATGCATATTTTTCTTTACTAATGCACGAGCTGTCATTTCTCTAATTGCATCTATTTTAGAATTAGTACCAACATCTTCTAAAATAGAAATTGTTTCTGGGTTTTCATTAATACCCAATCCTTCAATTATATTTGTAACATCTTTTACGATTCTTTTATCTACCATTTACTTTCTTCCCCTCCAATTATATTTCTGCAGCTTCCCAAAGAGCAATTTTATCTGTTGCTAATTGTCTAGCAGCTGCCATATCTTCCATTTTTGAAACAGACTTAACTGATACACCTGATGAAATTAAATCAGTAACAGATGTACCTAAAGTTTCTTTAACTGAATTAAACATAGAAATAGCTTTTTCTTTAGCCGGAGCGAAAGAAATTTCAACTTCGTTTAGCTTATTCCAACCATTTACGATGCTGTCTTTCATTCTGTTACCAAATGCTTTTGCTGATTCAATCATATTATGGAATCTTTCACCAATACCTGAAATTGATCCAACTAAAGCACTAGCTTTTAATTTTCCTGTAAAATTGATATTGCTATCATTTTTCTTACTTGAAGATTCAAACACATCTGCAGTCAATACATTTCCTTTAAAAGAAGATGCTGCAAAAGGATTTGTTGAATTTGAATTTCTTTGAGTAGATTGTTCGTGTTTACTTGTATTAAAAAGTCTTTCACGAATAGATGGAATTGATAAATTTGCCATTGTAATATCCTTTCGTATAACTTTATCGACCTTAATAGAATATCATCATCAAAAATATAATGGCTCAACCTTTTGGTGTATTCTTATTTGAATTTCTTATACTTTAGTTGTAAAATCTATTCAAAAGGGGAATTATTATGGGATATGAAAATTTAGATAAATTAATAGAAACAGTGAGGGTTTTACGCTCTCCGGAAGGTTGCGAATGGGATAGAGCACAAACTCACTACAGCCTAAGACCAAACATGCTTGAAGAAGCTTATGAAGCAGTTGATGCTATGAATTCTGGAGATATGAAACATCTTAAAGAAGAATTAGGCGATGTATTATTACAAGTGTTATTGCATGCCCAAATAGCAGATGATGAAGGAAATTTTAACCTTGATGATGTTGCAAAAGGTCTAAATGAGAAATTAATACACAGACACCCGCATGTATTTGGAGATGTAAAAGTAAATTCGACTCAAGATATCATTGATAATTGGGATAAATTAAAAAAAGAAGAAAAACCACACAGAAAATCTGCAATGGACGGAATTTCGAAATCTCAAGCTGCATTAATGAGTGCACAAAAAATAAGCAAAAGAGCTGTTAAACAAGGTTTTGAATGGCCTAACGAACAATCATTATATGAATGTATTTATTCTGAATTTGATGAATTTAAAGAAGCTGTACAAGAAAAAGATAAAGAACATATGGAAGAAGAAATGGGCGATATTTTATTTGCAATAGTAAATCTTGCAAGATGGAATAAAATTGATGCCGAACAAGCCCTTTTAAAAGCTAATAAAAAATTCATGCAAAGATTTCGTACAATGGAAGAACTTGCAGAAAAACCGTTAGAAGAATACAATTTTCGGGAATATGATATATTATGGAAGCGGGCTAAGGAGCATTTGGGAAGTTTATTATTAAGAAATATTAAGTATCGTTACCCTAAAAAAGCAATTCCTAAATAAAAAAATCCTTTATATAAATATACAGGAAAGAGGATAAGATTTTATGAAAGAACAGGAATTAAATACATTGATGTCTGTAGTTTCAGACCCAATTAAAAATGTTTATAAGATTGAATCAAGAAAAGACTTAGAAGAAATTCAACGCATTATTAGAATTTTTAATATTGCAGAAAATCAACATAATAAACATGCAATGCTTTCTATTAAAAATCTTGCAACTCTAAGACTAGTTTTAAGCAACAATTAATACTCATGCCAAATAATCCAATAATATAATAAGCCCTGATTTCATCAGGGCTTTGTTGTTTATAATTTTAAGCTATCCCAATATCCTTTAGTTTTATCATGCGGATATACATCTCTTATTGCAAAAAGAGAACAACTTGATCCTGTATCACTAAGACAAGTTCCACTTTCTTTAAAATTACAACATTTAACCATTTTTTCTTCACTATCACCTAGTAAATTAAAATTACCAGCAGAGGGATATAATTTATTATCATCGCCTATTTGAAAATAAAAGACATCATAACCGACTCTATTAGGACCTTTTATACCATTAATATCAACTATAAAATCAACTTTTTGAGGGTCCCACCAACACCCACTAGAAGCAATAAAAGTTCCATTCTTTAAAAATATTGCGCCATTATTATGACTATCACTATTAAAACCTATATTTCCAGGTGATGTTTGATAAAAATTAGCTTGTTTGTAACCTAAATTCATTAAATTTCGCTGAGCGGTAAAATCACTTTTTAAAACTTGAAAATTTTTTGCAAAATCTTTAATAAAAATATTTTCAGTATAATCTAACCTATTATTACAATAATAGGAATTTAAATCAGGATTATCCATACCCATATTCATTACAGCCTGCGAAACTAAAGAATATGCAGATTTAAACTGATTTTGTAATACTTTTGTTCTATATTTATTAATTAATGCTGGCATTGTCAAAGCTGCAACAATACCTATAATTCCTAAAGTTATCAAAACTTCTGCAAGCGTAAACCCTTTTTTATTTATATAGTGATGTATCATATCACTAATATAACATTTTTTTATATATTTTTCAACACCTCTAAAGACTAGTGAAACAAGCTCTAAATCGCCCCCCCCCCGACTGCTACGCAGGTAGAGACATCTACACAAGCATTATTGCTCTTACTAGATTTTTGTGCCTGTTCTGCTTCAAATCTCTTCATAACTAGCTCCTTTCTTTATTCTAATATATTAATTTTAGCATAATATTATAGCATTTTCAACAATGCAGAGCCAAATAACAAAACACCAATGACAATTGCAATCACAGAAGCAAACATAACAGCACCTGCTGAAATATCTTTAGCCATACCGACTAATCTTGAATACCGGTTATGAAATACAGCATCGAGAGAATATTCTATTGCAGAATTTACCATCTCTGTTACAATTACAAAACCTATAGTTAAAAGTAATATACACATTCTTTCAACACTAAAATCTAATAAAAAAGCTAATGCTAAAGCAACCATTGCTACACAAAAATGAACTCTGATATTTATCTCAGATTTTAATACAAGACGCATTCCTTTTCTTGCATTTTTAAAAGTATTTGAAAACCCCTGCTGTTTAAACTTTGTCATACCCGATGCTTTCCAGTGCTTTATTTTGTAAATCTATAATAAAATTATAATCATCTTCTGTTTGATGGTCAAATCCTAGTAAATGTAAAATACCATGACTAATCAAAAAGGACAATTCATACTCTTTTGTCACACCTTTTTTATCAGCCTCTTCTATAACCTTATCCAGCGCTATTATTACCTCTCCTAAATTAATTTCTCCATCAAAAACAAATTTTTCTTCGCTATCAGCAAAAATTGCAAAAGTAATTATGTCTGCAGGATAGTCTTTATTTCTATATTCTCGATTTATTTCATGCGTTTTAACGCTATCGCAATATAAAAAATCAAACGATATAGTATTATAATCAAAAGAATTTAAACAAGATTTTTCATACACATCAGAAAGTGATAGATAAAATTTTAAAATCTTTTTGGCTGTATCAATAAATAATTTTTCATCAATTTGCCAATTATCATAAATATTTTCACTAAAAATATTATATTTAGTCATTTCTATCCTCTTTTGAAGAATTATTTTCACCTTCTAATTGTTTTATTTTATTCTCTAAATCTTCATCTAACAATTTTGCAGGCATATTGATTTTTTGTTTTTGTAATTCTTCGGCCAAATTTTCTTGATATTTTATTCTATTATGCTGCATACCTCTCAAAATTCTAGAGAAAGTAGATGCTATAGTTTTGATATCTTTTAAAGTTAAAGGGCTGTCTGATAACTGACCATCATTCAATCTTTCAACTATAATTTTATTAATCATACCTTCAATTTCTTCAGGAGTAGGATTTTTTAATGAACGAACTGCAGATTCAACTGCATCAGCAATCATTAAAATTGCAGTTTCTTTCGTGTTAGGTTTTGGACCAGCATATCTAAATTGTTCTTCTTTTACATTTTCAGCACCTTCTTCTTTTACAGCTTGATTATAAAAATAGCTTGCCAACCCTTCACCATGGTGCTGAATAATAAAGTTTTGTATAACTTGAGGCAAATGATACTCTTTAGCTATTTCCAAACCATCTTTAGGATGAGCTGTAATAATCATTTTACTAATTCTTGGAGTAAATTTATTATGAGGATTTTCAATTAAAAAATATGATTGATTTTCTACGAAAAACAAAGGTCTTTTTAACTTCCCGATATCATGATATAACGCACCAACTCTCGCTAAAATTGGATCTGCTCCAATAGCTTCTGCTGCAGCTTCACATAAATTTGATACCATCAAACTGTGATGATAAGTTCCTGGAGCATCCATTTGTAATCTTTTTAGTAACTTTTGATTATGATCTCCAAGTTCTGCTAATCCATATGGTGTTATAATTTTAAAAGCACTTTCAAATAATGGCATTAAACCAGATGCAATAACAGCACTAAAAATACCGTTAAATAAAATATACACACAATTCTTCAATAAAAGAACATTATCTACTTCTATCAAACATTTTTCCAATATATATATACTTAAAACAATTATTAAACCTGCAATCCCTATATAAAAACCTGTTTTTATTACATCAACACGCTCTGCATATCGAATTTGAGATACTGCTATTGCAGATAATATACTCAACAATAAAAATGCTACAAGATATTGGATATTATATTGATAACCAATTGACATAACAGATAGCAATATTACAGAAGCAACAAAAGCAATTCTTGGTTTTGTAAATATTGACAAAAGAATTAAAAATGCAGGTATTGGAATTACATAAGGTGAAAAACCCGTCGGAATAAGAACACCAATCAATGCAATTAATAAAGATAAAAATGCTGCTATTGATAAATATCTAGGCTGCATAAAATCTTTTTCGAAAAACTTCATGTAACTTAAAAATAAGAAAGTACCTATAAATACAATTATATATATAGCAGCCAAACCTTGCCAATTTAATTGGTAAACATTATAACCTGCTTGTCTTAAAGCATCACGCTTCAATCTTGTTACAGGTTCTCCTTCAAATAAAATTTTATCACCTTTTTGAAATACTACTTCATATGGTTTTACAGAATTTTGAGCATTTTTACGAGCAATTTCAGTAGCAAATTCATCAACTACTAAATTCGGAACAATTACCTGCTCCAACATTGCTTTGATTACAGAAACTTGTCTTTTTGAAACATTAGAAACCATATTATTTAAAATAATTTGATCGATGTTATCTCTCTCGTAATCTTTTTCTGTAATGCCATCATGCAAGATATTTGTTAAAGTTAAATTTGATTTATCAAAAACTTCATGCAAAATATTGTCATCAGCTTTTAACAAAAAATTTATTATAAAATCTCTTTTAGAATTATCAGATAAATCAAAAAGAATACCTAACTCTTCTTTCTTTATTGCTAATTCAACATTCTTTCTTCTAATCTGCATAACAGATGATTGTAATGTTTGGAGATTAGTTTTTATAAAATCATCTTCAGCTGGAGCCATGACTGGTTCAATTTTTTGAGCAACTTCTTTTCGATGTTGTTCTGTTCTTTTTACATCTTCAACTGTTAAAGTTTTTTGCGCAATTATATCACGTTTACTTATACCATTTTCTATAATATTTTGAAAAAAGAAATTTTGAGAAGCAATTACTCCTGTCATTAATATTGTGAATAAAATAAAATACAAATATTTTAGAGTTTGTGCAGAGGTAAAAAATTCCTTTAATTTAGAAACAAATTCAAGTTTTGCCATATATAAATTTCCTATATTTACCAATCTTTTAATATATTATTACTTCCTAATTTTTTTTCAAGTCTTGCAATTTCAAGCGTCTTTGAATATCTTCAAGTAGTTTGCGGTTTATTGACATTAACTCTGATAAAACTGCAATTACTGCCACTTGAACACCAGTAATTATTAAAATTGCTGATAAAATTAGTGATTGGATATGTCCTGCGCCACTTCCTCCAAAGTAATAATATAAAAATCTTAAACCAATTAAAAAACCAAGAACTAAAAATAAACCTGCTAAAATTGAAAAAAATCTAAAAGGTCTATATATAATAAACATTCTAATCATCGTAAACATTGAACGTCTTACATAGTCAAATATATTCTTTACTAATTTAGATTTCCGCAAATCCGGATTAACATTTATTGGCACACATTCTAATACCAAACCTTTTGCTCTTGCTTGAATAATTGTTTCAAGAGTATACGTATAGTTATCAAAAACATTCAATTGAATAGCTGCATTTCTTGAAAATGCACGGAAACCGCTGGGTGCATCTTCCACTGCAGTAGAACTAATAATACGCATCACAAAAGAGCCTAGCTTTTGAAGCATTTTTTTCAATAAAGAAAAATGTTGAATTTTAGATACAGGCCTTGAACCTATTACAATATCAGCAGATCCATTTAATATAGGTTTAATTAATTTTTCAATATCTTCAGCACAATACTGATTATCTGCATCTGTATTAACAATAATATCTGCATCCAAAGCCAATGCAGAATTAATACCTGCAACAAAAGCTTTTGCCAGTCCACAATTATGAGGCATTTCAACAATATGTTTTACACCTAAACTCTTTGCAACCTCTACAGTTTTATCAGAAGAACCATCATTTATAATTAAAATTTCAATTTCATCTACACCATCTATTTTTTTAGGTAGTGCATTTAAAGTCACAGGTAAAGATTTTTCTTCATTATAACAAGGTATCTGAATTATCAACTTCATAACTATCCCCTTTTAAAATTTTCTTTTTATTATATAATTAAAGAGGGATTTTGACAAACGTGAAAAATTTCGCAAAAATATTTTTAATAATTATTTTAGGGATAGCTTTAAGACTAATATTTATAAACAAACCTGATGGATTATGGAATGATGAATATATTAGTTGGATAATTGCAGCTACTCCATTTTCTGATGGTTTTATAAACGCTGTGAAATCACAATGCCATATGCCATTTTATTATCTGTATTTGAAATTTTTCATGACATTCTTTGGACAAAGTGATTTATTATTAAGACTTACATCCGTTTTGGCTGGAGTATTATCAATACCTATAATGTATTTTGTAGGAAAAGAAAAAGATGAAAATACAGGACTTACTTGTGCAGGATTTTCTGCTATAAGTTCTTTTTTAATTTATTACTCACAAGAAGTTAGAATATACGCAATATTATTTTTATTTTCAGCATTAAGTCTTTTATACACAATTAAATGTATTAAAAATCCTAATAAACAAAATTTTATTCTATATGTGATATCTAATTTTTTAATTTTATTTACACACACAATCGGTTTTGTATTTGTATTTTTTAATTTAATTATTCTAAGTATTAATTTATTCAAACAATTTAAGAAAGTAATTACGACCGTCTGGATATCAATATTTGCAGGCGGGATTTTATTAACGCCACTCATCTTTAAAATATTTACAACAAAATCTTTTTCTCAATGGTGGGGACATTTTTCTATCTCCAAAATAGGCTTTTTATTTACAGACTATTTTTCTCCTGTATTAACAAATTTGACCAATGCACCTGATAATTTTTTATATGCACCAAAACTTGCTTTATTTATGATTTTACCTGCAATAATTGCAATAGGTTGCATTATTAAAGCATTGTACAAAAATAAAATTAATATCCAATTATTCTTATTATTTATTTCAACAATAACAATCCTAATAATTGCATCATTAATTGGGAAATTAGTATTTATCACAAAATATTCAATAGAAATCTATCCAATCTTAATATATCTTGCAAGCTTTGGAATTAACTCAATAAATAATAAAATCTTAAAAAATAGTTTAATCATCGTTTATTGTCTTATCTCCATAGGCTACATTCTACTCCATCCATATTCAGCCCCAAAAATGAGAAGAGCTGAAGGGCATAAGATAATGACAGATATACTTTCAAGGATGGATTTAAAAAAAGATGATATGATAGTTCTCGAATACTATCCTCAAAATAGATTTGAAAAATACTTTGATTTTTCAAATTACAGAGTAATAGAAATACACAAAGGGAATTTCCCAATGTACATATCTAAATCCGATACATTAGAAGATGCTTTTATAAATGGGAAAAAGAATTATAAAAACATGTTTTTATCAAATTCAAATCCTTATTTTGAAAGCATGATTGATTCTAATATTTTTAACAAATTGAAACCTGGACAAAGTGTTGTAATGGTAGTTCTTAACAGTGTATCATTTTATTCGCCAAATAATTTAGCTTTGATTGCTAATAATAACGAAAAGTATAATAAAGAACCTTTATTATTTTTAATTTTTTCATATATTAAAAATAAAACATTTTATGAAATGATGCAAAACCTTGCAATAGCAAAGTTTGAACAGAAAGGGAATTGGACATTGATTAAATTCACAAAACTTAATAATACAGATAAAAATTAGCAATTTTTATTTTGTTTGAACCTCTATATATATGGAAGGTTTCATCGTTGTAGGGAAAAATCATGAATATAGACAAGATTAATCTAAATATTAAAAATAGTGGGTATCATTCTCAACGACAAAGTAAAACCCCTAATAATCAAATAGGTTTTACAAGTAGTATACCTCAATCAACCATTGAAAAAGAGATAAATGCATTAAATCCGTCAATATTAAGAGGAATTAATAAATTAAAAAATAATATTGGAGAGTTTCAGGATATTTGTATTAACGCATTAGGTACAGGGTTATTAGCACCAATTTTCATTAAATATAACCCATTATCTAAAACAGATGAAGATACAAGAACATATTCAGCATGGCGTCAGCCATTATCTGCATTATTAGCTATTGCAACTCAAGGTTTATTTACAATCCCAATTGTAAGCAAAATTAATTCAATGGCAAATGAAGGAGCATTGAATTTAGATTGTAATAAAACTCCATTCAAAGATAAAGATTATGCAATGCATTTAATGAAAAAACTACATCCTGGATTAAATAAACAACAAAGAGAAATTCTTGCAGATGAATATATTGCAAAACAAGATGAAAATCTTATTAATACATTAAAAAAAGAAAATACAGTATATTATACAATTAAAGGACAAACAGAACCTGTTAAGATTTCACAAGAAAAATACACCGAAGCACTTAATAAAACTGTAGATTCAATGCTTGCAGATGAAGAAAAAAGACTTAAAGTCTGCAATGATGTAAAATTAACAAAACGTATTGAAAGAAGCGAATTTTATAGAAATAATTATGACACATCTAAAACTCTATTGAATGAAATAGAAGCAAAAATAAATAGCACAGATGATGTTAAAGAAATAACAAAATTCTTAAAAAATAAACATAAAGAATTAAAAAATGCAAAAGCAAATACACAACTGCTTGATATGATTACAGAGACTCAAACCCTTGGTTCTGCAGGAAAAGATAAAATGCTTGAAAAAGTAAAAAGAATGCAAGGTCACGTTGAAAAATACAAAAATCTAAAAAGCAAAGAACAAGTAGTTGAAGCAGTAAAAGCTAGTATATCTGAAAGAATTAATGACCATAAAGATTCTATTGAATTTTTAAACAAAGTAAAAAAAGCAATAGCTGAAAATAAAACTGTAAGCGAAATAGAAGAAATGTTTAAACTAAAAATTCAAGAAGCTAAAAATGCTAATAAAGAATTCAGACTAGCAGACAAAGTATTCTCAAAAGAAGTCGCAAGTAAGTTAAAAGAATTAACTAAAAAACACATTGAAGGTGTAAAAAGAATTGCAACACTAGCTGGAGCATTAATAATTCTACCAATCAGTTGTGACTTACTAAACAGAATTTATCCAAGATTTATGGATATCGCATTCCCAAAACTATCAAGTAAAAAACATAATAACGAATCAAAAGAACTGGTTGATAAAGCAACCAAGAACAGCGAGGTGAAATAATGGCTATTCTCGCAGTAAATTCAATAAAACAAAATAATACCCCAAATATTACATTTGAAGCGAAAGAAAAAAAACAAGAGAACTCAAACAAATCAGCTAAAATTGCTAAAAATATTGCAATTGCAACAGGCATAGGAGCTCTTGGAGTTGTCGGATACAAAAAAAATTGGGCAGATAAAACAATTAAATGGTTATCTGAAACAAAATTTATGAAAAATAAAGTATTCCCAAATTACGAAAAAGACAACGCTAAATTTATGTCAGCAATCGGCGTAACATCAATTGTATTAAAAGACGGCTTAGGTTGCTACTTATATGTAAAACAAAGTTTAAATAACGATAAAATTCCTGAAGACAAAAGAAAATTCGTTGCAGCATTAGACTTAGCAAATGGCGGATTAATGATTGCAATGCAATTACTAATGTTCTTCACTATTTCAAATAAAAAAGTTCAAGAAAAAATATTTAATAAATTATTTGGAAAATACTTCACAAGATCAGCAGATAAAGCATTACAAGCAAAACTAGGTAAAATTGATAAATTAAAAGGAATGACAGGAAAAGAATTCCATACAGCTAGAGAAGCTGATAAAAAAGGTCTTAAAAATGCATTCAGCTACTTAATATCTTTAGCTGCAGCGACATTAATTGCAAAACGTATTATTGTTCCATTTATCGCAACACCTTTAGCAGACAAAACTAAAGCTTGGATGTCTAGAAATGATAAACCATTAGAAACACATAAAGATACAAAAAACACATATAATACAGAAAAACCTGCAGCTTCTGTAGAAAACACAGACAAAAAAGAAGATAAAAATACCCAATTTGCAGGTAATACAACACAAAATAAAACAACAAATTTAATAGACGAAATAAAAAATAAACAAATAAATAAATAATAAAAAAGGAGCCAATAGCTCCTTTTTTATTTTAAAAACTTTATTAACAATTAAAACGGTTTTGTTTGATTTAATTTCAATCTTAAATCTCTAAACCTTGAAATATCTTCTTGAGTTCTACCTGATTCTTGGAATACTGCTTGAGTTGAAGGGTGAACCATAAGAACATAATCCATATGAATTTCCAAGAAATTATATTTTCTAGGAGATTGATTTGAATTTCTTGGATAGATTTCAGCATTTGTTACTGCTAAAAATCTTCTTTCTTTATCATTTAATAAGTCTGTTAACTCTCTATTAGTATTAGTGTATTTTGAAACATGCACTACACCTTTAATATCATGATCTGCAGTTAAAATACTAACTTCTATAGGTACTGTATCAATATTCTTTGCCATAATTTTTATCCTTTTTAATAAATAATACTATATTTTAAATAACTTGTCTATTTTGTTAAATTTTGTCAATACTACCACGAGTTCTGCCACCATATGCTTCATGCACATCTACAATTGAAATAAAAGCATTTGGATCAATTCTTCTTATAATTTCTTTCATTTTAGCTAACTCAAGCCTTGACACCACACAGTATATCAATGTTTTTTCTGTACCGGAATAAGCCCCAATACCTTTTAAATAAGTAACACCAATATCTAATTTTTCTAAAAGTTCTTGACCTATTTCAGTTGCTTTTTCACTTATTACTTCAATAGATTTAGCTGAATTTAACCCTTCTAATACAACATCAATAACTCTAAAAGCAATAAAATAAGTCAATACCGCATACATAGCTTTATTCCAGCCAAATACAATTCCTGCTGCCCCATAGATGAATATATTAAAAAGCATTATCCATTCACCAACAGAAAAACCAAACTTTTTAGATAAAACTAAAGACATGATTTCAGTTCCATCTAAAGAACCTTCGTTTTTCAACACTAAACCAACACCAGTCCCTAAAATTATCCCTCCAAATACAGTTGATAATAATAAGTCATGAGATACAGGATGACCATGTGTTGAAAAAATATTAATAAAAAGAGAAAGCATCCCAATTGCATAAAAGGTTTGAAATACGAATTTTTTTCCAATTTTATTAAATGCAAGAAAGAAAAAAGGAATATTAATTAAGAAAATTAACAGCCCTAAATTGATTTTTGTCAAATAACTAAGAATTATTGACACACCAACAATACCACCATCAATAATATTATTTGGAACTAAAAAAACTTCCAATGCAAAAGCAGCTACAAAAGGACCTACTGTTAAAAAAAACATTTTTGTTAATATAGAAAAAAACAATTCCTTTTTAGTTAATTTATCTTCAGGCATATAAAACTAAACCTTTCCTGATTCATCTTTTACAGACTTTTTAATTGTCATAAAATTGTTAATTTTAAAAATAGTTTTCTTATCTTCATCTAACTTATCTTTATAACCGAGAATATTTTCTAAATCAGATTTTAAAGTAACTAAATCCTCGTACTTTTTCAAACTTCCATCAATAGCAATAGATACATCACCAGTTTCTTCAGATACAACAAGACAAGCTGCATCACTATTTTCTGTCATACCAATTGCTGCACGATGACGAGTACCATATTTCCAACTAAGTTTAGGATCTTCTGTCAACGGTAAAAGAACACCTGCAGAAATTATTTTGTCACCATTAATAACAACAGCACCATCATGTAATGGGGTATTAGGGTGAAAAATCGTTAAAACTAATTCTGTAGATAAATCAGCATTTAATTTTGTACCAACATCATAATACGTATTTCTCAAATCACTTTGAAATACAATCAACGCACCTGTATGAGATTTAGATAAATACTTAACACTTTCAATTAATTCTTTAACGACATCAATTTTCTGATTTTTAGATTTATCATGGTTAGAATTAAAAATACGTGTTACAAAATCAACCTGACCTAAAAAGCCTAAAAAACGTCTTAATTCAGGTTGGAATATAACAATCAAACTCAAAGATACAAGAGTGACAATAGATTTCAAAAACATACCAATAATTTTTAAATCTATTCGCATTAAAACTTCACTGAAAGCCCAAACACAAACTAAGATTAATAGACCTTTAACAAATTTTTCTGAAGATGTATTTTTTATAAATTTCCTATACAAAAACAATAGAACACCAGCAAGAAATGCTATTTGTAAAAAATCAGACCAATTAAAAGTCATTTCAAGAGTTGAAATATATTTTAATATGTATGCAAGAAATTCATTTATCATTTTTTCAACCTATTTGGAACTACATCATGTGAAATCAAATCATCAAGCGTCTCTCTATTTATAATAATATCAGATTGAGAATTATTTACAAGTACCATTGCAGGTTTTTGTACTCTATTATAATTAGAAGCCATCGAGTAATTATAAGCACCTGTATTATAAACGCAAAGAATATCACCCTCTTCTAGTTCAGGCAATTTAATATCCTTTATTAGAATATCGCCAGATTCGCAAAATCTACCTGCAATTGTAACAGTATTTGCAAACTCGAAATCAGGTTTATTAGTTATTTCCGCATAATATTCAGCCTGATACATAGATGGTCTCGGATTATCTGCCATACCACCATCTATTGCAAAGTATTTCTTACCTTTAGGGACTTGCTTTGAACTACCTAAGGTATACAAAGTAACCCCAGATGTAGAAATTACACTTCGACCTGGTTCAATAAATAAAGAAGGAGCTTCTATATTATATTTTTTAATACAGTCGTTTAAACGATTTATAATAATCTCTGCTATTGTATAAGTGGATGGAGGGCAATCACTTTCTGTATATTTAACTCCTAAGCCACCACCTACATTTATTTCGTCTAACTTCAATCCGAATTTTTCATCTAATCTTGCAATTTCTTTAACAAGAATTTCTATTTCGTCACCATAAATTGAAGTTTCAAAAATTTGAGACCCAATATGCGCGTGCAATCCATGTAATTTTAAATTTTTATAATCACTTAAAATTAATTCAACAGCTTCATCAATTTGAGTTAAATCAAAACCAAATTTTGAATCCAAATGCCCAGTTTGAATATATTCATGAGTATGGCACTCTATACCAGGGGTAATTCTGAGAAGAATATCAACCATTTTCTGATGGGATTTTGCAATTTCATTTAATAATTCTAATTCAAAGAAATTATCAACAGATACTCTTCCAACACCTAATTCAATTGCTAGAGTTAACTCATCAAAAGATTTATTATTTCCGTTAAACAAAACCTTAGACATATCGACTCCGGCTTTGTATACAGTATAAATTTCACCTGCTGATACAACATCAAACCCAAACCCTTCACTTGCAAGAATTTTAGAGGTTGCCATAGTGCATAATGCTTTTGATGCAAACATCATATTTACTTTTGGATAAGATTCAAAAGCTTTTTTATAATCGTGACAAATTGACCTAATTGTCATCTCATCTAAAACATATAAAGGAGTACCATATTTTTCGGCAAGTTCTATCAAATCACAACCACCAATTTCAAGATTTCCAGCTTGATTAATTTTTGTAGTAATCGGTTTTAAATTCTGATTTGTGCTATTCATTGATGCTCCTTACTTCTTATATTATTAGAATAACATAATTTAAATAAAATTAAAATAGTAAAAATAATGTAATTAAATAATAAAAATATTGACAAAAAATAAAAAATAATAAATAATAATAAATGAATAAAATACAAGGAGGCTGAAATTATGGATTTCAAAGCGTTAAGGGTTGCCCCCCCCCCGCGAAGGTCGCTTGGGATAAAGGGTTAATAGGTTTTACATTAGCAGAAGTTTTGATTACTATTGGGATCATCGGAGTAGTAGCAGCACTCACTCTTCCTTCATTAATTAACAATTATAGACGTAACGAATTAAGAACAAGATTTAAAAAAGCTTCTTCAACAATAGAACAAGCAGTTTTGTCCACTGCAGTAGAATTTGGAATGGAAAACTATCTTTTACCAGGTAAAAAATATATTGCGAACATGGGGACTATTTCAGAAAACGATAGAAATGAAATGAACGATTATTTCCTATCTCAGCTAAAATACGTAAACACATTATCTGGATATTCACCATCAAAAGTAAATAGCGTTAAAATTTACAAAAAAGATGGCAGCTACTACACTACCTACCCTATACTTGGAGCCCCAAAATATAAATTTTATGTATTGCAAGATGGCACAACATTTGCTCCAATGGTATTTCAACATCACCACACATCTGATGGCGTGAAAGTTTATTTTGACACAAATGGACCATTTAAAGGACCAAACCGAATTGGATATGACCTTTTTGTATATGATACAGGATACTGGTGCCATAACATATGCTCTACAGACATAGGTGGGGGGATCATATGGTATGGGTGCTATGAATTTGCACAAAGTGACCAAGATCCAGATGATAAAACTAAAGGATATTGGGATAGTTTAAAATTGTAAAATAAATAAAAGTACAATAACAAAACAATAATAAACCATTAGATTTCTTGCTTTCAATAATCTAAAATAAAATTCTTTTACATCATCTCCACAAGTGAAAGTTTTTAACGAATTATACATATCAAAAACAAGAGGAATAAGCAGAAAAGTAAATAAAATAAAATAATTATTTAACATAAAAGCAAGTAAAAGTGTAAATAAATACCCCAGACCGTAAACAACATATACACCTTTTAATGCAACTTTTTTGTCACCAATTCTGCATACTAAAGTTTTTTTATGTGCATACATATCTCCTTCAAAGTCTAATAGTGTATGCACATACAAAAGTCCAATAGTAAACATTACAACAGCCAATGACATAACCAAAACTACTAAGGAAAATTTACCTGTCATTACAAAATATACACCTTCAAATAGTAAAGGGCCAAAAGCTGTTCCAACAGCTAATTCACTCAAACCTTTTTGAGAAAGCTTTGCATATACAAGGGTAATAATCCCACCAATTAGACCTAAAACAACAACAGGAAAGCCACATCTTAGGAGTAAAAACAAACCAGTAAAACAAGCAATTGTACAATAAATAATTACAACAAGCAAAACATCTTTTAACGTTGCTTTACCTTCTTTTATATAAGCACATTTGCACTTTTGAGAGTTATCAGTAAGTTTTTTATAATCTACATAATCATCAAAAAGATTTGTCGCTAAATGAGCACAAGAAATCCCAATTAAAGCAACCAAACCATTTAAGATATTCCCTCCAGATTTTAGAGAATAAACAAAAATAACAAGCCACGATAATAGGGTCATTGGCAATGAAAAAAGTCTAGAATTTTCTAACCAAAATAATATATTTTTTATCATCCTAAAAGACTTTCAATTCCTTTTACAGCTTCATAACTTGCGCCCGCTTCTAGAATTTCCTCAGCAGTAAGTCCAAAAAGAGTAATCAACGAATATGCTTCTTTACTATTTGAATTAAGAAATTCTACAGTAGTTTTTACAGCTTCTTCTCGGGTAAGATTTGTAAATTGCAGATTTTTACCTTTGTAAATAATTCTTTTTTTAGACTTTCCCAATCTATTTTACCCCCAAAGCTAATAATGCAGCACCAATCATTCCTGAATAATTACCTGCTGATGCTTTTACAACTTTAAAAGGAGTAGTCACAATCTCTTTATTTGCTTGCTTTTCGAAATATTCAATATCAACAAATTCAGCCATTGAACCAGATAGAACAACAACATCAGGATCAAATATATTAGCTAGACCAATAATCCCTTCTAAAATATCATTTTGCCATGTCTCAAGAATTTTTTTCATCATTGGTCTATCTTTATTTTCTATAACATCATAAGTTGTAATATCAGGATCTCCCGAAATTTCTTCAGCAGTCCTTTTTAAACCTGTCCCAGATGCATAAGCTTCAAAGCAATCATAGCTTCCACAAGTACATTTTCTATGCTTATCTGTACGCATTTTAAAATGCATTTCGCCAGCTGCACCATTTTTACCCTTATAGAGCTTGTTATCTAAAATAATACCGCCACCAACACCTGTACCTAGTGTTAACATAACAGAATATGGCATTCCCTTTGAAGCTCCAATTACATGTTCAGCCCAAGCCGCAGCATTAGCATCATTTTCAACAAATACTGGCTTTTTACTCAAGCTTTTAAAATCCATTGTAGGATATTCTTTTGCAATATTTCCAGTAGATCCTAATATACCATTATTAGAATTATTTACAGCTCCGCAAGTTGCAAAGGCTATAACCTCAACTTCCTTTTCATACTTTGAAATTATCTCCTCAAATAGAGCTTTTATCTCATTAAAAGTTTTAGGAGTATGATGCTTCTCTACCTCTGTAAGAATTTCGCCTTTTTCGTTAATTATTGTATTATAAATTTTAGTTCCACCAACATCAATTGCTAATGCTTTCTTCATGCTATTTTTTCACCTTTTCTGAATTTTTAATAAACACATCACCTGCTTTTTCTGCATTTTTGAACACTGGTATATTTTTAGATGCAGCAGATATACTATTCTGAGCTTTATTGGAATTTTTAGCAGATTGACTGATTATATAAAGAAAATTTTGAGCAACATCATATTTTGACAATATTCTAAAATTCATACTACCTCCTATACACTTAACTTCTTTGAACAAATCTTTTTGTAATTAATTGTGGACGCGTTATTGCAGAACCGATTACAACGCAATGAGCACCAAGTTCAAAAGCTTTATCAACTTCTTCAGGTTCCCAAATACGCCCTTCTAAAACAACAGGCAAATTGGTATTATCAACCAATTGTTTTAATAATTCAAAATCAGGTCCAGAGCCTCTATTTTGAGAAAATTGAGTATATCCGGAAAGTGTTGTAGACAAAATATTTGCCCCTAATTTTTCGGCATTAATACCTTCCTCCAATGTTGAAATATCAGCCATTGAAACTCTATTATTAATTTTTACATATTTAATTAACTCTTCTAACTTAGCACCATTCGGTCTTTCCCTCATAGTACCATCAAAAGCAATAATATCAGCACCAGCTTCAACAAGCTCAATTACTTCCTTTAAAGTCGGAGTAATATAAACAATCTCTTGCCAATTTGAAGGAATAATATCAGGTTTTGTAAGACCAATAATAGGTACATCAAAAAGATGTTTTGCATTTTTTACATCTCTTGCACCAGCTACACGCAAGCCGCCAGCTCCGCCTTTTATTACAGACTTCATCATAGCGACCATACACTTTTCCAAATACAAAGGTTCAGAAGGCATTGCCTGAACTGAAACCACTACTTTACCCTTTAAACGATTTATTATATTCATAAAATTATTATAACCTAAAAAATTATTTAGTGTATAATAAAGAAAAAATTAATGAAAGAGGGCAAAATGAAAACTTTAGTAAAATATCCTTACCTTACAGAAGATGTAGAAATTTATGAAAGAGAAAACGGTCATAAAATAGTTCTTGCTCATAAAGAAGGCGAGCTTGTAAATATAAGCACGTGGGTAAAAACAGGTTCAATTAATGAAGATGACAAAATTAACGGAATTTCTCATTTTCTAGAACATCTTATGTTTAAAGGGACACATAAACATAAAGCCGGATATTTTGACAAAACTTTGGAAGCTAAAGGTGCAATAGTAAATGCAGCAACTTGGAAAGATTACACTTTTTATTATGTAACATTACCTAAAGGTCCTCAAGATAAAGATTTATATTTAGCTATTGAATTACACGCAGATATGATGCTTGACCCAGTCTTGCCAGAAGAAGAAATCGGTGCTCCTTTTGATTTAAACAATCCTAAAGTCACTGACAAAAGAGAAAGACACGTTGTAATTGAAGAAATTAGAATGCGCAAAGACCAAAACTGGACTAAAGTATACAATGCATGCAACTTCAATATGTATAAAAAACACCCATACAAAAGAGATGTAATAGGGACTCCTGAAATAATTTCTCAAGTTACAAGAGATGAAATTATGAACTATTACCAAACATTCTATTCTCCTGAAAATATGACAACTATTATTGTCGGAGATTTTGATAAACAAAAAGTTTTGGAAAAAATAGAAAAAGAATTTGACTTTAAAGGACGTCCAAATGCTCCTAAAAAAATTAATGAAATAGATTCTCCTACTGAACATACAATAGTAGTAGAAAACAAGGCAAAAACTAATACTTCATACTTGATGGTAGGATTTTTAGGACCAAAAGCTAATCAACTAAAAGAAAACATTGAACTTGATATAATCAGCATTATTCTAGGAGAAAGCACAAGTTCAAGATTATACCAAAATTTAATCGAAAAACAGCCTGAACAAATATTCAACATGGCAAATGCTGAACATTATCAGTTTAAAGATGGAAACAATTTCTTTATCCAAGCAAATTTCAAACCTGAGAAAAAAGAAATTGCAGTTGAATTAATCAAAAAAGAAATCGCAAATCTTCTAAATAACAAAATTTCAGAAGAAGAACTTTCAAAAGCTAAGAAAAAAATCAAATCACGTTTTGCATTTGCTGCTGAAACCGTATCTGAAATAGGAGAAACAATCGGTTATTACATGACTGTCTGCGAAGACTTAAAATTAATTGAAAACTATTTGAAAGATTTAGAAGATATAACAATTGATGACCTAGAAAATACAATCAAAAAATATTTAAGTATTAATAATGCTGTAATCTCAATATTAGAACCTGAGCCTAATTCTATTGCTTAACAAGGATTAATAACTATGCATGAAGCAACAAAAACAGAGATTGAAGAATTAGAAAAGATTAGAGAAAAATGCCTTTCTTGTGAAAAATGTCCACTAGGAAAGACTAGAACTAATATTGTATTTTCAGGAGGAATCCCAAATCATAAATTAATGCTTATAGGAGAAGCTCCTGGATATTATGAAGATCAAAAAGGAGAACCATTTGTTGGAAAAGCAGGGCAGTTATTAGATAAAATCTTTGCTTCAGTTGGGTTATCAAGACAAAAAGATGTCTATATTTGCAACACTCTAAAATGTCGACCTCCCGAAAATCGAGATCCGCTGCCTGAAGAAAAAGCTGCTTGCAAAGAATATTTAGATGCACAAATAGAAATTCTAAAACCTAGAATTATACTACTATGTGGAAGAGTTGCAGTAAATTCACTACTTGGCACTACACAAGGAATTACTAAAATCAGAGGAAAATGGTTTGAAGGTCCTCATATGTCTAAAATGATGCCTATTTTTCACCCATCATATCTTTTAAGAAATGACTCTAGAGAAAAAGGAAGTCCCAAATGGCTTATGTGGCAAGATATTCAAGAAATTAAAAGAGTTTATTCTCAAATGGATTAAATATATTTCTAAAAAATTATTTATACACGTCTTGAATATTTTTAATACCGCCTTTTTCCCTTGGTAAACAATATATCACGTTAGGATGAAAAGCATAGTTTCCATTTTTATTCCGAATAATGACAAGACTAAATAAATCATATCCAGCTTTATTTGGCAATAACAGTCCATTACTATCCACGGCAAACATAGGTTTTGGAGAATTTGCAGGCTGATTAAACACTGTTAAATTTGTATTATCATTCATTACAAAAGCCTGATTATATTTGTTCATCATACTTTCAGAAAAACCGGCACAAGAAGGAGTTTTTGGATAAGTTTTATAAACAGGAACACAACCATTTTTTAAAGCATTATTTTTACAATATTTTTGAACTTTCAAATTTGTTGCAAAATTTTTATAAAATCTTTCACAACCTGAAAAATCACTTTTAACAGATTTATCTAAACTATAATAACAACTAATTTCTCCATCCATTTGAGAAACTGTATAAATTAATGCTTGAGAATATTCTGAATATAATTTTTTAAAAGATACAACTGCAGCCTTATCTATTAATTCAAAAGTATAATAAGTGACAACAAATATTAAAACCAATGTATAAACACATGTTAAAATTAAAAGCCGCTTTTTATTTGCCATAATAAATTATAAAAGCTCCTTTGGTTCTACAACAAAATCAACTAAAATAGGTCCCTCAAAAGAAAAAGCATAGTCTAAAGCCTTTTTTACATCTTCTAACTTTTCGACTCTTATCGCTTTTGCTTTATATGCCTCTGCTAATTTTATAAAATCAGGATTAGATATTTCAGTCGCAAAATATCTTTCATTACATTGCTTTTCTTGGAATTGTCTTACCATACCTAAATAGCCATTATCTAAAATAAATACTTTTACAGGCAAATTATAATCTACACAAACTGCTAATTCTTGCATATTCATCTGAAAAGATCCATCACCTGCAATACAAATTACTGGTTCATTATTTGCAACACAAGCACCAATTGCAGCAGGGAAGCCAAAGCCCATAGTACCTAATCCTCCAGATGATATAAATTTTCTAGGAGAATTAAATTCTAAATATCTCGCAGCCCACACCTGATGTTGACCAACTTCTGTAGTCACGACAATATTTTTATTTTTTATATATTTATTAATCTCTTGCATAACTTCAAAAGAATGCATCTTTTCAGAACGTTTCAAAGATGTTACATTTTTAAATTGTAAATCATCAGTCCAAGAAAAAGATTTTTTAATTGATGATTTTTTTAACTTTATAATCATCGAACTTAAAACTTGTTTTGCATCACCAACAATTGATATCGAAGCTGGTACAACTCTTGATATTTCATTTTCATCTATATCTAAATGAACAAGTTTTTTAGATAGTTCATTATTAGGGAAACAGCATCTTATTCTATCATTAAATCTTGCTCCAACTGCAAAAATTAAATCGCTATCTCTTACCGCTTTATTAGCTGAAGGTTGACCAAAAATTCCGACCATTCCTAAATAATTTTTATCATCTGCAGGATATCCGCCTAACCCCATCATAGTAGAAACTACAGGAATATCTAACAATTTTGCTAACTCAAAAATTTCTTTTGAAGCATCAGATAAAATAACTCCACCACCTGCAACTATCAAAGGCTTTTGAGCTGATAATACCGCATCAATAGCTTTATTAATCTCAATATCAGAAACATTAAATTCAATAATATTTTGTTCTAATAAATAATCATAATCAGCTTTCTCTGAGAAAACATTTTTTGTAATGTCTACAACTACTGGACCTTTTTTCCCTGACATTGCAATAGAAAAAGCATCTATTAATATTTTTTGTAAGTCTTTTGCCTCTTTTACTTGAAAATTAGCTTTGGTACAAGATTTTGTAATATCAATAATATCTACTTCTTGAAATGCATCTTTATGTAATAATTCCGCAGATACTTGCCCTGTAATTACAACCAATGGATAACCATCAAGATATGCGTTAGCAACACCTGTTACAATATTTGTAGCACCTGGCCCCGATGTAACAATTGCGACACCACATTTTCCACTTACTCTTGAATATCCTTCAGCTGCATGCACTGCTGCTTGTTCGTGACGCATCAAATAATGTTTTATCTGTTCCTGCTTTGATAACTCATCATATACACCAAGTACAATTCCTCCAGGATACCCAAAAATTGAATCTACACCCAACTTAGTTAATGTTTCTATTACTATTTGTGCCCCAGTAAGCATCTTTGTTAAAGTCTGCATATATAATAACTCCAATTATATAATAATTGTATCACAGAGAAATAATGAATGCAAAAAAGGTACTTTTTCAAAAGTACCTTTTTAATTAATTAATCTTTTGAGAACAAATCTTTAAACTGTTGTTTCTTTTTCTGAACTCTTTTTTGTCTTTCTGCAGCTTTCTTTTTTCTTTCTAATTCTTTTTGTTTAGCTTTGGCTCTTTTTTTTGCAAGTTTTTGTTCTCTTGCTTTTTTCTTTGCTGCAATTTTTTGTTGTTTTTCTTGCTGCTTTTGATAAGCAGATTGCTCTTTCTTTGCAACCTTTCCTGTTACTCCATCAAGCCATCTTGAAATCGGGCCTTGAGATTCAGCAGCGTAAACTGATGACATAGACATAACAACTATTGCTAATAACGCAGCCAATTTCTTTTTCATAATAATTCTCCTTATTAATTAAAGTTATTCAGAAATTAATTGGTTAAATAATTGTTTCTTTTGTTCAATTTTTTGTTTTCTTGCTTTTGCAGCATCTTCACGAGCTTTTCTATCAGCTTCTAATTTCTTTTGAAATTCTTCTTTTTGTTTCAAACGTGCTTCTTCTCTTGCTTGCTGTTGTTCTTGTAATTGTTTTTCTTTATCAACAATCTTTTGAGTATGTTTTTGAATCAAACGTTCAGTGTAAGTCGTAGGCTGAGAATCAGCGGCATAAACTGATGCTGCACTACTCATAACAAGGATTAAAGATGCAATTAGTAATTTTTTCATTTTTCCCCTTTCTGCTGACTTTTAGTCAAGCAATTATAAAATAACAACCTTTTATTGTGATAATGAAATATTATACTAAACTAAATCATACATCGCAACTATTTTTTTTATTCCTTCTTGAGCGACATTAAAAATCTCCAGCATTTGAGATTGTTCATAAGGTTCACCTTCTGCAGTTGTTTGAAATTCAATAATTTTCCCGCTTTTTGTTAGAACAACATTACTATCAACTTGTGCATGAGAGTCTTCAATATAATCTAAATCTAATCGGACTTCACCATCTACAATACCAGCAGATATTGCTCCAATTGGCTCAATTATAGGATTCTCTTTCAAAGTACCGTTAGCCAACAATTTTTCAATTGCAATTTTTAAAGCTAAAAAACCACCACAAATACTTGCTGTTCTAGTACCGCCATCAGCTTGTATTACATCTGCATCGATTGTAATTGTTAAATCAGGCATTTTTTCTAAATCAACACAAGCCCTAAGACTTCTACCTATAAGTCTTTGAATTTCCTGAGTTCTACCTGAAATTTTCGTTCTTTCTCTTTGACATCTTGTATTTGGCGCAGAAGGTAAAAGAGAATATTCTGCTGTTACCCAGCCTCTTTTTTCTTCTTTATCCATCCATTTTGGCTTTCCTTCTTCTACCGATGCTGTTGTAATTACTTTTGTATCACCAAATTGCACCAAAACAGAACCTAATGCATGTTTTGTATAATCTTTTATAAACTTGATTTCTCTAGTTTCGTTATTTGCTCTACCATCTCTTTTCATTTTTACCCTTCCTTATAAATTATAATTTTTACCTTCATAATCCCACATATAAATCTGTCCGCAATATTTGCATACTGCATGGTCATTCATAAATTGTAAATCAGGAATAAATTTATATCCGTCAACAGTAATTACAATATCACCATCTTCATTATATTCTTGCAAAAATACTTTATCCCCTCTGTAATCAGGAGAAAACATTAATTCGAATTTATCTACAGATTTGCAATTTTTACAAATAAACATAATTTAATACTCATCATCTTCCAATCTTGCACGTCTGATTATTTCTGGATCAATACCACGTTTTTCAATTTTGAAAGTTTTAGCTACAACTTTTTTAGAGCTATTTTTTCTTGGTTTACGCTGAGGCTTTTTCATAGATGCATCATTATCTGTAGCTAAATTGTTATACCACAACGTCCAACAAATACTTCTTATTGGTAAAGTAAAACCTATTACTAGGAAAAATATAATTTGTTTTACAAGTTCGTTTCCAATCAATGCAGGTGTAATATTAAATTGTTCAATATATTCTAAAGGCAAAGAATATGACCAAGTCTCAAACATTTTTGCTATAGGTTTTGTAAAATTAAGAGCATCAAATACAACACCTAAACCTGCAGTCAAAAAATAATATGTAAAAATAGTCAATAAAGTCATTAATAAAAATGTTCTTGAGAATTTACCTTTTACTAACTGCAAACTTCTTCTGAAATAACCAATAGGAGATAAGCCATTTTCAAAAGTAAATACCTGAAATATAAGAATAAAGTAAATAAAAAATACAAAACCAATAATCCAGAACACAGGAATTACTGAAATTATCGTAAATATACTAAATAAAAACCAAAGAATAATAAATGAAAAAGTTTTTTTAGTAACTACAGAATTATGAGCTTTAAAATCATAGACTCTACCAGTATTCAAATACCCATCTGTCATAGAATTTAATGCGCCATAAGATACTAAATAATCCCAAAACGCTCTTGCCCAAATTAACAAACCGGGAACTACTGAAAGAATTATACATAAAAGCATTGTTGAAAAGTCATTTAAAGCTGGATATTTAACGGTTAAATCCTGAAAATTTTCGGTATACCAATAAGTTAAACCAAATATCATAAAAAGACCTAATAACTGTCCTAATACAGGAAAAGCCATATATAAGAAAAATTTATGAATATTCAATGCATAAATTTTTATGCCTTCAAAAAATATTAACCAAACACTTTTATCTTCTTTTGCCATATCTCTCCTGTTAAAAAATTTCATTTATTGTATAATAATTTTAGTACAAATATGGAAAAATTTACAAAAGAAGATTTTATAAATAAAAAAGTTAATCTACATCTCCATTCAACATTTTCAGACGGAGAAGGAGATGTAAATGAAATACTTAAACAAGCAAAAGAACTTGGATATAAAAAAATTGCATTTTGCGATCATAATACACTTGAAGCCTACCATAAAACAAGTATTCTAAATGAAGATATAATAATTCCAGGTATTGAATTTGATGTATGGTGCGGTTATGTATTTATGCACCTATTAGCATACAATATTGATGTAAATAACAAAGAACTACTGTCATTCTGCGCAAAAAATAAAAAAGAAACAGAATTAGATATAATAAGAATTTTTTCAACTCGAGACATAAAAAAACTTATAAAAGCAATCCACAATGCAGGCGGAATTGCAGTATTAGCTCACCCCGCTTGTTGTTGGGCTATAAATCTCGAGAAATTTGTAAAAAAACTTATTTCATACGGACTTGACGGCATTGAAGTCTATTATCCATATAAACGCCACAGAGGAATTATTAAATTCCACACAGCAAAAGAAGTCGAAAGAATAGCAGATAAATATAACCTCATAAAAACGGGTGGCACAGACTTACATGGAAAAAACTTAAGAAATTAAAAACAAAAGGAAAAGGTGTCGAAATATTCGACACCTTACTTCATACTCACAACATTTGTGATACTTTGTATTATGAGTTAGAAGAAAAACTTAACCGGTAAAATCTGTTTCACGCGACATACTGAATCAGATTCTGTTGTACAATTTGGTGCTTTAGTTACTGCAGGATTGTTGCGACAATATGGTGTTGCATCGCCTACATAACCAGCAAGACAAGCTCCTTCTTTAAATGGTACACTCTTAGCTAACCAAGAAATTGCACGTTTTCCACTATTAAAGTGTTCATATTCAACGCTTACTTGCATATGACTTGTACTATCACCACCAGCTCCGTTTGGATTTGCACTTGAATCATAGCCCGGAATTACTTTTCCAGATAAAGTGATATAAAATGGATAAACATCACTCCATAGTCTTGAATCACCTTTCACGCCATCAATATCAATATATACAGTGTAGCCATATGCATTGGTGTTTGGTACGCCATCATATTCGCCACCTTGGGTATTACCTTCCAGCATTGCTATTGCTGTTGCGTCATTGTGCATATTATAAATACGCAAACCGTTTCTCAATGTAATATCTGGCTTTTTATTTGAAAAATCTGTTGTATTTGATGAGATTACACTTCCTTGGCAAACATCGGTATTACCCATAATATTTGCATTCGCTTCAAATAATTTACAGAAGTTTTCTCCTTTGCGTGGCAAGGTACGTGGAGATGGTATACATTTACATTGGTCTTCACTCCACTCATAGGTTTCATCACTGCAGGTTCTAGCAAAGCCCACTATTGGAGTTGGAATTCCAACATCAGGGTCACATGTATAACCACAAGGCATATCCTCTGGTGATGGGCATACAGCTTTTAGAACACATTTCTGATTTTTTAGTTCATAGCCACTTGGACATGTACAGCTACAACTTGGGTAAGGGCCAACAGAACCTCCTGTTGTCACACAATCATAATATTTAACATACAAATCTGGATTACCTGTACAAGATGGAATATCTACACATTTTCCATTTTCTAATTTTTTCCCACTAGGACAAACACAACTACAATCTGGATAAGCAGTATAAGATCCCCCTGTAGTTGTACAATCATAATATTTAACAGATTCCTCATAGTTTGTAACACAAACTTTTTGTCTTACACATTCCCCATTTTCTAATTCCTTGCCAGAAGGACAATTACATGCACAATTAGGGTATGAACCCACCGTTCCACCAGTTTCAACACATTTATTCCATTCATTTCTATGATAATACTGACACCCAGTTATACAAGTACAAGTAATTTGATCTAAATATTTGGAACTTGCAACACATTGTTTTTCAATATTAAGGCTACAATTACTTGTTTTTTTAGGTGTACAACACGTATAACATCCAACTTGTTCATAATAATCCATACTAATTGGAGAACACCAAGTTCCACCAGCTTTTTGACAACCAGATCTATGAGCATCCTCAAGTTCATGAATCAAAGGTGAATTATCTACTTGATAATTAACATAAGTACAAGCAGCATAAGCAGGTTGTTGCCAAGTATCAACATATAAATTAGAGATATATTTTTTTATATTTGGGATTAAATATAAAATATTTGAAGATAACCTTGATTCAATTATATTTTGAGCAAAGAAAACACCTTTATTTAAAGATTGAATATAATTTTCATCTTTTGGATTCCAATTAGACAACATCTCCGTTGTTACTTCGCGTAATGTTGAATAGCCAGTATAATAGGTATAAGATAATACATTATCTAATTTTGCTTTTGTTATACCGATTGTAACAGACACAATCACTGCAATAATTAACATTACAACAATTACTTCCGCTAAAGTATACCCCCAAAACCATTGTGGAGCAAGCCTTAAATCGCCCCCCCCCCGATTTTTTCAAATAATTTAATCTTCTTCATTGACTGCTCCTAATTTCATAAAATCACATTATAGATTATACCAAATATCAAAGACATTTTCAAGTCATTAATAAAAATACAAATTTTTTGTGGTAAACTATTTTTAGAAAGTAATAATTTGAAAAGAGGTAATAAATATGTCAGGACACTCAAAATGGTCAACCATTAAACACAAAAAAGCAAAAGTAGATTCTCAACGTGCAGTAGTATTCCAAAAATATTCAAGAGAATTAATAGTATCAGCAAGACTTGGCGGTCCTGACCCTGCTGGGAATTTTAGACTAAGAACAGCTATTGAAAAGGCTAAAGCTGCAGGACTTCCAAATGATAATATCAAAAGAGCTATTGAAAAAGGTGCTGGAGCTGGATCTTCAGACAATTACGAAGAATTAATTTATGAAGGATATGCACCAGGCGGTGTTGCTGTTGTTATAGAAGCAATGACAGACAACAGAAACAGAACTGCTGGAGATATTAGAAGCTTCTTTACAAAATATAACGGAAGCTTAGGCGCTACCGGTTGTGTAGGTTGGATGTTTGATCAACGAGGTGTAATCACATTCAATGAAGATACTGATTTTGATAAATTATTTGAAGCAGCAATCAGTTTAGACGCTTTGGATGTTACAGAAGAAGAAGGGCAATATAAAGTCATTACATCACCAGAAAACTTCCAAAATGTTGTAGAGGGGCTTGAAAAAGCTGGATTTAAAAGTGAATCAGCAGATTTAACAAGAATTCCTCAAAACACAATTGAAATCACAGATGAAAAAACTGCTGATCAAATATTGAAATTATTAGACAAATTGGAAGAACACGACGATGTTCAAAATGTTTATGCTAACTTTGATATTTCAGATGATATATTACAAAAACTGGAAGCTTAATGCAGAATTTTAAAGATATAGAAAATTTATCAATAAAACTTAATGACACGTGTAATGCTATAGGTATTACACGTGTTCTTGAGGAAACATTTTGTCCTGTTAATATTTTTATATTCGATTCTACATCTGATACTCTTAGGGATTTTTCAAAAAGTTGGATTTCCATCGACGAATTTTATAAAAAAGAAAATACAAAGAACTTATATAATATTTTTGAAAAATTAAAAGAAAATAACTATATTATTGAAGATCAAAAATTATTTTACGGACTTTATCAAGGTCAAAAACTTATCGGAATGCTTGAATTTAAAGACAAATTAAATAATGACTCAATTGAATTTTTAAAAGTTGCATCTTATTTAATTTCTTTAAAAATTCAAAACATTATTCTGTCTGATAGAATGCAAAAAAATATTGATTTTCACGATGCTATGAAAAATATTGCAAAAATTATTGAAACCCAATATGAAACAAGTTATATAATTCCAATAATCGGAGAAATGATTGATAAGTTTGTATGCGAACATTTAATCTATATTTTTATAAATAATGAACTCATATGGCCTTCGGCCTGCAAAGATGAAAAAATATTTGAGCTGTTAAAATGTATAAATAATAAATCAGAATACATACTTACACCTGATAAAAAAATAGGATTGTTCCCTCTTATTAGTGAAAATCAGCTTTTAGGCTGTATTGTAACTAAAAGTACAGAAAATATTTTAAGTGAAAAAGAAATAAATTATATTGAACAGCTTACAAATCAAGCTGCAACAACAATCAACAGAGCTAATGTTTACGCTGAAATTCTAAAACATGCAACGTTAGATGCTCTTACAAGTTTTTATAACCGCAGACAACTAGAAGAACGTATAAAACAAGAAGTATCCAGTGCCAAACGTCAGAGAAGAAATCTTTGCGCCATTATGATTGACATAGATTATTTTAAACATGTTAATGACACATATGGACATGCAACTGGAGATTTAGTTTTAAAAACTGTATCAGCAGAGATTAAACGTCAGCTTAGAGATTATGATATTGCAGGAAGATATGGCGGGGAAGAATTCGCGATTATTCTTCCTTATACAAAAATTGATGAAGCTAAAATGGTTGCCCAAAGACTTAGAAAAGCTGTTGAAAAAACTCAAATTGATATTTCAAAAATTAATACAGATTCTGACGAAAAAAATATTAATGTTACAATAAGTCTAGGAGTCTCCGAATACAAATCAGGAGATGACGAAAAAATATTTTTACAAAAAGCTGACAAAGCCTTATATAATGCAAAAAATAATGGAAGGAACAGGGCAGAGATATATGAAGAAATTCCAACAAATTTGTAATAACTTAGATGATACAAAAAAATTAGCATATAAATTTGCAGAACTCATTAAAGACGGATGTTTTATAAATCTATATGGAGAAATCGGAGCAGGCAAAACAGCATTTGTAAAACTCGTTGCAGATGCACTTGATGTAAAAGAAAAAGTAACTAGCCCTAGTTTTGTAATCCTTAACGAATATCATACAGGCTCAATTCCTATTTATCATTTTGATTTATACAGACTTGAAAATGAAGGAATTAAAACAATTTATGATGAATTAAGAGAATATTCTGAAGGCAAACAGGTAACTTTCGTGGAATGGGCTGAATTTAACCAAAACGAAGCTCCGTTTAATCATATTAAAATTAACGTAAAATATAATGATGATGATTCTAGAATTTATGAATTTGAATCAGTTGGCAAAGACGAAATAATAGAGGGATTATCAAAATGATTACATTAGCATTTGATACATGTTTAGATAAAATGTATGCGGTATTAAAAAAAGATAATGAAATTCTTGCATCAAAAATTGTAGAAAATAAAGATAATAAATATCATTCAGCTTTTTTAATTTCTACCTTGCAAGAAATTTTATCTGCCAATAATATAAAACCTCAAGATGTAAATCTTATTGCCGTAAATATAGGTCCGGGAAGTTTTACAGGTATTAGAGCCTGCGTTACAGTTGCTAGAGTAATGGCTCAACAATTAAACTGTAAAGCAATAGGTGTTTCATCTCTTGAAATACTATCAAAACTTGCAGAAGCTAATCCTCTTGTAGCCTTAGATGCAAGAAAAAATTGTGCATACCTATATTATGATAACGAAATTAAAGGGGCAGTACAATTAGAAGAAGTACAAGAAATAATAAAATCAGGAAATTACACAGTAATTACCGATAACAAATTACAGCCATTATTAGGCGGAACATCTTATCAAGAAAAAGAATATCCCCTTGGAGAAATTTTAGCAGACTTAGCAGAAAATAAAGAAGACGAAGGCAACTGGAGAAAACTTAAACCTCTTTATATTCAACCGCCTCCAATGGGTGCATAACTTAGCAAATAAAAAAATCTAACAACTATTTTCTTTGCTATAAAAATAATAAAAACGGGAATAATAATATTGAGCATTAATCCTGATGGCTGCGTATGGAGAAGAAAATAGTTAAAACTGAAAATATTTCATTCAAATGCAAAATTCCGGAAATTCCACTAACAAGAAAAGAATTAAAGAATTTGCTAAATTATCGTATTCCATGCCTGTGCTGTGGCCTTGAAATGCTACATCCTGATGAATATATGAAATTAATGGAGAATAAGAAGCTGTCAGGAGTAGCAATAGAAGCTATCCCAATTTTAGAGCCATATGAAAAAATTATGCATCCTGTTGAAAGGCAAGTATTCAACATGTTCAAAACTATGGCTGTAAAATATCCTGACAAAAATTTTAAAGAGCTTTTAATGATGAAAAAAGATATTCATGAATTAGCTCTTGTAAAAATTCAAAGTATTATTTTCAACAAAATCAGTTTTTATAGGCGAATTGTACCTAAAAAAACAGCCAGACAACTCAGAAAATTAATGATTAGAACAAATGACATAATCTTTGATCCAGAGCCTCATAAGCCATTTTCAAGACGAATTTTTATACATAAAATAAAAAACATAACAAAAAACTTAGAAAACAAAAAAATCAAAAATGAAATTCTTGAAATAGCAAGAAGACTTCCCCGATCAAGTGACGAAGTATGCGCATTTGTCGTAAAAAATGCAAGAAAACCTGCTTCAGTTATTGCACTTAATCTTGTACACCCATCAGTCGGCACATTTGAACATTTATTACCTAAGTGTATGAAAGGAATGAATAATTCACTAAACTTTGCATTAGAATGCTCATACTGTAACAATTCTCGACATCACTATCCTATATCCGTTCAAATAGAAGAGAATCCTTATATGCCACAAAATGCTCAACTCCAAGCAGATAAATTAATCTCACTTTGTAAGAAAGATTTATGTAAAAGAGAATATGTTAAAAACCTAAAAGCAGTATTAAAATGCCTATCCGATGAAATAATAGATTTAAATATAACAAACCTTGATGAATAACGTAACAAAATATTAAAATACTAACAAATTTTAATTATCAGTAGTATTACTAAAGTATGAAAGTAATACTTTTTTCTAATAATTTATTTAATAAAACTAAAATAGATTATAAGAATAATCAATATGATTATTCTTCTTACAGGGTCCCTGTAAGCAATCTTTTAGATAAAGATATATTTATAAAAAAATCTCCAAGCTTTAATGGTTTCATAACAAAACAAGCAGAATTCAGAAACTTAATAAAAACTCATAATATTCATTGTATGTATTGTAACAAACCAATGATAAATTCTGATACTCTCATTAATTATCAAAGATCCGGTCTATTCAACGGCCCAGTAACAAACTTTCTACAAGAAATGTCGAAATACAAAGATGTATTAAAACCAGGCTTATTGGAAGCTTTTAATGACATAGAACGTATTGGTAAAAAAGCTCCTCAAACAAATTTATCAAGAATTATAAAAACAATTTATAAAGAATCATTAATAGAATTAAGAAGTATCCAAAGACCTATATTTTCCAAAATAGAAGATCAAATAAATAAACTTCCCCCTAAATATAAAGAAAAAGCAATGGAAGTTTTTACACTCCACCTAAACAGAATGGAAGGCATAGCGCAAAAAGAAGAATTTAGCGCCAAAGAATTTGTATATAAAATAAAAACAGCAACAGAAGCAATATTATTAAGCAACGAACAAAAATCCAAAATATCTCAATTATGTAATATTCTAACTGACAAAGAATTTAAAGAGGCTGATACAAATAAAATTTCTAATTCTACATTCAGCAAAATTTTTAATAAAAAATATAAATATGATTATTCTCTCCCATATTCAATAAATAGTCTTAAACTGTTCATTGTTGAAGAAATTAAACGATTAGCAGGAAAACAAGAGTCAAATGACATTACAAATTTATGCAAAAATGCAGAAAAAATGTTACTCGACAAACCTGTAATAGTCCCTTTTAGAAATAAAACATTCCTCTATGATTTAAATAAAGCCATAAAGGATTGCCCAGACAAAGAGACTGTTAGAAAAATAATGAAAATTGGGCAAAAACTTCCAACATCACAATCAAATATTAATTCTTTTGTGACAAAACATAAATACTCTGATTCAAATACAATCGGATATAATTTGTTTAAGCCATCTGTCGCTACAATTGAGCATATCACCCCTACAGCAAAAGGCGGAAGAAACGAAATGGGCAATTGGGCTCTTTCATGTGCCTTTGATAATAATAGAAGACTTGACAATAGTATGAATATAATTCTTGATAAATATGATGCAAATAATCCTCAATTGTATTTCGATGAAATTGTTAATGCCACAAATGAAGGATTAATTTCTTTAGAAGATTTACTACAACAAAGTGAATCAATACATATTGAAAGCGGTAAAAACTTAAATATTAGAAAATTGTCAAAAAATATATTATTAGAATATTTTAAAGATAAACCTCAAGAAAATTTTAATAAATTAATAGAACTATCGAATCAACAACTAATATCTGGTTATAATATTTACGAACTACAAACCTTATTAAACAAAAAATGCGGAATCAATGTTAATGCAAATAATTTAAACTACAAATTTTATTAAACAAAATATTAACAAATGTAAAAGTTTCTAAAATAAATTAAACTTTGAAAAATAATATGCCGATTAAATGAATGTACTTAGTTTATAAAAGGTAAGGATTAAAATAAAAATGGCAGATACAGGTGCTTCATTTAACAGACCATATAAACCTTTTGGGATGAATGTAAAAGTTCCAGAAATAGGAGAAAGAACACTTAAACAAGCTGGGGATTCTCTTACAAATCTTGTAAAAAGTCCAACAGAACCTCTTTTTAAATTCTTAGAAGATAATGAAGAAGTGTTCACTGGCGATATTAATTATAAAATTAATAAACTCTATGCAGAAAGTTTCACAATAGGCTCTGCTATGAGAATGGAAGATGAAAAAATTAATGGAATGCCATCATCTTTTGATATGCATTTTTAAACTACTAATTCTTATTTGTCTATATATTGATAGAAAAGCCCCTAAAGGGCTTTTTTATTTATCAATTTTTAAAATATTCTTGTCACAATACTTTATAGAAATAGCCCCTTTTTCTTGTTTGCGGTATAATATTAACGAACATTAGAAGTGTATAACTAAAAGGTGTCGAAGACGACACAGAAAGAAAAGGTAATTATGGTACCGGAAACAAAAAAATTTGAGCTAGAAATCGGCGGGAAAACAGTTACTGTTGAAACCGGTAAATATGCTCAATCAACAAACGGTTCTGTTACAGTAAGATGCGGAGATACAATGTTATTTGTACATTGCTGCGTATCAAAAGAACCTAGAGTGGGAATAGACTTTTTCCCTCTACTAATTGATTATGAAGAAAGAATGTCTGCAATTGGTCGTATTCCTGGTGGTTACAATCGTTCAGAAGGAAAAGCTAGTGATAAAGCTATTCTTATTTCAAGATTAATTGACAGACCAATCAGACCACTTTTCCCTAAAGGATATAGAAATGATATTCAAATCGTAGCTCAACTATTCAGCTATGATCAACAAAACCAACCTGATACTTTAGCTATGTTAGGTGCATCTTGTGCTTTAATGCTTTCAGGAGCTCCATTTGAAGGACCAATCGGTGCTGTAAGAGTATCAAGAGATGAAAATGGCAATATGATTGCAAACCCAACTCACCAACAAGCTGACAAATCAGACCTAGATATCGTAGTTGCTGGTACACACGATTCTGTAATTATGGTTGAAGCAGGTTGTAAATTTGTTACAGAAGACGATATTATGAACGCTGTAGAATTCGCTCAAGGCGAAATCAAAAAACAATGCGAAGCTCAAGAAGCATTTGCTAAAGAATGCGGAGTTGAAAAAGAAGTGTTTGTAAATCCATACGATACATCTGAAATCAAAAAAATCATTGATGAAACAGCTCATGATATGATTTTTGATGCTTATCACAATTTTGACAGAAAATACAGACAAGAAAAATTAGAAGAAGCTAAAAAACTTGTTAAAGAAAAAATAGACGCACTTCCAGATGATGATTACAGCAAAAAAATAATGGAAGAAACTGGTATTGACTTTGTCGCAGAAGAATTCAAAAACGCAGAAAAGAAAATTATGCGTACAATGATTTTAGATGAAGGCGTAAGAGCTGACGGAAGAAAACCTCACGACGTACGTCCTATCTGGTGTGAAGTTGGAGTTATTCCAAGAGCACACGGTTCTGCAGTATTTACAAGAGGTCAAACTCAAGTATTATCAGTTGCAACACTTGCTGGTCCTGCAATGAAACAAGAACTAGACGGAGTTGATCCAGAGACAGAAAAAACTTATATGCACAAATACATCTTCCCAGGCTTCTCTGTAGGAGAAGTAAAACCTCTAAGAGGACCGGGCAGACGTGAAGTAGGACACGGAGCTTTAGCAGAAAGAGCAAATGTTCCAGCTCTTCCATCTCAAGAAGAATTCGGATACACAATCCGTGTAACATCTGATGTTCTAGAATCAAACGGTTCTACATCAATGGCTTCTACTTGCGGTTCATCAATGGCATTAATGAATGCAGGTGTACCTGTAAAATGTATGATTGGTGGCGTTGCAATGGGTATGATTACAGAAGAAGGCAAAGATCCTGTTGTACTTACAGATATTCAAGGTATCGAAGACTTCTTAGGTGATATGGACTTCAAAGTTACAGGTAATGATACAGGTATCACAGCTTTACAAATGGATATGAAAGCTAAAGGTATCGCTAATGATACATTACGTCGTGCTTTAGCTCAAGCAAAAGAAGGTAGATTACATATCTTAGGCAAAATGAGAGAAGTAATTTCTGCACCAGCAGATCATCTATCTCCATATGCACCAAGTATTACAACAATGACAATCCCTACAGAAGATATCGGAACAGTAATTGGACCTGGTGGAAAACAAATCAGAGCAATTATTGATGCATCAGGTGCTGAAATTGATATCCAAGACAGTGGCGTTGTTACTATTACTTCTAACGACCAAGAAGGTGCTGAAATTGCAAAAAGAATGATTAAAGAATTAACATTCAAAGCAGAACCTGGAATGGTTGTAAAAGGTAAAGTTGTAAGAATTATCCCTATTGGAGCATTCGTAGAACTAGCTCCTGGTAAAGACGGTATGGTTCATATTTCTCAAGTATGTAACGAAAGAATTGAATCTATTGAACCACATTTACATATTGGAGATGAAGTTATCGTTAAAGTTATAAAAATTGACGATAAAGGTAGAGTAAATCTTACAATTAAAGGCGTTTCTGAAGAAGAAAAAGCTCAATTAAACTAATATAACATAAGCAATAAAAATCACCTGTTAAAAACAGGTGATTTTTATTATATTGATATTATTTTAATATTTTTTTTGATAATATTTCTGCTTTAATAATTGATATAATTCATAATTTACAGGTTTTAAAATTGTTTCTAAATTATATAAATTATCAGATAAAATATCTGTCATTTCAATAACATTAAGAGACATCAAATCCCCTAGCATTAATTCCATTTTAGCTTTTTTCAAATCATCGCTAACATTATTTTTTAACAATATTCTTGCAGAACCGCCATATTTTTCCAAAAACTTTGAATATTTTAAGGATTTTGCAAAATCTTTTTTCAATATTGGATTTGAAATAACATTAGCTTTTAACAATTCTATTAAAGCTGCAACATCAGTACTATCATTAGTTAAATTTTCATTATAACTACCGACAAAGTCAACAAGCATATTATTTATTTTATTAATATCTTCTTTTGAAGATATTGGACGTAAATATTCTTGGTAATTATCATTTAATTTCGCTCTTTGTTCTTTAGTTAAATCATTTACTCCTGTAAATTCCAGTAAGTTAATTAATTGATCTGTTTCAAGAGATAGCATTTTAGGAGCCTCTTTAGGCTTAAATTCTGACAACAACTCAACTAAAGATTGATTACAAGCCGCAATAACAAGAGGATATTTCAATGTAAAATCTCTATTTACACCTAAAGATATTTTGTTAAATTCCTCTTTTGTATACAACAAATCTTTATATTCATTTGGAATACTATTTTCTACCAATATTGATAATTTATATTTATCACTAACATTTGGATGAGAAAGAAAATACTTTACATACCTATTTGAGAATGATTCCGGTAAAAGACGCATCTGGAATTGCAATTCTTTCTTAAAATCCTCAGAAAGATCACCATTATACTTAATCTCATGTTTATTTGGTATAATAGTATAAGATTTGTCTGCACCATCATTTGCCAAATCTTCTATTTTTTTTGCAACGTCATTTATCATCTTTTTTTCTACATTAGATTCAGCATCTAATTCCGCAAACATTTTATCATATTCTGCTTGAATCTTATTATGCTCATTTTGTCTTTCTAACCTTGCAGGTTTGATACTATTAGCATAATTAATAAGTTCCTTAAATTCTTCATTATTTCCATCAGCGCCATATGCTTCCATAAATAATTTAATTGTATCTTTCATTGCAATAGAACGATTTTCCTTTATTTTTGGATCACTATTCCAGTAAGCCTTGAAAATATTCTTTTGAGACGTAGACAAATTATCATAATTTTCATAAAAATCTTTCATCTCATCAGAAGCATGAACTTTTTCTAACACTACAGAATTTATTTCACTCATATATTTCGCAACAAATCCAAGAGTTTCACGATCTTGAATATTATGTTTTTTTATCTGCTTTTTAGTTTCTTCGCCACTGCCCATACCTTTAATCATAGCATCGGCCAATTTATCAATTTCCCAATCTTTTACATTATCAAATTTTTTCTTTTCAATTACATTTGTGGATTTAGGTTTAGATATTGCATTATGAGAAGAATTATTTCTTAAAACTAGAGCTTTTCTTGGTTTGTATTCATATGGGAAATCCTCTCTTGTTGCGGTAAAAGACTTCCAAAAAGCACTATTTGGGAATTTAATACCAAAAGCAGACAAAGTTTCGTATTTTATAGGACTTAAACCTTTATAATAAACTGAAATATCTTTTTGAAAATCGTTATTTATTTCTTTTAGGGTTTTACCTTCTAAATAAATTTTCTTTAGCAAATATAAACCTAAATTATCTTGCCCATTTTTAAATAGAGATTTATCTTCTTGTTTCATTAATTCTATTTCAGCAATTACACCTGTTCTGGCATTTCTACCTGGAATATCACGCAAATTATTAAATAACGGTTCATTTGGATATATTCGCTTTACTTGTTCCAAAGATTTTGTCTCATTTATATCGTCAAATACTAAACGCATCATTTGCGCAGGAGGCATATTCTGTCTATCTTCATAATCATCAAAAAGATAGTTTTTCATAGTTTCCGGCATACCTTTTCTGTTAAAATCCTGTTCAAAGAAATTGGCAGGAGTCCGAAATAATCTTGCCGAAAAACTAATTCCATAATCTTGATATGCTAACGGATTATAAGAATATTGTTTATTAGATTTATTTTCTATATTTTTATTAGAATTTAAATTTTTATTATCTTGCGAACTTAATAATATCTTTTGAGAAGATATTGGGGAAATGTTATATATTTTCATATTACCTTTCAGAATTAAATGTATATTTACCTAGATATTTTAAACCAAAACAAAAAAATTTTTGCTCTCAATTAATATAAATTAACAAATTTAATTTTTTGTGCTAAGCTGAAATCAATTGGAGGAAGAAAAAAAATGTGCGATGTAATAACTATTGGCAGTGCTACAATGGATGTATTTGTAGAAAGTGATGATGCAAATATTGTATCTGTTTATACAAAAAACAAAAAATCTGAATTTATGAGTTATCCATATGGGGCAAAAGTTGAAATAACAGATTTTGCTTCTCAAGTAGGTGGCGGCGGAGTTAATACAGCATGCAACTTTGCAAACTTAGGTCTTAAAACTAGTGCTATTTTTAAAATAGGAGATGATATATATTCAGACGGGATTTTAGAATCCTTCAAAGCAAAAAATGTAGATTTATCAAATATCATTCAAGATAAAACTCTAAGTACAGGTTTTTCTATAATCCTAGTAAGCTTTCAAGGGGATCGTACTGTACTTGCTCATCGTGGAGCTAACGCAAAAATTAAAAAATCAGATATTAATTTTGAAGCAATAAAAAATGCAAAACTTTTATACATTGCACCTCTAAATGGAGACAGTACTAAAGTTCTTGATGATATTGTCAATTTTGCAAAAGACAATAATGTAAAAGTTTGTTTTAATGCTGGGACATCAAGCATCAAAAAAGGATTTAATTACATAAAAAAAATCTTAGAAAATGCTCATATTGTTGTAATGAATAAAGAAGAAGCAACTATGGCAACTCAAATACAAGTCAGACCTGACACAAGAGATGAAAAATTTTCAGATGAATTAATTCACCCTGATATAAAAGAAATGTTTAAAAAATTAAAAGTGAGAGATTACCAAATAATTGTAATCACAGATGGCGGACATGGTGCATACGCATATGACGGCCATAAATATTATTATTGTCCAGTATTCAACAGTCCTGTAGTTTCCACTTTAGGAGCAGGAGATGCATTTGCATCCACATTATGTGCAGCACTAGGAAAAACTAAAATTGATATAGGAAAAGCTTTAATGTATGCTTCTGTAAATTCTGCAGGAGTTGTTTCTCAATTCGGCGCAACTCAAGGGCTTTTAACGTTTGAAGAAATTGAGCAAAAACTAAAAGAACATCCTGAATATACATATCAAATAGCAAAATAATTTTTCAGGAGTTTTATATTCATATATAAAAGGAGAAAATTATAAATGAATATACATAATACTCTTACCCCAGTTAAATTTACAGGATTATACACAATAAACGGAACTTATAAAGATTTAAGCAATATCGAATCTACTGTTGAAAAAAAATATAAAAGGGAATATGAATTTAAAGGCAATGACTCAAAAGTATATGACTATGCCGGAGTTTTTACACTCCCTAAAGAACAAAAGCCAACAACAGAACTTTTAATTGCTACAAATGGAGATGCTAAACCTCTCTTGAGTTTTATTGGAACTAATTATACTCAATACAATTTTATATCATACCCAAAACACGACAAACCATACAAAGAAGTTAGATCTATGATAGAAGCTCATTTTAGAAATAATCCTGATAATTTACTGGATTACATGATTGAAAATAAAAAAGGTATAGTCCATGATGCAATAGAAGAAAGTAAAAAATTTCTAGCACACTTTGCATTTACAACAACGGATAAACATGTCAGTGATATAAATAAATTACAAGCAAAAGACGTTCTTGAAGCTATTAAAAATAACTGTTTTGATTTTATTAATGGCGTAATAAGAAAATAATTTATATTTTTTTTATTACTCTACAAGGAATACCAAGAGCTAAAACGTTTGAAGGTATATTTTTAGAAACAATACTGCCTGCACCAATTATTGAATTATCACCAATTGAAACCCCTGGCAATACCGTTACATTCCCGCATATCCAAACATTATTACCAATTTTTATAGGTTTGGGCATCTTCTTACCACTCTTTCGAACTTCAGCAGAAAAAGGATGAGTTGAAGTATAAAAAGCACAATTAGGCCCAACTAAAACATTATCCCCGAAAGTTACATTACCTTCATCTAATATTATCAAATTATGATTGGAATAAAAATTTTCCCCAATTTCAATATTATATCCGTAATCACACATAAAAGGCTGTTCCAGTAAAAAAATCGACTTTGTTTTGCCTAATATACTTTTCAATAAATCCATACGTATACCAATCATTTCAGGAGAAACTGAATTATACTTATGGCATAATGCTTTACATCTTACACGTTCATAAAAACCTTTTTTTTCATCATCATCTTTTGAATTAAACATAACTATAAAAACTTCATTACTAAATGATAAACAACATAACCATTTTTATAATAATTAATAAAAAAAATTTTTCCTTAGCAAAAAAGACAATAAATAGATATGTACAAATTACTAATTATTTAAAATCCTTAAAAAACTCACAAATACTAATACCAAAACCCTTACAAATAGATTCTATAGTAGACATTTTAATATCTCTTTGAGCTTTTTCAGCGTACGTTACACAACTCTTTGATAACTCAGAATACCAAGCAAGTTTTTCTGCTGTCATATTTTTTTCTTTTCTTAATTCTTTTATACGTATAGCAACACGTTGATTAATATCCATTATATTAATACCTCTTTATTAATACCTTGACATTAATACCAACATGTAATAATATAATTCACTATAGAGGTATTAATATTGTTAACAAAGAAAAATAAAAATTCAATTTCATCAGCTTTCACATTAGCAGAAACACTTTTAACAATAGGTATTATTGGAGTTGTAGCAGCAATGACAATTCCCTCTCTTGTTAAAAATATAAGAGGAAAGATATTAGAATCACAATTAAAAAAGTCCTATTCAATTATGAGTCAAGCACTTGAACAATTTATAGAAGATGAACAACAAATACCTAATCCTACAAACTACTCAACTTCATATGACGGAAAAAATAGTTTTCTTGATATATATTCTAAATATTTTAAAGGTCAAGCACATTGTCTGAGATATGAATGTAAAAGTCTTAATATTATGGGATTTGATGATTACATAAAAAGAATTAAAGAATACAAAAATTATACAAAAAATAATACAATTAACGGGACAGGAGCTTTCACAGCTTGCTTAGATGATGGAATAATAACATCAAATGATTCAATGCTAATTGTATTTGATATGGGAACTTGTATACCTGATAGATTTATTTTAACAGTAGACGTAAATGGCATTAATAAAAAACCTAATGCACTGGGACATGATTTCTTTGTTTTTGAAATTAATCCAAAAACTGGCAAATTAATACCATCAGGAGGGATAGACTCATATTATAAAAGCAATAACTGCACCAAAAATAATACATATGGTTCAAATGGAACAGGATGCACTTACAAAGCTCTAACTGAAGAAAATTATTTTAAAAATTTACCATAATATTCCTTAAAAAATTTCCCTTATTTTCACATTTTATAGTATAATGACAATATATAAGAAGGAGAAAATTATGGGATATAAAATATTATCCAAAAAAGAGCTTTGTCCTAACCAATATGAAATAACAATTGATGCACCTTATGTTGTAAGAAACGCTAAAGCAGGTCAATTTATAATATTTAGAGCAACTGCAAACAGCGAAAGAGTTCCTCTTACAATCGCAGACGTTAACAAAGAAAAAGGAGAATTAACTCTTGTATTTATGGCTGTCGGATATTCTACAAAACAACTTGCAGCATTAAATGCCGGGGATGAAATTCATGATATAGTTGGACCACTTGGGCAACCAACACATATTAAAAAATATGGTACAGTAGTATGCTTAGCAGGCGGATACGGTGCAGCTCCATGTTACTTAATTGCTAAAGCTTTTAAAGAAGCAGGTAACAAAGTATATATGATTATGGGTGCAAGAAATAAAGATTTAATTTTCTGGCAAGATAAAATGAAAGATGCTTGTACTGAACTATTTATCACAACAGATGATGGTACATTAGGTGAAAAAGGTTTTGTAACCCAAGTTCTTGAAAGAATTATGAATCAAGAAAAAGTTGACTATGCAATCGCTGTAGGACCTATGCCAATGATGAGAGCAGTGGCGGATTTAACTCGCGACAAAGGGATTTATACTGAAGCAAGTATGAACCCAATTATGGTAGACGGTACAGGTATGTGCGGAGCTTGCAGAGTAACTGTTGGCGGAGAAACTAAATTTGCATGTGTAGACGGACCTGATTTTGATGCTCATAAAATTGACTTTGATGAAGTAATTAACAGAACTAAAATTTATAAAGATCAGGAAAGAAAACGCGATGAAAATTGCAACTTGTTAAAACAAGCAGAAAAAATATCTAAATAAATAAGGAGAAAATAAAATGGCTAAAGATATTCCATATTGCCCGCTTATGAGCGCAGGCTCTGATATCGACAAAGTTTGTACACTAGAAAGTTGCGCTTGGTACGTTCCAAGTGTTAGAAAATGTTCAATGTACATGTTGGCATACAATGCTTTATTAGAAACAAACGCTAGACAAAAAGCGACTCAACAACACAGATAAGGATTTTATATGAAAATACTTGTTTGCATAAAACAAGTCCCAGATACTACAGATATCAAGTGGACTGAAAATAATACTATTCAAAGGGAAGGTGTCGAAAGTGTCATCAACCCTTTTGATGTATACGCTTTGGAAGAAGCTCTTAAACTAAAAAGAAGTTTAGAAAATGTTGAAATCACAGCACTTACAATGGGTCCTTTACAAGCTGTAGATATGCTCAAAAAAGCAATTGCAATAGGCTGTGATAAAGGTGTATTAATTTCAGACAGAAAATTCGCAGGTGCTGACACTTATGCAACAGGTAAAACAATTGCAGCAGCAATCAAATCTAAACTAAATGATTTCGATTTAATAATATGCGGACAATTTGCAATTGATGGCGATACAGCCCAAACTGGACCAAGCATTGCATCTCATCTTGAAATTCCACAAATTACATACGTAAAAGATTTAGATAAATGTGACGGCAAATGTATTTATGCAACAAGAGAAATTGAAGAAGGTTTTGAAACATTAAGAGTTAATCTGCCGGCACTAGTATGTGTTTTAAAAGGGACTTATGAACCTACAAGACCAAAAATAAACGGTATTATAAAAGCACAACAAGCAAATATCACAGTATATTCAATGGAAGATATTGGCTTAACTCCTGATGATGTCGGAATAAAAGGTTCCCCAACATATGTCAGCAAAGCATTTAGACCAACTAATTCAAGAGGCGAATGCGAAATCTGCAAAGATTGCGATACATTAGCATTAAAAATAAAAGAATTTGGAGGATTAAATAATGAGTAATATTTTGTTATACGCAGAAGTTACAAAAGATAACTTCCTCCACACAGTGCTGTTTGAACTTGCTTACAAAGCTCAAGAGCTTTCAAAAAAATTGAACAATGCAGATGTATCAGCTCTTTTAATTTGCAAAAGAGGACTTTCAGAAAGTTTTAAAGAAGCATTTATCAATTCAGGATTTAACTATGTCTACATCGCAGAAGATGACAGCTTTACTCATTATTCAACAGAATTATATTCAAAAGTTGCAATAGATATTATAAATGAAATTAAACCGGATATTATGTTAATTGGAGCTACAACACAAGGTAGAGATATTGCACCTAGAATATCTGCATCTTTACACACAGGACTTACAGCTGATTGCATAGGACTTGATATAAACGAAAACGGACAACTTGCAGCTACTCGTCCAACATTTGGTGGCAAATTAATGGCTACAATTTTATGCAAAAGATTACCTCAAATGGCAACAGTAAGACCTAAAGTATTCAAGCCGGCTCCAGAAAATATTGTTAAAGATACAAAATTTATCTACATAAAACCTGAAATTGAAAATATTGAAAAAAGAATTGAATTTATTGAATTTGTAAAAGGACTAAACACAACAATTAATGAACTTGATAGCGCAGAAATAATCGTAGCAGGGGGCAAAGGGCTAAAAAATGAAGCAGGATTTGCACTATTAAAAAACTTTGCAGAAAGCATAGGAGCCTGTGTCGGGGCTAGCAGAGGCGCAGTAGATATGGGACTTGCATCAGCAGATATTCAAATCGGACAAACAGGAAAAACTGTCACTCCAAAACTCTATATAGCTTGCGGAATATCAGGAGCAATACAACATATTGTCGGAATGCAAGACAGTGACAAAATTATAGCAATCAATACAGATGAAAAAGCTCCGATTTTTGAACATTGCGACTGCGGAATTGTCGGAGATGCTTTTGAAATATTACCAAAACTTACTGATATTTTTCAAAATACATAAAAAAATTTGAGCTTTTTATATATTTCAAACAAAAATTTGTTCCAGATACTCACACCCAACTTGGCTGGGCTCAAACCTCTTTGTATGATGCATCCTCCAAATTATTCTTAGAAAATTTAATCATATAAAAAAAACTTAAATTATAGCACTCAAAACTTGACAAAAATCTATAAATAACAAATAATAAAGATGTTGGAAGCAATAATAGGAGTTCTAAAATGAGATATAACAATGCTTTGAGAGTGCCCCCCCCCCGCAAAACACAAGTATAGCAAGAGATTCTAATACACATATTTACTTTATTAAAAACATGTGCCATAATTGTGATATGGAACATCATATGAATAAATTTACTGGTTTTACTCTTGCAGAAATATTAATTACACTTGGGATTATCGGTATAATTGCTGCAATGACTTTACCTGCAATAATATCATCATACAAAAAAATTGAACTTGAAAATAGATTTAAAAAAGCATCATCAACAATTGAAAATGCCGTCATATCTACAGTAACTGAATATGCAATGGATGATTTACTGACTAAAAAGTCAAATGAAAATATAAACGGAACAATTCCAAATGAATTAAGAAATGAAATGAATGAAACATTTTCTTCCAAATTAAACATAGGTCACACATACAATCTGAAAACATTCAGTATTGGAGCTGATTCTATAACGCATAATGCAAATTTAAAACCAGTATATGGTTTTCTTACAGGAAAACAAGTTTATCCACTTTTCGTTTATAATCTAGAACAAAAGTATATTTTAAATGATGGAACATCTGTTTCTTTAATGAAATTCCAAGCACATGGGGTGCATGATGGAATAAAAGTAATTTTTGACACTAATGGAGCATTTAAAGGACCTAATAGATTTGGATATGACATATTTATTTATGATACAGGGTACTGGAATGTAGAAACTTGTAATTCTGATGATACATATTCATATGGATGCTATAAATATGCTCAACAAAATATTAACCCGCAAGACAAGTCAAAACCATACTGGAAAAGCTTAAAAATTTAAATTCACTTAATGCTATCTTTGTGCTAAAATAAATAAGTAATAAACCTATTTTTCAAGAAAGGATTAAGGGATATGAATAAGGTTGTAGTAGGCGCACAATGGGGCGATGAAGGTAAAGCCAAAATTACTGATTTATTAGCACAAGATGCAGATTTAATCATTAGATACCAAGGGGGATGCAACGCAGGCCATACTGTTGTTGCACACAACAAAACGTTTAAATTTCATTTAATTCCATCTGGAATTTTATATAAAGGAAAAACTTGCTTTATCGGTGCCGGAACAGTTATTCTACCTGAATATTTTGAAGAAGAAATAAAAGGTTTAATAGATGAAGGCATTGACGTTTCAGGACTTAAAATCAATCCGCTAGCATCAATTACAATGCCTTATCATACAGAGGTTGACGGATACTCTGAAAGTACAGCTAAAAAAGGAAAAATCGGTACAACTAAAAAAGGTATAGGGCCTACTTACACAGATAAAATGGCTAGAATCGGTTTAAAAATCGAAGATTTGTATTCTGAAGAAGCTCTTTCTGAAAAATTAGATATAATACTTCCTTTAAAAAACAAAACATTAAAAGAAGTATACGGATTAAAAACATATTCAAAAGAAGAAGTTCTTGAATTATGCAAAAAATATGCAGAAATATTCAGACCTTACGTATGTTTTGATTGGCAAAAAGTTTTAGAAGACGCAAAACGAGAAAAGAAAGCTGTCCTATTTGAAGGTGCTCAAGGAGTAATGCTTGATATTGATTATGGCACATATCCTTTTGTAACATCATCGAACCCAATAGGAGGCGGTGCTGCAACAGGTTCAGGTTATGGCCCGACTATGATTGATGAAGTTATAGGTGTTGCAAAAGCATATGTAACACGTGTAGGAGAAGGTCCGTTTGTCACAGAACTTACAGATGAAACAGGTGATAAAATCAGAGAAATCGGACATGAATACGGAGTTACAACAGGTAGAGCTAGACGCTGTGGCTGGTTCGATGCCGTAACAATGAAATATGCAGTATTAGTAGGTGGCTTAACGTCAATTGCACTTACAAAAATTGATGTATTTGACAGCTTTGATGAAATTAAATTGTGTACAGCATATAAAGATACTAGAAATGGTAAAATCTACACAAGTTACCCAACAGATGTATTTATCCACAAATATTTAGAACCTGTTTATGAAACTCACAAAGGCTGGGGACAAGATATCACAGGAATTACAGAATACGAAAAACTACCTGAAAATGCAAAAAAATATCTTGCAAGATTAGAAGAATTGCTTGAAGTTCCTATCTCTATCGTTAGTGTAGGACCAGACAGAGAACAAACTATTTTTAAAACAAAATAGTTTGCACGAATTCAATAAATAGCAATTTTTATAATTTTCATGTTTTTATATAAATGTGTTAAGAATAAATTCAATCAATAGTGTAAATAATTATCAAAGAAATTCAAAAATCGTATTTAAAGGGAACGAAAATCAAACAAATCCTCAAATAGATAAGTTATCTAACGTTCAACCGGATTATACGGTTAAAACTCCTATGGCTTACTTAAAACTTGGAGAAATGAACTTTCCATATGACACTAAAGCTTATTGCTATAAACTTGCAAATGGTCAAAAGGTAATTATTGTTCCACAAGAAGGAGAAACTGTTCTTCGTACATACGTTAACACAGGTTCTATGAACGAGCCTGATAAATTGCGCGGGATAAGTCATTATATTGAGCATAATTTATTTAACGGCTCTAAAGGTTTGGAAGAAGGAGATTTCTTCAAACAAGTTGATAAAATGGGAGCATCTACAAATGCATCAACAGGCTTTGCGGAAACAAACTATTATATAAGTTCAAATCTTTTAAACGATAGCGATTTAGAAACAAAAATAAAACTTCACGCCTCAATGCTTGAAACCCCTATTTTTGCTACAGAAAAACTAGAAAAAGAAAAAGGCATTGTTAATTCAGAAATTAACATGATCACCTCTGATCCTGAAAATCTCGCAATTAACAAAATGATTAAAAATTTGTATGGAATTAATACAACATCAACCGATATAATTGGAGGAACAACTGATAATATTACAAATCTAACAAGAGAAGATGTTGTAAACTATTTTAATAACAATTATTACCCTGCAAATATGGTAACAGTCATCACAGGAGATGTAAAGCCTGATGAGACAATGAAACTTATCTCAAAATATTTTACATCAAAAAAACAACCAACAGACAAAAGACACTTAGAAAAACTTGTACCAACACAAAAAACAATTAGAGAAGATTTAATTTCTGACAAAGCGAATGCAACAACTATTGTAGTAGGCTTCAACGGACCTTCATCTGACAACACAAAAGATAGAATTTATGCAGAAGCAATTACAAGAGTTCTTGCAAGATCTGCAACTTCGAGAATTGATAAAAAAATTAAACAATATAATACAGGAACTTGGGCAGAAGAAGAAAAAATCAGCACAAATCCTAAAGATGGCAGAGTATTAATGATTATGTCTGAATGCTCTGACGAAAATTCTGAAAAAGTTTTAAAAGAAATCTTCAACGAAATTGGCAACATTAAAAATAATCCTCCAACTGAAGATGAATTGCAAATTGTAAAAAAACAGATGCTTAATGCTTTTTCTAATATGTTTGAAAAATCATTTAATACAAATAATGCAATAGGGACATCTATTTTAGAAAACAATGAAAACTTTTTAAATAATTTTGAAAACATTGTAAAATCTATGACTTCTGAAGATCTTGCAAATGCTGCAAAAAAATATTTAGATATAAATAAAGCTTCAGTAACTCTAATTCACCCATCATCTGCAACAGAAGAAAGTATAAAACAAAATTACAAAAACATTTCTTTTTCAGGAGCTAAAAAAGAAGCAATTAATATGGCTTCTGTAAAAGAATATAATATGCCGAACAATTACAAAGTTACAACAATAAATTCAAAAACAAACAATGCAAATATCATCTTCAGAATTACAACTGACAAAACGTTTAATGGCAAACCGTCCGCAGAATTTGTGCTTGATAAAATCTTAGATGAAGGTTCAATATTCAAAAATCAAGAAGAATTTAAAACAGATATAGCAAAAGATGGCATAGAAAGTTCAATAGGAACTGCCTATGATACAATTTCAGCAGCAATTACCTGCAACAGTGACGACATGCAAAAAGCTCTAAAAAGCATGCAAGAAGTGATAGAAAATCCAAGATTTACAAATGAAGAATTTGAACATGCAAAAGCTGAAATTAAAGAAGCTCTACTAACTGCTGATAAATCAGCATATGATAAACTTTCAAATGAGTTATATAAAGGCTTGCAAGCTGGGTATTCTAAAGAAGAGATCTTAAAAGATTTGGAATCCTTAACGATTGAAGATGTTAAAGCTCTTTATAATTATCTAATTCAAAATGGTAAAGGAGAACTCTCTATTTCTGCACCATTTGAAAGAAAACCTGAATTAAATAAAGTACTTTTCAATACTCTTGGAGAATTTAAATCAGTTACACCTCATCACACTAGAGAATTACAAGATGTATACAAACCTGTCGAAGAAACAAAGGTTTTAACAGATACAGATTTTAAAAACCAAGCTGAAATAATTGAAGCATACAAATTTAAAATTAATCAAAACATTAAAGATAGAGTTACTCTAGAACTTTTAAATACAATTCTAGGAGGCAACCCATCATCAAGATTATTCTCTGACCTTAGAGAACAACAAAAACTGGCATACCATGTAAGATCAAATTACGAAACAAATAATAATATAGGTCTATTTACTTTAAAAATAGGCACAACAACTGACAATAAAGAAACTGGCGAACAAAGTTTTGACAACGTACAAAAATCCATTAACGGTTTTAATAGACACATTGAAAAAATAAAAACAGAAAAAGTCACAGATGAAGAATTAAATAATGCAAAATTAAGTTTGAAAAATAGTATTCTTAATTCCAATAACACTCCATTTGGGAAAATAATGAGTCTAATACAAGGTATGGAATCGCCATATGGAATTACAAAAGAAAATCAATTATTGGATGAAATTGACAAGATAACAGCTGATGATATCTATAACGCAGCAAATTATGTCTTCTCCGGCAAGCCGACTTACTCAATACTCGCAACAGAAGACACAATTAATGCTAATAAAGAATATTTTGAAACTTTAAAAAAATAGTTTATAAAACATCTTTATAAGATAAGAAAATATAAGTTAAAGCACTTAAACCAACAAGACTATAGACAATTCTTGATAATAAAGTCATATCACCAAAAATCAAAGCAACCAAATCAATATTCAAAAGACCCACAAGCCCCCAGTTTAAAGCTCCGACTAAAACTAATATGTAAGTAATGATTTTTAGAACATGCATAACTAACCTCGCTTTCATATTTAGTATTTAGCATTACGGTAAAAATTTAATCCGACAAATATACAACAAAAGAGTCCGACATATGTCGAACTCTTTTGAACTTATTAATTATAATCAAAATTATAATTTTTCAGCAACCATTTTAGTAGTTTCAGCTAAACGAGTTGAGTAACCCATTTCGTTGTCGTACCAAGAAATGATTTTAACTTGGTTTCCGCCCATTACACGAGTTAATAAAGCATCAACTGTAGATGATTGAGAAGTACCAATGTAATCAGAAGAAACTAATGGTTCTTCAGTGTAGCAAAGAACATGTCCATCAGCACCTTCTTTTAATGCTGCATTTACTTCTTCAACAGTTACGTCTTTAGAAAGTTCGAATACAACGTCAACTAATGATACGTCTGGAGTAGGAACTCTCATAGCGAAACCATCCAATTTACCTTTTAATTGAGGTAATACAAGAGCAACAGCTTTAGCAGCACCAGTTTTTGTAGGAACGATGTTTAAAGCACCAGCTCTAGCTCTTCTAGGATCTTTGTGTCCAGCATCTAAGATTCTTTGGTCACCAGTATAAGAGTGAACTGTTGTCATTAAACCTTTAACGATACCGAATTTTTCATCAATAACTTTAGCTACAGGAGCTAAGCAGTTAGTTGTACAAGAAGCCATTGAAATTACGTTGTGTTTAGCTGGATCGTATTCTTTTTCGTTAACACCTAAAACGATAGTTTTATCTTCGTTTGTAGCTGGAGCAGAAATGATAACTTTTTTAGCACCAGCATCGATGTGAGCGTGAGCTTTTGTTGCATCTGTAAAGAAGCCAGTTGATTCAACAACAACTTCAACACCTAAATCTTTCCAAGGTAATTGAGCTGGATCTTTTTCAGCGAAGAATTTAATTTTTTTACCGTTGATGATGATACCTTCTTCATAAGCTTCAACTTCACCATCAAATTTACCCATTACAGAGTCATATTTGAAAATTCTTGCAGCATCTTCAGGTTTAAGACCTGGGTCGTTGATTGCTACATAATCGATTTCATCAAAAATACCTTCTCTAATAGCAGCACGTAATGTGTTACGGCCGATTCTACCAAAACCATTGATAGCAACTTTTCTTTTTGTCATAAGTATTTACTCCCTTTCTTTTGTAAAACCTTTAACATGTATCTTATAACATTAACAAAAAAACTAATCAAGTAGTTAGAGCCTTTTTAAATATTAAGAAATAGTTAATTTTTATTGAAAAAATTTTTCTTGCAAAGTATTATTTAACTATGCTAGTAAGTAAGATATGTGTACCTAAAACAAATCAAATTTCTTTCAATAATAAACAAATTGAGAAGAAAGAATCTTTTTTAGAAAAATTTCACACAAAAACAAAAAATTCAGCTGATATGACTGACACAATAGTTGTGCCAAGAACTATTTTCAAGGGATATCTTGGAATTATGGTCGGCACAACATTAGTTACATTAGGCGGATTATTTAACAAGCACCCAAAGGCAAATAAAACTCTTATGGGTGCAGGTCTTTTGGCATCTTTATACGGGACTTGGGCATTTGTAAGACCTTTTATAATAAAAGATGCTCCAGGTGTTGAAACTAAAAAATAAATTTATTTACAACTTTGTTTCCTAAACCAAGATAATCCATCACAGTGCATATAATCCATATTTTCATTAATTAAAACCCAAGCAGTACAACCATAACCACTGTACAAGCTAGATTTATTTTTTGAACAAGTTGAGTCAAATGTCACATGAGATGCTTCATTTTTTGTTCCAACAGGAACAATCCCATATTTTGTCCAATAAAAAATAAAAGTGTCTCTTCCAAAAGTGTTAGGGAATTGTTTCCCATTTATATCAACAAATAATTCAGCACAAACACTTTTTAATGCTTCAGAATTTCCCCTCACAAGATTACACTGATCAGCACCACCTAAATCTGAAAAATTTACCCTTAAGTAAGTTCCATCAGCTAAAATCATAGGTAAACTTGCGATTCTATATGAAGAATTTCCATCATATGTTCCATTTAACAATCTATATTCTACCCTACAATCGCTATTATCACATATTTTTAGATACTTAGAATAGTTTTTTATAACATTATAAAATGTCTTAGTTCCATCTTTACTACCTGAATCATTATATTCAACTTCCCAATCATAAGGATAGCCTTCTTCATTTGTAACTGAAACATACAACTGTGACAAAATAGAATAAACTTTTTTCAATCTTGTAACTGTAACTTTTTCCTGATGATTTGCAATTAATGCCGGCATAGTCATTGCTGCAACTACAGCAATTATTCCTAGAGTAATTAATGTTTCTGCAAGGGTAAAACCAAGAGTATAGCTTAAATTACGCCCCCCCCCCGCGTTTTAAAAATACAAAAATTTTTCATACTTATTGCTCCTTTTTTTTTCAATTATAAAACATATTCTACTTTTTTTCAACCGGTGATATACAAGCACTTATTGCATCCATTAAACGTTTTACAGGAACAATTTCGATTCTTTTATCCTCTACTTTGTTTGCGTAAGGAATTATTGCTTTTTTAAACCCTGACATAACAGCTTCATTCAAACGCTTCTCTATATTATTAACAGGGTGAATTTCACCAGATAGACCAATTTCACCAATTATTACTGTTTGAGAGTCAACCACAACATCTCGAGCACAAGTAGCAACTGCAAGTGCGATCCCTAAGTCTGCAGATGGCTCATACACATCAATACCGCCCATTACATTCACATACACATCTTGTTTTGACAAATTAAGTCCGACTCTTTTTTCAAGTACTGCAAGAATTTGCAAAACTCTACTTGTATCTACACCATTTGTAACTCTTCGAGGTGACGGGTAAGGAGTTGTACCTACAAGTGCTTGAATTTCAACTAAAAGAGGACGAGTTCCTTCATTTGTTACAATAATTGCACTACCTGGAGTCGCAATTTGTGAACGCTCATTTAAGAATAATTCGTTAGGATTTTTAACTTCTTTTAGACCATCTGAATGCATTTCAAAAATTCCAACCTCAGATGTATTTCCAAAACGGTTTTTCATAGAACGGAGCATTCTATAAGACTTGTATTTATCACCCTCAAAATAAATTACGGTGTCTACCATATGTTCAAGAACTTTTGGGCCTGCAATATTTCCTTCTTTTGTAACATGACCAATTACAATAACGGTTATATTTTTAGATTTTGCAATATGCATTAAAAGATTTGTACATTCTCGAATTTGAGATACACTGCCAGCTGAACTTGCCACATTTTGAGAATAAATAGCTTGAATACTGTCAATCACAACAACATCAGGCATAATTTCTTCAATTTGAGATTTTATACTCTCCATTGATGTTTGCGGATAGACATATAAATTATCAGAATTTATAGAAAGTCTTTGAGCTCTTAATTTTAACTGGCTTGCACTTTCTTCTGCTGATACATACAAAACTTTTTTATTATTCTTGCACAATTCTCCACTTGTTTGAAGCAAAATTGTAGATTTTCCAATTCCGGGATCTCCTGCAATTAAAACTAGAGAACCTTGAACTAAACCTCCACCTAAAATTCTGTCAAATTCGGAAATATTTGTAGAAACTCTTAATTCTTCCCCAATATGAATATCTTTTAATAACTCAGGTTTTTCCCGATTTATAAACTCATCATGCACACTTGTCTGTTGAGGCTTTGCGGCGAATTGCACTTCTTCTACTAAACTTCCCCATGCACCACATTCTGGGCACTTTCCTAAATAACCAGCAGTTTCATAACCGCATTCTTGACATATCCATTTTGATTTAACTTTAGCCATATAAATATTATAGTATAAAAATGGTGGGTATATACCCACCATTTTTTATTTTTTTGCTGTTCCGTTAATTAAAGATACATCATCTACTCTTAAAGCAAAATAAGGTTTAATCTTACCTGATTCTTGCAAGAATAGAACAAATGTGTCATCAAAATAGAATTTTCTTGGTTTTATATCTTCCGGAATAATCGGCATTGACATTTTTGTAGCAATTGCTGCTTCTGATTTTAGTTTTACGCCTTCATTATCCATTTTAAAATCAACAGTTTCCAACGCTTGACCAATAATTAAATCAGTACCTTTGATTTTATGGTTGCATAATTCATCAAATGATTTTTGAGCGTATAATGAAATATTTGGCACTTTGAATTCATCTTTAGCTAAAAATTCAGATGGTCCATCATATTGAACTTTTTTCATGAACATATCAGAATACAATTTATCAAAAGTTTTATCATCATCAGTTCTATACAAGTACAAAATATCTTTTCCTTGAGTATAGACAGAAACTGCAAAATCTTTTGAAGAATTATAGAACAATACATGTAATGTATCATCTAAGATTTTATCACTGTTTTCATCAATTCCAAAATAGTCAACTTTTTTGAATGAATGAGCAAATCTTGCAGGTTTTAATTTATCAAAAGCAGTTAAGAACTTAAAATCTTTTTTCAACATAGCATATACAAGATATTTACCAGGTCCAGGAGTCCAGTCAATAGAATCTAAAATATCGCTTGTTTCATTAAATTTTTCTTGTATAGCTTTCTCAATTTGAGCTTTTAATTCAGGAGATGTTTCTCCATAAGTTTTGTAATAAGAATCTTCAGACAATTGATCTGCTTTAAATCTTTGTTTATTTAATTTAAAAGCCAATGGAGATTTGTAATCCTCAAATTTTACAGGACCTTTAACTATTCCATCCATAAAATCATTCCATACAAGCTGAAATGTTCCTACCCATACTCTATTTTGCTGTAAAGACTTTGATGACAACAAAGGTAATACATCTAGAGATTTGTCAGGTTTAGCCATTACAGCCCCGCCAGCAAGCATTAAAACTGCTAATAAAGCTAATAACTTTTTCATTCTTTCTCCTTCTTATATGTCGCAACTTCCGATTTTATATTCAAAAATCGTAAAAAACTTTTAAAGAAACCTTTTGTATTATTTTCATGCGGAATATTAGCACAAGCATAATATTTTTCATAATTATTTATAATATTTTCAGGCAAATCTTCTCCTTTTTCAAGAACATGAGCAATGAATTCAAGATAATCATCTTGTTCTTCACGATACAATTCATCTCTTTTGCGTAAATCCTCATCTGCTTCAAAATGAACTAATGCATGATAAGCCGCGTGAATACTTTTATCTTGGGTATCACGCGGAAATCTCAAAATAGCTTCTCTTACACACATACGAGAAATTAAAACTTGTCGGATTAGCTCTGAAACTAATACTCTGTCTTTTAAATAATCCATAATATTATACTAATACATTTTGAGTATTATTTTCAACAAATTTTATTAATTCAACATAATTACCGTTAAAAAATTGTTCCGCAACAGTTTTTACAGCATCCATTGCCATTTCATTTCTATTCATTGTTGCTTTATAATAGAATTTTTTACCAACTTTATAACGAACTAATACTGATTTTACAGTCAATCTATCCATTACAGTTTTTATTGTTGTATATGCTCTTTCAATACCATTAAGTGCTAATTCATCTACAATGTCTTGAATGGAAATATCTCTATCTTCATCATTGGCTGTCAAATTCCAAAATGAATTTAAAATATCAATTTCCAATTTTCCGCACACCATATATTCCTCTACTTTCTTTCTACTACGTATTACTATCATTGTAACATAAAATATTTTTATTTCAACAGCTTGATAATAAAAAGTTACAATTACTGAATATCAAGAAGATCCTCTTCTTTTTTAAAGTTTGTTTTTTGTCTTCTTAATTTTAAATTTTTCTTTTTTGTTCTTTCTGGGACTTTTCTATATGCATTATCCAAAGATATCTTTGTCAAAGCTGTGCCTTTTCTTCTGTCGTAAAAAGTTAACCAAAAACTTCTGTTTATATTATCAACAGAAAAAGATACCTGACCTGCGAATTTATCCCCTGGTCTTATTTGTTTAAACATTAATTTTGTATCACCAAAAATAGATGGTCTGAATACAGAATTGTAATCGTTAACTAAAGCCATATCTAAACCTGAAAAAGTTTTATCAGACATATTAGAAATCATAATCGTCAAAGTAAGAGTATTCACTTCTCCAAAAGGATCTTTTTCATGTTTAATATTACTTATATGAATATCCAAACCTGGATAAAACATTTCATGCTGCATAAGAGCTGATTCTTTATACACTGGTAATGGCACTGTTGTATTAATTTTTACCCTTATTTCATCTCCGGGAGCAATTAATACATCATGTCCTTTTCTTATCAACGCCATACCAAGTCCTATTGCACCACCTACAGCAGCCCCTCCTGCAAGAGTATAACCTTGAGATGCAATTGCGGCTTCAAGACCTAACCAATTCAAAGCTAAAAAGCCACCTACAGCACCACCTGCTATAGTATAACCTACATCTTGAGCTACAATTTTAGAAGCTTCTGCAACAGGATGCAATTTTGTGGACATTTTCCCTTCTATCGGAATTTCTCGACCATCAGGAGTTATCAAGTAATCAAAATCCAAAGCAATCCAACCTTGACGACCTAAACGTTTTGGATCTCCTGTTTGAGAAATTCTACCATGAGCAATTGTCCCTTTAGGAATAATTACACCTTTATCACCCTTTACTTCATCTGTTACTTCAGCAAAAAACTCATCTCCTTCAATATTAATATTGCTATCAAGGACTTGAGATACAGTCATATTAATAACATCTTTTCTTTCTAAATGCTCTACTTGACCTGTAAACAACTCTTTTTGCAATTGCTGCTCATACACATCAGATTTTTCAGCATGACCTTCCAAAACTTCCGCAAACACAGAAGAACTTGAAAACATAAAAGATAATAATATTAAAGATGTAATAAATCTTTTCATAACTTAATTATATAACAATTTATTTCTAAATTCAAAAATTTTAAATATTTCCAAAAATCAACGTTTCTTTTTATAAAAATATGGGCATAATAAATTTGTGCATATTATTAGGGAGGAAGCTGAATGCGTTGGTATGACATAGAGCCTGATGTTTGTATGGCAATAAGTATGATTGAATGTGCAGAAACAAAATCACAAGTAGAATATGCAGAATATATTATTAAACTTGTCAAAGAAAAAGACACAGAAATGAACTACATAAAAAATACTGCAATGAATAATATAGAAAGAAAATACCAAAGATGGTATGATAAAAATGATACAATATCTACTGCTTTCTCATACTTAAAAGGGACAACTAAAACTATTCAAAAAGAAGTCTCATTATCAGTTCTTGCATTAATGAAATCAGCATAGCATAAAACACTTGACTTTATACAAAAAAATCTGTAATATTAACGTATGAAAAAACGTTGGTACGATATTGATCCTACAGTCAGCAGAGCTGTTGCAGAACTTGCAAAAGCTGAAGAATATATTCAGGTTCGTTGTGCTGACTATATTATAGACAGACTAAAAGATATTGATTTTAATATTGAAATGTCTCTTGATGATCAATATAATTATATTATGCGCAGATGGTACGACAAAAATATCAAAGTATCACATGCAATGGAATACCTTAAAAATTGCCCTATTGATATAAGAAAAGAACTGGCTCTCGAAATTATTGATTTTATAAAAGAATACAAAGATTACGAAAAGAATCTTAAATAATTAATTTACTTATTATATCTATCATAAGGTTCAGTTGACCAAGAAGTCTTCTCTTTTATTATTTTAGCAGGAACTCCACCCACTATAATACTTGATTTATCAAATGATTTTGTAACATAAGATTTTGATGCAACAATTGTATCATCAGCTAAAGACACACCTTTTGCAATAGTTACATCTTCACAAATCCAACAATGATTTCCTATCAAAATACTACTTGGAGGATTTATTGCCTGTAAAGTTTGCGAATCTATAACTGTATGAAAATCTGTTGTCCAAATTTTAACATTTGAAGCTATTAAACAATCTTTTCCAATATCTACGGAAAGATTTTTATTTTCCTTAATAATTATTGAAGCTCCACGTATACAAGAATTTTCTCCTATATTTAGAACTGCTCCATCTGATAAAACAGAAAAAAATGAATTAAAGATTCTATGATGAGAAGCTCCAATTGAAATATTAACATTATCTCCACATTCAATAGTTGTATTTGAAAAATTTGGACAAGGCGAATAAATTTTTATAGTAGCATTTGCGCCTTTAAATTTTACGTTTAACCCCTTAATCTTTTTCTTAATTTGAGAACCGTTTTCATTTACAAGTATAATTCTATTATTTTTTAACGCAAAAATATTTCGAAAACGAATTCTTATTCCCCAAAATGATATTTTATATGAATGATTTTCTCTTCCAGCTTCTATCAATAACACTATTTTATTCCTTTTTACAATGAGAATATACCTAAAAAGGTTTATTAATAATATTAGCCATAAGTCTATTTCTTGAACGAGAATATTATATATATAAAATAAAAATTAATATTTTTCAATTAATGAATTCATCAAAATATTAACTATAAATGCGCAATTATAAAATAGTTGCAATTATCTGTTCATAATAATTTTTATCTTTACAAGGTTTAATACTATTTCTATGCCGTTCTTCATTAAAAACTATTTTACCTTCAATAGGAATACTTTTTGTAGCCTTTCTTAAAAACCATTCATACATAGTATCAATGTGCCCCACATCCAGAGCTCTATAACCTAATTTACACAAATCATAAGCAAGAACAGTTGCAGTTGGGCCCAATGCAATTATAAAAAGAGTCTCTTTTGCCTGTTTTTCGCAAATATTAAGAATTTCACCATATTTTGAATAAGCATCTTTTATTGGACATAATATTCTTTTAATAGAATTTGCATTAGAAAATAAATCATTTCCAATACCTAACCTGCTTCCTTCACCTTCAACAATAACAATATTCTTATTTTCCCATAATTTTTTCAAATTTCTATAATAGTCATTTCCTTTAGTTTCACTATCAAATTTAGACTGTCTCGTAAGAAATGCATCGACATAATTTTTTTCAAAATTCATATACTTATATAAATAATCCCTGCAGGAAACTAAAACTCTTCTAAAATAATCACTATAACAACATCCAAATGTATCAGGAATGCCAACCATTAAATCATCTAAATCATTTTTTAAAACATCTTCTAAACGTTTAGCAAGTTTTGGATCATATTGTTGAAAATTAATATTTTCACCCATCATAATTTTAAATTCACCATCTCCAAAACGAGCAAGAGACTTATTAGAATCAACAAGAGCATATAAAGAATCATACAAATTTAAAACTTTTGGCAATTTAACTCTTTCTAATGTTCTTGGATCAGCTAATTCATACAAAAGATTTGCCAATCTTTCATCTAAATCCTTATTTTTAACAGGCAATCTAAATTTTAAACGCAACCCAAATATGTTAACAATTAATCTTCCAGTAATTTTATTTTTTTTAATAAACACCAGCTATATCTCCTTAATTTAAGAAAATTATATCACAAATTGTTAACAATTTAGCCATGCCTGCCAATATTATAGTTAAATATAGATATGAGTGACGAAATTAATAAAAAGGTTATAGATATATTTTCAAAGCATAATAAAAATATTTCCGAAGAAACAAAGGAAAAAATAAAATATTATGCAGGATTTAGTTACGTTAGAATTGACAAAGACCATAATGGGAACAAATTTAATCCGGAACATTTAGTAAAATATGCAGAAAAATGCCACTATATAGTACGAGTAATGAGAGAATACAAAGGAGAAACCGTATTATATAACTATGATGTCCCGAATAAAAACCTTTTTAAATTTATGAAATCATTTGAAGAAAATACTCTTGATGGTACAATAATTGAAATAGACAAATATTTTCCAGAGGATTTAGCATAATAAAATGAATTGTTTTTTTAGAGAAAATCACGAAGCCTTATATAGATGCAACAAACCTTACCAATACGTAGGTGGAGAATTCCTATCATATAATAAAAATTTTGACAATGCGAAAGTAAGATTTGCATTCGCCTTCCCTGATAAATATGAAATAGGGATTAGCAATCTAGGACTAAGAGTTTTATATGACTTAGTTAATAAACAGCCAAACTACATGGCAGATAGAGTATATGCTCCAGAATCTGATTTTCAACCAGAAATATTATATGCACTGGAAAGCAAAAAACACATAAAAGATTTTGATGCAATAGGTTTTTCTTTACAATATGAAATGGCATATCCAACTGTTTTAAAAATGCTTGATATGGCAAAAATACCATACAGAAACGATATGCGAAAAGACTCAGATCCTATAATTATCGCAGGAGGTCCTTGTGCTTTCAACCCATTACCGGTAGCTGAATTTATTGATGTTTTTATGATTGGTGACGGGGAAGACAGTATTATTGAAGTTTGTGAAATTTTAGAAAAAACAAAAGGACTTCCAAGACAAGAAAGAATAAAAGCACTTTGTGAGGGAGAAAATTCAGGGCGCTGGTCATTACTCACAGGAGGCACTGTTACAAAACGAATTGCCCAATTAAAATATGACACAGCTCTAAAATCTTATCCAATCCCATTTTCAACCTCAGTACAAGATAGAGCTGTAGTTGAAATTAGACGAGGCTGTGGAAGAATGTGCCGATTCTGCCAACCGGGACACGTCACATTACCAATAAGAGAAAGATCTGCAGAAGACATTATCAAAATAGCAAAAGAACTTGTTAAAAATACAGGTTATGATGAATATTCTCTTCTTTCTCTATCATCTAATGATTATAAAAACATTAATGAAGTAATAAAAGAACTTGCAGTTGACTTTAATGAAAAGAAAATTTCAGTATCACTGCCAAGTCAAAGAATTGACGGATTTAACTTAGAGCTTGCAAATCTAGTACAAAGTGTAAGGAAATCAACTATGACACTTGCACCTGAAGCAGGCAGCCAAAGATTACGAGATAAAATTAAGAAAAATATTTCAGAAGAACAAATTTTAAATGCAGTTCTTACATTATACGAAAACGGCTGGTCTAAACTTAAATTTTACTTTATCTGCGGACTTCCAACAGAAACTCTTGCAGATATGGACGAAATGGCTGATTTACTAAGCAAAATAAAATATCGCTGTAAGCTAATTAAAAAAGAAAAAGGACTAAATCACGGTCTTGATATAACTTGCACTTTATCTATTTTTGTTCCAAAACCTTTCACACCATTCCAATGGTACGGTCAAATGAACTTGGACAAAGTAGATGAACATATCAAATATTTAAAAGAAAAAACAAAGCATATTAAAGGTTTGAAAATAAACTACCACGAAGACACAATTTCTCAAATAGAAGCTGTACTTACTCGTGGAGATATTAGCTTATGTAAATACATAGAAGAATTATATAAAAAAGGCTGCTACCTAGATGCTTGGGGAGAATATTTTAATAAAGACATCTGGCATGAGACAGCAAAAGAACTTGGTATTAATCTTGCAGAACTTGCTCAAAAGCAATATTCTACAGAAGAAAATCTTCCTTGGGATTTTATAAACATAGGTGTTGATAAAGAATGGTTAATCAAAGAATATAATGATTCAAATACAAAGCCAACCTGCGAAAAAGGCTGTGTAAATTGTGGAGTCTGCAAAAATCTTAAAACAAGAAAAATTCTTGCAGAACCATTCAAAGCTAGTGAAAATGCTCAAAATTTAAAAATCGAAATAAAAGATCCTAAAACTTGTCAAGGTTATGACAGAGAAATCTATAAATATAGAATTAAATTAACCAAAACAGGAATATTAAAATATTTCTCTCATCTTGATTGGCAAAATACATTTTTCAAAGCCCTTTCACGAACAGATTTAGATATAGTATATTCTCTTGGTTATAACCCATCTATGAAAGTATCAATGGGAATTGCTCTGCCACTATTTGCAGAAAGCGAATGCGAACTTGTGGATATCGAATTGTTTGACAATCTTTCAATAGAAGAACTCAAACTAAAGTTAGAGAAAGTCTTACCAGAACAATCAAAAATTATAAGTATTGTTAAAATAGAAAAAAATGCCCCAGCAATTGATATGACCGCTCAATGGGCTGAATATAAAATAGATATTTTTAACAAATCACTTTACGATTTTGAAACTTTAAGATATAATACAGACAAAGTTTTATCTTCTGAAGAAATTTTTATCGAGAAGAAAAACAAAAAAGGTTTAATCAAAAAAACAGACGTTAAACAATCTATTAATTCATACAGATATGAAAATAATAGTCTGTACATAGTACTAAAAACCGGTCAATCCGCAATTAATAAAGAAGATGGAACAGTTGAAAGCGGAATTCCCGCACTGAGAGCAGATGTCCTAATGAATTTAATTGCACCCGATGTAACATTTGATATCAAACGTACACGGTTCTTTGACAGAAATTTAAAAGAATTATAGTAAAGGATTTTTATTTATGGCAAACGACAGACACAACAAAAACGGGCAGCAAAATGGAAACGTTGAAAAGAAAATCATTATTGCAGAACGTGATAATATTGCTGCGGTATTAGAAAACGGAAAAGTTACTGACTTTTTTATTTCAAGAGGCGAAGTAATCTTAGGAGATGTTTATCTTGCAACAGTAGATAACATTTTACCAAGTATTGATGCAGCATTTGTAAATGTAGGTTTCGATAAAATGGGCTTTTTACACGCACAAGATGTTATGGGAAAAGGCTCATTAAAAGATAAATTATCACCAAAACAAAAACTTATCGTTCAAGTTGTAAAAGAACCAACTGGACATAAAGGCCCAAGAGTTACAACAGAAATAAGCCTACCTGGTAGATTTTTAGTATTAATGCCAAATGAACCAGGTATAAGCATAAGTAAAAAAATCGAAAATTCAAAAGAAAGAGCTAGACTAAAATCAGTAGTAAGCCTTATCAAACCTGTAGGAGTAGGTGTAATTATCAGAACAGAAGCCGAAGGACAATCTGAAGCAGACATTCAAGAAGACTTAGAAATCTTACTTGAAAAATGGAACAACATTATTACTGCTGCAGAAACAATGACTCCTCCAAACCTTTTATATAGAGATCAAGATTTACTATATAGAACAATAAGAGAAGCTTGCACTGAAGATGTGAAAGAAATTGTTGTAGATACTGCTTTTGCAATGCAAAGAGTTCAAAACATTTTACAAAACTGGCATATGAACAAAAATGTTCAAGTAACTCTATACAAAGGGACAGAACCTTTATTAATTGCAACTGATATTCATAAAGAAATAAAAGCTGCATTAAATGTAAAAGTTAATATGCCATCAGGTGGATATTTATTTATCCAACAAACAGAAGCTCTAACTGTAATCGATGTAAACAGCGGTAAATTTACAAGTTCATCTACTCAAGATGAAACTATCTTGAAAACAAACATAGAAGCAGTTCATGAAATTGCAAGACAATTAAGATTAAGAAATATCGGCGGAATGATTATCGTAGACTTTATTGATATGATGTCAAGAGCAGACAAACTTGCAATGTTAGAAGAATTAGAAATTGCACTTGAACCAGATAAAGCAAAACCTCAAGTCGGTCAAATTTCAGATTTAGGTTTGGTTGAATTAACAAGACACAGACAAGGACAATCTCTTTCAGAAATATTTACAAGAAAATGTCCTCACTGTCAGGGTACAGGCTACTTTATGAATGAATTCAACTTCTCTACACCAACAGCAGAAGGAGAATACAGAGCTAAAGCAGCAAAAATGAAGTTACCTGTAAACAACTTTAAAAAGAATAAAAACAATAACAAAAATCAAAATCAACCAGCTCCGCAACAAGAAACTCAAGTAGAAGAAATTCAAGAAATACAACAACCTGAAATTGAAGTAGAAAATCCTTCTACTGTTGCTTCTCAAGAAACAGAAAAAAGAGAAAACAAGAAAAAACGCGGGGGAAGAAAAAATAAGTTTGAGAAAAAAGCTCAAGAACAACAAGAAATAGTTGTTGAACAAACTGTTGAAACTGCTGATACTGTTCTTAAACCAAATGAAGAAATCAAACCAATAATTGAGCCAGATGCTTCTGAAAAAACAGAACCTGTAGAAAAAGAAGAACCTAAAGTAGAAATTGAAAAAGAAGCAGAAAAAACGAATGAAACTTCTGAAACTCAAGCAGAAACAACAGAAACAGAAGCTAAAAAGACACGCAGACCAAATAGAGGTACTTCTAAAACAAGAAAACCTCGTGCTAAAAAAGCTAAAGCAACAAAAGAGGAAAAAGTTGAAGAATAAAATTTTAAATACATTTTTTACATTTATATTTTTAACAGCGAATGCGGGATTGTGCGAACAAACCCGCTCTGCTGTTATGCACAATGCTATAATTAAATTTGGTCTTGCAATGGGTGGAGTTGCATTATCTTCAATAATTATTTTTGTAGGTCTTACTATATATAATAAATTTTTCGTTTCCCAAAACAGACCTCACTCTATTGAAGAAGAAATTTTAAAAACTCCAAAAACAACTGATGATGCTATAAAGTTTTTTATAAATAAAAATAAACTAAATTAAAAGGATTTTAAATGAAAAGAAACGGTTTTGGAGCAATAAGCTTACTTTTAGGACTAGTAATTACAGCTATAATATTTTTAATAGGAGTACAAACATTTAAAGGCGTTTCATCTATAAAAATTAAAGATTCATCACTTGATAGTCAAAGCGTACAAGAACATGTAGACCAGACAGTAAGCGAAATTGAACAAATGCGTCAACAAACAATCGATTATAATAAACAAATGCAAGAAAATGATTATTAATTAAAAAATCAGTAAATACTATTTTTTATCAATATTATTAACTAATTCTTTCAATTTTGTTCGCAAGTTTGAATTTTCCTCTTTTGAAAGCTTTCCTTTTACGGCATGAGGATATTTAGCTTCAATAATATTACCTTTTTTATCAACATCATAATCATAGCCGAAAGAGTACAAATCTTTTTTTGCATTATCCATAGAAATAGTGCTTATTTCACCTTTAGAATCAACTTCAAAGGATAATACTAATTTTCTATCTAATTTAAAATTATCATTTGCATTCTTTTTACGATATAAATGGTAACATTGACCATATTCCATATTTGCCTTTTCTAATTTTAAAGTTTTATCGTTTTCTAAAACCTCAATAGTCTTTAAAAGCGTATCTTCTGCATCGTTACGAACCGACTTATTAACTTGTTCTTTTATAATCTCATCAGGTAAATAAATTTTTTGCCCAACTTTTAGTCCATTCATCTTTTCTACAGAATCCAAATTATTTAACTTTGCAATCAGTAACATATAATTTGCAGTTTCAGCATTCGATGCAGTTTTATCATTTAAACATTTTTTAGCTAAAGACCACAAACTATCACCTTTTTTTAAAGAATATTCTTCTTTTGCATTAACTTCTGGCAATTTTGCCATCATTGCATTAATATATGCTTGCTCATTAGATACAGAATTAATCATAATATCCCCTTATGAATTTCCCCTATAATATATATAAAAATTTTTAATTTTAGAAATTGATAAAAGGACTATACTTTTGTTAAAATTTGTGAATTTTTTATTATTTCATTTTGATAAATTGCATCTAGAATTTCTTTAATAATTTGATTATATGGAGTCTGAATATTATGTTTCAAGCCTAATTCAATAACTGTTCCTGCAAACATATCAACTTCTGTTTTTCTCCCAGCCTCAACATCTTGGAGCATTGATGTTTTCCCTTCTGGAATCATTGTATGCAAATGAGAGATTGTCTCATCTATCATAATATCCGTATTTTTAACACCTTCAGCCTTTGCTATTTTTTGAACTTCTTTCATTATATTAATAGCAAAATCCATACATTTTTCATTTGCAAGCATTTCACCAAAAGTTAATCGTAAAATTGCTGTACTTTGATTTGCTGAGACATTCAACATATATTTTAACCAAAGTGAATGCATTATATCATCAGGAATTTTATAATTTATGCCTACTAAATCAAAATACTCTTTAACCCTTTGAACATTTTCGATATCTGCGGTATTTTCAGATCCGTATACAATTGTATTTACATCATCATGAATAACATTTCTACCTGTTCTAACAGCACTATGACCTATAAAATATGAGTATAAAAGTTTTTCTCTACCATAAGTTTCTGCAATAATTTTTTCACTCGTAACGCCATTTAATAATGCTAAAATTACAGTATCAGAGTAAACAAAATTTTTCATATTTTTAATTACATCAGACAAACCATCATACTTAGTCGCAATAATTACTAAATCAGCTTTAAAGCTATCATCATTTGGTAATATATAGTTGAAATGCAACTCATTACCATTAAAAATTATCGGATTACTTGAATATCTTTCAAATCTTTCCTCATCTACAAGAACCCTCAAACTATCCGGGTTAAATTTTTGAATTTTATCAGCATAAATACTGCCAATTGCTCCTAAGCCACAAATTAAAACATTTTTGATATCTCTCATATTTTTATTCTAGCACGCAAAATAAAATTTTTTTTCATTCTTTATAAATATTTAATCGAATTTTGTTAAAAATTGTACACATGTCTAATATAAAAAAGCAATTTTTAAAAGAGAAAATACTTTATTAATATGTAGTAGTGTAATTTATAGTGTAGAATTGCTAATGGGATTGGAAATACCAAGAGCGCTTAGTGTGGGCGCAATTCAACCGAATATTTATATAGGTCGAAACTATAATATAGGTTTTGGCAATCAACTTAATGCGGACAAATTTGAAAATAATTCAATTGACCGCTACACATCTGAATATGCCATAAAAAAAATGATTAATGCTAATCCAAAAATAAAAAAAATTGTAAAAGATTTTAATCCAAATTTAGAATTAAATATTACTGGATTGAATCAATTAAAAAATAATCATCTTAAGGATGTTCAAAACATTGCTAGAGGCATAACAGAAAACTTACCGTTTTCATTAAAAAGCAGGGTAGATGAAAATGCAGTAGAAAAAGCTGCTTACTTACACGACCTTGGCAAAGTTCTTATTCCAAAAGCAATTTTAGATAAACCTGCAAAACTAAATCCTGAAGAAACTAAAATAATGCATACACATTCAGAACTCAGTTATGAATTATTAAAAACAACAGATTTGGATGAAAAAACTCTTAAACTAATAAGAAATCATCACCAAAACGCAAAAAAAACAGGATATCCTTGGGTTGGGAAGGATTTTAATGCCGATTTAAACTTACAAATTGTTTCAATCGCTGACAAATATTCTGCACTCACAGAACCAAGACCTTATAAAAAATCAATCACCCCAAAACAAGCTCTCACAATAATTTATCAAGATGTAAAAGATGAAAAACTTCATCCTTTTGTATTTAAAGCCCTAGTCAATTACGCAAAACAAAACGAGACAAAAACACTTGTGAGTTAAATAATATTTTGTTTGTTGTATAATATATTTGATGAATTTAGATACAGCAATAGATACATTTTTATCTCCAATAGCCGATAAAATTTCAGGGATAATATTTAGTTCAGTCACAATTCATGGTGTAAAGATTGAATTTCTTGTTGCCCTGCTAATGATTGCTGCGTTTTATTTTACTTTTAGAACAAGATTTATTGGTATCTGGGGATTTAAACATGCAATACAATTAATTACTAAAAATTACGAACATAAAGAAATTAGAGTTAAAAAGAAAAAAGGAGAAGTTTCTGCTTTTCAAGCACTAACTGCTACAATTTCAGCATCTGCAGGCATCGGAAACGTTGCAGGTTCTGCTGCTGCAGTATCTATCGGAGGTCCTGGCGTAATTTTTTGGATGATTTTAGCAGGATTTTTCTCAATGGCTCTAAAATTTGCAGAAGTTCTATTAGGATTAAAATTCAGAAAAGTAAATCCGGATGGCACAATTGCCGGCGGCCCAATGTACTATATTGAAGGCGCATTAAAAAACAATAAATATATCGGGAAATTTGCCCCACACTTATCAAAAATATATGCAATTTGCTGTATTTTTGCAATGATTGGGGGCTGGAATTTGTTCCAGATTAACGCAATGACAACTCAAATTACTGAAGTAACAGGCGGAGATAAAAGTTTCTTTGCAAATCAAAGCTGGCTCTTAGGTTTAATTGTAGCTGTTATTACTTACTTTACAATTATAGGCGGAATTAAAGCAATTGGAAAATTTACCTCTAAAGTAACTCCAGTAATGTGCACATTATATGTTTTAACAGCATTTGCCGTATGTATTTATAACATAGGACATGTTCCTCATACATTTGCATTAATTTTAAAAGAAGCGTTTCATCCAAAAGCATTAGCAGGCGGATGGATGATGTGCATGCTTTGGGGATTTAGACGCGCAATGTTTGCAAACGAGTCAGGGCTTGGAACTGCACCTATTGCATTTTCTGCAGTTAAGACAAATAACCCTGTAGCTCAAGCATTTATTGCGATGTTGCAACCTTTTGTAGATACAGTGATAGTAGGCTCTGCAACAGCATTTGTAATAGTTGTATCTGGAGAATATTTACATACATCAGGCATTGCTGGAATTGAATTAACATCAAAGGCATTTGGTAGTGTATGCCCGTTTTTCCCTATTTTATTAACATTTATGGCAAGTTGTTTTGTACTATCCACAATGCTTTGCGGGTCATATTACGGAATTAAGGCTTGGAATTATTTATTTGGCGATACAAAATTGACAACAAGGACTTTTCAGGTTATATATTGTATATTCATAATTATTGGCTCTGCCATGAATTTCAAAAGTATAATTAATCTATCTGATGCATTTACTTTATTCTTGGCTGTGCCAAACTTAATAGCAGTATTCATGTTATCAGATATAATCATGAAAGAACTAAAAAGATATTGCAAAAAATATAACGTAGGTTTATTTAAAAATAACGAGGAGAGAGAGAATGATGAAGAAAGATTGTCTGGAGATAGTAAGATCAAAGTGTGAAAGCTGTACAGCATGTGCACTTGGAAAAACAAGAAATAACATTGTTTTTTCTGACGGAAATCCTTCAACAGCAAAAATTGTACTAATCGGAGAAGCTCCGGGAGAAATGGAAGACGAAACAGGAAGACCATTTGTAGGTCGTGCCGGACAACTTTTAAATGATTTCCTAACAGAAGCAGGAATCTCTCGCGATGAAGATGTGTATATTATTAACACAGTAAAATGCAGACCTCCTGAAAACAGAGTTCCTACAGAGCAAGAACAATCAGCTTGCAGAAAATTCTTAAACGCTCAAATTGATATTATCAATCCTAGAGCTATTGTTCTATGCGGAGCTACTGCATTAAAATCTTTCGTTGAATTAGATAAAAAACAGACAATCTCTAAAGTTAGAGGTCAATGGATGTCAATAAATGTAGATGGAAAAGATTATAGAGCAATAACTATTTTCCACCCATCATATTTGTTAAGAAACGGTTCAATGGCTGAAGGTTCTCCAAGAAGATTAATGCAGCAAGATTTAGCAAATATTAAAAATGAAATTCTTGCAGATATTGATCATTCTATGGACAACAACGAAGTTGTTTATATGGAACCAAAAGAAATTGCAATGGTTTAATTTTCTAAATAAAAAAATACCTCCTCAAATAAGGAGGTATTTTTTTATGCCTTTTTATCTACAATTTTTTCAGCAGGAGCAAGCCCCGGTTCCAAATCAGAACCTGTTACAAGTTTTCTAAACGCAAATTGAGCTTTTGGTAAAACATATGCCAATAAAAAACTACTCAATGCGACATTTGTCAAAATATTCGCAGATTTTGCAAACTTAGCTTTCTTTATATATGAATCAACATTTTCTGATTTTAACAGTTTTTGAGAGAATAATTCTATATCATTCCTAAAATTCCCTAATTTTTTCAAATCTACATATTCTCTTGGATCTCTAATTCCATTTTCAAGCATTTTTATTTTTTCGAATTTTTTAGCGTACTTTATGAAATAAGTATCTTTATTTTGAACATTATCAACAAAATCTAATAAATCTTTTGCGGAATCCGATTTTGGTAATTGAATTTTCCCTTCCTTAATTTGTGTCATAAAATCTTTATCTGCTAACATAACAGGATCCAAAGAAATTCCAGTAATTTTATTTAATCCTTTTTCAATCCACTTTGGAGCAACAAAATTTAAAAACATCATACCAGCCATTTTAAAAGACAAATCATAACGTTCATTTTTATTTCTTGCAGTTGCAACCCTTCCAACAGCATAGCCACCATCTGTTACAGCCATTTTATCTTGCGCTGAAAAATTCGCAGCTTTAGTTATCCAACTTCCTGTAAAATTAACATCTTTTGATTTATAAAATCTGTCTTTTTGTAAAAAACTAACTTGTCCATTATTTTTTATTTTTTGAGCTTCTTTTTCTCTTAAATTTTTAATTTTCTTTGCAGATGATGCAAATATCAATTTAGGTAAAATAAATCCCATAAACAAAATAGGAATAGTCGTAGAAGCAATAAATTTACCAGCTAAAAGTTTTTCGAACAATTTTTTATTTTCTTTTGCTTTTACCAAATCTTTTACAGCATCTGGCGCTAAGTCTTTAAACTTTTTGATATTATAATCAATACCCTGAATACCTTGTTCTTCTTTAAACAATTTTAAATTTACATCAGGATTTAATCCTCTAGCCTTTATATACTTATTAGCAATCCAACCAACAAAAGGAATACCGCCTAGCCACACTGCAGATGTAGCGTATTCATCAAGGAAACGCTCTCTTGCAGCAAGATAAGCAATTCCTTTTGACTCTTTTTTATTTTGATTATAAGTAAGAGCAATTTTAGTTGGGACTTCTATTCCACAATCACGAACAATTAAGGGGTATACACTGCTATTATTACCTATAGCTGAAATTATATTTGATATAGTCATATTCTTTAAATCTCCAATTCTTTTACAAAATGAGCAACTAGCTCAAAAAAATAATCTTCCAAACGCTTTAATCGGGGTTCCTTGAAAGACTATTTTTTAGAATTGAATTTTATTTTATTCTTTAAAAAGCGCAAATCATCAATTCATAGCCTTCCAAGGTCGCTATGATGATGAATATGATGTAATTTTAAAGAATTAAATTGTTTCATAAATTTCCTTTACGTCAAACATACTAACTTAAACAATAAAAATTTACAAGACTATTTTTTTTGATCCTCAAGATTTCTATAAAAATTATTCCAAAAGCCATCTGCATTATTAAATTTGTCATTTAATTTTTCTACTACAGCTTTTCTTTTTTCAAAAATTTCTTTTCTTAATCCTTCTGTTTCTTTATACGCTTTTGAATAATCAACAGCTAATTCTTCATTCGCTTTTTGTAAATCCTTTAAATCTATATTTTTAAAGGCTTCTGCAAGGTTATTTCCAGAAGATTTCACAATTTTAGGTTTTACATTATCAAGACCAGGAATAAATTTAACAGTATCCACAGCTGTTAAAATGAATTCAGCAGCCTTTTCTTTTGCATTATATATTGCATCAGAAAGGACAAACGGACTTTTATTAGTTCTACATACATCATCAACTTTTTTAAACACATCTGTAGGAAAACTATTATCAGGTACAATTTTTTTATACAAAGTTGAATTTATACCACCTGTGAAAGTATTTGAATAATTTGAACTACCTATACTGTTAACTTGCATTTTGAGACTCCTTTTTTGTTTCATTATTAAAAAAATACCTGAATAATCATTTTTGCTAATATTTTAAAGATTATTAAAAAAAGTTTTTATTTCTTCTTGTTTTTTCAAATCTTTAACATTAATCAAAATTGTTTTATCCTTAGAAGTCTGTCCTTTAAGAATTTCAAATGAAGATTTAGGAACTTTAAATAACTTTGATAAAAATTCAACAAGAGCTTTATTGGCCTTACCATCAATAGGTTGAGCTGTTATCTTAATCTTTAAAGTATCATCAGTTTTTATAATTTCATTTTTTGAAGCATTTGGAGATATTCGCAAATTTAAAATTAATCCATCATTTGTTTCTCTAAGCATTTTTATAATCCTTATGAATGAAATTGTTTTATTCTACTTGAAAAATTCAAATAAAATCTGTATTATGATTATATCATGAGCGAAAAACCACTTTTTGACGATATAAAAAAAATATTAATTGAACAAAACAGAGAACCTGAAGAAATCGAACAGATTGAAAAAGCCTATCTTTTCGCAAAAAGATTACACGAAGGTCAATATAGAATTTCAGAAGAACCATATATTATACACCCTGTAGAAGTTGCAAAAATTTTAGTTGGATTAAAAGTTGATTCTCATACCCTACAAGCAGCATTTTTGCACGATATTTTGGAAGATACTGATACTCAACCTGAAGAAATTGAAAAATTATTTGGCAAAGACGTATTAACTTTAGTGCAAGGTGTTACAAAACTCGGAAAACTGCAATTTAAATCCAAAGAGGAACGCCAAGCTGAAAATTTCAGACGTTTGTTTATTGCTATGGCAAGTGATATTAGAATTGTCTTTTTAAAACTTGCAGACAGATTGCATAATATGCGAACTCTGAACTTTATGACAACCGTAAAACAACAAAAAATTGCAAGAGAAACTTTAGATATCTTTGCACCTCTAGCAAACAGACTCGGGATTTACAAAATAAAAGCAGAATTAGAAGACTTATCTTTAAGATATCTTGAGCCTGATAAATATTTTGAAATTGCACGTTTGGTTTCCCAAACAAAAGCAAGCAGAGAAGAAACCGTAAAAATACTTATTGAAAAAATTACAGCAGACGTAAAAAAAGCAGGTATTAATGCTCAAATTACCGGCAGAGCTAAACACTATTACAGTATCTACAGCAAAATGAAACGATTAAATATCGCATTCCACGACTTATATGACATAACTGCTGTTCGTGTAATTGTAGATACAGAAAAAGAATGCTATGAAGTATTAGGACTTATCCATTCACAATTCAAACCAATCCCAGGTCGATTTAAAGATTACATTGCAATGCCAAAAGGCAATATGTATCAATCATTACACACATCTGTAATTGGTCCTAGATCAAAACCTCTGGAAGTTCAAATCAGGACTTGGGAAATGCATGAAGTCGCAGAATATGGTATTGCTGCTCACTGGAGATACAAAGAAAAAGGATCTCAAAAAGCTAATAACCCAACAGATATGCAATTCTCTTGGATGAGAAAGTTAGTCGAATATGATAAAGACATGTCTTCTGCAGAAGATTATGTGAATTCCGTAAAATTAGACTTATTCTCAGATCAAGTATTCGCATTTACTCCAAACGGCGATGTATTTGATTTACCTATAAATGCTACACCTGTTGATTTTGCATATAGAATTCACTCTGAAGTAGGGAACAAAACTGTCGGAGCTCTAATCAACGGTAGAATTGCTCAATTAGATACAAAACTACATAACGGCGACATAGTAGAAATATTAACCTCTAAAACACCGGCACCAAGACTTGATTGGTTAAACTTTGTAGTTACCAAACAAGCATCATCAAAAATTAAACAATGGTTTAAGAAAAACAATAGAGAAGAACATATTCAAGTTGGAAAAGATAATCTTGAGCATGAACTAACTAAAGCAGTTTTTGATGACTACATGAAGTCAGGCGAATTCGACAAAGTTGCAAAACAAATGAATTATCTATCTGCAGAAGATTTATTTGCTGCACTAGGATATGGTGAAACAACTTTAAATAAAATCATAAATAAACTTAAAAAGCCTGAACCTGTAAAAACTCCAGAAACAGCATTTCATGGATCAACAAGAAAAAAATCTGAAAAAGATATCATTGGTCTTGAAGGACTAATGTATTCAATTGCGAGATGCTGTTCTCCAATTCCAGGAGAGCCAATTGTAGGAGTAGTAACAAGAGCAAAAGGCGTTACTGTTCATAGAATGGATTGCCAAATGCTGGAACACATTGAACCTGAAAGATTAATGGATATTAGATGGTCTGGTGACAATGTAAATAAAACCTACAACACTACAATAAGAGTTGAAACAGCAGAAAAACAAGGACTGTTAAAAGATATTATCGCTGCCGTATCAGATAACGGAACAAACATAAATTATGCAAACGTTAAATCAAAAAGCGGGAAAGTCGGTATTATTGAACTTGGCATTGAACTTGACAACATAGACACGTTAAAAAAAGTTATACTAAGTATTCAAGCAATTCCTGATGTATACAGTGTGAAAAGAATTCAAACATCTTACTCTACGCCTAATTTACCAAAAAGAAATAACGGGAAACCAAGGCATAATAAAAATACCAAGAAAAAAAGTTCTTAATTTTATTTAATTATAATTTGCAAAAATTAATAAATTTGCTATCTCATTTTACACTGATAAAATTAAAATATGATTAAAACTTTATTGGTATCAGATAATAAATCGCAAACAGAAAAATTTCAATCAATTTTTAATAAAAACAGTTATGATTTTTCAATCATGACAGATGAGGCACTTATATATGATTACATAAGTGCAGAAACTCCTGATATTATTATCATTGATGAAGAATATAAAAATATAAAAACTTTAAATAAAAAAATTAAATCAATTTGTGAAAATACAATCATTATATTCTTAATTTCTGACAATAAAGTAGACAAAGATTTAATAAAATACGCAAATGCATTTTTTACAAATGACATGTCTGAAGATTTGATTTTATCAACTCTGAACATTAATTTAAGAATGAAATCATCTTTAGATATGTTATCAAATTCAAATAAAGATCTTGCTGACAGTTTGTATAGACTTAATGCACTGTACAGCACAAGTTCTCAATTCGCAGGAACTCTTGATAAGTCCAAACTAATCCAGTATATGATAGAAGGTATGGATAAAGCTCTCAGTTTTTCTTTGACTTGCACACTTTCATTGTGTACAGAAGACAAACCGGTATTATTAATAAATTCATTATATGAGCTTTCTGAAGAACTTATTACCGCACTAAAATTAAGAGTAATACTAAATTATAACTCATTATTTGAAGGTAAAACTCTACCTGCAGATATTACATTGGATAATTTAAAAGTAATTAAACAAATAAAATACCCTGCAAGCAGATTTACATTTACACTATTCCAATATGATAATATGTTTGCACCAATAAGTCTTGGGGATAACTTTTTCGGCTGCATAGAAATCTTTAAAGAAACAGCATTTACCGCAGAAGATTCAACCTGTTTCCAAACAATCGCACAACAGGTATCATTACCTTTAAAAAGTGCAACTCTATATCAAGAATTAATTGAAACAAATCACAAATTAGAAAAACTCGAAAGACTTAAATCTGAATTTATCTCAATTGTATCGCACGAATTAAGAACTCCTCTCACATCAATAAAAAATTCACTAGATATTCTAATGAGCGGACGATGCGGAGAAATTACACAAGCTGCAGATAAATTTTTGTCAATGGCAATGAGAAATGTGCAAAGGCTTTCAGGAATTATAAACGACTTGCTAGACTTGTCTAAAATCGAAGCAGGCAAAATGGATTTCAATTTTGCTCCTACAAATATTAATACAGTAATAGGCTATGTAAAATCAGCTCTTTCTGAAGTTGCAAAAACTAAAGGATTAAACCTGATTACCTCTGAAGCTGAAAATTTACCTGACATCACTGCAGATGCCCAAAGATTAGAACAAGTATTAACAAACCTTGTATCAAACGCTATTAAATTTACTCCTGAAAATAAAACAATTAAAATATCATCATCACTTGTAAATTCTAAAGATATAAAAATCAATGAATATTTTAAAGATTCAATAAAGCTTAAAGAAGGAGATTATATAGAGGTCTGTGTAGAAGATGAAGGCATAGGTATTGCTGAAAAAGACTTGCTACACGCATTTGATAAATTTGCCCAAATAGAAAATTCTTTATCTAGAAAAGCTGGCGGAACAGGTCTTGGGCTCCCTATCGCGAAACAATTATTAGAAGCTCACCGAGGAGCAATATGGTGCGACAGTGAGCTTCATAGAGGTTCTAAATTCTATTTTGTAATCCCTGTAAGTACTAATCTAAATTAACATTTTTCATTAAGAAATCTGTCATATTAATGTTTTTACCTTGTTTCAAAAGGTCTCCTGCAACTTGAGGGAAAACTTCTAAATTTTCTTTAATTTGTTTCATAGGTACTTTCGATTCTATAAATGGTAATGTATCAATTATAACATTACCTTCACTAGGAATAGAATCTGCTATTTTTATTAACTCTGGCATTAACTTAATTTTTTCAACATCAGAATTCGGATTTATAAAACAATCTAAAGCGTTAATAAAATTGCGTTCTTTTGAATAATCCATTGTATAACCACCAGATAATGCTGATTGTGCAATTTCTTTGACTAAAGGTTTAGTTGCCTTTATATGCTCTGCAGCTTCTGTATGATCTAAAATTCCATTATATGTAGCTAGGAAATATTTTGAAGCAGTATTATCAGTTTGATTAATTACTTCTTGAGTAAATTCTAAAACTTCAGGATTTTCTTTGGATACTTTTGATAATTTTTCAATCCATGTAGCAAACACATTTTTACCTACTTGTTTTGGATCTTTCAAATTTATATTAGTGTTTAACATCTCTGATTTATTTGCTAACTCACAAATATCAGACACTAATCCTAAATGTTTTGGGTTCATTGCTTTTAATTCTTCTTTAAACCTTGCGACTTCTGGATTTCTTTGAGCAAAATAATCTATATTTGCTAATAATTGTTCTGTAGATCTTGTATCTGGAGCTTTTGTATGAGCACCCATTGCTTGCCAACCACCAAAACGAAAAACAGGTTCTTTTGATAATGCATTTGATATTTTATTAACGAATGACATTTTATCCCTTTCAAATTTTATTCCGACACAAAAATTATAAAAACTATCAAAAAAAATATTGCTATTTCAAGTATTTCCTATTAAAAAATATTAAGAATATAGAAGAAGATTTTTAATATGCTATAATACTAATATACAAGACTTTGATAGGGGAATGTATGAAAAAGATTTTAATTGTAGATGACGAGCAGGACATTGTAGAAAGTTTAAAATTTGTACTTGAAGCAGCTGATTTCACTTGCTACTGCGCATATAACGGAGAAGACGGACTAAGATTAGCAAAAGAAATTATCCCTGATTTAATCATTCTTGATGTTATGATGCCTAAAATTAACGGCTATAAAATCAGCAGACTTTTAAAATACGATGCGAAATATAAAAATATTCCAATATTAATGGTTACAGCACGTTCCCAAGAAGAAGATAAACTAATCGGAGAAGAAACCGGTGCAGATGAATACATTACCAAACCTTTTGAATTAGACGAAGTAGTAAAAAAAGTAGAAGAATATTTAAAATAAAATGGATACCTCAGTTACAAATAAAACATTAGAAAAATTAAAATACGACCTTGTAAGAGCAGGACTTGTTCCATACGAAACAATAGAACAAGCTGAAGAAATTGCTAACGCTCAAAAAATAAACATAGGCCAAGCTCTTATCAATTCTGGAGTAATCACTGAAGATGCTATTTTAAAATTTTTAGAAGCTAAATTGCACATTCCATATGTAAATTTGGATGATTATACACTTGATCCGAAATGCCTTAAATACATTAGTTTTTCTGATGCTAAAAAATATAAGATTATACCGCTATTCAAAATAGAAGATACACTTACAGTTGCAATGTCTGATCCTTTAGATTTATTTGCAATAGATAAAATTATTGAAACAGCAGAATGTTCAATTGAACCTGTTATTTCATCAGAAGCAAGTATTCGAAAAAAAATTGAAGAATATTACAAAACAGATGAATCCGTAGGAGAAATCTATACACAAGATTCTGTAGAATTTGATTGGAAAGATGAATTGCATAGTGAAGATCTATCTGATAATCATATGCAAAAAATTATTCGTGCAATTCTAAAACAAGCAATACTTGAAAATGTTCATGAAGTAACTTTCCAACATGAAGACAGCGGCTTTGGAGTAAACTTTAAAAAGAACGGAGAAATTCTAAATAAAGGTAATATTCCATCAGTACTTGCATCATCATTTGTAGCTAAATTAAAAACACTTGCAGAACTTGACGCTTCTGTATCAGAAGTTCCTCAATTAGGCAAATTAAGTTTTAAAGTAGACGAAATGAATGTAATAGCAAGTATTTCAACTTTTCCAACAATTATGGGAGAAAGAATTTTTCTAAAAATATACAAACCACCAAGACCTCTTAATCAAATTATAAAATCAAACAGCAACTTAAATTTAATTAAATCTGCATTAAATAATCCTGGGATTATAATTGTATGCGGTTCTCCATTAAGCGGGAAAACTCATATCATATATTCACTGCTAATCGAAGCTGCGGATAAGAATAAAAATATTATGACACTTGAAAGTATTGCAAAATACAATCTCAAAAATGTTCATCAATGCGAATTAAATGAAAACGTAGGTTTTAACATGGATAAAGCCTCTCGCTTTATAGAATTCCAATCCCCTGATATTATTTATCTTGAAGGAATTAAATCAAAAGAATCTTTTGACTACTTTGCTAATTTAGTATTTGATAATAAAACTATCATTATGGAATTTTTAGCAAATAATATGGAAGATTTAAGATATAAATTATCATTCTCTGATTTTGAAACACTTAAATCACTTATCAGCTGTATGATTTTCATACATTCTCAAGACAGTATTGAAGTGTTTACAAAAGAGTCTGTTCAAAAATATTTGGCATAATTTTTTATTTAATTATATAAAACACTAAATTTATCAAAAAATCCGCAATAAGCATATAAATAGTTGAAAGAATCGCAGCTTGTGTTGTAGATGTACCAACCTCTTTTGCACCACCCTTTGTACTATATCCTTGAGTAGCACAAACAAGAGCTATTAACCCTCCAAAAATAGAAGCTTTTAATAGGCTTATATAAATATCTCTTGTAGAAATCCATAACCAAGCTGAATTCATATATCTTGCAGGATGCAAATCGATTGTAGCATGAGATACAAACATTCCGCCTACAATCCCGATAAATTCAGCCAAAAGAACAACCATTGGAACAGTCAACATACCTGCAATAATTCTTGGGGTAAAATAATAACCAACAGGATCAACTTTTAGAGTTTTCATAGCATCAACTTGAGATGTAACCTGCATATTAGCAATTTCAGCAGAAATAGCAGTTCCAGCTCTTGCTCCTATTGCTAATGCAACAAAACCGGGTGCAATTTCTCTAATCATTACAACAGCGATTGTGCCGCCAATATAGGCTTCTGCTCCACTCATTAAAAACTGTTTAGATACTTGAATTGCAATTACTGCAGCTGCAATAAAAGCAATAATCAAAGATATTGGTAAAGAATCATAACTAATTTCCGCTGCTTGAGCTAAAACACTTGAAAATCTAACTTGAAACAAGTATTTTATACTTCTTATTAAATTTTGGACACATAACCCTAAAAATTCAATCATACTCTTTCTCTTATAAAATATACCCCTCTCTCAAAAGAGAGGGGCATAAAATTTTTAATAAATTGGCATACACCATTTTTTATATTTTGCAACTTTACCTTTAACAACATCAAAATAAAGTTTTTGTAGAGATTTAGAAATTTCGCCGACATTACCGTCACCAAGTTTTCTATTATCTACACTTACAATAGGACTTACTTGAGCTCCAGTACCACAATAGAACGCTTCATCAGAGATATATAATTCAGTTCTGTCAATAGCACGTTCTTCTGTTTCGATACCTAACACGTCTTTTGCAAGTTCCATAATTGTATTTCTTGTAACACCTACTAAGATATTATCTGTTTTCATAGTAGTTACAAGTTTTCCATTTTGAACAAGGAATAAGTTCATTGCAGAACCTTCTGTTACTTGTCCAGCTTCATCTAACACAATCGCATCATCAAATCCCATATTATGAGCATCTGTTTTGATTAACGCAGCATTTGCATATGAACCTGCAACTTTTGCACGAGGAGGAATAGCGTTATCACTGTTTCTTCTCCAGCTTGATACACAAACTTTCAAACCTTTTGATGTATCAATATAATCACCCATTTTATTAGAAATAATCATGAATGAATCTTCATTATCATAAAGTCCAGGTCCAACTTTTTGAGCTGATTTATATAATGTTGGACGCATATAACAATCTTGTTTGTAATTATTTTTTGCTAATAATTTTTTTGTAATGTCACAGTATTCTTCAACTGTATAAGGACTTTCCATGCACATTATTTTTGCACTTCTTTGAAGTCTTTCATAATGTTCAGGTACTCTGAATGCATATAATTGTTTTTCTTCTTCATTCCAATATGCTCTAATACCTTCAAAAACAGCAGTTCCGTAAAGGAATGCATGCGTACGAACAGGAATCATTGCCTTTGTCGCATCAACATATTCACCATTCATAAAATAAAACTCTGCCATAATTCCTCCTTAGTTTTATATAAAATACTATACCACGAAAGAATTAAAACAGAGTGAAAGATTATAAAAACTTAACCTATTCTTTAAATGCAAATCGTTTTTTATTAGTTAAATTTGTATTATCAAGATTTGCAGTTTCAATAAACTTTTTAGCTTCATTAACAGGGATAGCAAAACCAATTCCAATATTGGAAATATTATTGTCGGGATTATAAATAGATTGAGAAATTCCTATCACTTCCCCTTGAGAATTTAACAAAGGTCCGCCAGAACACCCTGGGTTAATTGCAGCATCAGTCTGAATTCTACCTTTTGCATAATCAATTCTTGATACAATGCCTGAAGTTAGAGTTCCTGAAAAACCAAACGGGTTACCTATAGCTAAAACCTTTTGTCCGACTTTAACATCTTCAGAATCTCCAAAAGCAATTGTTTTTAAAGATTTTTTCGAATCAATTTTTAAAAGAGCTAAATCTTTATTTTTCCCCATTTTAGCTAAAATAGAAGCTTTATAAACTTTTCCATCTGATGTTGTTACATCAATATCTTTAGCGCCCTCTATCACATGAGATCCTGTCAGAATAACACCATCAGCTCTTATTACGCAACCTGTGCCTGCAGAAAAACCGTCATCTAAATTTGCATCAATCGATACAATAGCAGGATTAATTTTTTCGTATACACTAATATTTATAAGTTCATCCGGTGCATAATTCTGAGCAGCAACAGGCATAATAGATAAAATAACAAAACTTAAATATAAAATTATTTTTTTTAGCATATTAATCCCCTTCGTATTTCTATTATCCATTATTACTTAAATTGTTCATTAGACTTAAATACTTTTACGAGGATATTATTAAATTTATTAATATTATAAATTAATTAAAAAGCCCTCTTCAAAAAGAGAGCTTTTTAATTAATAAGTCATTTCCCAATTATCATTTAAAATTTTACCAAAACATCCCAGAATTTCCTGACCATTACCTAAACAAGAAGAATTAAACGCCGTATCTCTTGCATCCGAAGATAATGGGAAAGATGTTGGAGCAGCTACACAACCATCGATATTACCGTTAACATCTATGCACATATCAAAAAAATCTCTACCATAGATATTAGGCCCCTGCATACCATTAGTATCTACAACCATAACAATAAAATTTGATCCATTATTTGCGTACCAAGGTCTAATAGATGCCCCACTAGCTAAAGTAAACATCATACCTTCTTCATTATCAAAACCATTAGCAACTGCACCTGATATTTTTTTATAATTTGCAGGATTTTCAAAACAAGGAGTAGTTTCTTCAGTAAGACAACTATTTACAACCTTAAAATGATTTGTTACAAAACTATTCATGGCTGCTTGACTATTTATTCCAGCTTCTCTAAGATTTAAAGCATTTCTTTCTGTCATATACTGAACCATTGCCTGTTGAAACTCATTATATACTTTATGTAATTGCACTACATAAGTCTTACGTTGGTGATTTTGCATCAATGTTGGAACTGTCATTGCTGACACAACTCCTATGATACCTAGCGTAACCAATACTTCAGCTAATGTAAAAGCTCGTTTCATTAAATCCAACTCTCCATTAATATATTCCTTACAAATATTATAACAGATTTTTAACTTTATAACAACCCTTATTATTAAAAATAGGGACTTGATTAAACTTAAAAGGAGTAATTACATTTATTAACATGTAATGGATTTTTAGAATTCTTTTACATAAAATATTATTGTGAAAGGATTATTATGGAATTAATTTTAGATATTTTATACTTATACGTAGCAGTATATTCATTATATTTTTTAGCACTAGCTATTAGAAATCTTAACGATAGACCTTTTAAAATCGAAAAAAGATATTCTCAATATGAAGAAAAAGATAATCTTGCTGTAGTTATTTATGCAAGAAATAACAAAATTACCTTAGAAAATCTTATCAAAGAATTAAAAATGCAAGACTATCCAATTAATAATTTTAGAGTTTTTGTTATTTTAGACAACTGCTCTGACGGTTCAGAACAACTTTTTATTAATGAAAGTTTTGTAAATTTAATAAACATAACAGGAGTTGGAACCGTTGGTAAAGATCAAGCCATTTCAATGCTTATTGAAAGATTATCTAAAGATCAAACAATTGATTCTTATGTTTTTATTGATGGAGACAGAAGTATCCCATCAAACTTCTTAACAACAGTAAATTCTGCATTAATTAACAACAGCGCATTAAGTGGTGAAACATTAATCATTACTGATAACTTAGGACCTGTTGATAAAATTAAAGCAGCTTACCAGAAATATCATATGAACTTTATGAGAAAAGCTCGTTCATTATTTGGACTTGCAGCAAGCGCTGATTCAGGCGTATTCATTATAAAAAAAGATATTGTTGATGAAATAGGTTCAATTGATTTTAAAGATATAAATACCGAATTAAAATACAGTATGTTGTTATCTAAAATTAAATGTCCCTGCACATATAATCCTAATATTCAAACTTATGTTGACACTGCTAATTATGAATTTAGAAAACCTAGATTATCTGCTAGACTAGATTTATTCAAAAATTGTTTCACTCAAATTTGGTCAAACAACTTTGTATTTGCAGAACATACATTTTCACTATTAAATCCTAATATTTGGATGATATTAATTATATATGCTGCAATAATGAAACATTCTTACAGATACTACTTCTTTGTAGATTTCAAAATTGTTCTTTTTACATTCTTAATTCTTGTAGCTGGATTTGGAATTAGCTTAATCAATTCAAAACTAAGATTTAGAGAAATTCTATTATTATGTCTATATCCAATATATTCTCTATGCCACATAATAAAAAATCTTCCACCTGTAAGAGTTATAAGAGCTAAAATCACACAGAGAGAAGAACTTCCAGAAGATACTGAAAAACTTGCGATAGAAGCATTTGTAATGAACAATGCAGGTAGAGAATTACCTTGTAAACTTGAATTTATATCAGAATCAGGACTGGCTAAAATCAAATTTATGTACAAAAACAAAAAATTTGTAACTGGCAGACATCTCAGAATGATTGATGCTTTACAAGAAATCAGACAAAAATTATATGATTACGGCTTTGTTCTAAAAATATGCAGCTGCTGCAAATACTTTACATCAAATGTAGACGGCTCTACTAATATGTTGAAAGGTTTCTGTAACAGTGATTATCCAAGCCCCTCAATAAACGGACAAAAACCAACACTAATTTGGAATTCTTGTACCGATTTTGAACCGGCAAAAGTTACAAATTTACTTGAAGAAATGGCTAACGAACAAGAGATTGAGGAACAATCTCATTAAGCATATAAAAAGATCCGCATACTATTTTTAAATAATCTTGCGGTAATTCATCCAAAGATTTAAAAATTTTAGAAGGAAACTCACAAGACTCCTGTAACTCTTTTATAGAGCAGGAGTTTTGATTATTAAAATGATAAAAATAAATTTCATCACCTTTAGAAAATAATATTTCCATCATTTTTTTATAATCTTTATTTTTTAAACAGCCAAAAACAAAACAGCGTTTTGAATTTGGGAAATACAAATCTAAACTTTCTCGAAGTGCCATAGCTCCATTTGGATTATGAGAGCCATCAATAATTAAATCATCCCTACATATTTGAAATCTACATGGGTGTTTAACATTCCTTATTCCTTCTTGGATAATTTCTTCTGAAATAGTTGGGAATACATGTCTCACTGCAGTCAAAGCTAGTGATAAATTCTCTTGCTGACAAGTACCTTTTAATGATAAATTTGTAGGATCTTCAAAAGGTGCAACCATTACAAATAAAGAATTACATTCATCTGCTTTGTCTTTTATTTCTTCATACCCTTCACAAGTGAAAACAGGACAATCAGGTTTAATAATCCCAGCCTTTTCAAATGCAATTTTAGATCTTGTATTTCCCAATCTTTCTGTATGGTCTAAATCAATATGAGTAATTATTGCACAAAGATTTGATTTAATAACATTTGTTGCATCAAATCTACCCCCTAAACCTGTTTCTAAGACAACAACTTCTACTTTATTGTCAGAGAAATATTTAAACATAACTGCAGTTAATATTTCAAATTCTGTCAAATGTATATTATTTTCATCTGCAATTTTCACAATTTCAAATACATAATTTGCAAAATCATCTTTTGAAATATCCACACCATTAATTTTAATTCTTTCAGTATAATCAAAAATATGAGGACTTGTATAAAGCCCTGTTTTTACTCCTGCATAATTCAAAATCGATGCGATTATCGCACATACAGAACCCTTACCGTTAGTTCCTGCAACATGGATACATTTTAGATTATCTTGAGGATTTCCTAATAAATCCAATATCGCAGAAATTCTATCAAGACCTAAATTAATATAAAATTTGCCTTGAGAAGTCAATAAATCTATTGCATTTTTATAACTATTTCCCATTTGCAATTTCTCTTAATTGTTCAACAATTTTCTCAGTACCATCCAATTTCGCTAAAGCATAAGAATTTTTTTGGAATTGATCTAGTTTTTGTCTGTCATTTACCAAAGATAAAACCGCTTCTTTTAAAGTATTTTCATTAATTTCATTATCTTCAATATACAACCCTGCATTTTTTTCAACCATAAATTTTGCATTTTTACGTTGATGATCAGCAGCTGCATGAGGATAAGGCACAAAAATAGGGGCAATAGCAGATGCACATATTTCAGAAATACTCAAAGAACCTGAACGTGATACGGCGATATCAGAGGCTTTTAAAACTGACACCATATCTTCAAAATACGGTCTGATAATAATATTAGCGTCTGCCTCATATTCAGGATAAATACGAATTAACTGCTCTAAAACTCTTTCATAATTCTTTTTACCAGTCTGAAAAATTATTTGCAAATCATAATCTTTTGAAAAAGATTTTAATGTCTCTACAGCAGCATTGTTAATAGATCTTGCTCCCTGAGACCCACCCATAATACAAAGCGTCAATTTATCCTTCAAGCCTAGAGATTTTCTAGCATCTTCTTTAGATAAATCCTTAAAAGCTGAACGAATAGGATTTCCATTCACCTTACAATTAGTATTACTTATAGAGTTACAAGCACATTCAAATGCTACAGATACACATTTTGCATCTTTTGACAATTTCCTGGTAACTAATCCAGGCTGAGCATCACAATCATGCATCATATAAGGAACATTTAAAATACGACAAGCCATTAAAGCAGGGGCAGAAACATACCCACCTGTTCCAAATACAGCGTCAGGCTTATATTTCTTGACATAATAACAACATTTCATAACTGCTATACTAAGCTGAATAATCCATTTCAAAAGTTCAAAACATATTTTTCTAGGCATTCCATGAACATTAATCCCTAAAAATTGAAAGCCCTTTTGAGAAACAATATCAAATTCTAGATTTTTAGGATTCCCAATATAATATATTTCATCACCTTTTAAACTTTCAGCAACTGCAATTGCCGGATAAATGTGACCGCCTGTACCTCCGCCTGTTATAAAAAATCTGCTCATTAAAATCTATTCCTTATCTTTTTAATTCTTTTTTTAGATATATTTAAAAGTATTCCTACCATAATCAAAGACACGATTAAAGAAGAACCGCCATAACTAATAAATGGAAGCGGAACACCAGTTGTTGGCAAGAATGAACTCGCTACACTCATATTCATAAATGCTTGGAATGTAATAGAAAAAGTAATCCCCACAGCCAACAATTTCCCATACATATCAGGACATCTTGCGGCAATTACAAAACCTCTTTGCATAAATGTAAAGAAAAGACCTATAACTAAAATACAGCCAACTAGCCCTAATTCTTCTGCAATAATTGCAAAAATAAAGTCTGTATGACATTCTGGCAAATAAGAAAGTTTTTGAATAGAACCGCCATATCCAACACCGCTAAAACCTCCTGATGCAAAAGCAATAAGAGATTGAATAATATTATAACCAGCCCCTAAAGGATCTGATTCAGGGTGCCTCCAAGTTTTTATACGCTGCAACTGATAAGGTTTAATAATTGTTGTAAGCCCAATTACCAATGTAACAAACATAGTACCTACACAGCTTAAAAACAACTTCATAGAACCGCCTGCAGCCATATACATAACAACAGTCGTCATTCCAAGCAATATTACCATTGACAAATTCGGCTGAATAAAAATTAATCCTGCCATAGCAATTATTGGGAAAAATGCCCATACCCATTTATTTTGGTCAAACAAATTAGCATCTTTTCTGAAAGCATTAGCCAACAATAAAACAACAGCCGGTTTTGCAAATTCAGAAGGCTGTAATTGAAATCCAGCAATGTTAATCCATCGTTTAGCACCGTTTACAACAACTCCTAAAGGAGTAAAGTCTACCAAAAATAAAGATAACAAAATCGCTGACATTATTATTACATTCCAATCAGAAAGTTTTTTATAATCATAATTCATAAAAAACTTCAAACCGAAAAAACCGACAACAAAACAAATTAGCTGCTTTATCAAAAATTGAGCAGGGTTACCACCTTCATCCAAACATTTAGGAGCTGTAGCAGAAAAAATAGCTAAAAAGCCTATTATAACAAGGAAAGCTACAACAATTAAAAGAGTCTTGTCCGGTGATGAAATTATAATACTTTGAATAGGCTGATCACCCCTATTATCATAAGGTTCTCTTCTAATTGATCTTTGATAAGACATATTCTTTGAATACCTTTCCTCTTTCTTCATATCCGCTAAACATATCAAAACTTGCGCATGCCGGTGATAACAATACAACATCTGGATTTAACACAATAGATTTATCTATTGCATCTTGCATTGTACTTTCTCTTATTATGCTATCAAATCCGTTATTTCTCAAATTTTCTTCAAATCTGTCAGCTGCTTCACCTATCAAAATAACAGTTTTAATATGTTTTTTTATAGCTTCGCAAAATTCTTTTAAATCAGTATTTTTATCACGTCCACCTGCAATTAAAGTCACATCACAATTATTAAAAGAATTTATAGCAACTAAACTAGCCTCTGGATTTGTCGCTTTTGAATCATTATAGAAAATAGTTTTTCCACTTTGTGCGAACTTTTCAAGTCTATGTTCTGGAACCTTAAATGACATTATAGATGTTTTAATATTATCATTTGAAATACCTTCCAATTTAGCAACAATTACAGCGCACATTACATTTTGATAATTATGATTTCCAATTAATGGACAATCCTTTAAATCAATAATTTTTTCAACTTTACCATCTCTTTTGAAAAATATTGCCTCATCTTTTATAAATGAACAATTATCTCCTATTTCTCCATCAAACAAAAATACAGTTCCATCACATTCTTTAGAGAATTCTAATAGTCTTTCATCTTTCGCATTTAAAACAGAAAATGCAGGAGCTTGAGGAGTTTTAAAAATCTTAGCCTTAGCTTTAAAATAATTCTCTAAACCACCATGCCAGTCAATATGATCAGGTGTAAAGTTCGTAAATACAGAAATTTGAGGTTGAAATGCATTACTATATTCTAATTGAGCAGAACTACATTCACAAACAAAGAAATCAATATCCTTGTCTAATAAATCACAAGGAGGTATTCCATAATTACCACAAGGTTCAGCCTTATATTCGCTTGATAAAATATGAGCAGTCAAAGCTGTTGTTGTTGTTTTACCGTTAGTACCAGTTATTGCAATAAAAGGAGAACCTGCCTGAGTATATGCTAATTCAATTTCTGAAATAACTTTAATATTAAATTCTTTTAATTTTTGCATTATTGGGACATGTGGAGGAATTCCAGGACTTGTAACTGCAATATATGAATCCTTAACAAAATCATCACTATGGCCACCCAGCTCAATATGTATACCCATTTCCCTTAATTCTTTTAATTTTTGAATATCGTCGGGGCGTTCTTCTCTTGATTCCGTAATATAAACATCTGCCCCAACATTATTTAAATACTTCGCAGCAGATATACCACTTTTTGAAAAACCTAATACCAAAACTTTTTTATCGAATAATTTTAAACTTGGACATATTGATTTCATTATAAAATACCTCTGTTAAATAAGACATAAAGAATTATTGCGCTAATTGATAAAATTGCTGAAACCAGCGCAAATACACAAACAATTTTCTTTTCACTCCATTCACATAATTCAAAATGGTGATGAATAGGAGCCATTTTAAAAACTCTCTTTCCAGTTGTTTTGAAACTTGTAACCTGAATAATAACAGACAATGTTTCCATAACAAAAATACCTGCAATTAAAACAAGTAAAATTTCAAATTTTCCCATAACCGCAACAGTTCCTAACAATCCACCAATTGCTAACGATCCTGTATCACCCATAAATACTTGAGCTTTAGGTTTGTTATATTTTAAAAATCCAGCTAAAGCACCAGCCACACAAGCTGAAATTATCGCAGCTTCAGGATAACCTGAAAATAAACAAATCAGCGCGCAAGCCAAGAAAGAAAAAATACCTGTAGATGCAGCTAATCCATCTAAACCATCAGTCAAATTATAAGCATTAGATGCACCAGTAATTACAAATACTGCAAATATTGGGTATAACCAACCTAAATGTAAAATATAATGACCGATAGCAACATCTCCTGCACTTGCTTTTGACATCATTAAATACAAAGTAGGCAACATTGCAATTGCTATTTGTCTTAATAATTTTCCTCTAGGAGTAAGCCCATCGTTCCCCTTACCTTTAATTTTTATATAATCATCTTGAAAACCAGCAAATGTATAAAATAATAAAGTTAAAAGAATGATAAATGCTTCGGTATTAAGTCTTTGCGCCATTGCAAGAGTTATAATAGAACCCAAAATTATTGCAAGAATTATAAAAATTCCGCCTGTAGTTGGTGTTCCTTGTTTTTTTGCATGCGCTTCTGGAGCACAATCTTTTACATATTGCCCAATCATATGCTTTCTCAAAAAATCAATATATGGAACTCCGAAAAGCAAACATAATATTAAACCTAGTAAAAACGCAACTGCAAGCATTATCATATTTGTTATCCCTCTTTCACTACTTCTTTATTATTTTTAATCACATTATCAGGAGATTTTTCATCACCTTTTAATTTTTCAATTATTTCTTCAAACTTCATAGAACGAGAAGCCTTTAAAAATATTGTAATACCAGCATTCAGATTATCAAGAATGTAACGAGATGTTGCAATATTATCTTCAAAATGTATTACATCAAAACCATATTTTAAAAGTTCTTTTCCGATATGTTCTGCTAAATTTCCAACAGTTAAGAATTTAACATCTTTCCCTTTAAACTTTTTACCAATAAATTCTCCAACTTCTCTATGAAATTCAATTTCATTGTCCCCTAACTCACCCATATTTCCTAAAATTACAACAGGATTAGGATAAAGGTCAATAAATGTAGAAACCGAAGCCTTCATTGATTCAGGATTAGCGTTATAGCTATCATTTATAATATTGAACCCCGCAACATTTTGGGCTTCCCAACGCTTTTCAATCGGGTGATATTTTAACAAACCTTGTTTTATTTCATCATAAGACATACCGAGCATATAACCTATTTCAATCGCTGATAGAGAATTTTCGATATTATAATCACCCTCAACATTTAGCTCATATTCTTTATCTTTATATACAAATTTTGAATAACCACTTCTTTTTTCTAAAATTTTCACATCATTAATTGAATAGAAGACTTTTTCTCCAGAAAAATTTGCAAATTTTTTAATTCGATCATTATTATTTGCAACAAGAGCCTTCTTCAAGAACTTAGTAATCTCACATTTAGCTTTCGCAATATTATCAAGACTACCTAAACGACCAATATGAGCAGAACCTGCATTGGTAATTACCGCATAATCAGGTTCAGCATATTTTGTAATCAATTCAATTTCTCCAAGACCTCTCATTCCCATTTCAATAATTAAAACTTGAGTATCCTCAGGCATTGAAAGAACTGTCTGGCAAAAGCCTATTTCATTATTATGATTTGAATAAGTTTTATGCGTTCTGAATTTTTCAGCAACAACCGAATACACCATTTCTTTAGTTGTAGTTTTACCCGAACTGCCTGTAATACCTATTACAATAGGATTATATTTTTTACGTGCATAATTTGCAATATTCAAATATCCAGTAAGAGTATCTGAAACTTTCATTGAAAAATCAGAAGGGCAATCATTTTTTGTACAAAAACAACCTGCAGCACCAGCCTCTATGGCCTTATCACAAAAATTTTCACCATCAAAACTTGCGCCTTTTAAAGGTAAATATATATCTCCGGCTTTTATTGTTCTAGTGTCAGTAGAAATTTCATATTCGCCGTCTAAATTCCCTTTTACCTGAGCACCAGTAGCTGCTCTTAATTCTTCAACAGTAAATTTCATTTTCAAAAAATTCTCCCTCTTAAATAATTTTAACCCAAACAAAACACTAAAAACACAAAGTTAATAAATGTTAATAGTGCTTGACAAGAGGCATTGAGCAAGTGATAATATTGATGTATTAGTATGCGGTAACTCGTTAATAATTTTTCAAAAGCTTTTAAAGCAAAACAGATGCGAGGGACAAGTCATTCTGAAACATATAAAACGGAGTAAATTTACCCGAGTGCATTAAACAAATCAAAGCTTGCAAAAAGATATGTTTCAAAACTGATCAAAACCGTCAAAAGGCGGCACAAGCAATCCCGTAAGCTGTAATGAAAAAACGAAACCCAAGTAGAAAGGAAAAACAAACATGTTCGCAATCGTAGAAACAGGCGGAAAACAATATCAAGTAGAAGAAGGAAGATATCTTGATGTTGAATTATTAGACGGCGAAAAAGATTCAAAAGTAGTTTTTGATAAAGTCGTAATGATCGTTAACGGTAAAAAATCTAAAGTAGGACAACCTTACGTTGCAGGTGCTTCTGCTGAAGGTACAATCGTTAAACATGACAAAGAAAAGAAAGTTATTGTTTACAAACAAAGACCTAAAAAAGGTTACAGAAAAAAACAAGGACACAGACAAGGCTTCACAAGAGTAATGATTTCTAAAATCAGAACATCAGCTCAGAAAAAATCAGCAGAAACAACTGAAGAAGCATAATCAAAAATGATAAACAAAACAGATGCGAGAGGAAAAATTTAAAATATAATATAAAAATTTTAAAATAATACCTCGAGTACATTGACAAAACAAAAGCCGATAAAAAAAATAAATCGGAAAAAGTAGCACAAAAATCGTATGGCAGGCGATACTTAAAATAATTGTAAGTTATAGCTACGTACGTAGTACAAGGAGAATATAAAAATGGCACATAAGAAAGGTATGGGATCTACCCGTAACGGTCGTGACTCCGAAGCGAAGCGTTTAGGCGTTAAAAAATTCGGCGGAGAAATCGTTAAAGCTGGTAACATTCTTGTTCGTCAAAGAGGAACAAAAGTACATCCTGGTAACAACGTAGGTATCGGATCAGATGATACTTTATATGCTTTAATTGACGGTCAAGTTAAATTTGAAGCTCACAGACGTGACAGAAAACAAGTTAGTGTTTACGCTGTGTAACTAAAAATTAAATAGAAAAGAAAAAAAACACCCTTTTGAAAAGGGTGTTTTTTTGTTACCAAACACCACCACGCCATCTTTTTTTTACTTCTTCAAAAGGCAGGTGTAAATAGTCCATATTGTGATATCTCACTATCCAAAATCCGCAAGATACACCAGCCATCCAGCCATGGGCATCATTTTGATCACAGTAATTTGCATTATCAGTCCACCAAATTTCATAATTTCCAGGTTTTATACGTTCTTTTTGTTTAATATCAAAGGAAAATATAAACTGATCTTTACCTAAAGTATTTGGACCTCTTTTAGAATTCAAGTCAACAGAAAAATCTCCATTTCCATAGCCCAAAACTACACATTCACCAGACTTTAAACTTATTGCAGGCTGTGCTCGATACTCTCCATTAGAATTTGAGCTATATGGAGTTTTATCAAAATAATATGATGTTTCAGGCCAACAATTATGTTTTCCAGTCCTATTCCAATTATCATCTTTAGGGAGATAAGCCTTGTTGACTTCAACATATGGCTTTATCATATATTCGTATAAATCTTTAGCTTTAACAGTACTTCTTCTATTATCTCCAACCATTGTAAATGTTGTCCAATTATCAAACGTACCATATTCCTCTTGAACACGTCTATAAGCATTATCCAAAATGGAATACACACGTAAATAAGATGTTGTCCATACTTTTTCATTATAACGAGCTATTAATGTTGGCAATGTCATCGCAGCAACAACACCAATTATACCTAATGTTATTAATACTTCTGCTAAAGTAAAGCCATATTTGTCATTGCGAGACTTTTGTCGAAGCAATCCAGCTTTTCCTTTTAATAATTGGCTGGATTCTTTCAGATATTCACCTTCAGAATGACTATACCTTCGAAAGCCTTGTGGAGCAAGCCTTAAATTGCCCCCCCCCCGAGAACTACGTCACAATTATCTTTTAATTTGTTAGATTTTTGTGCCTGTTCTGCTTCAAATCTCTTCATTTTCTGCTCCTTTCTAAATCTATATAATTATTATAACAGATATTAATAAAGGATACAACTAATCAACTATTTTTATTCTGCCATCATCTTTTATATCAATAGGCTCAGTATGTTTTTGCATATAATCTTCAACACATTTACAAACATCAAAATCATAAACTTTTTCAGCCTGGTTATATTTATTTAACATCGTAAACCCATCATGACCTTGTGCATAATAATCTGTTAATGCTGTTTTATACATCTTATCAACTCTTGGATTATTAATATTTATAGGTGTTTCATTTCCATTTTTATCAACAAAAAATGCTGATTTTAATTCTCCATTTTTAGAAATTGTATATTTCAGACCTGAAACATGTACAATTCCTGGTTTGTTATTTGTATTCACTAATGACTTAGAAGACACTCTTAGCATATCAACTATTTCTTTTTCTGAATAATTTGCAACTACCATTTTATTTTTGAATGGAGAAATATCCTCAAGCCATCTTGTATCTAATTTCCCAGGTTCAAAAAATCCTCTAATTGTTGCAGAACCAAATAAAGAAATATCTGTTCCTAATTCTTCTCTCATACAATCGCACAAGAAGTTTGCATGCCCGCTTGGCTCTATTGAAGCATTTTTAAGAGGAGGAGGAGCTGAATTTATCACTCCTACAACTTTTGGTTTTCCAAGAATTTTTTCAAACGCATATCTTACAACTGGACTGCGTTTAAAACCTCTTGTACTTGTAACATTATTTTGAATTTTTGTCATTACACCTTTATTATTCCACTCTACATTCAAAATGCCAAAATAATTTCCATCACGACCGGCTTGGGTAATAACTACAGGTTCACCTGATTTAGAATTGAATAAATTAACACCTGGTTTTACATCAGTTATAAAATTATGAGAATGCCCTCCTAATATAATATCAATACCTTCTGTTTCTTTCGCAATTTTTTGATCATACCCAAAACCAACATGAGATAATAGAATAATTCTATTTACACCTTGTTCCTTTAACTTATTAACCTCTGTTTGAACATCTTTTATAGTACTTTCAATACCATCAATTTTTAAATCTTCAAACAATTTTCCATATTTTAATCTTGAAAATAAATCAACCGGAGAAACTCCAATTATACCGTATTTATTTCCGTTAACTTCTTGAATATAAGATTTTTCAACCTTTTTATACAATGGATTATCTGGCTTAATATTTATATTACACGCTAACATTTTATAACCCATTTGAGGAATTAATTCTGCAATATGCTTTGGCATATCATATTCATGGTTACCCATAGCTGACGCCATAATACCCATAATATTTTGAGCTTCTACCATAACCTGATTTGCTTTCACAGGCTCTCCTAACTGAATATCCCCTGATGACAGCTTCAATTTATCGGTAGGTACAGAAGGAATAAATGCATCAAATGCATTTGAAGCCGTAATAGTTCTTTCCATATTTATTGACTTGCCATGGAAATCGTTTATATAAAAAATACTGGACCTATTAGGATTATTAGCTTCTGTTTTACCGTTTGGCGATTTTCTTAAAAGCGCCTGAGCTATTAAATTCGATTGTGGAGTATTTATGGGCGTTATCATCTAATCTAATTCCCTTTAGCATTAAACACCCTAAAAAAAATTTTTGCTATATTAAAAATAAAAGGTTTACAAAAGTTATAATTCGAATTCCATTGTCTTAATATCCCATTTTTCTCTTAATTCTTTACTTAATTTTTCTGCATTTTCTAAAACTTCTAATAAGACAATACCTGAATTCACACAAGTATCTTTTTGTACTGGATGCAATCCAACTCTTGTTTTTATATCACAACCATAAGTTGTAATAATCTTTTGAAATTCAATAGCATCTTCTAATCGATTTTTTAAAATAACACCAATAATTGTAGTTTTCATATACTCATCTCCATATTTAACACCATAATAAATTTCTATAAAAAAAATAACATCCCCTGAGGGATATTATCTTTTATTAATTTTGATGAGTATTTATTATTATTTTTCGAGCTCATCCATAGCTTGAAGCTGTTTTTTCTTGTAGTTATAAATTACGGCATCTACAAGAAGCTCATAAGATTTCATATTCTCAATATTCGGGAATTCTTCTTTGAGTTGTTCTCTGACCATTGCTTCCAGCTTACGTTCGTCAGAACTTGATTTTAATTCGTCAACTCCGCTAATCATTCTAATATATTCAGGAGATGATTTGTCAATATTGTGATTCATAAAATTTAGCCAGCGTAATTTAGGGCTAATATGTTTTCCTAAAGATTTTACGACTTTTAAATTTTTTAATCGGTTTAACATGAAGTTGACTCCTACCATTTATTGTTAATTTTTATCTTACCTACTTCGTACTATTGTAAAGTATCCTGAAAAAAATAATTTACTTTTTTACAAAGATTGTTTACAATTCTTTATAATTTACTGAAATCAGCTAAGTGATTATATTTGCCTTTCAACATAGTAAGAAGAGCTAATCTGTTTTCCTTAACATTTTCATCTTTATCCATTACAAGAACATCGTTAAAGAATTTTTCAACAGATGGATTAATTTCTTCTAACTGCTTCAAATAAGCGTCATAATCTAAATCTTCACTTACTGTTTCAATCTGATTTAATAACATGCTCTCAGCAGGTTCTTTAAATAAATTCTTATTAACAGATTTTTTAGAATCTTCTTTTAAAATTCTCAATACTCTGTTAGCACTTTCTAATACTGCTTCTGAATTCAATTTTGAAACAGCTTCTACACGTTTGATATAATCAGTTAAATCAACAAGCGGATTTTTATTAGCAGCACAAGCCTCTAATACATTTTTAGAATATTTTTCAGACAAGAAAATTATTAATCTTTGAATAAAGAATTCATAAATTTCATCTGTAACTTTACCTGATACTCTGCTAATACAAGATCCTGCAGCTTTTTTAAATTTATCAGCAATATTTTCACCTTCTGTAGATACAGGAAGTAATAATAAAGTTTCTGTAATCAATTTAGTCAAATCAATTTTTAAATCGTTAGTTAAAATAGTTCTGATAACACCTAAAGCTGCACGGCGAACACCTAGAGGGTCTGAAGATCCGGTAGGCTTTTTACCTTCTGCAAATACTGCACAAATTGTATCTATTTTATCGGCAATACCAACAATTTGTCCCTCAGTTGTAACAGCAATTTCGCCATCGGCATTAAGAGGGAAATAATGTTCTTTAATACCTTCACAAACACAGTCAGGTTCTCCTGATACTCTTGCATAATCAGCACCGATAAATCCTTGCAATTCAGTAAATTCAAACACTAAATTTGTTGTCAAGTCAGCTTTTGCAAGAAGTGCAGTTCTTTCAACAGTAGGATTATTCCCAACCATTAATTTTGACAACTTAACAAGTCTTTGAGCTTTATCATACATTGAGCCCATACCTTTTTGGAATGTAATACCTTTCAAGTCCTCAACATAATCAGCTAAAGGCTTTTTAGTATCTTCATTGAAGAAAAATACAGCATCATCTAAACGAGCTTTAATAACTCTTACATTACCTGCCTTGATATTTTCAAACTCATCACCGAGATAATTTGTCATAGTGATAAATTTATTAATTAATTTGCCATCTTTATACAAAGCGAAATATCTTTGGTGAACAGCCATTACAGTAACAACAAGTTCTTCCGGTAATCTTAAATAATCAGGATTAAACTCACATACAGCAGGCACCGGATATTCAGTAATAAATGTTACTTCTTCCAATAAATCGTCTGTGTAATAAGGAGTTGCACCTAATTTTGCAGCTTCTTCTTTAGCTCTGTCAATAATTCTTTGTTTTCTTTCTTCCTGATCTACAATTACGCAACAGTTACGCATAATTTCTACGTAATCATCAGGGTTATTAATATAAACATTTTGTTGAGCAAATCTATGACCACGTGTCACATTAGAGCTTTCTTTATCAATAATTTTAATTTTAACTTCTTCTCTATCCAAAATAGATACAATCCATCTTATCGGACGAGAAAATTTTTCATCATTAGCTGCCCACCTCATAAAATGAGAGCCTTGCAATTTCAACACTATTGATGGAACATTTTCTTTTAACAACTCAACAATAGATTTTCCTTTGATTGTAATTTTTGCATGGATATAATCATCTTCAATGTATAAATCTTCAGGATTAATACCGTTTTTTCTGCAAAAACCTTCCCCGGCTTTTGTCAAATTTCCATTTTCATCGTATGCAACTTTTTTAATAGGTCCTTTTACAACTTTAATTTCATCTTTACTTTCTTTTTCAAGACCTGAAACTATTACAGCTAATCTTCTTGGTGTTGCATATACTTTAACATCTTCAAATTCAACTTTATTTGAATTCAAAAAGTTTTCAAAACCTGTTTTTAATTGTTGAATTGCTGACGGGATAAATTTATAAGGTAATTCTTCACATCCAACTTCTAATAAATATTTACTCATAATGTTTCCTTTAAATTATATATAATCTTAATACAATTATAGTTTATCAAAACAGAAAGTAAAGCTAACAGAAAACTTTTTTATTGATGTAAACAAAAAAATATAAGTAATTTTGAGAAAGTTAAATAAAAAATAAGCAATAAAAAATTGCGCTTGGCGCGATTCGAACGCGCGACCTATCCCTTAAAAGGGGAGTGCTCTACCTGCTGAGCTACAAGCGCAAATTTATAAATGCTATTCATTTCGTCAGTGATATTATCTTAGCAAGAACAAAATTTAATGTCAACACTTTTATTAAAAAAAAATTACGATCTTAAAAAGATCGTAATTTTCAAGCTATTTTAGATGAATATATTTCTTTGCACAATCAAACATGGAATTCACGAGAGCGGCATTTGAATATATATTCATGCCATTTGATTCTAAGACCTGTTTCATACGTTTTTCCCACATCGAGTAAATATCATCTTTACTTAAATCTAACACTTGAGCTATCATTGTAAGCTCTTTAAAATCAATTGGAATAGGCAGTGAACCTCTAAGCATATCTACAATATCTAAACGTTTTTTTCTCGGGAATGCTTTCAAAAAATTGACAGTTGTCATGCCTTTTTCTTTCATTACATCTTTGAAAAACTCAACAGAATCATCTATTAAAATAGGTTCCTGAGGAATTTTATATTCTTCGAACTCTTCAGGCTGAATTTCCATGACTGTTGCAATTCTCTCTAAAGTAGTACCGCGAGTTGAAAATGGAATTGCATCATCAATTAAATTGTAAACATAAGACAGTGTCACTCCAATCATTTCAGCAAAATCTTTTTTGTGTAAAGAATTTTTTTCTAAAAATTTTGCAACTTTTTCTGAACTTTTTTCTTGAATTATAGGTTTATTCTTCATAGTCACATCCTCTTCTTTTAGCATTTTTAAAATAAATGTTTTCTATCTTTTTGTTAAGCGTAAAGATGGTAAATCTCAACGGTAATATTTATTTACGTTAAAATAATAAATATAAAGGATTATAAAATATGAAATTAATTGTAGGACTAGGAAATATAGGCGACAAATACTGTTTTACAAGACATAATGCAGGATTTATGGTACTTGATAAATGGGCATTAGATAACAATATTTCATTCAGAGAAGAAAAAAAGCTCAAATGCTTTATTGCAAAAATTGGAGATAATCTGCTTATCAAACCCACAACTTTTATGAATTTGTCAGGAGAAGCAGTAAGAGCTGTTATGGATTATTATAAAATTGATGTAAAAGATATTTTGATTGTCTATGACGACATTGCACTTGATTTAGGTAGAATAAGATTTAGAGCAAACGGTTCTGATGGCGGTCATAACGGCATAAAATCAATTATTAAACATGTAGGTACTAAAGAATTTGACAGATTAAAAATAGGAATTGGCCCACAACCAAATATTCCTTCAGAAAATTATGTTCTACAAAATTTTCCGAAGGAACAACATGACGAATTAAAAAACATTTTAATCAAAGCCGATAAAGCTATTGAATTTTACCTAGAAAATGGGATTCAAAAAGCGCAAAACCAATTTAATTAGAAATTATTTCCAAAAAGATTTATCATATAATGCTCGATTTGTACAAGCTATACCATTCATAGAACTTGTTGAAACTTTTGAGCAATAACTGTCTGCATTTTTTTCATATTTTGTACCAACAGCCCCCATCGGTAATAACTTACCCTCCTCTGTTAATTCAAATGTAAACAAATCATGCCCCCATTTATTAGGAAGATGTTTGTAGCCATTTACATCTACTGAAACAAAAACATTTCCTTGAGAGCCTGTTCCTGTTGAAAGATAATTCTCAAAAAAATACATAACACCATCTGTCACAATATATTGACCATCATCAAAATATCCAGTATTAACAATATTTGAAGTTCCTGTATAATTTTTATATTCTTCAGAACCATCAGTAACATTATTATACACACAAGCAGAATTTTCAGTTCCCTTCCCACAATCTACAGCGCCCTTAAAGTATGGTAAAAGCGCCTTTTTAAAAGCTCCTGTTTCAGTATTAAAAGTAGACTTTGTTGGAACTTCACCAATATCATTTTGATACATTAATAAAGCTTGTTGCAAAGTTGAATAAGCCTTTTTTAAAGCTTCCTGACGTTCTTTTTTTTCGGTATTATTAATAACTGCAGGCAACGTAAGAGCCGCAACAACACCTATTATCCCTAAGGTTATTAATACTTCAGCGAGAGTAAAACCTTGCTTATTCTTATAGTGATGTATCATATCACTAATATAGCATTTTGAATTTACATTTTCAACACCTGAAAAACCTTGTGGAGCAAGCTCTAAATTGCCCCCCCCCCGACTGCTACGCAGTTAGACACTTCTACACAAGCATTATTGCTCTTACTAGATTTTTGTGCCTGTTCTGCTTCAAATCTCTTCATAACTAGCTCCTTTTTTTTATATTCCTAAGTTTCATTTTAGCATATTTTTTTTCACAATTCAATAGATACTTAGAATTAGCTTTGTGGTTATAATAATATTTATTTTTAATATATAATTAAACTAAGATAATAATATATAAAGGAGCCATAAATGAGTTTACAGACAGCAGAACAATTTGAAGAAAATGAACAATATACACAAGCTTTTGAAGAATATAAAAAACTTTATGAAAGAAATCCTAAAGATTTAAGCCTTTTAGAAAGACTCGGACATATTTCAATGCTTTTAGACAACAAAGAAGAAGCTGCTAAATATTATTCTGAAATACTAGAATCGGATGCTACAAATGTTCTTGCATATGAACAATTAATGGATATTTATGTAACAACAGACAAATATAAATATTATGTTTACAGAGGCAATATGCATACTGTAGAACACAAATTAGAACACGCTATTAATGATTACAAAAAAGCAATAAATTGCGCACAAGAAGACAAAGAAATTATATCTGCAAGATTTGTATTAGGCACCTTATACGAACAAGAAGGAAATAACATAAAAGCAATTGATGAATATTTAAAAGTCATTGAACACGAAGATACTCACGAAGAAGTCTATACAAGACTTGCAAACTTATACGTAAAAGAAGATGCAGTTCCAAGCGCAATAGATGTTTTGGAAAGAGGAAGAAAAGCTGGATTTGACTCCGTTAATTTAAATGAACAATTAGCTGATTTATACCTAAAAAACGGAAATCCAGAAAAAGCATTAGAAGTTACATCTGATGAATTAACAAAAGTAAAATGCCTTTTAGATATGGATAAAAAATCTGAAGCTTTTGAAAAACTTCAAAAAATGGAAGGTCAATATAATCACATTCCTCAATTCTATTCACTTAAAGCTCAATATTATTACATGACTAAAGATTTTGATAAAGCACTTGAATGCGTGGAAGAATTTGATAAATACGAAAAAAATTCACCACTCACATATCAAATGAGAGCATTAATTTATGAAGAAAAAAATGATGATTATAATTCTTATCTAAATTGGGGTAAATACAATTTAGTAAGAGGAAATAAAGATATAGCGATTAATGAATTTTTAAATGCAAATCAAATAAAAGATAACGATATTAACCTATTAAATACTCTTGCAATGCTCTTGGAAGAATCAGGAGACAAAAACCATGCTATGGAATTTTATGAAAAGATTTCAAAACTTGATGAAACAGACAAAAAATCTCTCCAAAAATTAGCAGAATTTAGAGAAAGTATCGGAGACTATAAAGCTCAAGCAGAATATCTTTTAAAACTTTATCATTTAGATAAAAGAAATTCTACTACAGTAAGACAACTTGGTGAAGCATATGAAAAGCTAAGAAACAAACCTGCAGCAGTAGAATGCTATGAAAAATATTTGGAAATAGGAAAAGGAAATCCTGATTATTCTAAAATCCAACATAAATTAGAAAAATTACAAAACACAGAAATGCAGGAAGAAGAAGGTTTTATTGATAAAATAATGAAATGGTTCAATAAAAACTAAAATAAAGTTCCGAGCATTCCAATATACATTTGATAAAAAGCAATAGCTACAAATAAAATAACTCCACCTAAAATAACAATTAGTAGAGGTTCAAACATCTTTGTCATTGCTTCTAATGCCATATCAACTTTTTTATCAATAACTTCCGCAGCATCATGAAACATTTTACCTAAAGTTCCAGACTTTTCTCCTGTAGCAATCATTGTGAGCAAAGCATGCGGAATTGCATCTGTACACTGAAAAGATTCAGTCAAAGACTTCCCATTGCGAACCATTGATAGAGATTTATTTATTTTTCTTTTTATTGAATAATTTCCAACAGTCCCATTAGAGAGTTCTAAACCAGACATAATAGGCAATCCTGCATCATATGAAATATGTAAAACAGTCAAAAAATTTGACAGATTTATATATTTTATAAAATCTGATACTATAGGAACATTTAATATAAATTCATCCCATTTACTTTTAAACTGATAATTTTTAAATAAAGAAGATGCAGCTCCACAAACAGCACCAATAGCTATTATTATAAGCCACCAAAAATGTTCAACAAAACTACAAATACCAACAAGCATAGATGCTAAAAATGGCAACTCTGCGCCATTAAACGCAAACACTCCCATAAAAGCAGGGAAAACAACTTTTGAAAATAACACTAATAAACCAAACATTATAATAATCAAAATAGCTGGATATATTGATGCATTTATTATCTGTCCTTTTATCCTGTCTTGCTTCCTTAGCAATAAAAGCATTCGACTTAAAGTTACATCTAACTCTCCAGCATTTTCTCCGGTTTTTACAAGTCCTGTATATACAGGACCAAAAACTTTTCCATAAAAACTTTCAAGAGCTTGTGCAAAAGTCATTCCTGATAAAATTCCATCTTTGATTTTTTCACAAACAGTTTTAATTTTCTGTTTTGGAGTATTATTAGCAATAGACTGTAAAGCTTCAATAATTGGAATTCCAGAAGACAATAATACTTCTAACTCGGAAGTAAACATTATTTTTTCTTGCAAAGACAAACGAGAAACATTAATTTGAACATTTTTTGTATCTACGTCAAAATCTACATTTTGATTAATTTCATTTGACTGTTCAAGATATATTTTTGTAGGAAGAAAACCTAATTCTCTGATTTTCTCTCTAGCCTCTCTTGGATTAGAAGCCTCAATTTCACCATTTATAATATTATTATTGTCTTTTAATGCACTATATTTATACTTTGCCATAACCAACTTCCAATATATATAATTTAAACTATTTTTGAAAAAATAGCAAGAAAAAAAATCCCATCGATATGATGGGATTTTTTTATTTATACAACTTCAGAAGTTTCATTCTGTTCTTTTTTTGCTCGCTTTTGCTTCTTCTCAAAAGCTATTTTATCATCTACCAGTTTTATCACAATTGTATCACCTGGAGCATATTTTCCTGAAAGAATTTCTTCAGCCAACATATCTTCGATTTTACGCTGAATTAATCTTCTTAGAGGTCTTGCACCATATGCTTCAGAGTAACCGTTTTTAGCTAAATGATCTTTAACCTCATCAGTTACTTCAACAGACAATTCTCGTTCTGCAAGACGTTTGAACAAGTCTTTCAACATCAAGTCAACGATTTGTCTAATTTCTTCTTGTGATAGATGAGCAAATACGATTGTTTCATCAATACGGTTTAAGAATTCAGGTCTGAAAGCTTTTTTCATTTCTTCAGAAACTGTTTCTTTAAGTTTTTCGTATTTATCTTTAGATTCATCATCACTTGTAGAGAAGCCTAATCTTGATGTTGTTGTAATCATGCTTGCACCAACGTTAGAAGTCATGATGATAATTGTGTTTTTAAAGTTTACATGACGACCTTTTGCATCAGTCAAACGACCATCATCTAAAATTTGCAACATGATGTTAAATACATCTGGGTGAGCTTTTTCTATTTCATCAAATAGAATTACACTGTAAGGTTTCTTTCTTACAAGTTCAGTCAAATGACCACCGTCATCATAGCCAACATATCCTGGAGGTGAACCGATAAGTTTTGCAGTTGAATGTTTTTCCATGAATTCTGACATATCAACTCTTATCATGTTATCTTCAGAACCAAATACAGCTTCAGCTAAAGCTTTTGCAAGTTCAGTTTTACCAACCCCAGTAGGACCACAGAAGATAAAACTTCCAATAGGTCTGTTAGGACTTTTCAAGCCAACACGAGCACGTCTGATTGCTTTTGATATTGCAACCACAGCATCATGCTGACCAATTACTCTAGCATGCAATGTATCTTCTAATTTTAGAAGTCTTTCACTTTCACCTTCTGTCAACTTAGTTACAGGAACACCAGTCATCGTAGCAATAACTTCTGCAACATTTTCAGCAGTAACAGTTGGTTTATTAGCTTCATGCTCTTCTCTATATTTTTGAGCCATCTCTCTGATTTTATCTTTTAAATCAGCTTCTTCATCGCGAAGTTGAGATGCTTTTTCAAATTCTTGATTTCTTATTGCATCTTCTTTATCTTTTATTAAAACTCTAAGTTCTTTTTCTAATTCTTTTCCTTCTGGAGAAAGATTTGAAACTTTTAATCTTACTTTAGAAGATGCTTCATCAATTACATCAATTGCTTTATCCGGTAAAAATCTATCTGTAATATATTTATTAGAAAGTTTAACCGCAGCAACAATTGCATCATCAGAAATTATCAATTTATGGTGTTCTTCATATTTTGGTTTTAAACCTTTGATAATTTCAATAGATTCGTCTTCAGTCGGTTCATCAATAATTACAGATTGGAAACGACGTTCAAGAGCTGAATCTTTTTCTACATATTTTCTATATTCATCTAAAGTAGTAGCACCAATTACTTGAATTTCGCCTCTTGATAGGGCTGGTTTCAAGATATTAGCTGCATCAATAGCACCTTCTGCGGCACCTGCTCCGATTAATGTATGCATTTCATCAATTACAAGAATAATATTTCCTGCTTGACGAATTTCATCCATAATTTTTTTCAAACGTTCTTCAAATTCACCACGATACTTAGTACCGGCAACTAGTAACCCCATATCTAACTGGATTACCTTTTTGCCATCTAATATATCAGGAACTTCAGCATTTACAATTCTAATAGCAAGACCTTCAGCAACAGCTGTTTTACCAACACCTGGTTCACCTATTAATACAGGGTTATTTTTTGTACGTCTTGCAAGAATTTGAATAACACGTTCAATTTCTTTTTCTCTACCAACTACAGGATCAAGTCTTAATTCTTGAGCCGCTAAAGTTAAGTCACGTCCAAATTCATCTAAACTTGGAGTTTTAGTTTTACCACCAGAAGATGATGATGAACTAGAAGAACCAGATGAAACTGTTTGAGGTTTTGATTCCCCAAGCATTTTAACAACATTACTTCTAATTTTATTTAAATCAACACCAAGGTTTTCTAAAACTCTTGCAGCTACACCTTCACCTTCTCTTATCAAACCTAATAAAAGGTGTTCGGTACCTATATAATTATGACCTAATTGTCTAGCTTCATCCCAAGATAATTCTAAAACTCTTTTAGCTCTTGGGGTAAAAGGAATTTCTACAGCAACAAAACCAGAACCTCTGCCAATAATTTTTTCGACTTCAGCTCTAGCATCTTTTAATGTAACGCCCATAGACTTTAAAGTTTTAGCAGCAACACCGGTGCCCTCTCCAATCAAGCCTAAAAGAACCTGTTCAGTCCCGACAAAATTATGACCGAGCCTACGCGCTTCTTCTTGAGCTAACATTATAACTTTTATAGCTTTCTCCGTAAAACGTTCGAACATTTATTACTCCTATCTCTCTCAAATTATATATATATTTTACATAAAACATGAAAAACTTTCAAGTAGTTGCAAGTGTACTTGAAAATTATGTTAAAATCATATATAATTAAGAAAAAATGGAGGTTAAATATGTTCAATAAAGAAGCAAAAAGAATTGCCCCCCCCCCGAAAATACACCGGTAAATAAAGAAATATACGGATTTACGCTGGCGGAAGTATTAATTACATTAGGAATAATTGGGATTATTAGTTCACTTACAATACCGTCTTTAATTGCAAATCACAGAAAAGAAGTTCTTAAAACTGAATTAAAAAAAGCCTACAATGAATTACAACAGGTTAATTTAAGTTTCATCAATGATGAAGAAATGAATATGTGTGAATATAACTGGATGCTTGTAGATTCTGGACTAACAGTTATGACTGCATCAAAAGATCTATCAAAGAAATTTATTAAATATTACAATGGAAATGGGGAATATATTAATAATTTAGGAATTAACAATATAAAAACGATATCAGGAGGGACAGCACATACAAGTTATTTTGATGACGGCTCGGTAGCAGATTTACATAAACGGACATTTTACTTTGAATATGGAACTGCAAGCAACAAAAAATGTCCTATAATAACTGTTGACATAAATGGCTATTATAAACGACCTAACCAGCTTGGTGTAGACATGTTTGCATTTAGACCTACAAAAAATGGAAAAGTAATCCCTTTAGGCAATCCTTCAACCATAAACGATTCTGAGAACGGAAGTTCATCTTTTACTGAATGTTCAAAAACAGGAACATCCAATTTTAACGGAATGGGCTGTGCCTACTGGGCCATAACAGATATTAATCCAGAAGATAAAACAAAAAGTTACTGGAAAGATTTTATAAAATAAAAAAAGTAGTTGACATTTAATTTTTCTTCATGTACAATAGAACTTGTCGAAAGAAACAAGCCCCCATCGTCTAGAGGCCTAGGACAACACCCTTTCACGGTGTAGACAGCGATTCGAATTCGCTTGGGGGTACCATTTAAAAAGATAAGCGGTTAAAACCGCTTTTTTTAATTATAAGATTAAACTTTACAAATAGTTTTAACAGGTTACAATATAAACATGACAAACAGAAATCAAATCCGACGAATAATAAGTAATATGAAAGGCTTGTTGTAAAAATAAGACGCTTATTATTGTCGTAAAAAAGATTTTTATTACTTGACCTTTCCCCCCGAAAGGTCTTTTTTTTGTTAATAATCGTTAAAATTATACGAAAATTAAGCAAGAAATTATATTCAGTGTACTTATGAAAAAAGTGAAAGGTAGTTACATGGAAAAATTTATCCGACGAAACTCAATAATCAAGGCGAATACCCCAATCGTCAAATTAATGAATTTAATTTGGGGGCTATAGTTTAGATATTGAGAAGCACATAAATGTGCACAAGGAAGGTAAAAATGACGCTCGCAATTACAGCAGGAACAATATATTCAACATTAGGAAATAATAATTCATTAGTCCCTATGGCTATCAAAGATATAGCTAACAGTACAGGACTTACAGCAGGTTCATACATTACAGGGGATAAATTAGAGGGAAAAGACAGATTTTTAGATGAATTCGGCACTCAAGCCATTTGGTTATTCGGAATTCCCGTTTATAAAAAGCTCATGGATTACACCATGTACAAAGCATTAAAAATCGATCCGACTTTTGATGTTAGAAACCTTTCAAAAAATAGAAGTAAACTACTTGAAAAATCTATAGAATACGCAGATTCTTCAATAAAAGAGAGCATGATTAAGGCAAGCAAAAATCCAAAGTATACAAAAAATCTTGCCATGACAAAATTTATCGTATCTACAGCTTTGACAATTGCTTCTTATGCCGGATTAACAAAATACAGACACTACAAAACAAGAAAAGATGCTGAAAAAGAAATCCTAGCTGAAATGGCTAAAGAAAAAAATAACAAAAATACAGATACTTTTTCTTATACAAAACCAACATCAGAAGCTTTTAATAATTTAAAATTAAAAAAACAAACTACTTTCACAGGAAGCATTCAAGACTTCATGTATAATCCGGTTAAAAACCTTATGATTTTAGACGGAGCTATCACTGCAGAAAGACTTGCAGAATCAAGAAATAAACAAGAATTACTTGGCTATACTATTAAAGAAGGATCTGTATGGCTATTCATGTATTTCGCAAGTAAACCAATCCAAAAATTCTTAGAAAATGCGGCAGAGAAGAACAAAGAAAAACCTGCTTCAATTGACTTAGATGCAAGAGTAATAGAAAGTAAAGAATTAAAAGAAGCATTTGAAAACGGTAAACTTGTCGAAAGCAGTAAAAAAGTATTATCCTTAAAAAATCATGAAGAATTACTTGATTTCATGCATAATAATCCTGACGATTTTGTTGTACAAATGGCAAAAAAATCTGACATATTGCCAACTTTGAAAAATGCAACTCAAAATGATGATATTGATTATAGAAAATACATCGATTTTGATGAATTTAAAGGTGTTGCAGAAAAATTAGATAAATTAAAAAACAAATTCGAAGAATTTAAACAAGCAAACGTCAAAGAAAAAACATTAGATGCATTTTTAGATAACGTCAAAAAATTAAAAAGAAGATCAATCCTGAAAAACATGGGAGCATGTATCGGTGCATTAGGAATACTTGCACCAGCTCTAATGATTGCATTTAGAAAATTCGATAAAGATAATAATGCATTCCAAGTTAAAGAAGACCTAAAAAAAGAATTACAAGCCAAGGGTAAGATTTAAGGATTGAGCAACAACAAAACCTGTTGACCAACAATTTTGCAAATTAAACCCTCCGCAAAATCCATCTATATCCATAACTTCGCCACAAAAATATATTCGTGGCACAAGCTTTGATTCAAGTGTTTTAGGATTAATTTCTTTTAAATCAACTCCGCCTGATGTAACAACTTCTCCATCAGGCGCTGTACCTATGATTGTAACTTCAAAATTCCTTAATTTATCTAAAATTTCATCACGAGTTTTTCCATCAATTTCATGACTTTTTTTATCAATATCAATCCTCAAATCTTTAAGGCAAAATTCCGCTAAAGATTTTGGAACTTGTTCCCCTAATAAATTTTTTATACTCTTATGAGGATTAGAATTCAATTCTTCTTGCAAATCAATATCCCCAACAAAATCAAAAGTTAATTTATATGGAAACCTATCCCTGGCCCTCAAAGAAGATATTTTATAAACCGCAGGTCCGGATATCCCTTTATGAGTAAATAGAATATCATTTATAGATACACCGCTTAAAGCAGAAAAATCTTCTGCAGTCTTTAGCCCTACAAGTGCAGGTTTTGGCTCTATAATTTTATGACCGAGCATTTTTATCAAATCATATGAAGCATGTCCACCGGTTGCTATTACAACATAATCAGCATGATATGCACCCATATTTGTAACGACAGAAAAACCTTCATTAATCCTTAAAACTTCTTTTTTTATAAATTTAACTTTTTTTAGAGAATTTAGGAATTTTTCTCTTACTTCTGAAGAACTATTAGATATAGGAAAAAACCTCATATCATCCTGCATATAAGTTTTTACTCCAATATTTTCAAAAAAATCAATAGTATCTGCAGTCCCAAATTTTGAAAATATTGAATATAAAAATTTCTCTCCTCGCGGATAGTTAGAAGCTAATTCTCTAAAATCATATTCTGCATGACATAAATTACATCTACCACCGCCTGTTGGCAATAACGTTTTTAATGGAGATTTTTTATCAAAGACTATAACATCAAAATTATCCTGCAAAAAATATGCACAAATACATCCGGCAGGTCCACCGCCAATAATTGCAACTTTAGATTTCAACTCTTGTGCCATACAAAAATACCATTTCAGGGTTTTCTAAATCATTATGCAATTCAGATATAGTTTTATGCAAAAGCGGATGTTCAAAATTCGGGATTAATTCTAGCAAAGGAACAAGAGTAAACGCTCTTAAATGCACAAATTTATGAGGAATCGTAAGATTTTCATCATTAATTATATCTTTGTTATAAAACAAAATATCTATATCAATAGTTCTATCAGAATATCCTTTACTTTCTTCACGCTTACGTCCCAACTGATGTTCAATTCTTTGACATTCAGCTAAAAGAGCTTGAGGTGAAAGACTTGTCTTAATTTCAACAACAGCATTAACAAACCAATTTTCGGAATCCATCCCCCAAGGTTCTGTTTCGTAAAAAGCAGATGTCCTTATAAGATTTATATTATCAGATGCGCCAAGCAAACTTGTTGCTTGTTGAACATATCCGATGCGATCGCCGAAATTTGAACCTAAACTTAAATATACTATTGCCATATCAACATTTTAGGTTTTTTAAATGGTAATGTCAATATTATAATTAAAATTGAACAGTTATTTTTTTTATTATATAATCACTGTTGGAATTATGTTTATTTATAGAATTTTATCAACAATATTATTTTTAATCTCACTGCCAATTTATGCAGCAGTAAGAGCATGTCGCGGGAAATTTTTACCTGGCTGGAAAGAAAAACTTGGAAAATTTACATCTCCAGAATTGGGAGAAAAAGTAATAATGTTCCATGGCGTATCTGTAGGAGAAGTTATAGCTCTTGAAAATTTAATTAAGAAGACAAAAGAAACTTTTCCTGATTACAAAATAGTTATTACTACAGGAACTAAAACAGGACAGGAAATTGCACATAAAAAATTTGATAATATCGCTGATTTTATAACATATTTTCCATTTGATATAACTATATGTGTTGAATTATTTTTAAAGAAAATTAAACCAAGTATTGTCTTAATTGCAGAAACAGAATTATGGCCAACTTTTGCTGCTTATTGTAAAAAAAGAGAAATTCCTTTATTTGTAATTAATGGAAGAATTTCTGATTCAACATATAAAAGCTATCGCTTATTAAAAGGCTTCTTTAAAGAACTTTTCAAAAATTACACAAAAATTCTTACTCAAAGCGAAGAAGATAAAGAAAAATTTATCAGCATAGGTGCACCATCAGACAAAACAATGGTTATGAAAAACCTTAAATTTGATGTAAAAAAAGTTGATGCAAATATTGAAATAGGTAAAGCTAATAATAGAATAATCATTGCAGGCAGCACTCACAAAGGAGAAGATGAAATAGTATTAAACTCTTTTTCTGAATTAAAAAAAGAATTCCCTGATATTAAACTATTACTCGCTCCAAGACATCTTACAAGAGTTAATAATGTTAAAGAATTGGTCGAAAAAACAAATCTTCCTTATGGACAAAGATCTAATAATGATACTTTTTCAAACAATGATATTATTATTCTTGATACACTTGGGGAATTAAGCAAAATGTACCAAATATGTGATTTTGCGTTTATTGGAGGCAGTTTTAATAAAACAGGAGGCCATAACCCTCTTGAAGCGGTTGTATACAATAAACCTGCAATTTCTGGACCATCAATTCATAACTTTAGAGATATTTACTGGATTTTATCACGTTCTAAAGCAGGTAAAGTTGTTAAAACTCCTCAAGAACTAACAAATTACATGCACAAATTATTAGAAGATAAAGAGTTTTATATTGAAAGCTGTAATGATTGTAAAACAGTATTTGAATTCCAACAAGGTGCAATGGAATTTGTTATTAATGAATTAAAAAGCATTCTAAAGTAATTAATATTAACGATTTTCGCTATATTTCCTACTACAAACAAATGATATTTGTAACGAAATATTAAGATTTTTGGTATAATTATTAAAGATTTCTTGCTTTATTGCCGTAGATAATAACAAGGAAACAAAGCGAAAGGAAAAATGTCATGGGTATGGCAGCTTCTCAGGCAAGATTTTTAGGTCTTACCGCTAGAAAATCAAATACTGAATATGAAGGTCAACAGATTAACCAACAGAGAACAACTCTAGGTAATCAGTCTGCTAACTACTATAACCAATTACTAGGCATGACAGTACCTGTTCCTCCTTCTGTTTCAGATTACACAAAAACAGTATACAACTTTACAGATGGTGCATTAAACAACTCTATCAGCTCACTTATTGCACAAGCTGATGGAACTTATTTAATCAGCTACACTTCAACTTGGAAAAATGATTTCGCTGTAATTGGAGCAGCTCCTGCTATTTATACAAGAGTTAATAACGGAACTCCAACTGTTCCAGATTATTCATACTTTGTTGGCGGACAAGAATTAAGAGATTTAGGTGGAACAATCCCTGTAGATGGAGAAGGAAAATATACAGGAAATGATCCTTACCTAAGCACTTTATCAGCAGATCAAATTAAAAAACTTGAAGCAGAAGAAAAAAAATATATTGAAGAATTAAACAGCAAATATGGTGATGCAGATTGGATGGTAAGATACGTACAAAACACATCTACCGGAACTTGGTCTCCATATTTTGTAAAAAAAGATGTTTTAGAATCTCCAAACACAATTTATAACGAAAATGGAGCATCTCAAAGCAATATTCCTACATATACAGTTGGTTCTGCAACTGAAACAGAAGAAATCAAAGGTGTTACAGCTCGTTTAGAACAAGACGCATCAGGCAGAATTATCAATATTACATTAAATCCTGGACAAGATGACGAAGTTACATACGCAGTAACAACTAATACAGTAACAGACCAAGCTGCATATGATGACGCTATGAATCAATATGAATATGATAAATATGAATATGATCAATCTATTCAAAATATCAATGCAAAAATTGAAATTGTTCAAGCTGAAGATAAAAACTTAGAATTAAGATTAAAACAATTAGATACAGAACAAGATGCAATTCAAACTGAAATGGATGCAGTACAAAAAGTTATTGAAAAGAACACTGAATCTACATTCAAAACATTCGGTTAATAATTTTAAAGCATTAAACAATAATGATCAAAGAATATATAATTTACTAAATTATACTAATCCAATATTAAATTATAAAAATTTTATATATTTTGTTTCCTTAATTTGCGACTTTTTACCCAAAAGTCGTTTTTTATTATTCAGATTGAATTGTTAAATTCATAAATTCAATATCATCATAATCTATATATGCAGTCTGCTGAAGATTTCTACCAGTTCTTATCGTCACTTCATTCATTTGTCCAGGACGCAAAAGGTTATTTGGGATTTTAACTCTTTGTCCATCTCCATTTAGCTGAATTTCGGCAATTTTAGCCCCATTAAAGAATATTTCAGGAGGACTTGAATAAGAATGAATAACAGAATTTTGTTTCATAGACCTAGCCATTAAAGTATCAATTCCAATAATTGAACCAATCACAAGATAATTTCTTTTTGACAAAGCATTCGCACTAATTTTAAATGATTTAGAGAAAAAGGGACCAATTGATTTAGCTTTAAATTCTCCAGAGTTAGCTGAATTATCAGAAAATCTGTCATCTCCTAAATGGAACATTTCTGAGGATATCACAACATCTTGTATATTACTTTTTTCAATCCCTACAATTATTGGCTTTGATGCAATTTTTTCATTTATAGTTAAAGAAAAAGGTCTATACCCTTCTTTTTCGACGGACAAAATTGTAGGATTTTTTACATCCGTATTAAGAGTGAAAGCTCCATCACCATTAGAATAAGTTGTGTAATTATTTTTTGGCAAACTTACTTTAGCACCAGCTACAGGTAAATTTGTAGCATTATCTACAATTCTGCTCATATTACCAACACCAGTTTTTGAAACACCGCCTTCCATAACAGCTGAATTAGCTGGAATAGATATAAATAAAAAAGAACAAATACAAATTATAACGTATCTCATAAACCCTCTTTTCAAAAAATTTATATATGCATGTTAAATGCTAGAAAATATAATTTAATCAACCCTTAGTAAGAAAAACATACCTATTAAAAAATTTTTAAAAATTTTATTTGAAATTTGAAATTTTTCTGCTAAAATAAATATATGACAATTAAATATATGCCGAAGTGATGAAATTGGTAGACGTGCTAGACTCAAAATCTTGTGTGGGCAACCACGTGCCGGTTCGAGTCCGGCCTTCGGCAAATAAAAAGACACTCTATATAGAGTGTCTTTTTATTAATATTTCATTAGCAAAAAATTTATTGTTTATTTTTTTTAGTTGATATATGAAAATTCAACAAAGAATAAACTATCAACAATACCCTAATAAGTTTTCATTTGGCAGCTGTGCAAGATTTTACACAACCACAAATGGTGACGAATTTGGGACAAACAGCTGGCTTTTTAGAGACGATATAGAATGGAAAAGACTTGCTAAATATGAAAAAAATCATTTTTGCAATATAAATAGAGTTAATATAATCCAATTTGCATCTTCTGACGGTTCTGAAGCTTATACGCAAATAATCTCTCTTCTTGAAAATTATCCGAATAAAAATTCTGATAAATTTTTCCCTATTAAAGCTTATGATATAGATGAAGAAATTGTAAATGCGGCAAGAAGCGGACTTATAAATACTAGTTTGGTAGATAGAATGTCTCTTCAAATAAACTCTGAAGATTATTCTAAATATTTTACAGAAACAAATAAAATACTTAACATAAAAGAGGATATAACTCTTCAAAATAAAAAAACATTAAAAGCAACAAATTTATTAAAAAACAGAGTTCACTTTGAAAGAGCTGATATGTATAACATTTTGGCAGAACTAAATGATAATTCTGACACAATATTATTATGCAGAAACATATTAGGATATTTTGAAGATAACAAAGTAGAAAAATTTGTTAAAATTGTATCTAATAAATTAAAACAAGGAAGTATGTTTATTATTGGACAACATGATACTTCTAACACATTTATTGACAGATATCTTTTAGAAAACAAATTTATGAAAATATTTGAACACGTATACCAAAAACTATAATAATTATTATTTCGTAAAGTTATTTAATTCTACTAATAAGTAGAATTAAATAACTTCTTTGAATTAAAAAATTGTTAGTATTAACGTTCTTCACAAGAACTTGCACTTGTACATTTTAAATAATCCATATTTTCCTGTCTAAGTGCCCAACCTGTACAATATGCTCGATAAGGCATGTATGTAGAACCAATACTCTTGTAACAGCCACTATATTGCTTTGATATAGAATAATAACCTTGAGAATTATTACCCTCTTTAAAAGCACTAGAAAAAGATGGATATATTCCAGAACCATCACTTGGGATTGCAAAATAAAATAAATCCTTACCCCATTGATTAGGTTTCTTAAACCCATTCACATCGACAAGTATTGAACCACCTCTAGATTTTCCAAAAGATAAACTTGCAACCGCAATTGACATTCCATTATTTAATAGAGCTTTTGTGTAATTGGCATTAGAATTTACACTACTACTTCCACTAAATACAACCTCATCAGAAAAACAACCCTTAGCAGTTTTACAATATTTTTGAACTTTCAAGTATGGAATAAAATATTTTTCAAAATTTGCCTTATTATATGACATATAAACAGTACCTTGAGAATAATCATTCACCCACATATCCATTGGTCCATATTTTTCAGATGCCGCTAATGCAACATTACTTAAAATACTATTAGCAACTTTAAGCTGGTTAATAAGAACTTTTTCTTGTTGGTTTTGAATTAATGTAGGCATAGTCATTGCAGATACCACACCTATAATACCTAAAGTTACAAGAACTTCTGCTAGAGTAAAAGCTTTTCTTTTCATACAACTCTCCATTTAATAATAACATTTACATTATAAATTAATATTTAATTTTTATCAATATAATTATAAAAAAATATTAAAAATAATAATTAGATTTGCACTATAATCCTAAACGTTTTTTCAATTTTACTAAAATTATCATATTATCCATATATTCAGGGCAAGAATTAAAATTACTCATCAAATTTACTGTTTTATTTAATTCTTTAGCTGCTGTTTCTCTATCATACATATCATTTACATATGTAAGCACAAGCATTGATACAGAATTAGTAGAAGAAGACAAAACAGAACAAACTTCTTGATTAGGCTCTTGTAAATTTATTAAATTATATTTATTTTCAATTAAAAGAGTATTACAATCTTGATTCCTTTTCTTTATATAATTAAATTTACTGAACGGATTAATATTTTTAGATATCAATTTTACAATCAAATCGTCATTCTGACATATATTTAACTTCTCATAGGATTTTTGATTAAGATAATATATGTAAAAATAATATACAGAAAAGCTAACTATTAAGACCACAGAACCAACTGATAAAACTTTTTTATAATTTATTTTCATTCTATCACCTATGTTTCAATAATATATTATACCATATTTTTATATAAATATAAATGTTAAATTAACATTTATACATATTTTGCTCTTTTTTTACTTATTTTTGTTAATATATAAAAAAGCAGTTGGCAAATTTTTTTTTGTTCACTTTTTATACGTGATAAGAAATAAGGATTTATACATTGCAAAATACTATAACTAAAAATTTTACAGAAACTAAAAACAAACAAAGTTTTCTTCATTCTAACGATAACAAAAATCTTTTTATTTATATTGAAAAAAGATTAAATCAAATTTTCTTTAATGAAATGAATTCTGACAATTCAATATTTCGTAAAGTTAAAAGTTCTGCCATTCAAAAAATGGCATTATTTTTATCAAATAATATTACAAGATCCTGCTCTGTAGGAATTGCAGGAGAAACAGCTAGCGGCAAATCCACAATTGCCTTAGATATTATTAATACAATACAAGGCTTTGCAGAAGAATATTGTATTAAAAATGCAATTACAAGAATTAATACAGACGATTATTATTATGACCGCTCAGATATGGTAAAAAAAGCAGGCAGTTTTGCAGAATTTGCAAAACATTATGACTTAGATATCCCAGAAGCTCTTGAATTAGAGTTAATGAAAAAGCATATAAAATCTCTACTTTTTGGAAACACAGTTCTTTTACCAGAATATGATATGTCAGGAACTGCTATAAGACGTGATAATGTAAAACCTGCTTACCCTTCAAAAATAATAATTTCAGAAGGTCTATTTACTCTCACAGACAAAGTTGTTGATGCATTTGATTTTAAAATATATGTTGATGTATCTCACGATATTCAAAAAGAAAGATTTTATAAAAGAGCAGCAGAAAGAGATTTAGGTGATTCTGCAGATGAAGTATATGAAAATGCTTCAAATAAAGCTAAAACCCACATTCACCCAACAGCAGCAAAAGCAGATATTATTTTATCAGGCGAAGCAGACAGAGCTGCTTATAGAAAATTTATTAATCAAATACTTGAACTTGTAAAAGAAATTTATTTTTAATCTATATTAATTCCTTTTTACCTTGTTCTTTATTTTTTACATCTCTGTTATATCTAAATTTAGTAAACAGGTTTGAAGTTCCTGCAATAAAAAATCCCATAACTCCAATTCCAAATAACAATGGTAGACCTGCGATTAATACTTTTTGTTTTAAAAGTTTTTTATACATAGCATCAATATCACCGCCATGTTTTTCCGCAATACCTCTTAAATCTTTTAAATTAGGAACTTCTAATTTTTCATTAATCAATTCTTTGCATTTTCCATTCTTGTAAAGGAATTTTCTAAAGCCTTTTTCTAACAATTCATTTCCGCAAATAATATAAAAACCAACAAGAGGATATCTGAACAAAGTTTCTAGAAAATTCTGTTTTCCTCTATCTTTTGATGCTCCAAAATATCCGACTCCGCCAACTAAAACACAAGATGTAAGCTGTCCTCTGCTTAATGCTAATTTCCCGTTGTTATCAGCAAAATCAAGACTAAAATATTTATTTAAAAAATCAGCTTTCTTTTTATTATTTTTAAAAAACTTAGTACCAGGTGCTAATATCATTTCAGAAATATTTTGAAGAGATTTAGATTTTTCACCTTTTTTGATCAATAATGCACTCAAAGCAAGACAAGCAGAATAAATGCCTGCAGCTAACTTAATATGTTTTTTTGCACTATTCTCTACTTTTTTTGCTTGTTCCGTATTTTCTGATTTCTTTTTATTCAAATTAGCAATATTTTCAAAATCTGATTGTTTAAAAACCTTCAAAGTCATTAAATTTTTAAAATAATTAAGAGTATATTCAACTAAAGGAATAGCAAAAGCACTCAATGCAAGAGCTGCTTTAACCGGTAATAATTTTTTATTTACTGCCTGATTATTAGTCTTTAATAAATCCACGGCAGGAGTTGCTATTTGTTTTTTCAAATCAGTTGGAAGCTTTTTAGAATATAATTTTCTAAAAATTCCCTCTCCTAAAATTGTAGGGAAATAATATACCAAAACAGATTCTGATAACTCTAAAAATGTATTTTCACCTAAATCAGCTTTACTTCTTGCAAATACAGCTTTAGGCACAAGGCCTGTTGCACTATCTTGAATAAATCTTATATTAGATAACCCTGCACCACCTTCTTGTATTCCTATAATTTTACTTGCAACTTTCAATCCTGTTCCAATATTCCCAGCATTAGTAAATGATATATTATTAACTTTATTAGTTTTCATTAGTAATTTCCTTTATATAAACTGACAACAAAAAAATGACCTGCAAATTTAAACAGGTCATTTTAAAACTTAAAAATTTATTATCAGCTTATTGCCAACTTAAAAGACCTGTTTTATCTAACAGGCGCCACCAAGATTGAGTGTTTAAATTTAAGTTTGACATAAAATTACTTTTCCTTTTCCAGAATTAAACTAACACACTAATATAAAAAAAGCAAGTATAAAGGTTACAAATTTTTTACAAATAGCTGAAAACTAGCAAAAGATAAATTTTTCAGGTATTATATACATGTTGGAAGGTTCACAGACTGGTAGGAGAAAGAAATTTGATTACAATAACCCCTAATAACGTTACTCTAAAAAGTAATGTCCCTGCATTTGGTACAAAAGAAAATGTTAACAAAGAAAAAAAACAACAAACATACTCAGACCCACTAATGCAATGGCCAGCCCGTGGATTAGCATATTCTAACGAATTAGGAGCAGCGATAAGTGAAGTAGCGCCCAAATTAGGGACATTGCTATGGTTCCCTGCTATGCTTTATTTTGGAGCTGATATTTACGACAAATATAAAAATGAAAAAACTTCATATAATCCTGATAGCAAAAGAGGAACAGAACAAGCAATATTTCAATTATTAGCAAGTGTAATTATGCCTACAGGAGCTGTAATTGCCGGGCAAAAAGCTGCATCAGGACTAGGTATGATTAGCAAAACAGGGCTTACATTACAATCACAAGAAGAAATTATTAATTTCCTACAAGAATTTACAAGCCGCAGACATTTAAACAAATACGATAACAATATTGAAGGTTTTAAAGAACAATTCCACGAATCCTTAATTACAAAACGAGAAAAATTAATAAGAGAAAATAAATTAAAAAGACCTATAAAATTTTTAACAGAAAATATTTTTGGGCAAAGACACCCTGAATCTATTGCTATGTCGCAAAAAGATAAAGTTTTACAATATGCGGATAAACATATTGATGAAATGTTTAAAATCTATGAAAATTTAAAAGAAAATAAAAAACCTACAGAATTCTCAAATAAAATGTGGGATAAATTTTCTAAATTAAAAACTAAATACGCAAAAGATCCAGATTATAAACAAACATATTTAAGAGATGCTGCTGAAGATATTATTAAAAAATATCAAAAAAGCAAAATTATGAATGCAAAAATTCTAAAAACAATAGGCGGTTTTGTTGCTCTTGGATTAGCTATTAAACCTATTGATAATTTTGTAGAACACGTTGTAATTAAAAAAGTTGTACAACCAGCATTCACTGGAAAACATAAAAAAGAAAAACAAACTGTTGCCTAAACATGAATTTTAACAACAACCTTTTTAACAGTCTTTGAAGTTGCATTAAAAGCAACTTGAGGTCTATGGGCTTCATGCGGATAAATTAAAGCAAACTTCCCAGCCTCTAAAATTACACTGTCTGAAATTCTGTTAGGATTTTCAAAAAACATTACATCTCTTTTTACATCGTATTCTTCTGATATAGTTAAACCTTTAACTGGAGTATAATCTAATTCTTCAATACCTGATAATAACATTTGAATGTCAATATAATTTTTATGGGCTTCAAATTTACAATCATTTAAATTTTTAGTTTCATATACATCAATATTTGCATAAGAATCATTGTCAATTTCATAGCGCCCAACCTCTATTTGAGGGGTTAAAGTTTTAATAAAATCAATTACATTTTGAGGGATGTTATTATAAAAAGCAATATTTTCTAAACTATCAATAATCATACTTTACTCCAATTCCGCTAAAGCTTTTTCAAAATCTTCTTTATTAGGAGCTTTCCCGTGCCAGCCCGCATTATTTTCCATAAAACTAACACCTTTACCTTTTACAGTATTAGCAAGAATAGCCACAGGTTTATTAATTTCTTTTGCTCTTTCTATTGCACAATATACAGCATTAATATCATGTCCATCAATTTCAATGACATCCCAATTAAATGCTTTAATTTTATCAGATAGATTATCTAAAGATTTAACATTTTCTGTACAACCATCAATTTGTAATCTATTTCTATCTATAATTGCTATAATATTATCTAATTTTGCATGAGTACAATGCATAAAAGCTTCCCAAACACTACCTTCCTGCAATTCACCATCACCCATTAAACAAAATACTTTTGCAGGATTCTTATCTAGCTTTAAACCAATAGCCATACCACAAGCAATTGATAAACCTTGACCTAAAGAACCGGTAGCGACATCAATACCTGGACAAAAAGGAACTGGATGTCCCTGTAATCTTGAACCAAATAATCTAAATGTCATTAACTCATCTTTTGGGAAGAAACCTAATTGAGCCAAAACTGAATATAAAATTGATGATGCATGTCCCTTTGATAAAACAAAACGATCTCTATTATTAAAATCTGGTGATTTAGTCCATTTTGGAGAAACATTCATACATTTATGATATAAAACAGTCAACAATTCAACAGAAGACATAGCTCCGCCGATATGCCCAGATTGTGCATTATAAACCATCTTGAGAATATTTCTTCTATTCTCTTTACATAATTTTTCTAAATTTTTAACATCATTTTCACTTAACATATAACTATACTCCTTTTGGAATAAATCTCTCTTTGAGAACTTTTAAAACAAACAAAGGCAATGTAGGGAAAATTCTCTTAAATCTTTTAGGGTCCATTACCGTCCTATAAAGCCATTCTAAACCTAATTTTTGATAAATTTCAGGAGCTCGTTTAACCTCTCCTGACCATACATCAAAACTACCACCAACACCTATAAATAATGCATTTGTCAATATCGATTTAGCTTTTAAAATAAATTCTTCTTGTTTTGGAGAACCTAAAGCACATAAAACTAAACGAGGCTGTCTTATTTTTAGTTCTTCCAATACTTTTTCATCATCTTTAAAATAACCATCATGAATATATGTAATATACAAACTTAGGAATTCTTTCATTAAATTTTCTTTTGCTTTTTCAACAATTTCTGGCTTTGCACCAATTAAAGCTACTGATTGATTACTTTTTGCACATTCTTCAATCATTTTATGAGAGAATTCTATTCCAGCAATTCTTTTGACATTATAACCCAAAATTCTTAAGCCAAGTTCCACTCCAATCCCATCAGGAATTACCAACTCTGCATTGTTTATTATTTCTGCGAAATCTGGATTTTTTACAGCATTATCAATCATTTCAGGATTTATAGTAACAACCTGACCTGAAATATTATTTGCATATTCTATCGCTTGATCAAATGTAAAGCTATCAATATTTAAACCTTGTAATTTTAAAACTTTTCTTTCCATAACCTAATTATAAACTAATAAAATAATTTGGTAAAGAGAAAAATAAAAAAAGAGCTCATAATTATATGAGCCCTTTTTTATTTTTTATATTAGAAGAAAAACTTAACCGGTTTAATTTGTTTTACACGACAGACTGAATCTGAATCTGTTGTACAATTTGGAGCTTTTGTTACTGCGCCATTATTTTTACAATATGGTGTTCCATCGCCAACATAACCGGATAAACAAGCTCCTTCTTTAAATGGTACACTCTTAGCTAACCAAGTGATTGAGCGTTTGCCTCCATTATAATGTTCATATTCAACACTTACTTGCATATGACTTTTACTATCTGCACCGGATCCGCTTGGATTTGCAGTTGCATCATAGCCTGGAATTACTTTTCCAGATAAAGTGATATAAAATGGATAAACATCACTCCATAATTTGGAATCACCTTTTACGCCATCAATATCAATATATACAGTGTAACCATATGCATTGGTGTTTGGAACTCCATCATATACACCGCCCTGAGTATTTCCTGCTAACATTGCTATTGCTGTTGCGTCATTGTGCATATTATATATACGTAAACCGTTTCGTAAAGTTACATCAGGTTTTTTATCTGAAAAGTCGGTTGTATTTGATGCTATTGCACTGCCTTGGCAAACATCGGTATTCCCCATTATATTAGCATTGGCTTCAAATAATTTACAGAAGTTTGCACCCTGACGTGGCAATGTGCGTGGAGAGATGATACATTTACATTGTTCTTCACTCCATTCATAGGTTTCATCACTACATGTTCTATTTATATTTGGATTTTTGGATACTACGCCAGTTTCATTGCTACATTGCTGACATGGGGTCAAATTGCTTGGACAATCCAATACACATTCACAACCACTATTCAAGTGTTGACCACCTGGACATGTCTTAGCTGATCCTGTTAATTGACAAGTATGGTCATCCCAGCCTTGCCCACAAGGCAATGGATCTGGCTTATTTGTACAAGCTGGACACTCTGACCAATTATACTTCTTACTTCCGTCCCAACAGGTTACATAACTTGGACAATTTGAGCTACTTGTTGCAAAACTGCCGTCCCAACAAGTGATTTTTGGTGGACAATCTGATGGTGTATTAGCTTGAGTGCCATTCCAACAATCTGCTTTTGGACATTCTGATGAATTATGTTTCTTTTCGCCATTCCAACAGGTTACATAACTTGGACATTTTGAACTACTTGTTGCAAAACTGCCGTCCCAACAAGTGATTTTTTGTGGACAACTGCCGCCACAAACGGTACTACCATCCCAACAAGATTGTTGTTGTGGACATTGTGATGCATCTGTTTTATAGGAACCATCACAACAAGCGATTTTATCTGGACAATCTGATGGAGTATTGGCTTGAGAACCATCCCAACAAGTTGCCTTAGGACAACTTGACAAACTTGTGGAATAACTACCATCCCAACAACCTACTTTAGGAGGACAATCTGATGGTGTATTAGCTTGAGAACCATTCCAACAGGTTGCTTTTGGGCAATTAGAACTACTTGTTGCATAACTTCCATCCCAACAAGAAATTTTTGGTGGACACGATGATGCATTAGGAGCTTTAGATCCATCCCAACAGGTTACTTCTTGAGGAGGACATTCTAACCAAAAGCCAATCCGTGAGCCATCCCAACAAGTTTGATAACAAGCATCAGCTCCACAGGCAACGTGAACAGAATCATAACACAAAACCCAAACTTTAGTAGCAGTACAACGTCTACCAACAGCTCCAGTATTCGTACTAGGATCTCGATCAGAAGATCCGCCAGATGGTCGTGTAGCAGCAATTACAGGCTGCTCAAAAAAATTTTTAATATAAGCCAACACCTTAAAATTATTAAAAATATTTTCTTCTTGGATTAATGCTTGTTTATACTCTGGATTTTTGGGATCCCAATTTGCAAGCATATCGGTTGTTATTTCTCGTAATGTTGAATAACTATTATAATAAGTATAAGATATTACATTATCTAACTTCGCTTTAGTAATTCCTATACTCACAGCGACAATAACTGCAATAATTAACATTACAATTATTACTTCTGCTAAAGTATAAGCAGAACGCATAAATTTTGTCAGCCTAGAACAGGCTTCTTTACGCAAAATTGCGCACAGATCAATCTTCTTCATAAATATCCTCACATTGGTCAAAGTATCACAATTTTATTATAACATATATGGAAATATTTGTATAGTTACAAAAACAAAATATTAATATATTTTAGCTAATTTAAATAAATAATCTTCTCTTGCTCCACATTGCAAGCCTTTTGGGATAAAGTTTTCTTTAAATTTCTCAACAGCATAACGATCAGTCATTCCAGAAATATAATCTGTAACAATTCTTTCTATTTTACTTTCTTCACAGACTGATTTAAGCATATCGCAATATAAGAAAAATAATTCCCTAATTACATTTCTTGCTTTTTTCTCTTCTAATTTTGCAGGAGATGAATCTTCATAGACATTTTCAAACATCCACTGACGCAATTTTGTTGTATAATGCCAACCTTCCTCACTCATTGCAACTGTAGGCTTTCCTATAGAATTTACAACAATTTCATTTATCATCTTATTTAATCTTTTGCTTTGTACTGATGAAAAATAATCAATACAATCTTTAGGCAAATCACTTTCAGCAATAATTCCAGCTCTGATTGAATCTTCAATATCATGATTTATGTATGCTATTTTATCTGCTAATTGAACAATTTGAGCTTCAGGTGTTTTCGGAGTATAACCCCAAGTATGAGTCAAAATCCCATCTATTGTTTCCTGACATAAATTAAGGTTTTCTAGAACTTCAACCACCCTTACACTTTGAATATTATGATGAAACCCACCTTTTACGAGTTCATTTAAAACCCCTTCTCCACAATGTCCAAATGGAGTATGACCTAAATCATGACCTAAAGCAATTGCTTCAACTAAATCTTCATTAAAATCAAGAGCTCTTGCAATTGTCCTGCCTATTTGGGAAACTTCCAAAGTATGAGTTAAACGAGTTCTAAAATGATCATCAAAAGGTGATAAAAAAACTTGGGTTTTATGTTTTAAACGGCGGAAAGCTTTAGAATGCAAGATTCTATCTCGGTCACGCTGAAAATCTGTACGTAAAGAACATGGCTCTTCTTTAACTTTTCGACCTTTTGAAAATCTACTTTTAGTTGCAAATTCACTTAATGTATCAATTTCTCTTTGTTCCAGTTTATATCTTATAGTATCTGTATCTTTCATTTTTAAATCCTTTTTCTACAATATTAACAAAAAAGGGAACAATTGTTATACTTTATCTGATTGAGGTTTTAGGATTTCTCTATTATGAAATGATACATCTAATGTGTATTTTTTTCTTGCGTCATCTACAACTACTCCGGCTTTATTCATAACCCAGCCTGATAAAAGACCTAATAGCATAGCTTTTCCACCAGATACAAGTCTTGCTGTACAATATAAAGAAGTTGCAATAGCTCCAATTGCTGGAATTCCATATCGTAATGATACAGAATATTTATCATCAGTTGTTTCTGCCTTATTCAAGTAATATCCAACAGCTCCAACAGCTCCCAAAATTGACAATACGTCAGTTGGAGCTGAGCCGAGTTTTAAATCTCTTGCTTTATCAAAATACTGAACTGTTTCAATATCAATTGATTTATCTAATGATTTTATTGCAGAGTGAACTTTTGATTTTAATTTTAAATATTCACTTCTTGGTAAAATACTCTTATACAATGTTAAAATTTCTTGTAATTCACCTTTTGAACTTTTAGAAATTATTTCTTCAACTTCTGCAACATAAGAGGATATTGATTTTACAGCATCAGGACTGTAATTATATTTACTTGACATTTTGGAGAAACTTGAGCTCAAATCTTTTAAATTTTTAATAATTTCTTTATTTAATTCTAATCTTTGAGCAGCTTCATCTTTCCCAGACAATTTTTTATAACTTGATAAATTATTACGCAAATTATTTAGAATTTCATTTGTTGAAATATCAGAAGGATTTACAAATTTCTGAATATTATCAAAAGCTTTTATAGATGCTTTGTAATTATCTAAAATATCATGAGTAATAGTTTGTCTTAACATACTTACTTTATTACCTAATTGAAGTTTTGCCGGTAATAAATAATCTTCTGCAATAAAAGTTTGCCACATATTTTTAGATTTAAAATTTCTAACATCTTTTAAAGATGCATCCCAGAAAAATTCAAACAAACCGTCTGAAGATGATTTAATTTCTTTTAATCTTTCATTTCTAACATTGATACCAAAACCTTTTTCTAAATTGTTATTTACAGTAGTTATTCTCTTATTTATTGAACTTATTATATTTAGATATTTTTGATCATTATTATGATTTTTCAATACTCTTTCATTTACTGATGCAAAATATTCTGACAAACCTGCAAATTTATCATAAGTATTAGAGTAAGAAGAATTAACAGTCTTTCTACTTACTTTATCAAAGTATTTTGTTATACTTTCATGAATTTTTCTTGTAAAAGACCTATTTCCATCTTTCCCCCACATTAAACGTTGGAAGAATACATCTTTTAGTGTCGTAAAATTGTTTATACTTTCAGATTTTTCAATAAAAGAATCAATTTTCCCAACAGCAAATCTGTAGAAATTCTTAAACTTACTATTTTTAGCCATTTTTTGTTCTAATTTAAGTTTCCACTTATTTAAAAATTTTGCAGTCCCTTTATTTAAGCCTCCACTTAGTAACGCTAAAGTACCAAAACCTACCACTAAGGCAGATATTGCGATTGTTTTTCCTAATTTATGATTACTCTCTTTTCGCTGTGCTTCTTCATTATTAAAAGGCGCATTTATGTAATAGCCATTTTTAGGCTGAGAAAAATTGCTAAATGCACTCCTTTGAGAAGTATTTGTCGACAACACTTGATTTATCATACGCTACCTATATTTATAAACGTATAAAGCTTAAAAATATTGCCTGTTTCTAAAGATTTATTAACCATTTAAAGACTATTAGAAATAATTTTAGCTACTTCCTTTGAAGATATCTTATCAGATAACAATGAACGAACTTTACCTAACTCTAATATATTATTTTCTCTATAATCAATATCAAATAATAGTTTTTCTATCTCATATGAAATTTTATTTGCATTTACATCTCCTTGAATAATTTCAGGAACAATTGATTTATCTGCAATAATATTTGGTAAAGAAACTCTTTTTATACATCTTACTAGTAAATATATTAAATAAAATAACCAAGGTCCCCTATATGCAATAATCATAGGAGTTTGATACAAACAAGCTTCAAGTGCGACAGTTCCAGATGCTAAAATTAGAGCATCTGATACACTTAATAAAGCTTGATTTTCTCCTTTAATAACTTTAAAAGGACAATTTTTTAAATACTTATCATACACCCTATCAGACAAATTTGGTGCATGTGACAAACAAAATTGCAAATCAGGATGTTTTTTTTGTAAATTTTCTGCGGTTTTTATAAAGACTGACATCAAATATTTCAATTCAAATTCCCTAGAACCTGGAAAAATTGAAACTAACTTTTTATTTTTATCAAATCCATGTTTCTCAAAAAATTTATCTCTATCTGCTTTTGGAGGTAACTGAGAAACTAAAGGATGACCGCAATAATGAGTTTTTATTCCATAACCCTCATATAAATCTTTTTCAAAAGGAAATATACATAAAACTTCATCAATATTTCTCTTAATAGTATTTATACGCCATTTTCTACTTGCCCAAACTTGTGGTGGAATATAATAAAAAACTTTAATTCCAGCTCTTTTTAAAAATTTTGAAACACTCAGATTAAAAGCACCATAATCTATTAATAAAACCAAATCAGGTTTATAATCATTTATCAAATAATCAACAAGGCGTTTCCCTAAAGTTATATGGTCAATTATAATTTTAGGACTTAATCCAACTGCTCCCATTTTCTTTTGGTCAGAAAATAATTTTACTCCAGCATTGCGTAAATTATCTCCACCAACTCCTTCAATCTCAATATCAGGATTAGTTGATTTTAAAGCCTCTACAACATGTGATGCATGAATATCTCCAGAGTATTCACCTGTTATTATAAAGAGTTTTTTCATTCTACACAGCCATTATTACAATATCATTTTCATCTGCAAACTTAATTACTTTTTCTTGATCAACAATAATTGTTTCATTAGCTTCAACTGCAATTAAATTTGCCTTGTATTTTTTCATTGTTTTTAATGTTCTTAATCCAATTGCTGGAATATCAAATCTCTTATCTTGAGAAGGTTTTGCGACTTTTACAACAGCAGCTCCGCTTTTAGCTAGTTTTGAACCGCGTTTTATACACATATCTGTACCTTCAATCGCTTCTACTGCCATAATCATTTTATCTTTTATTACAACTGATTGACCTACATCAACTTTACCCATTTCTTTTGCAAGCCAAAAACCATAATTTACATCTTCCATTTGTTCTTCTGTAGGTTTTAATTTTCCTAAAACTCCTGATGGAATCATTAAATTTTTAATAAATATTGTTTGGTCTAAAACAGTTATACCTAACTTTTCAAATTCATTTACAATAAGCAACATTACCTTATCATCATTTAATCTCTGCGCTGCCTTTAATATTTCAATAGCACGAGAATCAAATTTATGAAGCTGCAAAAGAACTCTTTTATGAACCTTTCCTAAAAAAGTTGCTTGTTTAATTTCTTCATCTTTTAATATTTTTTCAATTCTATTTACTTCACCAGGATGGCAAGAATATACTTTTGAACAATATTTTTTTAATTGTTTAACATTATCATTCGCAAGAGAAATACATACTACTTCAAACCCGTTTTCTTTTGCATGGCGAGCCATTTCTACTGGTAATATACCATCTCCTGCTATTAATCCCTGTTTATTTTCTAACATTATTGACATTGACACTTTTTATATCCTCTTTTACTAAAATTTATTATATCACAACTATTTTTTTAACGAATTAATTTCATCAACTTCTTTTTGAGTAAACAAAACTGCTCCACCCATCATCTTTGTATTAAATACAACCTGAGCATAAGATTCGGCAAGTTCCAGCTTTAAAAAAGCATCTTTAATCGTTTTATCTCCAACGATAAATCCATGATTTGCCATCAAAACAGCATCATAATCTTTAAAATACTTCGCAGTTTTTTCAACTAAATCCATTGAAGAGGGCAAACCGTATTCTGCTAACGGGATTTCCCCGAAATAAAACACATTTTCAGCCATAATCGGTTCATCCAAAGGAATGTGACAACAAGCAAAAGAACTTAAATACGGAGAATGAACATGAATAATATAATTAACATCTGGTCTTTGTTTATAAAATTCAACATGGAGCATTTTTTCAGATGAAGGCTTTTTATCTCCTTCAACTAAATTTCCGTTAAAATCAATTAAAACTAATTCATCTTCAGACAAATAACCATTTGAAGAACCAGATGAGGTAATCAAAATTTTATCTTCAAATCTTGCAGAAAAATTTCCAGAATATCCGGGAGTAAAATTTTTTATCCCAGCTAATTTCCCGTACTCAATTATTTCTGATTTTATTTTTTTTAATTCACTCATCTATATCTGTTCCTTGTTTGGATCTTCAATATCTATAACTTCAGCATATCTCATTTTCTTTTGAACCTTTTTATCTGTTGTATTATTTTCAACATCATATACTTTTAATTCTACATCTTCTTGGTTACTTTTTGCTATTCTGTCAGGATTTTTAATTTCCATTCTATCAAATTCCAAAGAAGAGCCTTTAGTGTCCATTGATACAACAAAAGCAAAATAAGTCTGACGTCTTACCCAATCATAGCCCAAATTAACTTTAAAATCATCCGGACCTAAAGCAATTATAAAAGAATTTTCTTGGAACATTTCACCATTTGGCGAATCCCCGGTTAAAGTTAATGTGCCAGACCAAGCAACTGTCAAATATTTATTCAAACGCAATGCTTCACGTAAATAAACATTAGCATGACCATATCTATACATATCATACATTTGCATTGGTGTTCCATCTTGGTATGCTGCAGCAAAAAAACCTATATCTTGCATCCAATATTTATACTGAGTATGAACTCTAGGCCCTATTCTTCCAACAAATTGAGTATCCCCAGTACCATATAACGCCGCACTACCTTGCATTACAAGAGCTAAATTTAAAGACCTTAATTTTTCTCTATCTTCATAATTAAATAATGTCTGAGCAGCCTCTGCCATGTATCTAGTTCTTATAGTTCCTATATCAGCAGCTTGAATATTTTCCCCATGACGATTTACATCATTGTTTTGCATATAACCAAAACCAAAACGATGTTTAAAATTCAAATCTAAACCATTGCCAATAGTTGAAGGAATAACTCCTCTATCATGATAAATTAACTCTGCTGTATACTTAGGCATTCTAGGTCCAAACCACCATTCATCCATATATGAATTTGCACCATATTGCATATACAATTTATCATCAAAGAACTGTTTACCTTTTAAAATAAATACATCAGCAGAGGAACCATATGCGAAGTCTGTATAATTCGTAGCACTTCGATATTTCAACATGCCACCAAATCCTAATCCGCTTTTATTATTTAAAATAGGCATTACTTTTAATGTAGAACCATTTTGTAATGGAGTATCAAATACAAAACCAGGTCCTAAGAACATCCCTAAACGTCCACGAGATCCAAATTCTGGGTAATTTGCATCAAAGAATTCTCGTTTTTTATTTGTATGAGCTGTAATTGACGGAATTGTAAATAACTTAGTATCACCATAATTAATTTGAGCTTTCTTCAAAGTTATTACATCATGATCTCGTTTAGCGTTGAAAATAATATCTTTAGCTTTGATATTAATAGCAGTATCACCAATTTCATCAGTTATAGAAGACCTTTCTTCATCATCGATAATCATTCTATTGAAATTGTTACCACCAATCATTTTAGTATGAAAATCCAAGATATATGATTCTTCAGATGACATTTTTCCGTTATATAGAACAATTTTGTCATCACCCATTTCAGATTTTCTAGCTCTAACAGTCAACATTGAAGCTTTGGTTTCAATATTATCCATAAAAGCATTTTCTTCATTTAGGTTAATCTGTAAATAATCCCCAAATACACTGTTTCCATCTCTTATAACTTCTACTTTTCCATATGCTTTTAGAATATTTGAAGTATTATTATATACAAGCTTATCTGCCTTAATTGTCACATTTTGCGGAGGGAAAAACAATACTGGGGAACCAGTTGCTATAATATCAAACGTTTTATCATCATAATCAATATTATCAGCATCTAAAGTAACATCATTAGATGTAACATGTTCTTTTACTCCACCTTCTAATTCTAAAGTTTTTTCAGAATTAATTTCAGACTTATCATCTTTTTTAGTTTTAGAATCTACTTTATCAGAAGTTTTACTATCGTCTTCTTTTTTGTAGTTTATATTTAACTCTTTATTCAATTCTTCAAGCTCTTTTGCTTCCATTTCAGCTTGAATCTTCTTTTCTTTTTCAATCAATTCAAGAGTTTTTTTATAATCTTTTTCTCTTATTTTATTAGTAAGTTTAATTCTTACCTTTTTAAAAACAGGCATCCCTTTGCAAGGAGGAGTTGTACTACCTTCACTTACTTCAACTTTAGGCATAGGCGCAGAAATAGGGGATTCATAGAAACTATCACTAAATACTTGTTCTAAATCCTCTGGGCCTTTAATCAACTCTGCGGATAAAACCGCTTGAGAAGTCAAAGATAAAATTAATGCTGTTATTAAAAAACTCTTTTTCACTTCTTACCTTTTTCTTAAATATAATTCAACGGGTTATTTGGTTTGCCATTAATTCGAACTTCGAAATGAACATGAGGACCTGTACTATATCCTGTTGTCCCTTCGTATCCCACAACTTCTCCCTTGTTTACGAATTGACCTTGTCCAACCCTGATAGACGACATATGAGCATATAAAGTTGTAGTAGGTTTACCATTAATTACACCATGGTCTAATATTACAACTTTTCCATATCCACCATACCAACCGGAATAAATAACTTTTCCGGAATTAGAAGCTCTTATACTTCCTCTGTTAGGTCCTGCAATATCTACTCCTGAATGGAAGGTTCTGCTGTTAAATATAGGGTGAGTTCTCCAGCCAAAAGGAGATGTAATACGACCACTAATAGGTCTCATAAACCCGGCAGAAGTAACTCGAACAGTTGAACCTCCACGGTTTCTTGCAATCATACTTTGAATACTTGCAGACTGCCTTGCTAATTCACGTTCTGCACGTTCATAAGTTTTTCTGTCTGTTTTGTATTTATTAATCATGCTTTGGTTTAGAGCTATGGCATATTTTATATTTTTTTGTTGAGAATTTATTTCTTGAATTGATTGAGCAAGGGCAATTTTCTTAGCTTCGATATTTTTTTTCATCATAGCTATTTTTTGAGATTTTGCTCGCACCGCTAAAATCCTTGCATAATCTTTTTTCAAAACAATTTTTTCAAAATAAACAACATCAAGTAATGAATTCAAATCTTTTGCAGTTAAAATCAATTGGAACATTCCAGTTCTTTGATTTTTATAAACCTGACGAATTCTTTTTCTCATATCGACATTTGCTTTATTAAATTCAGCTACAGAAGCCGTCAAGTCTTTTTCCATCCTTGCTAATTGAGCTTCTAAACTGGAATATTGATTTTTTGAATATTGCAATGTATTTGAAGCTTGTTCTAATTTTTGTTGATTTTTATATAATTTATTTTTTTCTAAATGCTCTAAAACCTTCAACCTTTTAATTTTTTCATGAGTAACTTTTTGCTTATGCTGAATATTTCTAAGTTGATCAGCACGAGCAATTGAGCCTATGTTAGTCATAAGCATCACTAAAAAAACTATAAATCCTTTTTTTAAATATCCTATTTTACTCATATTTATTTAACCATAAGAGGCAATATCATCAATCCAACTGTCCAAGCAATAAATGTAACCGCAATTATTGCAACTATTGCTCTCTGGTGTTTTCTAAAAAATTCCATATGATTCCCCTTATCTTAATATTATAATATTAGTGTACTATAAAAATATTTGATTTGCAAAATTTTAAGAAATCTATTAATATAGCTTTATGGAATTCATCACAGAAATTGCAGATAAAAAAACTATTCAGAAACAAGATATTGGAATTAATCAATTTCTTATAGAAAATAATATTAATCAAATAGAAAAAATTACTAATTTTTTCAAATCTGACAAACATCTGCTTTTAGTTAACGGTTTTATGGGAACCGGAAAAATTTATGTGATAAATCAATCTCTTTCTTTTCTAAAAGAAGATGTTATAAAATTAAAGTACAACTGCTTTGAAACAACAATTCTTGATGATATTTTATTAGAATTTTTTGATAATTTCAAAAAATTAACAGCCCAAAATATTATTCAAGTTCCCAAAGCCAGAACAGAAAACTTTACACAAAAAATTAACGCATATTTTGATTCTATTGAAAAACCAATCGTAATAGTTATCAACTCTTTTGAACAAGTTCTAAGAGATAACAAACAAGAAATTTTAAATTTTTTATCTCATATATCTAAAAATGATAAAATTAAAATAGTATTAATAGCAAGAAAATTTGATTATTCTGACTTTTCAACAGATTATGATAGAGTTGCAATAAATGCATTAGATAAAGGAATATTTGAAAAATATCTAAGATCAGAAGATATTAAACAAATCGGCCCGCTATCCGATGAATTGTATAAACATTCAAGAGGCTACTATTTCTATACAACTCTAGCAATAAAAATTATGCAAATTAGAAAACTTAGTCTAACAGATTTTCTATCTGGTTATACAAAAAGTTTTCTATCTTTTAACGACTTTATACTAAGAGAAGCATTATCTTTAGTAGATCCCATAAGTGGTCATTTAATAAGATTTCTTACAATAATGCGACATCCTGTAAATATCAACTTGCTTAAAAATTTAAATTTGTATAACGCAGATAAAATAGCATTTCTTACAGACAACCTAGTCCTCACAAGAGAAGGATCAATGATATACCTGCAAGATTATTATAAAACAATTGCAGAAAACTCAATTGCAGAAAATATTTTAGTAAAAATACACAAAAACTGTGTAGAATTATACAATACACAACTACCACTCAAACCACTCGAAAGAGATTTGCTAATCTCAAGACAGACTATGCGAAAAGAAATTGAATATCATGAATTGTTTATTCCTAAAAAACCTATTTTACCTCAAAAAACAATTCAAGAAATTCAAACTAACCAAATAATAAAACCACAAATACCTAAACCTATTCAACAAACTAAACAGCAAAAAGATGAAAAAATTAAAAATATATCATTTGTCTTCGATTCAGAGGAAGATGAAATAGAAATTATGAATAAAATTGCAAATTCTATAAACAAATTTGTGGATATTTCAGATGAAAACAACAAAACTCTAGAAGAAATCCAAAATCTTTCATTGGTTAATTTAATTAATTTTGCAAGACAAGAAGAACAAAATTTTAACTATAAAAAAGTCATAATGATTTATCAAAAAGCACTCACAATGAATAACGACGACGATTATTATACTTTTTTACCTAAAATTTATACTAAACTAGCTCAAAATTTTAACAAACTATCTGACTGGTTCAATTCACTAAAATACTTCGAGTTAGCAGTTGAATTCTATTTCTCCACAGGAGATACAGAAAAAATAAACGAATGCAAATATGAAATAGCAAACATATATTATATTACATTTAAACGTGACCGAGCTGAAAAAATTCTTAAAGAAATATTATCTGAAGATATTTCTCCAAACTTGAAAGCAAAATCAGAACTTTTATTATCTAGTATTACCGGCAAAAGCATTAAAAATACACTTCCTCAATCAACAACAGGAATTGAAAAAAATGTTCTTGCAGAATTATATTTTAAATACGCTCTAAACTGCGATGAAGAAGGAGATATTGAAAACGCTGTTAAATATTACAAAAAATGCGTAGAAACTTCACAAGATCCAACGGTTAACGCATATTTATCATCATCTTTAACTAACCTTGCAACAATTTTTGATGAAAATGGCAAAACTGATTTATCAATTAAGTACCTGCAAGAAAGTCTAAGACTTGATGAATCTACAAAAAATTATAACGGAATATATATTTCAACAATGAAACTTGCAGAAATTAATTCATTGAGAAATCCTGAAAAGAGTTACGAATATCTAAAAAAAGCCAAAGCTTGCGCTATTGAATTAAATGAACCATTTTATATAACATCTTCTGATGTAGCACTAGGTGATTACTATTACAATAAAAAAGACTATATTAATGCTCTTAAACATTATAAAAATGCTCACGCTCTTGCATTAAATAATTTTTCAAAAGAAAATATAACTAAAATTGAAATGCGTATAAATGACATAAAGAAATTAGGAATACAATGAAAGAAAAAGAATTTTTTAATGAATACATAAAAACTTTTTTAAACCAAAACACGAAGTTAAACTTAATATCAAAAAATGATGAAAAATTTTTATGGGAAAAACATATATTTGATAGCCTATCAATTGAAAAATTCTTTGAAAAGTATCCCTTTAATCCAAAAACATTATTAGATATAGGTACAGGTGGCGGTTTCCCTTCTGTTCCAATAGCTTTAGCATACCCAAATATCGAAGTGTATGGATTAGACAGTATCAGAAAAAAAATTAACGCTATTGAAAATATAAAAACTGAACTTAATATTACAAATCTCCATACAATATGCGACAGAGCAGAAAATATTAAAGATAAATTTGATATTATAACCTCTAGAGCCGTAGCTCCGCTAAAAGTTATCACAGGTTACGCAATGCCTCTTTTAAACAAAAATGGATACTTTATTGCATACAAATCAATCCGTACAGAAGAAGAGATAAAAGAAGCACAATCAATTTTGAAAAAATTTAACTCAAAAGTAATTGACATAATAAAATACGACTTACCCCTTGAAGAAAACCATACACGAAACTTAATAATAATTAAACGAAATTAACAAAAAATATATTTACCAGTTTTACAAACAATATGACAATTCTAAATAATAATACTCTACAATTAGCAAATATCGGTAAATATAAACTCGTAAATACACTAAAAGCAATAGACAACAACTCAAATCCAGTTTTTGTAACCACAATTAAAGAAAATGATAAATTTAAAACACTCCTAATTAATAAAGAAAAATCTATAATCGGAGTTAATAGTTTTAAAATTAACGAAAAATTTTTCAACGGAAGTCGTATGGATTCATATAGCAATAATGAACACATAGGACTAGGAGAAATAATGCGACTTACAAGCATTATTAATGTGATTGAAAATAATTTTCGAAAAATTCAAATATTTTCTCTGAATGAAGCAATCCCATTTCATTTAAAATATAAATTTATTCCAAAAATCCAAACAGACGATTCTATGCTTGATATTCTTAACAGAATTGCATCATCAGAAGAAAAAAAACTTAATAATTACTCTAAAAAAGCAGAAGAAATGTTTTCAGATATTTTCTTTAACGGAACTATTACACAAGAACATAATTACTATGAAGAATTGCCGGATTTTATAATATCTTATGTTAATAAAATAAGAGAAGAAAAACTACCTTGGAACAAAACTATAAATTCACCAGGATTCAATTTTAAAGAAGATTTACCTATGGAATTAACTACCCAAAATATCAAAGATAATAAAAACTTCTTTAATAACTTATTTGCGAAACATAAAATAGATTATAGAATATAAAAAAAACCACTCAGTTCTGAGTGGGTCGTTTTCTGCATCCTAATGGTCTCTTTTAGTGTTTATTATTTAGGAGTTTATATGTTTTTGGGGTTAATGAATCTATTTATATTTAGTGTTTCGACTACACTTAAATCTTATGTAATTATTATTACATATAAGATTTTAAATGTCAATAGAATGGATTAATAATTTTTTTTGAATTCTGAAAATGCCCATATAGTGTAGAATTTACACTTTACAAAACTTAATATTATGTTAGTTTTTTATTTTATCTGGGTATAGATAATGCGCTGAGATATGTTAATAAATATTAAGGGATATTAAAACAAAAGAGCAATTTTTTATAGATTATATACTTTATATATATAACATATCTAATAGGAAATAAATTATGACAGCAATAGGCAAAGTAGATGCAGTATACCGTGAAAAAACATTTCCGGTAGAAGCAGTAAAATTATATACGGACATTAGTCGACGTTCTATAAGTTCTGTTGACGGAGAAAATCCATTTGCAAACACAAGAAGCTTAGGATTATGGCAACAACCTACAGCTGGGTATGTTGGACAAGTTAATGGAGAGCCTCCTACAGAATATACTTATAAAAACGGCTTTTGTGAAGAAGCAACAAGAACATTAAATCTATTTGCTTAAAAAGAACGAGGTAAAATATGGCTGCAGGTGACGAATTAAAAATAGGAAAAATAGCAGCAAATACTGACATATACGGAATGGGTATGGATGGCTCTGGAATCAGTAGCAGTCCTATTACCATGCCAAATACCGACTATAATACTTTTAGGACTAATAAAACCAATAACAATATTGGATTCCTTGGTCTTACAGCCCAAAGAACAACCGTTCCAATAAGCAGCCAATTAGATGCACAATTCGGGAATATGGTCGGATTAGGCCAAAATATATTCAGTCCTGAAGTCGGAAACAAATTACACCTAATATCATAAAAAAGACGATACTTGAAAATAAAGCATCGTCTTTTTTTTTATTTATTTAATTAATAGAAAAATTATACAGCAGCTTTTGATTTTGATTTTTCAATACAATCAATCAATGTAGAAGCTACAGTTCTTTGTTCTTCTTCTGTTAATTCTGGGAACATAGGTAAAGAAATTACCATTTCTGTATTCTTTTCAGATACAGGTAATGAACCTTTTCCTACACCTAAGTATTCATGAACTTTTTGTAAATGTAAAGGAATAGGATAATAAAGCATTGCACCAATTCCTCTTTCTTGAAGCATTTTGTGAACTTCATCTCTGTTAGGAATTTTTACTGTATATTGGTGATATACACAATAAGTATCATCTAATTCCTTAGGAGTTTGAACATCTGCGCAATCTTTAAATAATTCATTATAATAATAAGCGTGTTTACGTCTAGCTTCGTTCCAATCTTTAATATGAGGCAATTTTACACGTAAAATTGCAGCTTGAATTTCATCAAGACGGCTGTTTACACCAATTTCATCATGATGATAACGGATAGCACCACCATGGTTTCTTAAAGCAACAGCTCTATCTCTTAATTTTTCATCGCTTGTCATTAATAGACCGCCATCGCCCATTCCACCTAAATTTTTAGTAGGATAGAAGCTTAAGCAACCAAAATCTCCGAAAGTACCAACCATTTTACCTTTGTATAAAGCACCAATTGCTTGGCAACAATCTTCGATTACGTGTAAATTATGTTTTTTAGCAACAGCCATAATAGTATCCATATCACAAGGCTGACCATATAAGTGAACTGGAATAATTGCTTTTGTTCTTGGAGTAATTGCTGCTTCTAATTTTGAAGCGTCTAAGTTAAAAGTATCTTTATCAATATCAACGAAAACAGGTTTTGCACCAACAATACCAATAGCTTCAGTTGTAGCTACGAATGTGAATGCAACAGTAATTACTTCATCACCAGCACCGATATCTAATGCACGCAAAGCAATATGTAAAGCATCAGTACCAGAATTTAATCCTACAGTATATTTACAACCGATAAAATCAGCCATTTCTTGTTCAAAAGCTTTTGAGTTTGGACCAAGAATATAAGATCCTGAACGTAAAACTTCACAAACTGCTTTTTCAACTTCAGCACCAATTGTAGCATATTGGCGTTTTGAATCTAAAATAGGTATCATATTTCTCTCCTTTTTTTGCCATTATTTATAGCCTATAGTATTAGTTTACCACAGTATTTCCATGCCTTTATATAAGCTTAATAAAACAATTTGTATTGACAAAAATAGAAAAATAATACATAATAAAATAAAAAAAGAATAGGAGTTGAAAAATGTTTATTCAAGAAGCTTTGAGAGTGCCCCCCCCCCGCAAAACATAAGTAATACAAAGGCTTTTACGCTTGCGGAAGTTTTAATCACTCTTGGAATTATTGGTGTAGTTGCAGCTTTGACTATGCCTAGTTTAGTTACTAATTATCAAAAAAAAGCGACTGTAACTCAACTAAAAAAAGCTTATTCAGAAATTGCTCAAGCTATAAAACTATCACAAATACAAAATGGAGAAATAAATAATTGGGATTTTTCATTAAGTGGTACTGATTTTTATTATCAATACCTACAAAAATATTTTATAAAAAATAAAGAAATCCAAAATAAAGAATTCAAAAAACAATATATTGTAAAAAATTTAAATGGAACACAGTGTACATCAGAAGTATGGTGTACCCAAAATGATAGTTTTTATACATATTTACCCAACGGCTCAATAATGGGAATAATGACACATAGTAATGAATCAAAGTATAAATCAATCACAATAGACATTAATGGATTTAAAGCTCCAAACCAAATTGGCAAAGATTTTTTCGTATTTTCAATTATTTACCCTGATGGGCTGGTTCCATATGGTTATAAAGATGGAGGAACTAGTGGTGGCAAATTTGATAATCTGGAAAAAGGCCAATTAACAGGAACAGCAGAATATGCTTGCAATAAACAAAGACAAGGAATATGGTGCTCGGCATTAATTATGCTAGAAAACTGGGAAATTACTCAAGATTACCCTTGGTAAAAATCAATGTTCTTGCAACAGCTACCATTGTCCAAAAAACAAACTGAATTTGCGGTCTGAAAAATACAGTATCTACCATACCATGAATACATACAGCAACAATTGAGATGATTGAAGAAGATACAATTATCACAGCTTTTGTATCATTTGATTTTAATATAAAATTAATTGCATTTTTTACTAAAGTTATTAAAAATCCAACAAATGCAATTAAAGCAAAAATACCACTTTCTACAGCAATTTCCAAAAAGATATTGTAAGCACTTAATGCATCAAAACCTGTTTTCATATACAAACCATATATTTCTCTAAAGTTTTGATTTCCAACCCCAATACCTAATAACCAGTTATCTTTAAACATTTCAATTGAAGAATGGTAAACATTAAATCTGAAAGAATTTGAAGAATCCTGACGCATTGCAAATATAGAAAGCACCCTTGCTCTCAAAGAAGTTACTAATAATAATGCAGATGTTGCGAAAGCAACTACACCACCTACAATAGATAAATATATTTGCTTATAATTATTCCATAAATATTTAGCAGATACTCCGAACATACAAGCAAAAATAACCATCATTCCAATATAAGAACCACGGCATCCAGTTAAGAACAATGTCATAGTTGAAAATAATGCTAAAATTAATCCAACTATTGAATATTTATATTTTTTATCTACAAATAAATATCCTGCTAATCCGTATAATGCTGGAATACCTGCAACAAAATATCCGCCTAATAAATTCGGATTATAAGGTTTTAAAGTACCATATACACGAGTCATAACCTCTTCTGGATTTAAGCCAGAAACATCTTGCCAACCAGATATTTCTTCAACGTGAGAAAAGTTTTGCAAAAAACCGACTACAGCTTCAAAACTTACACAAATACCAATTGTCGCTAAAATGTATGGGATCTTATTTTTATTATTTTTAAGATACTGAACTAATGAAAAATAAAAGGCTAAATATGTAAATGTTTTAAAAAAGCCTTTCAAACTTAAATGAAATAAAGTAGAACCTGCTAAACTTATTATGACAATCATAAAATAAGCTAGAAGCCATAATTCAAAGTTTTTGCAATCTAATTTTTCACCAGGTTTAGTCAATATTTTTACAAAAGTAAGGAATACAGTAATTAGAGCAATAAATCCTATCACATCAGATGACATTATAGTAGAAGATAGAAACACTGCTATTATAGATAAGAATATAAGATTATCTATCTTTTGTAAAAATAAACTATTTTCATATAAATATTTAAATTTTAATTGAGTAAATTCTAATATATTATTAAACATTGTCATTTGTATCTAAAGAATTATGATATTTGTCATTTTCATCTACTGGCATTAACTTCAAATCAGAAACAGTTCCGTTGAATTTATAATCTTTTCCTTCTAATGTAATAGGCAAGCCCATTTTAATTTTATTACCACCTACTACTGCACCATCTTTTGTTATTTTAGCAGTATCAGAAAGAGTAACAACGATATCAAACATATTAGCTTGAGATGCATCATCAACTATTATAAACTTTTTACTGTTCAAAATCGGTAATACTGTTTTTTTATGTTCAGCTTTCACATCAAGAATATCCAAATCAGAATATGGAACATTTCTTATACTAATAAATGTTTTTTCATTCGCACGAAGAGGTACTTCATTTCCTGTTAATGTCACACCTCTAATAAATACTTGGAATGATATTTTTGAAGTTGCTTCAATTTGTTTTGATGCAGTTTGTCTAAAATTTTTATAAGTAAAAAATCCGACAAGCAATGCAATAATCACACCGGCAACAATTATAATATCTACCGGTCTAAATTTTTTTAAACTATTTGTTAAATTTTCCATAAAAGTTCTCTCCTAATATTAAAATTTCAAACACTGTTATAATTTATCAACAGCACTCAAAATTTCTTCAATAGTTGTAGTTGCGCAACCGAATTGTTTTACAACGATACTTGCAGCAATATTTCCAATAATAGCTGCATAAGAAGGTTCTGCACCAGCTGCCAATGCTAGAGTATAAACAGCAGTAACAGTATCTCCGGCACCTGTAACATCAAATACTTCTGACTTATTAAATACAGGAATTTTTGTATAATTACCATGACCACTTACTACAAACATTCCATCAGCACCACAAGTGATTAATATAGAATTTGCATTTGTTTCATTTAAAAGTTTATCACCTGCACGTTTTAAATCATCTTCTGATTCTATTGTGAAACCAACTGATTTTTGTGTATCTGGAAGATTTGGAGTCATTGATGTAACATTTTTATATACACTTAAATCTTTTTGAGCATCAACTACAATAATTTTATTATAATGATTTGCCAGTCTAATAGTTTCTTGAATAATTTTTGGAGTTAAAGTACCAATGTGATAATTAGACAAAATTATTGCATCATGCTCTGGAATAGCTCTTTCTATTTGTTTCAAGACTTCTTCTTCTATTTCAGGACTAAGCAGAGCATTTGTCTGTCTGTCAATTCTTACTATTTGTTGAGTAATTGAAGTGGTAATAGATCCAGAAATTCTGGTCTTTGTAGTTGTCTTACGGGTAGGATCAACAACAAGCAAACCACAATTAACATTAGCCTTTTCAAAAGTTTCCCTCAACTGACCTGCTTGAAAATCATCGCCACAAACGCCAATTACACTAACTTTACCGTTATTCAAAGTTGAAACGTTATGAGCAGCATTAGAAGCTGCACCCAAAATTAATTTAGTCTCAGAATGCAATAAAATTAAAACAGGAGCTTCTCTTGAAATTCTTTCTGCATCTCCATAGACCATTTCATCAATTGCTAAATCACCTATAACTAATACTTTCGGCTCATTTAATTTCTTAATATTAGAAACCAGCTGTTCTTTGTTAATATTCATAAAATATCCTCTACAGAAAAAATATTAACATAAAAAAAATTTTTAGCAAAATTAATTATACCAATAGTTTTAATGTAAATTTTTATTAAACGTAATAGCAAAAAAAAACATTTTCATGATTTATTAAAAAGTATAAAAGAAAGGCAAATATATGATTACCTCAATAAGAAGCAACCCATTGTTTATAAAAAGAAACAATACACAAGTAAAAAACAGCTATACACAAACCCCAAAAATGCAAAATATTTCTTATGATAGCGTATCTTTTTCAGGTAGAACAATTCCTACAAAATTATCACAAGAAAGCATTGACTTAGTTCAAAATTTTGCAAAAAAATTACAATTAAATAAAATTTATAAATTTGAAAATCCTAATGTTGAAAAATTCGAAATGACATCAATTGCTTCTACAAAGAATTCGGATACAAGAATGCTACTTTTACAATATTTTGGATATTCAAAAGATAACATGACAAAACACATAATGTGCACAATAAAAGATACAGGTGAAATTTTTGAAAGCGGGACTCCTATAAAAAACCCAAAAGAAATTGCACTTTATGAAAATATAATACCTGCATTAATCAATCACGCATCAAAAGAATTAAAAATAAAAATTTAAATATGTCTTGATGTTGGATTTAAAATCATTTCTGCCAGCTTATCAGCTCCTTCAAAATGTCTTGCAGAAATGATTTTTGCAGCGGTTTCTCTATCATAATCAACAAATCTATGCTCTATAGAAAAACCACCATCTTGAAAATCTGCTATTACATAACAAGATTTTGGCTCAGTTGTCATAGGTCGACCTACACTGCCTACATTTACAACTGTCTGCTTTTTATTTGTTTGATACCCAGCAGGGACATGAGTATGTCCACAAAAAATTAAATCTGCATCAACTCCATCAAGCATATCTTCAATTTCTTTTAGAGGCATATTAGGTAAAATATCCTCATTATTACGTCTTGGAGAACCATGAACTAAAAGAACTTTTACTCCTTCTATAACTATTTCTTTTTGAGATGGTAAATTTCTTAAATATTCTTTTTTATCATCTTCAATAAACAAAACATCATCAGCTAAAGCATTCGCCATTACAGGGAAGGCATTTTTTACATCTTCAAAAATTTTAGGAGAAAAATCTGCAATCAATTTATCTGTATTACCTTGAATAACCTCCCAATTATTTTGAGACCTTATATAATCAATTACCATACGAGGTTGAGGCCCTGCCATTGCAAGATCTCCCAAGCACAAAACTTTTTCACAATTATTTAACTTTAAATCATCCACAACACTTTCTAGCGCTTGGAAATTCCCATGGATATCAGACAAAACTGCAACTTTCATTTTTCTCTCCTTTTTATTTGTGATACTATAATAATATGATAAAAAGAAGAAAATCAAAACAATTAAATATTGGGAACGTAAAAATTGGTGGAGATGCCCCAATTAGTGTTCAATCAATGTGTAATACAGACACAAGAGATATTACATCAACCCTTAATCAAATAAAAAAAATGGCAGATAAAGGTTGTGAACTTGTAAGATTAGCTGTTCTCAATCAAGATGCTGCAAATGCAATCAAAGAAATTGTAAAAAAATCACCAGTTCCTTTAATTGCAGATATACATTTTGATTATAAATTAGCAATTCAATGCATAAATAACGGTATAGATGCACTCCGACTAAATCCGGGTAATATCGGAAAAAAAGAAAATGTTGAAAAAGTAGTAAAACTAGCAAAACAACAACAAATTCCAATAAGAATAGGAGTAAATGCAGGTTCCCTAGAAAAAGAATTACAAAATTTAGATATTCCATTATCTGAAAAAATGGTAATAAGCGCTTTGGGACATATTAAAATATTAGAAGATTTAGACTTTGACTTAATAAAAGTATCTTTAAAATCTTCAGATGTTTTAACTACAATTGACGCATACAGAATGATAGCAGAAAAAATTCCTTATCCACTACATCTTGGAGTAACTGAAGCAGGAACAATGCGTGGAGGACTTATTAAATCTTCAGTAGGACTTGGCACACTTCTAGCAGAAGGTATCGGAGATACAATTAGAGTTTCTCTTACAGAAAACCCTGTAGAAGAAGTAAGTGCTGGTTTTGATATTTTAAAAAGTTTAGGACTTAGAGAAAAAGGAGTAAACTTTATATCTTGTCCAACATGCGGAAGAACTCAAATTGACTTAATTGGGTTAGCTAAAAAAGTTGAAGAAAAATTTAAAAATCTTGATATGCCTATCACCATAGCTACAATGGGTTGTGCTGTTAATGGACCAGGAGAAGCAAAACATGCTGACTTTGGGATTGCTGGTGGTGTTAAAGAAGGCATTATCTTCAAAAAAGGCGAAATTATTGCAAAAGTTCCAGAAGAACAACTTCTTGAAAAATTAGAAGAAATTATAATAAAATCATACAAATAATATATGGAAGATTTTATGTAAAGAAATTATAATATTTTTGTAACTCATAAAAATAATATTATAATTAAATAAGCAGAGGTGGAAATGAAAAAAAGACTTATAATTTTAATTTTAACTGGATTATTTATGGCTCCTGCATATGCAGAATTAACTGTTAAAGATTCAACAAGCAAAGAATATTTACAAAATCAAGGATATTCTGAGGCTTTTGTAAATTCACTACAGAAATCAACAGCAAGAGCTAACGGTGAACCTTTAGCAGAACCTGTTGAAAAAGAATATTACAATCAACCTGTAGTAAAAGCTGTAAGAAAATTCTTTATGTATATTGATCCATCATTAGATGATCATTCATTTATGAATGACCATAATATACATACGTCACCAAGCTATGAAGATTTATAAAACCATATTATACACACTTCTGCTTTTTTTAATTATAAGTTATACAGAAATTCAATCTTTTGCATCCCCAAATGGAAAAATTGAATATAATTACATACTTTTTGATTATTCGAAATTAAACTTTCAAAAAATTAAAAATGATGCTGATAAAAATTTCAACATGTTTCTAAACGCAAAAAATGAAACAGATAAAAGAAATTATTTAGATTTAGCTACCAGCAAATATTATATTCTTACAAAAGTTGATTATTCAAGAATTGAACCTTACATTCAACTTGGGAGAATATATGATTACACTAATCATCCTAGATTAGCCAAAGAAAACTTTTCTAAAGCAATAAATATTGAAGCAAATAATGCTTTTGCCAATTTTTATTTTGGAGAATTCTATTTTAAAAGACGAGACTATAAAAGAGCTTTAAAATATTATAAAGTAGCATACAATAATGGATTTAATAATACATTCGATATCAATTACAGACTTGCAGTTATTCATGAAAAATTTGCAGACTTAGTAAACTCAAAAAAATACTATGAAATATCAAATTCAATTAAACCAGACAATAAAATTCAAGAAAAAATACAACTCTTAAATGAGCTAAATTATGATAAATCAGAATATTATCATATTATCAGGGAGTAAAAGCAGACAATGAAATTAAAAAACATATTAATAATACTTTTATTATTTATTCTAACAGCATCATATGCAAAAGCTGAAGATATAGATCAAACACTAACAGCAAAAGTTCAACCGGATAAATTACAAGAACAAGTAAAATCTGTACAACAGTTAACGAATCTTGACAATTCTAATCTAGGATCAATTTATGATGATACTTTAGCTCCAGTTTTTAAACCATATGAAGCTGGAAAAAATGAGGTTGTATTTAGTTATACAAAAAATTTAATTAATGCTATTGACCCAACTGCTTTTACAAATAAAACTGGCAGCTATCTTCCAGGAGCAAGAGGTATAAATCAATTAGTCATTTATACTCCTAACTATGGAACAAGAACAAATACAAATGAATTTGGAGCAGAAGCTATAGTAGAAGGAAATACTGTCACAGAATTATCTGGCGCTGATTCTTTAATACCTCCAAATGGAATTGTAATAAGCGGTCATGGTCGTGCTAAAACTTGGATGAATTCAAGCATTAAAATTGGGACAAAAATATACATTGATAGAGCTTCTAACTTAATATACACATATACAACATCCGAAAGTTATATTTTTGAATCAGAGAAAAAAATAAGCGAAGCAGAACAAATGCTTCAATATTATCGATCATTAAGTCCTGACTATAATTGGAGAATTCCGACAAGCTATATTAATGATGCAAAAGATTATTTAAAAAAAGCAAGAAAAAATCCTGATGAAGTAAAGAAATATTCACAACTTGCAATAGAAGCATCAAATGATGCTTTAAAAAGTGTCGTTCCATACAAAAACGGAGAATTAAAAGGCGTATGGATTCGACCAACAGAAACATCTGAAGAAGAAATTGAAAAAACTCTTAACAGATTAAAACATACAGGAATCGATAATATATTTTTAGAAACATATTTCCATGGTAAAACAATATTCCCAAGTAAAACTATGGAAGCATACGGCTTTACACCTCAATATGAAAAATTTGCAGGTATAGACCCTCTTGAAATATGGATTAGAGAAGCACACAAAAGAAATATAAAAGTTCATACTTGGTTTGAAACATTTTATGTTGGTCCTCAAAATCCAAAAGACAATCCAAAAAGCATTTTGGCAATGAACCCATCTTGGGGAAATAAAATAAAAAAAGATATTGATTCTGTAGACCCATCAAAATCAACATCTGAACATAACGGTTATTTTCTTGACCCTGCAAATCCTTATGTTCAAGACTTTGTAGTAAAATTAGCAGATGAAATTATTACCAGATACAAACCTGATGGAATAAATCTTGATTACATCAGATACCCAAACTGTGTATCATTAAATGAAAACTCAAATTGGGGTTATACTGATTATGCAAGAAATGATTTCCAAACAATCTATGGTGTAGATCCTGCTGATATTCTAAAAACAGATCCACTTTGGCTGGAATGGAATAATTACAGAAGAGAACAAGTGACAAATGTTGTGAAAAAAATCGGAGAAATGGGTAAAAAATCAAACACATATATCAGTGCAGTAATTTTCCCAGACAGATTAGCAGCTCTTGATCATAAACAACAAGACTGGAGAACTTGGACTACAAGAGGTTATATAAACGGTCTTACTCCGCTATTCCTAACTTGTGACTCTAAAACTGCAAATAAAATGATGTCAGATGTAATTAACGCAAAATCAGGAAACACTGATTTTTATGCAGGACTTTTTGTAACTTTCATGGGCGGTACTGATGAAGATTTAATCAGACTAATTCATGAAGCTCGCAAAGTAAACGCAAAAGGTGTTATTCTATTTGATTACGCTCATTTGAATAATAAATATATTAACACTTTATCAAAAAGCGTATTTGCACAACGTTCACCAATAAGAAAACCATTATACCAACCTGAACCTCAAAAACAACAGCAAAAAGATGATAATAAAGGTTGGTGGATTTTCAAAAAAGAATCATAATAATTTAAAGTTATATTTATAATATAATTTTAAATATGATTAGGAATGCTGTAGCTAATACAATGCAGAATAAAAATATTGTAATGTTTATTACTGCAATAATATTTATGACTGGAATTCTTGCTTATTTCAACGATATTGCAATTATTTCAGCTTTTTTATTAACAATTCTTGCTGTATTTTTAATCATAAAAAATTATATTCCAACTAAATACATAATCTTTTGGATAGTTATATTCTATTTCGGCTTTTTCAATGCATATTTTAGAACAGCAAATTCAGATGACTTAGTAGAATTTGCAAGACAAAATGTAACTATCCAAGGTCAAATAGTATCAATTCCTAATAGCGACGGAAAAGGAAAAACTAAATTTTTCTTTAAAACTGAAACTCTTAACGGCGAAAATATTAAAGGCAAAACACTAATTACATATACAGGAAATGATGAGTTAAAAATCGGCAATTATTATAAAGCAAAAGGAAAATTAAGAACACCTTTCAAAGCAAGCAATCCATCACAATTTGACTATGGCAAATACCTCAGAAATTTCAACACGCACACTGTATTTTACACAGATGAGATAACTCCTGCAGAAAAAACTCCGACAGTAAAATGGCAATTCTTACAAAACCTAAATAACTTAAGAGATAAAATCATAAATGTACATAGCAAATATCTAAAATCTCCAAACCTTGAAATTTTAGGAGGAATTGTTTTTGGAGATGATGCTATTGCACCTCCTGATTATATAAAAGCATCTTTTATAAATTCAGGACTTTTACATATTTTAGCGGCATCAGGTATGAACGTTGCATTTATTTATGGATTTTGGGTATTTTTTATGCGACGCATAAGAGCTCCATTTAAAATTACTGTTTTATCTGGAATGATATTAGTCATATTTTATACAATGATGACTGGTATGGGAGCATCTGTATTAAGAGCAGCATTAATGCTTTTATTAATCCTTGCAGGAAAATTAATCGATAGAGATGCTCATACAATATCCCTTTTATCTTTTGTCGCAACAATTCTCCTAATTTACAATCCGGCATATATAAATGATGTTGGATTTCAATTATCATTTATCGTGACATTCGGGCTTCTCTCAACTGCAAATATTATTTTTGACAAATATAAAGATTCAAAAATTCCTGATTTTCTTATCGGAGCTCTTTTAATTCCTGTAATTGCACAAATTTGGGTAGCACCAATACAAATGTTCTATTTTAACACATTTAGTACATATTCAATATTTGCAAATATTTTGAGTATGCCATTTTTAAGTGTAATAAGCTTTGGCGGTTTTGTAAGTTCAATTATAGCAATGTTTGCTCCATTCACTGATAAAATATGTATGCTATTTGATTTGCTACTAAATTATGTATTGAATATCTTAGTCGTTATCTCAAACTTTTTTGCGCAACTACCACATTCATTATGTACAACAAGACACCCAAGTATTATTCAAATATTCATTTATTATGGAATAATTCTATCTATCACACTTGGAATAAAAACAGGATTTAATAAAAAACTTAAAATATTTTGCCTATCTTTGCTAACCATACTATTAATTTCATTTATACAAATTCCATCAAAAGATTTGGAAATAATTGTATTTGATGTTCAAAATGCAGATTGTTTCTTAATTAAAACTCCTGAAAATAAATATTTTATAATCGATACAGGCAAATCAGGCTACAAAGGCAGCAAAGCCCAAGCAAATTCAATAATTATAAAGTACTTAAAAGACAGAGGAATAAAAAACATCGAAGCTCTGATTATAACTCATTTTGATAACGACCATTCAGGTGGTGCTATCGATATAATGAAAAATTTAAAAGTTAAACAAGTATACATTAACTCTTACAATGAAAAATCTGCCACATCTAAAAATATTTATAATGAATTAGAAAAAAATCAAATTCCAAACAAAATACCACAAAACAATTCATCAATATATATAGAAAACAACTTAAATATCCAAACCTATCAAGCAAAAACCGATAAAGAGAATGATAATTCAATAATCACACTGCTTAGTTATAAAAATTTTGATATGTTATTTATGGGAGATGCAGGAACAAAAGCATTCGATCAATTAGAATCTGATATTCCAACAAATATTGAAGTTCTAAAAATTGGACATCATGGGGGCTTAAATACAGTAAATAAAGAAATGCTTGAGCATATAAAACCTGAAACTTCAATAATTTCTACAGGAATAAATTCTTTTGGACATCCATACAAAGGTACAATTGATACTTTGAGAGAAACAAATATTTATAGAACTGACAGACATAACTCAATTAAAATAAAAACAGATGGAGAAGAATATTCAATTTATACATTTAATCCTAAAAAGAAAAAATATATAAAAACTCAACAATCGAAAACATACTAATTAAACTAAAGACATTTTATCTTCAAGAGCAGTTTCAATCTCATCAATAATTAAAGTTGCAGCAGCAATTCTATCATCTGCAGATGTAATAGGACGACCTACAACCATATAATCAACTCCTGATAAAATAGCATCTCTAGGAGTATCAACCCTCACTTGATCATTTACGGAAGACCAGGTAGGACGGGTTGCCGGACATAAAATTATAAAATCATCACCTATTTCTTTACGAATCCTACGTGCTTCTTCAGCACTAGCTACAACACCGTCAAGACCTGATTCCCTTGCAACTTTAGCAAGCTGCAATACAAAATCTTCAATATTTTTATCAACACATAATTCTGTTGTTAAAGTCTTTTGTCCAAAACTTGATAAAAGAGTAACTCCTAAAATAGTTGGAGGATCAATTCCCATAGACTTAGCAGCTGCTCTAGATGCTTTCACTACTGCTGATGTCATTTTTGAACCGCCTTGTATATGGACATTGAAAAAATTAATATTATTTTTTACTAGACTAATACAAGCCTTTTGTACTGTATGCGGAATATCATGGAATTTACAATCATAATAGCATTTTGCGCCATTTTCTTCCAATAGTCTAAAAGCCTCAAAACCGTAATTCACAATTAAAGGTAATCCGACTTTAAAATACCCTACATAATCTTTTAACTCATTAACTAATTCATGAGCTTCTTTTAAATTATCAACATCCAATGCTAAAATAATTCGATCTTTAGCTGTTTTAGGTTTCTCTATCATATTAACAAAAAATATATCACTACAAAAAAATAAAATCAACCCTTACTAGAATTAAGCAGGTAATACAACTTTTATGAATCCAAACTAATATCTTCAGGCAATTCTGGCAACTCTTTTGTATAAGTACATCCTAATTTTTCCAGTTTCTCAATTTGATTAATTATATTTCCCGAACCATTTAATTTTTTCAAAGACGAATTCAAATTATCTCTTATTTTTAAAAGTTCAGTCAAAAGAGCAGCAAATTTGTCATGAATATTAGTACACAAACGAGCCATTTCTAGAACATTTTTATTTTGTCTATCAACAATATGAAATGCATTAATAATTTTTAAAGCTGCAAGCAAAGTTGATGGAGATACAGGCATTACTCTATTTTTCCAAGCATAATCCCATAAAGCACAATCATCACAAAACATCATTGAATAACAACTTTCAATAGGTATAAACATCAAAACATAATCAGGAGATGCTTCGTCTATAGAATAATCTCTTTTTGCCAAACCGTTTATATGCGCTTTCGTTGAATCCACAAATTGTTTTAAATGAATTTGTTTTTCGTTTTCATCTTGCGCGTTTACAAAACCATCCCAAGCTGCAAAAGATGTTTTGCTATCTATATATACACACCTACCTTCTGGTAAAAAGACAGTTGCATCAGGACGACCTTCAGCTGTACCCATTTGAATTTTATACTCTTCATCTTTTCTCAATCCAGAAGATTCTAAAACTCGTTCGAGAACAATTTCTCCCCATCGACCTGAAGCTCTATTATCAGCTTTCATAACATTTACTAAAGAATTTGCATCAAGAGAGATTTTATTTCCAGTTTCCAAGAAACTTTTTATATTCATATCAAAAGTTTTAAAATGGTCAGCCTCTGTTTTAAAGTTTTCTTCAGCACGTCTTTCAAAATCTTCAATCTTTTCTTTAAATCTTTTAAAAAATTCATCCAACTTTTCTCTGTTTTGAATAGATAACTCTGATGAATGTTCTTTAAATATTCTATTAGCAGTATTTTCAAAATCCAACTTCATCTGCTCAAGCATCAAATCTCGTGAAGCTTTATCATTTTTACGGATTACTTTAAATGGTATAAACACGCACAAAGCACCAATTAAAAAACCAACCAAAAATATTAAAATTTCCATACACAAATCCTCTTAATAAAAAAATTATACCACAGGAAAATTACTCTAAAAGTATTATAAAAAAGTTTTATCAACCATGCGGCTAAAACTAATAAAAGCATGATGTAGAGCATGATTGAGAGATTTTATCAATCTAAAGATGTAAGACAAATTCTCAAACCTACAGCAAGACAATATCAATCAGGGCATGGATGAAAAAGACCGTATAAAAATAGTAGTATGTATAGTGTAGAGGGAAGCTTAAAAAACAGGGAGATAAAAAATGAGAGAGTTCAAAAGAAGATCAAGAGTATTATTAATCGATGATAACGCTGATCATTTAAGAGGAGTTAAAGAATTAATTACACTTGAAAGCAGTTATGAAGTAGTAGGTGCAACAACAAGTGCAAATATTGGAATTAACTTAGCAAAGAAATATCGCCCTGACATTATCTTAATGGATGTTAATATGCCAGAAAAAGACGGCCTTCAAGCAATCCAAGAAATAGAAAAATTAGACTTAGGGATCAGAGTAATTGCATTAAGCGGCTATGATGATGCTGATCTAATCTTTAGAGCTATGAAAATAGGAGCTAAAGGCTATGTTTTAAAAACTATGGCATCAGCTCAACTTATATACGCTATGGATGAAGTTGCGTCTGGCAAAATTTATCTTCCAAATGCTCTTACATCAAGATTTTTCGAATATTTTCAACGTTCATTCAAAGAAGAAGCTCAAACAGCTGCAGAAGAAAATTTACTTACATATTTAACAGCTAGAGAAGAAGAAGTATTAGACTTACTTACACAGGGTAATAACTACAAGGGTATTGCAGGAAAATTATTTATATCTGAAACTACAGTTAAGACTCACGTAAATAATATATTCCAAAAACTACAAGTAAATGACAGAACTCAAGCTGTTTTATACGCACTAAACAATGGTTTTGCAAACAGAAGACATAAAATGGCTGTTTAATTTGATACTTTTAATATAAGTGTTTAAAGGTTCAGTCTTAAAAAACTGAACCTTTAATGTTGAAGAGGCGAAATGAATAATACTAATTTAATATACGAACAATCAAGATGTGTAGCACATGAAATAAGAAATCACCTTTCTATTTGCGAAATTTACACCCAAATTATAAAAAAGAATTTAGAACAAGAAGGAATAGAAAACAAATCAATCAACAATGCTATAAATTGTATTAGCAAATCATTAAAAATAATGAATAATTCATTACTTGATCTAAAATCTTTAAATAACTTTTCACCAAAAGAATGCAATATTAAAGAAATTCTAGAAGAAGGAGTAAAACTATCTACTGTATATATTCATGAAAAAGAAATTACTATAAATTGTCATATTCAAAATGATTCAAAAGTATACATAGATGAAAATAAATTCCTAGCTTGCATCGTAAACATAATAAAAAATGCCATAGAAGCTATCGAACATAAGGGTCAAATTAATGTTTCACTAGAAATTAAAAATAATGAGGTACACATAAAAATTTCAAATAACGGAAGTCCAATCTCAAAAGAAAAACAATCAATGATCTTTGAAGAAGGCTATACTACAAAATCTACAGGCAGCGGACTTGGGCTACATATATGCGTTGATAATCTAAAAGCTCAAAATGCTATATTAAGATTAAATAAATCAACTCCAGAAATAACAGAATTTGAAATTATACTGCCTGTTGCTTAAATTTTTCTAATAAATTTCCACTTTCTACATTGCTATTCCCAGAATTTGTCTGAGCATTTTGTGATGGAACTGAATAAATATCAGATGCAAAAACTCTTGGATCATCAATTTTATCCATAGCCTTCATAATACCTATTTTGCCTGCTTTCTTTTGAATATTTGTCAACCAAGCATTAAATGCATAAGGAATTGCAAAAATTACACCTAAAACAGGTACACCTGCAACAATTCCTGTATTAATTAAAGTTTTATAATTTTTGTAATTAAAATTCATTCCCAATTTTTCTTGTAAATCTTTAGGAATTTCAACATCTGTTTTAGAAGCTTTTGATTTAGCCCATAATTTAGTACACTGAGTAATCATATTACGGGTCCATTTAGCAAGAGCTGTTTGTTTAAAATGGCTTGCAAATAATTCTGATAATATTTCAGACATTCCTTTTTTATTACCATTTGCAACTGAATTAGCTATACCTTGTGTACCTATTTTTCCAAGTTCTGCAAGTAAAGGTTCTACCGCAGCTTTTAAATCTTTATTTTTCGGGTGTTCTAAAAATGTTTTTAAATTACCTTGGACAATTGCTTGTTGGAATTTTTGAACAGTAACTTTATCTTGCTTTTTCACAACATCATAAACATTATTTACAGCCTGTTTTATTGAAGATTTGGAATCAAAAGTTAAATTTGTAAGCCAATTACCAAGTTTTGCTATCGGGAATTTACCCTTAATAACTGATGCAGCTAAAAATCCTAAACCTAAAGTAGCACCAACACTCCATAAAGTCATTCCTAATTCTTTTGCAATTTCAGAGCCGGCCTCAACATCCTCTGAATATCTTTGAGACATTTCATCTACTTCATCAAAAGCTCTAAATACATTCTTTTGTAAAGACTCTGCTTCGGCTTTTTGAGCATCAGTTATTTCAATTTGACTAAATGCTTTTTGCAATTTTTCATTTTCTTTATATGTTGTCTTTTTATATTTATTGTATTCAGATTTATCTTTAAAATAAGAAGCTAAGAATGAAAAACTTCCACCCAATTTTTTGAAGAAACTTTGTTTTTGTTTCTCTGCTTTAATATTTTCTGCTTTTTTCATATCTTCATCTGAAAAGGCCATTAGCCTTGCAGGATTTTTCAATAAATCTTGTCTTGCCTTATATCTTCCGATTCTTGATGCATTTTTTTCTTCTAAAGTTCCTTGCATCTGTATTCCAAATGAAGTCAGAATAGGAACTGCAATAGACACAATATTTCTAACTTTTTTATCAGCTTTAGCAAACTTTAATAATTTATTAATTCCAAACCCCAATGGTGCTGCAACTATCCAAGATAAAGTTCCAAATGTATCAAAAGCATTTTCAACATTTTCAGAATATTCTTCAGCTTTTATATTGATTTCTTTTACAGCATCTACAATTAATTCTTTATCTTCTTGAGCTTTTTGCAATTGTTCAGGAGACAAATTTACAGATTTAAGTTTATCAATTTCATTTGGATCTTTGTTTGCTAACCATTCTTCATAAGCTTTTTTATCCTTTGAAATATCTTTTAATTCTTTAATCATTTTAGAGATACTATTACGTTCTTTTTCATCAGGTATTGATTTTGCAATCTCTTTAGCTTTTTCTAATTGTTCAGGAGAATAAACTACGAAATTTTTAACATCTTTCAACTCATTTTGTTTAGCTTGATAACGTCCTATTCTTGAAGCTTCTTTTTGTTTAGAATTTCCCCAAAGAATCATACCAACAGCACTAGAGAGCATTAATCCCATAATAGCAAAAGGCCCGTATTTTTGAACTCCATTGCGAATTTTAAAAACTCTTGCAGTTAATTTTTTTTGTTCAGAAATTTTTAAAGCTCTATTACTGTCATCTGCAGATAAATTTTTGATTTCTTCATTTAATTTATCAATCTTCTTTCCTATTTTAGATGTAAGTTTTTTATCAACAAAATTTAATAATGGGACTTGAGCAAAAGTTAACCCTAGAACAGGAACCATAGATATAAGACCTGTCAACTGTTCCATATCCTGGCAATTATCTTCGGACCTTGCATCCATTATTTCGGTTGCTCTAATAACTGTCTGAGCCTTTTTATTGGTCAATACCACTTTATCTTCTGGAATTTCAATATTAGCAGCTAGATACTCTTTTTGAGCTCTTTCATCAGCCTGCTTTTGCTCCCAAGCATCATATTTATTATAATTTTTTCTTACTTCATTTATTGAATTTAAAAATTGTCCCATTAATTTTCCCGAAAAATTTTTCTTTCGCTATTAATATAAAATCGTAAAAACAAAAAAAATTGCCATAAAAATTAATATTAATTAACAATTAATTAAAAAAAAGCAAAAAAAATTTTACCAAATATTTATTATAATTAGGGAAAAATCATGTCAGGAATAGATAATTTTTTAAATAAAAGCGGGCAAAATCAATATTACATTACTCCACAAGCATCAGACAATGCTGTAAAAAGTGATGTAAAAATTAAAAATACAACACAGAATATAACTTCAAATTCTAATATTAGAGATGAATTTGTAAAAGAGAAAAAGAATAATGGACTTATTAGAAAATTCTACAATTTTTTGAAAAATAAAACCAATATAGGGCTTGGATCAAAAGCTGTCGAAAAAGAAATTGATAAATTCGAAAAAGGTGAAATTTCTGAAGAAAATATAAAAGATACAATTACAAAATATAAAAACTCTCAACAAAATTCAGTTCAAGCATTTACAGACACAGCAACTGCAGCTGTTACTATTAGCGGATACTACTTAGGCAACAATTTTATTAAAAAATACCAAGCTCAAGATAAATTAAATGCATTACCTCAATTTATAAAAAATATAAAAGAAAATACTGATAGTATTAAAATTAAACGCCTTAAAATAATTGAAGATATTCTAAAATCAAAAACTAAAGCTACAATGCTAATGCTTCCTATTCTTGGAATTGTTGGTGGAATAACAAAATTAACAATCACAAAAGCTGAAAGAATAGGCTCAAAAGAATTTAAAGTTGATAAAAAAGCTTTTACAGAAAAAAAAGAACTTAAAGCAGAAAAGAAAAAAGCTAGAAAAGAAAGAAGAAAAACTAACTTCAAAAACTTCTTAACAGGAGCAGCAAACGGGATTTTAGCGCCTGTAACAGCATTAGCTGGAGGTATAATCGGAGTTCCTGCATATATTTTAGCAACAACAGGGCTTAGATATACAACAAACAATAAAGATAAAAAAGATAAGTCTTTAAATGATTTTGCACAATCACTCAAAGATAATGCGGCTGTAAATACTCTTGCAACAGTTGCAGTAGCTGTACCTGCGTTCAAAAAAGCTCATTTCAGCCATGTTTTAGGCAAAAATTTAGACAAAGTTGTACATAAACTAAAAGATGTAAAATTAGAACTTCCGGACTTACCGTCTTCAAAATCAGCTTACCAAGAACTTGAAGATTTTATGCTTAACTCTGAGGCTATTCAAAATATAGTTAAATCTGACAAACTATATTTAAGCGACAATATGGATGAAATTATCCAAAGTTTGACAGATGAAAACATATTTGCTGTAAAATTCTTACAAATCAAAAATAAAGGATTGCTATCAGGAGAATACAACCAATATGGAAGAATCTCTGAAGCACTAAGAGAAAATTGTCCACCTACAAGAACACTTGAAGAAGCTCAAGAACATATTAACAAACTTTGGGGATCTTCTGAATACAAAGTGTCAAAACTTCTTGGGGTAGGTACCGTTGCAGAAACATATTTAGCAAAAGATGCATCAGGCAAAGAAGTTTGTATTAAAGTTCTAAAAGATGGCATAAATGCAGAAAAAATTGCTAAAGATAAAGAAAAATTTATTAAACTGATAACAGGAGATACTCCTTTAGATAAACTAGATGACAATCAAAAATACTTAATTAAAAACATTAACGATTTAGCAGAAGGCATTTCAAAAGAAGTTGATTTCGTAAACGAAATGAACGCAGCAAAAGAATTGAAAAAATACAGCAAAGTCGCAGATGTTGTAGTTCCAATGGAAGCCAAATCAGGGATATATGTAATGGAAAAAGCTCCTGGCATAAGCGTAAAAACTCTTGTTGATTATTACAACTGCGAAAGTAGCATAAAATATTTTAAAAGATACGCAAAAAAACACCCTGATACAGAATGGATAAAACCAACTATTGAAAAATATGAAGAAGACATGAAAAAAATCAAATCAAAAGCTCCTGAATTTGAAGACTTTGATATGACACCTTCACAAATTAAAAAATTACTTAAAACATATATTGACTTACAAGTAGAACAATTTGCAAAAGTAGATAAAAATGGAAAAGTTATCCACGCAGACATTCACCCTGGAAACATTTTCATCAATCTTCAAGCTCTTAAATCAGGAAAAGGCAAATTATTAACTTTAATTGATACAGGTAATACAATTAAATTAAGCAAAGAACAAGCAATGGCTTCATTAAAAGTTGTTGGCTTTATTAAAAACGGAAACACTAAAGATTTAGCAAATATTGTATTACAAGATGCTATTTTACCTCAAGGCCTTTCTAAAGAAGAAGCTCTTGTAAAAGTCGAAAAAGATTTAAAAACATTCTTCTTTGACAACAAAACAAAAATTAATTCAATGAATATGGATACATTCTATGCATTGTCAGATAACATTTTAAGAAAATACAATATTATCCCTAACAATACACAATTAAATTTAAATAAAGCAAAAATCTCAGCTAAAAATTCATTTGAAGATTTAGTAGAATCATTCTTTGATAAAAAATACGGAGACAAAAGCTGGGAAGATTCCTCTAAAGCTGAAATGGTTGCAACAATTACAAGTGCTGCAAAAGATATGGCTGAAATAGGGATAAAACTTCAATCTGCAAATACAATTCAAGAAACTAAAAATTTAACTCAAATGTCTACAAAAGAAGCAATGAATTTCTTAAGAAATAAAAATATGCTAAAAACAAACAGCGAAGAATATTTGACATATAAAATGAAACAAAATATGCCAGGACCGGAAATTAAAGAAGAAGAAATTCTTGAAAAAATTAAAGAATAATAAAATTATTCTTAATAAAATGTAAGTGGCGAGTAGAGTGGCACGCTCCTATTCATTGAATTCTTGGATAGAAATTGATTCAATTCCTTCTAATTTTTGATAATTTTTATATAAATCCTGAATAGGGTGACGGCCAACAAAATCAAGAATTACAACAATTTTAGTCAAGTTATCATCTTGTTTGTTTAATTTTCTGGAAATTTCTCTTAAATGTTTGCTATTCTCAATTATATAATCATAAATATCATTTGAATTTTCATTAAGGCAAGAAATACTCATTTTCAAACGTCTTGTATTTTTTGTACTTGAAATAAGAACATTTTTTTCAAAAAGTCTAACTGATACAAGTACAAGAATTGATAAAACAGTCGCAACAAGAGCAAGTCCGTACATTCCAGCACCACAAGCCATACCAATACTTGCAGATACCCATAAAGTTGCAGCAGTCGTAAGACCAAACACAGTAGCACCATGTCTTAATACAGTACCACCACCTATAAAACCGATGCCCGTTACAACCTGAGCAGCAACACGAGCAGTATCACGAGTTCCTAATTCATCTCCTGTGACAGATACCTCAGGGAAACCGTAAATTGAAATTATTGTAAATAAACAAGCTCCGAGACAAACTAAAATATTAGTTCTCAAACCTGCATATTTATTTGTCATCTCACGTTCAAGTCCGATTGCAAAGCCCAAAAGAACCGATGACAAAACTCTTATAACCAAAGATATATCAAATATTCCAGACAAAGTTTCCATATTCAAACCCTTTATCACTGACTACTGCTGTTTGCTTTTAGGATCCAGCACATCTCTTATTGTATCACCAATCAGATTAAATGCCAATACAGCAATAAAAATTAAAAAACCTGGAGTCAAAAGCCAAGGACGGTAGATTATATTTGTATATTCTTGAGCTTCTTTTAACATATTCCCCCAACTTGCATCTGGCTGTTGGATACCGAGTCCTAAAAAGCTTAATCCAGATTCCGATAAAATGTAAGAAGGAACAGACAAAGTCATTGCAACTATTACAAAACTTGTAGTCTGAGGTAAAATATGTTTTACAATAATTCTTAAACGCGAAGCTCCAATAGATTTGGCAGCTTGAACGTATTCGCGATTTTTTATTGATAATACCATACCTCTGACAACTCTTGCAAAACTTGCCCAACCGATTAATGCTAAAATTACAACAATCAGCATAAATCTTTGCACACTAGTCATTCCTGACGGCAAAATTGAAGCTAATATGATTAAAAGATAAAAACTCGGGATAGACATCACAGCTTCGGCGAATCTCATCATTACCATATCAACTTTTCCGCCAAAATACCCAGCAATACCACCATATAAAAGTCCTATCGGGAATAACACAAACAATGCTAAAAATCCTATGGTCATAGAAATTCTACCACCGAATAAAATTCTTGAAAAAACATCTCGACCGTTAATATCAGTACCTAATAAAAACAATCTGCCATCTGTATCAGTTGTCACAAGATGCCGTTTCATAGGAATTAAACCTAAAAATTTATACGGCTGTCCTTTAGAGAAAAATTTAATATAATGTTTTTGACTTCTGTCGAGTGTATAAATAATTTTTAAATCATCTGGATCAAATTCTCTTTTATAATTATATGTATAAGGTTTTGAAAATTTTCCATTTTCATCAATAGTAAAAATCTTAGATGGAGGCACATAGGCCATAGATCTATCAGAAAAATCTTTTGTATAAGGTGCTATAAAATCAGCAAAAAATAATGCTAAATATATTATTCCTAGTACAATCAGAGCGATTCTTGCAAATTTATCTTTCCATAATTGTTTAAGCAAATCTCTTATCATGCCTGACTCCCTTCTCTGATACGAGGATCAGTAATAATAAGCAGAATATCTGCGATTAAGTTACCCATAATCAACATTACAGCCCCCATCATTAAAGAAGCCATAACAAGGTTTATATCTGATTTCAATACAGCTTCCAAAATCAAACGACCAAGTCCAGGATATTGAAAGACATATTCAGTCAATGCAGCACCACTCAACAATCCTGCAAATTCAAATCCTAAAAGAGTAATCAAAGGATTTACCGCATTCCTCAAAGCGTGCTTGAATATAACCTTAAATTCACTAAGACCTTTAGCCCTTGCGAATTTAACATAATCACTATCCAAAACATCTAAAAGATTTCCTCTCATTTGTCTTTGCAAACCCGCTAGAGATAATGTAAATAAAACAGTTACTGGCAACACTAAATGGTGAGTAATATCAAGAAACTTTTGAGAAAAACTCATTTCCATAAAATTAGAACTTGTAAGACCTCCGACTGGGAACCAACCAGTCTTAACTGCAAATATTAAAAGTAAAACTGCAAAGAAAAATGATGGAATCGCCATACCAATACTTGTCAACACAGTTAAAGCTCTATCAAAAGGAGTTTTCCAATACACTGCAGCAAGAATCCCTAAAGGTACACCAACAGACCAAGATAAAAATATTACAATCAAAGTGAGCAACAAAGTATTTGGAATACGTTCTTTTAATTTAGTGCTAACTTGTTCGCCATTTGAAGTTACACCTAAGTCACCTTTTATAAAAGATTTTGCCCATTTCCCGTATTGAACAATAATAGGTTTATCAAGTCCTAATCTTTCAGTTTCCTTTTGCAAAGTTTCTTTAGAAACTGACGGATTTAACCTTAATTCAGCTAAAGGATCAACAGGTGAAAGACGTATTATAAAAAAGCTTATTAACGAAACAATTATAAGCAAAGGTATTGTCTGTAGTATTCTTTTTAAAATATATATTAAAATTTGCATGTTCTTTTGTTTTTCCTTATTTTAACAACTGCGCCTCGCATTAAACGGCACCGCTCATAATCAAAACGAAAACTCAACGTTTGCGTTTATGATTACTCGACTCTCGCTACCGCTCGTGCCTCTGCTCGGCTTGATATATCTCCTCTATATTATGAGTTACCCCGCCCAAACTTGTCGGATATATATTTTTGAACTTATTTCTCAAAGCCACAATTCTGATTGGTGAATAAATATAAATTAGAGGCTTTTCATCATATACAATTTCCTGATATTCATCATAGTATTTTTTTCTATCTTCAAATTTAGTAGCTAAAGCACCTTGCGTATACAAATAATCTAATCGTTGTTCAAAATCATAACGAGAGCTGTTCAAATCTTTTTCTAATCTTTGATTAAAGATATGCAAAGTTCCATCAGATAACCAAACATTTTTCCCACCATTAGGTTCAAGAGGAGATCCGGTAAATCCCATTATTACCATATCCCAATCCAAAGTAGCCATAAGTTTATTTACAAGAGAATTGAATTCAATAGGTTTAAAATTAACCTTCATACCCAAATCTTCAAGATCTTGTTTTACCATAACCCCAATAGCTTCTCTTTCGGTATTACCTGCATTTGTATATAAATCAAATTCAACATGATTTCCGAATTTATCTATTAAATGACCTGCCCTATCCCAGCCAAATCCTGATTTTTTCAATAACTTTTTTGCTTTTTCAATATCTCTATCATGACCTTTTATATCTTTATTTAAAAATATTGAATTTAAAGTTTCAGGCGTAAATAGAGGTTCAGCAAGCCCATTTGCAATATTAAACACCATATTTTTTCTGTCGATTGCATAATCTACAGCTTGACGGAAATTTTTATCTTGGAACCAAAGTTGCTTTTTAGGATCAACATAATATTTTCCCTTATCATTTTTACGGTTATTCATATTCATTGCAACATACATAGTTCCTGTATCTGGACCTATGTTGTATACCGTAAAATCAGAATGTTTTTCCATTTCTTTAAAACGAGCTACATTTGCTCCTTGAAGACTTATTTCATCTAATTCTCCACCTTCAAATTTTAGCACTTGATTGTTTATATCTCCGACAATTAAATATACAATTTTATCCAAATATGGAAGTTTTTTATCATCTTTATTTATTACGTAATAATCAGGATTTCTTTCAAATACAACCCTTTGCGCTGGCACATATTCTTTTAGTCTAAAAGCTCCAGATGTTACAAAATCCTTCGGAGGAGTATTTGTAGAAAGGAAACCGTCAAAATACGCTTTTCCTTTTTTTACAGCAGGTTCAAAAATATGCTTAGGAGCAATAGGAGATGATAACATTCTCAAAAATGGAGCAAAAGGTTCAGGAGTTACAAATTTAACCGTATAATCATCAATCTTTTCTACAGTCGGCAATTTATCGTCAATTACAATAGAATCTCTTATTGATGTATTTCCAAACCCATCTAAAATTATATTTTGCCAGGTGAATACAACATCATCTGCAGTAATAGGTTTACCATCAGACCACTTTATACCATGTCGCAAATTTACGATATATTCTTTACCGCTCACAGTGAAAGATTTGGCAAGTTTTGGAATAGTATCTCCTGTCACAGGATCTGTTGTCACAAGTCCATCATACATTATCTCAGACATTTGAGATGATATGTTATCTTTTGAATTAAACGGATTAAAAGTCTTTGGGCCTTCTCCAATTGTTGAAGATACAAAAGTTCCGCCAAACTTTCCAACAGGTGCCTGTGATTGTAAATAGTCAACACCATCTATAGTAACATTCTGTTCTACAGGATAACTTTCTTCTTGAAATTCCGTTTTAGGTCTCAATACAGGCTTTTGAGTTTCATCAACATCAGCTCTTATACAAGCCTTGCCAAGCCCTAATACAATTAACAATACTAAGATAACATAAATAACCCGTTTCATAGTTTTAGGATAACATAAAAAAAATATAAGTTTATAACCTTACAAGGCTATAAACTTATATAAATCTAATAATTCATTTCCCAATTATCATTCAATATTTTACCAAAACACCCCCACCAATATTCACTATCAGCAATACAATGTTGTTCAAACATTTCTTCCCTTAAATCTGAAGACAATGGTGCTTCTGGAATATTACATTCTGGGTTACTATCATCAATAACGCCATTATTATAAAGCATTACCGCAAAAGCATCTCTACCTACAATATTAGGACCTTGTTTCCCATTTATATCTATATATATTAATATTTTACCATCTCCATTTACAGTAAAATGGAGAACAGCACCACTTGCTAATACATACTTTTTACGGTTTGTATTGTTGAATATATCAATTGAAGTACCTGTAATTCTTTTATAATCCCCAATAGCATAACAAGAAGAAGGTGAAGTAGTACAATCCTGAACTATTTTAAAATAATTTTTCATCCAGTAATCTATTGAATTATCATTAATAAGTCCAGCTTCTCTAAGATTTAATGCATTTTTATCATTCATATACATAACAGCTGCTTGTTGAATCTCATTATATACTTTATGTAATTGAGTAACATAACTTTTTCTTTGGTAATTTTGCATTAAAGTAGGAACAGTCATTGCTGAAACAACACCTATTATCCCTAAAGTGACTAAAACTTCTGCTAAGGTAAATCCTCTTTTCATACCTAAAACCTCTTTATAATTGTGATAACCTACATCACTATTATAACAGATTGCGTTATTTTTACAACTCCCACATATATGGTTGAAGAGCTTTAAAATGCCCCCCCCCCGACATTGCTAAATCTTTTCATTCTTTTGCTCCTTTCTTAATCATTACTTTATTATTATAACATTTTGATTATATCATTTCAATCAAAAATTAATTTTTCCTTAAGGAAATTAATTTTTTCTAAAATTCGTTATATAAATATAATTGTAAAAATGTTTAGTAGAAGAAAGGGGATTATAATTATGTTAAAACCATTAGGCGACAGAATTGTTATTAAAGTTATCGAAGATACTGAACAAACTTCAGGCGGAATTTTTATTCCGGACAGCGCTAAAGAAAAACCTCAAAAAGGTGAAGTTATTGCAGTAGGTCTTGGAAAACTTAATGAAAAAGGCGAAAGAGAACCTATGGATGTAAAAGTTGGTGACACTGTTCTTTATGCTAAATATGCAGGCACTGATATTAAAATGGACGGTGTAGAATATAAAATTTTATCAATCAAAGATGCATTAGCAATTATTGAGTAATAGTTTTTTAGATGCATAGATGCATAGATGCACAGTCTAATTCAAAAAAAAAGACTCTGCCTATTATCATATAAACATCTATACATCTTATTTATAAGGAGAAATAAAAAAATGGCAAAACGTATAGTATTTAATGAAGAAGCAAGAAAATCACTTCTTAAAGGTATAGATGCAGTAGCAGATGCAGTTAAAGTAACATTAGGACCAAAAGGCAGAAACGTTATTTTAGAAAAAAAATACGGTGCTCCTCAAATCGTTAATGACGGTGTTACAATCGCTAAAGAAATTGAACTTAAAGACGGTTTAGAAAACGCAGGTGCTCAATTATTAAAAGAAGTATCATCAAAAACAAATGATGTTGCTGGTGATGGTACAACAACAGCATCTGTATTAGCTCAAGCAATCGTAAGAGAAGGTTTGAAAAACTTGACAGCAGGAGCTAACCCAATGTCTATGAAACGCGGTATTGATAAAGCCGTAGAAATTTCTGTAAAAGAAATTAAAGATATGTCTAGACCTGTTAATACAAAAGAAGAAATCGCTCAAGTAGCAGCAATTTCTGCAGGTAACAACAAAGAAATCGGTGAATTAATTGCAGAAGCAATGGAAAAAGTTGGACATGACGGTGTAATCACTGTTGAAGAAAGCAAATCTTTCGGAACAAACTTAAAAGTTGTAGAAGGTATGCAATTCGACAAAGGTTACCTATCACCTTACTTTGTAACAGATGCTGAAAGAATGGAAGCTGTATTAGATGATGCTTATGTGTTCTGCTGCAACAAGAAAATCAATCTTATTTCAGATATGGTTCCATTATTGGAACAAGTTGCTCGTGATGGCAAATCTTTATTATTAATCGCTGAAGACGTTGAAGGTGAAGCACTTGCAACACTTGTTGTAAACACAATGAGAAAAGTTTTAAGAGCAGTAGCTGTTAAAGCTCCTGGATTCGGAGACAGAAGAAAAGCTATGTTAGAAGATATCGCTATTTTAACAGGCGGCGAAATGTTCACTGAAGAATTAGGTATCAAACTTGAAAACGTAACAACTCAAATGCTAGGTAAAGCAAAACGTGTAACAGTAACTAAAGATGAAACTACAATTGTTGTAGGCGATGAAACAAAAGAAGCTGTTCAAGAAAGAGTTCGCCTAATCAGAAAACAAATTGAAAGCTCTGATTCAGAATATGATAAAGAAAAACTTCAAGAACGTGTTGCAAAACTTTCAGGCGGTGTTGCAGTAATCGAAGTAGGTGCTGCTTCTGAAGTTGAATTAAAAGAAAGAAAATTAAGAATTGAAGATGCTCTTAACGCTACAAGAGCTGCAAATGAAGAAGGTATCGTTCCTGGTGGTGGTGTTGCTCTAGTAAGAGTTCAACAAAAACTATCAAAACTTATTGATACAACAAACTTCTCATCTGATGATGAAAAAATCGGCTTCAAAATCTTAACAGCAGCTCTAGATGTACCTCTAAGAGCAATTGCACACAATGCAGGTGCTAAAGCTGATGTAGTAGTAGATACTGTAACTTCACACGACTCAGCTTACGGTTATGATGCGTTAAATGATGAATATGTTGATATGTTCAAATCAGGTATCGTAGACCCTGCAAAAGTTACAAGATCAGCTCTACAAAACGCTGCATCAGTAGGTTCAATGTTATTAACAACTGAAGCTGCTATTGTAGATATCCCAGAAGAAAAACCTGAACCAGCAATGCCTGCAGGAATGGGTGGTATGGGCGGAATGATGTAATTTCACCGTAATAAAACAATATAATATAAAAATAACGGAACAAATTTAAATTTGTTCCGTTATTTTTAATAACCATACATTAATTCTGCTTGTAAATTTTCGTGCTCATTTATATAATTTAAATCAAATGCATTTTTCATCATAATTTTTGATAAATTATTTTCTTTCAGAAGATTTATAACTTGCTCCCTAGTTAAAGCATTACCATTTATATCTTTAAACTTGTAATCAACATATTCTTCATTTGTTTTTATATTATAATTTGTAGTTGCTAATTCACTTGTAAATAAAATACCATCTTTTCCATATATAGTAGCATTGTCTTGTTTGCTTAATTTTGAAAGTAAAGTATTTAAACTAACATCTGTTAATGTTGCATTATCAAAATTTAAAGTTTGTGTATTATCCTTGTAATTATTAACTGTTGTTATTTTACCAAATTCATCACTATTAAGAAACATATTATCATCAATTATTGTTTCTGATAAAATTTTACCATCTGAACTATAAAGAGATACACTATTATCAGATGATCTTAATTCTATATCTCCATTAGAATTTTTTGTAACTGTATATTTATTCTCATACGGAACATTAATCAATTCACCATTTTGTAATTGAATATCAGACCCTTGTTTAACAAAATCAAGAGTTTGCCCAGATTGTAAATTATTTATATTTGATAATAAAGTTTTAATATCATCTCTTAAATTTTTTGGTTCAGGAGTATTACTTGAATTTAATTTATCAGATGAATCATTATTAGCATCTACAGGATTTTGTTGAGCTCTATAATCAGACATAAAAGCTTTAATTTGGGCTGAATCCATAACTTTTCCATCTTTTTTAATAACAATAGAAGATTCACCTCCAATTGTTATGTATTCAGCTTTTAAATCAGCTGGAATATCTTCATCCTGACCTAAGCCAAGCATAGTTTTTACATCTGCATTAAACTTACTTTCTGTTACATATTTATTTTTACCCATAGTTGAAACTGTAACTAAATTTTCGCCTAGAGTAGTTTTACCAGTTTCAGGATCAGTTGTAACCAATTTTCTTACTTTATTACCATTTTCGTCTTCATAGACTCCGATTTGCTGTTTTTTACCGTCTACTAAACGTTCTAAAATTTTTGTTTCAACAGGAAAATCTCCTGAAATATACTCATTTTTTCCAAAAGTTTTTGTAGCGGCAATGGTATCTCCTAAAGATCCATCTTCATTAATTGCTCTTCTAACTTTTTGCCCATTAATTTCAACGACTGCAATTTCTTGCTTTTCTCCATTCACGGAACGTTCAATAATCTTACCGCCAATAGAGTCCAACATACTTTCTGTTCCTGCTCTTTTAACAGATGCAGGTATATCAATATTTTTAGCTGAATCTGGAATATCACTACTTAAAGAAACTGGTGATTTATTTACATCAACAGGATTAGCCTCTGGTTTATTATTAGTAGGGGCTACATCGGCTTTTTTACCTGTTAATAACTGAACAATTTTATTCCAAGAACTTTCATTAATTTCAACAGAGCCTTGTTGAACAACAAAGTTATTTTGCCAATTAGATTTTTGATTTATGGTATTAACATCTCTGCCACCTGTAAAAATACTTTTTTGCTTATCACTCGGATTAGCAGCATTATGTTTGTCAATTTGTGACTGAGCATTATTTACTTCTGTCATAACATTTTGCCAAGTAGATAAACTAATCTTTTTCAAATCTTGACCTTTAATGCCAAGTTTTGTTGCAATTGCTTGAGTTATACCTTGACCGGCTCCAATGTTTATACTTACCATAAAGCTCTCCTCGTTAAATATCTTATATATAAAAAGTATTTAACTTCTGATTAATTTCAGATTAACAGAAAAAGTTTACAAAAATTAATTAAATAAAACACTTGATAAATAACGCTCACCAGTATCAGGCAAAATTGTAACAATTAATTTTCCATCATTATCTCGCATTTTTGCAAATTCTAAAGCTGCATACATTGCTGCTCCTGATGAAATTCCGCACAAAATACCTTCATCTGTTGCAAGTTTTTTTGCAGTATCTACGGCATCAATATCTCCAACGGGATAAATCACATCTACCACATCTCTATTAAAGTTTCTTGGAATAAAATTAGCACCAATTCCTTGGATAGCATGAGATTTTGCTGGTTTTCCGACTAATACTTGAGATCTAAATGGTTCTATTGCAACAATTTTTATATCAGGATTTTTTTCTTTTAACCTTTTACCAATACCAGAAATTGTACCACCTGTCCCAACTCCAGCAATTACAACATCAACCTTTCCATCCGTATCATTCCAAATTTCTTCAGCAGTTGTAATTTCATGAATTTCTGGGTTAGCAGGATTATTAAATTGCATAGGTATAAATGAATCTGGAATTTGCTCTCTTAATTCCATTGCCTTATCAATAGAACCTTTCATCCCTTTTTCACCATCTGTTAATACAATTTCAGCACCAAATGCCTGCAAAAGCTTACGTCTTTCTAAACTCATAGTTTCAGGCATTGTCAAAATCATTTTATAACCTTTGACAGCACACACCATAGCAAGACCAATACCTGTATTCCCGCTTGTAGGTTCTATAATTACTGCACCTGGTGTTAACAAACCTCTTTTTTCTGCATCTTCAATCATACTCAACGCTGTTCTATCCTTAATAGATCCAGCTGGGTTAAAACTTTCCAATTTTGCAACTACATTTGCACAACCATTTTGATTTAATCTGTTAATTTTTACTAAAGGAGTATTTCCTATTAATCCTAAAACATTTTCAGCTATTTTCATTAAATATCCTCTTTTATACAATTATAAAAGGGGCGATTAAAAAATCAACCCCTTTTAATATATATTATATAAAATAAAGATTCTGACAATTATTCTTCAACTGGTGGTTCAGGACGAGGTCCTTCTGGTCCAAATTCAGGACGTGGTCCGCCCATATGAGGATGTCCGCCTTTTTTATGATTTTTTTCGAAGTTTTTACGCCCTTCTTCTTTCATTTTTTTCAATTCTTTTAATTGTTTTTTAGTCAAAATAGCTTCGAAATCTTTCATATTTTGCATACGTAATTCATGAGCTGCGCGTTTTAAAGCTCTAATTTCTTTTTGTAATTTTGCTATTTTTTCTTGCTGCATTTCAACAGCAATTCTTGAACGTTTTACAGCTTCAATTTCTTGACGTTTTTCTTTAATCTTTTCCATAATAGGTTTCATTTGTTCATGAGCTTTTTGACGAAGTTCTTTTGCTTGAGCTTTTTGTTCATCAGTCAATTTCAAACGTTTTTCAAAAGCATCTTGACGTTTTTTAAATTCAGGGTTTCTAGGTGGTTTTTTAAATTCTGGAGCTTGTTGAGTAGTAACAGCAGGAGCTGTTGCTGGAGTTGTTACTTTTTGAGCTGTATCTTCAGCATAGCACATAGCAGCTGATGCAAACACTAATACACTTGCCATAATTAAACTTTTTTTCAACATAAATTCTAATCCTTTCTTTTACAATAAATCTTTTAACATAACCGCTAATTCTTTTTTTGCGTTGTACAACCTTGACTTTATAGTCCCTATCGGACATTTTAACTTATATGCGGCTTCTTCATAAGAATAACCGTATATTTCACATAACATTACTGTTTCTTTAAATTTTGGTTTAAGAGAATTTATTGCTTTTAATATTCTCTGTTGTCTTTCATTGGTTATTAATTTTAACTCCGGTGTTAATTTTTTATCTTTAATAGAAACTAAAACTTCATCATCTGTAGTCGTAGTATCTTGATTTTTTTTATGCGCTGATTTCAAATAATCTTTTGAAACATTTTTTGCAATAGTATTTATCCAACTTTTAAACGATCCTTTCTCAGTGTATTTGTCAGCATTTTTCCAAACCTTCACATACACTTCTTGCTCTAAATCTTCATTTGTTTCTTTTGTAATCAACCTTATAATGCTTCTTACATTACTTTGGTTATTTTTTATAAGTTCTTTAAAATCCATTAACTATTCCACCACTAAAAAACCGTACGAATCAACTGGGAAGCCATAATCTTCTGCACTTAATGTCGTACCGTATTTTATAATATCCTGAACATCAGTATTAAAATTAACAATACCTAAAGCAGTTCCACTCAATAAAATACCAAATACTGCACAAGCCATTTTTAATTTTAATACATTTTGACGTTTAGTTTTATAATAAGGCTTAACCTCTTTTAATAAATCAGAAACCTTATCCATAATCACTTGTTCATGCCTGCAATCTTCACAAGATTCAATATGAGATTTTAATGTCTCCTCATTACCAAAAGTAAATAGTGCCTCATACTTAGTACATTTTTCCGTCATCGTTTTGTCCTTTTAAAACTTTTTTATTTTCTATTTTTATAAAGTTTTTAACCCTTACACTTATATAACGAAACAAAAATAAAAAAGTTCATTTGTAAAAAAAATTTCTTCATAATATTATAACATATGTTACAAACACTAGCAAAAAAAATTTTTCACAAGTTTTATCATAGCTGGAAAAAATCATGGCAATAACAGATATTATAAAAAAGACCTGTAAATCACTGGGCGAAAACAATAAACCAACATATGTTGTAATGGCAATTGCAACAGTTAAAGGTATTTGTCGTCCAATGTTTACAATGATGGATAAGACAGAAAATCCTGAAACTAAAAAATATACAGCCCTAAGAGAAGGCTTAACCGAAGCAATTGCAATCCCAGCATACTGGGCTTGTGGTGAAATTGCAGGGAAATTAGCAAAAAAAGCGTTCAATAGTGATCCTGCCTTAGCAAACCGAGCAGAAAAAAACTTAATGTTTATGGGCGTATGTGCTGCAGCATTATTTGTAATTCCTGCACTTTGTTCAGTTGCAATCAAGCCTATAATGGATAAATTAGGACTTAAATCTCCTAAAGAAAAAACAACTAATAATCAAAAACAACCGATAGTAATTGAAAGTACTCAACTTGCAAACCCAACAGCAATTCCACAGCCGGCAGTAAAACTTAATACTTATCCACAAATGAGTACTTTTGCAAATAGACCTCAAGTCGGTCTAAGGGTAGGTGGATTATGATAGGAGCAGTAAAAAATTTATTAACAAGTTCTCAACTTGCAAATATTGCACAAAATACAACTCAATCTGTTACAATTGAAACTACTCTAAAATCAATAGGCAGACCTGGGTTTATACTTATTGACAAAGATATTGATGCTGATACAAAACAATATGCAGCTGCAAAAGAATTTTTATACCAAGCAACCTGCTTAGGCGTATATATGGCTCTTATTGTACCTATTTTCAAAAAAGGTGGTTTTAAATTCGCTAAAAATGTAATATTCAAAAACACAGAAGGTTTTCAACATTTTAAAGATGTTAAAGAATATATGCACTATAGAAAATTAGCAGATAACCCATCTTTAAATAACAGACTTCAAACTCTTGAGAAAGAAAGAATTACAGATAAAATAAAAATAAAAGACAAATATAATGACACCTTACTTGCAGAATTAAATAAAGAAAAACCAGAAAAATTCGTTTATGTAAAAGGAGCTGTAGAATTAAGCAATATTATAGGCTCTGTTCTAGGTTTGGCAATACTAGCCCCACAGGTAAGCCATGCTTTTATTCACCCAGCTCTAAGATTTTTAGGTCTTGAAGAGAAAAAGGCAAAACAAGAAGCACAGCAACCTACAAAACTTGATACAAAAGTTTAATAAGTCATTTCCCAATTGTCATTTAAAATTTTACCAAAGCAACCCCACCAATCTCCGCCTGCTGTATTACATAATGATTGGAATAACTCTTCTCTCTTCTCATTTGATAATGGAGCTGTCAATGTTCCACTAGAATCACTATCATCAATTATCCCGTTATTATAAATTTTTAAAGCAAATAAGTCACGCCCCATTATATTAGGACCATTAGTAGAATTTATATCAACGTGAACTGTAAAATTTCCATTTGTATCAGGAGCTTCAACTGTTATAGCAGCACCATTTGCTAAAACATATTTATATATTGTATTACTCTCAAACAAATTTTTTGTCTCAGAACCTTGCAAATCTTTATAATCCCTTGCAAAACAAGGCTCAATATCTGTACCACAATCATTCACTACTTTAAAATATGAAGTTACAAAATTTCTAATCGCATCTATACTATTTAAACCAGCCTCCCTATAATTCAATGCATTCCTATCGGTTTGATATTGGAGCAATGCTTGTTGTAACTCATTATAAACTTTATGTAATTGAGTTACATAAGATTTTCTCTGATAATTTTGCATTAAAGTTGGTACTGTCATTGCAGAAACGACGCCTATAATTCCTAATGTAACCAATACTTCTGCTAACGTAAAACCTTTTTTCATTTCTAAAGCCTCTTTATAATTGTGACAACCAACATCACCATTATAACAAATTGCTTTATTTTTACAACTTCTACATACTTGATTGAAGAGCTTTAAAATGCCCCCCCCCCGACATTACTAAATCTTTTCATAAATAACTCCTTTCTTAATATATACCTTATTATTTTAACTTATTTTTAATAAATATTCAATAGAACGTTGTGAAATAAGTTCAGCTTTTAATTTTTTATTTTTTCTTTCTTTTTTAGGTAATTCAACTGGAGTAACAATTCCCCAATTTGAATTTATCGGTTGGAATTTTTCATGGCTATCATCACTAATATATTGAGTCAAAGCTCCCAACATAGTTTCTTTAGGAAGTTCTATCAATTCTTCATTATTAATCAATCGAGCCATATTAATTCCTGCAAGCATTCCTGTAGCAATTGATTCTGTATAACCTTCAGTACCAGTTAATTGGCCGGCAAAAAATAAATCTTTTCGCTTTCTTGTCTGCAAAGAAGCATTCAAAATCTTTGGAGAATTTATAAATGTATTTCTATGCATAACTCCATATCTTACGATATTTACATTTTCTAAGCCTGGAATTGATTGGAGCAATTCTTTTTGGGCACCCCATTTCAAATTCGTTTGAAATCCTACCAGATTAAATAACGTTTTAGCAGAATTATCCTGTCGTAATTGAACAACTGCATAATTTTCTTCTCCTGTACGTTTATCAACAAGTCCAACAGGCTTCATTGGTCCAAATCTTAAAGTATCCACTCCTCGAGAGGCTAATACTTCAATAGGCAGACAACTTTCAAAAAATTTAGCATTTTTTTCAAATTCTTTTAATTCAATCTTCGGAGCATTAATCAATATATTATAAAACTTTTCATACTCACACTTGTTCATAGGACAATTAATATATGATGCTTCTCCTTTATCATATCTGCTTGCCCAAAAAGCTTTATCGAAATTTATACTATCTTTTTCTACAATAGGTGCAATTGCATCAAAAAAATGCAAATGTTCACTTTGAGTAAAATCCTTAATTGAATCAGCTAATTTATCAGAAGTTAAAGGCCCAGAAGCCATAATCGTATAACCTCCAGGAATTGCTGTAACTTCATCTTTAATTATATTAATATTTTCATCAGCTTCTATTCTTTTCGTAACAGTTTCAGAAAAAAGCTCTCTATCAATTGCCAAGGCATTACCTGCAGGAACTGAACATTCCTTTGCAATCGTTATCAGCTCTCCACCAAGAATTTCCATCTCTTTTTTCAATAATCCTGATGCATTTGAACAATCAGAAGCTCCTAAACTATTTGAACATACAAATTCTGCGAATTTATCAGTCTTATGCGCACCTGTAGATTTTTTAGGTCGCATTTCATACAAATTAACTTTTAATCCTCTTTTTGAAAGCTGTAAAGCAGCTTCAGAACCTGCCAATCCGGCACCAATTACATTTATTTCCATAAGATGAGTTTATATCAGATAAAAAAGAGTGTCAATTTTAATAGACAATTGGGTGATTTTTTATCTATCATTAGAGTTTATTACAAATTTGTAAAATAATTATTATAATTGTAGTAAAAAAACTTGCAACTTTTTTTAATATTAAGTATAATAAATACACTTAATACATTTAGAACCTTTTGTTAATTTTTTGTAAAAATTCACTAGCAAAAAAGCAATAAGTGTAAAAGATCAGTTTTTAAATACATGTGTAGTTATGAAAATTTAAAGTAGGGATATGGCAGTAAAAGCAATCAATTCAACAATCAATGTTGCAAAACACAATAATCTTAAAGAACAACATCAACAAAAACATCAACAAACATCTTTCACAGGTAGTTTTAACCCTGTTGTCGCTCTAATGGATGGAATTGAAAAGGGTGGTTTTGCAGCTTCATTTATCGCGCAAGACGGTATAGGAATGGTTGCTCCAAGAATTTATGAAGGCTTAAACCGTAACAGAGAAAAAGACGAAAACGGTAAAAAAATAGGGCCTTTAAACTGGGAATTTGCCAGAAGAGAAGGTATCCGAGAAATCTTAAGCGGACCTAGCGCATTCTTAATCCCTATGGGAATTATGGCTATAATAAAGAAAACGTCAGGCACTGCAAACAATGTACATGTTAGTCATATCGAAGCTTTAGGTCAAAATTTCGCAGATTATGCAGCCAAACATCCTGAACAATTAAAAAATTCTGCAGAATTCAAAAAAGGTTACTACGCTCAAATATTAGAAAATGCTCTTGAAAACTCTACAGATGAGGCATTTAATGGCGACCACCTAAAAGAAACAGCTAAAAACTTTGCAGAAAAATTAGTTGATGCTGAAACAAAACAAGCCAACAAAGATAAGAAAACTGCAAAAAAATTACAAGCAGAAGTTGTTGATGAATACATGAAATTAAGAAAACAATATTCTGCGCCATCAAACAATGAATTAGATGTAGCTCTAAAAGTTTCAGGAAAAGAAAAACCTCTTGGAACTAACATAAGAAGACTTGTTCAAAGTTTAACTGATTATTCTGGAGATGCATTAGAAAAAGTTAATAAGCATTTAGAAAAACACGCAAACGGCAATATTGATGAATACATTAAGAAATTCAATACTCATAGAGCCGGTACAAGAGTTCTTGCAAATTTAGGAATGTGGTCAGCAGTTGTTGGCTTCTATACATTAATCCCTAAATTATACAATTTAGGATTAAAACATGACCCAGGTTTAAAAGGTCTTGTAGATGAAGGAGCAGAAAACAATACTGCTGCAAAACCAGAAGATAAAGCCAAAGAAGATAAAAAAGCAGAAGCTAAAGACCAGACTAAGGATAAAAATGTAGCTTTCACTGGTGGAATTGCATCAATGGCAGGCAAAACAGCAATGAAAGAAGGCGGTATCAGCAAAGTATTGAAAATTTTTGAATTCAACGGAGCATCAATGTCAGTACCTGCAATGCTTACATTATTATTCGGTTTTTGCTTACCTCCAAGATATATAAATGCAAAAAGTGACAAAGAACGTAAAGAAATTTTAGTTCGAGATATATCAAGTTTCACCGCAATCCTATTTGGAGCAAAAGCATTATCAAGAGGATTTTCTGACGTATTTGCAAATGCATCAGGTTTTGCATTAAATACAAAACCTGCAGATCACAACAAAAATTTATTTAATAAATTTAAAAATTATGTCACTGCTGGATCTGGCGTCGATGTATTAACAAGTGAACAAATTGTTTCTAAATACAGCAATATCCAAGAATATAAAAATGGAATTAACGGCTTCTTTAACTTCTTGGAAGAAAATGGCGGAAACGTTAAAAAAGTATTATTAAATGTTGATACAACCGTAAAAGAAAATGCTGAAGAAATAATGAAAAAATTCAACGGCAAATCTATTAAAGATGCAACAATGGAAGAAATTCATAAAGCATTTGAAAACGCAAAAGGATCTGATGCTCTTGAAAAAATCTACACAGTATTCTCTACTAAAGATAATAAATTTATCAACAGAGCAAAAACAATGAATAGTGCATTTGGATTCGCATCTACTATAGTACTTGTACCAGCATTTATGATGTGGCTTGCAAGATACTGTGAAAATATGACTAAAAAAGCTATTGCAAAGGAAAAAGAAGAAAAAGCAGCTGCAGCTGGAAACTCTCAACCACAAGCTAAACCAGAAATTCCAACAGCTCAACCTGCTAATCCAACAAATCAAGCAGAAAACAAAATTGCAACAGTTGACACATCAATTAACACAACAAACAAACCATCAATGGCAGGCTTTTTAAAAAAATAATATAAACTAATAAACAAAAAAATCCAGCGTTATGCTGGATTTTTTTGTTTATCTATATACACATATATCTATTTTAATCTAAATGGATAATCTTTAGGGATTTTCCAATTATTATACATAATTAATGCTGCACATTCTCTTGGAGATTGAGCATCCTTATTACAAGCATAAACATATTTAGAATCAGTTAACGATTCAGCATTCACCTCTTTGTTTTTTAATTCTCCACTTACATAAGGCTGAAATGGGCTATTTGTATATAATCTGTTACCAGGAAAATCAGCAGTGCTAAATTGAAATGAAAAAGATGAACGTCCAAAATCTTTTGCTAAACATCCTTGATTTTGATACTGTCCCGTCCAATTTTCCGCATTCGGATAATAACAAAAAGTCATCCAAAATCCCCAATGTACACAAGCTTTAGCTATTAATAATGAGCCATCTGCTAAATAAAGTCGCCTCAATGTACAAGAAGCACTTCCATCATAGGATGGAACAACATTAATAACATTTAAATAAGGAATAAAATATTTTTCAATAGCTCCTGTGCCATTAGGACCTGATTCCCAAGTATGGTAATCACCATAATCAAGTTCTGCTTTTTTTATTGCTTGATTAACAGTACTATAGATTTTTTTTAACGATGTTTCTACCTCTCGTTTTTTATAATTTTGAATAAGTGTTGGAATTGTTAATGCTGCTACAACACCTATGATTCCTAAAGTTATCAACACCTCTGCAAGTGTAAATGCTGGAGCAGAGCCTAAATTACGCCCCCCCCCCGAGTTTCAAATCTTTTCATACTTCGCTCCTTTCGTTTTTATTAATTTTAACATACAAATTAACTGTTTTCAACAATAAAGAGCCTTTTTCAAGGCTCTTTATTGTATTTTATTTATATAACTATAAATTAATCCTCAATCAAAGCATTAATATCATCTACCATAGCATCAGGATCAAAGCCATGAACTTTAGCTCCTGCTTCCAAGTTTTCAAAATGAGCAGCTGCACAACCTATACATCCTAATCCGTATTTTTGAAAAACAGCAATACTTTCAGGGCATTGTTGTACAATATCCATAATATTCATATCTTTAGTAATTTTTTGAGCCATAATAATTCTCCTTATATTGACTTTATGTATAACTTCATTAAATATATTATACAATAAAAAAGAAGGATGTGTATTTTTATGGAATTTTTAAAAAATTTATTTAAAGATGATGAAAAAGTAATAGGTTTATGCAGTTTCAAGAAAAAAGAACCTACAAAAATCTATTCGTTCACACCACAATTCAGTGCAACAAAACTAATTTACAGCACAAATACAAAAAACAATTTTCTATTATCCTAAGCAGTATAGTCTTGTGCCTTTTGTCGGATCGTTCAAAGCATTAGGTGTAACAATTCCGTTAGGGCGATTAGGATTTGCCTCTCCAAAATTGAAAGTATTTTTAACAAAATTATTTTCTACCCTTGCATTTTGGTAAGGATTTGAAACTGCTTTTAATCCATTTATCCCAAATAATTTTTGTATAGACATAAAATTTTACCCCATAATTTCCCTTATTTATATAAAAAAAATTATGATGCAAAAATTGTCTAATTATAAAGAAATATTAAGCTAATAAATCTAAATACCTTGCCTGAGTTTCACTACCAATAACTCTAGGATGGTTTAAATTATAATCACTATTTGTCTGTTGAGCAAACAATCCAGTATTAAAGGTATTTACACTTTTATTTTGTCGGCTATTTTCAAACAAATTAACCGGATTTACTCTAAAAATATTTGTTGGTTGTATAGCTTCAATTCCGTTCATTATATGACCTCAAATAAAATAAAACTTGAAAATAAAAATATTTTCAAGTTTTAAGAATTTTGTTACAAATTTTACAATTAATTACTGATCACTTTCATGGTGTTCATTATCTTTCATAAGTTTTGCAAAATCTGAAGGCTTGATGCTTTGTACAAACTTTTTAAATTCTTGAGCTTCTTCTTCATCTTTAGCAGAATCTGTTGATACAGATCCGTTTGAAATAACATTTGCTGTAACAAAAATCGGAGCATCAACACGAATTGCAACAGCAATAGCATCAGAAGGGCGAGAATCAATTTCTAATGTTTCACCATTTTCATTAGACAAGAATAAAGTTGCGTAATATGTATCCTTTTCTACATCATTAATTTCAACTTTATCAAGGTTATAACCTGTTTTTTCAATAATATTAATAATCAAATCGTGAGTCATTGGACGAGCAACTGTGAGATTTTCAATTTTTCTGATAATTGCACTCGCTTCTGCAGATCCAATCCAAATAGGCAAAGCCTTTCTATTTTCTTTATCATGTAAAACAACAATAGGAGAACCGGTTCTTGTATCAAGGGCAATCCCCATAACTTTCATTTCAATCATCTTAAAAAGCCTTTCTTAATCATTTATCAATATTCTATCTTAATACTAAATAACGGTCAAGAGTAAAGTAAAAAAATAAAATATTTACGAAATAAAATATTTATGTTATTATAAAAATATGCACATGTCGCAACATTAAGTTGTGAAAATTAAATAGGAAATGGAGTAATGGCCGAGTGGCTGAAGGCGGCACCCTGCTAAGGTGTTATGTGGGGCAACCTGCATCTAGGGTTCAAATCCCTATTACTCCGTTTTTTAGTATATAGATTAGGAATTAGTGAAGATATAAGTTTGAAAAACCGCCCACACTGGGCGGTTTTTGATATATAATTTTATCCAGAGAATTTTTAAAGCTTAATTTTTACCTATTTTTATTAAAATATCTCCTAAATTCTCTTTTTGAAAATTTAAAGGTGCAGATTGAATATAAAAATCTGTAAAAATATACAAAATAATAAAAATAGAGACATTATTGAAAATTTGTACTAAATATGTTTTATAATATAAATATGAACTTAATTTATAAAACAATAAATGTAATATTTGCAATATTTTTCACAGGGATAATTATTTCAATATTATCTAATACTGAATATTTTATGATTAATGATTCTATAAATTTTAGAATATTATCAATAATAACATTAATAAGTATGTGGTTACCAGTTTTTATAAGAGCCAATATTTTTATAATATTAATATGCATCTTTATTTTTATTATTTATTTTGTTCTTTATATTTCTCATCCATTGCTATAGCACTTATTATTTTTTATAATCAGGCAACAAATCATGCATAAGTATTGAACAATCACAATATGGGTATTTACGCCCTCTTTCTCGTCCTAACCTGTTTGCTACTTGATCTCTTTCTGAATCAGCAATAGCTTCTTCAATAGTTACTTTGTGAGATCTGGCATACATATTATGCCATTGATCGAATTTTTCTTTTTGATCACTCAAAAACATTGCATATTTTTCACCCAAAATACCCATTTCTTGTGTAGCTTCACAATTTGCTTTTGAGTGATAGTATTTATCCATTTCAAATTCTTTTAAATGATATGCATGATATAAAAGTTCTATATAATTTGATACAAAGTTTTTAGTGTGTTAAAAAATGCTCCAATAGGATTTAACAAACCTAAAACATCATGCAATAATGTTTGCCATTCGGCTCTTTTAGCATACATATATGCATAATCATTATCAACATTATTTTCGCACCAAAGTAAGTGTTTTCCATACTCTTCACTTAAATTTTCTAGGGTATTGTTTGCATCTTGTATTAAATTCTGCACTCTTAATACATCTTTTTCTAAATCTTGTACATTTGTTTCTACTTCAGATAAAAGTGTTTCAGTTTCATTTATATTTCTTTCAATCTCACTAATTATAAATTCAATTTCATTTATTGTATCACATGGCTCTTCATTATCATTAGAAGTTTGTGTTTTTGGGTTGCGATTATCCTCGACAATTTCAACTGTGCATCTGCAATTTGGATGAGGTCGTTCAGGTATTTCATCATAAAAATCAAAAACTCTCCCATCTAATGATTTACAAACATCACAAGTCTGTTCCCCATTTTCCGAATGCCAAACATATTTGTTATAACTTATTCCACCTTTTAATACGGTATTTTCAATATTCGATTTTTCAGCCTCTGCATCTTTTTGATAATCATTTTCACTCAATGTATTATAACGGTATAAGGATTTTTTAATATTCTGTAAATTTGTAAATTGTTTAAGTATTTTATTTTTATCTTCGTTACTAAAAACAGGATTTGAATGATTTTTTAATAGATTTTCTTGATATCTTGATAAATTATAAAATGTATCTTCTATATTTTTGTGATTATTCAAAATCTGCAATATTTCATTTTTTAAATTTGCCATATATATCCCATTTATATATATTTATAAACTAGTGTTGAATAATATTCATATTACCATTATTTTGCATATTTGTCAATTATTGTTGAGTTTTATCTCAGTTATGATACAATATGAATATGAATAAGCAGGAACAGCTAAAAAAATTTGGGACAGTGCTAAAAACACGACGTCAGGTTTTAAAGCTTAGCCTAAGAGATGTAGAAAAACTTTCTAATGTTAGTGCAGCTTTAATTACAAAACTTGAAAACGGGAAAATGGCAAATTTTCCTAAAGCCATTACAATTAAACAATTAAGTGATTCTCTAAAATTTAATGATGAACTATTCATTTTGGCTGATATTTTATTTGAACCAAAAGAGTTAAAAAAAGATAGCCCAAATCTTGAAGATGAATTAAGAGAATTATTGGCAACAAAAACAACTCTTAATTCAGAAAATATAAATCAAGTTTTATATTTTGTACTTGGGCTTGAAAAATTACAAAAAATTGAGCAATTAGACCAGTTAAACAATTTTTAATATATACTCAAATTCTTTTTGTTCCTTTAATACTATATCAAACAGAGTTATAATTTTATTAAAAAATTTGCATATAAATTAATTCTTTTAATTCATGTCTTTTTAGACAAATTTAAATATTATATTTAGTTCTTACAATGTATTCTAAAGCTCAAATAAACGAATTCAAATTATCATCATCTAAATATACTTAAAGATCTATAATAACCATTATTTTATTATCTCCTTCTATTTATAATTCATTCTCTATTATTTCAAATTTATCAAAATCAACTATTATCATCTATGTTATTATTTTAAATAGATTCATTCACATTTATACAGACTATATTTAGTAAAATATTAAGTACAAATTAAATTTTATACCTTAAGTATTCAACATCAACACAAATACTTGAAATTACTAGAAAAGAGAGTAATACTTGACATAGGATGATAAAATGGAATAAATTTTTCCTTTGAGTTTAAATCTCTTTTTCTCCGTTTTTTAGTATATAGATTAGGAATTAGTGAAGATATAAGTTTGAAAAACCGCCCACTCTGGGGCGGTTTTTGATATGTGATTTTATTTAGAGAATTTTTTAAGCTTAATTTTTACCACATTTTATTAAAATATCTCCTAAATTCTCTTTTTGAAAATTTAAAGGTGCAGATTGGAATTTATTTTTTATGAAAAACAATAAAAAGAGAAAATTGTAAAACCTTAAAAAAAGATTAAGTAATAGTCATATTTGTCATTTTGCGGTAATAATGTAAATGGTGATACACCTCTTGTTAAGCTTTAATCCTAGATGATTTTTGTGTTTGCAAGGAGTAACTGAAAGTTTTTTAGCACAGTGAAGCAGATGCTTTACTGTGCTTTTGTGTCGCTTATTATAAGGAGAAATAATGGAAAAAGAATATCATATTTTATCACTATCAGGGGGAAAAGACTCGACAGCACTTGCTTTTTTTATGAAAGAAAATATGCCTGAGATTTTTGAGAAATTAGAACTTGTGTTTTGTGATACAGAATGCGAATTGCCTGAACTGTATGATTATCTAAATAAGATTGAAATATTTTTGGATAAAAAAATTGTTCGAATAAAACCACCCGTGAGTTTTGATCAAATTCACTCCTGCTATGGGTTCTTACCCCACCCAGCCAATCGTTGGTGTACAGTTGAGTTAAAAACAAAACCATTTCAAAAATACCTAAAAGAAAATTATTCTAATGGAATTGTAAACTTATATATTGGTATCAGAGCTGATGAATCAAACAGGGTAGATACTGCGACCAGTAAAATAAAATACATTCATGAAAAATTTCCATTTGTTGAAAATGCAATCAATAAAAAAGAAGTTATTCAAATTCTAAATGATTCAGGAATAGGATTAGCAAGTTTTTATAGCTGGAAAAGACGTTCAGGTTGTTATTTTTGTTTTTTTCAAAACAAAATGGATTGGATTTCTTTGTATGAGCATTATCCAAAACTTTTTGAAAAAGCTGTTTCTATGGAAAAGTATAGCGAAAAAATTAAACAAAATGGCTACTTTGGTTGGAATTATAAAATGCCAATTTCCAAAATGATTGAACCTGAAACGTTAAATCAAATTAAAGAAAAATATAAGAAAATAAATAAAAATAACCAAGAAAAATTTAAACAAGAAACTAAATTATTACTTATTAATTCAGAACTATTCTAGCTTTTTACTTGTAAAATTTGGGATTTCATATAAAAATTTATCAGGAATAGATTTCCATAATCTAAAAAACTCTTTTGTCTGTTTTGCTGCAATGTATTTATTCTTGATTATTAACATATTCTCATCATTTGCATATTCAGATGCACCAGTCCAATTTGTAGAGGCAATTATTGTATATTCTTCGTCAAAAACAGCACTTTTCTGATGCATTTTCCCATTCCAATTTTCAATCTTTACAGGTATACCAACCTCTCGTAATTTAAAGATTTGTGCTTTTGGTTCTTTTGTCAATGTTGCATCTGAAATTATTTTTATATCAACCCCTCTATTGTGTGCATCAATTAATGCATCAGTAATCCAATAATTTGTAAGATAAAACATTGAGATATAAATACTTTTACCAGATTTGTTAATTAGGGGCAATACACCTTTTGAAATAGCTCTATCCATAGGAGAAAATAAAACAGAAATTTCTGTATCAGGCTTTATTTGAATATCAGTTTTATTTGGTACCACATCTTTTAATACATGAAATTTGTTATCTTCAAACATTTGTAAAAATTCTTTTTCATATACTTGGGCCAGATCTTTTGAATAGATAACAACAGAATTATTAGCATTCAAAGTCATACAGCTATCTGTAATATTTGTAGAACCTGTCCAAATATATTTTCCATCGACTATTACAAACTTGTTATGCATTAATGCAGATTGAGATCTTGTAAATTTTTCATCAAATTGTCTTTGAGCTATTGGGACAAAAACATCTGTCTTAAAACTAAATTCTTTAACGATTTTTTCTGTATCAGGGTAAAGTGATGTTCCATAATCATCTACAACACCTCTTATTATAACTCCTCTAGCTTTTGCTCTTCTTAAAGCATTAATTATTTTATCTTGTCCTGCAAAGCCATACGCTGCAATATCAATTGAAGTTTCTGCGTTATTAATTAATGCTTCTAATGATTTGCTCACATCGTTTATTGATTTATTTACAGGATATTTTTTATTTACTGGATTTACAAAATATAATTCAATTTTTTGCTTTTCTAATTTGTTTAGAAAAACTTTTTCTTTCTGTTGTTGTATAAAACTTATATTTTTTGTTTGGTTTTGACTTTTAGGGTAACAACAGCTTGATGTTGAATATGTAATTAAAGGTTTATCTATCAATTCTTGCTGACTAGACATCCAACCATACTTACAATCTAACTTATGGTATTTGCCGTTTTTCTTATTTAAAACAACCAAATCAAGCTTATGGGATTTTTTTGCATTAGCTTTTATTTTGTCTAAGTTCTGATAAGTTTTTAATTCATCTGCAAGGTTTGATTTTGTATAAATTCTCGCAAGTCCTGCTTTCAGCACTTCTTGTTCATAGCTTTTGCATTCACCATTTTTATTGCAATTATAATAAAGCGACATCAGGTGTCTATTGTTTTTATCAAACTTTTCTTCTGCTGTGTATTCAGCTCTTACAGGTTTATTCAGCAGCTCTTTTTTAGCAAATTCTTTCCCGTAATACCCAAGTCCTAATGCTTCGTCTTGAGTAAGGTTATATAGTTTCATTTGCCAATTTAGCCCGTCATTGAGTTTAGTTTCAAAGGTATCAATGCCATTGATGCGAACTTTTTCATCTTTTTCTGCAATTCCGTTATCGTTAAAGTCAACATATACAGTATCGCCATCAATAACCTTGATTACCTTATGTTCAACTGATGCAGATACAGGTATAATTGACACTGTTGTCAGTATTAATGTAATTGCCAAAATCTTTTTCATTACGGTTATTATACATCAAAGATTTTCATTAATTATTAACTAAAATAATTTTAATATAATGAACGATTTATATCTGCTATAATATCAGTAATCTGCAAATAATTTTCAAAGTTTGCTCTTTCTTTTTGAGCAAAAGCATCTATTGCTCTTGGGATAATATCTTTAGGAATTTGTTCTAATTTATTGACATCAACACCTTCTACAATTAAAGGCATATCTTCTTGCAATTTTTCCAAATAAGGTATTATATCCCCTCTTGTTACATGTTTAACTTTATAGCCAAAAGTTCCTTTCTCAACTAATGATTTTGCTTCGAGAATTTCTTGAGATGTAGGGGATATTATTTTAAAATCAATATCTTGAGGTGTGAGTATTTTTTCTAATTTTGCAAAATCTTGAAGTCCTTCTTTAATATTTTGCTGATAAAAATTTTTAACAAAAGAATCAAAATAATAAGCTATTTTATCGACTTTTTCAGGACTTAATGGTTCATATAACCTCTGAGATGCTTGAGAATTAAATGAAGAAAGAGGAGGAGCTTCTTCTAAAAATACAACTTTATTAATACCTGCATCTTTTAATTCTTTTGCAGTTGGAAGTTTTGTAATATCAATTCTACCTGATCTATGAAAATCAATTCCTAAAAATTTAGTTCCCTTACCTTCAGTTTTTTGACTCAATGTTCCAGGATAAGTATAGGCTTGACTACTTATTCGTAAAGTATTTTCGGATATAAATCGTTTATAATCTTGAATAAGCTTTTCTTTATGTTCTTCTCCATACAAAATTTGATTTCTTAAAGGTTTAATTTTTTCTCTCAAATAAATTATATCTTCATGCTTTAAACCTTTTATTTCCGATTTTCCAATAGCCAAATCCTCAATAATTTTTGCAACATCTTCACCCATAATAGGGAATGAATCTCTGCTAAATTCTAAAACACCGGTTACTTTACCTAATTTATCAGAATTTTCCATTAATTTGCTAGCAATTGGTATATTATGTCCTGTATGAATTATTACTAAAGTAGATTTATCGATAATTCCTAAATCAACTAACCTTTGTGCACCTTCCATAAACCGAAGATCAAGACCTTTTCCTGTCAAGCCATCCACTTCTCCATTCAAAAATTTTGAAAGCCAAAAATCTCTACCTTGTGGGTGTATAAGACTTGATAAATTAGAATTCAAATTTTCACGAAGCATTGACCAATCAGAACGATCTTCTGGGAATGTCTTCACATCTGAAAGTATAGTATCTTTTGTTATTCTGGAAAATAAATTTTTTACCTTATTCAGCTGTAAAGACATCTCAACTTGAGCACGAGCTGATGCTTCGTATGCTGTATGAGGGAATTTTTTTTGCAAATATTCTTTTACATTTTGAACAATATTACGCTCATAAGACTCTAAATTATCAAAATTTGTTTCTATTAAAGAAATTGCTTCCTTTATTTTCCCAGAAGTTTTTGCTCTATTTATTTGAAGCATTAAATCATTTAAAGACAATTTTATATTCATACTATTTCAAAAATCAAATATAATTTTTTTTGCTATCTCTTATTTTTTACGAATTTAATTAAGTTGTATTATCTTGATTATGTATTGACAAATTCAAGTTAAAGTTTTATTATTAAATCGGAGCATAAATAATGATTTCAAATTGTCAAAAAAATAATTGGGGCGGGAAAAGAAATTGTGCAGGACGCAAAAAAACTTGCATAAACAAAATTTCTTACACCAGAAGAATAAATGAAAATATTTTGAATATTTTAAAAAATTTTGCTTATGAAAATAATATGACAGAAACAGAAGCACTAGAAAATGCAATATTATTACAAAATAATATGTACAAATCAAAAGGAGATAAAATTATGAAAATTGCAATTCCAAGCAGTGAAAACAAATTATGTTCACATTTCGGGCACTGTGATACATTCACATTCGTAGAAATTAACCCTGAAAGCAAAGAAATTTTAAGTATTGAAAATAAAATTCCGGAAGAAGGAATTTCTTGTGCAGCAGCAGACTGGATTGCTGAATTAGGAACTAATATTGTACTTGCAGGCGGAATGGGAATGCGTCCTTTAAATGCTTTTGCTCAAAAAGGAGTTAAAGTAATTACCGGTTGTCCTGAAATGGATATAAAAGAACTTGTAACTCAATATATGAATTCTGAACTTACTACAGGTGAAAATTCATGTGGTGGGGAAGGACATCACCATTGTCATAACCACGGCGGATGCCATCATAATCATTAATTATTTATCAAAGATAAAACAGCCTATATTATTGTAATGTAGGCTGTTTTAATTTTTAATAATTTTATATATCACAATGCTTTTTCTAATTGAATATTATTCATCGGATTCCAAGAATCTTTAAGATTATTTTTTATAAGATTTTGATAAAACTTTTCTTTATAATCCAGCAAATCAAGTTGCTTTTGTAATTCTTTCATTTGTTCTTCTGCTTTCAATTTTGTGGCTTGGATAATACCATAACGCTCAGGGATTGTAGAATCTCCTATAATACACAAATCAATATATCGTTTGATAGCTTTATTTTCAGTTCCTACAGAACGCAAACATTTTACAATTTTTACCCAAGCTAAATCATCTTCTGAAAACTGCCTAATATTATTTTGATCTCGCTTTACAAATGGGAAAAAACCACTTTTCGCCCAAAATCTCAATGTATGTTCTGATACGTCCATTTTTTCAGCTACTTCTTTAATTGTGTACATACAAAAACCTCCTAAAAAGATTTTAACACAAAAATTCAAACTTGAGAGTAACTCTAAGCACCAAAATATACTAATGAATCTAATTATGCTATAATTAAAAAATAAGCCGATATAGCTCAGTTGGTAGAGCAACTCATTCGTAATGAGTAGGTCAAGGGTTCAAGTCCCTTTATCGGCTTATTTTAGTCTTTAATCAATTTTCTTATTTACTATATTCTTCGTCTTTTACAGGCTCAAGCCAAGTAGTTTTATTATTAGGCAGATTAGGTTCTATTGAAATATGTGCAAACATTGCATCTGGACCTGCACCATGCCAGTGTTCTACATTTGGAGGAATTTTTACAACATCTCCTTTATGCAAAATTTGGATTGGCTTTCCTTTTTCTTGGTATCTGCCTTCTCCTGCAGTTACTAACAAAATTTGACCTCCTGAATGCTTGTGCCAATTTGTTCTTGCTTTAGGCTCGAAAGTTACATTCCCAATTGAAGAATTCCAAACAGTATCATTTGTACATAACATATTCAAATAAGTTCTTCCTGTAAAAAATTCACTATAAGGATTTATTTCGCCTTTATTAAACGGTTGTTCTAAATCTTTTGCCATTGCAGCACCTCCTATTGCAAGAATTGAAATTAGTAACATATTAAGAAAAAATTTTTTCATAAATTCTCCTTTTAAATTTTTAGATTACCTCTTTTAGTGCTTTTAATGCTTTCAGGGCATTAGGAAATCCTGTATAAGGCATACACTGAATAATTACAGCAGTAATATCCTTTTCAGAATTTCCGACTTTCAAATTTCCTTTTATATGACTTTTCAAAGTATCAGAATCTCCAGTTGTGACAAGAATACTCAAAACAATTAATTCTCTTGTTTTTATATCTAAACCTTTTCTTGTATAGAAATCTCCAAAACAAACTTCAGTCAACAATTTTGCAACATCATCTCCCATATTGTCAGGGAGACCCGCCATTGCCTGTTTTATTTCATCTCCATATATTGGAGCCTGAATTGCCAAACCTTTTTCAAATCGGTTTTCTTCATCCACAGTAACTTGAGATTCAAGCGGTGTTTTTATGCCTCTTTCTTTAAACACTTCATTCAGAACGCCTAAAGCATTTAATGTTTTAGGAAAACCAATAAATGGAGCACACTGATAAATAACTTCTCGAAGCTCTATCGGAGTAACACCGACATTCAAAGCAGCATTTATATGAGCTTTCAATTGCGGAAGAGTTTGTTCCACAGCAAGAATTGTAACTGTAACCATCTCTCTTGTTTTGTTATCAATTTCACCAATAGTAAAAACTTCACCAAAAATATATTTTTGCAAAATTGCCATCATTTCAGCATCGTTTCCATTATCTGTTAATGCTTCTCCGCCAAATAATGCTTTATAATTTTTCTTACAAATATCTACTCTTGTCATATTATTATCTCCTGCTTGTACAGTATTACCTAATAGCATTGGAAAGATTAATCCTACTAAAAATAATCTTTTACAAATAGTTTTTAACATCGTCAACTATTAACTCCTTTTTCAAATGATAACGCTCATACAATTCATCAAGCGGAATTCTGTCAGTAAATTCTTTTTTACCTCCATAATTAAATACTTTCATATCAGAATTTCCATAAAAACGAGCGATTTTTTCTCCAAAACCTCCGTCTAGTATACCGTCTTCCAATGTAATTACAGTATCATGGTCAGCTTTCAGATCTTCTAACAAATCACAATCTACACCTGTCATAAATATCGGATTAATTAAAGTTGCATCAATATTAAGTTTTGACTTAATTTCTTTTTTCAATTCATTAGCTAGATTAAAGAAATTACCCAAACCTAATATTGCAATTTTTTCACCCTTTTCTATCAACTTAAATTTATTTAAAATTGAATAATCAGTATTATCTTTTATTCCTGAAGATACAAGAGGAATATTAGGCACCCTTATTGCAATCGGTCTCTCATTTTGAGAATATGAATATTCTAACATTGCAAGATATTCTTCCTTATTAGTTGGAGCTAGATATACAATATTCGGTATATTAGAAATAAGTGAAATATCGAAAGAGCCTAAATGGGTTGCATCACCATTAGACAATCCTCCCCAATATACAAGCATCGTAATAGGAGAATTATTTAAACATAAGTCTTGAGAAAGCTGATCATAAGTTCTTTGAACGAAAGAAGAAACTATTGTAAAAATAGGTTTTGCGCCAGCTTTTGCAAGTGCAGAACAATATGCAACTGCATGTTCTTCTGCAATGCCTACATCTGTATATTGACTTCCAAGTCTTTGTCTAAATTCCGGAGTAAATCCATGAACCCCTGGAGTTGCAGGATTAACAACTATTAAAGAAGAATCTTCTTGAGCTTTTTTCATTATAAATTCATTTGTTACACTATTATAATCTTCTATTGAATCACAACTTTGTTCAGTTTTTGCATCAAGTGTTCCAGGCATAATCCAATGAAATGCTTCTTTATTTTGTTCTGCAATAGGTAATCCACAACCTTTTAAAGTTCTTATATGCACAACAATAGGATGATCAATATCTTTTACTTGTTTAAATGCTTCAATTAATTTTTCGATATTATTACCATCATCTACATACAAATAATCAAATCCTAATGATCTAAAGAAGTTACATTCACAAGCCCCGTTTGAATCTCTTAAAGCTTTTAAATTTTTATATAAACCACCTTGATTTTCAGCAATTGACATATCATTATCATTTACAATTACAATCATATTACTGCCTAATTCTGCAGCATTATCAAGACCCTCAAAAGCTTCTCCACCACTTAAAGATCCGTCACCGATTAATGCAATTATATTAGATTTTTCACCCTTCAAATCTCTTGCCTTTGCAAGACCTGTTGCAAGACTTACAGAAGTTGAAGTATGACCTACTTTAAATATATCATGAGCACTTTCTTCAGGAGCTGTATAACCGGTATACTTCAAATACTCTTGAGGATTTGTAAAACCCTCTTTTCTTCCTGTCAAAATTTTATGAGGATAACATTGGTGAGAAACATCAAATACAATTTTATCTACAGGAGAGTTAAACACATAATGCATTGCAATTGTCGCCTCAATAATTCCTAAATTCGGCCCCATGTGACCACCTGTAGTATTCACTTTTTTAATTATTAACTCTCTCATCTCATCAGCAAGAGTATTCATTTCGTCTATTGTCAAATCTTTTAAATTATTTGGGGTATTAATTTTATCTAAAATCATCAATTCTCTCCTTTATTACCTGATAGCTACTATCAAATTAAATATTTTTACCCATTATATAAGCTTCTTTCATTGAATTTGTTGCATTTACTTCACCTTTATTCCAAACACCAACACCATATAACAAACCAGCTTCTCTTGCATTTTCTAAACACGCTGTAAACCCTCTAAAGCCATCAAAAGTTCTTTCTAAAGCCTGTGGTCTAACATCTGCTGCTGTTGCAATAAAATAAAAATCTTTATTTGAAATATGAGTATATCTAGCACAACATCTATCAATAAACGTTTTCATCTGCCCATCCATTGTATAGAAATAAACCGGAGTTGCCATTAAAATGACATCTGCAATAACCATCTTATCCAAAATCAAAGCCATATCATCTTTTTGAGAACAAGCAGTGTAATCATTTGTATTACATAAACCGCAACCTGTACAATAATTTATTTTTTTATCTCGTAAAAATATTTTTTCTACAGTATTACCTGAATCAATTGCTCCCTTCATAAATTCATCACACAATGTATCTGAATTCCCGCCTTTTCTTGGACTAGCTGATATTATCAAAACTTTTTTATTCATATATTCCTCCTTTTATTTTTATATGATACAACTTAGAGTTCACTCTCAGTCAATACCTTAAAAATATTAAACTTAATATTTTTTCATATATTTTATGTTATATTAACTTTATGAAAAAAATATTATGTTTTGGAGATAGTAATACTTTTGGCTACAACCCTCATAACGGAAGCAGATACAATGAGAACTCTCGTTGGACAGGAATTTTAAAAAATCTATACAGGGACAAATACGAGATAATCGAAGCAGGATGCAACAACAGATCTGCTTTTTCTAATAACCCTGATGGTATTCAATTTACCGGATATATGATTTTACCTGAATATTTAAAAGAATCTTATGACATAATAATTTTTGCAATAGGAATAAACGATTTGCAAAAATTTTATAATCCGACTTTAGAGGAATTTGAAACAGGCATAGAAAATCTGATAAAAAACATTAGAAAGAGTTTACCCAATAGTAATATAATCATACTTTCTCCATCACATATTACAGAAAACATTTTAAACAGTAATTTTAAATTTATGTTTAATCAAACATCTATTGAAAAATCAAAACAAATTACACCAATATATAAAAAAATTGCTAATAAATATAATTGCAAATTTCTGGACTTAAATAAAATTGCAGCTCCTTCTAAAATAGATGGGCTACATTACGAAATTGAAGAACACAAAAAAATTGCCCAAAGTATTATTACCCTACTCTAATAAAAAAGTTAATGAAATATAAAAAAATCCATAACATAATAAACTTATGGATTTGACTTGGTATAACACGATTAATAAACCGGCATTAAACCCTCCATCTGAAATATTCGGACCTGTTTGGGCGTTTATGTATACGCTAATTTTTATATCTTTTACTGCATTTATGTATGCAAAAACAGATCTGAATAAAAAGCAAGGTATAACTTTTTTTCTAATCCAATTATTACTGAACTTTAGTTGGAGTCCTGCATTTTTCTACCTGCATGATATAAAACTAAGCTTTGTAATTATTGTATTTTTACTAATTTTTATTATTCTTACAATAATTTCTTTTTACAAAGTATCAAAGATATCTGCATTTTTACTAATCCCATACTTGCTATGGGTAAGTTTTGCAACATATTTGAACTTTGAATTAATGAGATTAAACTAAATAACTATTTAATCTTTTTCAAAGAAGAAATAAAGTTATTATGCTCAACATCTCCATCAACTTTAGTCAAGAATATTTGACAATCCTTTTCATCTGCATCAATTGGAGGTAATTGAGAAATTTCAGCAGCATAATAATTACTGTCATTTCTTGAGCTTAATGGAATTCTATTTGCAAGACTATTCAATGATATGTTTCTCAAAAATCCTGCAAAGCCTTTATTTCTATTACTGAATTTAGTATAAATTCTTAATGTCGCATCTCTTGTTTCTAAGTCATATCTTCCAATAATAAATGAACTCAATTGTGGAGCTGATGATTTTATCATCATTTTTTCTATCACATTATTTTTAATTTGAAGATCTCCATTGATTAAGTCAAAATTACCTTCAGGAATATTTACTAAATCAGAGAAAGTAGACGGACTAATCATTGCTAAAGGATTTCTAAATAATGCTGCAAATTTTAAAATATATTCAACTAATCCAACTTTTTGAATTGTTCCGTTCTTCACCATAAATTTAATAGAACCATTCAACTTCAAAGAATCATCTGTATTTAAAGCAATAATACCGCTTGCTTTACCTGTAATTTCTTTTTTCATTGCTAACAAAGTTGTAGCCATCAAATCAGAATTTACATCTTTTATACCTAAGACTAAATTATATTTATGTTTTTTCAAATCACAATTAATCTTAGCAGAAGAATGACCTTCAGCGATTTCAAATCTATTTGAATACATATTAAATATACTATTCTTATCTAAAGACAAAGTAGCTTTTACATCAGAAAATTTAATATCTTTATAAGAACCGTTTAGGATATGCAAAACACAATTTTCAACAATGAAATTCCCAATATCAAAAGTTGGAGTATTATCATCGTCATCTACAGCTTCACCAGACGGTGTAACATCAAATTTTTCAGATGTAATTGCTTCGCTTTTTTGATTATTTGCGGATGCAATAAATCTTTCTACATCAACATCATCAATCGTCAAGTTAACATCTTTTACAACTATTGGGAATTTAATTTCATTGATTAAACTTCCGTTAAAATCGTACTGAGATCTTCTGTAACGACCATCAGCCACAAGATTTAAAAGACCATTTTCAGTATTCATCTCACCATGTTTCAAATAAAGTCTTTGTGATGGAATTCGAACTTTATCCATAGTAAGTTTACCGTTTAATGAAGGATATTTTCCGGTATTTACAAATTCCATATTACCTGCAATGGTACCTTTTTTGAACATTTTTTGCCCAATTAAAACATTTAAAAATTCACTTGGTAGCGGCTTTGGTATTTCAAAACCTAAATTCAAAACATTTGGCACAGGTTTTGAAACATCTATATTACCAGCGATTTTAACAACAGGCTGTATTTTTTTCTTTTTCTCATTCGGCATATTTTCAGGTGCAATATAATAATCAATTGATTTTATATTAAATAATGTTCCTTCATAATGCATATCTGCTTTTAACATTCTTCTGTAATTTGTAGGAGTCAAAGAAGTTCCATCAATTAATATATCTTGACCTGATTTCAAACCAAACAACCAAACCAAATCAATTTTGTTATTTATAGCTTTTATATCCAATCTTGTCTTTGTAGAACCACCAACTAAAGTGATTGGAATTCCTACCATATTAGAAAATTGATTTTTTGCAAAGTCATTAGTTACAACAGCTCTTGTAATTAAATTTGTATCAATAGATTTAAGGTAATCTTTTACAGTACCTTCCATTTCTATTGCATTTTCTTTTTTATTATTGTAATATCCGACAAAATCTTTTATAACTATATCATTTTTAGTCATAACGATTTTACCTTTTTCAAGCATTAATGGAATATTATCGACTGGAATAAGTTTGCAAGAAATTCTATTCAAGTTAACAACACCATTTAAATCTTTTTTAGTAAGTTTAATATTAAAATTAAAATCACCTTTTAAATCTTTGAAAAATGCTAAAGGTTCGTTCAGATTATTTTCAATAATATTAGAGTCTATAAGTTCTAAAACATCAGAAACTAAAATCTTATCAGTAAAAACTTCTATATAAGAATTTTTCTTTCTTGCAGCATAACCATTAAAATAAATTTTTGAATTATTAACAGTAAGCATACATTTTTCAATATATAAAGCTTTATTTTTTATAAATACAGAATTTCTATCAGCAATATTTATATGTAAATTTTTACCTAATTTTCTTATGTCAGATGTCAAATTAAAATGCACATATCTGAAATCTTTCTTTGAATTATCAATTTCAATATCATCAGCTTTCAATGATACATAAGTATTAGGCTCTACTTTATATAAGAACAATGATTTTTTTACATATAAAAGAGAATCAAAAAAGTCTAAATTCCATTCACTTTTTTGTTGTTCATTCTTTTCTTGTTGCTTTGGAGCTAAAGCCATAAGATTATTTATATCAGCAAAAATATAATCTGCTCCTAATTTTTTAATGATTATATTTTTATCCATAATTTCTTTAAAAGAAATTGTAGTATCAAAATTATCAACAGATAATAGCAATACATTCTTCTTATTATGTAAAGATAATTCATCAACTTTGAAAGAAATTACTGGTGATAATTCTGTTTTCAAAATAGGATTTTTTATATCTAATTTTAATCCTGCATACTTATTAAGTGATTTTTCAACAAAATTTATCACATGTTCATTTGAAACTGCGTAAGGTAGTACTTTTAAATAAATTACAAATGGAGATGCTGCTAATACAGAAGCTAACACTACCAATGAAATAATAACTTTTGTTCTCTTCTTTAAATTCAATTTAATCATCCTACGAAAATTATAACATGAATTATTTTATGTTATTATTTAATTATGAAGAAATTTTTTGTATTTATATTTTTATGTTTAATCCTAGGGAGCAATGCTTACGCTGTAGAAACTAATACCCAAGCTTTAGCTAAAACTTTAACTATGAGTGATTTAACTGTATTTAGTAATGAAAAGAATTTATTCGGACTTAAAGACAAATCTGATAATATAATTGTTGAACCACAATATAAAAAACTAATCAGACTCGGCAATTCTTCCTGGATTGTTCAAAAGAAAAATAAATACGGACTAATTGATAATTACGGAAACTATTTGGTAGAACCTAAATATAAACATGCGGAAAGAATTCTAGGAAAATACTTAAAAATTGGAAACGAAAATGATTTTGCTCTATACAATGACAAAGGTGAAACCATACTCCCACCAGAATATTCTGCCATTAACATACTATTTGGCGGAATGTTTCTAACAAAACAAAATTATAAATACGGACTTGCAGATAAAGATGGCAGAATCCTTTTAAGCAATGTATTTGATGATATTTATATGCCAAAACCTAATATTATGAGAATTCAATATAATGGTCAATGGTATGAGATTGAACAAATTGCAGGATCCGAATTTACATTACCTGAAGATATTAGAAGTATAAAAACAAACAGCAATTTTAAAGTAACAGAATTTATAAAAGACCCTGTTACAGCTTCTGGGTATTCTGCTCTTACATTTACAGATTATTTCTTAAAAATATTCTCATCAATATCACCATCACATGAAGAAACAATTGATGAATTAATGCTTTCTCAAGGTGCAGAAACAGTTAATATTTTCATAAAATTTACATGGCTTCCAATGTATCCTGTAACATTTGTGAAAAAATATTACCACAATTTAAGAACCCCAAATAACGGGCCATTGAATGATGTAAGAAATGAATTAAAACAAAAAATGTTATAATTTATTCTTTAACATGTTCTAATGCCATTTCAAGAATAACTTTCACGTGATGATCATTCAATGCATAATAAACATTTTTGCCGCGTTTTTCTGATTTCACAAGTTTTGCAGTTCTCAATATTTTTAATTGATGAGATACTGCTGATTTTGTCATATCCAATAATACAGCAAGGTCATTCACACACATTTCAGCTTCTTCTAAAGCCCATAACAACCTTATTCTTGTACTATCACCCATTACCTTAAAAAAATCAGACAAATCATATAACTTCCTGACATCAGGCATATCAGGCATTACTTTTTTTACAATATCAGGATTTATTGCTTCGCAATCACTCTTTTTAACTTCCATAAACTTATTATAGTTTAACAGTTGTTCAATTGTCAAATTTTTGTAACAATAATAGGTTTTAGGATTGACAATTGAATAGTTGTTCAATTATAATATTAATATATGAGGTTAATTTATGTGCGAACATCATCACCATCACGAACATTCTGTCAACGAAAAACTGCAAATAATTAAAATTGGGCTATCAATAGTAATATTTTTAATTACAGTATTAATAAATACTTCAGAAAATATCAAATTTATATTTTTTCTGATTGCATATTTAATATCAGGTGGAGATGTTCTTTTAAAAGCAATTAAAAATATCATAAAAGGACAAGTTTTTGACGAAAATTTCTTAATGGGACTTGCAACATTTGGAGCATTCGCAATAAAAGAATACCCAGAAGCTGTAATGGTAATGATTTTATATCAGATAGGAGAATTTTTACAGGACAAAGCTGTAGAAAAATCTAGAAAATCTATTTCTGAATTAATGAATATCAGACCGGATTACGCAAATTTAGAAACAGAAAATGGAATTATCAAAAAAAATCCTACAGATGTAAAAATCGGCGATATTATAATAGTAAAAGCAGGTGAAAAAATTCCACTAGACGGGAAAGTTATTGAAGGAGAAGCATCTGTCGATACATCAGCACTGACTGGTGAATCTGTTCCACGAAGATTAAAAACTGGCGATAAGGCAATAAGTGGCTGTATTAATCAAAATGGGCTGCTTAGAATTAAAGTTGAAAAAGAGTTCAAAGAATCTACTGTATCAAAAATTCTTGAACTTGTAGAACATGCTAGCTCTAAAAAAGCAAAAACCGAGAATTTTATTACAAAATTTGCTAAATATTACACTCCTGCAGTTGTCTTAGGTGCTATATTTCTAGCTTTATTACCACCTATCATTTTACATACAGGATTTCAAATATGGTTTCAAAGAGCACTTACATTTTTGGTAATCTCTTGTCCATGTGCTTTAGTAATATCAGTTCCTTTAGGATTTTTTGCAGGGATAGGCGGAGCATCAAAAAATGGAATTTTAATAAAAGGTGCTTGCTATATTGAAACTTTAGCAAATACAGAAACAGTCGTTTTTGATAAAACTGGGACTTTGACTAAAGGCACATTTAAAGTTACTCAAATTAATCCAATCAACACAACTAAAGAAGAGTTACTCACATATACAACTCTTGCGGAAAGTTATTCTAACCACCCTATAGCAATTTCCCTAAAAAAAGAATTTTCTACCCCGCTTGATACATCACAAGTTAAAGACGTAGAAGAAATTGCAGGTAATGGAATTAAAGCAATAGTAAATGGAGAAGAAATTCTGACTGGCAATTCAAAATTGATGGAATTATATGGAATTGAATACCAGCCTGAAAAAATTGCAGGGACAATTTTATACACAGCAAAAAACAAAAAATACATAGGCTATATAGTAATTTCAGATGAATTAAAAGAAGATACTGAAAAAGCTATAAAAAACCTAAAAGGAATTCTAAAAGATACCGTAATGCTAACAGGAGATTCATATCTTGCGGCAGAAAATATTGCAGAAAAAATAGGAATAAATAAATTCTATGCTGAATTATTACCAAATCAAAAAGTTGAAAAACTCGAAGAATTAATTAATAGCAAGAATAAAAATAAAAGCGTTATATTTGTAGGAGACGGAATTAATGACGCACCTGTAATTACAAGAGCTGATGCAGGAATTGCAATGGGAGGCTTAGGTTCAGATGCTGCAATCGAAGCTGCAGATGCCGTAATTATGGACGACAACCCTAATAAAATATATAAAACAATACTCATTGCAAGAAAAACAATGAGTATCGTAAAACAAAATATAATATTTGCTCTCGGTGTAAAAGCTCTGTTTTTAATACTCGGAGCAATGGGATTTGTCACAATGTGGGGAGCAGTATTTGCAGACACTGGAGTTGCATTACTTGCGGTATTAAATTCTTTACGAGCACTAAGAGCTTAGCGGATAAAATTAGTCCAAATTCTTTCTTCTTCAGTTGGATAATTAATCCCTGATTTTTTACCGGCATCAATACATTTTAAAAGCCACGCCATATTATTACCTAAAGTACGCATAACCTGCAAACCTTCCAAATCTTTTTTCACATCATCAGGACAATTTTGACCGCCATGTACCATAGGCCAATAATTTGAAGATACAACAGGCATTTGATTTATTGTAAAATGCTTGATAATAGCATCTAAAGATGCTGTAGTTCCAGCACGTCTTGCAGATGCTATTGCTGCTGCAGGTTTGAATTTAAAATTTGCACCGCCTGCATAAAATAATCTATCCATAAACGATAAAAGTCTTCCGCTAGGATGTGCATAATAAACAGGTGAGCCAAAAATAAAACCGTCAGCATCTTTTGCTTTTGCAATTGATTCATTTACAATATCATCTTTAAACACGCATTGACCACCAACTTTTCTACAAGCCCCACAACCAATACAATCACGTATAGGACCTTTTCCGATTTGAATAATTTCTGATTGAATTCCATTATTTTCTAACACATCTGCAATTTCTTTTAAAGCTGTATAAGTGCACCCAAGTTCATTAGAACTACCATTAAATAATAAAACTTTCATATATTTTCTCCTAAAAATTTACTCAAAATACAATTCTTATGTTATCATAAAATCATGATTTTAAAGAATGATTATTTAGAAGTAGAAATTTCAGAATTCGGTGCATCCATAATATCAATAAAGACTCCTGACAGAAATGGGAAAATTGTTGATGTAGTACTTGGTTATGATGACATTGAAAAATATAAAAGACAGACAAAATACATAGGTGCAACTGTCGGACGATGCTGTAACAGAATAAAAAACGGTTTAATAGAAATTGACGGTACTCAATATCAATTAAATTGCAATGACAGTAAAAATCATCTTCATGGCGGTAATATAGGTTTTGATAAAAAAACATGGAATTCAAAAGAAATTGAAAACGGAGTAGAATTGAATTACATATCAGAAGACGGAGAAGAAAACTACCCTGGAGAACTTCATGTAAAAGTCACATATACCTTAAAAGATAATTCATTGATAATTAATTATAAAGCAACAACCAATAAAACCACCGTATGTAATCTTACAAATCATACTTACTTTAACCTTAACGGTTATGGAAACATCTTGCAACACCAAGTACAAATTCTTGCAGACTATTTCACAGAAAACAATCAAGAATCTATTCCAACAGGAAAAATTATACCAGTTGAAAACACTCCAATGGATTTTAGAAATCCACAGTATATTGAAAAAGATATTAATAATGAATATTATCAAATTCAATATGCTAAAGGTTTTGACAACAACTGGGTACTAAATAATTATAATGGTGAAATTAGAAAAATCGCAACAGCATATAGCGAATTAAGCGGGATTGAACTTGAAGTTTCAACAGATTTACCGGGGCTTCAATTCTATAGTGGGAATTTTCTTGATGGCGCTGAAAACGGAAAAAATAATATTCCAATAAAAAATCATTCAGGTTTCTGTTTGGAATGTCAGTATTTTCCAAACGCTTTTGCTAATGATAATTTTGAAAAACCAATTTTAAAATCAGATGAACTATACAATAAAAATATTATTTACAAATTCAATATAAAATAACAAAAAAATATATTTACGTTTTTTGCAATCAAAAATAGGAGTTAGTTAACAATGAAAGTAGGACAAATTTTACCAAATGTATCCTTTGGGCGAGCTTTAAAACAGGAAGAAATTGAGGAGTTTAAAAACACTTTAAAAGAAGGGAAAAAATTATCTGGACAAACCGGGAATTCTATTTTTATAATGCCGTCAACAAGTTTACCTCAAGCAGACTCTTTTAACACAGGAGTCGGAAATTTAGCCTCAAAAGAAGCTATTGATTATCTTGATTATATGAAAACATATATTGATTTTAATGTTGTACAAGACCTGCCTGAAGGGGATTTTTATGGTATACACTATGACGGATCTGCACTTGCACTTGGAAATCAAAATATTAATACACAATTACTTACAACTGATGAATATTTTAACTTGCTTACTCAAGAAGAATATAACGATATTGTAAAAAAGAATTCTTTAAATTTAAAAAAAGGATTCGAAATAGCTAATTTTGAAAACATTATGGGCAAAGACAGCCCGCAAAATAAGGCTTTGAAAATAGCATTTGAAAGATTTAACAAACTCGATGAAAATTCTAAATTAAAACAAAAATATAAAAACTTTATAGAAGAAAATAATGACTGGTTAAATTTTAAAAGAAATCATGAACCAGATCAAGAATTTTTTAAATTTAAACAATTCCTTGCAGAAGAACATCATAAAAAAGGAGTTGAAAACCTTCACCAAAAAGGACTTAAACTATGTGGAGATATCGCAATTAATTTTTGTGACGATGAAGTAAGAGCATTTCCTAATGCATTTAAAAAAGACCATTTTATAGGCATACCAACTTGGGAAATACCATCATTAAACTTTGACCAAATTTTAGATGAAACAAGCGATGCTCATAAATTATTAAAAATGAAATTCCAACTTGCAGCTAAAAGATATGACATGCTAAGAGTTGATGCCGCTTGGAATTATGTCACTCCAATTATTACTCCTAAAGGAGAAACAAGAATTTTAAATGAAAATAAAAAAGAAATGGGTAGTGACCTAGTAAATCTTATCGAAAAATGGGTTAAAGAAGTTAAAGGAGATGATTTCGATCTACATAATATAATTTATGAGTTTGATGCAGGTCCTGATGATTTCACAGCATTTAAAGACGGTAAATTAATAGAACCTATAAAAAATAGAGTTAAAGTTTATGGTAGTACTTATATGGGCGATGATTGGGGATCAAATGATGCATTTTTAAATCATCATAAATGGTCTCCTGATGAATTTGTAATTGGAGTAGGAAATCACGATCCTCAACCTCTAAGACAAATTGCAAACGGGATACCAGATGTATGCAATTTCGATAATATTCATAAAAATAAAAACATTAATCCTTTATCAAGAATTCTTAATATCCCTAAAGATGTATTAGAAAACCCAATAGAATTCGCAAAAGCCAAATTTGCAGAAATCACAATGGCTAAAAATAACATGTTTTTCTTTATGGATGTTTTTGGACGTGAAGAAAGATTTAACGGACATTGTTGCGAAAAAGAAGGAGATATTCACTTAAATTTTAGATACAAAGTTCCTGCAGACTATAAAAAAGCTTACCAAGAATCTTTACAAGAAGGTTACGGATATAATATTATGGACTCTCTTGAAAAAATCTTCAAAGCAAAAGGATTTGACAAATCTCATAATGAATTGTATTCAAAAATTGTTAAATTCAGAGATATTTTAACAGAAAAAGAAGCCAATATTGTAAACAAAATACAAGATATTGCTGAAGACGATATTAAACTTATTTCATCAGAAAATATTCCCAAACATACTAAAACATCTAAAATATTATGGTTTACAGCAGGGATTCTAACAGCAATAGGCGGCGGTTATTCAATATACAAAAACAAATCTCATCATAACGAAAAAACTGATAATAAAATTACCGCATAAAAAAACGCTTGCATTAAATGCAAGCGTTTTTTTATTGTTAAACACCAATTTCTTTAAGAGGTTTACCATCCATTAAGTTTTTCTCTATATTTTCAAGAGAAATACCTTTAGTTTCAGGTATTAATAATATTGTCAATACAATAAATAATAAGTTCAATGCAGTATAAATCCAGAATGTAACTGCAATACCAAATGTATTAATCAATGTAAGGAATGTAGCACCGATAATCATGTTTACAATCCAGTTTGTAGTAGTAGAACAAGCTACACCAAAATCTCTGCTTTTCAATGGTTGAATTTCAGAACACAAAATCCAAATAACAGGACCTGCACTCATTGCGAAACTTGTAATAAAGAATAAAGTCATTACAATAGCAGAAATAGAAATCCATAATGCACTAAATCCTGCATTTATCATATATAGGCACAAACCTAACAAGAATGACCCCATTGCCATGCCTGCAAAACCGATTTTCAAAATAGGTTTTCTACCTTGTTTATCAACAGTTTTCATCGCAATTAATGTTGCTAATGAGTTTGTCAAACCGCAAATTACAGTTGCAATCATTTGTTGTTCAGTATTTGCAAATCCTGCATGTTTAAATATTTGAGGCGCATAATACAAAATTACATTCATACCTGTAAATTGTTGCATTGCCTGCAATAACATTCCAAGATATACAGCACGACGCACATTTTTATTAGCTCTGAAAAGTCCCCAGCCTTCCTGTTTAACTTTCAAGCTTTCACGAATTTCAGATAACTCTCCGTCAGCTTTTGCATCTGTAGTAGACAGCATTCTTAAAATATCTTTTGCTTTTTCAAAATGGCCTTTAGATGCTAACCATCTAGGGCTATCCGGTAATCCAAATACAGATACCATCAACAATAATGCAGGAATACTTATAACTCCGAGCATTAATCTCCAATGACCGCCGTAACTAAATATAGTATCAGAAATAAATGCAACAAGAATACCTATTGTTACCATCATTTGATACATAGAAATAAGTTTTCCTCTATCTTCCTTTTCAGACATTTCTGAAAGATACAAAGGAGCGACATAAGATGCTATACCGACAGCAAAGCCAAGCATAACTCTAGAAATTAACAGAGTTGCAACGTTCGGAGCACAAGCACAACCGATTGATCCTAATACAAACAATGCTGCACCAGACATCAAACTCTTTTTTCTACCCAATTTGAAAGAAATCCAACCGGTAGACATTGCACCAAATGCTGCACCTAACATCATTGTGCTTACAACCCATTCTTGCAAACGGCTTGTCAATTCAAAATGCGTAGTAATAAAAGGCAAAGCTCCTGATATTACACCAATATCAAGACCAAATAAAAGCCCTGCCATACCGGCAGCAAAAGAGATAAAAATCTTCATGCGTTTAGCTTTTTTAACTCTGCCCTCATCGCAAGTGTTAATACAATCTTCCATACTAAAATCTCCTAAATAATAATTTATATATACCCAATTTTTTAAAATTTTATCATATTTTTTCATATATTTTATACTTCAAATAATATATTTAGATGTTTCTATATTATTCATTCAGGGTATAAGATAATCATAAAAAGGAGTTTTATGATTAAGAGAGAAGAATTGGAAAAAATCTACTGCACAAAAGATATTGATTTCTATGAAAAAAGAATACAAAATCTGATTGAGAATTTTAAAAACACATTTAAAAACCAAAATGAAATAAGCTTATTTTCTGCACCAGGACGAACTGAAATCGGAGGGAATCACACAGACCACCAACACGGTTGCGTTCTTGCAGCAAGTGTCAACTTAGATGTCATTGCAGCAGCAAGTCTTAATGGGACAAATGAAATTAGAGTACAATCAGAAGGCTACCCTTTAGATGTAATAAATATTAATGAGCTTTCTCCTGATAAAAATGAATATAACCAAGCAAAAGCATTAATTAGAGGAGTTTGTGCAAAATTTAAAGAACTTGGCTGCGAAGTTAAAGGTTTTGACTGCTATACAACATCAAATGTTCTAAAAGGATCAGGCCTATCATCTTCTGCAGCATTTGAAGTTCTGATCGGGAATGTTATAAACGGATTATTTTTTGAAAATAAAATTTCTGATGTAGAAATAGCTAAAATTGGACAATACGCTGAAAATATTTATTTTGGCAAACCTTGCGGACTAATGGATCAAATGGCATCTTCAGTCGGAGGAATTATCTCTATTGACTTTAACGATACAGAAAATCCAATTATAAAAAAAGTCGATTTTGACTTTACAAAAACAGGATATGCTCTATGCATAATTGATTCCGGTGCAGATCATGCAGATTTGACCGATGAATATGCTGCAATTCCTTATGAAATGAAAAAAATTGCAAAGCATTTTCATCAAGACTACTTAAGAGATGTAAAAAAAGAAGAATTTATAAAAGCTATACCTGAGTTGAGAAAATTAGCAGGAGATAGAGCTGTTCTAAGAGCACTGCATTTCTTTAACGAAAATGAAAGAGCAATTGAAGAAGCTAAAGCTCTTGAAAATGGCGACTTTGATAAATTTTTAAAAATTGTCAAAGAATCAGGCTACTCATCTTATATGTACTTACAAAACGTCTGCGTCTGCGGATCATCTAAAGAGCAGGCAGTTGGAATTGTACTTGCAATGTGTGATGAGCTTTTAAAAGATAAAGGTGCATATAGAGTCCATGGCGGCGGCTTTGCAGGAACTGTACAAGCATTTGTACCACAAGAAATACTTAATAGTTTTAAAGAAAATATTGAAAAAATTGTTGGCAAAAATAATTGTCATATTCTTTCTATCAGACCTGTGGGCGGCACAAGATTATAATCACAAGAGGTAATACTAATATGATTTTTGATTCAATTGAAAAACTCGTACAATATGGGATTGAAAAAGATTTAATAACCCCTCAAGATAAAAACTATGTTATAAACAGAATTCTTGAAATTCTTAATCTTGATGAATTCATAGCACCTGCACAAAACTATGAAAATATTAATCTTGAAACAACTCTAAAAGAAATTCTTGACTATGCAGTTGAAAAGAAACTAATTGAAGACAGCATTGTATACCGCGATTTATTTGACACAAAAATCATGAGTACACTTGTATCTCCCCCACATGAAATCATAGAAGAATTCAAAAAATTATATTTAGATTCTCCTCAAAAAGCTACTGATTGGTATTATAAATTCAGCCAAGATACTGATTATATAAGAAGATACAGAATAGAAAAAGATTTACGATGGCAAACAGATACTGAATATGGAAAATTGGATTTATCCATAAATCTGTCAAAACCTGAAAAAGATCCAAAAGCTATCGCTGCCGCTAAAATTGCAAAACAAAGCGGCTACCCTAAATGCATGTTATGTGCAGAAAATGAAGGCTACGCAGGCAGAATAAATCACCCTGCAAGAGGGAACCACAGAATTATACCTATAGAAATTGATGGAGAAAGTTGGTATTTCCAATACTCTCCATATGTTTATTACAATGAACATTGTATTGTCTTAAATAGTCAACACATACCAATGGTAATAAACAAAAGCACTTTTAAAAAGTTATTTGACTTTATAAAACTATTCCCTCACTACTTTGTAGGTTCAAATGCCGATTTACCGATAGTCGGAGGTTCAATCCTTTCCCATGACCATTTTCAAGGTGGACACTATGAATTTGCAATGGAAAGAGCTGAAATAGAAGAACATTTCACAATCAAAGGCTATGAAGATGTGAAAGTCGGGATCGTAAAATGGCCAATGTCAGTAATTAGAATTCAACATGAAAACTCCAATAAATTAATTGATTTAGCAGATTACATACTTAATAAATGGCGAAACTACACTGATGAAGATGCATATATCTTTGCACAAACAAACGGAGAACCACATAATACAATCACACCAATAGCCCGCAAAAAAGGCGATTTATTTGAATTAGATTTGGTACTTAGAAACAACATAACAACAAATGAATACCCGCTTGGTCTATATCACCCTCATCAAGAATTACACCACATAAAAAAAGAAAACATTGGACTTATAGAAGTTATGGGACTTGCAGTATTACCTTCTCGTCTTGAAAAAGAACTGAAAGAGACAGCAAAATGTATTTTGAATAAATCTGATTTAAGGGGAAATGACCTCACTGCAAAACATGCTGAATGGGTCGAATCATTCTTGCCAAAATATGAAGATATTAATGAAGAAAACATAATGCAAATAATTGAAAAAGAAGTCGGACTAGTATTTGTCAAAGTCCTTGAATGCGCAGGAGTATTCAAAAGAAATCAAAAAGGACATGATGCCTTTTTGAGATTCATCAATGTCCTTTAAGTTTTAGGAAAAGCCGGCTAAAAAGATTTATTTTATTTTGTCAAGAAGCAATTTATGAGCCGGCAGAAAAATTTTTAAACCTTATATTATTTTCCACGCAATATTTTTCAATTTCATTAAACAAATTATCAAAATATTCACGATCTTTTTTGTTGTAGATATTTTCATAAATTGAATTATATATAGGATATTCTTCATTTATGAATTTGAACATTTTTGTTTTGAAACTGCTTCGTAAATTAAGCATGTCAAACCAATATTCATCAGTATACTCTTTTGTTTTTTCAATTATTGTTTTGAAGTCTGTAATCTCTGGAATTACTGGAGCTACAAATACAATTGTCTTAATACCATTTTGCTTTAACTCTTTTAAAGTTTCAAATCTTTCTTGTATTGAAGAAGAATTTGGTTCCAATTTCTTTTTGAGCTGTTCATCTATTATACTTATTGATAACGCAACTTCAACATGTTTCATCTTTTTTAACAGATCTATATCTCTTAAAATCAATTTTGATTTAGTAACAACAGTAATATAAGCCTCTGACTTTACCAATTGCTCCATAATCATTCTTGTAATTCCATATTTTTCTTCATAAGAATTATATGGATCTGTTACAGTACTTACCATTACTTTTTTATTTTTTATTTTGAAGATGTTAATCTTTTTATTTGTTCGTTTAACATCAATGAATTCACCCCACTCTTCGGTATGTTTGCTAAAACTTGACATATAAGCAGCATAGCAGTACAAACACTTATTTGGACAACCGACATAGGGATTAATTACATAATCAAGCGTTGTTAATTTCGTTTTATTTAAGTAATCTTTTACTCTTGTCGAATCTTCAACTACCATAACAGCATAATAAAGTCTGAATAATAATATGTCAATGTCACTGACATATTAATCAGCTAATGCTATTTCTTTCTCTACAATAGCTGGAATTGGTGATGAGATAATAGTTTCAAGGTTTTTATCGTTTTCTTTTTTAATTTTTTCTGCAATCATTTTTATATCATTATCATTTGTGAAGAAGTGCTTCACAGCATACTTTAAAACCAACATGCCTTTACCTGAAAATTTTTCAAATTTATATATATCATATTCGAAATATTTCTTAGCATTTTCACTACCATTCACCAAAAAACTTATTGCGGCTTTATCAGATTTTTTATTTTCTACAAGTTTTAATAACAAACTATTTTCTGTATTTTCAATAGTTTTATCAAAATTTTCAACGAATTTTAATGGATCAGACTCATTTGGATAATAATAGACCCCTACCATTTTAGTCCAATTTGCAACATTTTCATTCTTTAAAAAATATTCATTACCATAGCCTTGAGTATTTGGCGCAATCGCACTATATTTTAATGTATATACATCATTATTAAAATGAATTTCTTCAGCATTTACAGGCTCAATCATTAAAATTAAAGATACAAATACTGTTAAAATAGCTATTATTGATGATATTTTATGCATAAAAATTAACTCCTTAGTTATTTTACATTTAACCTAAGGAGAAAATTTTATTAAATCTACATATGGGCAATTTATTAAATTATAAAATTACAACTTTTCATTAATAGTCGTAAAGTCATTACCTCCAACTGCCTTATAAATATTCAAAGTAGATATTAAATAATTTACCTGACTATTTACTTTATCCTTTTCAGCCACGAGTAATTTTTCTTTATCTTTCATCATTTCTAAATTAGATTTAGCACCTATATCAAATTTTTTCTGAGCTAAATTAAATTTATCATTCTCTAGATTATAACGTTTTACGCTTTCATTATAATTCAATTCTCTAGTAAGCGCGCCACCTAAAGAATTATTTACCTCTTGAATTGATGACAAAATTGTTTTTTCGTAAATTTGTTGAGCTTTTTCTAATTCCAATTTGTTATATCTTAAACGAGCCATTTTGGCACCACCTGTAAATAAATCAATTGAAGGCATAAAACCAACTAATGATTTAAATGTGTGATTTCCAAAAATATTAGTCAAATTATAAGCACTAAAACCAGCTTGTCCGTATAAAATAAACTTAGGTAAAAAATCTCTTTTAGCAACTTTTACATCAATACCGATTTTTTGAATATATTCTTCAGCCTTCATAAAATCTGGTCTATATTGTATAACTTCTGCATTTATACTGTCAGGTAAAGGCAAAAGAGTAATTATTGAATAATCACTTCTAGGCATTAGAGATAAATCTTTTTCTCTTTCTCCTGTCAAAACGCCTAATGCTCTACCTACAATAATTCTTTTATCAATATATACATTTAATTCCTCTTGAAGCTGTGTCAAAAGTTGTTTTTCATCCATTAATTCAGTAATAGGACAAAGACCATTTTTATATTTCAGATCTTCTAATCTTACAATCTCCGTTTGTAATTTTACTAATTCCTGTTGATTTTTAATTAATTTATCCAACTTAACTAAATTAAAATATTCAGAAGCAACAGCAGATGTCAAAGAAATATATGAAGCTCTTTCATTTTGCTTTACCATTTCTAATTGTTTTTTGAAAGATTTAGTTTTCAAATAATTTTCGCCCCAAATATCTACTTCATAACTCATAGTTAATGGCAAGAAGAAATTACTTTGGCTGTAATCTTTTACAATAACATCACCCAATTTTACATTTGCTGATCTAAAATCTCTAAATACATCACCTTGAAATCCAACCTGAGGTAATTGACCTGCAAAAGCCATTTTTACAACTTGTTCTGATTGCTTTACATTCAATGTAGCAATTTTTAAATCCTGATTATTTTTAAATGCAGTAGAAATATAATCAGTTAAAACAGGATCATTATATTTTTGCCACCAATCAAGATTTAAATATTCTAATCTATAATTTTCATTACTATTACTTTTTGTTTTTGCATCTGCTAAAGACACAGTGCATAACAAAATAAACAGGGTTAATAATATTTTTAAAATTTTCATGCTTGCTATTTCCTTTTTTGTGTTATCATAATAACACAAGAAAAAATCATGGACAAGTTAGATTTATTAAAAAGTAGAATTGGGATGAAATTGGTACGCGTAGGTAAAATGGTACGCGCTATTGCCAACCAAAAATTCAGTAAAGCAGAATTTCCTATTACACCAGAACAATTCACTGTACTAACAGCAATCTTAGACCATGACGGGTTATATCAAAGACAAATTGGAGCTCTGACTTTAAAAGACAGACCAAATATTACAAGAATTATAAAAATTCTGGAAGAAAAAGAATTCGTCACTAAAACTCCCGATATAAATAAAAGAAAAATATTCAAAATAAATATAACAGAAAAAGGCAAACAGGCTTACGATTTAGTTTTACCAACAGTTTTGGAACATTGGCAAAATACCGTCGAAGGAGTTACAGACGAAGAACTAATAAGCTGTTTAAAAGTATTAAATAAAATAAAAATCAATTTGGAAGAAAAATTAAATATGCAAATATAAGAGGTGAAAAATGGAAGAAAAACCCCAAGAAAACACAAACAACGAAACTAATAATGAAGAATTTGTAGAAAAAGCTAAGAAAAGATTAAAAACAAGAAAAGAAAACGCTAAAAAAAAGCGTCCAGAATATAAGAAAAAGCGTGTATTTGTGCCAATTGCGACTGCTGCGGCATTAATCTTACTCGGAATATTTTTTGCAATACACTCAACATTTTTCCAATCAACAGATGACGCATTTGTAGAAGGACGTCTTGTATCAATTGCACCACGTGTTCAGGGACCAGTAATAAAATTGCTTGTAGATGATAACGATGAAGTAAAAGCTGGACAATTACTAGTGGAAATTGATCCAGCCGATTACGAAGTAAAATTGCATCAAGCAGAAGCAAAACTTGCAGAAGCTAAAGCTCAATTAAATGTTACAGAAAAACAAATTGAAGAAGGCGGCTCAAATGTTCAACAATCCTATGAAGATGTAAATTCAACAAAATCTAAACTTGATTTTGCGACAAAAGATCATAAAAGATATACAGATATGTATAAAGAAGGTATTGTATCTAAACAAGATTTCGATAACAGCAATACACACTACACTGTAGCTCAAGCAAACCATAAAGCTGCTACTGAAAAATCAAAAGCAATGCAATCTGCTCTTGAATCACATAAAGCAAAAGCAGAAGCTGTTCAAGCTGAAATCAAAAGACTTGAAGCTGAAGTAGAACAAGCTAAACTTGATCTTTCATATACAAAAATATATGCACCTCAATCAGGTATGGTATCTGCTAGAAGTGTTGAAATGGGTAACTATATCCAAGTTGGACAACCACTAATGCAAATTGTCCCAGAACAAGTTTGGGTCATTGCAAACTTTAAAGAAATCCAACTTACCCATATGAAAAAAGGACAACCTGTATCTATCAAAATTGATACATATCCTGGTAAAAGATTTAAAGGACATGTTGACAGTATTCAAAGAGCAACAGGGGCAAAATCAAGTCTTTTCCCTCCTGAAAATGCAGTTGGCAGTTATGTAAAAATTGTACAAAGAGTACCTGTAAAAATTGTTTTTGATGAAGATATAAAAGATTATAATATCGTTCCAGGTATGTCAGTTGTACCAAAGGTAAAGATCAAATAATATGGAAGAAAAAAAAGTTAACCCCTATATAGTTGCAATATCTGTATTGCTACCGGCTTTTCTTGCTCTTGCTGCGTCTTCCGCAACAAACGTAAGTCAGCCACACATAGCAGGTTTTTATGGAGCAACTCAATACGAAACAAATACAGTAATTACATGTTACATAATTTCAGGTGGACTAATGTTACCTGTTACAGGTTACCTTGTAAGAACCATCGGGAAAAAATTATTAATGTATTACAGTATTTGGATATTTGCATTAGGTTGCCTGCTTTGTGTATTAGCACCAAATCTTCAAGCCTTGATTTTTGCAAGACTAATTCAAGGTATTGGTAGTGGTTGTATACTTCCGTTATGTCAAGCTGTTTTATTAGAAGTCTTCCCACCGGAACAAAGAGGTGTTGCAATGGGATTATTCGGAGTTGCAGCAATGTTTTCTCCTCTTGCAGGTCCTTTTATCGGAGGTTATCTGACTGATAATTATTCTTGGCAGTGGATTTTTATTATGAATATTCCGCTATGTATGCTTTCTTTTTTGATGATTAAATTCTTTCTATCTAATGACAAACCACCTAAACAAAAATACAACAAAAAATTTGATATATTTGGATACGGATCAATTGTACTAGCACTTGCATGCATGCAAATTGTACTTGATAAAGGACAACAATTTAACTGGTTTGATACTACTTGGATTTGCTGGCTTACAGGTATTTCGATATTCTCATTTGTATTTTTCTATGTTTGGGAGCTTGAATACAAATATCCAGTAATTGATATAAGAGTTTTTAAAGACAGAAACTTTATGTTTGGAACGCTAATAAGTTCATTTATCAATGTAATGTTATATTCTACACTTTTACTTGTTCCAATGTTTGTACAAAGTCTTTTAGGATACAGCCCATCTAAATCAGGGCTGGCAATGTTTCCAAGAGCAATTATATGTTTAATAGGATTACTTGTTGTAGGTGAAATTTCAAAATATGTGAAACCTAAAATTCTTGCAACTATTGGGCTTTTAACAATGGGCTTATCAGTATTAATGCTCACACAGCTAAATACTACATCTTCAATTGAAAGCGTAGTTCTTCCAAATATACTTTTATGTATAGGAGTTCCGACTGCATTTGTTCCAATTACTGCAATGTCTTTTAACACATTACCTGCTTCAAAAAATGCTGATGCAGCTGCATTACACGCTTTATTTAAAAATATTATAACTGCAATATCGACATCAATGTCTGCTACTTTTATTGCACGAGTATCACAAGTAAGACAGACATATTTAGTAGAAAATTTATCTCCGCATAATCCAATATTTCAATATAAATTAATGATGCTTAAATCTAAATTTTTAATTCACTACCCATCAGTCTTAGCTGCAAAAAAAGCTAGCGGGTCTTTATATAAAGAATTATTACAACAAGCTAAACTGGCTTCATTCTTTGATGCATTTTCAGTATTAGCATTTCTATCAGTTGCAGTAATTCCTTTATTATTATTTATTAAATTAAAAAAACAAAAAGAAACTACTTCTACATAATCTAAACACACTAAAAAAGAGCCTCATTTGAGGCTCTTTAATTTTTAAATATGATTATTTTTAATTAATGTAGAAATCTCAAATAAATATAAGCTGAACTTATTAATAAAGAGATTAACATTGTAACAACACCATATTTTAAGAACTTCATAAACGGTATCGGATAACCATTATGAGCTGATGTTTCAGATACAATAACGTTTGCAGCAGCACCGATAATTGTCATATTACCGCCTAAACAAGCACCTAAAGATAAACACCACCACAATGGATATGTATAATCAGCACCCATTGTCTTTTGAATTTCTAAAAGCATAGGAGTCATTGTAGCAGTATAAGGAATATTATCAATAATACCTGAAATAAATCCTGAAGCCCACAAAATAATCATTGCAGTAGCTTCTTGAGAACCTTGAGTAACTTTCAAAATCCATTGAGCCATCAAAGCAATACCGCCAGAAGCTTCAAGACCTCCGATAATTATGAATAAACCGATAAAGAAAAATATCGTATTCCATTCTACATCGCATAAGATATCTTTAGGTTTTTCAAATAACAACAATACACTCGCACCTAACATTGCAGTTACGCAAGTTTCAATATGAGTAATATCATGCAACACAAAACCTAAAATTACTAAAACTAAGACAATTGCACTTCTAATAAGCAATGGATAATCAGTTATAGTTTTTGAATTATCTAAATTTGCAACTACAGCCATTTTTTCAGGTGTAGCTTTTAAAGATTTTCTGAATATAAATATCATTAAAAGAACAATAACCATTAAAATTACAGAAACAACCCCTGTTAATTCTTTCAAAAATGCCATGAATGATAATCCGGCAGCACTTCCGATAATAATATTTGGAGGATCACCAATCAATGTAGCTGTACCTCCGATATTTGATGCAAAAATTTCAGTAATTAAAAAAGGCAACGGATTTATATCCAACTGCTTTGCGATAAAAAATGTTACAGGCATAATCAAAATAACAGTAGTAACATTATCTAAAAACGCTGAAGTTACTGCTGTGAATACACCTAGTGTAAACAAAACTAATTTCGGATGACCTTTAGTAAGTCTTAAAAGTTCATTTGCAATCCAATTAAACATTCCGCTTCGAGTTGCAATACTTACAATAATCATCATTGATACAAGTAAAAAGATTACATTAAAATCAACGAAATTAATAAAATAATGTGCATTAATACCGCCATCAACTAACTTTGATTGGCTAACCAACCCAAGCAAAATAGTAATTGCGGCACCTAGTAATGCAATAGTTACCTTTGGAATTTTTTCCAAAGCAATGAAAACATAGGCGATAAGTAGAATTGATGCTGAAACAACTACTCCATGCGCCTGAACAATTTCATGTAAATGTTCTATCATTACCGACTCTCCTTTACTAATAAATATATATTGCTATATTAAAACACTTTCTTTTAAGTACAGCATGCTTTTAACCCCATAAATTTATCTAAATTATAACACAACTATTTACAAATATAATAAATAATAACTACTTAGCAGATGGTAAAATATATTTACAATCAATTATTCTACGTTTATTATCTATATTTCTTATTAATATTTCAGAATTTTCAGGAAGAACATACAATGCATTAATACCAGATAAAGAATCCTCTCTTTTTGAGCATCTTCTAAAATCAAATCCCTTTGTTCCTTCTGGGAGCATTATTCTTAAAATATATCCGCTGTCTCTATGATCCTTGCCTAAATTAACAGGATCTATTTCTGCTAAATAGTCACCGTATCCTCTTGATGTTATAAGGAACGATTTATCTTTTATTATTGCTCCGTTTTCAAGATTTTCTGCAAAATCTAAAGGAGCATAATTATCCCAAATTTTTTGAGTTCTAATTCCGGTATAAACATAACTTTGTTTTTCAATAGGTAATGCTTCATCTATCAATTTTCGCATTACATTTACTTCATTTACAGAAGATAAATCTTCTCCTGCTGAAAGTTTTGCATTATATTGAGGATTTTTGATAAATGATAATACAGCTTTCAAATCATCCTTCTCTAACTTTCTTGAATCCAAGGTTAATGGTTCAGGATGAGAATATACAACATCTTGAGCTCTATATCTAAATTGAGGAATATCTTCATAATCATCAGCGAAACGGCTAAATAAAGGTCTAATTTCATCTCTTACTTTTTTCTCAGCTGTTTTAATTGCTTCTTCATTTTTCTCATCATATGCAAAAATTTTATCCACAATCTTTTGCACTTTTTCTTCTTTAACTTCTGGTATTTCAACTTTATAAGGTTTCATTACAGGTAATTTTTGAGGATTTGAAATATTTCCCTCAAGTTTTGCTAATGACGAATTTACAGTTGAAGACACTTCTTTTTCTGCAGCTTTGCCTTTACCCCTTGATAATGCAATACAAGCAATTGCAATACTAGCTAAAGCTGCTGCTCCTGTAAGCGCATATACAGCCTTATTTGACAAACCTTCGTTCTTAGGCTCAACAGCCTTTTTATTCTGCTCTAAAGGATTTGATACAATTTGAACAGATGACGATATGATTTTATTATCTAAATTCCCTACACTTAGCATGCTCATATTCATATAAAACGCCTAAAAAAATTTTTTGCTAGTAATTTTAAACAAATTCCAAATTTGTTCCTGCAAAGTCTAATATTAAATTTTTAATATCATCAGATTCTACCTGATATTTTATTTTTCCTGATGGATATTTTTGATAATGATATGCAGAAGATAATAAAACAAATTTTACAGCATCAAAAATATTTAATGAAGATAAATTTAACGTAAGTTCAGGACAATCATGACTTTTTATAAACTTCTTAAATTTATCTAATGAATTTGTAGAATTATCAAATTTAAAAATTTCGTACTGCCTCATAAAATTATATTCGCTATATTTTTACAAAAATTAAATATTTTTAAGACAATTAATACTTTTATATGATATTTATTATATAATTTCATTGATAGGGGATTATAAAAATGGGTATAACTATGATGACTAATAGCAAAATTAACGAATTAGCAAAAGAAGTTTTAGACATTGAAGCAAATTCAATACTAAGATTAAAAAATAATATTGGAGAAGATTTTGATAAAGCTGTAGATATTTTATACAACTGCAAAGGCCGTGTAATTGTTACCGGAATGGGCAAATCAGGTCTTATTGGTAGAAAAATAGCAGCAACTCTTACATCTACAGGAACACCATCTTACTTTTTACACCCTGCAGAAAGTACACATGGTGATTCTGGGATTATTACAAGAAATGATGTTGTAATCGCAATTTCTAACAGCGGAGAAACACAAGAGTTATTAAATCTACTTCCATTAATCAAAAGATTTGGAGTTACAATGATTGGAATGACTGGAAAAATGAATTCAACATTATCACATTCTTCAGATGTAACTCTTGATATTTCTGTCGAAAAAGAAGCTTGTCCTCTAAATAAAGCACCTACAGCAAGCACAACTGCAACACTTGCAATGGGTGATGCTCTAGCTGTATGCTTATTAGAAAAACGCGGATTTACAAAAGAAGATTTCTTAATTTTCCACCCATCAGGCGCTTTAGGAAAAGGCTTTACATATAAAGTATCTGATCTTATGCTTACAGATATTGAAAAACTCCCTATAGCTAAAGAAACTGATTCTTTTGCAGATGTAATTAAACTTATATCTGAAAAGAAATTAGGAATGGCAATGATTGTAAATTCTGAAGGAATTTTAACAGGTGTAATTACTGATGGTGACATAAGAAGAACTTTAATCAAATATCAAAACATTAGCTCATTATTAGTTAAAGATGTTATGTCTGTTAACCCTAAACATATTTCTCAAAAAGATTACGGTGCAAGTGCATTAAACCTTATGGAAAAATTCTCAATTACAGCACTTGCTGTTGTTGATGAAAATAAAAAACCTATAGGTGTTATTCATATCCATGATCTATTAAAAGCAGGAGTTGCATAAGATGATTAAACTTGTAGCTTTTGATGTAGACGGTGTACTTACAGACGGCAGTTTAACTTTTGATGAAAACGGTCATGAATACAAAACCTTTAATGCGAAAGATGGTCAAGGTATTGTAAACTTGCACAAAGCAGGAATTATCACAGCAATAATTACTGCTCGTAATAATGGTACAGTTGAACATCGTGCAAAAAATTTAAATATAACCGAATTGCACCAAGGATCAAAAAATAAAATTGAAACACTTGAAAGTATTATGAAAAAATATAATATTAACTTTGAAGAAATAGCATATATGGGAGATGATTTACCTGATATTTGCATTTTAGAAAAAGTTCATTTGAAAGGCTGTCCAAATGATGCTGTCGATGAAGTAAAAAAAGTTGCAAACTTTATATCTTCAAAAAACGGTGGTCGTGGTGCTGTTCGAGAATTTTGTGATTACATATTGAAAAAGGGGATATAACAAATGTTTGAAATTAAAACACAAGCTTTTTTTGCAGCTGCTCATCATTTACTAAATTATGAAGGAGAATGCGAAAATCAACACGGTCATAATTGGATGGTAGAAGTATTTGTAAAAGGCGATACTTTAGACAAAAGTAATATTTTAATGGATTACAAAACTCTAAAAAAAGAATTAAAAGCCGTTTTAGATTTACTTGATCATAAAGACTTGAATGCATTGCCTGAATTCAAAGGGGAAAGTCCTTCTAGTGAAATGATTTCAATGTTTATTTACAACAAATTAAAAGAAAGAGTTGTACAACTTAGCAAAGTAACTGTTTGGGAAACTCAAACTTCTTGTTGTTCTTATTTTGAAGAAGAATAAAATTTAGCAAAAATTTAAAATTTTACCCAAATAGCTTTTTTAACAAAAAGCATGTGATTTTTGCATTGAATACAAAAAGAAAGGAATATTAATGAATTTTATACAAGCAATTTTAATGGGAATAGTACAAGGTTTAAGTGAATTTTTACCAATTTCAAGTTCTGCCCACCTTGTGTTCACGTCAAATTTTTACAAAGTAATCAAAAATATTCCGATTGTACAAAGTTCTAACGAAGAAGTATTTTTTGATATTATGGTGCATTTAGGGACATTAATTGCTGTATTAATATTTTTCAGAAAAGACGTATTAAATATTTTAAAAGCAATGTGGCATGCTCTTAAAACAAAAAATTGGGAAGACAAAGAAGCTAAATTGGGTCTGTTTATTATGGCCGGTACTATAATCACTGTAATGCTTGCTCTGCCAATTAATGAAATTGCTGAAAAGCTTGTATACACACCATCAATTGTCGGGATTTTACTATTCATTACAGGTTTTACTCTTTTATACAGCGAATATAAATCTAAAAAACTAGAAGAAAAAAAAGATGAAGTAAATCTTAAAACATCAATTTTAATAGGTTTAGCTCAAGGTCTTGCAGCACTACCAGGATTTTCTCGCTCCGGTTGGACAATTGCAACAGGTCTATTTTGCGGGTTAGATAGAGTAACTGCAGCGAGATATTCATTTTTGTTAAGTATACCAATTATCCTTGGTGCATCTATGGTATATCCACTTATAAAAATAGATATCCATGAAGCTGTACAATATAATTGGACAGCAATCATTGCAGGTACAGTTGTTTCAGCAATTGTCGGATATTTATGTATAAAATATTTTATGAAATTCATATCAAAATTTTCACTTGCGATATTCGGCTATTACTGCATCATTGCAGGGGTTGCAACTGCAATATTTTTTACAATATTCAGTTAAAAATATATTGTTAAAAAATGTAAAATTGATTAAAAAACACTATCAAAAAATAATATTCACAGATCTTATATTAATACATCGATGAGTGTGGAGTAAAGATGATTTTACCTATTATTAATAATAACAACAACAAAATAAACTTTTCTGCAGATAAAGGCAAAGAAGAAAATAAAAAAGCTATTGATTATGATCATGACACTCTTTTAAAAAATAATTTTGCCACACGTACACGTATAGGTATTGATAAACTGACAAATGCCATGACTGTATATCCTGCAAAAGGATTAAAAGGTAGTAAAAATGCCAACTTTTATGAATTTTTAACAATGGGCACAGTTCCTTATCTTATTGGTAGCGGGATGTTAATGGGTGTATTTAATGCAGCAAATAAATATTTTGCACCATTTGCAAAAACAAAAGCTTCAGCATTAGGTAAAAAAATGGCTCTTGGGGTATTATTTTACGGAATAGCTAAAAATATCTCAAAATCATTTATTAGCAAACCTATTAAAATGATGACAGGTATTGATACTGAAAGACCTTATGCAAAAGTAATCTATGAACTTCCTGATGATATAAATGATACTGATATTACTAGTATTGAATATCATAAAGTCTTTGAAAGTGTGGAATTTCCTCGCTGGGATTTATTATATGGGGATGAAGCAAAAGGAGAAAAAAGGAATTACAGATATGACAGAATTGCCAAAAGATTAGGAATGGGTAAAAATCTAAATGACTCTGACCAAGAAGTCAAATCCAGAATCAAAGAAATTATTATCAAATCAAATTTGGCAAAAAATATATCATCATATTTATGGGCAGCAACCGGTGTTGCTCTTGCGTTCCAACAACCTTGGGAAAACTTCTTCAATGTAATGACCTTTAAATTCTGGAAAGGCAAAGAATTTACAAATTCAATGAAATCATTTGGAAGAAATTTTGTAAAAAGTGCAAAAGCTTTATTTAAAGGAGAAGGAACAGGCATAAATAAACATGCCGGCAAAATTTTAATAGGCACAGCATTACTTTCATCTGTACTTGGAGTAATAAATGCAATGTCCAGTTCACAAAAACCATCAAAAGTAGATGCTGCTGATGTAATCAAAAAAGACGATAGGTACGTGGTAAACTAATATGACAACAAATTTAATTCAAAATTACATAGCAAGCAAACCATTAGGTGGATATAAAGCTCAAAAAAAAGAACAAACTACGATTGTAAATTCGCCTAAAAAACCAATGCCTAATTTTGATATCCAACATGAATTGGATAACAGAACTTTCATAAAACCTTTAAAAGGAAAAGGCAGATTAGTCAGCGGAAATATATTTAATGCCCCTGCTTTGATGGTAAAAGATGGCATCTATGATGCTAAAGCTCTAAAACATGCAATTAAAGGGGAAGCAAACGACCACGAACTAGGGAAAATTAATGATATTGGATTGAAACTTGGTGGACTTGCAATAGCTGGCTACTTATTCACAAGAAAACAAACTCCTATGACTAAAGGAATGGAATTTGTAGGATTAGGTTCATTTTTAGCATCAATGGCTATATGGCCTAAAATCGCAATTCAATTACCTGCATATTTAATCCACGGTGTTAATGTTCAAAAAGAATATGAAGATAGTTTTGGCAGGAAAAAACCATTCTATCAAGACCCTCAATTTATTCCTTGGGATTTATATTCCGATGAAGAAATTCAAAAAATAGGTAATAGATTAGGTGTTGATAAAAACATTCCAAATAGACGAGATGCAATCCAAGAAAAAATGAGAAAAATTGCAATCCAAAATAATACACTATGGATGCTATCAGCTGGTTTTGCAACTCCTGTTATGAGTGCTTTAATTTGTAATCAAACTGAACCTTATCTTGCAAAATATTTAGATAAATTACAAAATAAAAAAGCTGACAAACTTTTAAACAATATCGACAAATATTCTAATAAATATCAAGATAATGCAGTTAAAAATCATTTAGAAAAAATAATATCTCTATATAAAGACAAACCAATTGATAATGAATTAGAAACATTAATCTTAAATACATTTACTGATGGTATGGACTTAGTTACATCAGATAGTATTGAAAAAGATTTAAAAGGAATTATGTTAAATGACACATTCCTCATCAATGACAATACAGTAAAAACTATTAATACAAATATTAATAAAAAATTTGAAAATAAAAATTTTGATAAAGAAGCTCTAAAACAAATTCTTCCAGATTATGATTCTTTATTTAAAATATTTAAAGATAATAATTACTTAAACAGAAATATTGAAAAATCAGAATTTAAAAATATTACAGATAAAATTCTAATAGCAATACAAACAAACGTTAATAATTATAATAATAATGTTCCAGAAGACAAAAAATTAGATTTAACATATATTAAAAAGCTAATAGCTAGTAATACAGAAGATAAACATCCAATAAAAATAGCATTAAACCAATATACAGGCAGTATACTAAATTCAACAACAATTGAAAAACTTAGAAAAGCAGCGTCTGTAATAGATAATTTCAGAGCTAAAAAATCAGTACTAGATAAATACGCATTAATTAAAGTTGGTTCAGCTCCAGAAACGGTTGTAGCTAATTATTGGAATAATACTTCAAAATCATTATTAAAACTATTTGGCATTTCTCAAAAAGAATTAGATAAATGTGGTTTTGACAGAAATATAATGGGTAATTTAGTAAGAGATAAAATTGAAAAAATTGTTTCTAATGACACTTCTTACAATACATTAATGGATTCTTTAGCTGGAAAAATTGCAGAACTTGATACTTTAATAAAACCAAGTGATATTTCTGTTCCTATTCTGAAAAATACAGAAAACTTAAATGATACACAAAAACTAGCATTAAGATCAAATTACGAAAATCAAGTTGATACTATATTCAATGAATTTGCAGATTCTATTAATGAATTAGGTTTCCACAAAACATCAAAATCTATTGTTGGAATTAATGGAAACGATAATGTAGGAACTCTAAAAAATATTCAAAAATCATATGTATCTGAAAGATTATTAGGTATAAAAAGTTCATTCTTAAGATTATACAATACAATATTCTATTATAGACAAATTGCCAAAAATGCTAACGAATTAGAAGCTTTAAAAAATTATTCAAGAGAAGAAAAAGAAGAAATTATTGAATTTATAAAACAATTTACAATTAATGGTCATTCTTCTGATTTCGCAAATAAATTCTATATGAAAAGAAATCCTCATCCTTCTCCTGACAATAGCCCATTAGAAATAAAGGATGGAAAAGTTATTAATAAATATTTTGGCAAATCACAAGAATTAGTAGATATTCCAAATGATAAATACTTCTATCAAGACATTATGAAATTGCTTTACGAAACATCTTTGGATAAAGAAACTGAAGCTATTACAGATAAACATTTAATTAAAGAAGAATTAATAAATTACAGAAATTTAATTTTAGATAAAATTGGCGGAGAAAAGAACTTCGCAAAACCTCGCCATAGAATAAGACCTGAAAGCAATGCAGGATCAGAACTTAAATTCTTATTAACAGGTATTGCAACAGATGAATTATTCTATAAAGCCGGACAACAAGCATATAATACAAATAAATGGCTGAAAATGTTCGGTACAATAGGTGCAGTAACTTTAGGTGTAACAGTTCTAGCACAATTCTTCTTTGGAAAAACAAAATCTCCTGAAAAAAAGGGTAATTAACAATGATAAATTCAACAAACTTATTAACATTAAAATTACATAACCTAAATAAAACTGAAAACACTACTTCCCAATCCTCAGGAGTAACTTCTCCTATAGAAAAACAAGAAGTAAAATCAGGCCTATTAAATGCATACCTTAATAATATGGCTTTAATAAATACACCTGCAGTAAAAAAAGTTGAAACAACTCCAAAAATCATAAATTATCATAATGATTTAAGAACATTATTTAAAAATAACCAAGCCAAAATCCTTGCAATTGTGCCTAGAACTTTTAACGCAAAAGATTTAAACGGCAACGACTACATTGATGGGAATGAGCAACATGGAACATTCCTTAATGCTATAGAAAGACTTGATGAAGTAAAAGCTGCTGGATTTAATACGTTTCACGTACTTCCTATAAGTACACCTGGAAAAATAAAAGCTATGGGTACAGCAGGTTCTGTATATGCTCCAAAAGATATGCTTGAAATTGACCCAATGTTAATTGATAAAAATGATCCAAGAAGTGATAAAGAACAATTCAAAGCCTTCATAGATGAATGTCATAAACGTGGTATTAGAGTAATGCTTGATTTGCCAAGTTGTGCTTCTTACGAAATGTTTTTGAATATGCCTGAATTAATGGCAGTGGAAAAAGACGGACTTGCTAAAACTCCTCAAGGCTGGAATGATATCAGAATGTTACAACCTTGGGAAGATGAAGGCAAAAGAACATTAAATCCTAAACTTTTAGAATATCATAAAAAATTCGTAGATATGTGTATAGATTTAGGCATTGACGGAATAAGAGCCGATGTTGCAAGAACAAAACCAGCAGAATTTTGGGATATTATCATTCCTTATTCTCACATGAGAGATCCTGAATTTGCTTGGCTTGCAGAAACATATACTTATGAAGATGCTTCTCCTCAAGCAAATATGCCTCACGACAGACCGGAAGACTCTTTAAGAGCAGGATTTGACGCAATATACGGGCAATACCACATATTCCATGAATGGACAAACGCATCAACATTTATGGATTATGTAAAAGAACAACTAGATATGTCATATAGACTACCAAAAGGTAAGTCATTAATCGGTTCATTTGCTACACATGATGATATATCTCCAATGTTCCATGGTGGAGCTGATTATTGTAATTTGACTATGGGTATACAAGCAACATTACCAATGCTAAACCCATATATAGTTGACGGTTATCAAACAGGTGATGATTATTTATATGCTTTTGAAGATAAATATAATCCTGTAACTCAAACAGATAACCATGAAATGACTGTACATAGAGGCAGACTTGATATATTTAACTTATCAAGAAAACCAGGTGGCACTCAACCAGAAATAGGCAAATTTATGACAAGTGCATTTGATATGCGCGACAAATACATTGACGTAATTTCTAAAGGAACATTCATTCAACTAGATAAAGAAAATGATAAAAATGATAACATAATTGCCTATGCAAGACATTTCAACGGAAAGACTTTATTAGTAGTTGCAAACAAAAATGTCAACAGAGCTGTTGCTTGTAAAATAAAAGTTCCAACTCTAAAAGCTGATCAAGAATTAAATAATCTTTTACCATCTTATGGAAAAGAAAGTGTTCTACAAGCAAAAGAAAATGAATTATGTGTAGATTTAGGACCAGCAAGAGTTCACGTCTTTGAAATTGATACTCCTAATATTGAAAATTTCTGTGACAAAATATACAAACAAAATTTATAAATAAGAAGGCACATTAAATAAACAAAACAAAGATGTAACTATTTTTGTAATAGTTACATCTTCTTTTTTTGATTTTTTTTATTGTTTGAGTTAGAATATTCGGGCAAGGTATAAAAATTTTAACCACCCCCAAAAATTTTATAAAAATAAAAAGGACAAGAATATGCTACAAGAATTTATTAGTTCAAAAATACACAGAGCAACCGTAACTGATGCAAATTTAAATTATGTAGGCTCTATTACAATTGATGAAACCTTGATGAAAGAATCTAAAATAAAAGAATGGCAAAAAGTTGATATTTTAGATATTAATAATGGAGAAAGATTTCATACATATGTAATTAAAGGAAAAGCTGATTCTGGTATGATTTGCTTGAATGGAGCAGCAGCAAGAAAAGTTCAACCAGGTGATAAAGTTATAATTATTGCTTATGGGCTATACAATCCTGAAGAAATGGAAAATTACAAACCGACTATTATTATTGTTGACGATAACAATAAAATAATAAACGAATAAATAATAATATAAACATTATATAAAAAACAAGCTTTGGATAAACATCTAAAGCTTATTTTTTATATCTTTTCTAAAAAACAAATAATATATTTGTTAACTTAATATCTTGAAAATGCAAAAGAAATAAGTTATAATAATAAAAAACGAGGAGTGAAAGTATGAAAATTTCAGTATGCAAATACGGTTCGAAAGAACCAAAAATTAGACATGGAATTGTAAATGATAGGAATAAAAAGTTTACCGCATTTACATTAGCTGAAATGATGGTAGTAATGCTCATAATGAGTATTATTTTGGCAGCGATGGCACCAGTAATGACCACAAGAGGTGCTAAAAGTGATAATTCATCACCTTGGCGTTATTCTCCAGATAATTTGTCAGATGCATATTTTGGACCTGGAGATAGCCAGATAGCAATGATTGGACAACCAAATAGATTGGAAACTGACGATGCTGCAAAATTAATAATAAATTCAAGTGACACATTAAAACCTCAAATATCATTCAAACGAAATAATACAACAGCTGGTCGCTTATATTTAGATACAAATAATAATGTAATTTTAGGCAACAGCACTATGGATAAATTAACAAGTGGTGCTCATAATATATCTATAGGTGACGGGAATTTAACAGAATTAACAACCGGTGGCAGTAATATTGCAATAGGAGATGGTGCTTTAGCTCAAAATACTAGTGGTGGTAGTAATACAGCTATAGGAACTTCTCTTGATAAGAATACAACTGGTGAATATAATACAGCATTAGGAGATGATTGTTTAAAATCTAACATAGAAGGATCCAAAAACGTTGCAGTAGGAAACTTTTCATTAAACTCTGCAAATAGCAGTTGGAACGTTGCAGTAGGTGTTAATGCATATAAAAATGGAACAGGCGGTAGTAACACAATTATCGGTGGCGATGCAATGGCTCAAAGTACTGGGGATAAAAACGTTGCAGTAGGTGTAAATGCAATGTGGTATGGATCTGGTAGTGGTAATACTGCAGTAGGGCCTGATGCAAATTATCGAAGTAACACTATTACAGCATTTAGTAATTCAACAGCAGTTGGAAATACTGCTTATGCGAGTGGAGCATCAGCTATTGCTATAGGTTACTCTCCAACAGCTTCAAATACAGATACAATAGCAATAGGTCATTCTGCAACAGCAAGTAATGGAGAAGCTATTGCTATTGGTTTATCAACAGAAGCAAGTGGTAACAGCTCAATTGCCATAGGAAGTAATACTAGTTCTTTAGGACCTACCAAAGCAACACAAAATTATGCCGTAGCAATAGGAGATGGCGCAAGAGCATTAGGCGTATCGTCAACTGCTCTAGGAGATACTTCTTTAGCAAATGATACTAATACTATAGCAATAGGATTGCGTGCAACATCTTCAGATGATGATTCTATATCTATTGGTACGGATGCTAAAAATGATTCATATAATGGTGTAGCAATAGGGAAAAATGCATATGTAATGCGTTTTGGAGGGATAGCAATAGGTAATGGTGCAAGATCAGGTTCAACAAATTCAAGTACATATGGAGATTATAGTGTTGCTATAGGTCAAGGTGCAGTTGTAGGAACTGATCATGGGATATCGATTGGTTCTAATTCAGGTAGTGGAGATTCAGGAACATATGTTACTGCAATCGGATATCAAGCTTGTAAAAATGTTACAGGAGACTCTGTAACTTGTATTGGTAAATATGCTGGGCCGACTCGGAGTAAAGATTATTCTAGAAATAATATGCTTTATATTGGTAGCTCATCTGATACAGTTTATATTCCTGGTAATTTAGTCGTTCAAGGAAATGTATTGTTAGGTACAGGTAATGTAAGTTATGTTGCTGTTCGTACAATGCATAAAGGCGATTCTCGTAATCAGTCAGGTAAATCAAAAATTGCTTTTGCAAGAAGTGAAGACTGGAATGGTGATGATGATAATTTTGCGCTATATGAACCAGGAGTTTTAGAAGGTTCTGCAGCTCAAAATTTTTATTCTACTTTTTCAGATCGTCGATTGAAATATGTAGGAAAAGAGTTTACATCAGGTTTAGACAAAATACGTCAATTAAAAGTATTTAATTTTACTTTCAAAAAAGATGAAAAGAAAACACCCCACGTTGGCGTAATTGCTCAAGATTTACAAAAAGTTTTTCCAGATGCTGTAAGAAAAGGAGCAGAAGGATTTTTAACAATTCGAATGGAAGATATGTTTTATGCAATGATTAATGCGATAAAAGAACTTGATTTGAAATATCAAGCTCAAGAAAAACGTATTAATGATTTAGAAAAACAATTAAAACAACAAGATAAACGATTAAAACAATTAGAAGCTAAAATTAAATAAAATTTCATGCAGAAAAAAAAAGATAAGCTACCGTGAAATTCACACAAATATTGATTGTGTTGGGTTAAGCGGCACGCTTAACTTTCATTCCTTCTCCCGCAAATCTGCGGGAGATTTCTTTTATAAAAATTATCTATAATTTGTAAATTGCAAAGGATAATCATATTTTTCTTCATTAGAGCGAAGAAGTCTGATGATCTCTTGCAAATCATCCTTATCTTTACCAGAAACCCTTACCTGATCTCCTTGAATTGAGGCTTGAACTTTCTTTTTAGAATCTTTTATATCAGCTACTATTTTTTTAGCAAGCTCTTGATTTAAGCCTTTTCTTAATTTATATACTTGTCTTACCTTACCACCTAAAGCATTTTCTACAGGTTGAGGGTCTAAAATTCTTATACTCAAATTTCTTTTTACCAACTTTGATTGTAAAATATCATAGATATTTCTTAACTTCATTTCATCACTTGTTGTAATTGTAATAGTCTTATCTGCTTCTAATTCAACAGAAGAACCAGAATCTTTCAAATCAAATCTTGAAGATACATCTCTTTTTACTTGATCTACTGCATTAACTAATTCTTGTCTATCAAATTCTGATACAATATCAAAACTACAATCTTTAGCCATTTTTCCCTCTTTCTTTATTTTATAATCACCCATTTTTTAATAATATAACATAGAAAAGTGCAAGATAAAAGACCTTGCACTAAGATTATTTTGGGGTTGTATATTTTAGGGGTAAATTAAGGTTTTACTTTTTTACTTGTAAAAAAACTTTTTACTTTTTGCCAAAAATTATTTGGAGCTTTTGGTGTTTTATTTCCCTTTATTGAATTTACAATACCTGTCCATTGATTTTTTAAATAGGCTTTAATACCACCAGCATTTTTTATACTTTTTCTCAACGGAGCAATTGAGCCAAGTCCTATGACAACTGCCAAAGTTATAAGAGCTTTCTTTAAAGTACTTTTGTCTTCTTTTTCTTTTTTATTAATAAGGTCAAGTTTATCTTGATCTAATTGTCTTTGCATTCTCACCCCACCAAGATAAGGAGATGTCCCAATTCCATAACCTGTAACACCACCAAATGGCATATACATAGGTCCCATTGAACTGTTTATCAAATCCTGATGAACTATAGGTGTACCAAAATCACCACCGAACATAACGATTTCTCCAAAATTATTAACCTAACCTTACATTTATATAAAGTATTTTGGCATTTAAAAATTTACATTTTATTAAGAAATGTAAAAAAGGCTCTGATTATTCAGAGCCTTTTTTAATCGTTATAATAGACTTAAAATCTAATTACATAGCAGCTTTTGCAGCTTCAAATACTACTGAAAATGCTTCAGGGTCTCTAACTGCTAAATCAGCTAACATTTTTCTGTTTACTGTAATATTAGCTTTTTTGCAAGCATTTACGAATCTTGAATAGCTCATTCCACGTTCTCTTACTGCTGCGTTAATTCTTACAATCCACAAACGACGCATATTACGTTTTGTAGCACGTCTGTCTCTGTAAGCATATTTTAAAGCTTTCATAACAGCGATATTAGCAACTTTGAAAATTCTGCTTCTTGCGCCAATAAAGCCTTTAGCTAATTTTAAGATTTTTTTATGTCTTTTGCGTAATACATTTCCACGTTTTACTCTCATTTATCTGCCTCCTATCTAGAATACTTTCTGTATGGTAACTCTTTTGATATCAATTTGAAATGTGAATCAGAAATTGATATTGTTTTGAAAATTCTGCGTTTTCTAGAAGCAGATTTGTGTTGAAGTAAGTGGCCTATGCCTGCTTGTCTTCTAACGATTTTGCCTGTTGCTGTAACTTTATAACGTTTTGCAGCAGACTTGTGTGTTTTCATTTTTGGCATTTTGTCCTCTTTCTGTGCATCGCACGGTTAAGTCACTATAGAAGTTTTAGGCATACCAAAGCCATAAAACTTCTGCATAACAATTATAGTATGCAAAATATTCATTTGCAAGCATTAAGTTACAAAAAATTAATCAAAACTCAATTTTAATCCTGAATATACTTCTTTTATTTTTACATACTCAGAAAGGATAACTTTTGAATTCAAGTCACAGCAATGACATGGATAGAAATTTTTAATATTTAAATTTCTCAAATAAATTCCTAATTCTCTGATTTTATACTCTGTTTTATTAACAAGATGAACTCCGCCAATGAATGTGTTTACTCTTGGATCATCTGCAACTTTTTTAGCATATTCAATAATATTTGGCAAACTTACATGAGAACATCCTGCTATAATGATCAACCCATCAAAAGACTTATATACAAGAGCTGTTTCATCTTTATAACGATAATCTGTATTAAAATATTTTGGAATTTCTCCTAAAAATAACAGCTTAGGTGATAACCACTTTGGTTCTCTAGAATATTCAATTTCAAATACATCACATAAATTACTTGGATTTCCTGGATATCCAATATTCTCAGATCTTTCATTCAGTTTTGTTTCGAAAACATCAGGATGTGCTGTCACTGTTTTCAGATTAATACTTATGCCTGCCTTTAACATTTTTCTATACAAATCTTCTAGTCGTAAAAGGCCTCCAGTATGATCATTATGACCATGAGACAATATAATATCTGTTACATCACTCAAATCTAAACCTAGCTTATATGCATTTTTAATGAACACATCACTATAACCACAGTCAAATAAAGCCTTTTGATAATCATTTTCTAACAAAAATGATAAACCAGGTTCTCCTAGCAAATAATAATTAGTCTTACAATTATTGTCAACTAAAACTGTTAGATCCATTAATTCCTCAAAACAATACGATATACATTTATATTATAACAATATTTTCAAAAAAATGCAATCATTCAAAACGAATTAATTTTACAAATTTAAAAGGTCTCATAAATGAGACCTTAATTCTAATAGAATTTTTGAACTATTGGCAAATCAACACCATTTAAAAAAGATCGTTCCGTTAATCTCACCCCTAAGCAACATTGATAACGTTTAAACTGCATTCTGCATATCTTTTTAATTGTTTCATCGACTAATGATTTATCATATTTTGCATATATTTCATCAATTGGTCTGTTTTGTTCAATATACATTTCAATAATATCATCCAAAACAGCATATTCAGGCAATCTATCCTGATCTTTTTGTCCTGGGTGTAATTCTGCAGATGGAGCTTTATCGATAATAGCCTGAGGAATAACCTCTTTATCTTTATTTAAATAATTGGCCAATTTATAAACATTTGTCTTTGTTAAATCACAAATTAAATTGTAACCTCCTGCTAAATCTCCATACAAAGTACCAAATCCCATAGCACTCTCGGATTTGTTACCTGTAGATAAAAGCAACATATTTTCACGATTTGAATAGAACATCAAAATTAAGCCTCTCAAACGAGCTTGTAAATTTTCTTCTGCCAAATCGTGTAATCTTTCACGCCCTTGCATAAATGCATCAAATAAAGGAGTAATAGGTTCAGTTATTGTTCTAATACCTAAGTTTTTAGCTAACTGAACACTATCTGTAATACTACCTTCAGATGAAAACATACTTGGCATCATAATTCCTAAAACATTTTCAGCACCCAACGCCCTTACTGCGATAGTAGCTGTTAATGCACTATCGATACCACCTGATAGACCTAATACAACTTTTTTAAACCCTGTATTTTCACAATATTCTTTCAACGCAAAAACTGAAGCTTCTAAAATCTTAGCTTCCTCTAGTTCATCATTAAATTCTATCTTTTTAGAAAAATCAACATTTTCAACAACTTCTTTACACATTGGCATTTGCATCACTAGTTCATTATTTGAATTTTTTGCAAAACTGCCACCTGCAAAAATATTTTCATCAGCAAGACCAATAGCGTTTACATATATAAAATCAAATTTCGTCTCAATACTATCGACAAAACTTTTATAAGTATTCATTGCAAAGTATCTGTTTTTAGATAATACATATAAATCACAATTAACATCATCTAAATATGTATCAGATACATAAACTTTTTTGCCACAAATATCAAAAAATCCATAATCTGATACTTCTATTTCACCATTTCTAATTAAAATATCACCAATTAATATATTTGACTTATAATTTTTATCTGCAATAGCTTGATAAAATTCATGTTGCTTCTTCCTGCAAGTTTCATCAAGAACTAAATCTTTACCACCTAAATCGTCTATATCAGCTTGCGGAAAAATAATTAAATCAGAATCCGCATTATCTAATTTATCAAATATATTTTTTTTATTAAAATCAAAATCTGCTGTTTTCAATTTTATCTGGGCTAGTAATATTTTCATAATATCTCCTTACTCTAATTTTAAATAATTAACCTTATCCCATTTCAAATCTAAATACTTAATTTTTGAATCAATCAACTTGACCTGAGGCAATAATGATGGGATTCTTTCAATCCTTTTATAAACATTTTCATCAAGCTGGCCTATTCTTATATTTACTGTTTTAATTTTGACAAAAACATCATATGGATTCCTTAAATCAATATATTCTACAGGTTCTCCAGAATAAGTTTCTACATATTTTGCAATCTTTTCTATCTGATGAATCTTATTCAAATCCCATTTATGATAATCATCACCCTTATTTCCATATGATAAAACTAATATAGTTTTAAAAGATTTATCCAAGGGTAAAAATTCTCGTCCTATTAACTTTCCATCAGTTGTAAAAAATGCAACAGGAGCAACTTTTACATCAGGAGAAATTGTTATCACAGGGATTCTTTCTCTTAAAATAATTTGAATTCTCGCAGGAAAAGCATAACGGCGAATATACACATTTTCAATAGGTGCAAGTTTCATTAACTCTTTTTTTATAGAGTCAGTTTTTGCCATATAAATAGGTACATTTGGAACATTGCTATTTTTGAGTAACACAAGAATTTTATGAGAAGGAACTATCCTGTTATTAATAATTTCTACAGACCTTCCTCCGACATGGTTAAATGCATTTTTATCCATAAACCATCCGTGAGATTTAAAGGCATAAACCAATCCAAAAATAAAAAGAACTGAAAGGATAAAACGCATAAAAGCTCGAAAACGTTCTTGTTTCATTCTACCTTTTCTTACCAAACGTTCTCTACGCTTCTTTTTTACCAAATGCTTTCCATCGGGTATAGGATCTTCATTTATAATTTCAACAGATTCAGAATACTCACTATACTCAATATATTCAGTATTTCCATTTTCGTTTTGATTTACATCATCAATCATCTATTTATTTAAACCTGCACTATTCAAAATTAATTGTACCAAATTATCATAATTTATATCCATAGCAGCAGCCTGAGCAGGCAAATCACTAACTGTTGTCATCCCTGGACTTGTATTAATTTCTAAAAGATAAGGAATATCATCTTTCATCATAAAATCAATCCTTGAAACACTTCTACAACCAGCAGTTTCAAAAGCATCAACAGCTGCTTTTTTAACTCTTTTTGTAACCTCTTCTGAAAGTCTTGCTGGACAAATAAATTCAGACATTCCTTGAGTATATTTTGCCTCAAAATCATACCATTCAGTCTTAGGTCTAATTTCTAAAATTTCTGTAGCAAAAGGTTCTCCATTACATTCTAAGACACCAACTGTAACAAAAAATCCATCAATAAATTCTTCAATTAGAACATCATCATTATATTTTACAGCAACATCATAAGCAGCTTGTAAATCTTCTTTTTTATCCACTTTTGTCATACCAAAGCTTGACCCCTCACTTACAGGTTTAACAAAAAGCGGATAAGTTAAACCCTTAGTTTTTTCAAATAAATCATCACCTTTTCTTACAAAAGCTGATTTTGCCATAATAATATCTGGGTTAGTAGATAAAATTCTTTTAGTAAATTCTTTATTCATACACAAAGAACTTGCCATAACTCCACATCCTGTATATGGAATTTTTAATATTTCTAAAATACCTTGAATACAACCATCTTCACCATATTTCCCATGAAGAGCGTTAAATGCATAATCATAATTACCTTCTTTTAATTTCAATGCAATATCCTGATCTACAACGACCATTTCTGAATTTTTATATCCAAGTCTTTGCAAAGCATCAAAACAACCTTTACCAGAACGCATTGAAACTTCTGCTTCAGAAGACATTCCACCGCAAAGAACTGCAATTTTTGCATTTTTATCTATAACATTTTTAATTTCTTGCATATCATAACCTCTTCTTCATTATTTCCACCGAGATATCTTACCTCTGGTTTTAATTCTATATTAAACATTTCTTTAACTTTTGAATACATTTTATCCATAAGTCGCAAAACATCTAAAGATGTACCATCTCCATCATTTATTATAAAATTAGCGTGATTTTCCCAAACTCTTACTCCGCCTGACACCATACCTTTTACACCTGCTTCATCAAGCAATCTACCGGCAGAATCCCCTTGAGGATTTCTAAAAGTACTTCCACAATTAGGCAAAGTCAATGCAGGCTGTTTATTCTGTCTAAAAGAAAGATTTTCATTCATTTTTTCCTGTATAGCTTCTTTATTTGAAGGAGTTAATTCAAATTCAGCTTCAAGAACTGAATAAGGTTTTCTTTGACATATTGAAGTCCTATAACTAAACTCTAATTCTTCATTTGACAATTTAATAACGCCTTTTTCAGGACAAAAAACTTTTGCTGACTTCAAAACATCAGCAATCATTTGCCCATGAGCTCCAGCATTCATAAAAACTTCACCGCCCACAGAACCAGGGAAAGCTATCATAAATTCCAATCCGCTTAAATTATTTTCCAATGCTAATTTTGATAACTTTGTTCCACGAACTCCTGCACCAGCTATAACTCTGTTACCGTCAAAACTGATATTATCAATCTTTTTAGTACAAATTACAGCACCATTATAACCGTCTGATGATACCAAAATATTAGATAAATTACCTGCAATAAAAGCATCAGGCTCTTTTGACTTAATCTCTACAAATTCTTCAACACTGGTTGGGAAATACATTCTTGCAATCTGTCCACCAATCTTAAAAGAAGTTAAATTTTTTATATCAAAATTAACGTCCAATACTTGCTACCTCGTTGTTTTGATTTAAAAGTTCCTTGCTTAAATTTGTAATAGTACCTGCTCCAAGTCCAATTACAACATCATTTTCTCTTAATTCAGGATAAAGTTTTTGAGCTACATCAGCAATTGATCCACCAATATATTCGCAAAGGATATCAATATGTTCTGCTAATTCTTTTGCAAATTTTTTAGAATTAATACCTTCGATTTCATCTTCTGAAGCTGCATATACATCTGTCACCACAACTTTATCTACTCCTTGGAAAGCGTCTAAAAATTCTTTCCACAAGTTTTTTAATCTTGTATATCTATGAGGTTGGAATACTGCAATTACTCTTTTATCAGTCATACCCTCAGCAGAAGAAAGTGTTGCTTTAATTTCAGTTGGATGGTGTGCATAATCATCATATACAGTTACTCCATCGAATTCTGCAACTTTTTGGAATCTTCTACCCATTCCTGAAAATGTTGCAAAATGAGGTTTTACAAGATTTACATCAACTCCTGCTTGATGCAAGCTTGCAAGAACTGATAACGCATTATATACATTATGCTTACCACGCAAAATAATTGTTAAATCAGTTAAAAATTCATCTTTATAATAAACATCAAATACTGTGCAGTCAGACATAAAACGAACATTTCTAGCAGTATAATCAGCATCTTCCATACCAAATGTTAATGTTTTATGACTATGAAGACTCATTGTAGCCTTGCAATCCTTGTTTACAAGAACAATTGAACTTTCAGGAATATTCGAAATAAATTTTTCAAATGTTTCCAAAATCGATTTCAAACCATCTTTATAAAAATCTAAATGATCTGCTTCCAAATTATTTATAACACATACATTTGGAGCATATTTTACAATTGTACCATCACTTTCGTCTAATTCTGCTGCAAAATATTTTCCATCTTGAGAATGAGCATTTATACCTAATTCCGGAATAATTCCTCCAACAACAAATGACGGTTTCAAACCAGCTTTTTCCATTACATATGAAGAAAGTCCACTAGTTGTAGTTTTTCCATGTGTTCCTGAATATCCTAAGAAAAATTTACCCCATCTTGATATTTCAGCCAAAATATCTGAACGGTGATAAACTTTTAAGCCTAATTCTCTTGCTCTTACCATTTCAGGATTATTTTCTCTAATCGCAGTACTTGCGACAACAACAGCATCAGATGGAACATTTTCTTTTTTCTGTCCAATATATACTGTTGCACCTAATTTTCTTAATTTATCTATATATTTACTATCTACAATATCAGAGCCTGATACTTCGCATCCGTTTTCCAACAAATACTTTGCAAGCCCACTCATTCCTACACCGCCAATTGCGATAAAATAATATTTCTTATTTTCCAAAGTTCTATCCCTAAATTAATCTTATATAACAATTTAATTATAATACAAAAAACATTTAAAATTAAATTAAAATAATATAAATATACAAATTTTAGCAAATTTAAATATTTACAGTTTTTATAAAAAATATGATGAATAATAATTATTTTGGACCAATAAAATATAACAACAGAAAACTACCTGATACTCTTATATACAAAACTATAAGAGTAAATGACAAAACAAATCAATCATATGAACATTATACTGCTTTTAATAAAAGCGGGAAAGTCATAGGTATAATTGATGGGAATATGGAAACAATACACCCACTAATAGGAGATCCTTTTTTTCCTGGATTTAAAAAAATGAAATCTTTCTATATTTATTATCTTAGATCAAAAGAACACAATTTTGGAAATAAATTACTAGACTTCGTACAAATAATAAGCAAAAAAAATGGTGGAGAAGGCAAATTCCATTTAATTGCAAGTGATCGCTACAATATAAAAAAACCTCCACATATTTTTTATAGAAAATATGGAATGAATTCCCTATACACTGAAATTATTAAAGACATTGACAGACATATTAAAGGTAAAATAAAGCTGGAAGATATGGAATTAATAGATATTCCAATGTACTTCATACCAAAAGACATAAATAAGCAAAAAAATAATACAAAAATTCTTCCGAAAATTATAAATAAATTAATATCTATTATAAAAAAATAAAAAACAAAATGCTAAAATTTCCACCTATAAAATACCGAATGCCACAAAATATAGTAAGCAAAAAATTTGATTACGATAATATGGTATGGAATTATAAATTATATGCATTTAAAGATAAGAATGCTTATGTTGCAGCTCTAATGAACGCACAAATAAGATTTTTAGAACCTCACAACAAATATAATCCTACCTCAAAAGATATAAAATCTTTTTATATTTCTTTTATAAGATCATTTGATGAAGGCAAAGGTTACGGACTAAAGATGCTAAAATTGGCAAAAAATGAAAGCCAAAAACAAGGATGCAAAGGTTATATGCACTTATTAGCAACTAGTATATACAGTGAAAGAAAACATTCCCCACATAGAATGTACAGACGTTTTGGTTTTACATCAACTGATAAGAAAAAATTAGAAATTATAGACAAATGGATACAAACAAACAAAAAGCCCCATTGGATATTAATGGAATCAACCCCAATGTATTACCATCCAAAAGAAAAACAGTCTAATTATAAAATTAGACTGTTTAACATATTTAATAAAATTAAAAAGCTGTTTACTTAACAACGATATTAACTAACTTTTTAGGTACAACAATTGTTTTTACAATCGTTTTTCCTTGAGTTAACTCTTTTACCTTTTCACTGTTTAAAGCCAAAGCTTTCAATTCATCTTGAGAAAGGGCTTCATCAGCTTCAATTTTATCTTTTACTTTCCCGTTAATTTGAACAACTAGAGTAATTGAGCTTGCTTTTGCTAAGTTTTCATCCCATTTTGGCCATTCAACATCGTGAATAGAAACTTCTGAACCCAAATCATGCCAAGCTTCCTCTGTTAAATGGACTGCAACAGGTGACATTAATTTAATTAATGAAACAATTGCAAAGCTCAAAATATTCTTATCTTCATCATCTAATTCAGGCTTTTTGTTTTGCCAATCATATATTGCATTGACAAGTTCTCTATATTTTGAAATTACTGTATTAAACTGAAAATCATTAGAGATGTCATTTGTAATTCCTTTTATAGCCATATGAATTACACGAAGCAAGTCATCATTATCTTTTTTCTTTAAAGAACCTGCTTTTAATTCAGGATAATTCAATGAAATATTATCAGCATTAGAAGAAATTAATCTCCAAACTCTGTTAAGGAATTTATAACAACCTTCTACGCCTGCATCAGACCAATCAAAATCACGAGCTGGAGGTGAATCTGAAAGGATAAATAGTCTTGCAGTATCAGCTCCGTAATTTTCAAATATTTCGTCAGGGTCCACTGTATTTCCCTTAGACTTAGACATTTTAGAACCGTCTTTTAATACCATACCTTGAGTTAATAGATTTTTAAACGGTTCATCGAAATCAAGTAATCCAATATCTCTAAGAGCTTTTGTGAAAAATCTTGAATATAACAAGTGCAAAATAGCGTGTTCAATACCGCCAACATACTGATCCACAGGTAACCATTTATTTACCTTATCTTTAGCAAACGGCATTTTATCATTTTTTGCATCTGAATATCTTAAATAATACCAGCTTGAGCATACAAACGTATCCATTGTATCTGTTTCTCGTCTTGCAGGTCCTCCACAACAAGGACAAGTTGTATTCACAAAAGTTTTAGATGTTGTAATAGGAGATTTTCCGACAACAGAGAAATCAACATCTTTTGGCAACAATACAGGAAGCTGCTCTTCAGGCACAGGTTGAATACCGCATTTATCACAATAAACAACAGGGATTGGAGCTCCCCAGTATCTTTGTCTTGAAACAAGCCAATCACGAAGCCTGTATTGAGTTTTAAATTCACCGAATCCACCATCTACTGCTTTTTGAGTAATAGCTTTTTTAGCTTCTTCATTACCCATACCATTAAATTCATTTGAACTTACTAAAACTCCAGGTTCAGTATAAGCAGCATCTTTGCAATCTGAAGGATTTTGAGTATCTTGGATTACAACCTTTAGTGGAAGATTATATTTCTTTGCGAAATCAAAATCTCTTGTATCGTGAGCAGGAACTGCCATAACAGCACCTGTACCGTATTCAACTAAAGCATAATCTGCAGTCCATAGAGGGAATTTTTCACCTGTAAAAGGATTTATACAGTGAGTACCTAAAGGTACACCAGTTTTCACTCTATCCGTAGATAATCTTTCAATTTCTGTCATCTTACGAGCATTAGCACGGTATGCCTCAACTGCCTCTTTATTTTCAGGAGTTGTTAACTCTTCAATATCTTTATATTCCGGAGCTACCACTAAATATGTAATACCATGTACAGTATCAGGACGAGTTGTATATACAGGAACTTCTAAATCTTTTTCAACAACTTTAAATCTCAAAATTGCACCTTGAGATTTTCCAATCCAATTAGCCTGCATAGTTTTTACATTATCGCCCCAGCCTGGCAATTTATCTAAGTCTTCTAGTAATACTTCAGCGTAATCTGTAATCTTTAAGAACCATTGAGATAAATATTTTTTCTCAACAATGTGATCACATCTCCAGCATTTACCATCAATTACCTGCTCATTTGCAAGAACCGTTCCACATTCTTCACACCAGTTAACTGCAGCTTCTTTTTTATACGCCAAACCTTTTTTATACAACTGTAAAAATAGCCATTGAGTCCATTTATAATAATCAGGCTTGCAAGTTGCAACCTCTCTATCCCAATCATATGAAAGGCCTAGCATTTTCAATTGCTTAGTCATATATGCAATATTTTCATCAGTCCAAGTTTCAGGGTTAGCACCATGTTTCATCGCCGCATTTTCTGCTGGTAAGCCAAAACTATCCCAACCCATTGGGTGAAGAACATTAAATCCGTTCATTTTTTTGAAACGAGCTATTACATCGGTGATAGTATAATTCCTAACATGTCCCATATGAAGTTTTCCTGAAGGATATGGGAACATTGATAAGGCATAATATTTAGGTTTATCGCTTGAATCAGGTGTTTTAAAAGTACCCTTTTCTTCCCAAATTTTTTGCCATTTTTTTTCTATTTCTTGCGGGAAATATGCATCTTTCATCTTTTTCTCTCCTAATCTTCAAAAAAAATATTATCACGAATAAAAAATATTCGCAAATACATTATCTTGACAGAATCAAACAAAACAATTAAAATAAAAAAAATATTATCGTTATGAATACAAATAATATAAAAAAAGATTTTAAACATTCTAAAATAGGTTTCACATTGGCTGAAGTCTTGGTGACTTTAGGAATAATTGGCATTGTAGCATCTTTAACAATGCCTACTTTGGTCGCAAACCAACAAAAAAAACAAGTTGGAGTTAAATTATCACGTTTTTACTCTATTATGAACCAAGCTATACTAAAATGGCAAAATAATATTAATATCATACCTGAAGACTTTAGTTTACCTGATAAAAGTGGAGCTACGCTTTTAAATTGGTATAATAATTCAATAGGAAAAGAACTTCAAGCAATAGAAAAAGGACAGGATGGTTATTATTTAAAAGTAGCATTGAATGATGGATCTGGATTCTACGCATACACCGCAAACTCTAAACTAATTTACTTTTTTTATTGCACAGAGTATAAATATTGCAAAGGGGAATCTTTTGACGGAAAAAGAACATTTTTATTTATGCTATCTAACGGAAAATTTGGCCCATATGGAATGAGCAGCAATAACCGAGACGAAATATTAAAAGCATGTGCATATGGTAATAGTGACGATCCAAATGTAAGTTCAAAAGGCAGAAGACACTTCTGTGCAAGATTAATACAATTAGATGGCTGGGAAATAAAATCAGACTATCCTTGGCAACAAATTATGCTTGAAAATTAATTATTTTACATTAACAAATTTTTCAAGTATAATGTAAATTATGAAAAAGAAGTTATCCGTTTTATTAATTACAGCTTTATTATTTTCTGTTACAGCATCACTGCCAAGCCAAGCAGGCATTTTAGCTGTTCAAAAAGCAAAAATTGTACAAAACAGAATAAATAAATCAACTTATAATGATATAAAAAAAGTAATTGATCAACAATCTGTATATACTAATAAATATGATTTAAAAGGATTATCAAGTCTTTATGCAAATGACTTTGTTAACTCTGACGGATTTAACAAAGATGTGTATTTCAAATTAATTGAAGAAACTTGGAAAACTTATCCTGATATTTCATATAAAACCGAAATTAAAAACATAGAATTCAGTGACAACTATGCAACTGTTTTTACGAATGAAATAGCAGTTGCGACATCAAAGGAAAATGTCGGAGATTTAACAGCTATTGGAGAATTATATTCCACATCTCAATGCGTTTATTATCTTGAAAAACAAGGTGCAAAATGGCTTATTAATTCCGAAAAAATTATAGAAGAAACATCAACTCTTAAATATGGTGATGCAAGATATATTAATATAGAACTAAATGCCCCAAAACAAATCGGAGCAAATAAAGATTATACAACGACCCTAAAAGTTGATGCGCCAAAAGACAGCGTTGTAATAGCGTCTATTAATAAGGAAAATATAGTATATCCACAAACAAAATCAGATGATGCATTCAGAAAAATGCCTGACGATAATATTTTAGAAAGAGTTTTTTTATCAAATAAAAACAACGTAAATGAATATGCAGTTGCATCAATAGGGATTACAAGAGCTGAAAATTATACAGATAACCAAATAAGAATTTATATGGGTGGATTAGCTTTTATAATGACAAGAATAAACGTAATTCCTGAAAATAAATTTATTAAATTAGAAAATAAAAAAGAAAGTGCTGAAAATGGAAAAAACTAGTAAATTTATATATTTCGTAATCTGTTATGTCTTCTTTATTTTTACAGATCTATATTTATCAAATATTCTTGTTGATAAACTTGTTCATGGCTATAGACTTTCAAATCCGGTATTTTCACTTAATTATATTAAAAATACAGGAGCAGCATTCAGCATTTTACAAAATTCTAGGGAATTACTAATAATTTTATCTATGATTGCACTTGTACTGCTTGCATTACACGTAATCCATAATTTAAAATCAATCTCATTAAAATACTGCTTCTTTATTGCTCTCTTATCAGCAGGAATTGCAGGTAATTTACATGAAAGAATTATATACGGATATGTTAGAGATTATTTTCAATTAAATTTTATAAACTTTCCTGTATTTAACATTTCTGATATACTCATAAATGTTGGAGTCATTGCTCTAATCATTATGATATTAATAAAGAAAACAAAATGATAATTTACATTGACGAAAATGATGAAAATAAACGTTTAGACAGTTATTTATCAGAAATAACTCCTGATTTTTCACGCTCTAAAATTCAAAACTTTATAAAATCAGGGAATGTAAAAATTAACAATACCATTAAAAAGCCTTCATATATTTTAAAAGAAAACGATAAAATAGACTTTGAAATACCTGAAGAAAAAAAGTTTGAAATTAAACCTCAAGATATTCCAATTGAAATTGTATATGAAGATGAAAATATGCTTGTTGTAAACAAACCATCTGGAATGCTTACACACCCGACTACAATAGAAAGAGAAAATACTCTTGTAAACACCCTTTTATACAAGTTTAATAATAATCTATCAGATATTAACGGAGAATTCAGAAGAGGTATTTTGCACAGGTTAGACCGGAACACATCTGGATTATTAATGATTGCAAAAAACAATAAAGCTCACGAATTTTTAGCTGAACAAATTAAAAATCACACTATCTCTAAAAAATATCGAGCAATCGTAAAAGGTGTAATAAAAGAAGATGAATTTGAAATAAATTCTCCTATTGGCAGAAACCCTAACCAACCTCACAAAATGACAACAAGAGATGACGGAAAGCCAAGCAGAACAATCGTAAAAGTTCTTGAAAGATTTAAAGAACATACATATGTAGAACTTACCTTAATCACAGGCAGAACTCACCAAATAAGAGTTCATATGAAAAGTATTAATCACCCTGTATACAATGACACTCTATACGGTGCCGGTCAAGGCAAAGTTAAAACCGATGAACAAGTTTTACAGTCATACTATTTGAGGTTTACAAAACCTTTTGGAAATGAAATAATAGAATTGCAAATCGAACCTGATGAAAAGATTAACAAGGTTCTAAAATACTTAAGGAGCTAGGTAAAATGCAAATTATATCAATAATAGCAACATTAATTTTATGTTATTTAATCATAATGAACTACCAAGATACTGCAGGTATTACACTTCTTAGCAGTAAAATAGGTCAAATTTTACATATTACGCCATTCTCAATAAACCTAAATATGGCAATTTACACATTAATAGTATTTATTTTGGGAGAAATATCCGCAATATTTTTCTTTGCACCTTTATACACATCATTAAAAGAAAAATTTAATGCTTATAAAAGGGAATTAGAAAAAGGATCAATCTCAAACACCTCTGCAGAAGCAAAAATTCAAGTATTAGAAAATAAAATTACAGTATTAGAAAAAGCTCTTGATGATGCCTTAAAAAATAACAATAATAAATAAACAAAAATTCTTAAAATATGCAAAATAAAAAAGCCCGATTTTAAATCGAGCTTTTTTATTAATTTTTCAAAAATCTTAAGCTTCTTGTTTTGCTTCTTTTTGCTGATTAATAAGATTTTGAAGTTTTTCTTTAATCTCATCACCTTTTTTCTGCATATCAGAAACAACATCATCTGCTTTTGATTGAATTTCTTTAACGGTTTCATCAGCTCTTTTCATAGCTTCTTTAGCACCATCAGCTAACATTGCACGAGTTTCTTCTCCTGATTTTGGAGCTAACAAAATTCCTGCAATAGCACCGATTGCGCCACCTACAATAAAACCTGCTAAAAATTTAGTTGCTGACATAATTTATTACTCCTTTACTGTTTCATATACATTCTAACAATTTAGTTTTAAGAATTAATCACCGGAAACTACTATTTTCTAAAAAGATTATAGGCAGTTGTAAAACCTTTTATTAATCCGCCAAATAGTGTTCCTGAAACAATCTTCGTCTTATCGATAAAGTTTCCAACAGCAGATTTAAAGTCACCGACTCCCTTATCTGTATTTTTTACAATCTCATTTATTGAGCTCAATGTTTCATTTAATTCTTTAAGTGTCGGTTTTAATTCTGTATTTACAATAAGTGAAGTTTGATTCAAATTCTTTGTAAGAATTGAAAGGTCAATCAATAGTTTAACTAAAAAGCCAGCTACAACAATCACAACAATTCCAGTAGCCCAAGCTAAGAAAGTTAACCCTTGATTTAACGCTATTTGTGACATCTCCATTTAATTAGTTCCTTTTTAGTAGTTGTTATACTCGTCATCCATTTCTTCTAATTCTTTTGCTTTTAGAAGTTTCTTTGATTTTATCATATTATTAAATTTTCTGAATTGCCTTTCAAGCTTATATTTCATTAAATCAATATTTTCAAGAGCTTGCTTTCTAGCTTCTTTAATAGCAGGAGAATTTTTTTCATATAATTCACAAGCAGCATCTTTAATTTGACGTCTTGATTCCTCTCCTGATTTTGGAGCATAAAGAACTCCTGCGATGAGCCCGCCAACAACACCTGCAAGCAAACCCATACCAAACATTAATGATTTGTTTTTACTCATAACATAACCTCATCTTTCGTTTTTTATTTTAACATATTTTTTTCAAGATTACAAGCTAAACAAGGAAATCCGTTGCTACATCACGGATTGCGCCGATTAATTTATAAATATTAGAGAAATTAGTTGTCTTTATTTTGAATACAATTAAAAATAAATATAATGCTGCCATTATAATAAATTTATAAAATATTTGCTCTCTTTTCTTTCTAATAAAAACAAATACTTTTTCAAATGACTGATTTACATTTGTAACCACACATCTTATATATTGCAGACAAGTTTCGCATAACGGATTAAAAGCCTCTACATAAGCATTGTAACGGCATACTAATTTATCTGCTTTTACTATATAATTTATAATAGTTATGGCAATTATTAATTCTGCTATAAAAATTATTGCGATAAATAAATACATTTTTATTATTCTTACTTTTGTATTATATTAGAGAAGTATAAAATAATGTCAATAAAAATAGAATACGTCTAAAGGACTATTTATGATTAGTAAACTAAAATTCTACCTGTCTTTAATAATTGCGAGATGCGCATATATTGGAATAAGATTATTGAACAAATCATCAGGCACTTCTTTTGTTGGAATGCTTGTCTTAAAAATTTGCCCTGATTTTTTAAAGTATTGTTCTAAATATATCAAAAAAAGAATTATCACAATTACTGGAACAAACGGAAAATCAACGACTTCCGGACTTATTGCACATATTCTTGAGACAGCACATCAAAAAGTCGTACATAACCTAAAAGGTGCTAATATGCTCACAGGTGTCGCAAATGTATTTGCACTATCGATTGCACCTTTGAAAAGATATGATTACGCAGTAATTGAATCTGATGAAGCATATTTAACTAAATTATATGATTATATGAAATCAGATTACCTTGTAGTTACAAACCTATTCAGGGATCAACTTGACAGATATGGTGAATTAAATACTACCGCTCAATTCATAAAAAATGCAATCGATAAAAACCCTGATTTAAAACTAATTTTAAACGCAGACGACCCAATTGTAGCAACATTTGACAGAACTAAATACGCAGTATATTACGGTTTTGAAAATGTTGAATATGATTGCAGCTACGAACATAAATCAAATGCACCGTCAGAAGTTTTTAATTGTATGTGCGGAGAAGAATTAAAATATTCAAAACAATTCTTTGCTCAACAAGGACACTACTATTGCCCAAAATGCGGATATAAAAGACACGAATGTAATTATTCTGCAGATGTAAAAGTTTATAATGACTACTCAATTCTTACTGTAAGAAACAGAGGAATAAGTTTTGAATTCAAAGTTAATCTTGCAGGACTTTATAATGCATACAATGCACTTGCAGCAATTTCTTTGGGATTTGAAACAGGAATGAATCAAGAAGAAATTCAAAAATCTCTTGATACTTATCAAGCAATTTTCGGAAGAACTGAAAAACGAACAATTAACGGAAATCCGGCAGTAATTCAACTTATTAAAAATCCTACAGGAACAAGTGAAGTATTAAAAACGGTTGACTTAAAATCAAATATTGTAATAGCTATCAATGATAATTATGCAGACGGCCGCGATATATCTTGGTTATGGGATAGTGATTTTGAGCAATTAAAAAATGCCGAAAAACTTGTTATCACATCAGGCTGTCGTGCAAATGATATGGCTACAAGATTGAAATATGCTGGGATTCCTCAAGAAAAAATTATTGTAGAACCAAATATTAAAAAAGCTATTGATAAGGCTACAACTGCAGGCAAAACAACAATTTTACCTTCATACACAGCCCTTTTAAAAATCAATAAAGAACACCTGAAAAAATAAAAAAAGAAAAGAGGTCAAATTATGTTATTAGGCGTAAATATAGATCATATAGCAACTCTAAGAAATGCAAGAGGCGGAGTAGAACCAAGTGTTGAAAAAGCCGCAGAAATAGCTGAAGCAAACGGAGCATCTTCTATTACAACACATTTAAGAGAAGACAGAAGACATATAAAAGACGAAGATGTATATTCTCTTATCAATATGCTAAAAACAAGACTTAACCTTGAAATGGCTATGGCTGAAGATATTCAAAAAATAGCTCTTGATATAAAACCTTATTCAATCTGTCTTGTCCCAGAAAAACGTCAAGAAGTTACAACAGAAGGCGGGCTTGATGTTGCAGGACAATTAGATAAAGTAACAGAGTTCATCAAACCTCTACTTGACGCAGGAATTATTGTAAGCTTATTTATTGATCCTGAAGAAGAACAAGTAAAAGCTTCTGCTAAAACAGGTGCCCAATTTATTGAAATGCACACAGGAGCTTATGCAGAATCTTTCGGATATCAAGAGGAAGAAGAAGAATTCCAAAAATTAAAAAAATCAGCTGAATTAGCCCAATCACTAGGTTTAAAAGTAAATGCTGGACACGGACTAAATTATGAAAATGTTCATAGAATGCATGAAATTAAAGATTTACACGAACTAAATATCGGTCACAGCATTATCTCTCGTGCAGTATTTACAGGACTACCAGAAGCTGTTACAAAAATGAATGAACTAATTAAATAGGAATAAAAATGAAAACAGAAAAAGAAATTATAGAAGAAATGTCACAAGTCGTTGAACAAATGAGATTAGACGATATTGAAGACAACCCAGACATTGTAGATGAATATTTTGATTGCGACTGCTGTGGAGAAAATAAATGCCTTGCAGGCTCAATTGAATATGAAGGATACAGATTATGTAATGATTGTGTGTTGTTAGCAGAAACAGGATTTGCTCTAAATCGATTAAAATCAGTAAAAGATCTTATTGATGCTATAGAAGACAAACATTTAGAACAACTCGCAAATTTTGTCAAGGAAGAAGAAAGCCGCTCAAATAATTAATCCTTTAGACTGCTAAATATTAAAAACTAATTCTAAAGAATTAGCAATATTTCTTTACATATAGTTAAAAAGAATTAGTTATAGGGTATATATATAATATAGAGAAAAAATCGAATCGAATAGAAAGAGCTGGAGCTAACACAACAATACATATATAATTTATAAGATTTGACGAAGATTGATTGCAACCTCGTCATTTTTTTTGCACTCTTATAAGAGTATAATAAATCATATTATTTAAAACTAATTCTTTAGACTACAAATATAATCAACTAATCCTAAAGAATTAGAAATATTTCTTCACATATAGTTATAAAGAATTAGTTAGCGGGTATATATTTAATAGAGAAAAAATCGAATCGTTTAGAAAGAATTGGAGCTAACACAACAATACATATATAATTCATAAGCTTTGACGAAGTTAAATTGCAACCTCGTCATTTTTTTTGTTTAAATTCATCAAGATTAAACTTCGTGATATAATTATATTATGGATAAGAAAATACCAGAAAAAGTTATAAACAGATTAACCCTATATCATTGTATTTTATCTGATTTTATAAACAATAAGACAGAATTTATCTCAAGCAAACAAATTGCCCAATTATTAAATATAGATGATTCTCAGGTCAGAAAAGACATAAATTACCTTGATAATTCAGGTAAAAGTAGAGTAGGTTATATCGTAAAAGAACTAAAAATAGCCATAGAAAAAACACTAGGTTTCAAAAAAAATAAAAAAGCTTTCATAATCGGAGCAGGAAACCTAGGAACAGCAATTGCAAATTACGGAAATTTCACAGATTATGGTCTAAATATTATCGCATTATTTGATAATGACCCTAAAAAAATAGGCAAAATAATCAATGGTATGGAAATTAAAAATATATCTGAATTACCAAAAATAGCAGAGAATAATGAAGTAGATATTGCAATATTAACAGTTCCAAGACAATTTGCGCAAAGAACTGCAGATTTCTTAGTAAAATCAAACATTAGCTACATTTGGAATTTTGCTCCAGTTGTCCTATCTGTACCTAATAATGTCCAAGTTTGGAACGAAAATTTAATGGGTAACTTTTTGCAATTCACCTACGACATCTAATTTGTTAATTTGATATAGATATCTTAACCCTTCAAGAGTTAAAGTCGGATTAATAAAATCAAAAGGTCTTTTCAAATAATTTGAAATCAAACCAGAATATCCGCCTGTTGCAACAACAATAACTTTGGATCCAAGTTCTTTTTCACATTGTTCAATTAAACCGTCAATCATAGATGCAGTGCCTCTCAAAACTCCTGACAGAATTGCATCATTTGTATTATGCCCTATTGCATTATTAGAAAGAGAAACCTCTATTCTAGGCAATTTTGAAGTAAATTTATTTAATGCTTTTAATTGAGAAGTCACACCTAAGGTTATAATTCCACCGATAAAATCACCATTAGAATCAACAACATCAAAAGTAGTTGCTGTACCTAAATCAACAACAATAACAGGATGTTTGTATAAAACATACGCACCAACAGCATTCGCGATTCTATCAGCACCAGCTTCTTTTGGATTATCCAAAGCTATTTTTATGCCTGTATTAATATCAGTAGATAAAATCATAGAATCAATTTTAAATACATTATCAACAGATGTCTTAAATTTTTTAGTCAATTCTTCAACAACAGATGATATAATGCAGCCATCTATATTATAATTACGGAATAAAGATTTTAATAAAACCTCATATTCTTCTAAAGACAAATCCTTATCTGCCGCTAATCGATATTCTTCAATCAACGCATCATCGTCAAATAAACCTAGTGTAATACTTGTATTTCCAATATCGGCTGTTAATAACATAAATAAACTAATCCTCTTTCGAAGATTAGTTTATTACAAAGAAAAACTTTTTGCAAAAAATCTAAGCTTTAAACGCCCCGACTTCTTGAGTACCACCTTGTTTTCCAACAGTAAATGCACTGTTAAAATTATCTGGTAAATTATTGATATATGACCCGAAACCGTTCATTAAGGCACCTATATTTTCCCAAGGATTTTTCTTTTTCACTTGAGTAGAATACGATGGTCTATTTGTCTTATCCTCAAATCCAATTGCATCAATACGCCCAGTTGTCATAATTATATCTCCTTAGTATTATACCCATATCTCTTATATATATACTAAGGATATAAATTCCACAAAATTGCTTTTTTTCTTCAATTTTGTTACATATGTTTACAAAATATTTATTTTAAAATATTTTTTTCAAGAGCAATAGCAGTCTTTGTTTTTGCAAGACCACCTTGAGAACTTTCTTTTAATAACGGCGACATTAATTTCCCAGTTTGTTCCATTGCATCTACAACTTCATCAATAGGTATTTTAGAAATTATATCAGCCATAGCAAGTTCTGATGCAGTAACAGCATGAATTGCCAAAAACGGATTTCTTTTTACACAAGGAATTTCTACCAAACCACACACAGGATCACAAGTAAGTCCTAAAATATTTTTTAAAGCCAACGCAACAGCATTAATAACTTGTTTTACACTACCGCCTCTCATTTGAGTCAAAGCAGCAGTTGCCATAGCAGCAGCTACACCACATTCAGCCTGACACCCGCCCACAGCACCAGCTAATGCCATTTTATTCGAAACAAGTCTTCCAACTTCTCCTGCTGTAATTAAAGCATTTATCTGCTCTCCCTCAGGAATATTATTATCTTCCGCAAAAGCTATTAAAACAGAAGGGACAATACCACACGAACCAGCAGTTGGACAAGCAACAATTGTACCCATTCGCAAATTTTGTTCACTTGTAGCAAGAGCATATATCATAATTTTTCTCGCTGTATCCCCTAGAATTGATGAACAAATTGATTTTTGTAACTTATTACAATCATCTCCACTCATACCACTTGGAGATTTTTCTGTAGACTTTAGCCCAATTTTAATTGCTTCTTTCATAGCATCTAAACTTTTTTTCGCCTGCAAACGGACAGTATATTCAGAATATTCCCCCTTTGCAACTTCATTATCAAGAGCTACTTCATAGATTTTTTTATTTGAAGCCTTACAAACATAATATAATTGTCTAAAAGTAGTTATTACCTGATCCATATCTTATTAACTTTCTAATTTCTTAATATATCTGACAATATACATCTTTTTTAAATCACTGACAGCATTTAAGCATTTCTTTGATAATTCACCATCCACACAAATACACATAGAAGCATCTTTCCCTTTACCGCTTCTATCACAATGTAATGATGCAATATTTACATTATCTTCTTGAATAATATGAGTAACAGCTGAAATTACTCCTGGAACATCTTCATACACAACAAGTAACGTATTATATTTGCCATCTAAATTTACTGAGAAATTATTAATTTTAGTCAACAAAATTTCCCCAGCACCAATAGAATCACCTGAAACTGTCATATTCAAACCACCTTCAAATATAAAATCAACAGCATTTGGATGTCTATTAAAATCATCTAAAAACTCAAAACTATAATTCAATTCTTGAGCTTCAGGAGTATCAAAAACATTTTTAATTCTTACATCATCAACAGAAAAGCCCAAAATTCCAGCAAGCAAGCCTTTATCAGTACCATGGCCTTTTCCTGTATGCGCATAAGAATTATATAATTTAAAGGTAATTTTATCAGGCTTAGTATTATAAACATTCCTAGCCAAAAGTCCCAACCTAACAGCTCCTGCAGTATGAGAACTTGATGGCCCTGCCATAATCGGGGAAATTATATCTATAATTGAAGATTGACGCATAATAAAATTCCTTATATATAAAAATTATAACATCTCATTAATTATTGTAAATAATTTGTAAATTTATGACAATAATTAACTTTTTTGTGGTTTTATATATATACAAAGTGTGTAGGGAATTTTAGTGTAGTAAAGGAGTAAGATGTTTAGTCCTGAATTCATGAAATACTTAATCAATTATCAAAAATCAGAGTTTACCCCAGAAAATACAAAAAAAGAAATTAAATTCAAAAACAATAAATCAGGTAAACTTGCTGAAGTTTTAGCTGTTGTTTTGAAATAATAAATTATTTTGGTTAACTTAGAATAGATAAAAAAAACGCCGTTCCCTTTCGAAAACGACGTTGGAATTCTTTGAATAATTCCTCGTAATAGTGTGAAGTGTAGTGTGCAATAAAACGTGTTTTTGATTCCTCGTTTTATGCTTTTCCTCGTGTCATGTATATAAAAAATTTTTAGTATATATAATTGCTATATTTTTAATATCAATCTTATATTTTGTTACAAAAGTTAATATTTTTAGTTTATAAATGCTTATAGTATTATATTAATAAAGGTTTAGAAGAGGATTTAAAGGAGAGATATGAAAATATTAGTATCAAATGATGACGGCATTGCTGCAAACGGTATCAGATGTCTGACAGAAACACTTGCACAGCAGCATGATGTATATGTAATTGCTCCGGATAGAGAAAGAAGTGCTGCAGGTCATTCGTTGACATTGCATACACCTTTGCGCGTTGAAGAAGTTGAAGCTTATCATGGAGTTAAAAGAGCCTGGGTTACAACAGGGACGCCTGGTGATTGTGTAAAAATAGGTATTAATGCTATTTTAACACCAGAGGAACAACCTGATGTAGTAATTTCCGGTATTAACCACGGTCCCAATCTCGGTGCAGACATTCTTTATTCTGGAACTGTCAGCTGCGCGATGGAAGGTGCAATGCTTGGAGTACCTAGTATCGCAATGTCTTTAGCTAGTATGAATTATGAATATGAGCATTTCAAATACGCTGCAAAATTTGTAAATCTGCTACTTCCAAAACTTAAAGAATTTAGCTTTCCTAAAAAAAGTATTTTAAATATCAATGTACCGGCTCTTGATGAAGAAGATATTGCAGGAGTTGCAATTACAGAACTAGGTCGAAAAATGTTCACTGATAATTATGAAAAAAGAATAGATCCAAGAGGTAAAGTATACTACTGGATGGCAGGAGAATTAATTACAGAAGCAGAAGATTCAAATACAGATATTGCAGCTGTAAAAAACAATAAAATTTCAATTACCCCTGTCACATATGAAATGACTAAAGAAGATGTAATGTCTAGCCTTGAAAATATTCTTTGCAAAGGTGATGCTTGCAACTGGTTTAATTAAATTTTTACAAATTAATAAATATAAAAAGATCTTTAATCTAATGATTAAAGATCTTTTTATTTATTTTGTATTAACATTTATTCCATTATAATTCTTGCAGGATAATTATTTCTCAACAAATCATTAGCAACACTTTGAGCTTTTTCACGAGTAGTATAAGAGCCAACTTGAATTGTATACGCACCTCCTATACTTCTTACAAAAGGAGAAATATTCATGCCTGATTCTGCAATAATACCCTTAGCAACTTCTGCCTGTTCTTTAGTTGCATAATAACCAACAACAACTTTTGCTGATGCACTCTGCTGTTGAACTGCTACAGGCTTAGGTGCAGGTGAAGCAGTTTCTGCGGGTTTTGGATTTGCGTCTTTATCAGGTAGAGTAATAGGTTCCTCTGTTTTTGTATTATCTGCTGCTGATTCTTTATCTTTATTTTTATGATCAGGCAAAACTACTTTTTCATCTAATTCTGTCGCAAATGTCTCATCTTCTTTTTTTGCACCGTTATCTTCATCTTGAAGCAACTTTAATCTTTCATCAACAGAAGATTTGTCTAATTCTACATCAGAACTTGTAACAGCAGTATTATCATCTCCAATAGATACATCTACTTCCGGAGAAATTTGTTTTGCAATGCCTAAAAAGAGCAACAACAAAATAAAAAATGCTGATACAAAAATAATAATCCCTTCATTTGGATTTTTAGTAACTTTTTTTTGATATTCTTTATAACTTATATGCGAAGGTCTTCTTGAATCTTCTTCCATTATACACCTCTTACCTTTGTAGATGCTAAAATTATATCATCTATCTCTTGTGAATATTTTTTCAAAATTTCATCAGCCAAAGACTTGATATCAGTAATACCAAATTCACTAGTCAAACCACTTGCTTTTACTGGAGCTCCTGTAGAATCAATATTTATACCTGTATGAATTAATATTGAATTTACTGATTTTGTGGCAATTGAAACAGTTAACTTTTTATCCTCAAAAAATAAATCATCCCCGTTTCTTCTAATTACAAAACCTCTTTTTTCAAGAACTTCTTTAATTATACAAATTAAAAGTCTTTGTCTAAAAACACCTTCAACTAATCCAACATTAAATTGTTCAGAAATAAAGCTCAACATTGATTTACTATAAATAGGTTCATTATTTATAACATCTTCAATATCTACCATTTCAGTAAGTTTTACTTCGCATTCTCCAATAAATGCAACAGTTGCATCACCTTGGATTTTAAAATTCTTATAAATCCAATGAGGAGAAAGTTGCCAGCCTTCATATTTAATTTCTTGATCTAAAAATTGTGTCTTCAAAAAAGTTTCCTTATATAATATGTGTCATGGTTATACTCTAAAGCATTTTTTAATCTAGTACAAGATTCGCACTTTCCGCAATGTTTTTCGCCTCCCGCATAACAGCTTCTTACGTATTCAAGCGGAATTTTATTATCCAATGCCAGCTTTACTATATCATTTTTGTCAGAATTTATCAAGGGTGCAACAACTTTAGGGTGTTTTTGAGTGGAATATTCAAATTCTGCATTGATTTTATCTATAAAATTTTGAGTATTATCTGAAAAAGTCTGAGCTTCCTCTTTATTTGCACCTATCAATATATAATCATAATCTTCGCTATCTGCAAAACATCCTGCAATATTCAAAAATAATCCGTTTCGGTTAGGTACCCATACACTTTTTGCAGATTGTACAGAATCTTCTAAATCTTTTCCTTCTGGAATTTCTTTTTCACTTACAAGTGATGTATGAGTAATATTTTTAAGCCAATCAAGATTTATTACTTTATGTTCAATTTTGTAATAATCACAAATTGCTCTCGATGCATCTATTTCATATTTTACAGACTTTTGACCATAGTCAAAAGTTAAAGCAAGGGAAACTCCATAATCTTTTATACCTAATCCTAAACTTACAAGAGAATCAAGTCCTCCTGAAAGAAGAACAATGCCTCGACTATTCATCTTCATCATTTCCCTCATCTTCTTCATATTCAGAAATCATTGAAACAGCTTCCAATTTTAAAGCATCAGGATAATTTGCCCCATTTGCAACCTCATCTAAGATTTCTCTTCCTACAAGATTATACAAAGCAATCAAAGCATTTTTCTTAACTTCTTCATCTTCATCTTCTAAAAGACAAGTCTTTATAGTATCTACAGCCTGAGGATTTTCACTATCCATAATTGCCTCTATTGCATTTATACGGATTTGAGGAGATTCGTCCATTAGAGAATTTTTTAAGGCATTAAAAACTCGTTCATTATCATCTAGTCTTAATTTTCCTAAAGCCTCAATTACTCGTTCTTTCAGAAAAGTAAATTTATTCCAAATACCTTTTTGTGTTTCTAAAATACTTACCAAAGGATCAACCGCCCGCAAATCACCAAGCATTCCAAGAGCAGAAGCTGCAGTTTCTCTCAAATATACAGATTTTTCATCTTCATCTTTTACAACTTCTATCAAAGGAGCTACTGCATATCTATCCCCAATACGTCCTAGAGCATCAGCACATGCAAGTCTTACCTTATAATTTTCATCTTTATTATTCAAACAATATAAAAGTGGAGTAACGGCAGAAGTATCTTTTAAATTTGCAATTGCTTTTGCACACATTGCTCTAACATTTATAAAAGAATCTTTTTCTGTATCAATATTTTTCAATAATAATAAATCTAAAAGCGGACCAAGAAACTCATTATCCCTGATTCGATCCATGCATTGAATAATATTCATCAAAATTTCAGGATTTTTACATACAGTCAAAAAATAATTATAAATTTTAATAAGATTACATCTTTCATAAACCTCATCAAGGGCCTGAATTTTTTGAACAACAGAATTTACATCAGACTCATCTAACAGGTTACATTCTTTAGCTATTAAATCTAAATCCAAGTAATCTTTTTCCACTGTCTTACCCCATCTACACTCGAAAATATAACATAAAAGTCTTTTTTTTTCAATAAAAAACAGAATTATTACTACATATATAGTAATAATTCTGTTTTATGTTTTGTTTTATTACGCATTTTGTTTATTTTCAGTTTTTGCTTTTTTATGAGCCAAATATTTTTCGCAAAGAATATTAGCTGGTTTAGTTACAACTACCGGTACAAAGTATCTGTATACAAAACCAAATACTATCATTGTTCTTAATGGACTCATACCTTTTACTTTTGTCATCAAAGTCTTAGCTTCTTCTTCAGAACTTGATAATAAAGATTTATAATAAGAATGATTTTCTACTAATTTTCTTATATTTGGCATAGATTTTAATTCAGGTTTTATATTACTTGCTTTTGCCGCCGCTGAAAGTTCTTTATTTTCTTTTATTACAGCAGCCTTGTTAGCTAAATAATCTGAATAAAATTTATTATCACCTAATAAATGTCCAGCAAATCTTGCTGTAACATTATCCCACCAGCCTTTTACATATTTATCTAATGCATAAGCACCAACTGTAGATACTGCAAAAGTTAAACCTTGGTTTACTGCTAATGTATTTTTTCTGTCTTTATCCAATTCTTTATTTGTCAAAGTTCTTTGCATATACAAGCCACTTGTAATAACAGAACCTATTGTTAAACAGTGTTGGAAAAGATTTTTACTATTTTTTAACTTATCGGCAAGCCAATCCAAAGGTTTAGAATCAACAAATTTTGAAGTAAACTTATCAGCAATAGAATCAGTCATTCTTTCATATGCATCTGTAAAAGGTTTGAATAAACTAGATTCTGATTTTGATGCTTTTTCTAGAATTTGTTCTGCTGCATCTGACACTGTACTTGCTGCATTTGCTTTAAAATTTGGTTTATAGCTATTATTATTTTGTTTTTGGTTGTATAATCTATTATTTGCATAGGTGTTAGAATTAATTGTTATATTCATTATTTAACACCTCCTTTGAATTGCTGAAAAGCAGGTTTTTCGATAAAATCCATTTGTGGGGTTTCCATTTTATTTACTGTATTATTCACATTATTTTCTTGTTCAGGTTTAGGTTTCTTTTTCTTTTCTACTCCAAATACATATTTCAAAATTGGAGGGATTAATGCAATTGTTAAAATTGCTCTTGGGACACCAATTACCCAATCCGGAATATTTTTTACTAATGTACTTAATGCTGCTCTTTTTTTCATCATTGCTTTTAGAGTAGCTTTTGCCTCTTTTGTAATTGTTCCGGCATCTTTTTCTGCCTTCAATCTTGCAATTTCTGCATCCATTGCTTTAAATTTTTCTGATCCAAATTTTTTACTATCAAATATTTTCTTAATTGATTCATCGAAAGGACTTGTAATTGCTGTAGAAACTAAAAATCCTATAATACCAGATGCCATTGAGTGACCTGCTGCATATATTTTATCTTCTTTATCCTTTTTACCAGGTAAAGCTAAAATAGTTGCCGGTCTCATTACTCCTGCTAAAACTAAAGCAATTAATGCACTAGCTGAAATATTGTGTTCTTCAGAATATTTTGCAAATTTACCGAACCAATTACTTGCAAGAATTTTATCTAAAAAATTCTTTTTTATAACAGTTGTGGCAGCTTCACTCTTTCCCGTAAAACTGCCACAATAATCTGCATTATATCCTCTATTATTTTTATACACGCCCGCATAATTCTTCTCTCTAAAGTTCGGAGATTCCGAATGGAGCCTTAAGTTACCCTGTTTAAGGGTCAAATCTTGTTGTATTGAGTTTACCTTCATTTTTTCACCAAATTTATAAATGTATATCTTCTACATTCATTTTAAAACAAAGAAAAAAATTTTTTGCCATGAATTTTAAGAAAGTTTACAAAAAATTTATAAAAAATTTCAAATATTACAAAAAAACGTCTGAACATAATCAATCCAAACGTTTTATTATAGAAATTTTATATTTTATTACATATCTAAAGCCAAATCCAAAGTAGGAGCTTTTGCTACAATTGCACTTGATGAGATAATATCAACACCTGTAGATGCAATTGCATTAACTGTATCTAATTTTACATTTCCACTAGCTTCAACTATCGCTTGATGATTAATTATATCAACAGCATGTTTCATTTGTTCTACAGACATATTATCAAGCATAATTATATCGGCTTTTACAGATACTGCCTCTTGTACTTGCTCAATAGTATCACATTCAACTTCAATTTTATGTGCATGAGAAATACTTTCGCGCAACTTATTTACAGCCTTAGTTAATGAGCCTGCAAGTCTTATATGATTGTCTTTTATCATTGCACAATCTGATAAATTAAATCTATGTAATGCACCACCACCAACTTTTACTGAATATTTTTCAAAAGCTCTAAAGTTTGGAGTAGTTTTTCTAGTGTCAACAATTTTTGCAGAATAAGGAGCTATCGCATCTTGATATTTACGAGTTTCTGTTGCAATTCCTGACATTCTTTGGATATAATTTAACGCAACTCTTTCTCCCATAAGCAAATCTTTTGCAGGACCTGAAATATCTGCAATTTTATCACCTTTTTTAATTCTGTCACCATCTTTAAAATAGAATTTTATTTCAACTTTATCAGATAATGTTTCATACACAGTCTTAAATACTTCACACCCACAAAGTACACCTTCGCTACGAGTATTTAATTCTCCTTTTAGAAAATCATTTTCTCCAGCCAAATTTTCAGTTGTAATGTCACCATATCCAATATCTTCCATTAACGCCATTTTTACATGGTCTTTTACATAAAAACTACTTAACAAGTTCAGGCACTCCTTCTCTTTTTGAAATTCTACTATGCACACACATATCTAATGTTTCAGGATAATCTATTCTTGCATGAGCTCCACGAGATTCTTTACGCATAATTGCGGAATTAGTTATTAACATCGCAACAGTCAACATATTACGTAATTCATATTCATCTCTACTCAAGCATTTAGACTTTCTTGGAAATTCCATTTTTAATTTGTTTAACTCATTTATTGCATTTATCAATGAATTTTTATCTCGTAATATCCCAACATTATTCCACATTACATCTTGAAGTTTGCTTTTCATAGCTGGAATATCTAATTCCTCAAGAATTGTATCTTCTTCAGAGTATTCATCCAAAATAGATTTTATATTTTCATCAATTTGTTTTGGTGTTCTTAATTCAATTGATTTTAAATAATCTGCAACTGAATATGCACAAACAACACATTCTAATAACGAATTACTAGCAAGCCTGTTACCCCCATGCAAACCAGTAGAAGATACTTCACCTATTGCATACAAACCATTAATAGATGTTTCTCCTTTCAAATTAGTTTTTACCCCGCCCATATAATAATGAGCAGCCGGAGAAACCGGAATAAAATCTCTTGAAATATCAATACCATTTTCTTTGCATTTTTTAGAAATAGTCGGAAAACGTTTTGCCAATTTTTTAGAATCAATACAAGCTGCATTCAAGTATACATTTTCAACATTATTTTCTTTCATTTCATTAAAAATAGCACGTGTGACAATATCTCGAGGAGCTAATTCTTTTCTTTCATCGTATTTAGCCATGAATTCAACTCCATCGCCATCGCACAATTTAGCACCTTCTCCTCTTACAGCTTCAGAGATTAAAAACCTATTTTCACCACAATCAATTGCTAAAGATGTCGGATGAAATTGAACAAATTCCATATCTTGCATTTCAGCTCCGGCATTATAAGCCAATGCTAAACCGTCACCTGTAGCACCTATTGGATTTGTAGTATATTTATATAATTGACCAATACCACCTGTTGCAAGAATAACTGCAGGAGAATAAATAGTTTCATATTCTTGTGTTTCGTCATTAAATGCAAGTATACCTTTACATTGACCTTCACTTACCAATAATTCAACAGCATCGGTTCCTTCATAAATTTCTATATTTTTATTTTCACTAATTTTTTTGCATAATGCTAATTCTATCATTCTTCCGGTTGCATCTCCGCCTGAATGTAAAATTCTTCTTACACTATGAGCAGCTTCCTTGGTAAAACATAAGTTATTATTTTCATCTCTATCAAATTCAACACCGAATTTTAATAAATCTTTTATTACCTCATCAGAATGTTCTGAAATATATTTTACTGTATTAAATTCACTCAAACCTGCGCCGGCTTTTATAGTATCTGAAATATGAGAAGCAGTAGAATCAGCTTTATTTTCTTTCATTACTCCAACAATACCACCTTGAGCATACATTGAATTACTTTCACCTAATTTTGACTTCGTAATCAATAACAAACCATCAGGCAAATCAACTTGCTGATCTATTTTTAACGCAGCATATAATCCTGCAATGCCGCTCCCAATAATTACTGCTGAATAATTTGAATATTTCATATGATACACCTTATGTATATTTACCATTTACATAATAACTCAAAATAATTTATTTTGCTATTGAAAAATATTAAGATTTAATTAAAAAAATTACCACAATTATCACTACAATATAAATCACAATACAAATTTTATTTCCGAATTAACACTTAATAATATTGTCATAATTAGTTCATATAAAAGGGATTAATTACACTCATAAAAATTTTATAAGTAATATAGGGAGAATTTATTATGACAATAAACATATTACTTGTAGAAGACCAAAAACTAATTCGTGTAGGACTTAAATCTCTATTTGAAGGGCAAGATGAGATAATTGTGGCTTCAGAAGCTCAAAGCGGTAAAGAAGCTGTTGAAAAATATAGAACAACACACCCAAACGTAGTTGTAATGGACATTGGCTTACCTGATATTTCAGGAATTGAAGCTACTAAAAAAATCCTTGAATTTGACAATAAAGCGAAAGTAATAATCCTCACATCACACTTAAGCGAACAAGAAATCATAGATGCCCTCCATGCCGGAGCTTGTGCTTATGTAATGAAAGATATAAGCACAGATGCTTTAAAAATGATTATAAAAACAGTAGAACAAGGTGCAATGTGGTTAGATCCTCAGGTAGTCCCAATATTAAGAGAAAAAAATTGCGGCGTAATACCACCAAGACAAATGTCCAGAGCAATGTTTAAAGAACAACATGCTAATCTTACACAAAGAGAATACGAAGTCTTAAAACTTGTAGTTGAAGGGCTATCAAATAATGAAATAGCACAAGAATTAACAATTTCAGAACACACAGCTAAAGCACACGTTTGTAATATTATCCAAAAACTTGTAGTCGATGACAGAACTCAAGCTGCAGTAAAAGCTCTTAAAGAAGGTCTTGTCTAAAAAATAATAATAAACATAAGTCCCCTTGTAAAATTTCAAATATTCTGATATAAAAATATTTGAAAGACTATATGGGGATTTATATTATGAAAACAGGGATACTATCAAACTTTAAAGGAGATTTACTAGGCGGAATTACTGCAGGAGTAATTGCATTACCTCTTGCAATAGCCCTAGGCGTATCTAGCGGATTAGGTGCAACAGCTGGAATATACGGTTCTATAATTGTAGGAATGCTCGCATCAATATTTGGCGGGACTCCAACTCAGATTTCGGGGCCGACAGGACCGCTTACCGTCGTGATTGCCTCTGTTGTTGCAATGCATTCTGATAATGCCAATTTAATTTTTGCAGCAATATTATTATCAGGAATATTCCAAATAATCCTCGGACTCTTCAAAGTTGGCAAACTCGTTAATTTTATTCCATACCCAGTAATCTCAGGATTTATGAGCGGTATTGGAGCAATAATTATTTTATTACAATTAAATTCTTTTTTAGGGCTTGAATTTAACGGCACACCTGTAGAAGCTTTAATTAACGTGTTCAAATCAATATCGAATTCGGATTTACACAGTGTAATTATTGGCGGTTTAACATTGCTTATAGTATTTTTCACACCTAAAAAACTTGCAAAAATAATTCCACCGCCATTAATAGCTCTTATCTTAGGGACTTTAACCGCAATAATATTTAACTTTGATGTCAAAACTATCGGAGAAATCCCTCAAGCATTCCCGAACCTTACAATTCCAACATTCAAATTATCAGAAATTGAGATAATAATTCCTATTGCATTAACCCTTGCAATCGTAGGCTCAATTGACTCTTTATTAACAGCTTTAGTAGCAGATTCTTTGACTAAGACAAAACACGAATCAAATCAGGAATTAATAGGACAAGGTATAGGAAATATCGTTGCAGCATTATTTGGAGGAGTTGTATCTTGTGGTGCAATGATGAGAACAGCCGTTAATATTAAAAGCGGAGGAAGAACAAGGCTTTCCGGGATAATCCATTCTGTATTATTAATTTTAATTATTGTTTTTCTTGCCCCTGTAGCTGCAAAAATTCCTTTAGCAGTACTCGCAGGGATTTTAATCAAAGTTGGAATTGGTATCATTGATTACAAATTTATAAAACTTATAAAAGCAGCTCCTAGAAACGATTTATTAGTAATGCTTTTAGTATTTTTAATCACAATATTTGATGATTTAATTTTGGCAGTAGGAGTAGGAGTCGTTCTTTCATCAGTCCTATTCGCTGCAAATGTAGCTAAACAAACAGATATAAAAATTGTAGGACTTTCTGATGTTTCTCAAGAAAACTACATTGACGAAGATTTGAAAAATAAAACAATGATTATGCACATTGACGGAACACTATTTTTCGGCTCCGCTTCCCAAATTGCATCAAGAATTGATGATGTACTTGATAATCGTAACGTAATATTGGATTGTTCAAATCTTAAAAGTATAGATATATCAGCAGTATTTGCGATGGAAGACCTAATCTTAACATTAAAAGGACAAAATGTAAGAGTTATTATAATATTTAATAACCGCGATGTTGCAGCATCAACCCTTAAATTAGGATTAAGAAAACTTATCGGCCATAAAGATATTGCATTCTCAACAGAAGAAGCAATAAATAGTATACAAAAATAAAAAAAAATGCTATTATAAAATTCTAAATATAGGAGGGAATATGAAAAAGATACTATCACTTTTATTTATTTTAATAGCAATCCAAACAGCTGTATACGCTGATGCTGAAACTGATATGCACCAAGCATATATTGCTAAAATCCAAGCACAAGACATTAAATACAATACCTATAACTTCTTTAGTGCCATAAGCAACGGGAACGTTCAACTTGTAGACTTATTCCTTAAATCAGGTATGAGCCCTGATTCTACATTTATGAAAACACCTGCAATATATGTAGCAATTGCAAGCAACCAAAATGAAGTTGTAAAAATGCTTTTAGATAATAAAGTAGATCCGAATAAAGAATTAGCAGGTATAACTCCATTATTAATGGCAATCAGAGAAAAAGATGCAAAAATCGTAGAAACATTAATTGCATACGGTGCAGATGTAAATCAATCAGCAGGATACACAAAACCTCTTGCATATGCAATTCAAAAAAAACAGCCTAAAATTGTAGAATTACTTATTAACGCAGGAGCTAAACCTGATAATGAAGTTTTAATAAAAGCTTTAAAATCAGATGATAATTACATAAAAGATACTGTATTAAAAAGATACAAAACAATGGATTAAAAAAAAGAGCTTAAAGCTCTTTTTTTTTACTAATAATTTTACTTTTAATTTATTTATAATACCCCCTTAAAGTAAAAAAAATCCAACTAATTAATTTTATAACTTAAATAAGTTTATTTTTTGCTAAATTAATAATTTTATCCATATTTTCATAAACTTCAATATAAATTTTAATTAATTTATCATCAGTTGTGAGAATTTTATTTATAAGCTCAACTTTATTTTCTGAAATTTCTTTATTAATAGCATTAATTCCAAAATCTTCAAGTCTGAGTTTAAGAATAGACACAATAATCAAAAAATGTTCCAGTTTAGGTAAATATTTTCCATTTTCGATTCTACATAAGTGCTTTTCGGAAAACCCAGCTAACTCTGCAAGTTCATATTGCTTTAAACCGGCTTTTTTCCGAGCTTGTTTTATAACTGTTCCTATATTCTTTTTGTCAATACAAAACATAAACCCTCTCTTTATTAGGTTATCTTATAAAACATTTTTAAAAACCTCCAGTAGGTTACGTTAATACAAAAAGTGATTAACAAGTTACTTTTATTTAAATATAATTTCCTTAGGTAATAAATATGATTAAAATTCTATCTTGTTTAATTCCTATCAAAATTTTACGAATTTGGTTTAGACAATTTTGTAATAGCATACAAATAATCTTTACGGCCAAACATATTGGCAAGAATTTTCAATGTTCAAGATTTTCAACTGTTAATAAAAATACTATTATTAAAAACCATGTAAAACTTAATGGGATGCACATAAGTGGCAACGGAAATGTAGTTTTAGGGAACTATTTTGTTGCTGGGTTTGATTCTCAAATAATATCAACAAGTCATAATTATGAAGGGAATGATATTCCTTATGATAGTACCTCAATCAAAAGTGGAGTTACCATATATGATTTTGTCTGGCTAGGAGCAAAAACAATAATATTACCAGGCACAGTTATAGGTGAAGGAGCTATAATCCAAGCAGGCTCAGTTGTACATGGGGAAATTCCTCCTTATGCAATTGCTGGAGGGAATCCTGCAAAAGTATTTAAATACAGAAACATTGAGCATTTTATTAATCTCAAAAATTCAAAAAAAGATATCTAAACAAGCTAATAAAAATTGTATACAATTTATAATTTAGTATAAATTAACAATTGAGTTGAGTAAAATTTACATTAAAAAATAATTATCTAAAACCTATCATATAATTATTATTGGATTTGTAAATCCGACCTACAGACTGCATAATAATCTTAAAATTAATGAAATAAAGACAATTTTAATATACTAGAAAAAGAACCTATTAAATGTAAAGTCCTAAGACAAAAAGTTCTATTAAGATAATATATAATGTTACTTGTCACCCAAATGTCACACAAAATTATAAAAATCTACACTTAAAAGATAATAGCGATAAGTGAAAACCCTTATCGCTATTATCTTTTAAAACCTACGCGTGGAGGGATTCGAACCCCCGACCTTTTGGTTCGTAGCCAAACACTCTATCCAGCTGAGCTACACACGCATATTTAACTGTCACAATTTATATATTAACAAAAAAAGATTTATTTTCAAGTTATTTTATAAAAAAAGAAAAACTGAAATATTATTAAAACATTTTTTACCACATATGCTATTCTCATATCGAGAGGTAAGATTATGGAAAAATTAACAAAAAGAGAAGTAGCTATTTTAAAATTAATTACAAAAGGGTATGGGAATAGTCAAATCAGCGAGAGCATTTATATCAGTATTCACACTGTAAAAGCACATATCAGTTCAATTATTAGAAAACTTGAAGCAAAAAACAGGACAAATGCTGTATATATAGCCATTAAAAATCACTTACTTGATGAATAAAATTGTTACAATTTGATAGCTTTTCTTACTCGTTATATAATTATAATGAGCGAGATTTTATTTATGAAAAAAATACTTTTATTCATTACATTATTTATTATAACATTTTTTACATTTGTCCAAAGAGCTTGTGCAGAACAGCTTTATAAGTTTACTGCTGCAAATTTTGATACATCAAATTCAATTATTGTTCTATCAGGACAAGATACACCATCTGGTGCGGTTATGCAAAATATTAAACTTGTAAAAATGCAAAACCCATCAAGAGCTTATTTTGATATAAATTCATCAATTATAACATTTCCAAAACAACATTGGACATTTCAAAGCGGTGGAATAAAAGATATTAAGATAAATCAATTCTCTACAAATCCAAATGTAGTTAGAGTTGTAATGACTTTTGATAATGACTTTAATCCTGACAATATTAAATTTTTTAGAATAAAAAACAATATAATTATCAAATTAAAAAATGGCACAATGTGTGATAATGATTATTTTCATAACACATTCAGAGATGAGCATTCTTCTTCTAGCGATTTTTATGAATATTTAACAATTATGATGCCTATTTCAAGCGCAAATGACACAATTGTTGATCAAATTCAAGATGCTTTTAATACTCAAGCTCAAGAGTTAATGGCTAGAAAAGAATTAAAACTTAATACAAAATATTACCTAAATAACATATCAACAAGACCTAACGGGGTATTAATAAACGGTTTTGGCGCAGTCACAATTGAAAGACCAATGATATTAACAAATCCATCTAGAATTATCTACGACCTGCCAAACACTCTTGTTGATATGAAAATTAGAAATAAAGAATATCGTATAAGCGAAACAGAAACCGTAAAAGTAGGACAGTTCTCAGTAAATAAAGCTCGAATTGTAATCACAACAGATGCAGTAAGTGATTATATTCCAATTTATTCAAGCGACAACCAATCATTAATAATTGCAAATTACAAGAAAACAAATAATTCAACTCTTTTTAACAGCAGCAGTAATGCAATAGCTTACAATAAAGAAAAAAATGATTCTTTAACAGAATCCATGATATTAAAATTTGATGCCCCAATAGTTCATGGGCTTGACAGATACCAAGATAAAGTAATTCTTTATCTATACAATGTATCTAAATATCATGACGAGAATTTTAAAGCTGCTTATAAAAATACATTCTTTAACGAGGCACAAATAGCATTAATGCCAAAAATAGGTCTAAAACTTACTATCCCTATCGAACCAGATACAATGGTAAGTACATATTTAGGTGCAGATGGTAGAAGCCTTAAAATAAAACTAAAACAAGCTAAAAAGAAAGAAGAACCAAAAGTTACAACACCTCCTGCAATTATATTCAATCCAACAACAAACAAAAAAACTACAAATGGAAAGAAAAAAGTAATAATTGATGCCGGTCATGGAGGAAGAGATGTTGGTGCAACAAGCGGTGGCATCTATGAAAAAGATATAACTCTTGATATTTCAAAACGAGTAGAAAAACTACTTAATCAAAAAGGATATCAAGTTGTAATGACAAGAGATGATGACACTTATGTATCATTACAAGATAGAGTTGCTATAAGTGAAAAAAATGATCCAGATATATTCGTAAGTATCCACGTAAATTCAAGTGTAAGACCTGAAATCACAGGTGTGGAAACTCATTATTATCATCAAGAAAGTATGGCACTTGCTCAAACTGTACATTCTTCTCTTGCAAGTGCAGTACAATCTCCTAATCGTGGATTGTTTAAATCTAAATTTTATGTTATAAATCATACTACAGTACCTGCAATTTTAGTCGAAATTGGATTTATCTCAAACAGTGGAGAAAGAGAACAACTTGTTGGAGAAAAAAGAAAGCAGGCTACAGCAAAAGCAATAGCAGACGGAGTAGAGAACTATTTTAAACAATATAAATAAACAACCGATAGCATTTTTTGATTCAGGCGTAGGCGGTCTGACTGTTTTTGCAAAAGTAAAAAAACTTTTGCCAGATGAAAACTACCTATATTTTGGCGATACAAAAAATATGCCATATGGAGAAAAAACAGAAGAACAATTAATTGAATTTGCAGATAAGATTTTTCGATTTTTTGAAGAAAAACATGCAAAAGCTGTTGTTATGGCTTGTAATACAACATCAGCAATCACTTATGAAAAATTAAAAGACAATTACAACTTTAAAGTTTATCCAATAATTCAATCAGTTTGTTCGACACTTGCAAAATTAGATAATGTAAAAAAATTAGGAGTAATAGCAACCCCTGCAACAATCAAATCTCATACATATGCAAAAGAAATAAAAAAATATAATGAAAATATGGAAGTATTTGAACTTGCAGCTCCGAATTGGGTAAGAATAGTCGAAGAACACAGGATTAATCAACCTCAAAGTATCTTACAGGTACAAGAAATTTTAGATGTTATGAAAGAATTTAATCCTGATAAAATTGTGCTTGCTTGTACTCATTACCCTTATTTGACAGGAATACTAAAAAAATTCATGCCAGAAGATAAATTTATTGACCCTGCATTATATTTTGCTCAAAATATAAAACAAGACTTAGAAAAAAATAATTTACTAAATAATAAATTTGAATATGAAGAGTTTTACGTAAGCTCAAACCCTGAAAACTTCAAAACAGCATCTGAATTATTTTATAAATTAAAACAATTACCAAAATTAAAAACGGTCTAAGTTTTAACTCAGACCGTTTTTTATTACAAGTTAATGCATTAATTAATATAAGTTACATCAATCATAGTTCCATTTGGCTCTCGAAATATTTTAGCTGCGATTTCTCCTTGTTTATTATAAAGATAATCAATGTAATAATCTACTGAACCATCAGAATTTCGTTGTATTTCACTAGTCATATTACCATTTGCATCAAGTTTATATTCTATATAATAGTACACGGAATTATCGGGATTACGATCAACATATAGTATTTCTCTACCATTTTTATCATATTGAAAATCTATATATCCGTTTTCATCATATGAATAAGAAGTTCCATCTGGATTTAAGACTGTTTGATTTGCATATTTTTTATGAGGAAGGACTAAATTCATACCATATTTTAATACAGGTTTAGATAAATCTGGTCCTTTTTCAGGAATTTCTAATTTTTCATCTTTTGGTTCAACTTTAGGTTCTTGTACAGGTTGAGTTACTCCATCTTTGACAACCCTATTTCGAGGATTAAATCTCGCTTTTGGATCTGGAATTCCAGGCAATGAACTATCTATTGGGGGATTAGTTCTTGGCACAGGAGCTTCAGGTTTTGCATCTTCTTTACCTGCAGGAGTTTTACCATACTGAGCTTTAAGGTCTTTTGGTAAATCTAATCTATCCCATTTTGCATCAGCTTTTAATTTACCAGCTTTGTCAAATAAACTAGGATTATATTTAATTAAATCAGCTTTTAATTTGTCTGCATCCACATCAGCAAGTTTAATATTTCTTGCATCCAATAATGCCTTTAATGCAGCATCAGCATCTTTTGTCTCAGTAATACCAGATTCTTGTCTAAAGCTTTTTGGAACTCTACCCCAATCATCAGGAACACTTACTTTTGGAGTAGTAGGCTTAGTAACTGGAACTTTTTCTTCTTTAGGTTTTATATCTTCAGGTTTTAATTGTACAATTTCTTCTCTTGATACAAACTTACCTTTCTCATAGGTAACTCTTTCTTGAGCTCCACCTGGTTTTGTAATTGTAACTTCTGAAGGAGTAGTTTCATTGCCATTATATTTAAATTCTTTTGTAGTTATCAAATCAGACCCCACTGGAAATTCAAATTGTTTCATTGGCCTTTCAAGCTCATCATAAACAACTTCTGTTTTTTGACCATTGGCAACTGAAATAGTTCTCATTTTTTTACCTTCAGTATTATACTCAATATTTGTTGTCTTTTTATTACCATTTAGGTTGTGTTCAATTGTAACTGGTTTGTTTTGATCCCCATTTAAATAAGTCATTTTTGTCACTTCAAAAGATTTATTTTCTCCAAAAGTTCTTTCTTCACAACTTAAAATTGTTCCATCATTATTATATTCATTCATCAAATGAGAAACAGGTGTCATTGTGCCATCTTCATTCTTTTTTTGAACAATTTGTGTAACTAAACGTTTTTCAGGCCCATAAAAGTTTTTAATTTGCTGTTCTTTATCATCATATACAGAACCTAATAGAAAATTATTTTTCGTATAATATTCGGTTTCATGTTCTCCAACTTTTACAGGATAAGTATGTTCTCCCTGTAAGTCAGTTAAAGCAATTTCATCCATAGCTTTAATTGCTCTTTTAATATCTCGTCTGGATACATCGTCTCCAAAAATTGCTTTAGCTTCTTTTTTAGATAATTTACCATTATCATTTTTATCATATGCTTCTTTCAATTTTTCAATATCTGTTGAATAAACATATGAATTTTCGTTAAGTCCTGCTTGTTTAAAATAATTAAACAACAATTGATTTTTTTCTTTTAAATCAGACAACTTAATACCTTTAGTACTAAATTGCTGATTTCCTAAAGGACCTACACCGTTTGTTGCATCAACCATCATTACCGCCTTTCTTTATTTACACACGCACATCTATATAGTCGATAGTGCAAATATCGGAAATTGAAGTAAAAATCTTTAATAATTAATAAAATTTTATTAACAATTATTAACAATACAATCTAAACAGCTTTCATAGTCTGGGATTTCAATAATTGAATTATTAACTTTGTCTGATGTTATATTAAGAGCAGTTATATTTTCTTTTACAGCAAAAACTCTTATTCCTCTTTTTACAGCCTCAAACACAGGAGTTGATCCTAATGCATCATAAGGCATTACAAGATAATCAAGTTCAGAAATCGAAATTCCATCACTTTGCGATAAAACAGGTGCATTATCCAAGCCTAAAAGAATACAAGGTAAAAATGTTGGAGTAATATATTCAGATGCAGCACGCCAATCAACTATATCTGATGAAATACTATAATCCGCAAAAGCCGGAGAATGAGCACAAGGCACTTTTAACTCTTTTGAAATATAATGCGAAAGAACAGCCTCCACCCCACCTACAGGATCAGTTCCAATTCCATTTGCATAATCAGGATTGTCTTCTTCAGGTTCATCAAAAAGACACACAATTGCAATTGCATTACACCCTCTACTTATTAAATCTTTTGAGGAGGAAAACAAAGTTTCAATATTTTTAACACTCCCTGTTGAAATACCACTAGCTTCCAATGAAAAATCTACACCAACTTCTTCTTTAGTAATAACATAATCAGAGACATTCACACCATATACACATTTTACGGCATTTATCGTATTTATGTGTATATTTAAGACATCTTGCGGGATTGCTTTATCAAATACTACACCTATTCGATTTCTTTTCGAAGGAATTAGTTTTATATTCCCTTTAAAAAATTCATCAAGAGAATAACCTTCAACATATAACATATTTTTATTAATTCCGGAAAAACACCCTGCATTAACGACATTAGGATTTACAATAAGTTTTGATATTTCTGAAAATTTTGCAGCATATTGACTCGCATCACCAGCATAACCGCCAATTGATGCGCCTATACCTGTCGGAATAATAAATGCTCCGAGTTTTTCACCATTTTTCAACATAACTTTATAATACAACAAAAAAGCAGCTTGATAGCTGCTTTTTTGAAATTTACTATTAAATTGTGCTACGTTACTGTTGTACACCTCCGTATGAAAAGTCGCCTTTAATATTAGTTTGTAACATTTTAGTCCAAGTAGATTCAAATGTACTTATTTCATTTAACTGAGTTTCTAAATTATTTTTTTCTAATTCTAACTCTTGCTCCCAAGAATTCACATTAGCTAACTCTAATTCATGTTCTTGTTCTAACTGCTCTGTTAATAATTCATATGTAGCAGGATCATCTTCATAATAATTATAATAGATGTTATCCATTTGATCATTATATTTAGCCTGATTTTCAGCAGTTTGCCTTGATGCGCTCAAAGTATTCATCATATTTGTTGATAATTTGTCATTAATAATAGCTTTTTGTTTTGTGTACATTAACAATGTTTCATGAATATTTGAAATTGCCATCTCTCTCGTCCTCTTTTTTACTTCTCTTACATATATAAACAATTTAGAAAAAGTCCAATTTCAATAACTGCAGAATTCGTTACAATTGTTAATAATTTAATTTAATGCTTTAATAGGATTGATTTTATTTTTGTAATATAATAAATATATATTATATAGGAGAGAAAAATGGATCAAGAAACTTATATGAAAATAATGGGTTATGTCCCAACAGTAATTGAAGCTTCTTCAAGAGGAGAAAGATCTTTTGATATCTTCTCAAGATTATTGAGAGAAAGAATTATATTTCTTGGAACTGAAATTGACGATGAAGTTGCAAATTCTGTCGTAGCACAACTATTATTATTAGACAGCGAAAACTCAGAAAAAGATATTATGTTATACATCAACAGCCCTGGTGGTGTTATTACTGCAGGTATGGCAATTTATGATACTATGCAATTAATTAAATCTGATGTATCAACTATCTGTCTTGGCGATGCTGCTTCAATGGGTGCATTTTTACTATGTTCAGGAGCAAAAGGTAAAAGAATGGCTCTTCCAAATTCTAGAGTAATGATTCACCAACCACTAGGAGGCGCTAAAGGGCAAGCTACAGATATTGAAATTGAAGCTAAAGAAATCTTAAGAATGAAAGATATGTTGATAGGAATTATCGCTGAAAATTCAGGTCAACCTATCGAAAAAGTAAAAGAAGATTGTGAAAGAGACCACTTCTTAACAGCTCAACAAGCTCTAGAATACGGTCTTATTGATAAAGTTATCACAAAAGAAAACAGATAATTTAACAATTCTTAACAAAACATTCAAAAACATGCAATTCCAAGGAGTTGCATGTTTTTATATTCATGTAAGGTTAAAAAAGGTTAGTTATAAATTAAAAGGTAGGAGAAACGACAATGGGTCTATTAATTTTCGCATACCGAAAATTAGACATTATACGTCAAAGGAACGACATCCAATATCGTTTAATGAATTTGACCAGAAAGTTATCTGACTTGCAACAATATGCAGCCAACATAGCTGACGGTTCAGTATCAATGAACGATATGATGAACACTCCAAGTTCAATGTTCGGTCGTCAAATGATGTATATGCAATATGCTCATAATGGAGCATTGTTCGGTGCGCAACAAAAATTTGGAATGATGCAACCAATGATTGCAATGCAAATGCAACAAATGCAAGATCCTAATATGCAAGCTATGTATCAACAATGGATCTTTAAAAATCTTTATGATCAAGAACGCGAAAGAATGGGAAAACAAGAAGCTAAACTTCTTAATGAACAGGAAAAACAAATTCAACAGGAAAAAGCGAAACTTGAAACTCAATTAAAAATGTTAGAACAAGAATATGAAGCTTGTAAACAAGGTGAAGATGCAGGAATTAAAGCAATGAAACCTGAATATACAGCTTAAAAATAGAAAACAATAACCTAATAAATCCTATCCTTAACTAACCTGTAAGGAGTTCACTTAATAGTGGACTCCTTTTTAACATTTTTATATAGTTACAACAACATCAATTTTTTTATCAAAATTCTCAACAGGTAGTTTTTCAACAAACAATTCTTTTGGAATTGGCACAATTGTTTTTATAAAATGGTTTTCACCTAAAAATCTATCATAAAATCCGCCACCATAACCTAAACGATATCCACATTTATCAACCATCAAAGCAGGAACAATAACTAAATCTAAAACATTTGGATCTACAGGTGATGTACAAGGTTCATTTACATTGAAACAAGATTTTTCTAATTTATCACCTTTATTAAAAGGACATATAAAAAGCTTTTTATCAGAAACCTTAGGCAAATAAAAGTTTTTATCGTCATCTAATAATGCCAATAAATCTATTTCATAACGCATTGGATAAAAAATTAAAACATTTTTAGCTTCTTTATATACATCAACATCTCTAATTTTAGAAACAGCTAAAGAACTAATTTCGCTTATATCTAAATCTTTTCTTATACTTTTAGCCTTAATCCGTAAGTCAATTTTACTATCCATGTTTTTAATATATAATAAATACAAATGATGGACAAATGTGAAAAAAATAATTTAATAAATCCTAATTGGGCAAAACACGGATACATACAAGTCTATACCGGTGACGGAAAAGGTAAAACAACCGCATCTTTAGGTCTTGCAATGAGAGCACTCGGTCGTTGCTGGAAAGTTTTAATAATTATGTTCACAAAAGGTGGAGATAACTATGGTGAACTCAACTCTTTCAGAAACCTTTCACCTGAAATATCACAGAATTTAACTATTATCCAAGCAGGTCTTGATAGAATTGTATATTCAACTAACAAAAACCAATCAGATGCAGATGAAATAAAAAAAGGTTGGGAATTAGCTAAAAAAGCAATAAAAAATGATGAATATAATTTGATAATCCTTGATGAAGCAAATATTGCAATTGATTTAGGATTAATAGATTTAGATGAAATGCTGGAAATCCTCAAAAATAAACCTGAAGAAATGGAAATCGTTTTAACAGGTAGAAATGCAAGGCAGGAAATCATCGACATTGCCCACCTTGTATCTGAAATAAAACCTATAAAACATTATTGGGATACAGGGATTGCAGCTAGAAAAGGCATTGAATATTAATCAAATTCTATGCACTTCTTCTCATCAAATCAGAAAGTTTTACTTCCTTCTGGATTTTTGAAACTTTTTTAACCTTTTTTTTCTCTACAGATTTTTCATCTTTAAATTGGGACAAGCCGATTTTTACTTTTGAATTTTCATCACTTATCATAAAAATATCTTTAAAAAATGATATAAGTTCTTTCATAATATTCTCCTTAATCTATTATAAAATATATTATTAAATTTATATCATACATTAAAACTATTTTGGATCAAAAAAACATTGTAGTTTATGTTATATTATAAATATAACGAGCAAAGGTGTAAAATTTGAACAATAATAATTCAGAAATTCTTACAGATAAATATAATGAAGATTTTAATACTGCTTTAAATATATATGAAAATCCATATTCTCATGATTATTTAATAGAGTTATTGAAAAATGGCACTATAGTAGAAAAACAAGTTGCAACCCTAAAAATTGATAAAATAAACAATCAAGAAGAAGCTGAAATATTTATCAAGAACTTAACCGGATGTGACGGAAAAATTAGAGAAGCTGTATCTTTTAGATTAAAAGAATTTATTCCGCAAAATCCGGAATTTTTCAAAGATTATGCCACAATTATAATTGATGCAATAATTGACATTAATGGAAATATCTGTAGAAATACAATTGAAGCAATAAAAAATCTAAAACAATATAACGAGTTCACAAATAATTTCTGTAAAATACTTATAGATAGAGCGAATGAGCTTATCGAACCTATAAAAAGTTTTGACATTCAAGATGGAAAATATAAAATCAATAAAGAAATATTCAAGCTGTATTGGTACCTTGAAACAATATCTGAATTTTATGAATATATTAATATAAAAGATTTAATTCAACTATTAAATGAAACCAAAAATATTCAAGAATACACAATCAGAGAAAAAACTGCTAAAATTCTCTCTAAATTTGAAAACAACAAAGAACTATCTTTAATTAAAGAAGAATTAAAAAATGACAAAAACTATTATGTAAGAAGGTTTTAAGTAAAATATATTAACTTTTATTAAGATATTAATAAAAAATATATACACTTTACGCAATTTTTAATTAATAATTTCCTTTATATAAATACAAGGGGAATTTACAAAGGGAATAATTAATTAAAAGGAGAACAATATGGCTAGAGTTTTAATATCAATGCCCGAAAGATTTTTAAACGAAATAGATCAAGTAGCAGGAAATGAAAATCGTACACGTTCTGAATTAATCAGAGAAGCTCTAAGAACTTATATGTACAAAAATCAAATTAGAAACTCTCAAAAAGCTAACAAAAATGCAGAAATCTTAGATGCTCTTTTAAGTTAAAAAAAAGAAACAAATTGAACAAAAAAAAAGAATTGAGTTATAATAATCACAAAGGGGAAAAGAAAATGGAAAATACAGAATATATTATGTCATCACTTGATGAATACTTCGAAATCTTAGATAGAGAAAATAAAAAACGTTCTGAATTAGTTGCAAAATCTTTAGTAAAATACTTACAAAAATCTAAAGAAGCAACAAAATTCCAAGCTCTACAAATTGCAAAATAACTCTAGTCAATATTTTAAAGGTCAAGGTCAATATTATTTTTGGGAAAAGGAAAAATTTTATAGGGGAAAAAGAATTGTAAAAGTCTGTCATTTTTGACAGACTTTTTAGTATAGGAATAGAAAAAACGAGCTTGTTTCCAAGCTCGTTTTTAAAATTATAGTGCTGTACTAAAATTATTCAATAATTTTATCAACAACACCAGCACCAACTGTGTGGCCACCTTCACGGATAGCAAATCTCATACCTTCTTCGATTGCAACAGGAGCGATTAATTCAACTTCCATTACAACGTTATCACCAGGCATTACCATTTGACCGTCGAATTTGATTGAACCAGTTACGTCAGTAGTTCTGATATAGAATTGTGGTCTGTAACCAGGGAAGAATGGAGTGTGACGTCCGCCTTCTTCTTTTGTCAATACGTAAACGTTAGCTGTGAATTTTGTATGTGGGTGAATTGTACCTGGTTTTGCAAGTACTTGACCACGTTGGATTTCAGTTTTATCAATACCACGTAATAAAGCACCAATGTTGTCACCAGCTTGACCTTGGTCAAGAGATTTTCTGAACATTTCAACACCAGTAACTGTAGTTTTCTTAGTTTCGCCTAAACCAACTAATTCAACTTCGTCACCAACTTTAACGATACCACGTTCAACTCTACCAGTTGCAACTGTACCACGACCTGTGATTGAGAATACGTCTTCAACAGGCATCAAGAATGGTTTATCTAAATCACGTTCAGGAGTTGGGAAGTAAGAATCGATAGCATCCATCAATTCCCAAATTTTATCAACCCATTTATCTTCACCACGTTTAATTGATGGGTTAGCTTGAGCAGCTTCTAAAGCTTTTAATGCTGAACCGTGGATGAATGGGATGTTATCTCCGTCGAACTCATATGAAGAAAGAAGTTCTCTTACTTCCATTTCAACTAATTCTAATAATTCAGGATCATCAACCATATCACATTTATTTAAGAATACAACTAAGTTAGGAACGCCAACCTGACGAGCTAACAAGATGTGTTCACGAGTCTGAGGCATAGCACCATCAGTAGCTGCAACTACAAGAATTGCTCCGTCCATTTGAGCAGCACCTGTGATCATGTTTTTAACATAGTCAGCGTGGCCCGGGCAGTCAACGTGAGCATAGTGTCTAGCAGCAGTTTCATATTCTACGTGAGCTGTAGAAATTGTAATACCTCTTGCTTTTTCTTCAGGAGCAGCATCGATTTCATCGAATTTTTTCAATGCAGCTTGTCCTGCAGCAGCCAATACAGCTGTGATAGCTGCTGTTAATGTTGTTTTACCGTGGTCAACGTGGCCAATTGTACCGATGTTAACGTGCGGTTTGGTACGTTCGTACTTTTCTCTTGCCATGAGATTAATCTCCTTTTTTTCTACTTATACTACAATACTAATTTGGTATTTTAAGCCATTTAATTATATAATATTTGCTCAATATTTTTTGTCAACCAATATAAAAAAGGGACTTTTAGCTAAAAAATCCCTTTTTTATTGTTTTATTTTATTGAAATTACTCTTCAACTTCAGATGATTCTTCTGCTACATCTTCATGGAAATCTTCTTCATCTAGAGCTTGTTGATTCATTTCTTCTTCAATTTCTTGTTGCAATTCATCAACTTCTTCTTCTGAATCATCGTAATTATCTTCTTCCGGTTCTTCATAGTTGCTGATATTTTGAGCTTCAGCTTTTTCCATTTGAGAAACGCTCTTAATATCTATTTTCCAACCTGTTAGTTTATGAGCTAATCTTACGTTTTGACCTTCACGACCAATTGCTAGACTTAATTGATCATCTGGCACTACAACCATTGCATCATGAGCATATTCGTCATCTGCTAAAATATCAACAGAAACTACTCTTGCTGGAGATAGAGCATTTACAATATATTCTACTGGATCTTCTGAATATCTTACGATATCAATTTTTTCATTTTTTAATTCTGAAACAATTGTTTGAATTCTGCTTCCACGAGGTCCAATACAAGCTCCTACAGAATCAACTTCAGGATCATTTGACCAAACTGCGATTTTTGTTCTATAACCTGCCTCACGAGAAATTGATTTAATTTCAACAATTCCATCTTCAATTTCCGGAACTTCTAATTCAAACAATTCTCTTACAATCTCAGCATGAGCATGAGATACAATTACTTGAGGTAATCTTGTTGTTTCTTTAACATTAAGTACAAAAACTCTGATTCTGTTACCTGGTTTATAGTATTCACCTGGGATTTGTTCTTTCTGAGGCATAATAGCATCAGTTTTACCAATGTTTACTATTACATTACGATTTTCAACTCTTTGGATAATACCTGTAGTAAGTGTACCTTTTTTATCCATAAATTCTTGCAATACAAGATTTCTTTCAGCTTCTCTAATTCTTTGAGTGATAACTTGTTTTGCAGATTGAGCAGCAATACGTCCGAATTGTTCTGGGGTAACTTCTATTTTAATTTCGTCACCTACTTCAACATCTTCTACAATTTCTTGTGCATCTGAAAGTGCAATTTGAGTATCTGGATCTTCAACATCATCTACTACCAGTTTTGTTCTAAATACACCGATTTCACCAGATTGTTCATCTAAAATTGCTTCGATATTTGTTGCTTCTTTAATATGCATATGTTTTTTATAAGCAGCAACCATTGCATCGCAAAGAGATGCTATTAAGACATCTTTAGCAATTCCTCTTTCTCTTTCTAATTCTTCACAAGCTTCAAATAATGCTGTTCCGATTTTAATCATAATGTTATCCTTTCATATTTTAATAATTTTATTATTAATCAATATATAATTTAGCTGATTGAATATTAGATTTTGGGATTTGTAACTCTTTCCCATCATCAAATCTAAAAAACTTTAATCCTTCTTTTTCATCATAATCTAGAATTTCACCTTTAAAAATCTTTTCTGATTCACCTTCTAAAGGTTCTTTAAGTTTTAAACTAATTCTTCGTCCATTAAAAATTATAAATTCTTTTTCTGATTTAAACTTTCTTTCCAATCCCGGAGAAGAAACCTCTAAATAATATTTTACAGGTATTAGTTCATCAAGAAAATCAGACAAACTTCTTGTAACATTTTCACAATCATCCAACGTCACATCTTTTTCTTTCGAATACAAGTAAATTCTCAAAAACCATCTGTGATTTTCTTTAACAAATTCTATTTCAATAGGAATATAACCGAAACGCATGGCTGTATTTTCGATCAACGGTGTAATTTTTTCCAAGACATCATGTCTGTTAATTTCCTGTTTCATAAAATAAACCTTACCCTTTCTTTAAACCCTATTAGATAAAAAAGAACGGGGATTCCCGTTCTTTTTTGAATGACAATACTGTCGATGAATTTATTATAAATTACAGATACATAAAAGTAAAGTTGTTTGTAACAATATGTTATAAATTATTCAAATCTATACCAACTTCTGTGTAACTTGTTGATGCAGAATTTCTAACTAATTCATTATATTCTTTAGCTTTTTCTGTATATTTTTCTGATAACTTATTTTTCTTATTTGTATCTGTTGTTTCTCTAAATTCTTTTGCATAATTAGCAATTTCGCTAAATAGTTTTGACATCTCTTTTGATTCTTTATTTTGAGTTTCTGTCAGTTTTTTAGTATATTTAATTTTTGCATCCCCCAAAGAATCTTTTTTTGCAGATGCAGAATTCTTTTCAGCTTCTGCATTTTTGATATTTTTCTCATTAGTTGCAATTTGATTTGTTAAATTTTCTTTAGTTTTTCCAAGTTCATCTAATTTCTTTTGAGAAGCCTCTTTTGATGCTTGAGCATCGTCAAGCTGCTTTTCTTCTTGCGCAATTTTAGCTTCTAGTTCTGAAATTTGAGTTTGAATTGATACCTTAGCCAAATCTCCAGCAGTAGCTAATTGTGATTTTAATGTACTTAGAGTCATTTTATCTGTTTGAATTGAACTTTGAAGTTTTGTAATAGTTCCTTCTTGTTTTGTAATATTTTGTTTTTCTCCTTGAATTTGAGTTTCAGTATCTTTCAATTTTGCTTCATTTTCAGACTTGAGCTTAGTTTCTGACTGTATTGTCTCTTCTGCTTTAGCCATCTTAGTTTCATAATCTTTCATTTCAGTTTCTAGTTTTGCCAAACCTTTTTGTATTTCAGATGAATTTTTTGCAGTAGCTAAATCATTTATAACATTTGCCGATCCTGAAGTTACAGCTGATGCAACTTTTGCAGCTGCCGTTCCTGAAGATTTTGCAGAAGTCAACGAACCTAATGCTTGAGTTACTAAACTTGCTGCCTGTAAAGCCATAGCATATTTATTCATTGCATTATTGCCTGAACAATTATGAGCTACTGGCGTACCTATTATATTATTATTTCTTATTACAGTCCTATTATCATTAAGAGCATGTCTTTGAGCACTTATAGAATCACTGTTATAAGCTTTTACATTAAATATCGCTCCAGTACCGACTTTTGTACGTTGAGCCATCACGCCAAAACCAGTACGTGTAGAAGTTGCAAGCTTACTAGCAGTGCTTGTTTTAAAAGACGCACTGCCGAGAGTGTTTTGTTGCATATTCAGTTTTGGTAATCCTGGTTTGTTTACACTCATATGCTCTTCTCTTTTTTATACTCTTAAACATGTAAACGCTTTGAAATTCTTCAAATTTCACTAATAGTATTTTTTGTTACATTTGTTAATATTATTTTTCGACCTATTTTTAATATACCCATATTTTTATTTAAAAATTCAAAATGTAATATTAATAATATTAATAAATTAAACTAGCACATGAACTCTTACTACAAGACATTCTTCAAGATGCGCAAGTATTTTTAACAAATACTTTACAAAAATTATGTAAATTTTTTAAAGAAAAAACAAAATCCTAAAGAAATAGTCAAACTGTCAATTAGTAGATTTTACGAAAAATTAATTGTAAAAAGATTGGCATGGATACACTTAAAGTTATTTATTTTTTTTAATTAAGTTCTATGATGAATATACAAATCTTGGGAGCGGGGATAGATACATTTATCCATCTTCTGCTCGATATATTTATCCAACTTTAGAACGATTAAATAGTGAGAAAAATTCGTTAAAATAAGGATAGAGGAACTTATCAGTTTTATTTGGAGGTAGTGAGTCGTGTTAGAACATGGTTATATTCAAATTTACACAGGAGATGGAAAAGGAAAAACTACAGCATCTCTAGGATTAGCTCTAAGAGCTTTAGGACACGGCTGGAAGGTACTTATTATTCAATTCACAAAAGGCGATAGCGCTACATCTTATGGAGAAATTGTTTCTTCTTCAAAATTTCTTCCTAACTTAGATGTTGTACAATTTGGAATGGATAGAGTATGTTATTCACATAACGTTTGTATGGAAGATTTTAAAGAAGCTAAAAAAGGTTGGGAATTTGCTAAAGAAGCTATCAATTCAGGAAAATACCAATTAATCATTTTAGATGAAATTAACATTTGTACGGCAATGAATATGATTAAAGTTTCAGATGTAAAAGAAGCATTATTGCACAAACCTGAAAACCTTGAAATTGTATTAACCGGCAGATATGCTCATCCTGAATTAAAAGCAATGGCTCATCTTGTTACTGAAATGAAACCTATCAAACATTACTTTGATACAGGAGTTATGGCAAGACAAGGCATTGAATACTAGATTTTAAAACACAATATAAGTTAATGTAAATCCTTTTTGTTTCAGAAAATGAAATACCGGACAATCTATTTTATAGAAAGTCCGTTTTTTTTATGTAATAAAACGCAATAATAAATTTGCATAAAGGCATGTTTGTATTATCATATAATTGGTTACACTAGTCTGATAGGTTTTGCCCTAGTTTTTATGAATATAAAAATGAGACAGTATAGCCCGTAGTACAATAAGTTAAACAAAAAAGGAGAAAACCGATGCCAGTAGCATCTATGATTGAACTTTTAGAAGCAGGCGTTCACTTCGGACACCAAACTCAAAGATGGAACCCTAAAATGAAACCGTATATTTACGGAGCAAGAAACGGTATTTATGTTTTAGATTTGCGTAAAACTACAGATTTGCTTGATGAAGCATATGCTGTTGTTAGAGATTTCGCTGCTAAAAATAAAAATATCTTATTCGTTGGAACAAAAAAACAAGCTGCAGAAGTTGTTGCAGAAGAAGCTCTTAGATCAGGAGCTTATTATATCAACAGAAGATGGTTAGGCGGTATGCTTACTAACTTCGAAACTATCAGAGGTCGTGTTAATAAATTAAGAGAATTAGAAGATTTCATGAACTCTGGCCACGCTGAAAAATTACCTAAAAAAGAAATCGCTAAATTAAACAGAGAATTAGGTAAATTAAGCAAAACTTTAGGCGGTATCAAAGAAATGAGAGGATTACCTGATTTAATCTTCGTTGTAGACCAGAAAAAAGAAGATATCGCAATCCAAGAAGCTAACAAATTAAACATCCCTGTTATTTGTTTAGCTGATACAAATGCAGACCCAGATGGCATCAACTACATTATCCCTGGTAATGATGATGCAATCAGATCTATTAAATTAATCACTTCAAAATTAGCTGATGCTATTTTAGAAGGAAAACAATTAAGAGAAGCTAATGCTAACGCTAAAAAATTAGAAAGCATTAAACCAGAAGATGCAGGCGTTACAGCAGAAGCTGCAGAAACAGTTGCAGAATAATTACAACTTTAATGAAAGAGAGTGGGAAATATATCGCCCATTCTCTCTTTCACTATAAAAAAGGAGAGAAATTATAATGAACATTACAGCTCAAATGGTAAAAGAACTCCGTGACAAAACAGGTGCAGGTATGATGGATGCTAAAAAAGCACTTGTTGAAACTGACGGAGATATGGAAAAAGCAATGGAAGTTCTTCGCCAAAAAGGTATTGCTTCTGCGGATAAAAAAATGGGAAGAATTGCTGCTGAAGGGTTAGTAGCTTCTTCTATCCAAGCTGATTGCGGTGCTATGGTTGAAGTTAACTGTGAAACAGACTTCGTTGCAAAAAATGAAGAATTTAAAGAATTAACAAACAGCTTAGCAGAAGTTGTTGCAAAAACAAATCCTGCAGACAACGATGCTCTTTTATCTTCAACATGTGAAAAATGCGGTAAAGTTATTTCTGAAGTAATTAAAGAAAAAATCGCTTCTATCGGAGAAAAAATTACATTCAGAAGATTTGTTCGTTATGAAGGCAATACAGCATCTTATATCCACAACGGCAAAATTGGTGTATTAATCCAAACAGATAAAAAAGACGAAGAATTAATGAATGATATTTGCTTACATATAGCATCATCTGCTCCTGAATTTATTTCAAGAGATGAAATTCCTCAATCTGTTATAGACCATGAAACAGAAATCGAAATGGGTAAAGAAGATCTTCAAAAGAAACCTGAACAAATCAGAGCTAAAATTGTTGAAGGTCGTGTAAACAAACTTTTATCTGCAAAAGTATTGTTAGAACAACCATTCATCAAAAATCCTGACGTAACTGTAGGACAACTTATTGAAGGTAAATTAACAGTTAAAGCATTCACAAGATATATGCTTGGTGAAGGTTTAGAAAAACGTCAAGAAAACTTCGCAGATGAAGTTATGAGCCAAATTAAAGGTTAATAACAAATTTTATTTTAATAAAAAAGACCGATATTATAATATCGGTCTTTTTTTATATTTAAGAAATTCTTTAAAAATTATTGTTTTAAAGAATTTATATTATTATCTTTTTTCTCTACAGGAATAATTAATTTTTTAGGAATATTAAAATTACTACCATTATCAAAAGAATTCAATTTTATTCCCGGAAATTCTTTCATAGTTTGAGGGATAGAACCATCATAAATTACAGGTTCTGACTTATTTACTAATGAAGAAATACCACTTTCCGGAGTTTGAACATTTTGATACTTTGCACCAATTTCGTTATTTGGAGCTTCTTCCACAATTACAAAATCAAGTAAAAACTTTGAATCTTTTGGAATTATACCTTGAGCAGGCGTTTTACTCGAAGAATCAATCATCTCTACAAATTTTGCAGGATAATTTCCATTTATATCATAAACTTCATTGTGGAAATTTTGATATTTTATAGGGACAAAAACAAATGTAGAATTTGAAACATCCATTATTTGACCAAGAACATAATAACCTTCATGCAACATCACATCTTTATTTAATTGAATATTTGATAAAACTTTAACAAGCAAAGTTTGAGAAGGTTTTGCTATAGAAAAATCTTGCAAAGTTTGCACTGGCGCAGTTTTAGCTAATGCAGGAACTGTAGTTAAACCCATTAATAATGCAATTCCAAATAATATCTTTTTCATTAATATATCTCCATTTGTTATAAGAGGATAATAACATATTTTTAAATTTCCGTCAATTCTCTTATATACAGGTTATATAAGTTAATTTTCAGTTTTAGAATCAAGTTCTACATAATTATAATTTGGCAAATTTTCTTCATTTTCAACATCATCTTTTACTTTGAAATTAAGAAAGAAATTTTGCTCTTTTTGAATTACAATTTCTCCACCTTTTTCTACATATGAAAATGGTGAATCTTCATACACAGAATTTACACTTGATTTAAAACGATTATCCTTTTCATTTTTTACAGCACCTTCTATGGCACTGTAACCTAAAGAAAGACCTTTTACAAAAAAGCTACCGACTCCAAGAGCTGCAGTTTTGGCTAATTCTCCTTTATTTAATTTTGTTGTGTACTTAGCTGGATAATAACCTTTTACATCATATGTCTTTCCGCTCAAATCTGTATAATTCAATGGAACAAAAGTAAAAGAAGCATTTCTTTTTAATCTTTTGGGACTTACAACATCAACTATTTTACCCTCTACTACACAGCCAGAATTAAGAGTTGTATCTTCATTAATCACAACATCTTCAAGAACTTTTATGCGCATAGTTGAAGAAGGATTTTCGGTAGAAAAATCATCCAATGCTTGAACTGCAATTGCTTTCGCCCAAACAGGCTGAGTAATCATACATAAAATCAATATAGTATATAAAAATATTTTACGCATTTTAGACCAACTTTCTTTATTGTTTATTATTTATTATTTTGCAGAATTTTCCAAAATAGGTTTTAAATATTGACCTGTATATGACTTTTTGCATTTAGAAACTTCTAAAGGTGTACCTTGTGCAATCACTTCACCACCGCCAATACCACCTTCAGGGCCTAAATCAATTATATGATCTGCAACTTTAATAAAATCAAGATTATGCTCAATAACTAAAATTGTATTTCCTTGATCAGCCAGTTGTTGCAAGATTTTTATGAGTTTATCCAAATCATACCAATGAAGCCCCACTGAAGGTTCATCAAGCAAGTAAAGAGTTTTACCAGTAGAACGTTTATTCAGCTCTGCTGCAAGTTTAATCCTTTGAGCTTCCCCACCTGAAAGAGTTGTCGCACTTTGCCCAAGTTTCATATAATCAAGCCCGACATCATTCAAAGTTTGCAGTTTATTTTTGATAGACGGAATACTGTCAAAAAATTCAAGAGCTTCTTTTACACTCATATCTAATACATCAGAAATCGTTTTTCCTTTATATTTCACTTCTAAAGTTTCACGATTATAACGTTTACCCTTGCATACATCACATTTTACATATACATCGGATAAGAAATTCATCTCGATTTTTATAACACCATCACCTTTGCAAGCCTCACATCTTCCGCCTTTTACATTAAAACTGAACCTGCCTGGCTTATAACCGCGAAGTTTTGCTTCATTTGTTTTTGAATACAAATCTCTAATGTGTGTAAATAAATCAGTATATGTTGCAGGATTTGACCTTGGAGTTCTACCAATCGGAGATTGATCAATTGCAATAATTTTATCAATATTTTCAAATCCAGTAATTTCATCAACCCCTTGAGGTTTTGGCTTGTTACCTCTTAACTTATGAACTGCATATTCATATATCAAATCCTGCATTAAAGAAGATTTTCCAGAGCCTGAAACGCCTGTAAGACATACTATTTTGCCTAGCGGAATATCTACATCAATATTTTTTAAATTATTAATATGAGCATTTTTAACGTGTAGAAAATTTCCGTTACCTTCTCTAACTTTTTCAGGAATTGGGATAAATTTTTCTCCGCTCAAATATTTTCCTGTAATTGAGCCTTTTGCATTTATAATATCTTGGACAGATCCGCAGCCTATAACTTTTCCACCGTTCACGCCTGCCTTAGGCCCGATATCTACAATATAGTCAGCATTTCTTATTGTATCTTCATCATGTTCAACTACAATCAAAGTGTTCCCAAGATTTCGCAATTTTATAAGTGTTTTAATCAACCTGTCATTATCTCTTTGATGCAGTCCAATTGATGGTTCATCAAGTACATACAAAACACCTGAAAGACCGCTGCCTATTTGGGTTGCTAATCTTATTCGCTGAGCTTCTCCACCTGATAATGTCCCTGCACGACGAGCTAAGTCAAGATAGCTTAGACCAACATCTTTCAAAAATCTTAAACGAGCTCTTATTTCATCTAAAATTTGTTTTGCGATATGCATTTGGAATTCATTCAATTCCAAATATAAATCAGACACAAAATCCAATGCCTCATCAATTGGCATTAATGTGAATTCATAAATATTTTTATCTTTTATCCTTACAGCAAGCGGGAAAGGTTTAAGTCTTGCACCATGACATGCCGGACAAGGAGTAGTTGTCATATATTTTTCAATTTCTTCACGCCAATATTCACCGTTAGATTCATTATATCGTTTTTCCAAAAACGGAATTACACCGTCAAATTTTCTGTATTTTGTTTCATAACGATGAGTTCCAAAACGCATTACCGTAAATTTTACAATATCATCACTGCCATAAAGAATTGTTTTTTGCTCTTTTTCAGACAATTCTTCAAATGGCTTATCCATATCAATATTAAAATGATGACAAACTGATTTTAAAACATCTTCATAATAAGATGTAGAAGTCTTTGACCAAGGATAAATAGCACCATCTTTAAGTGATTTTTTTCTGTCAGGCACAATTAAATTAGGGTCAATTACAAAATCAGCACCAAGCCCTGAACATCTTTCGCAAGCACCGTAAGGAGCGTTAAAAGAAAATATTCTTGGAGCTAGTTCTTCAAAGCTCAAATTACACTTAGGACAAGCTAATTTTTCACTATAAATAATTTCTTTATCACCGATTACATCTACAACTGCAATTCCATCAGCTTTTTTTAACGCAATTTGAACACTATCAGCAATTCTTGATTGTGCAGATTCTTTTACTACAATTCTATCTACAACCACATAAATATCATGTTTTTTAGTCTTTGCTAAAGATATTTCATCCTCATCAAGGTTAAAAATTTCACCATCAACTTTTACACGAACAAAGCCTTCTTGTCTTAGTTCTTCAAATGTTGATGAAAACTCACCTTTTTTACCTCTTGCAATCGGAGCTAGAATTTGAATCTTTGTTCCTTCACCCAATTTCATTATACTAGATACAATTTCATCAATAGTTTGAGGTTTAATCTTTTCACCGCACACAGGACAATAAGGAGTCCCAACACGAGCATATAAAAGTCTTAAATAATCATAAATTTCAGTAACAGTTCCAACAGTGGATCGAGGGTTGTTGCTGGTAGACTTTTGGTCAATAGAAATTGCAGGAGAAAGCCCGTCAATATAATCTACATTTGGCTTATCCATTTGTCCGAGAAATTGTCTTGCATAAGTAGACAAACTTTCTATATAACGCCTTTGACCTTCTGCAAAAATCGTATCAAAAGCAAGAGAAGATTTTCCAGACCCAGAAACTCCCGTAAAAACGATTAATTCATTTTTCGGCAATTCTAGCGAAACATCTTTTAAATTATGCTCTTTAGCTCCCTTTACGGTAATTGTATCTAACATACCAATATTATTGCATGTAAAAAACTGATTTCAAGAATGCCAGATGAGATGAGAATTATTTGGATTTTCGCTTATTTGCAGTCAATTCAAAACTTTCTTTAATCAAGGCATCTAGTAAATCCTTAGGCGATTTATTCACATCAACCATAATCCAATGAGTTTTATTCATATGCCAAGCAGGTGTAATAAATTTATATTCATCTCTTAAAATAGCCGAATCCACAGGATTACATTTTAAATTAATACATAAACGGTTATTCAAATAAAAAACTAAACCAAACCATTTGCCATTAGTTTTATGCCTTAAAACAGCATACTCATCGTAAGTCTTATCTTTGAAAGGATAAGTTTCTACAGCATCTTGAAATTTAAGACAACGCTTAATTAAATCATTCTTATCCATAAAAACACCTTTGCAATCCGAGTTATTTATGATAGTATGATTATACAAATTGAAAATTAAATCAAGGCTTATGTTGATGAGGTGCTCTACCGAATGGAATATGACTAAATGGCATATTGTAAAAAAATGTGCAAAACTCATCCAAAGCATATGATTTAACTGTTCTGTGAAAATTAAATCAAGGTTTATGTCGATGTGGTACTCTGCCAACGAAAATGTGACTAAATGTCACATTAGAGGAGAGGGTGCGAAGCACATCCAAAGCATATGATTTAACTGTTCTGTGAAAATTTAATCAAGGTTTATGTCGATGTGGTACTCTGCCGACGAGAATGTGACTAAATGTCACATTAGAGGAGAGGGTGCGAAGCACATCCACCACAAATGATATAACATGTTCCGTGAAAATTAAATCAAGGTTTATGTCGATGTGGTACTCTGCCGACGAAAATGTGACTAAATGTCACATTGGAGGAGAGGGTGCGAAGCACATCCACCTCAAATGATATAACATGTTCCGTGAAAATTTAATATTTTTTGTGTCGATGTGGTGGAATGGTAGACACGCATGCTTGAGGTGCATGTGGCGAGAGCTGTGGGGGTTCAAGTCCCCCCGTCGACACCATAAAAAATAATGACGCATTTTGCCTCAATTATTTATAGTTGTATGAAATAGGACGCGAAGCGCAACAAAACAGCCCCAACGTCAATTTTAAGGATGAGTTATGCAAAGTATTATTTTACCGCTTTTTTTAACAAGTGTTATTATATTTTTAATTATATTTATAAAAATTAAATATCACGAATTTCAGTTATGCAATACTAATATGGATAATTTAGAAAAAAAGTACCTAGCAATTATTGACAAAAACAAATCAGCCGTTTCAATTGGATTTGCTTATCTTAATTTAGCTACTTTATATATAAAACAGGAAAAATATAAAGAAGCTCGAGTTTGTATAAATTCAGCAAAAACAAGAAAATATAACAAAAAACTTAGCTTATTATTAGGTATTCAAGAATCAACTCTGTTAATTAAAGAGCAACAATTTGATGAAGCTGAACAGGTTATTATGAATTGCCTGCCAAATTGTAGTAGTGCTATAGATAAATCATTAAAAATATTATTACTTAATAATTTAGCTATCATAAAATTAAGAACTAATAAACAAAATGAAGCATTTGATATTTTAAATGATTTGGTTAACAGATATCCAAATAATTTAATTAGTATACTAAATTTAGCAGATTTATACTATGAAAAACAAGACTTTGATAAAGCATCAATTTTATATAAAAAGGTATTAGTTAAAATAAAAGATAATGACGTTAAAACTAAGATAACAGAAAAGTTAAAGAAGATTTCTGCGTAACGCAATTCTCATATTGCAGTATTCGTGAATAGATTGTTTCATAAGTGATATGAGTTCGCTATATAATGTCTTTGCACTGTAGCTAAAAAGCTCAAATTAGAACCTTATGACATAAAAAACTTATATCTTTGCAATAAATTGTTTAATTTTTAAATTCCAATAACCGTCGTTTTCTTTCGGATTAAATTTAGTCCACCAACCAAATGGGTATTCTGTTTTTACATGGTCTAAAAGTTTTGTATATTCAAGGTAATATTCGTGTTTCAAATCATCTTGAAATTTACCGAGCCAAGATGTTGCTTTTGAAAAATATCTATTTACAAAAATAGTTTTGTAATCATCTAACAGATTTTCTGATTTTAACATTTCTTCTATTCCATAGAAAACATATATCGGTGAAAAATTCTTTTTCTTTTTAACTGATGTTACAGCACCTTTTCTATTTTTTCTATAACAATATAAATTTTCAGGTAAAATTGCAATTCTTTCTGCTTTTATCATTGAATGGAAAAACGGAAGTTGATCTTGTCCGACTTTTATATTTTGGAATTTTATATTATTTCTTATCAAAAAATCTCTTTTATACAATTTTGTCCAAGCTGTAGATGGAAATTTAAAAATATCTTTTTTAATATCTTTAGAAGAAAAGACTTTATCAAAATATTTTTGAGGCAATTTATTTTTACTGTAAGCCCCATTTTGCCCTTTACCGTTGTAATATGAAAGCCCGCTAAAGATTAATATATCAGTATTTAACTCATCTGCTTTCGCTACAATTTTTTCTAAGGCACCATCTTCTAACCAATCATCGCCGTCCACAAAATAAACATAATCACCTTTTGCAATAGCTAAGGCTGTATTTCTTGCGACACCTGAACCTTCATTTTTTTTATCGATAATTAAAACACGGTCATCTTTTGCCTTATAACTTTGCAAAACAGATAAAGAATCATCTGATGATCCATCGTTTACACATATAACTTCTAAATCTTTAAATGACTGATTTAAAATACTATCCAGACATTGCGGAATATATTTTTCAACATTATAAATCGGAATTATAATAGATAACTTTGTCATAAATTGATTATAACATAAAACATAAATATAGATTCTGAAACAAGTTCAGAATGACAATTTGTCATTGCGAACGAACGTGAAGCAATCCAGCTTTTAAATTTTATTTCCTATAGGCTGGATTCTTTCGGGCTAATGCCCTCAGAATGACAAAAATAAAATAAAAATAATATTATCTACCGATTTCTGTTGCCTTTTGAGCCATTGATTTTGTAATATTAATAAGAGCTAAGTTTGCTTCATATGCTCTTTGAGCCAAAATAGCATCTGCCATATCCACAGCAGGATTTACATTTGAAGCTCTAATATAACCATTTGCATCAGCATCTGGGTGTCCGGGACGATAAATCTTATCACCTAATGTAGGATCTTCAACACAACCGTTAAATACAACGCCACCTTGCAAATAAGGAAGAGTTCCTACTCCGAATACATCTTCTTTCATCGAATTCATTAATCCATGAAAAGATATATCCTCAGTCGCATTCAAAATAGGGATTTTTCTTACATAATTTGGAGTATCAACGTTCGCTACGTTTTTAGCATGAATATCAAGCCTTAAGCCATGAGCTTTTAAAGCATTTGCTCCGATATTCATTGATTCCATTATACTCATTTTTTTATACCCTTTCTAACGGTTATGCGTTAATTTTAAATATTTTTGTCAGTCGCTCACTCTCGTTTGCTTCCGTTTTTACCTTTTCTAACGATTGTTTTTATTTAGTTTTGCCTTAATCATTTGGCGGATGGAACGGCTACATTCCTATTTGCCGACATTGATAACTGTTTTCATCTCAGTAATTATATTAGACATTCTTCTTGTTGCCATAGTATAAAGAAGAGAATTTTGTTGTAATTCCATCAACTCATTTGCTGGATCAATTTCTTCATATTGACGTTCTTCTATTACACCTGAAGGCCCTAATTTTTCTGATAATTTTGTTTCTAAAGGACTGTTCATTGAGCCTAAATAATCACCGAAATTTATGTCACGACGAACATACCCAGGGGTATCAATATTCGCAAGGTTTGAGCCTAACGCCCTTTGTCTTTGCGTTATCAAGTCCATCATTAATGTAACTTTACCCATATTGTCGAGTGATGTGAACATTTTCGTCCTTTCTTTTATTGTTTATTGTTTAATTAATTACTTTATTACTCTCTGATATTAATTGCTTTATTATACATATCATCTACAACTTTCATCATACGTGTACTTGCCAGCAATGATGCATTCAAACGCAACATATCTGAAGTTGAAGAATAAATATTGGTATTAGAATTTTCTAAATTGTTTTGACAGAAACAATCATGTTCTTTTACCAATTGAGGTTCGCCAGAATCTTCTGTAGGAACTAATTTATTCATGCCTGCTTGTTCTAAATTTTCTTGAGAAGGGAATCTCACTAATGGAATTGTGCCCAATTTTTTAGGCTGAGTATTTTTTCCATCATAAGAATATACTTCCCCATTAGGTTTAATCTCAAATTTATAACAATTAGTTGGAATTTGAATACCTTCTCCAACAATCCAGCCGTCTGTCGTTACTAGATATCCATCTTTCCCTTGCATAAATTGACCATCTCTTGTATATGCAACTTCGCCCTCTGGAGATACTACGGGAATAAATCCTGTACCATTAATTGCAACATCATAAGGATTACTTGTAATCTGAATAGAACCTTGTTTGTAATCAGTTCTAATAGCTCCAGTCAAGTAACCTTCTTCATTAAGCATCTGCTCAAAACTTACAGATTTATATCCTCTTGTATTCATATTAGCAAGACTGTTTGCAACGTAACCCAATTTTTCAAATTGTGTAGTTACGTTATTTACACTTTTTCTTACTATACCTTGCATACTATACATAATACTATTCCTTTACTATGCTTGTCCTAACTGAGAAATTACTTTTTGCAAATTCTGATTTTGTATCATAAAAATTTGTCTGTTTGCTTCAAAATTTCTAATAACCGGCATCATTGAAATAAACTCATTTTGTAAAGCCACGTTTGAATATTCATTATATCCTTGCTTTACTTGAGGATCCATTACCACAATACCATTTGAATCTACAATTCCTAAAAATGCCACACTTTCAAGTTTGTTTGTATTTTTATTGAAGACACTCACAAGCCCTTTTGAATTTACTTTAATATCTTCAATTTTTTCAGGTACAACATGCAACTTTATCGGTACACCTGCACTTGATAGAACATTTGCATCTTCAAGGGTTAATAAATTCCCTTCTTTATCAATTTTGAATCTACCATCTCTTGTAAGTTTTATACCTTCAGCGCTTTGAGTCTGAAAATAACCTTTATTAGCTAATGCTAAATCTAAAGGATTATCAGACATCGCAATACGACCGACTTTATCATCTACAGTCTGAGATAGCCCATGAATTCCAATATATTCAGTAAATGAAGACACAACAGGGTCTTTTCTTTGATAACCAATTTTATCAAATCCTGTAACATTTTCATTATACATACCGATTAACTCACTTTGAACATGCATAGCTCGAAGTGATGTTGTTAATCCTTTTTCACAGTACCTGATTCCGCCGTTAATTATCATGACTACCTCTTTTTTCTAACACAATCGGACAATCTCAAAATATAATCAATTATTTTGTATAAAATCATCCATTTGTACTAGATGTGTCATGAAATTAATGATTTTTTGAGAAAAGTCAATATTAATATGTCATTTCCCAATTATCATTTAATATTTTTCCAAAACAACCATGATAATGACCGCCATTAGAACTTATACAACCATAATTAAAATTTTCTTCTCTTTGTTCTTTAGATAATGGTGCAGGAACAGCAGCCCAATCATAATTTTCATCATCAGAAGGATCTGCAACAGTTAAATCATCAATAACTCCATTTTTATATAAAAATAAAGAAAAAGCATCTCGACCAAATATGTTTGGGCCATTTTTACCATTTACATCAACTACAATTTGCGTAATTATTTCAGTATTTCCATCTTTATTTTCATTAAGAGTTCCAATAGATGCACCACTTGCCAAAACCATACAATTATTATTGCAATAAAATAACGTATCTGTCCCTGATATTTTTTTATAAGAATCCGCGAAACAAGGCGTACTATCATTCCCACAATCTTGGACTACTTTGAAATAGTTTTTAAAAAATCTTGATAAAGCATCCACAGAATTCAGCCCTGCTTCTGTTAAATTTACAGCATTTCTATCAGTTTGATACTGGATAACAGCCTGCGATAATTCATTATAAACCTTGTGCAACTGAGTTACATATGATTTTCTTTGATAATTTTGCACCAACGTAGGTACGGTCATTGCTGATACAACACCAATAATACCCAAAGTTACTAACACTTCTGCGAGGGTAAAACCTTTATATGGAGCTGCTAAATTGCCCCCCCCCCGAAATTCTTAATTCTTGACATAAATAGCTCCTTTCTTTATTTATAAACATTTTAATTTTAACATATTTTAGAAATTTATTCAACTATCTCATACAAAGAAGGTGCTTCTTGAATGCTTACATTATTTGCTGGGACTTTCAATACTTTTGCAATTACAGTTCTATTTGCATACTCTATTTTAATCTCATCACCCTCTTTAATCTGTTTTGAAGGTTTTGCAGAATTTCCATTTACATACACTCTGCCCATATCTGATACTTCGTTTGCAACAGTTCTTCTTTTTATTAATCTTGAAACTTTTAAAAACTTATCTAATCTCATATTTTCTCCTTTGTATATAATATAATTTATGATATAATTTGTCCAGAGGGCTAAGTGCTAATGAAAAAAAATATAATTTTAACTATACTTTCTATATTATTATTACAAAATACAGTATTCGCAAATGTAATAAAGTTTGTTCAAATAACAGACTCTCATTTTATTGCAAAAAATGAATACAGAACAGATGTTTTACAAGAAACTGTAAATAGCATAAACAAAGAAAAAGACATTTCTTTTGTAGTTTTTACAGGCGATAACTTAGACTCCCCTAAAGAGCAATACCTCCCTGATTTTGTAAAAATAATAAATAAATTAAATGTTCCATATTACATTGTAATAGGAAATCACGACGTTTTTAAACAAAATGGATTATCTAAAGCTCATTATTTTGAGATTATAAAAGATTACAATTATTTTTATAAATATAAAAAGCCAAATTACGTTTTCAAACAAAATGGATTTGTCTTTATTGTACTTGATGGGGCAAAAGAAGTAATACCTGGTTCTAACGGATTTTATAAAGAAAATACCTTAAGTTGGTTAGATAAACAATTAAAAAAATACAAAAACGATCCTGTAATTATTTTTCAACACTTTCCTATTGTTATGACAAAAGAAAGACCAACTCATACTGTTTATCAAAAAGATAAATATTTAGATATTTTAGATAAACACGATAATGTAATATCAATAATTGCAGGTCATCTTCATATAAATGATGAGGTTATGCGAAATGGAGTATATCATATTACATCTCCAACTTTGCTAAGTACACCTCCTGTATATAAAATTATTACAGTTTCTACAACAAAAGGCTTTTCTCCAATGATTTATACAGAGCTTAAAGAAGTAGAAATGCCTAAATCACAAGAATAAGATTGCATTTTTTTATAAAAAATATTATAATTACACTAAAACAGAAGTAAGAAGGAAAAAATATATAATGGATGGTTCGGGTAATACAATATTCAATTTGTTTGTAATAGCGTTTTTACTATTTTCAAACGGTTTTTTCGTTGCATCAGAATTCGCAATGGTAAAAGTTAGAAAAACAAGAATTGAACAATTAGTAAACGAAGGCAATTACAATGCATCAATAGCTTTAGAAGCACTAAAAGACTTAGACAAATTCATCGCAGCAGTACAACTTGGTGTTACAATATCAAGTATCGGTCTAGGTTGGGTTGGTGAAGGCACTTTAGCACATATTATTGAACCAATTTTTGCCTTTTTACCAGGAATCAGCCAAAATATCGCAACTCACACAATGTCTGTATCAATAGCATTTGCATTGATTACATTTTTCCACGTTGTATTAGGAGAACTAATCCCAAAATCAATTGCCCTAGAATACACAGAAAAAACAGCTCTATGGGTTGCTCGTCCAATGCAAGTTTTAACTTTTATATTTAATCCTTTCATTTGGTTACTTAACGGTTTTGGAAATTTTGTATTAAAACTAATGAACATTCCACACTCACATAAAGGTTCATTAGTTCATTCAACAGAAGAATTAGATATGCTTGTAAATGCAAGCTATGACGGTGGTGTATTAAATGAAACAGAAAAAGATATGTTACATAACGTATTCAAATTTTCTGACTTAACAGCTAAACAAGTTATGGTTCCTAGAACTGATATGGTATGTATACCAAGTGACATGTCTATGGAAGAATTAAACAAATTAGCTGCAGAAAATCAATATACCAGATACCCTGTATATGATGAAGATATCGACCATATAATAGGTTTAGTTCACGTTAAAGATTTATACTCTTTATCTATAAAAGATCAAACTTGTCCTATTTCTAATATTTTAAGAGATGTATTACTAGTTCCAGAAACAATTACAATGGACAACTTAGTTTTAGAATTCAAAAAACGCAAAGGTCAAATGGCAATTGTAGTTGATGAATTTGGAGGCACATCAGGTCTTGTTACATTGGAAGATGTAATTGAAGAAATTTTCGGTGATGTACAAGATGAATTTGATGAAGAAGAAGAACAAGAAGAAGATATCGTAGAAGTTGCTCCTAATACATACATAGCAAATGCAATGATGAGATTAGATGAATTTGCAGAATACTTTCAAATTAATGAAAAAGAAATTGATGATGACGATATCGACACAATTGGCGGACTTGTAGTAAAACTTTTAGGTCGTCTTGCAGAAGTTAATGATAAAGTTGAATTAAATAATCTTATATTTGTCGTAAAAGAAGTAGATGGTGCAAGAATTACCAAACTAGAAATTGTTAAAACAGAGCAAAAATCAGAATCAGAAGATCCTGAACAAGCAAAACAACAAAATTAGAGCATGGTAATTCCATCACAAACTTTACTATTTTAAAAACAATTCCTCTTTTTAAATGATGTAGACAAACTTATATTGTATAGAATAGATATGTAAGATATTTGAACAATATTTGGGAAGTTTAATGAGCCAAAGTTTTGATTTTACATCATACAATAATATAAAAAGACTTACGGAGGAAGAACTTGCAAATTTATGGCAAGAATATCTGCGTGATAAAACAAACAAAACCGCCCGTGATACTTTAATTGTGCAATATATTTATCTAATCAGATATGTTGTAGGCAGGGTAAAAGTTACATTACCTTCAACTATTTCAATTGAAGATATCGCAGGTTACGGTGTAGAAGGTCTTATAAATGCAATTGAAAGATATTCTCCACAAAAAAATACAAGATTTGAAACTTACGCACTTATCAGAATAAGAGGCTCCATATTAGATAGAATTCGATCTCAAGACTTTTTACCAAGAAGCGTAAGAAAGAAAATAAAAGATATTAAAAATGCTCAAGAACATCTTAAACAAGAGCTTGGTCGTATGCCAACCACAAGTGAAGTTGCTAATTTCTTAGATATGGATCCAGAAAAAGTTACACAAATCCTATCAGAAGATACAACAATGACATCTTTATACGACAAAAAAGGCTCCACAGATGACAGCGTTGAAATCATTGATACAATCCAAGATACAAATAAATTAAATCCTCAAGAACAGGCAGAAGAACAAAATGTTAAACAAGAATTAGAAAAAGCTCTAAGAAGACTGCCTGAAAGAGAAAGAATTATAATGGTCTTATACTATCAAGAAAATATGACTCTAAAAGAAATCGGACAAACAATTAATATGTCTGAATCTCGAGTATGCCAACTACACGCTCAAGCGATTATGAAATTGAAAAATATACTAAGTGAAAATAGGACTACAAGATTACAAAAAAGTATTATCGCCTAGCTTCATATTCAAGAATTACAAAATCAACACGATTGTTTATCTTTTTATTATTATAACTATATTTAAGACTTTCTTTATCAATACTATCTAACCCTTCAGTAGGTTCAACATTTCCTCTGAATGGCATATATTGTCCATACCCTAATGCAAATAACTGTGAAGATGGTAACGCGCCATATGTAATCATATATTCAACAATATTATCAGATCTTTCTAAAGATAATTCCCAATTTTCATCATCATAACTATTTTCCTCTGTATGATTTTCAACAACACAGTAATTTGGCAATTGTTTTAACAATAAAATTATTATATCTAATAAACATAAAGAACTTTCTTTAATTCGAGCTTCACCCTCATTAAAAAAACAATCTTCATTGATACTGACAATTAAACCTCTTGGAACCTTAGTAAAAATAATATCATCTTTTTTTACAGGCAAATATTCTCTAAACATCTTATCTAACCTATCAACATTTGGCTGATAAGATAAAGAAATATCTACAACGGGATTTGAAAAACCGGTGCAAAAAAATAATATTAAAATCAATAGGAATAAATATAAATTTTTCAACACAAATATGCCTCTTGAATATTATTTATGATATTCAAGAGCATATCTATTGGCTAATTTGGTTACGGCTTTAAGACAGTTAATACATAGGTGTCATTAAAGTATTTATTAGCACAATTTATAATATCTTGTGGAGTAATCTTTTTTATTTTTTCAACAGCTTTCTTGTGAAAATCATAACCAAATCCCATTACTCCGTAATGAGCAAGCCAATGTGCCTGTTGAGAATTAGTTTCGCTTATAAAAGCCCATTTTCCAAATATATTATTTTTTGCGTTTTCTAATTCTTCTTCACTTACAAGAACTGTTTTTATCTTTTGAATTTCTTCTTCAAAACCTTTTAAAGAAGTTTCAATATTATTAGGTTCTGTCGCAATATAAATAGAGAAATTTGCAGAAAGTCTTGCAACATCATAAGCACTTCTTACAACATATGCCAATCCTTTTTTATCTCTCAATTCCAAGAATAATCTTGAAGATAACCCACTCGCTCCTAAAATAATATTCAATAAAGAAATAGCAGCGAAATCATCACTATCTGCAGAAGATACTGTCCAACCTTTTAATATATGTGCTTGGTTTAAATCATCTTGATTTACTTCTACATTTTTCATTTCTTTAAGGATTGGTCTTGGCAATTCTGGCAATTCTTCAGTAGATTCTTTAATATCTCCGAAATGCTTTTGCAATAGATTATCAACATAATCAAAATCTAAATCACCAACAAATGCACAAACTTTTTTGCTATTTGCAACAATTTCATTATAAGCATTAATTACATCTTCTTTTTTTATGTTAGGTAAATTTTCAAGAATTACAGTATTTGTAAACCCGTAATTATACCCCTCATAAATATTTTTATAATAACTATCAATAATTTTTGCACGAGGAGAATCTAATTCTGCAACTATTTCACCTTGAAGTTTTGTACGTTCTTTTTCAAATTCGTCAAAAGTTGTATTTTTAACAATATCTGTAAATATTTCAAGAGCTTTTTCAAAATCTTCATTCAAACAAACAAACTTGAATTTAATATAATCCAATTTTAATTCCGCAGAAAAATCAATTGCATATTTATCCAATTCTTCTGATAACTGTTGAGCTGTACGAGATTTAGTCCCTTGCATAAACAATCTTACCATTAAAGAATAAACACCAGGCATAAGTGACGGCTTATTTAATGAAAAATTAAGATAAAAAGCAACCCTTGGAGTATCAGGATTTCTTTTATATGCAAATTCTATATTATTATTAAGTTTAGTGATTTTAGTATCCATATAATCTCTCCTCTTAGGTGAATTTTAGCATAATATGTGATAAAACACAAATACGATTTTTTTGATATAATTAAATAAAGAGGTTAAAAATGGAAAAAGGATTATTTATAACATTTGAGGGAGCTGACGGGTGTGGAAAAACCACACAAATGGAACTATTAGCAGAATATTTAAAAAATAACAGAAAAGATGTATTGCTTACAAGAGAACCTGGTGGTAAGGGACTTGGAGAAAAAGTAAGAGAAATTTTATTAAATTATGATGGACCAGTATCAGATAGATGCGAATCTTTTCTATTTTTAGCAGATAGAGCCCAAAATATTGATATAATCGTAAATCCTGCAGTTTCACAAGGTAAAATTGTACTTTGTGACAGACACATAGATTCTACTGTAGCCTATCAAGGTTATGGAAGAGGACTTGATATCGAAAGAATTAACAAATTAAATGATATAGCAACAAATGGGAAAAAACCTGATCTAACTTTTGTATTTGACATAGATGTAGAAACATCTATGAAACGAGTAGGTAAAGAAAAAGACAGAATGGAAAGTGCCGGAATAGATTTTCATAACAGAGTTCGCAAAGGCTATCTTGAACTTGCCAAACAAGAACCTCAAAGAATTAAGGTTCTTGATGCGACTAAATCTATTGAAGATATCCATAATAAAGTAATAGAAATTATTAATGAAAAATTGAAAAATCTCTAATATGTCATTTCCCAATTATCATTTAATATTTTACCAAAACAACCATGCCAACGAGTATCACTCATACAAGCATCTTGGAATGATTGCTCTCTTTGCTCTTGTGTTAAAGGCACAACTCCATTACTACCTGAATTATAATCATCTAAAACACCATTTTTATATAATGTCATTGCAAAAGCATCTCTACCAAACACATTTGGGCCTTGTGCTCCATTTATATCAATACTAAATTGAATTATAGCATTAGTATATGGATATAAAGATGTATATCCTATTGCAGCACCATTTGCTAATACCATACAACCATTCTCACAACCAAATCCAGAATTTCCTCCTAACATATTTTTATATGAATTAGCAAAACAAGGAGTCTGTTCTGTCCCACAATCTTGAATAACTTTAAAGTATTGTTTAAGAAATGCAGAAATCGAATTTAAAGAAGTCATACCTGCTTCAGTCAAATTTACTGCATTTTTATCATTTTGATACATCAATAAAGCCTGAGATAATTGATTATAAACCTTATGCAATTGAGTAACATAAGATTTTCTTTGATAATTCTGCATCAAAGTAGGAACTGTCATTGCGGATACAACTCCAATTATTCCCAAAGTAACCAATACTTCTGCTAAAGTAAAACCCTGTTTCACGATAGAACCCTCTTTAGAATGTTGATAATTTACATCACTATTATAACATATTTTTTCTAATTCACAACCCCAAAATACAGACTTAATGAGCTTTAAAACGCCCCCCCCCCGACTTTCTCAAATCTTTTCATATATAGCTCCTTTCTTAATATCTTTTTTTTATTATAACAAATTTTTACATAATTTTCAATCTTAAATAGCAAATTTTTTTTTTAGGATCATTAATATACTAGATAAAAAATTTTAAGGCGCGCATATGAGTACACAAATTACACCTTCAATGACATATTACCAACCAAATCCTTCTGCTGCTCGTAAAAGAAAAATCGGAGCAACAATGGCAGGAGCACTTATTGGTATGAATGCATACTATTTACCGGTTTCTAAAGATATATTTATACAAAGAGCTTTCGATATTACTAAAAATCAAACTCAATCACAAATCGCAACTCTTGCAAAAATTGCAAAAGAAGTAGATAAAAAATCAGTCTCCACTGAAAGTAAAATGATTTTACAAGAAATGGGATTAACAGAAGATGTAAGTGCTATTACTCAAAAATGCATTGAGCTTGATAAAAAAATTACAGACAAAACAGCTGTAAAAAATCTAAAAGACAATTTCGCTAATAATTTTGACACCTTTAAAAAGCAACCAAGCTTAATGGAAAATACTTGTAACGAAGCATTCAGAAGTGTTAAAAAGACAAAACTTTATTGGGGCTTAGGCTTAGGTGCTGCAATTGGTCTTGCATTAGGCCTGCTAAGTAGTAGAGAATAATTACACTACAAGCATTTTAGGGTTACTAATTACATCAATTACACTCGCATCTCTAAAATGAGATAATACTTTTATATTCTGTGGATTTTTAGCATTTTCCTTTGCCAAAATTGCACCGACAATTGCCTCTAATTGTGACATTGGCATCATATTCAAAGGCAAATCAATATGCCATTCATTTCTCAAAGTTTGCTGTAAAAACTTACAATCAGCAGGAGATCTTTCTTTATAACAAGAATTCAAATGCAAGCTTTGTCTTGTTAAATAAAGTTCAAACCTATTAATTTCGACACCTTTTTCTATTAATGATTTAAAATACTCACAGCCTCTTGTAGAATATCTTTGAGTCCAGCCTTCTCTATTCGGAATAAGAGGATTAGTTGCAACCATTTGGTAAGGTTTCCCTAATATCCTCCATTTACCGTTAAGCATTGTCCTATCCCATACAAGAGATACACAAATTTTTGAGTATTTTAATGACGGATAATTGTCGAAAAAGAACATAACATCATTCATTGTGTATAATTTATCCACAAGAATTAAGTTATTTTCTTCATCTAAAATTGCAAGCCCACTGTCCATACCTGATGATGCTGCAAGTGATAAGCCCACATAATAATTCATAAATAATTCTCCTTACGCTAGTAATTGCGTAATTATTAAAGGTTCATCATCTGTCACAAGCACTGTATGCTCAAAATGAGCTGAAGGCATATTATCACTTGTGCTAACTGTCCATTCATCATCAGCCACAACAACTTCGTCTCCGCCTAAATTCAACATAGGCTCAATTGCTATTGCGTAACCTGATTTTAATAAAGTTCTATCACCAACTTTATAGTTAAATAAAAATGGATCTTCATGCATTTCATGACCTACACCATGACCGCCATATTGACGAACAATACCTAATTTTTCTCTCAATGCAACAGCCTCAACTGCTCCAGATACATCATCTAAAACATTTCCAGCTTTCATCTGTGCAATACCAGCAAAAAGAGCTTCTTCTGTCGTTTTTAAAAGTCTTTGACATTCTTCACTGACTTTTCCTACAGGATAAGTCCAAGCACCATCACCAACCATTCCTGCATAAGTAGCTCCTACATCAATACTTATGATATCACCCTCTTTTACTTTTACATTTTCATTAGGAATACCATGTACTACCTGTTCATTAATTGATGCACAAATACATCCAGGGAAACCATGATAGCCAAGAAATGTAGGAATTGCTCTTTCTTTACGAATAATATCATGAGCAATACTATCTAATTCTTTTGTACTTATACCAGGTTCAATCACTTCTCTCATTTTTTGATGAACAAGAGCAACGATATGCCCAGCATGACGCATTCTTTTTATTTCATCACGAGACTTTTTATGAATCATAATTCTATTTTACAATAATTTATATGCAGAGGGACTTTTAGAATTTAAAACTAATTGTCCCTCTTTATAATTTATAAACTATCGCACCTTTCTTTTTTTATTTAATTACTTGTAACAATCTTTCCCAAACTTCATCAATTGATCCGTTTGCATCGATAGATTTTAGAACTCCTTTATTTGTATAATATTCTACTAAAGGAGCTGTTTCTTTATTGTAAGTATCAAATCTTGATTGAGCAACTTCTCTTGTATCATCTTTACGTTGAGTAAGTTCAGCACCATCTTTGTCACAATGACCTGCAACTTTTGGTGGTTTAAATTCAAGATTATAAATTTCGCCACAAACAGGGCAAGAACGGCGATTTACAATTCTTTCAACAAGAATACTTGTATCGATATCAAAGTATACTGCAATAAATTTAGTATCAATACCATTATCAATTTCAGCATTCATCTTTTCAAGTTCTGCAGCTTGTTCAACGCTTCTTGGGAAGCCATCTAAAATATAGCCGTTTTTGCAATCATCTTGAGATAATCTGTTTTTGATAATTCTTGTAACTAATTCAACAGGAACTAATTGACCTTTGTCAATATAAGCCTTAGCTTCTTTCCCTGCTTCTGTTTCACCTTTGATTTCAGCTCTTAAAAGAGAACCTGTATCAATGTGTGGAAAATGTAAATATTCTGCTAATTTGTTTGTTTGTGTTCCTTTACCACAAGCCGGTGGTCCTAAAAAAATTAATTCTTTTTTTGTCATTTTAAATCTCTCTTTCGTATAACTTATGTAATAATATTACAACAAGCAAAAAAATTGTTCAAATAAAAAGCCCCATAAAGGGCTTTTTATATAAAAATTCATCAATACTTAAAGTTACTATTAAAAAACTGCACTCTATGTATCAATATTTGTAGCATATACCGCGTTAGCTTCAATAAAGTTTCTTCTAGGATCAACTTTATCGCCCATCAATATATCAAACAATTGATCACATAACATTGCATCTTCTACGTTTACTTTTAATAAAGTTCTTGTTGCAGGATCCATAGTTGTTTCCCATAATTGTTGAGGCATCATTTCACCTAACCCTTTGAAACGTTGGATTTGCAAACCTTTTGATCCTCTATCGTCAATAAATTTTTGAAGTTTTTCAAATGAATTTATTTCATATTGTTCAGTATCAGTTTCAAGAATTAAAGTATCTTCTTCTTCTATCAAGTAATCTCTAATTAATGGGTAAGAAGTTTTTAATCTCTTATATTCTGAACTTTTTACGATATTTTGAGTAATCAATACATGTTCTTCTTCATTGAAATTCAATTGAATAGCATATTTTGCATTTTCAGGATTATATTTCAATGAGCATACATAATTTGCAGCTTCTTGAATATTATAATTCTTAGCGTGGTCTTGTAAATAATGATTTAAGTATTCAACAACTTCATTCATTTTAGCCTGATCTTCAAAATATTCAGGTTCAATATTAGAACGAACTAATCCTCTTAATACAACAGCAGGATACAAATTCAAAATAGGGTTATTATAAGAATTATAAAATGCTGACATATTTTTGATTAATTCTAATAATTCATCACCAGTTTTAACTCTTGATTTAGTTTTATCAGACAAGCTTAAATTTTTGATACCACGTTCTTTTAGCATCTTATCTAAAGCATGTTCATCATATAAATATTCGGAAGTTTTTCCTTGAGTAACCTTAAATAAAGGCGGTTGAGCAATATAAACATAACCGTTTTCAATCAAAGGTCTTGCATATCTAAAGAAGAATGTTAAAAGAAGTGTTCTGATGTGAGCACCGTCAACATCGGCATCGGTCATGATAATAATTTTATGATAACGAAGTTTTTCCAAATCAACTTCATCAGGATTTCGGCTGATATTTATACCGAATGCCTGAACCATAGATTGAATTTCGTTATTACCATAAATTTTATCAAGTCTTGCTTTTTCAACGTTTAAGATTTTACCTCTTAAAGGCAAAATAGCTTGGAACATTCTGTTTCTGCCTTGTTTTGCAGAACCACCGGCAGAATCACCCTCAACGATATAGATTTCGCATTTTTCTGGTTCTCTATTAGAACAATCTGCAAGTTTACCAGGTAATGTAGAATTTTCCAAAACAGATTTTCTTCTTGTTAATTCTCTTGCTTTTCTTGCAGCTTCACGAGCTCGTTGAGCTTGCAAAGTTTTTTCAATAATAATTTTTGCTATTTTAGGGTTGAATTCTAACCACTCTTGCAATTTATCACGAACTGCATCTTGAGTAGCACCCATTGCTTCTGCATTACCCAATTTTTCTTTTGTTTGACCTTCAAATTCTGGGTTAGGAATTTTAACACTTACAATTGCTGTCAAACCTTCTCTTACGTCTTCCCCAGATAGGTTTTGGTCAGAATCTTTTAAAATATTATTTTTTCTTGCGTAATCATTAAATACACGAGTTAGAGAGTTTCTAAACCCTGTTAAATGAGTACCGCCTGAATGTGTATTAATATTATTTGCAAATGATAAAACACTTTCACTATATGCATCAGTATATTGCATAGCTACTTCAATTTGCATACCATCTACTACTTTATCAATATAAATAGGTTTATCATGCAATACATTTCTATTCTGGTTTAAAAACTCAACATAGCTTCCAATACCACCTACATAATGGAAAATTTCTGTAGATTCGGTATGAGCATTTGTGAAAATAATTTTCAAACCTTTGTTTAAAAACGCCATTTCACGCAATCTGTTTGCAATTACATCACAGTCAATTTCTGTAGTTTCTGTAAAGATTTCAGGATCAGGCCAAAAAGTAGTTTTTGTACCTGTTTTATCTGTAGCTTCGCCTTTTTCAACAGGAGAAAGAGGTTCACCTCTCATATATTCCTGACGCCATACAAAACCTTGACGAGAAACTTCTACACGATATTTTTCAGACAAAGCATTTACAACAGATGCACCAACGCCGTGAAGACCACCAGATACCTTATAACCGCCATCTCCAAATTTACCGCCTGCGTGTAATACGGTATGAACAATTTCTAAAGCTGATTTGCCTGTTTCCGGTTTAATATCAACAGGAATACCACGTCCGTTATCTTCAACAGTTACACTGTTATCTTTATTTACTGTTACATGAATATCTGTACAAAAACCTGCTAGAGATTCATCAATTGAATTATCTACAATCTCATAGATACAATGGTGAAGACCTCTTTGAGAAGTTGAACCGATATACATACCAGGTCTCATTCTTACAGCTTCTAACCCTTCTAAAACCCTAATATTACTTGCATCATAAGATTGGGAAGTTTTTGTTTCAATGGCTTCATCGTTATTTGGAAGCTCATTAACTTCAATCTTTTCTACAGGCTGAGCCTGCGTATTATTCTCATTAGTTACTTCTGTAATTCCATCAGCCATATTATTTATATTCTCCCCTTAATTAGACTAATTCCCTTGCAAATATTGTAACACAAACATATTAAAAAAACAAAATTCTTTATCTTTTGTAACTTTGATAAATTAGATTTTTAAGAAAATACAGAATTATGATTAGCTACACTGACTGATTATATTTATGATAAATTTTCCTATACTGCAATTGACAATTATTACATAGGAGATTTATTATGACAAAACATCTAATTAAATCAATTGCAAAGATTATTGATGAAAGCGGAACTAACAAAATTACAATATTCACAGGTCATTTAAAAATTGATGGAGAACTATTTTTACCTGAAGGCAAATGCGAAGAATGCCATGATGACTTTATTACGTTAGAAAATGCTTTAGTTTGCAGACTTTCAGACTATTGTACTTGTGATGGCGATAATTGCGATTGCAATGATTACGTCTGTTTCAAATACGATTGGCTAAATATTGGAATTCATAACATTGTTGCATTCAGTATTATAAAATAATTTATATACAACAGAGCCGCCAAATTATTTTTGACGGCTCTTTCAATATATAAAATGGTTGATTATTTTACTGAGTCTGCTAATGCATTAATAACTACAGGATCCCATTTTGCCCCGGCTTCAGACTGCATTATTTCTAATGCTTTATCAACCGACATTGCTTTTCTATATGGTCTGTCAGATGTCATTGCAGAATAAGCATCTGCTACTGCAATTATTCTTGAACCAAACGGAATTGATTGACCTTTTAACCCCTCAGGAGATCCTGTTCCGTCATATCTTTCCTTTTGATAAGTTATATATGGGACAACTTCTGACAAGAAATTGATATTCATTAATAAATGAACCCCAATATTTGAATGTTCCTGAATTTTTTGCAATTCTTCTGCAGATAATTTACCATTTGTAGCAAAGATTTTTTCCGGAAGTGCAATTTTTCCGATATTTTGCAATAGACCTGCATAATATATCAAATCAGTTGTTTTTTCATTTAATCCTAATTGTTTGCACAGTTGTCTTGCTAGTTTTGCTGTATTTTTAGAATGAGAAACTTTATATCCGCCTTTTGTATCCACAGCATTTGCAAGATTTTCAACAAAACTTTGTTGATAATCACAAAGATCACCAATTAATGCAGTCAATTCAGCTCTCATATGTTGCAAATCTGAAGCAGATGACTTCTCATCATCAATTAATTTATTAGTTTCATCGATAGTATGTTGTAAAGTCATTGATGTTGCAAATAGAATCGCAATACTCTCTACAAGATCAATATATTCACGATTAATTTGTTCTGAATTTTCTAAGATAATTACACCAGTAGACTTTATATTACAATGCATTGGAATAACTGTTACATCTTTATCAAATACAGATTCTTTAGCCAAAAATGCTTTACCTGCCGGCGTACTTTCATCTATTTGAAAATTTTCAATACTACCTGATGTTGTACCTACAAGATCTAATTCATTATTTTTTTCAAGATAAATATGACATGCCTGAATTTCTAACATTTGTTTTACAGAATGAGCAATAGATGTATAAATAGCCTGCTCTTCTGATTTATCAAAACTCAAAACACATAACGTATTTTGTAAAGAATATATAGAAATCAATTCTTTTAATTGATTTATCAAACCTGATTTTTTATCTTTTACACTATTACCGATTTTTCTTGCCAAATCTTCTGAAATAAGATTTTCAGCAATAAAATCTCCTAAATTAAGTGCAAAAATCTCTTCAATAGGATCTTGTCCTATCAAATAATCAGATTGTGAAAAGAGGGACACACCATTTTTATTCTCTTCGTTTTTCATGAAATTTTCCTTACATACATGCCTTCATAATTATTTACGGCACGATACAGAAAAAACTTTAATAAATTTTACAAAAATTCATACTTTAGTATGGGATAATTCATTCTTTAGTTATAGATTTTCATTTTCTATTCGAAAAAATTCTTTTAATACATTCTCCTGCTTCTGATTTATGTTTATTTGAAGCGTTTTCCCATTTTCAATATCTATTTCAAATATTTTTATCAGAATACTTCCATACAATTTAAAATTTTTAAATTCTTTATCTAAAAAATATTCTTTTCCGCCATCTAATAGAATTATAAAATCAGAATAAATATACATCCCAACAGATGTACCTCGCATAGGAACAGTATTAAAGCACTTTTTGTTTGAAAAGTATTTTATCGGTTTTCCATATTTTTTAATAACTCTGCCGTTCGGTTTTGTTGAAATTAACTGAATTGAAACTAAGACAAAAAATAAAATAAACGGGATGGCATAGAGTATTATATTTTCCATAAATTAATAACCAATAGCCCAGTTAAATGCAGCTGTTTTTTCCGGTTTTTTATCAACTGTAACAGGTGAATGAACAGCTTGAACTTCAATTACTTTAGCAGCTTTTTGAAGCATGTTATACTGCATCATCTTGCTATCTACATTATTAAATGATTTTAAACGATCTAACTGGTTTTGTAATTCAGCATTTTCATCATTCAAAGTAGTAATCTGACGGCTAAGTTTATTCAAAGTAAGTTCATTAGACATCGCAAAATAATAACCGATAAAAGCTACAATTACGGCAATTCCTAATAATCCACATAATGTTTTATTAACTTTTCTGATAGCCATAGCTTTTTGTGAAATCTCCTTTTGAAAATAACCTTCAATTACTTGATTGTCTTCTCTTATCGGATTATTTACATATGATTTACTATAATAATTTTCTTCCGATACTACTAATTCTGATGTTCTTACTCTTGCTGTATTCAATTTTCTACCCCAGGTTCTAACCTCACCCTAGTGCCTGATACATCTAGCTATTCTGAGTTTGGCACTTCTTGAAGGAGGATTTATTTTTATCTCCTCATCGCTCGCTATTATCGGTTTTTTATTTACCAGTTCTAATATTGGAGGCGGACAATGACATATCATTTGAGACTTATCACAATGGCACCTCTGCGAGTGATATTTAAATAAGTGTTTCACTATTCTATCCTCTAAAGAGTGAAAACTTATTACACTTATTATAGCACCAAAGTCCAACAAATCCAACACATCATTCAGAGTATTTTTTACATTTGTTAACTCTTGATTAACTTCTATTCGAATTGCTTGGAATACGCGGGTTGCAGGGTGAATCGTAGACTTTACGTGAGGAGTACAATTCACTATTAAATCAGCCAATTCTACCGTTGTTTCAAGCTTTTTCAGCTTTCTTTGTTCTACAATTTTTTTTGCAATTCTTTTTGAAAATCTTTCCTCTCCATATTCAGAAAAAATTCTCACAAGATCATCTTCACTGTATGAATTCACAACATCATAAGCTGAGAAATCTGCATCTTGATTAAATCTCATATCCAGAGGAGCTTCTTTAGAGAACGAAAACCCCCTTTCCCCTTTATGGAATTGATGGTATGATGCTCCAAGATCAAAAAGAACTCCGCCTGTAATTTTTTCAATCCCAAGATTATGTAAAACTTTTTTAATATTTACATAAGAATCTTTTACAATTGTTAAATTTTGATAATCCTTTAATCTTTCAGAAGCAGCTCGAATAGCATCATCATCAACATCAAAAGCGATTAATCTTCCATCAGGTTGAATTCTGCTCAAAATTAATCCGCTATGACCGCCACCGCCTAATGTACAATCAACATAAATCTTTCCATTCTCACACTGAAGCGCATCGACAGCCTCATTTTTCATTACCGTATAATGTGTAAATTCTTCCATACCAAAATTGTAACATAAAAAGAGCAGACGTGGGGTGCCTGCTCAGGTTAAAGAAGCAATATAATGTATCTTATTTTATTAGATACATCGTAATATTAGAAAAATAGTACCACATACAATATGATATTGTCAAGTTAAATGTATATATTTTAAGGTTGTAATATGTATAGAAAGTTTATTAGAAACGGCAACGGCTGGGCACTTACCGTAAATAAAACAATTCTTGAATTGTTAAAAGTGAACCCTGAAACAGATTTAGTTGAATATACTATTGAAGCAGGAAAATTAATTATCACAAAAAGTGATAAAAAACGCTCCGATATTTAATTTTATTTTATTCTGCTATTTGATTTAATCCATACATATCATATCTGGCAATAAAATTGTCATAGCACATTCTATGAACATTTGTAGAATCTTCTGCATCTTCAATTGTAATCATCATTCCGCTTTGTTCTAACACTTTCGGGAAAATTGCATTAAACAAAACGATCATAAAAATATATTTTTTTATCTCATCTGAAGTAATGTAAATATCAACCATTAGCTTTATCCCCAAATTATAAGAAAACAATACATATATATAAATATTTACGACAGAATTAAAAATAACTTTAAAAATTATCTGGGAATTATTAATATTTATTAAAAAATAAAAACGAGTCTGACTTTTTAGTCAAACTCGTTTTATACTAATTGTTTTTTATCAAAAACTATACTGTTTGTTTCATAGCATTTTTTACACGATTAAATGTTTTGTCTTTACCGATAATTGCAAGGATTGCAGTCATATCAGCACCACAAGTTCTACCTGTTACAGCAGCTCTGATAGCCCACATTGTAACTTTTGGTTTAACACCTTTTTCTTTATAAAATGCTCTGAATGCTTCTAATTTTTCGTGAAGATTTTCTTCAGTCCATTCCCAATCTTTTGCTTGTTCCATAAATGTTTTTAGAACATCTTGAGAAACTTCAGTAGATAGAGTTTCTTTTGCTTTTTCATCAAACTCTACATCTTCACCAAAGAAATATGTAACAGCATCTGTAATATCTGACAATAATGTCAATGGTTCATATGTAATTTCTACCATACGAGTATATTGAGCATCTGTTAATTCATTCAAGTTATATTTTGTCAAATATGGTTTTAATCTTTCTTTTAATTCCGGAATAGAAAGCATTTTTATATAATGACTGTTCATCCAATTTAATTTATCATATTCAAAAATTGAATTTGAAGAAGAAATTTCATTAATTCTGAAATCTTGAGCAATTTCATCAACTGTTTTAATTTCTTGACCGTCAGATGGAGCCCAGCCTAATAATGCTACAAAGTTAATTAAAGCATCAGTCAAATACCCTTTTTCAACGAATTCTGATACTGCAGTGGCACCGTGGCGTTTTGACAATTTGCTTCTATCAGGAGCTAAAATCATACCTAAGTGACCGAATTTTGGAACTTCTGCACCTAACGCTTCAAATATCAAAATTTGTTTGAATGTATTTGAAATATGGTCTTCTCCTCTAATTACGTGAGAAATTTTCATCAACATATCATCAATTACAACTGCGAAATTGTAAGTAGGAGTTCCGTTAGATTTCATAATTACGAAATCGCCTAAAAGATTTGTATCTACATGCAATTCGCCTTTTACCATATCATCAAAAGTCAACATTGATGTTTCATGGAAAGCTTTTTGAGCTTTTTCAATATTAAATCTGATAGCAGGTTTTCTACCTTCTGCTTTTAATTTTGCTTTTTCTTCTTCAGTTAAATTTAAGCATTTTTTAGTATAAACATAAGGTTTTTTGTTATCAGCTGCTTCTTTTTTCTCAGCATCCAATTCTTCAGGAGTACAATAGCATTCATAAGCAAAACCTTTGTCTAAAAGCATTTGTACATATTTTGGATAAATATCAAATCTTTCTGATTGAGTGTAAGGACCATAAGGACCACCTACATCAGGACCTTCATCCCAATTCAAACCTAAAGCTTTTAAGCTGTCAAAAATATTATCAATATAAGCCTGACTTGTACGTTCTGCATCAGTATCTTCAATTCTTAAAACGAATTTACCGTTATTTTTCTTTGCAAATAAATAGTTGAATAATGCAGTTCTTGCTGTTCCGATGTGCAAATTTCCGCTTGGTGACGGAGCAATTCTGACTCTAACTTCTGTCATTTTTTCCTTCTTTCTTATTTATAAATCAGCATAAAAAAAATACCACGAGCACAAATTGATTTCAAGTAATCACACAATATACTAATAAAAATTGTTCATAATTTGACTAAGATTTATAAAGTTTTAAAATATTTATATGAGGAAGTTTTTATTATTTTTTTTATCTTTAATGGTTATTCAAATTCCTGCATTTTCAATTAATAAAAAAATGCTTCCAACTTCAGGCGGAGAAAATGCTCTTCCTAATATTTTTATATACACAATTCCAGATGACAATGTCCCAGAAAGGCCATTAAATAATTCTGAAATAGAAGAAAATAATAATTATATAGAAGAAAAAACGACAACTTCAAAAAATAATGAGGAAGAAGAAACAGTTATGCTTGATATGTCTGAAGAAAATGATGAAAATATCGTATTAGGGGCTACCGTTTTAAAAGGATACGCGGAATACATTGAAGACAGAGATACAATATATCTAAAAGATGATAATGATAATTTTGTTATAAACTTAAAAGTTCCGCAAAAAATAACAGCATCAAAAGGTCTTGATTTAGCGAGCCACACTAGAGCTAATCAGATTTCAAAACACACAAATACAGAATATAATATCGCTCCAAAATCAGTAATTTCATCTAGTACAAAAGGAGATTTTACAATAGGTGCACTATATGAAAATGAAGTAGACAACATTGCAATGCTGGAATCTGAAACCGGATTATTTACTAGATACGAAAAAGATAAATTTGCGGTTAGTTCTTCTTTCAAAAAGTCATTAAATACAACTTACGCACAAGATTACAATACTATATCTGTTACTCCAGAATTAAAACTTAACAGCTATATATCCTTGAAAAATAAATTATCTGCGGATATCACAAGAAACAGACGTTCTACAGAACTAATATTTTCATTAAACCCATTCGGAAAAAAAGATAGGGATAGAATGTTACTTGAAGCAGGTGCAAAACAAACATATTACGTAGATACTGGAGAAAATAAAACTCAATTAAACTTTTCTGCAACTTTTAAATTGTAAATTTATACAAACTTTATTGTTTTAATAGTTTATTTAGATTATAATTTTTTTGTGAGGATCTATGGCTGAAAATATTGAACAGGAAAACTCTACGGAAGAAGTTACCAGACCTGCTCCCGTAAAATCTAACAATAAAACAGGCTTTTATTATTCTTTTTTAACGCTTGTTCTATTATTATGCCTTATTCAAATTGGTTTTGGGGCTATTTTAAATATCTCTAAAACAATCTCATACCGTGCAAAAATTTCTACACTCACAAAAATTCGAGATGAAGCTGAAAATCAAAATCAAGAATTAAAACAAGATATAAAAATGTTTTCATCTATGTCTAGCTTGGAAGGGATTGCAAGAAACAACTTAAAAATGGCAGGCGAAGATGAAGTATTAATTCTCATAAATAATAATCAACAGCAAAACAATTCTAAAAAGAAAAAAATTAAACACAAAAAACAAAATAAAAAGAAGAAATAACGGAGCTTAAATGCAAGAAACTTTAGAATATATAAAACAAGCATTTGATTTAAAGTCACAAAAATGTTACAAACAAGCTATTGAAATGCTTTACAAAGCACTAGAAGCAGAAAATGACAATATAGAAATTTTATTCCAACTTGGAGAATTATATTTTCTACTAAACAATTTTCCAAGAGCAGTTCAATATCTTGAAAAAGTTCTTTTAAAAAACGGAGAGCATATTGAATCTTTAAAAATTCTTGAAAAAATTTACCTATATTCTAAAGATTATAAAAACGCATATTTTATTGCTGAAAAATTATTTAATATCCAACAAAGTGCTGAAAATTTAATTGAATTAATTAATATTTCATCATTAAAAAATGATTTAGAAAAAATTAAATCGTTTGAAACTTCGGAACTTTTAAACGATAAAGTTTTATATGCCATAGCAAAAGCGTATTATGAAAATAATAAATCAGAAAACGCTAAAGAAAATCTTGAAAAAGCATTAAATATTAATCCGGAAAATGAGAATGCGCTAGTATTATTAGGAAAAATATATTTTGACGAAAATGAATTTGAAAAATCAAAAAATATTTTTAATACGTTCTCAAAAACATCAGAAAACCCTGAAATATTGAATTATTTAGGCCTGTTTGCTCTTGAAGATATGAAATTCATCGATGCTATAAAATATTTTTCAAAAGCATCATCATTAAACAAACAAAATCCACGTTATTTCTATAATTTAGGAAATGCCTATTTTTATAACGGTTGGTTCAAAGAAGCTATTCAAGCATATTTACAAGCAATATGTATGGCTCCTGAAAATTCAGGTTACAGATATTCTCTCGCATATTTGTATTTCGAACAAAAAAACTTTGATAAAGCTCAAAAAGAAATTGACTATATCTTAGAACATAACCCTGAATATGAATTAGCTCATGTTCTAAATGCTTTATTAAAATTTGAGAAAAAAGATTTTCTAGGAGCACAAATTGAACTAGAAAATAATTTAAAAACAAATCCTGAAGATAACTTTACATTGGTTGCAATATCTAAAGTATATAGAGAACTTTCTATGTATGAAAAAGCACAAAATGCTATTTCAAAAGTTATATCTCAAAATCCAGAAAGTTTAAATTATCAATGTCAGCTTGCAGAAATTTTTATCGCTGAAAAAAAATACAATGATGCCTTAGAAATTGTAAAAAAAGTTTTGAGTAAAAATGACAACTACATTTCTGCATACACTATTGGTGCAAAAGCTTGTTTTAATATGGAAGATTATGATAACGCGAAAGCTTACGCCCAAGAAGCTATTTCTTTAGATATGAATTTTGCTGAAGGATATTATTATTTAGCATTAGTAAGATTTAAAGAAAAAGATTTTGACGAAGCTATAGAATGTATGAAACGAGCAATTATGTATGATGTTAGCAACGCATCATACTACGCAAAAATGAGTGAAATCTATAAAGCAAAAGAAGATTACAAAACAGCACTTGAATATATTAAAGAAGCTGAAAGTATTTCAGGTGATACTGAATACAAAATTATATACAAAGAACTTGCTTCTTTAAATAGAAAAATAAAATAAAATTTGACGATGGAATTAATATAATTATAATATTAAATAGTTACTACATTTGTAGTTTTATTAGTATTATAGGAGAAGATTAGTGGATAGTAAAAAATTACAAAAGATTTTATTAATAACAACAGTAATTTTATCATTTCAATTACCGGCATTTTCTGCAAAGAAAAATGAAGAATTGATAGAATTACCCAAAACATACCCTGCAAAATATTCTTCAGAATACATTAAGCAAATCACTCCAATATATAAAGCTGTAGGGAAAGAAGAAGTATTTTATGTTGCACTTGATATGCTTAAAGGAACAAACGGCGAATTTTCCAGAAATGCTATTTTAGGAAACAATTTATCTGGTCGTCCGGTAAAAATAGAATTCAGAGATCTTGCAACGATCAATCCAGATTATGAGAAATTTGATGCACTTGGCTGGAAGAAAAATAAACAACTTTTCATTTATATAAATCCACGCCATAAAGATGCACCTCCAGGAGCACTTGCAGCATTATTATCTCATGAAGCTTTACACCAAGATGAATTTAACTCTCTAGCAGAAGAAACTTACGCTTGGACAATGGAAGCATCTGTCTGGTACGAAATTGTAAAAATGTACCCGGAAAGTAATGATGAATTACATCCTCTTGTTGTAAGAGAAAATACTTTGAAAAAGCTATTCGAAAGAGGCGGATATTCAAATAAATATATTAAAAAGACAGTAATGTCCAACGAAGGATACAAAAACCTTCCTTCAACCTCTCCTGGATTTGAAGATTTATAAAAATCTTATTTGAAAATATCAGGAATTAATCTAATATACTACTTAAAAAGTATATTGATTATAAAAAATTCTTGATGTTAAATATTCGTATGAAGAAAAGTCAGGCAATCATATTTATACTTTTAATATTAACGCTATTTACGCTTAACAGCATTTTTATGAATGTGAATAAAGTTGAAGTGTCAGAAATGCCTGAAATGATAGATCACGATCATATTTCTTCCCAAAAACTATTTGATAACAGCTGGAAAATAATTCGTGATAATTATTACGATGAAAACTTAAATAATCAAGCATGGGGACGCTGGAAAGAACATTATCACGGGAAAATCAAAAACGACGATGATGCAAAAGTTGCCATTGACACAATGCTTGCTAGTTTGAATGATCCATATTCAAGGTATATGTCAAAAACTGAATACTTGGATCAAAATAATTCTATAAATTCTAAAATAACAGGTATTGGAGTAAATATCACATCAATTGCAGGAAAAATTCATATCGTAAACGTTATGGACGGAACTCCTGCACAATTTGCAAACTTATTACCGGATGATATAATCCTTGCAATTGATGGCAAAGAAGTAAACGGACTAACACTATCAGAAGTTGCAAACTTAGTCAGAGGTCCAGAAAACAGCTTTGTAAATATCACAATTCTAAGAAATAAAGATAAGTTAATCAAACGTGTAATGCGAAAAGAAATAAAAATTAAAACTGTAAAAAGTGCCATTGTAGACAAAAATATAGGCTATATCCAAATTACAAGTTTTATAGGATCAACAACTCCTAATGAATTTTTAGAAGCACTTGAAAAAACAAAAGACACAAAAGGTTTAATTCTAGACTTACGCGGTAACACCGGTGGACTTTTACCGAATGCAATATTTATCGCAAACTTGTTTCTACCTGAAGGCAGTAATATTGTAAGTATCGTAGGCAGAAACGGTTACAAATATGATATTAATGCTCAAGATACAGAATTTGGGGTTAAAAAACCAACCATAGTTTTAGTTGATGGAAATTCTGCAAGTGCAAGTGAGATTTTATCAGGAGCTCTAAAAGATTATAACAAAGCAAAATTGCTTGGAACTAAAACTTACGGAAAAGGAATGGTCCAAAAAATTATTCCAATGCCAAATGAAACTGGTCTAAATCTGACCATTGCCAAATATTTAACTCCAAAAGGAACAGATATTAATAAAAAAGGAATTACACCTGATATAAAAGTAGAATTTAGCATTAAAGATGTAAAAACAAATAATGATGCTCAATTACAAGCTGCAAAAAATATCTTATCAAAAATGCTAATTAGCAAAAAATAATTTACCTCTTAAATATATTTACATCTTTGAGATCTTTTTTGTTTACAACAAGACCACATTTTGAACAAGCAAGAACTTCTCCTGAACTATCAATAGGTAAAAATATATGCTCACAGTTATCTGAATTTTCGATATCATCTTGAGCAAAAGGATCAAAAGAGGAAGCTTTTTTATATTTTTTCCCCATTATATATCTTGTAATTAATTCAAATAAATACATATTTATAACGTGAAAGATTCAGGCAAAAGTTCTTCTATAGAACAAACTTTTATATCATCTGCGACTTTAGTTATTACATCCAAACCTTCTTGAGACTTGAATTCATTTAAAACTTGTCTGCAAGCTCCACAAGGAGTACAATTATCCATTTTTGGAGAGAATATCGCAACAGCTCTAACTTTTTTTTCACCATCTGCTATCGCAGAGCCAACAGCATTTCTTTCCGCACAAATTGTAAGACCGAAACTTGAATTTTCAAAATTGCAGCCTGTATAAACTTTTCCACTATCAGTAAGCACACAAGCTCCTACAGGGAATTTTGAGTATGGAACATATGCATTTTCTGAGGCTTTTTCTGCCAATTTTATCATTTCTTCGTAATTCATACTCAAATTTTATAATATAAAATAAAAAATATAATCCTATAATCAAATGATATTATGCTATAATAGAATTATGAAATTATTGATAAAAATTCTATTGGTTATGCTATTAATTATTTCACCGGCAAAAGCTGTAAGTTTTGATGTACTCGTATTGCCTACAGATTTATTATCTACAAAAGAAAATTATTATAATTTCAACGAAATGTCAGAAATTATATCGAATGATATTATAAAAAATTTCAATAATTCTAATGGAAAAATTAAATCCCCAAATTTATATGAAGTAAGACTAAAATTAAACCAAAATTCTGAACAAAAAACTTTAACTCAAAATGTTCTAAATAAATTTAAAACATCACAAAATATTGATTATGCATCATTGAAAAAAATCGGACAAAATTTTTCATGCAAATCAGTTTTACTGATTTCAAGTTATGTCACAACAAATAAAAATTCAACAAAACGAAACCTATGGGAAGTTCTTGAAGTATCATCAGATTTTGACACTATCTATCCATATAGATTAGAAACATCAATTGTATTAATTGACACTGTAAATGACATAGTTATGTGGAGCAATCACTACTCTACTAAATTAGGCAATAATGAAAATATTTTTTCAGCACAAAATTATGTAGAAGCAAACGAATGGCTAAAAAAAATGAGCTTATATTCTAAAACAATAATCGCCCCAAGTGCTTCACAAAATATCACCCTAAGATTTTTTCCAAAAGCAATAAGACCAATAGAAAACAAACAAACAGAAAATACAGGCGGAGCTTTAAAATTCGATAAAACAATCCCTGAAAAACCTCAAAATAAAAACAAAAAAGACGACGATTTCTTTGGAGAAATGATTTACGGAATTTAATTTACAGGATTACTAATTGTATCACGTCTTTTATCAACATTATTGACATTATTTTGCAGTAATTTCTTATCCTGCATAATTTTTTGATTTGCACTATCTGAATTTTGAATTAAATTCTTTTTTATATCATTTGTATTATATTTGATTTGAGCATTAGGCTTTTGAATAGATTGGTTCATTTCAACTTGAGCTGGGGTATTTGCAGCGACTTCATCTAATTCTTTAATTCTATCTTTAGCATCAAAAATTGCAATAAAACTTACAATTAATATTGAGAGAAACATTAAAGATTTTTTCATATCAAAATTTCCTTTCACAACATAATAAATTCTAACTCGCAGAGTTAAATAATAAATTCAACAGTCAATCAATCTTTACGGACTTGCACAAAAATAGTTAGAATGCTAAAATATTCTTGTAATACAGAATTATTAAGAGGAAAGTTTTATGGCAAGATTGATAAGACCAAGTTGGGCAATAAGATGCGTACAATCAGGTTGCAAAACATTATTTGAAGTAGCTAAATTAGAAGACGGAAAACAACAAGAAGTTGTATGCCCAAATTGTGGTGAACATTACGTTTATCCAATTTATGATGAAGAAGAAAATAAAAATTCATAATTATGTTTAATAATACTGATAAGCGCTACAATCAATACAGCGCTCATTTAAAAAATAAATTCGGCGTTAAGGTATATAAAATTACTCTTGATGCCGGTTTTTCATGCCCGAACAGAGATGGAGCAATATCTACAGGCGGTTGTATATTCTGTGACGAAGGCGGAAGTTTTTCTCAAGCACATTCAAATCTTTTATCTATTGAAAAACAAGTTTCAGTCGGAGCTGAAAATTTAAAAAAAAGGTTTAAAGCTGAAAAATTTATGTCATATTTTCAAGCGTATTCAAATACTTACAAACCAGTACAAGAACTTGAAAAAATATATAATTCAGCACTCAATCATCCTGATATTGTTGGGATTTCAATAGGTACAAGACCAGATTGCATTGATGATGAGAAAATTAAACTCATTTCATCATACAAAGATGACTACTATACTTGGATTGAATATGGTCTCCAATCAATCCACAATAAAACATTAAAAAAAATCAATCGTGGACATGATTTCGATTGTTTTTTAAGAGCTTATAAAAAAACAAAATCTGCAGGTATAAATGTTTGTGTTCATGTAATTTTCGGACTCTGGGAAACTCATGACGAAATAATGGAGACAGCACAAAAATTAGCAGAACTTGGAGTCGATGGGGTAAAAATTCACATGCTCTGTGCCCTAAAAAACACAAAACTTGCTCAAATTTATGAAAATGGTGGCATTGATTTTATGGGGGAAGATGAATATGTTCAAACCGTTTGTGATTTTCTTGAATATTTACCACCAAATACAACAATTCATAGACTTGCAGGCAATGGACTAAGTTCTGAATTAATAGCTCCACAATGGTTAGGAAAAAAATTTGATTGCCTCAATAAAATCGATAGAGAATTTATTAAAAGGTCTTCACATCAAGGTAGTAAATTTGTTTACAAATAAAACTTTATATGCGATAATATCTACCGTAAAAGTGCGAAAAAGAATGTAACAAAACATTAACAAAATTTAATTTTACCAGCAAAAAAATTTCTTTACACTTGTTAGGTATCTTGAAAATTACTTTAATGGAGAAAATTATGTTATCAGTACAGCCTAAACTTTCTAACAATTATGGTCTTACATTCGGAGCTAGACAACAAAAAAGACAATTAACTCCTGAAGAAATTGAAGAACAAAAATACCAAGCATCAAGACAAGAATTACTTTCTCAAAAAGAAGACTTAGAAGAAATTCTTGAAAATGACGAATTCAAACTACCAAAACCGGCGGAAAAAATCATTAAAGGCGGAGCAGTAGTAACAACAGGTTTATTAGGTGGAATGGCAACAGGCTGGGGTGCAAAAAAATCAATCCAAGCATTCTCTAAAATTGGAAAATCTGCACCTGTACAAGGTATAAAAAAACAAATAAAAGCGACTAATACATTTATTAAAGATACTTTTGCAACAATTAGCAAAAATTTCAAAAAATCAGAAGCTTATAAAATGCCTCTAGCTCAAATTAATAAATTTGAAAAGACAAAAGTCGGCGGTCCAATTGTAAAATTTGCAAAAGCAGTCGGTAACGGAATTAAAGCTGTTTATAACACAGTAAAAAAAGGTATAAAATTTGTTTATAACAAAATTACCGGAGTAAAAAAAGAAACTTATGAAAAAGCTACCGTTAATTTTGTAGGAGCATCAGGCGGTGTAGCTGCTGGCGTTACAACATTAAAAGAACAAAGTGAAGCAGGAGATAAATAATAATGGCTATTTCTTTAAACGAAAGAATAACATTTACATCACAACCTGCTAACAACAATAACTCTGATAATAAAGATGCTGAAAAAAAAGTTGTAACAGGTGGCGGAGCTATAGCTGCAACAACAGCTGCTGCTAGAACTAAAGCTGCTAAATCAGGCTTTGATATGTTTGATTCTGCATCAAAAGTATCTAAAGGGATGAAAGGTTTAACAGAAACAACCAGAACAGCTACTGATGTTGCAAAAAAATCAAAAGGTTTATTTGCAAAAGTTGCAGAAAACGCAAGATGGGCTAAAAATGCTATTTTAAACTGGGGTACTAAATTCAAATCAATGAAATACGTAAAACCTTTAGTCGAAAGCAAAATTTTCAGAGCCGGAGCTGGTGCATTAGGTTATGGTTTTGGATTCATTACTCTAATATCCGGAGTATCTGATATCGCAAAAGTTACAAGCGAAACTATTGAAAGCAAAGTCGCAAACTAAAATAATTAAGTTGTTAAATATATAAAATCGTGCTAAGCTAAGCTTATGCACGATTTTATTTTACGAGAATTAAAAAACTGTGATATAAAAAACGAATTAAAACAAGTAGGATTTGATAAATCATACATACACAAAGCTGTTGAAAAATTTGATTATAAAAATATTAAAATATATTCACTCACTCCAGCCCAAGCAAATATATTAAAACAAACCGCAATTTCTGTCGGAGCTGATTGTGCGACTCATAGAGAAGTTATTACAGGAAAAATTGAAACGTCTAACTGCATTTTAGGTGCAAGTAAGAGTCAAATTAAAAAAATTGCAGAAAAATTAAAATTTCAACCATTCAAGCTAAAAGAACTCGGGGAATTACTACTTAAAGAAAATAATTCTGAACATAAAGTAAAATTAGTTGGAATTTTAAATATTACAGAGAATTCTTTTTCTGATGGCGGTCTATATAACGATTTTGAAAAAGCAAAAGAACATCTTTTACAGATGATAAATGATGGTGCAGATATTATTGACATAGGTGCTGAATCAACAAAGCCATATTCATCACCAATATCAGATAAAAAACAATTAGAAAAATTATTACCTATTATAGATTTTGCAAAAGATAAAACAAAAATAAGCATTGATACAAGAAGTTCAATTGTTGCAGAAGAATGTCTAAAAGCAGGAGCTAATATTATAAATGATGTATCAGGTTTTGATTATGACCATAAAATGGCTGATGTAATTGCAAAATATAATATTCCTATAATTATTCAACATTCCAAAGGAACCCCTGAAAATATGCAAGATTCTCCTCAATATAATGACTTGATGGAAGATATTTACCTTAACCTCAAACAAAAAATTGAACTTGCTCATTCTAAAGGAATTGAAAATATTATAATCGATCCTGGTATCGGTTTTGGCAAATCACAAAAAGATAATTTTGAAATCATCAAAAGAATAGAAGAATTCCAATCTTTAAATTGTCCAATAATGCTTGGGATTTCAAGAAAAAGTCTTTTAGGAATGCAAAATGAAACTAATGACATAAAAGATATTTACACACTTGCTATAAATTCAATAGCAATAGAACATAGAGTTGATTATTTAAGAGTACACAACGTACTATTACATAGAAAACTTATCACATTACTTGAAAATTTCAAAAAATAGTTTATAATAAAAATGTAATTTGATTGGAGCCTGGTTTGAAAAGAAAAGCATTTAACTTTGCTGAAGTTATGATAACTATGACTGTAATAGGAGTTGTAGCTGCTCTTACAATGCCGGGAGTAGTTGCTCTTTATCACGAAAAAGAGTATGTTGCTCAGCTTGAAAAATCTTTAAGCCAATTTGAGCAAGCAATGCAAAATATAATGTTTAGATATGAATGTACGGACATTGATTGCACTGGCGTATTTGATAGTACAAGTTCAGACAATGCTTGGAATAATAAATTTGAAGAAGAAATGAGAAAATCAATTCGTATAATAAAAATTGCTAAAACCGGAACAGCAATGATGCCAACAATCAAATCTAAATATCTTAAGCCAAGAGATACATTTCTCACAACAAATTCAGATTGGCGTTCAACAAGCGGATTTAAATTCATGACACCAGATGGAGTTATGTATCTTGTTGAACCTAAAGGTTGCATACCTGTAGCTCACCAATATATCAGTACAATAAACAACCTTTGTGCAGAAGTTTTAATAGATGTTAATAGTGAACGCAGACCAAATCAATATGGCCGCGATATATTTAAATTTATAGTTGGACAAAATGGCCACTTATACCCATTATATGGTAGAGATTATGCAAAAGCATTTTCCGGAAATACATCTGGAAGCAACTATTGGAGAAACAATAAAGAATTGTGTGCAGGAGATGGAATATTAAATGATGCTCCTGAAAATGTAAGTGGTGACGGTTGTGCCGCTAGAATTATGGAAGAAAGCTGGCAAATGAACTACTAATACCCTTTGCTATAAATCTTTGTTTATGATAAAATAGTGCCATAAATAAGTAGACAAACTATCGAAATTATAAAATTATTTTGAAATAAAAGCAAACAAATTTTATAAAAACAAGAAAATTTATAAAGAGGGAATAAAATGGGAAATTTAAGAGATAAATATGAAGTAGTTATAGGCTTAGAAGTTCACGCACAATTAAAAACTAAATCAAAAATTTTCGCTCCTGACGGATGTGAATTCGGGAAAGAACCAAACTCAGAAACAAGCCCTATTACATTAGGAATGCCTGGTGTTCTACCAGTATTAAACAAAGAAGTTGTTAATATGGGAATTTTAACAGGACTTGCATTAAATTGCGAAATTCCTGAAAGATGTAAGTTTGACAGAAAACAATATTTTTATCCGGATCTTCCAAAAGGTTATCAAATTTCTCAATACGATGAACCTATTTGTGTTAATGGATATTTAAATGTTAAAGGTAAAAGAATAGGTATCACTCGTGCACACTTAGAAGAAGACGCTGGAAAACTTGTTCACGCAGGTGCTGACGGGCTTGCAGGTTCTTCTTACTCTTTAGTAGACTTAAACAGAGCTGGAACTCCATTATTAGAAATCGTATCAGAACCTGATATGAGATCTTCTGAAGAAGCTAGAAATTATATGGAAGAATTAAGAAATATAGTTCGTTACATCGGTGTATGCGACGGAAACTTAGAAGAAGGTTCTATGAGATGTGACGCTAATATTTCTATTATGCCTAAAGGCTCTAATAAATTTGGCACACGTGCAGAAATTAAAAACGTAAACAGCTTTTCAGCTCTTCAAAGAGCTATTGAATACGAGATCGATAGACAAATTGAAATCGTTGAAGAAGGTGGCGAAGTTGTTCAAGAAACAAGATTGTGGGATGATAACTCTAGAGAAACTCGTTCTATGAGAGGTAAAGAAGACGCTCACGATTACAGATATTTCCCAGAACCTGACTTGATGCCTTTAAAAATTTCAAGAGAATGGGTACAAGAAATTAAAGATAAAATGCCTGAATTACCTCAAGCAAAACGTGAACGTTATATGAGCTTAGGATTAAGTGAATATGATGCTTCAGTAATTGTAGAACAAATGGGACTTGCACTATTCTTTGATGAAGTATTAAAATTAGGCGCTTCTCCAAAAATTGCAGTAAACTTCATTATGGGTGAAATTGCAGCTTATTTGAAAGAAGAAAAATTAGAAATTACTGATACAAAATTAACTCCAGAAAATCTTGTAGAATTAATTTCACTTATCGAAAAAAATACAATTTCTAACAATATTGGAAAACAAATTATTATTGATATGATGAAAGATGGAACAAAAGCTTCTAAAATAGTTGAAGATAGAGGTTTAAGCCAAATTTCAGATACCGGAGCTATCAAAGAAATTGTACAAAAAGTAATTGATGCTAATCCAAACCAAGTTAATGCATATAAAAACGGAAAAGTTCAACTTTTAGGCTTCTTTGTAGGACAAGTAATGAAAGAAACTAAAGGCAGAGCTAACCCTAAAGCTGTTAACGAAATTTTAAAAGAATTATTGGGTTAAAATTAATTAGCCAAGAGAGGTCAAATGTTTTTCAAAGATAGACAAAAAACCAGCATGGAAACTGAAATATTCGAACAAGCAGAAGTTCTTGATAACTTACTAAGAACTCATGTGAATGATAATAATTACATATTATTTGATATTCCTACAGATGTTCAAAAAATAGTTTTCGTAGCTAGCGGTTCATCTTATCATTGTGCAAGATTTGCAGCAGATTTATTCGGGAATATCGCAGGAATGGAAGCTAGAGCTATTTATTCAAGCGAGTTCCTGCTAAAATCTGCAGTACCTCATGACAATGACATTCTATATGTATTTATAACCCAATCAGGAGAAACATCTGATACTAATTCGGCTTTAAAAAAAGCTAAAGAATTAGGGATGAAAACTCTATGTATTACAAACAAAAAAGGCTCTACAATTTGGGAAGCATCTGATTTCAAAATTGATTGTTGTGCTGGAGAAGAAAAAAGTATTGCGGCAACAAAATCATTAACAACTCAAATGCTTTGCTGCACTTTACTTGTACTAAAATATGCAGCCCATAAAGGTCAAGATATTTCAATTTATCTGAATGAGTTAAAAACATTATCTTCATTCATCTCAAAGACATATGAATTACAACCTGAAATCAAAGAGATGGCTAAATTCCTATCTAAATATAAAAATATAGTAATAACAGCAGATGGAATATCTTATGCAATAGCAAAAGAAGCATCATTAAAAATAAAAGAAACATCATATATTAATGTATATTCTAATATTTTAGGTGAATTTATGCACGGACATGTTGCAATATTAAACAACAAACCTGCTCTAATTCATATTTCAGTAAATGAATTAAATTACACAGCAATAAAAAATTTATGCAAAATAGAAGAAGATTATAATCCTCCTCTTTGCATAATAGGCTGCACAAATGATAAAATTAATCCAAAATTTAGCATTGACATAAATTGTGAAAGTGAAATAGTAAAATCATTCTGTTTAGTTGTGATTGCACAATTACTAGCACTAGAAATAGCAACTGACTTAGGCAGAAATGTTGACAAACCTCACGGACTTCACAAAGTCGTAAAATAAACACTTGAAAAAATTAAAATAAAAGTTTATAATAATAAACAAAGGAGGCTAAAATGATTGATTTCAAAGCGTTAAGGGTTGCCCCCCCCCCGCGAAGGTCGCTTATTTTAAGGGGTTAAAGGGTTTTACATTAGCAGAAGTCCTAATCACATTAGGAATTATTGGCATAGTTGCTGCGATGACAATGCCTGCGCTCGTTGGGAAATATAGAGATCAGGTACTTATTACACAATCAAAAAAAACATTTTCAACAATATCAAATGCTTTTAATTCGTTAAAAGCAGAATCAGGATACAGTGACTATTCTGTGATTTTTGAAAATTCAAGCGAGCAGGTATTAAACGATTTGACAAAATATATACAAGTCACACAGAACTGCGGAACAAAAAACGGATGTTGGGCAAAAGGGACAAAACCTCAAAAAAATTCAGGCGAGAGTTATAATTTTTACACTTCTCATGCACAAGCAAAAGCAATACTTATTGATGGTGCAACAATAGCAATTATGTCATATAATACAAGGAATGTTGGAGGAAATTGTCTGTCTAAATTTGATTCCGGCACAACCGATGCAGATGGAAATCCAATTTATAATTATAGTAATCAATGTGGATTAATATTTTTCGACACTAATGGAGAAAAAGGCCCGAACCAATATGGTGCGGACACTTTTTCTTTTATTATAAATCCTGAAAAATTTATTCAATTCCAAGGTGATTTCTATGATGCCATAACTGGCAATACTTTAAATTATGAAATCATAAATTAGAATTGTTTTAAAAATCTTTCATCATTATTAAAGAATAGGCGAATATCATCAACTGCATATTTTAACATTGCAAGTCTTTCTACCCCCATACCAAATGCAAAACCAGAATATACATCTGGATCAATTCCTACACCTTTTAATACGTTAGGATCAACCATTCCACAACCAAGGATTTCTAACCAGCCTGTTCCTGAACATGTTCTGCATCCTTTACCCTCACACATAATACATTGAACATCAACTTCAGCTGATGGTTCTGTAAATGGGAAAAAGCTGCTTCTGAATCTTGTAGGACGGCTTGTTCCAAAGTATACTCGAATAAATTCATTCAAAACTCCTTTTAAATCACCGAAAGTTATATCTTTATCTACATACAAACCTTCAATTTGGTGGAATAAATTATTTTTACGAGCATTAATATTTTCATTTCTATAAACTCTACCGGGAGAAATAACTCTGATAGGAGGATTTTTACCTTCCATAGCATGAATTTGAGCACCAGAAGTCTGACTTCTTAATACAACATTTTTAGCAATTTCGGTATAGAAAGTATCCTGAACATCACGTGCAGGGTGATCTTTTGGAACATTTAATGCATCAAAGTTATAATATTCAGTTTCTACTTCTGGAGAATTTTCCTGAGGAACAACAGAAAATCCCAAACTTTGGAAAATTTGAACAATTTCATTTGTAGTAGATGTCAGAAGATGAACTCTTCCTTGAGGAGTGAACTTACCTGGCAAAGTAACATCAATTCTTTCTTTCATCAACTTTTCATTTAATTCTTTTTTATAAAATTCATTGTGCTTATCCTTTAGAGCATTTTCCAATTTTTGAGTAATTTCATTTGCTAATGCTCCAACAACTCTTTTATCTTCATCAGAAAGGTTTTTAAGATTTTTCTTAATCTCGTTAAACTCTCCCTTACGACTTAAATATTTACCTCTAATTTCTTCAATATCAGAAATTGATGAAGCTTTTGATAAATCTTCTGTTGCACAAGCATATATTTTTTCTAATTGTTCTTTCATTTGTTATGTCCTCATATTGTCATTTAATGACTTTATAATATTTCATTATATTTTTTTTCGTATCCTATAGTAGTCATAGGACCATGCCCCGGAAATACTTTAATATCAGTATCAAGTTTAAACAATTTATTTTTAATACTGTCAGAAAGTTTTGAAAAATTACCACCGAATAAATCAGTTCTCCCAACACTTCCTCTAAACAAAGTATCACCAGAGAATAAATTATCTTCAATTAAATAACATACCCCACCCTCTGTATGACCTGGAGTATGAATAACTTTTATATTCATATTTCCAACAGTGATAATATCACCGTCTTTAATATATTTTTCATAAACAGGCGGAACACTATCTGGCCAATTAAAAAGTCTTGTAAACTCATTGATATTATCAGAAATTACAAGATCATCTTTGCAAATTAAAGCCTCAGCATTCAATTCTTTTTTCAATGCATTAAGTCCCATAATATGGTCAAAATGACCATGAGTCAGCAAAATATATTGAACATCTGCACCTAATTGTTTAACTGTATCTGTAATTTCTGGGATTAACTCTGTAGCATCAATTAATACAGCTTTTTTAGTATCTTCATCCATGACAAGATACATATTATTTTCTAACTGACCTGCTATAAATTGTTTTATTTTAATTCCCATTCGACTACAACTCTATTTTCTTACAAGTTCAAAAATTTCTTTGCAAATTCTAAATACATTTTCTGCATCTTTAAGATAAAGCATATTAGGTCCGTCACATTTTGCCTTATCAGGATCTGGGTGAACCTCAAAAAATAAAGCATTTGCACCAGCAGCCACAGCAGCTTTAGCAAGAGTTGGGACAAATCTTCTGTCACCACCGGAACAAGTTCCTTGAGCACCAGGTAATTGAACACTATGAGTAGCGTCAAATACAACAGGATAGCCAAATGTCTGCATAATTGGGATCGCTCTAAAGTCAACAACTAAATTATTATAGCCAAAAGAACAGCCTCTATCTGTTAATAAGATATTATTATTTCCGCTATCTTCAACTTTTTTAACTAACTGTCCCATCTGCTCAGGAGCTAAAAATTGTCCTTTTTTGATATTAACAATTTTATCAGTTTTAGCAGCAGCAACCAGTAAATCTGTTTGACGACACAAAAAAGCAGGTATTTGTAACATATCAACTACTTTACTTACAGGTTCAGCCTGATCAGGTGTATGAATATCAGTCACAATAGGAATATCAAATTTATCTTTTACAGACTGAAGCATTTCTAAACCTTTATCAAGCCCTGGTCCTCTATAAGAATATATAGATGATCTGTTAGCTTTATCAAAAGATGATTTAAATATAAAATTAATACCTAATTTTTTAGTAATTTCTTTCAAACCTTTTGCAGTCTCATCAAGAATTTCTTGACTTTCTGCAGCACAAGGCCCTGCGATAATTGTAAGTTTATCATCGCCTATTTCAAAGTCTCTCAATTTAATAGTTTTCATATCCATAACTAAATTATAAGCAAAATATAATCCAAATACAATACTCTTGCTTACATTAATACACAAACATTATAATCTCTACATAATAAAAAAGCCCCTCTAAAAAAGAGGAGCTTTTTTATATTTTTAAATAGCTTACGCCATTAATTCTTTAACTTCTGCTGCAAAGTTTTTAGGATCTAATTTGATACCAGGTCCCATTGTTGTTGAAAGGTATACTGATTTAACAAATGTACCTTTTGCAGAAGCTGGTTTTGCTCTCAATACTGCATCTGCAAGAGTTGCGTAGTTTTTAAGCAAGTCTTCTTCGCTGAATTCAATTTTACCAACAGGGCAGTGAATCATACCTTGTTTGTCAGCTCTGTATTCAACTTTACCAGCTTTAGCATCTTTAACAGCTTTAGCTACATCCATTGTAACTGTTCCAGTTTTTGGGTTTGGCATTAAACCTTTAGGTCCTAAAACACGACCTAATTTACCCAACATACCCATACAATCAGGAGTTGCAATTAATGTATCGAAATCAAACCAGCCGCCTGAAATTTTATCAATAATTTCTTCAGCTCCTGCGTAATCAGCTCCAGCTTCTTTAGCTTCTGTAGCTTTAGGTCCTTTTGCGATTACACAAACTTTAACAGTTTTACCTAGACCTGCAGGTAATACAACTGTTGATCTGATTTGTTGGTCTGCTTGACGAACATCAATACCTAATCTCATGTGGCATTCTACTGTTTCGTTAAATTTTGAAACTTCTTTTGAAATTTCTTTTAATTTTTTAATTGTATCTACTGCAGTAGCTGGTTGAGTAAAACCTTCCAACATTTCCTGCATTTTCTTTTGTTTTTTAGTTAATTTTGACATTTTTTAAATTCCTTTCGTGGTAATAACGGACATTTCGTCCTTCCATCTAACCTTCTTTAACTGTAACACCCATAGCTCTGCAAGAACCTTTAATCATGTTTACTGCAGCTTCCATAGTTGTTGCATTTAAGTCATTCATTTTAATTTTAGCGATTTCTTCAAGTTGTGCTTGAGTAATTTCACCAACTTTGTCTTTATTAGGAACTGCTGAACCTTTTGGAAGGTTTAATGCTTTCTTAATAAGTACAGGTGCCGGTGGTGATTTTACGATGAATGAAAAACTTCTATCTTCGTATACATCAATTACTACCGGAATAATATATCCAGCTTGTGATTCTGTTTTAGCATTGAATTGCTTACAGAAATCCATGATGTTAACACCATGTTGACCTAATGCAGGACCAACTGGTGGTGATGGATTTGCTTTTCCTGCTTCGATTTGAAGCTTGATTTTTCCTACTACTTTTTTAGCCATTTTTTTCTCCTTTTGTGGTACTAACGGTCTCCGCGCCTTTACTCTTTTCTAGGGGAGGGTCCTTCCACATCTTTTGTACTAATTATTATAATTTGTTAATTTGCTTATATTCGTGCTACGCACGTAGACATCTTTAACAAGTTTTGATTACAGCTTGTTAATTTGTTTATATTCTAATTCAACAGGAGTTTCACGTCCGAAGATTGAAACATTTGCACGAAGTTTTGATTTATCTGGATAAACTTCAATAATATCAGCGATAAAGTCTGCGAATGGTCCAGATGTAATTCTAACTTTATCACCAGCTTTAACATCAAGTTCAATTTTTTGAGAAGTTGAAGATGAGCGGTTAATAATCTTTTTAATTTCACTGTCACGTGCAGGGATAGGTTTTTTAGCTGATCCTACGAATTTTGTAACACCTGATGTGTGTCTTACTACATACCAGCTGTCTTCATCCATAATCATTTCAACTAGAACATATCCTGGGAAAATCTTTTCTTCACGTTCTTGTTTTTTACCACCTTTCATTTGGGTAACAGTTTTTTGAGGAACTTCAATTCTAAAGATTTTATCTCCCATATTCATGTATTCAATACGTTTTTCAAGGTTAACTTTTACTTTATTTTCATAACCTGAATATGTATGAACTATATACCAGCGTTTTTGGTTTTTCTTAGCTTCTTTAGCTTCATTTTCAGCTTGCGCTTCCAAAGCTTCTTGGGCTTTGTCTTCGTCTAACTGCTCTTTCATAGATTTTTCTTTTTCAGTCATAAGCCACCTTTTAATCTTGTATACAGGAACTATTTTATTAGTCCGAGTAAACCTTTAAAAATTATATCCATTAAATAAACTGCAACGGTAAAAACAAAAACAATAGCCACAACAAAAACAGTTTCAGCTATAACCTGACGACGTTCAGGCCAACTGATTTTACCCCATTCAGTTCTTACACCTCTGAAGTATGTTCTTATTGAATTTGTTGATTTTTCTAACCATGCCGGTGTTTGGTTTTCTGCACCTATCATATTTTTGTTTCCTTACGTTTTAATTAAAATCGCGCCCTGAAGGACTCGAACCCTCGACATCCGGTTTTGGAGACCGACGTTCTACCAACTGAACTAAGGACGCCCACCAAGAAGAACGGCTTACGGAAGACAAGAAGACAAGAATTTTTCAAGAAACTTAGCTTCCTGACCTCCGATTACAGTTCATTACTATTTTGTTTCTTTGTGATTAGTATGTTTTTTACATGTTGGGCAATATTTGCTCAATTCTAATCTTTCTTTAATATTTTTTTTGTTTTTAGTAGTTGTGTAGTTTCTTTCTTTGCAGTCTTCACATGCTAGAACTACCATTCTGTCATTTTTTCCTTTGATACCCATTTTTATTTTCCTTTTTACTTATTTGTTGAGTAATTAAATCCTCTTTAAAAAAGAATGTGATACAACTCACATTCTAATTAAATCGGCTTATGTTATCATAATAAACCAAACAAAATAAATTGCAAACAATATGTTAAAAAACTATAAGCAATTATAACAAAATCAGTCGGTTTAACTAGCCGACTGATTTATGTTTATGATTAATATTTATATTTATTTAATTACGAAATCAGAATTTGTCTGAGCTCTATCTGCTGAGTAAGATGTTGGAATATCGTAACTTCCAAATGAATCTGTACGCAATTTTTCCATATATACTTGACCATTTTTAACAATTTGTTGTTGTTGAGCCAAATTTTTCTCTAAATTTGTTAACACTTGTTCAGCATATAACTCTGCGCCTTCTTTAGTTTTCATTGCTTCTTCAACAGCTTGAGCTCTAATATTATCAGCTTCTTCCATTGCTTTGCGCTTAATTTCTTCACATTCTTGCTGAACTTGAGTTCTAATTCTAATACCTTCTCTTTCAAGAGCTTTTATAAAATCAGCTTCTGACAATTTTCTATCAGCTTCTGCTTGAGCATCTTGAACAATCTTTTCAGCTTTTTGTTGAGCTTCAACTTGAAGTTCTTCTCTACGTCTCAAAAATGCTCTTGCTTCCTGTACTTCTAATGGAAGAGAAGCATAAATTCTATCAATTAATGTTTCAATTTCTTTTGTTTTAACAACCGTAAATTTACGTGGGATAATAGGGAAACCTTCCTCCAAAGAAATTTCTAACATTTTTAATAAATCATATACACCATTATTCTGTTGCATTGCTGTCACACATATACCTTTCTTACTCTAATTACATTCTACATAAGCGTATATTAATTGTCAAATAATTTATCATAGAAAAAGCTAAATATTTTAACATTTAGAAGTATTTTGCAAATATTCATTCACAGGTTCTGGTACAAACTTTGAAATATCACCTTTATTCAAGTAAATTTCCTTAATTGTACTTGAGGATATAAAGTTATATTTTGGTTTTGTAGTCAAAAATACTGTCTTTACTTCACTTGCTAATGCACTATTTGCTTGGGATAACTGCATTTCGTACTCAAAATCGGATACAGCTCGCAATCCCCTTATCAAAACTGTTGCACCCTTTTGACGAGCGTAATTTATTGTTAATCCCTCAAAAAAATCAACTTCTACATTTGGTAAATCTTTTACACTTTCTTTTATCAACTTAACCCTTACATCTACTGGTAAAAAGCCTTGTTTTTCAGGATTCCTTGCAACTGCAATTATAACTTTATCAAATATTTCGGCTGCTGTATGTAAAATATCTAAATGACCTTTTGTTACTGGATCAAAACTACCAGGATAAATTGCAATTTTCATTTGATTACTCCATTTATATTTCATTAATAATATTCAGTATAAATTAAAGATAAACCTATAAATGTAAAGTTTTGTTAAAATATTTTTAGTATAGAGCAATTATATACTTTTTAAATACTTTATTAATATGTAAGAAATAAATAACGCTATAAGCGAATTAATAAATTTTACACTACTACCTACTACACTTTCTACCTACTAACCTTTTACACGAGGAATCATAAAAGATTTCGAAAGCTTCTAAAATTTTTAGAAGCTCTTTTTATTTATATTGCAAATTATGCAAATATATTCAAATAATCAAACAATGCCTGTTCTTGGGAATTTAATCCGTCAATTAGCCTTTTGGTATTTAACTCAGTAAATGTTTCATGTGTTTGGGCATTTTTAGAATATATAGACAACTCATTTTTTACCCCCATTAACTCGGACGGGATTTTCTTCCAAGAAAAAGAAACAAGCTTTGGATGCGTATTATGCAATATTTCATGTAAAGGGACATGAAAATCACTACTTGTTGACATAAAACCTTCACATAAAGTATGTTGATTTCTATTTAATAATATTGTGCCATTAAAAAAGTTTTCTCCTTCTGCGACCATAAAATCAGAGGCAATAACATTTTTAGGCGTTTTTACCCCATTTTTTGTAGCAATCTCATAGGCTTTTAAAACTTTTCTTGCAAGTTCTTCATTGTCTTTTAATGAAACAAACTTACAGCCATATTGCTCTTTTAGAATATTTTCTATCGCAATAACTTTAGGATTTTTTGAAGGTACATGCATTGCCTTTTCCCTTGCAAGTGTAAAATTTCCTTTGATTATTCTTTGCTGATATTGAATTTGTTCCATTTCAAGAGAAAGAGGTTTTACAACCTGGTCTGGATTTGATTTTTTAACAAACTTACCGTCAATAATATATTTAGCATATTTACCAATAGGCATATACTCTTGTTCTGCAAGAATTTTTGCAAGCTGCTCAGGATTATCAGCCTTTTCAATTCTTGCAATAACACTTTTATCACAAACCTTTGATAATTCATTAATAAGCTTCTGTTTTTTAGCAACAAAATCTTCAACTAATAAACCTTTTGTTCGCTTTACTTGAGAATTTACCATCATATTAATTTGTTCCTGCGGTGACAGAGTCTTAGTAGCAGATATCTTTGGTTTATTTCGAGCTTTAGCAGGTTTCGATATAGACTTTTCCGGATCAAAAATTTTTACTAATTTGTTTTTACTAAATCCAGATAACTCCGCTTCTTTCATTTTTGTAAATTTAGGCAAAACTTTTGTTAGCTTTTCAATCCCCATTATAAATTCCTCTTTATAAATCCCCTATAATTTTAATAAAAATCTTTGATTTAAATAATTGCTAAAAATAAATTTAATTATTAATTTTATTAACAATAAAAAAGCCACCCTCATTAGAGTGGCTTTTTTATAATGTCTTTTTTACAAAAACTATTTAAGTCTTACGCTAACTGAAGCACCTTTTTTAGAAATTTCAACTTTGTCTTCTCTAGCTAACCAACCAAGACCTAAATCTGCAAAATTACCTTTAAGATCTAATTCTTTTTTCATTTTTGAGAATGTAGATTCTCCATTGCTGTTCAAATAATTGTAAATTTGACCTGCAGATTGTCCAATTTGTTCTTGTAATTCTTGCATAACTAACCTCCATGCGTTTGTTGTAATACCTTCTCTCCGTTTATGGTTATATAATAGACTAATGCGCAAAAAAATGCAATAGTTCAGAAGGATGAGGACAAAATTATTTTTTTATTGTTCATGGTACAATTATTTTTAAAGGAGTATGAATGTTAATTTCAGGTGATTTATCCACGAATAAAACGGATTTTCTGATAAATGCTTATACCAATTTATTAAATTCAGGTGTTAAATCTTCTGAAATTTTAGTACTTGTTCAAAATTCAAACCTTAAACAAAACTTCATAAATAAAACTTTTGAAAAACTTGAAATAGATTCTATTGAAAAACTACAAGTACATTCATTTTTTTCACTAGTATATAACACTATTAACGATAATTGGGCTTTTCTCGAAAATATTAACCCGTTTGATAAGCCAACAATTTTACCAAATTTAGCAGGACTTGAAGTCTCGCAATTTCTTTTAAAAGATATTTTGAAAGAAATCCCATTTAAAGGTTACAATTCAAAGAAATCACTTCTTCACCAAATATTTAGAAGATATTCTCTTATTGTTCAAAACAATTTGACAGATGAAGAAGTTGAATGGCGTTCAAGAATTCTTGGAGAAAGTTTTTCTGAAGATGCTAAAAAGGCTTTAAAAAAATTACTTTCAAAAACTCTTGCTCTGAGAGATTTTGACTACCTTAGACAAACTCTAGTATTTAATTATATTTATAAAAATTCAGACTATTTTAAAAATATTAAATACTTAATTTTAGATGACGGAGATGAAATAACTCCTGTTTGTTTTGACTTTATTACGCACATTGCACCTCAGCTAAAAGAAGCATTCATTGCTTTTGATGAAAAGGGGGCAAGCCGAGCTGGATATTTAAGCGCAGATAGAACTGCAGTCTGGAAATTTGAAGAATTATTTAAGGAAAAAGCTCAAAAACTTACATCTGAAAATATTATGAGTAAAGATGCAGACACTTTATTCGCAAATATTACAAATGACCAAATTGTTCCTCTTGAGAATTTTTCTCTTCAATCTCCATCAAAAAGAGCATCAATGATAGATTCTGCTATCAAAAATATTAAAGAGCTCTTTAGCAAAAATGTTCTTCCATCAGAAATATCTATAATCACACCTGTAATTGATGATATGCTGAAATTTTCTCTAAAAGAAAATATCCATACAAATCTAATGTTCCTATCAGGGAGTGAAAAACTTATACAAAATCGACTTGTAAAATCTGTTCTGACTATTTTAAAAATAGTTAATGGTATTAAACTAAGTGAATTTGATTTGCGTGTAGTCCTTTCTGAATTTTTAGGAATACCTGTCAAATATTGCAGAGATATTCTTGCAAACTTTGAAAATAACGGGATATTAATTGAACATGAATTTAACTTAGAAGAATACTCAAACAAATACAAAAAATTTCTTGAAATTATAAAAAATTTAACAGAAAACAATAATACAAAATTATCAGAAAAAGTTTACGATATTTATTTTGAACTTGCACAATTACAAAATATAAAACCTATTGAATTAAATAAATTCAATTTCTTTATAAAACAACTGCAAGATTTTGAAAATATATTCGGGAAAGATTTTCCAAACAGACAAAATGAAATTATCAATCAAATTGAAAATTCAATAATTGCGGAAAATCCATATTCTACATTAGAAATTTCACCAAATGATCTGATAATTTCAACCCCTCAAAAAATCATAGACAATCAAATCAAAACAAAATATCAACTATGGCTTGATATTTCAAGTGATGAATGGATTAAAAGTGATACAGGTCCTTTATACAATGCTTGGGTATTCCAAAGAGGCTGGGCAAAAGATGAATTCACAATTGATGACAACATTGAATTATCAAAAGAAAAAACTGCAAGAATTTTAAGAAAACTAACCCTATGTGCAACAGAGCATATTTACACATATTCAAGCCTGTTTGACGGAAACGGTATAGAAAATTTTGGCGGTATAGAAGAATACATTAAAATACAAGAACAAATATTAAAAGACGAAGACCAAACTAAAAAAACATTCACAATAATCCCTCGAGACGACCAAAAGCCAGTACTTGACTATAAAAATGGTAAAATGGCAATCTCTGCAGTCCCTGGAGCAGGAAAAACAACTATTTTACTTGCTTTAATAATTAAACTGCTTGATAAAGGTGTTAATCCTGAAAACATTTTTGTTATGACATACATGGAAAGTGCAGCAAGAAACTTCAGAGACCGAATTAAAAATATCAGACAGAATTCTTCACAACTACCAAATATCAGTACAATTCATGGCCTTGCTTTAAGAATATTAAAAGAAAACGGGAACTTTGAAAGACTAGGGCTATCCTCAGACTTTGAAATTTGTGATGATACTCAAAGATCACGAATTATAAGAGAAATTTCCACAAAATTAAAACTTAAAAAAACAGAAACAGATGAATTTGACAGAGGAATTTCCGTATTTAAAATTGGAGAATGTGAATTTAACAATTCAATGGATAAAAAGCTCGAAAAATTTAAAATATTTTTTGACGAATATCAAAGAATTTTAAAAGAAGCAAACTTAATCGACTATGATGATATGCTGATATCATCAGTTAAACTATTGGAAGATAACGCTGATATTAGAGAATATTACCAAAAAATCTGCGAATATATTATCGAAGACGAAGCTCAAGATTCATCTTCAATTCAACAAAGACTAATTAATCTTTTAAGTGCAAAACATAAAAATTTAATCAGATGCGGAGACATAAACCAAGCTATTACAACAACTTTTTCAAACGCTGATGTGGAAGGTTTCAGAAATTTTATACAAAATAGTAATAACGTAAGTATGAATTGTTCTCAACGCTGCACCAAAGATGTATGGACTCTTGCTAATAATTTAGTTAAATGGGCAGACACTCAAAATGAAACAAAAAAAGCATTCTTTGAAATATTTATGCAGCCTGTCGAAGGTCGAAATCCAATTTCTGAAAATGCTCTACACGCAACTATATTTGAAAAACCACTTGAAGAAAGAAACTATATCTTAAGAGAAATCAAATCTGCACTAAAAAAAGACCCTAAATGCACAATAGGCATTCTTTTAAGAAGTAATTATCAAGTAGCTCAATGGATAAATTTCATTAACAACAGCGGATTAAAAAGTATAACAAGAAGTGAAAGTCTCGAACAAAAATCAATTTTCAGAACAATTTTTGCAATAATGCAAATGATACTCCACCCATTTGATAATAATGTAATAGCTGATAACTACGAAATTCTTGCAGAAATGGGGTTCTATAAACAAAGACTCGGACTTGAAATAAGAAAATATGAGAATCCTTTTATTCAAATAAATCCTGATTACATCGAAAATATTCATCTCGGACAATTTTATTGGGATTTAAGCTACTGGCTTTCATTCCCACATCTCGCACCTGAAGAACTCGCTATTAAAATAGGTCTTCATTACTTTACCTCAGAAATAGAAAAATCTAATGTATATTTAATTTCAACTCTGATAAAACGATTGAGTTTGAATTACAAAGATTTTTCAACCCTTATTGAAAGATTAGGAGAACTTGCTAAAAAACCATCATTGAGCGGGTTTAAATTCTTCTCTGAAGAAGATGAAAGCGATAAAGAATTTCTAGCAGGGAAAGTACAAATAATGACACTCCATAAATCCAAAGGAGATGAATTTGATTATGTCTTTATCCCTGAAATGTCAGAAAAAAATCTTACACTTGACTTTGAACAAATAAAATTAAAAAATTCTGACTTTACAGAAAACTTAAAACGCTTAAATCCAAACTACAAAGCAAAAACAGAATTTGATATGAAACAAGAGCTGGTATCAGAAAATTTAAGATTACTCTATGTGGCAATCACTAGAGCTAAAAAACACTTATATTTCACAACCAGCAGAAAAATAAAATCATTTGAAAAAATTATAGAACAAGAACCAAGCCTTATTTTTTCAGAAATTTTAGATTGTACGGAGGAATACCATGAATAGTTTTTCACCAAATATGCTAAAAACTTTTGAAACCTGCCCGAAAAAATATTATTTCAAATACATAGAAAAAATTTCCGTACCACAAAAAAGCAATTTATTTGAAAAAGGTAAAAAAGTCCATGCTCTTGCGAATTATTACTTACGCGGAGATGACATCTCTAAAATGGAAAAAGCCCTTTATAGTGAAGAATTAAAACTATGGGAAATTCTAAAACAAAATGAATTTTTTAATAAAACCTATGTAAACTCAGAATACAATTTATCTTGCAAAGTAGGTAATTACTGGATTAGCGGACGACTAGACGCACTAATGAAAGATGAGAAAAACTACTACATACTTGATTACAAAACCGGTTCAATTCCTAAAAATCCGGAATACGACTACCAAACAATAACCTATCTTTTATGCGCGTCAAAAATGTATGGAGATAATATAAAATTTATCTATATTGATTTAAAAAATAATCAAAATTCAATAATTGATTTTAATTCAGCAAAAGCAAAAGAATATGAAAGAAGAATAACAGATATTTGTGACAAAATAACAAATGCTCAATTCCCTGAAGAAATCGAGCACACAAATATATGTAATTTTTGTGAATATAAAAAAATATGTTTGTAATTAGAACCTAATAGGATAATCCTTTGGAATTTTCCAACCATTACATACAATTAAGGCAGTACATGCTGAATCTTGTCCATACATTCCACATTGTTGGATAAGAGTACTTTTATTTGTATTGCAGTTATAAGAATAATACGATAAAAGTTTGTCTTTATTAATATCATAATAAAAAGCAAAATAATCTTTTCCTAAATAGTATTTATCTGATTTATTTTGAGATAGTAAAAAACCGAACTGAGCTATCCCTTGATAAGAATTGGGATCAAAATTTCCAACTACTCTTATTAGTTCTCCTGTTTTAAGTTTTAATCCACTTGCATTTCCTGCATTAAAATTTATTTTTGACCCATGAGCATCATACACATTCATAGTCATTAGTTGACCTTCATAGATATATTTACTACCAGGGATATAAGGTTGTAAATATTGTTCAATAAAAGTTTTTGCATTTACACTTGCCCAATTTCTTGACTCACCATTGTCTTTCACGGCAAAAAGCATTGCATTTGCCAAAACGGAATATGATCTTTTCAATCGAGTTTCGACTACACTCTTTCGATAATTAGAGATTAATGCAGGAATAGTTAATGCTGCAACTACACCTATTATCCCTAATGTTATTAATACTTCTGCTAAAGTAAATCCTTTTTTATTTTTATAGTGATGTTTCATATCACTATTATAACATATCTTATATTTTTGACAACCCTTAAAACCTTGTGTGGTAAGCTCTAAATCCCCCCCCCCCGATATTCTTAAATCTCTTCATATCTTGCTCCTTTCTAATTTTTTATTATAACAAATTAGAATTTATTTTTCAATAAAAAGGAGTTTTATAAAGATACAAAAGAATTTTTAAAATCTAATAGGATAATCCTTTGGAATTTTCCAACCATTACATGCAATTAAGGCAGTACATGCGGAATCATGCCCATAAAGTCCACATCTTTGAATCAAAATATCTCTACTGGTTTGACAACTATATGCAGAATGGTACAACAAAAGTTTTTCTGCATTTACATCATAGTAAAAAGTAAAATAATCTTTTCCATAGTAATAAATATTTGTTTTATTTTGAGCGATTATAAAACCGATTTGCACCAAACCAGAATCAGATGTAGGGTCAAAACCATTTACTACTCTTATTAATTCTCCTGTTTTAAGTTTCAAACCACTTGCATAGCCACCATTCAATTCCCTTTTTGCACCAGTTGAATCATAAACATACATTTCACCGAGCATAGCCTCTGAAATAGTTTTACTACCAGGCAAATACGGAACTAAATATTGATCAATAAAAGTTTTCGCATTTACACTTGCCCAATTTCTTGATTCGCCATTGTCTTTGACGGCAAAAAGCATTGCATTAGCCAAAACGGAATATGATCTTTTCAATCGAGTTTCTACTACACTCTTTCGATAATTAGAGATTAATGCAGGAATAGTTAATGCTACAACTACACCTATTATCCCTAATGTTATTAATACTTCTGCTAAAGTAAATCCTTTTTTATTTTTATAGTGATGTTTCATATCACTATTATAACATATCTTATATTTTTGACAACCCTTAAAACCTTGTGTGGTAAGCCTTAAATCGCCCCCCCCCCGACTGCTACACAGGTAGACACTTCGACACATGATTGGTGTAACTTGTAAATCTTTTGTGCCTGTTCTTTATTAAATCTTTTCATTCAATGCTCCCTTTCAAAATTTCTTAACAGCTTAAATTATAACAAATTGAGATTTATTTTGCAATAAAAAAGCCCCTCTACAAAAGAGGAGCTTTTTAAATCATTTATAATCAATTGACTATTTGATTTCAACAGTTGCACCAGCAGCTTCAAGTTGTTTTTTGATAGCTTCAGCATCTTCTTTTTTGATGCCTTCTTTGATAGCTTTTGGAGCACCATCAACTAAATCTTTAGCTTCTTTTAAGCCAAGACCTGTGATAGCTCTTACTTCTTTTAATACAGCGATTTTGTTAGCACCAGCAGAAGCTAAAATTACGTTAACTTCTGATGCTTCTTCAGCTGCTGCTTCACCAGCTGCTGCAGGAGCTGCTGCTACAGCTACAGGAGCTGCTGCAGATACGCCGAATTTTTCTTCCATAGCTTTTACTAATTCAGCTGCTTCTAATAAAGTTAATTTTTCAATTGATTCTAAAATAGTTTCTACGTTACTCATTATTTTTCTCCTTTAATTTTTTTAGTTTTGTACAAATTTTTGACTATGCAGTCTTTTGATCTCTAACAGCAGCCATAGTTCTTGTAAGTTGTGACATAACTGCATTGATAGATCCAACGATACCTGAAGCAGGTGAGTTGATAGAACCAAGAATTTTTGCAAGAAGTTCTTCTTTTGAAGGCATTTTTGATAATGCTTCTGCTTCTTTAGCTGATAATAATTTACCATCTAATGCTCCACCAAGGATTGCACCTTTTTTAGTATCTTTAATAAATTTTGCAACTGCTTTTGCTGGACTTACTTGATCTTCAAAACCGAATGCGATTGCAACAGGTCCTGTTAATGCTTCTGTAAGAACTTCAAAATCAGTACCCTTAAAAGCGATTTTAGCTAAAGTATTTTTTGTTACCATGTAGTCGCCGCCTTCTTTTTGAATGCTGCGTCTTAAATTTGTAATTTCTTCTACAGAGTAACCTTTATATTCAGTTAAAATAGCTACTTGGGCTTTTTCTGCTTTTGCTTTTATAGCATCTATTTTTTCAGATTTAAAAGCTTTTGTTGCCATGTTTAGCTCCTTTGTTTTACAAATTAAATTTATCGACCTTCTAAAAAATACAAAAGATTTTGCATCTTTCATATATGACCGCAAAATCTCATAGGTTAACAAATCAATTTTTATATTTCGACTGTATCACCTCGGTTAGCTGGAATTTTAAGGGAGAAACAAGTCTTGTTATAAAACTTGGGAACTCATCTGTTCCACCCCCGCTAACTGTCTGCGGTTGTAAATTTATACTACTTGAAACAGTAAAAAAAATCAATAGCCTTGTTAATTTTTCTTAACTAAAGACCAAACATCACATTCTCCAGCCAAATTATATGTCCCTCTCAAAAATGGAGTGTACATTGGTTCTGGATATAATTCATAACGCATACAAAAGTTTCCTAAACAAACAGCCTCATTTTGGATTTTCAAAGTCAACAATTTTTCAAGTAGAGGATATACATCATCTTTAAAATTAGTATTATCATCAAATACATCTATTGAAATATAACTTATTAAAAGCCACCTCTTCTTTTTCATATTAGATCTTATACGATTAATTGAAATATCAATAAAATGAAGAAGATTATCAACTTTTTCAAAATCATTTAACATAATCAACATTTTATCGCCTGTTTTTGCGAACTTACATCCAGTGATATTTTTTATAGAAGCATAAAATGTCTTAAAAGCTTCTTCTTGTTTTTCTTTAACACCAGCTTCAACATCGCCGCCCCAACAAGAATCTACCATCATATTTTTAGCATTAAGTTGAATCAAAACAGCAACATTATTACATTTTTTTATATTCTTTTCAACTTCTTTCTGCAACGATTTATTAAATTTTGCTTCAATTTTTTCTTCACAAGAATTTATACAATCATTTATAAATTCAAAAGCTCTATGAAAATAGAATTTTGATTTAGTTATCATATAAACAAAAGCTGTAGCAATTAAGTCAAAAAGTAACAAAGATGCATCTATATACACACCACCCATTTCAACTTCTTGATGATAAAAATTTTTAACAATATTTGATATAAAATCAGCAATAGGAGCAACAAAATCAAAAGCTGAACAATTTATTAAATGTAAAAACCAATAAGTCGCAGTCAAAAATACCAACACCATTAAAGTGATTTGAATAACAAACAAGATATTCAAAATAAACTGCAATATTTTTGATATAAACTTATAAATTATTAGCATAAATTCCTCACACTAACGAAATATTGTCAATCAATCTAACATCACCAATTTTTAGTGCAATAAACACAATAGTGTTTTCATCCGCAACTTCTTTTTCTTCCAAATCATCAGCATCTCTAAATTCCAAATATTCCAAAGAATGGCTCTCATTCAAATAAGAATATGCAGTCTCTGTCAATGCTTTAACATCAGTTATACCCTTATTATAACATGCTTTTATATTGAATAAAATTTTGCTCAATGCCAATGCATTTACTTTATCTTCCTCAGACAAATATTTATTACGTGAAGACAATGCTAATCCGCTTTCTTCTCTCACTATTGGACAAGGAATAATTTCAACAGGGATATTTAAATCTTTAACCATTTTTTTCAAAATTATTAACTGTTGTCTATCCTTTTCACCAAAAAATGCAAAATCAGGTTGTACAATATTGAATAATTTATTTACAACTGTGCATACCCCATCAAAATGTCCGACTCTTGATTTTCCACATAATTTATTTACATAGAAAAATGGTGGTATTACATAAGTTAAAAAGTCATTCGACATAATATGTCCTTCGCCATACATCTCTTTAGGGGAAGGTGCAAATACAATATCAACACCAGCATCTGTACACAATTTTTCATCAGCTTCTAATGTTCTTGGATATTTTTCCAAATCTTCACCAGGACAAAACTGAATAGGATTTACAAATACAGAAACTACTGTTTTATCACACTTTGATACACTATTTTTAATTAAACTTAAATGGCCATTGTGCAAAGCTCCCATTGTAGGGACAAGACCAACCGTCAATCCTTCCTTTTTCCACTGTCTTACTTGTTCTCTTACTTCAGCTATTGTATGAACTAACATAATATCACTCTCTTTTCTATCTTTTTCGAAAAAATTATAGCACAAAAAATTACTTAGAAAATTTCATCTTCTGACGGGAAATTTCCTTTTTTCACATCTTCATCAAACTTTTTAGCGCAATCCAAGATTAATGATTTCATATCACCATATTTTCTTGCGAATTTCGGTTTAAAATCAGAAAATTTACCGAAAACATCATCAGATACAAGAACTTGCGCATCGCAGTATTTTCCTGCTCCACAGGATATAGTCGGAACAGATAAATTTTCTGTAATATACTTAGCACTCTCTTGCGGAACCATTTCTAACACAATTGAAAATACTCCTGCTTTTTCCAATTCTTTTGCTTGTTTTAAAATTTCATCAGCGGCTTCTTGAGTTTTTCCTTGAATTTTATATCCACCTAAAGTATTTAAAAATTGAGGAGTAAATCCCAAATGTCCCATTACAGGAATTCCAATATCAACAAGTCTTTTTATTACACTCAGAATATAATCGCTAAAACCTTCTATTTTGACAGCATTTGCACCTAATTTTATCATCTTACCGCAATTTGATACAGCTTCTGAAATATCACAATGATAACTTAAAAAAGGCATATCCGTCACAACCATTGCGTGACTTACACCTCTTGCAACTGCGCCTGTAAAAATTGACATTTCTTCAATTCCTATAGAATGAGTGGTTTCATACCCTAAAGCTACCATTGCAAGACTATCACCTATTAATATCATGTCAATACCGGCTTCATCTAAATATTTTGCGGTTGAATAATCATAAGCTGTTAAAACTGAAAATTTTTCCTTATTATCTTTGTATTTTTGAATTGTATTAACTGTAATTTTTTTAACCATTACACATTACAACCTTGTTTTTCTGATGTTTTATTTGATGTAGAAAAAATAGCTTTTTCATTTTTATGTTCTTTTCTAAACCAATAATAAATAGCTCTTGCTACGCGATTTGAACTATGTCTTACAAGACCTTCCTTACTATCTTCAATAAGTTTTCTTGTAACCAATTTTACACCAAGTTTTTTCAAATTTTCAAAATCTAATTTTACAGGATAAGAACCTGCCATTTCATATTTTTTAGCTAAATTTGAAGGCATAAAATCATTAACTAATACAGCATCAATAACTTTTTTACTACCAGCATGTTTCATAATTGCATTAACGTGATCACACACACTGTATCCATCTGTTTCTCCAGGTTGTGTCATTATGTTACATACATATATTTTTTTAGCATTTGATTTTGCAATCTCATGAGAAATTTCTTGGATTAATAAATTTGGAATAACACTTGTATACAAACTTCCTGGTCCTAAAATAATTAATTCAGCTTCTCGTATTGCTGAAATTACATCTGCTAATGCATGGCAATTTTGAGGATCTGTAAACAATCTTTTAATTTTACCATGTGCTTCAGGAATATTTGATTCTCCATGGATAATTCTACCATCTTCCATTTCAGCAACAAGTTTCATATCATCTAAAGTAGAAGGTAAAACTCTGCCTCTAATTGATAAAACATTTGAAGATTCTTTTACTGCTCTAACCATATCACCAGTAATTGAACATAAAGCAGTTAAAAATAAGTTACCAAAACTATGTCCTTCTAGACCTTCGCCATTTCTAAATCTGTATTGGAATAATTTTGTTACCAAATCTTCATCATCCGCTAAAGCTGCAATACAGTTTCTTATATCACCAGGTGGTAAGACACCCATTTCTTCTCTTAATCTTCCAGAGCTACCGCCGTCATCACCTACAGTTACAACAGCAGTTACATTATTAGTAATATTTTTTATACCTCTTAATAACATTGAAAGTCCTGTACCGCCGCCTACTGCAACAATTTTAGGACCTCTGTTTAATTTCCTTCTTCTGTATAAATTTTCCAATAAAGATTGTTTGTCAGCACCATCAAGCATTGAAAGATTTGTTTTTTGCCATCCTTTAAAAAACATACCGGCACCAAACATTACAATTGCAAATGCAATCCACTCTGTAGAGACATTCATTGCAATTTTTCGGATAAATTCCATTGTATAAAATACAGGTTTTATATCAAATAAAATTAATACACCTAAAGTCATTAAAATTGCGCCAAGAAAAATCAAAGCGAACCATCTTTTTACCTGTAATCCTGGTAGCAACCATTTTACATCTTCAGGCATTTTTACATTTTTTCTAAAATCTTTCATCACCTTATGAATTATCCTTCTTTCTTATTCTACCCAACCTGACATACAAGCATTTTTATAATTTACTGGAACAGGTTTTATTATTTCATTAGCTTTTTTTATTAATTCCACAGAATTTGACAATCTGTTTGTAAAGTGAATAGTATCTGCAACTACAACTGTTTTCCCTCCTTCAACATTTGAAACTTGAGAAGTTAAAAGCAATTGTTTCAAGCGTGCGATTTCCATTTCTGTATTTTCGCTATCTCTTGCAACAGTATTTACAGTACCATCAACATTATACATTTTTTCCAAACAAATTTCTTGCGCGACAGGAATATTTATAAGTTCACCAGTTTTTTCTGTAATTTCACCTGATGCACCATAATATACAAGCCATTTTGAACATTTTTGAACTGCTCTCGCTACAGAACATGCAAAAGAAAAATCAGTTGCACATTTTTTATACATAGCACCATGAGGTCTTACATGTTCTATTTCAAGATGCATAGTTTTTGCAAAAGACATCAAAGCACCTACCTGATAAATAACGATAGCTTCAATCTCATCTTCAGTTAAATCCATGTCGCGATATCCAAAACCTTGAATATCATCAAAACCAATATGAGCACCAACTACAACATTTTTTTCTTTTGCCCTTAATAAAGCATTTTTTATAGTCAAAGGGTCACCTGCATGGAAGCCGCAAGAAATATTTACAGAACTTGCATAATCTAATAAATCAAATTCTGAATTATTTTTATAAATTCCAAAACTTTGAGCTAAATCTATATTAAAATCTATATTTTTTATTGATTTTTTTTCTAAACTATCCTGCATAATTATCTTTCTTACTAAAATAATACTTTGATGAGATAATTATACTCTATAAATAATTAATTACCATAATCTTTACATAATATTAATCAGAAAAAATTAAGCTCGATAAACATCAGAAATTTGCAAAAACATATACTGTTTTGTAAAATATGCAAGACGCGCAATATCAGATTTAGTAAAGCTTTTCACATTAAAACAAAAATCAAATTTTTTACTTCCAATCACATAATTTTTATTAAAGAATAAATATAAATAACCATTAGTTAAAACATAATATTCACCATTAAAATAAAGTTTATTCATCAACTCATCAATATTTACACCTTGCATTTTGTTATCAACATAAACTTTATTTTTCATATCAACAGCATCATCTGCAAAATTTTCATATTTTACATATAAAGAACGCTTACATAATTTACTATTATCCCACTTCTTTGTAATATAATCAGGTTCTACAGAAACCCTTCTTTGAGTTCTCACGAATTCCCGCATATCAAAAGTGTTATATCCTAATACTAAGAAAAATGGAATAATCAATTTTTCACGAATTTCAGCTTCAGACAAATTTTCAAATAAAGCTAATTCCTTACTATTTTTTATTATTGCAATATTTCTCGCAAGCACACGTCTATTTAGTTTATATATTACCTTTTTGCAGAAAAGATAAACGATAAACGAAAACAACAATACAAATAAAAATAATAAAAGAGCCACGAAAACCATATATATATTTTAACACTTTTTTGTCTTCTCCGCAACTTATAAATAATATATTTATGAATATTTATTAATAAAAAAATTGGCTATTCATTTATTTTGAATAACCAATTTTTTAAGAGAATTAAAAATTAACTATTTTGCTTGTAATTTATTTACAGCTTTAGTTAATCTTGATTTTTTTCTAGCTGCAGTATTTTTATGTAAAACACCTTTAGAAACAGCTTTATCACATAATTGGTATGCTTTTGAAATAGCTGCATTTAAAGCTTCTTTATCTTCAGCTTTAGCAAGTTCTAATACTTTTTTAACAGCTGTTTTTATTGAAGTTTTGAAAGCAACGTTTCTTTGTCTGTTTCTTTCAGCTATAAGTACTCTTTTTTTAGCAGATTTAATATTTGCCATTTTTATTTTGCCTTTCTTTTACTCTTACGCCCGATTAATGACTTCGGACACATTTGAGGATGTGAGCAAATTCATATTAATTAAAAAAAATAAAAAATGCAATACATATGTAAATAAATGTATAATCAAATAAAAAGCGTACAAAAAACTTTATATAAAATTGATAGATTAAAGCTATAACTTGAATACAAATTTTACTGTTAAAATTTGTAACGATTATACATTAGAATTAGTTCTAAAGGATTATATTTTTTAGCCATTTGTGGTATAAATAATATATAAGTAGGAATTATATTTATATAATAGTAATTCGTTTAAATGAGATATGGAGGCAAAAATGTCAGTAGGACAATTCGTATTTATGTTACACAGCCACCTACCCTATTATAGAAAAGCCGGCATGTGGCCTTTCGGGGAAGAAAACTTATATGAATGTATGGCAGAAACATACGTTCCATTGTTAAATGCAATCTCCGAACTATATGATGAAGGTATTAAGGCAAAGTTAACAGTAGGTATTACCCCAATTCTTGCAGAACAACTTAACGATGAACATTTAAAACATGGATTCGTTAAATATTTAGATTCAAGAATTGCTCAAGTTTCAAAAGATTTGGACAGATATCCTGATCCAAAAGTTGCACATTCACAACACTTGAAATACCTTGCTAAATACTACTTTGACTGGTTCTCAAACATCAAAGATGCATTTGTAAATAAATACGGAATGGATTTAATTGCACAATTTAAAAAATTCCAAGATTTAGGTTGTATCGAAATCACAACATCAGGAGCAACTCATGGTTTTTCTCCATTGCTTGCAACTGACAGCAACTTAAATGCGCAATTCAAAATAGGTTCAGATACAACAAAAAGATTATTTGGTAAAAAAGCATGCGGATGCTGGCTTCCTGAATGTGCATACAGACAAGGATACGAATATGTAGGCAAAGATGGTAAAAAGCATTGGCGTCCTGCAATTGAAGTAACTTTACAAAACAATGACATTGAATATTTCTTCACAGAATCTCATGTAATCGAAGGTGGAAACTCTATCGGTAACAGACGTGTAATTGGGGTTTACGGAAATATTGAATATATTCCACTACCTGAACGTCCAGCTACAGGATATGATACATATTCAGCATATTGGTTACCTGATGCTCAAGTAGCAGTAATGGGTAGAAATGACAGAGCTGGTTACCAAGTATGGTCAGCTGCTGATGGTTACCCTGGAGATGGAGTATTCAGAGAATTCCACAAAAAAGATGACAAGTCAGGTATGCATTACTGGAGAATTACATCATCTACAACAGACTTAGGTGACAAAATGCTTTATGATCCGGTATTAGCATTAAATAAAATTAATGAAAACTCAGATCACTACACAACATTAATTTACCATATGTTAAATGACTATAAAAAAGCTCACGGTAAAGAAGGTCTTGTAATGGTATCATTCGATACTGAATTATTCGGACACTGGTGGTTTGAAGGCGTTGAATTTATTAAACAAGTAATTAAAAAATTCTCAACATATTTGCCAGAAGTAGAAAGAATGACAGCTGGAGAATATGTACATTCACATCCTCCAAAAGAAGCAATCCAAATTCCTGAAAGTTCTTGGGGACAAGGCGGACACTTCTATGTATGGAATAACCATCTAACAGAATGGATGTGGCCAATTATTCATGCTTGTGAAAAAAGAATTTGTGCAATTGCTGATAAATATTCAGAAATTCCAGAAGATAAATTATTGCATAGAGCTCTAAATCAATTAGCAAGAGAAAATCTATTACTTCAAAGTTCAGACTGGCCATTCTTAATTACAACATGGCAAGCAAAAGATTATGCAACAGACAGATTCAGAGAACACGTTGATAGATTTGAAAAAATTGCAGATATGATTGAAAGCGGTAATATTGATGAAAATGCTCTAATAGAAATCGAAAGTATTGACAACTGCTTCCCTGTAATAGATTACAGAGTTTATCAATCTATTGAAGAAGGTGTAATACCTCAACAATCTGCAAAACTTGCTCCATTGTATAAATAAATAAACAAATAATATACACAAAAAAGTCCGTTAATTAAACGGACTTTTTTTATTTAAAACTCTGTAAATAATTTATGTTTATCAGAACTTTTAAAAACAAGTTCTGGATAGTTTTTCCTAAAAAATTTAATATCTTCATCTGATAAATATAAAGAATGTCTTTTCACAAATTGAATACTTTCACCTTTTTTCAATTTAAAAAAATCATTAAACATATTTGCATATTTTTTTAACATTGTATCAGCATAACCGCTATCCCCGCACCAAGGATCTATAATAAGCAGCTTATGTAACGATGGATAATAATTCTGTTTATCAAAATTCACAAGCAAAACGGTATGATTAAGATTTTTCTTACCATCATTTGTCACTAGATTAATCCGATCACAATTCTTTACACTGTTAACTTTCAAAATAAGTTCCGCAATTGTAGATTTTTCATAACAATTTCCGACTTTATCATTTCTTATCTGCTCCAGTAATTTTTTCAAAAAATTAACAGGGACTAACTCCGAATTATTATTACATCTGGCATTATGAATTTTCTCTCCTATAGAAGAAATTGAATTAATCTTATTAGCATGCTTGATATGCAAATTATAATTAAGCCAAGTATTTGATAACACTGGAAAGTTTTTATTAACAGATCGACATACCCAATCGGCATCTTTTAAAATAGAACTTTTTGCATTAAAAGATGGCTGCTTATCATTGTGGGGTAAATAAATATTATAGCTCAATTTCATATTTTTCAATATAACATAAAAAAAGACTTGCAAAAAAAAATTCAGCATATTATAATAAAACTTGTCGAAAGACATTGAAAAGAAAATATGGGAGCGTAGCTCAGTTTGGTTAGAGCGCATGCCTGTCACGCATGAGGTCGCGAGTTCGAGCCTCGTCGTTCCCGCCATTAAAAGAAGCCCGTAAGTCGGGCTTTTTTTACTAGGAATTAGAAATGTTTGAAAAATTTACAGAAAAAGCATTACATACGATAATGTCGGCACAAGATGAATCAAGGAGACTTAATCACAATTTTGTTGGAACAGAACAAATATTGTTGGGTTTGCTTTGTCCAAATTTGTCATCAGCATCAATATTAAATTCGCAAGGTTTAAGCATTGAAAATACTCGAAATGAGGTCGAAAAAATTATTGGTAAAGGTTCAGGCACAGATATAGAAATCCCATTTACTGATAATGCGAAAAAACTTTTAAAAAATGCTGGATTAGAAGCTTGTAAATTAAATCAACCCATTACCGAGTTACATTTACTACTGGCTCTAACATATACACAGGGTAAGCATTTAGAAATTTTTAAAACTTTTAATATCGATATTGATAAAATCAAAACAAATATAGAAGAAAAAATAGGAAAATTAGCAGTTAAGGTAAATAATAAATTTATTACAGCTTGTTATTTATTACTGATAATTATGTTATTTATTTTTTCTTTTGTATTATTAAGCGATTTAATATCATCACTTACATTGACACGTAGTAGTGTTATTGCAATGTTTGAACTAATTGTTATAGCATTTCTTGTTAGAAATGATATTCCTTTTCGTTTTAGATACGGAATAATATACAATTTATGCGAATTTATAAGAATAACTTGTCTTATTGTTGCTGTTTTATTTATTGTTATCTTGTTAATCTCATTTACTATATGGATTATGATAATTATTGGCAAATATAGATATTCTGCTTAGAAAAACGGTATTTATACTAAAGTCCTAATGAATAAACATACTTTTTGCGTATGTTTTGATTTTAAGTGTTCATAATATTTCTTAAAAAGTTCGAACCTTGCATCGTTAACCCCGAATTAAAAAGCGGTGGGTTTTCCTACCGCTTTTTAATTTTGCGCCGATAGTGGCGAGAACCGCAAATAGCGAGTTCGGCGGATTTGCGGACGGATGGAGCGAACGTAGTGAACAAATCCGGATAGCGAACAGATTGAGCCGGCAAAAGCAAAGCTTTTTTAGGCGAAACTCTGTGAGCGTGGAGCAAATCCAAGACAAGCCTCGTCGTTCCCGCCATTTTAAGAGGGTTTTGAAACCCTCTTTTTTAATGCAAAATTTTTATGTGTAATCTGTGATAAATAATTGATTATACTATTTTTCTTGATTTTTGAATTAGTTTATAATAAACTTCAAAATCAAAAGGAGTTTTTATGAAAAATATTTTATCGATTATTTCTGTATTCATATTATGCGCATGCTGCATTAGCGTTAAGGCATCTGAAAATAACCAAAAGAATGTCATTTATTCAGTAGAAGATGGAATTAAATTAGAATGCACTGCAAAAAGAATCAAAGGGTCTATTGATGATTACATTGATACTACCGATTATTATTACTTTAAAAATGGAAAAGTATACAGCCCTAATTTAGTAAAACTATATGGACACATCAATGATGATCCAAAAAAAGTTTTAAAATTAAAAATTACAGATAATGAAATAAAATTTAAAGATAGATTTTACGAAACTTGGACGATGAATTATAAATGGGTAACTATTGACAGAAAAACTGGCGAATATAAATTTTCTGCTAAACGAGATTTTGGTACTTGGTATAGAGTAGCTGATGCTGTTGGACAATGCAAAATTATTGAAGAATAATTGTTTATTAATTTATTATTTCACAATTTGTATATTGGGATAATAAATAATAAAGAATTTATTTTATATAACTATATTTTCTCTTGATACTTTTAAAAAGAATCAAGCGATATTATTATATTTCGAATTTTTAATAATGTCTTTGTAAAGTTTAATAATTCATTTTCTGAGATAAATTTTAACAAAATTGCTAACATTTTATCATTTTGAGGAGTGCAATCAAGATAAATTTTTTCTCCTGCTTTTGTTAACTCAAAATATTTGACCTGAATATCAGTTCCATTATTTTTTATCTCTTTTAAATAACGTTTTTTTACTAATTTTTCTATAATTTTTCCAACATAAGAATTATCCCTCAATATTGTTTTTGCTATGGAATTTTTATTTAAGTGAGGGTAATGTACTAATGTATCTAAAATCACATATTCCTCAAGAGTAATCTTATTTTTTACAAATTCTGCAAATTCTTCTTTTGCGAAACTATAAAAAATCCTAGATGTAGCCTCAATTTAAAAAGTAAGGCATCCAATAAAACAAAAATTTTTATCCATAGGCATCTCCATTTTACTTAAACTAGTGTATCTTTTTCTACCTATAGAATTTAATACCATTTATTTAAAAGTCAACATTTTTTAAAAAGAAATTTTATTATTATTTAACATAGCAGTTTTTAACTTATCTAAAAGGTCTTTTAATATTTTTAATTCTTCTTCAGAAAACAGCTTTTTTATATTTTGATTTATTTCTTTAAATCTCTCATCAGTATAAAAATATATATCTTTTCCTTGTTCCGTTATAACAGTATGCTTAATTATAATATTATTCCTGGTAGTAAGATCCCTTTTAATATAATTCTTTTTCTCTAACTCATTTAATATTTTACCAACATGAGCTTTCCCTTTGTACACAAGTTTTCCAATATCACTTTGAGAAAGATTTGGATCATCCATTATATGTGATAAGATCTTAAATTCATCTAAATCTAAAATCGGTTTATCTGTATCTTGATACATTTTATAACAGTTTCTAGCCATTAATTCTGCAACCCTTGCAGTTTGATCAAGTTTATAAAAAACATTATCAACATACGAACTTGTACAATTCTCACGTTTACTCATATAATCACCTCATTAAACAATTAAGTATATATGATAACACTTAAACTATATTTTTTCAAAAAATTATAAAATCTTTATATTAATTTCATTCAAAATAAAAGACCGGTTGTTTAACCGGTCTTTATTATTCCATCCTATCCTAAAATTAATTTCCTATTCTTCCTATTGATTTTCCAACTTAAGCGATAAAATTTGTTCCAAAACGACTTGCTCCATGGAAAAATGATTGTCTCATCATATCCACAAGTGTTTTTTTAATTACGTGTCTTTTATTTAAATCTATTGAATTAACTGCTTCAGAAGTTTCTTTATATGTATCAGTTACAGTATTAGAAAATAACAGCATAGTTGCCATAGCCTTTAAAACCTCTCTTTTTCTTTATTTCGCTCTCGTACTTATATAAAAAATTTTTCTAAAAAAATATTGACTTTTTATATTCAATTTATATAACTTTTGTTACATAACTTAATATACCCTAAAGATTATTGGATAAATAGCCGTTAAATTAACTGACTTAGAAAGGAGAAAATTAATGGCAGATTCAATGAATGTAACAGGTTCTACAACAGGTATTGATATATCCAAATGGAAAAAACTAACAGCACAAGAAATTATAAAAGAAGAAAGCAGAGGGGAAGAAATTCCTGCCGAAATTGTAAGTTGGGCTCAACAAATGGCAGCTTTTTCTAAAATTCCTGATGATGTAACATATGAACAAGTAGACGGAGATGTTGGAATCGACGCATTATCAAAACTTGGACTAGACGAAGAAGCTCAAGCTCAATTGAATCCTGAAGCAGAAAACGCACAAGCCCCAACTCAAACAGAAGAACCTGGAGCTGTTAAAGATGTTGACAGACCTGAAGAATTAGGAGAAGAAACAACTCAAGATCAAAACATATTCATGAATCCAACTCCAGGATTTGCAGCTGAAACAGGTCAAAATATAACAGAAGAAGAAGATATTCAAGAAGAACAACAACTTACACTTGCAGATCCAACACTTACTACAGATCCTGAAGAAATCAGAAAACGTAAAGCAAGACGCGGACTAGAGTAAAGATTTAATAGCTGATTTTACATCACTAGATTTATAAATATAATTTCCGGCAACTAAAGAATTTGCACCATATGATGTGCAAATTCTTGCTGTTTCAGCATTTATTCCACCATCAACTTGAATAATTAAATTTTCAGATGCATTCTTTTTAATTACAGGAATTTTATCTGCACAATCATTCATAAACTTTTGCCCGCCAAAACCTGGTTCCACTGTCATTACAAGAAGCAAATCCAAATCGTTTAAATAAGGCAATACAACTTCAGCAGATGTTTTTGGTTTAATAGACATCCCGGCTTTTACCCCAAAAGACTTTATTAATTTAATTATTCCACTTACATCTTTTACAGCTTCATAATGAAATGTTAAAATATCTGCTCCTGCTTTTGCGAATGCTTCAATATATTTTTCAGGATTTTCTATCATCAAATGCACATCTAAAACTAAAGAAGTAACTTTTCTGATAGATGCGACAACAGGAACTCCGATTGTAATATTAGGAACGAAATGACCATCCATCACATCAACATGAACCCAATCAGCTCCAGCATTTTCAACAAGTTTTATATCTCGTTCTAAATTTGCAAAATCTGCAGATAAAATTGATGGTGATACAAAAATTTTTGACATTATATTGCTCCTAATATTTTACAGGCCTCATAAGCTGCATGCTGTTCTGCCTCTTTTTTAGTTTTACCTATACCTTTTGCAATAACCTTACCTTGATAAGATACTTCAACTTCAAAAGTTTTATTATGGTCAGGACCTGTTTGGCTCACTATATTATACAAAGGAGTCTGCTTATCAATTGATTGTGTATACTCTTGTAAAATTGCTTTTGCATTGTATTTCTCAAAATTTGCATCAACTTCTTCAATATATGGCATCAAAACTTTTTTCAAAAATGGAATTAATTTTTTTAATTTATTATCAAGATAATAAGCACCCAAAACAGCTTCAAAAGCACAGGCACAAACAGACTCCAAATTAGCAAGCCCCTGTTTTGCCTCATGCTTTGCCATGATAATTAATTCACACAATCCAATATCATGAGCAATTTTTGATAATGTACTATCCGATACAACAATTGAACGGATTTTGGATAAATTACCTTCTGTATAATCAGGATATCGCTCATACAAAATTTGAGAAGTAATAAGCTTTAAAACAGCATCTCCTAAAAATTCCAATCTTTCATAGTTTTCAACATAAGATATTTCTTTTTCTTTAGTATATGATGGATGAGTTAAAGCTCTTTTGAAAAAAACGGGATTATCGATTTTTATTCCGTAAATTTCTACTAATTTATCCATTAAAACAAACCTTTAATATAATTTATAATATCATTTGAAAATACAAAATATTTGCAGAAATAATACATTACAGGGATTGTAAATACAAAACTGTCAGCTCTGTCTAAAAATCCACCATGTCCAGGTAATGAATTTCCTGAATCTTTTACCCCTGCATCACGTTTTATAAGTGATTCACACAAATCTCCAATTTGAGCAAACACTGTACAAATTAGACCTACAAAGAATGAGATATACCATTTAACTTCTACAAAACATATACTGATAAATGCACCAACAATTAATGCTCCAATTACTGCAGAAATTGCACCTCCGATAGAACCTTCAATAGTTTTATTAGGACTAATTACTGGAGCCAATTTATGTTTTCCGAATTTAGTACCGGCATAATAACAACCCACATCAGTGAGTAATATTGATGTAAACATCATTACAACAAAACCTAAACCGTCATTGTATGTTGCAGAATGAATATCTCTTAAAAGTTGTAAATGCAAAGGGAAATACCCACAATACACAAAACCTAAAATTGTTGTTGAAACATTTGCAATGTAAGGTTGTCTTCCTCTAAATAATACCCACATAAATGCTGCAAATGTACACAAAGTAAGAGCTAATGCAACATATTCCGAACGGTCAAAAAATGTAATTATTGCAAGCAAAGCTTCAGCAAGCAGCATAATTTTAAGGCTTGGATAAAAACCTTTGTGCTCAAGAATTTTCACATACTCTTTTGATGCAAAAAATATTACTATAGCTAAAAACAGTAATAACGGAATACCACCGAGCATAATACACCCCATAGTGATAGTGCCCATTATAAAGCCTGTCAGCATTCTTGTAGCGTTTTTATTCAAGCCTTTTGTTTGTTCCATTATACTGTCATAACCTCTTTTTCTTTTTCTGCAACTGCTTTATCAATAATACCAGTGTATTTGTCTGTTAATTTTTGAATTTTATCTTGATTATCTTTTACTATATCTTCAGGAAGATTTTCACTTTTTTCAAGTTTTTTCAAGTCATCAGTCATATCACGACGAATATTTCTTACTGCAACTTTTGCATCTTCACCGATTTTTTTCACATCTTTAACAATCTCTTTTCTTCTTTCTTCTGTTAAAGGAGGGAAAGGTAATCTGATACAAATACCATCACTGTTTGGAGTAATCCCGATTTCAGCTTTGATAATAGCTTTTTCAATTTCTTTTAAAGTTGTTTTGTCATAAGGAGTAATTACAAGAGTTGTACCATCTTGTACTGTAACTTGTGACATTTGTCTTAATGGAGTAGGAGCCCCATAATATTCTACAAGAACTTTATCCAAAATCATTGGATTAGCTCTTCCTGAACGAATAGAGCCAAATTCTCTGTGCAATTGAGTAATTGCTTTTTCCATTTTTTCTTCACCGAACAAAAACAGCTCATCTAAAGACATTTTTCTACCCTTTCTTTATAACTATTTAACTAATATATGTTCCGATTTCTTTATTATTTAATATATCTACAATTCCATTTTCAGCATCAAAATCAAATACTACAATAGGAATATTGTTTTGCTTACATAATGCACAAGCAGATGTATCCATTACTTTCAAACCATTAATAATAATATCATCATATGTAATTTTTTCTAATTTTTTTGCATTTGGATTAGTCTTAGGATCATCTGTATATACCCCATCAACACCATTTTTAGCCATTAACATTGCTTCTGCATTAATTTCTGATGCTCTTAATGCTGCAGCTGTATCTGTTGTAAAGAACGGATTACCAGTACCAGCTGCAAATATTACAACTCTACCTTTTTCTAAGTGTCTGATTGCTCTATGTCTTATATAAGGTTCTGCAATTTGATTCATTGCAATAGCACTTTGAACTCTGCAAGGAATTTTCATTTGATTTAATGCACTTTGCAATGCTATAGCGTTCATTACAGTAGCAAGCATTCCTACATAATCTCCAGATGCTTGATCCATTCCTAATTTTGCACTATTTTTCATTCCTCTGAAAATATTACCGCCACCAACAACTACTGCAATTTCTGCACCTAATTCTCTAGCTTTTTGAATTTCTTCTGCAATTTTTTTGACAGGCTTTTGATCAATACCGAATTGTTGATCTCCAAGTAATGCCTCTCCACTTATTTTTAATAATATTCGTTTATATTTCATGTCCCTAGGATACCTCTTTTTTCCTTATACTAGCGCAAAATCTCAATAATGTAAAGTCAATTTATTAAATATAAAAACAATAAATATTAAGTTTTGTTAATTCTAATATGTTTCTAAAATCCAATAATATCAACACTTTCAAAAAAGATATATATTTTTTACATAAAAAATAGCACTTTTTTATACAAAATTGTTTTTATAAAAATATAGAGAAAATATCCACATGAAGAAAAAGGAGAATATATGGCTCGAGTATTAATTTCTATGCCTGAAGAATTTTTGCAAAAAATCGATCAAGTAGCAGACGGAGAAAATCGTTCACGCAGTGAATTGATTAGAGAAGCTTTACGAACTTACATTTACAAACAAAAAGTTCGAGAATCAACAACATCTGCAAGAAATGCAGAACTTTTAGAATCGTTACTTGAATAAAAAAGACCGTTTAAAACGGTCTTTTTTATTTACCAATCACTACCATATGGATTACTATTCCACATTTTTTTTACTTCATCTACTGATAAATGTAAATAATCCACATTCCGATACCTTAACACCCAATTTCCACAAGACATACCAGCAATCCAACCATTAGAAGATGTCGGATCACAATATTTAGCTTGATCCGTCCAACCGCGGTGAATATATCCGGGTCTTATTGCTTCAGGTCTTATCACATCAAAAGAAAATAAAAATAAATCCTTTCCCAAAATATTCGGTCCCTTTGTTCCATTTACATCAACTATAAAATCAGCATATTGAGTCCCAAATAAAATACACTCCCCAGATGGTAAACTAACAGCTGGAATTTTTCGAGATAAATTATTTGCATCAAATGTCTCTTTATTTAAAGTATAAACCTTATCAGCCATACATTCATTATCTCCAGAAATCTTATCACCATCCACAAAAGCCTGATTAACTTTTAAATAAGGTTTTATCATTGTATTATAGACAAATACTCCATTTGAAACTGTATTTCTATTAGGTTTGCTACCAGTAGAATCAATTGTAATACCTGCCCAATCCTCAAATGTACCATTTTCTTGTTGTGCCATACGATAAGCATTATTCAACAAAGAATATACTCTTAAAAAACCTGTAACCCACTCTTTTTCTTGATGCTTTGCAATTAATGTAGGTAAAGTCATTGCTGCTACTATACCAATTACCCCTAAAGTTATTAAAACCTCTGCAAGTGTAAATCCTTTTTTATTTTTATAGTGATAATCACTTTTATAACATATTGTATTTTTTTTACAACCTCTAAAATCTTGTGGTATAAGCTCTAAATTGCCCCCCCCCCGATGTTCAGCGCTGTTAATATCCTCATCATTTTATACCTCCTATTTTTATAATATCATATCAGATTTAGATTATCAATATATGTAAATTTCTCTTAATAAAACAGCAAAAAAATATTTGATGTTTTTTTACAAATAGTGTACTATTAGCAATGAGGTAATGTGTGTATGCAAAACATCAAATATATTCTTCCACAAAAATCAAAATTAAAACAAATCAAAATTAATGAAATAAATTTTGCCTTACCTGACTTGAAGAATATAGAAGAATCAAAAGCTATTGCAATTGCAAAATGGCTTATGCATTGGATTGAAAATGACAAATCTGTAAAACCAAATACACTATTGCCTTCAAAACCTGAACTTGCATATATGTTAGGTGTAAGTATCGGAACCATTCAAAATTCATTAAGATACATTGAAGATATGGGATATGTCGAATCAAAACAATGTATTGGAACAATAATTCGAGACAGAAATAATGCAGATAGCTGTATTAGAAAACTCACATCTAAAAGAGAACTTGCAATTAATGCTATAAAAAATTATATTATAGAAAAAAAATATTCAATAGGACAATTTTTACCATCTTCAAGACAAATCTCATCACAAATAGGTTGTTCTTCTAATACAACAAGACTTGCTCTTGAATATCTTGGCACAATAAATGTTCTTGAACACAAATTCAAAAAATCTAATGAAACAGGTTGGATAATCAAATCTTTAGACTTCACAGTTCAAAATTCTGTTGATGAAAATAATACACTTGTAAAAAAAGTAGAAGATGATTTAAAAAATTACATTATAAACAATTTAAAAGTCGGAGATAAAATTCCAGCCCATTCTGAACTATCTAAAACATTATCAGTGAGCATAAAAACAATTCACGATGCCTTAAAAAGTTTAATCAACAATGGAATTCTCTTAGCTAGAAGAGGACGTTACGGAACTACAGTAATAAAAATGCCAAATGATAAAAATATTCCAATGAAAAAAGAAACATCAATATTTGCACCAGCTGCAGAAACTGCATTTTATTACTACGAAAAAACTCAAAATCATATAAAAAAAATGATTGCAGAAAATTATGAAATAGGTCAAAAACTCCCTTCTATCATTGAATTATCACAGCAACTTGACCTAAGTCCTAATACAATAAGAAAAGCTTTCCATAACTTAGCCAAAGAAGGTTATCTTGCATTTTCACGCGGTCGTTACGGCGGAACCTTCGTAATTGATATTCCTGAAACTGATGAACAAACATTCAAATGGCTTGCTGTTAATCCTAAATATGCAGAAGTTTATAAAAACTAATGTAGCATATCCCAATATCTTTTTGATTCATCATGAGGCCAAGTATTAGTTAATGCGAATTGCGCGCAAGAAACACCTGTATCTTGCGGTACAGAACAAGTATTAGCCTTTTCAAAATTACAACAAGCTAACTTTTGAGCATCTGTTGTCGCAAATAAATAATCTCCGGCATCAGGGTGTAATTTATTATTTTTATCTAATTGAAAATAAAAAAGATCATAACCAAATTTATTTGGACCTTTTGTACCATTTGTATCAACTACAAAATCCAACCCAACACCACCAGCAGACCACCAACAACCACTTGAAGCAACCATCATACCGTTACTTAAGATAATTGCACCATTATCATGAGAATCTGCATTAAACTCAACATTCCCTGGGGCAGATTGGTAAAATACAGGATTTTTATAACCTAATTTAGTTAAATTTGCAGTGCTGGTATATTCACTTTTTACAACTTTAACATATTTTGAAAAATCTTTAATAAATAAATTTTCATCTCTATCTCTAAAATTATAGCAATAGATTTTAGCTATATCTATATTTTCATTACTCATTTGAGTTATTACTTGTGAAACCAAAGAATGAGCTTTCTGAAATTGAGCTTCTAAAGTTTTATTTCTTTGTTTACTTATTAATGTAGGCATAGTCAGAGCTGCAACTACACCAAGTACACCAATCGTTACCAAAACTTCCGATAAAGTAAAAGCTCTTTTCATTATTTAACTCCATAATTAATCTACTACTTCAAAGATTACCACTGATTATTAACCAAGTCAATAAATAATATTTATGGACACAAGCTTTCCCAATCAATTTCATCATCATCTTCGCCAGGCTCTAAAATATGTTCGCCACTTTCCAACATAACCTGCAAAGTCCATTTTAACTGTTGTTTGTATCTTTCTCTTGCTTTTTCAGCAGTTTTTGCGCAAAATAAAAAACTTGGAATTTCTTTTATTTCAATATAATGATAAGGATTTCCATCAAAATCTTTATCAACTCCTTCAATTAATGTCCAATTCAAATTGAGGTAATAATCTAAATCTTTTTCTGCCATTATGTCTTAACCATCCAAAGAATTTTCATTCAACGGTTGAGTAATCATAATTCCCTCACCGCCAATAACTTCTGCTTGATTACCTTCAATATATAGATATACTGGCTTATTTGTATTCCTTTTTGCCGTCTTTATTAATTGATTTAATCTTTTATACAAACTGTCAGTACCACCACCGTTTTCAAATGCAGCATTCAGATTAATAATAACCTTATCAGGAGCTTCATTAATTGCTATAATTCTAGTTCCTGAAGGAACTTCTGAATATACTCCCTTTGATTTTTCATAAGCAGTAGGGCCAGATACCAAAGCATTTATCGCAAACTTCAATTTTGATCCGTCTACATCCTTATCATATTCTCTGTTAACAGCTCTATAAACTTCTTCTTTATTAGAGTTTTGACCTATAAAAAATACATTCACATAAACTTTTTCAACAGGTTTAGTAACTTCTGTAGGCTGAGTTTTTTCATCTGGAATATTAGTTTCAGGGATAGGAGTCAAAGGTCCTGATACATTTTCATCACTATGATATAACATCCTTAAACCCAAAATACAACATACAGCTACCATAATTACTGCAGTTACACCTAAAAAAACTCTTTCATTTTTACGCATAATATTATTCCTTATCTTTAAGAACGGTTATTATTCCGTCAATATTGATTTTTTGATTTGTGACTTTAACGTTTTTTATATTGATATTTGCATCTTTATTTTCCAATATTTTCGCAGAAAAATCAAGTGGATTGATATAATTTAAGATACTTGAGAATTTATCAATATCCATTAAAGAATTATTTCTTTCAAAATTAGTATTAGCAAGAACAATTTTGCCGTTTTCAACATTTATATCAGAACTAATCACAACTTCTTTTGACTTTCTGACAAAAGGCATTGCGTATTTTACGATATAATACATTTTACCATTTTTCAATTTTACAGATGTAGAAATTATTTGAAAAATATTAAAGCTACCACCAATACTATTAATATCATCAATTAATCTTTTATAATCAGAAGAATTCATAGTCTTATTCAAATCTTCTTCTGTGATTTCTGTATTGAAAGCTATAGGAATATTTTCTTTAACAATATAATTATTGTCACCACTTGGTGCAATATAGTTAAAACCACATAAAGTTTTAGCATTAAAATAAGAAATATAAATTCCTTCTATATCAACATCTTTACCTGTAATTTCTAAAGACTTAAATCTACCAGCTTTCAAATCCCTTGTACTGTAAGAATCCAAATTTGCGCTAATTTTACCGCTTACTATATTTTTCTTAATCGCTTTTTTTACAAGACTTTCACCAACTCTTTCAGCTATAAAATTCTGCCCTGTCACTGTACTAACAAATCTTGAGAAACCTGATGTTAAATCATATGGCCCAGTACAACAAGAATTTTGACATTCAATTGCCATAGACATTTGACTTGCTGACAATAACAACGCTAAAGTAAAAATAATCTTTTTCATTATAAAAACACTTTCTTCAATTTGATTACATTTTCATCTGCAACTCCAACAGCGCAGATTGCATTATCATTATAAACCAAAAGAATTATACTGCCATGCTCAAAATTTTTATTTTGTAATGCTCTACCATTCCTGATATATTCAATATCTTTATCACCCACATGAATCTTTTCATAATCCATCATATCAATTGGATTAATTAAATCTTTTGGAATTTGAACATCTTCAAGATTGACACTATTTTCAACTCTAAACTTTCCAGCCTGAGTTCTGATTAATCTAATTAAATGAGCACCGCACCCTAAATTTTCACCTAAATCATTTGCGATAGATCGAATATAAGTACCTTTTGAACATTTTACTAAAATTTGAGCTTGCTGCAATTCTTTATCAAAAGATTTTAATTCAATATTTTCAATCACAACACGACGCGGCTGAATTTCAACCTCTTTACCACTTCTTGCATATTCGTATAGCTTTTTACCATTGACCTTAATTGCAGAATAAATAGGTGGCATTTGAGAAATTTCACCCTCAAAAATTTTTAAAACCTCTTTTACATCATCTTCAGAAACTTTTTTATCTGAAGAAAAAATAACACTACCATCTTTATCATAAGTATCAGTTACTACACCAAATTGAACAGTTGCTAAATATTCTTTGTCATCAGCTAAAAATTCAATTAAACGAGTAGCTTTCCCGATACACACAGGTAACACCCCTTCTGCAAAAGGATCTAGAGTTCCAGTATGACCGACTTGTTTTATCCCAGTAATTTTTCTTAATTTTGCAACTACATCATGAGATGTCATTCCAACAGGTTTGTATATATTTACAAACCCAAATATTTTTTTTACCAAATTTGAATTATCAGGCATTAAAGCTCTCCACGAGAAATTTTATCAATAATTTCACTAACTTTAGAACCTTTTTCCAATGAATCAGTATATACAAATTTTAATTCAGGTGTTAGTCTTAAACGAATACGTTTTCCAACTTCGTAACGAATTTTGGGAGTACTTTTTTCAATAATATCTTTAGTTTTTTCAACCTGTTCTTCAGAACCTAACACGCTATATATAACTTTTGCAAAAGAATTATCGTGAGACACTTCTACATCTAAAACAGATACAACACCTGCAAGACCTCTGATTTCTTTGCGTAAAATATCAGAAATATCTCTCATTAATTCTTTTCTTACACGTTCATTTCTTAAAGTCATAATTATCTCCTTGGTAAAATAAGTATAACATGAAATATATAAAATAAATAATCAACGAAACTACTATATTAAAATACATATAATTATCTTGACAAAAAATTAAAAATAATAAATAATAAAATTGGAATTTAATTTAGGAGGATGAAAAATGTTTAATCAAGAAGCTTTCAGAGTGCCCCCCCCCCGCAAGACCTTTGTATAACAACAGTTTTCAGAAAAACAATTTACTTTCTTATTAAAAACTGTCATCATAGGGATATAAGACATCACTATAGACTAAAAAATGGTTTTACTCTTGCAGAAGTTTTAATAACGTTAGGAATTATCGGCGTTGTTGCAGCTTTGACGTTACCGACTTTAATTGCGCACTACCAAGAAAAAGTTCTAGTTACAGCAGCTAAAAAAGATTATTCAATCATTATTAATGCATTAAACAGTTGGCTCATAAAAAACGAGACTCCTGGAGATTACAAAGCTTTTTGGCTTATGTCTGACTCTAATGAAAAATTATCTGATGAATTATCCAAAGAATTAAAATATGTAAAACTATGCTCAAAAAATTATAGCGTAGCAAAATGTGGAGGCGGATACGATATTAGGCAATACAAAAAAATAAATGATGGGAAAGGTCAAACAACAAGTGAAAATTGGATTTCAAATTTAAATAGAATAGTTTTATCAGATGGAAGCTTTATTACAATACAACTAGCTCATTCAAATGGGTCATGCACAACAAAAGGCTGGGTATACGACAAAGACGCTGACGGGAATTATATAGAAGATCCAAGCAGTCCAAACGGATATAAAGGACATGAGGCCACAAATACAGTCTGTGGAAGAATTGCCTATGATACAAACGGATTAAAAGGTCCAAATCAAATAGGCCGAGATGTATTCCAAATAGCTTTTTATGATGATGGAAAAGTCGGAACAAATTATGATACCTGGGGTAACATAAATTATGTTTTATCTCATGATAAACTAATTGAAACTGAAAATTATGTTACTGGTGAATATTAAAATCATTCAATTAAAAAGATCTACAAATAAAATATTATAAACTTGATCTTTCAATTTCTTCTTTAGTTGAAACTTCAATGATGTCGCCAACTTCAATATCGTTCCATTTTGCAAAAGAAATACCACATTCAAAACCTTGCGCAACTTCTTTTACATCGTCTTTGAAACGTTTCAATTGGTCAATTGCACCGCGGAAGATTTCTTTACCGTCACGATATAGAACAGCATCTTTACTTCTTACAATCTTACCTTCTGTAACATAACAACCTGCAATTCTTGTAGTCTTACCAATTGTAAATACTTGACGAACTTCAGCTTTACCAAGTTCAACATGTTTAATTTCAGGCTGCAATAGTGATAACATTGTTTTTTCAATATCTTCTAAAATCTGATAAATGATATCATATTTCTTAATTGTTACGCCTTCTTTTTCAGCTGCAGCTAAAGCATTAGAATCTTCTTTTACAGTAAATCCTAAAATTAAAGCATTTGATGCAGATGCAAGCATTACATCGGCTTCTGAAATATCACCGACACCAACGTGAATAATTTTAGTTTTAATTTCATTTGATTCTAACTGGGCAATAGCTTGAGATACAGCTTCAGCAGATCCATTTGTATTTGCTTTAATAATCAAGTTCAATTGCGGAATATCATCTTCGCCTGCAACTGCTTCACGACGAACATGAGCTGGCAACATTGCATCAAGACGTTTATTACGTTCTTTTTCTTTACGTTCTTGTACAATTGCTTTCATTTCTTTTTCATTTTTTACAACTTCAAAATAGTCACCTGCTTGAGGAACTTCTGTCAAACCTAGAATTTCAACAGGTGTTGAAGGTTCTGCTTTTTGAATTCTTTCACCAGAATCTGATAACAATGCTCTTACACGTCCGCAAGCTGTACCGACTACAATGCAATTTCCCACACGTAATGTACCGTTTTGAACAAGTAATGTAGCAACAGGACCTTTACCTTTGTCAAGATTTGCTTCAATTACAACACCTGATGCTTCTGCTTTAGGGTTAGCTTTTAGATCCTGAATATCAGCTACTAACAAGATATATTCTAATAGTTCATCAATACCTGTACCTTGCAATGCTGAAACTTTTACAGTAATTGTATCACCGCCCCATTCTTCTGGAACCAAACCGTGCTCTGTTAATTGTTGTAAAATCTTATCTGGATTTGCACTAGGTTTATCAATCTTATTTACAGCAACAATAATTGGAACTTCCGCAGCTTTTGCGTGGTTAATAGCTTCGATAGTTTGAGGCATTATACCATCATCTGCTGCCACTACCAAAATTGCGATATCAGTTGCTTTAGCACCACGAGCTCTCATTTCAGTGAATGCTTCGTGACCTGGGGTATCTACAAATACAATCTTTTTCTCTTTATTATTGTCTAAATATACTGTATAAGCACCAATAGATTGTGTAATACCACCAACTTCAGTTGCTACAATTTTATGTTTTGAAGCTCTAATGCTATCTAATAAAGTTGTTTTACCATGGTCAACGTGACCCATAATACTTACAACAGGAGCACGTTTTTTAAGTAACTTTTTATCAACTTCTGTTAATTTTTTAACTTTTTCTTCTTTTTCAAGTTCTTCTTCCATGTAAGCTTCTAAGTCTTCATCAAGAACTTCTAATTCATATTCTGCACAAATTTTCTTAATAACATCAACATCAATAAGCTGATTAACAGTAGCCATAACCCCATTCATCATTAAGAATTTAACAATTTCTGCAGGTGTTTTTTGTATTTTTTCAGACAATTCACTAATTGTCATTGCTCTATTTACAACAATTTGAGTAACTTGCGCAACTTCTTCCTCTTTATGAGAACGTTTTTTATGCTTTTGTGCTGCAGCTTTTTCTAAAGAAATTCTTTCTTGTTCTTCTTTTTTAGAATTAAAATCTTTACCTTTTTTCTTAGCGTCATTACGTTTTCTGCCAGAACCTTTATTTTCATAAATATCTTGAGAAATTATAGTTCTTTGAATTGGTTTTCTTTCTCCAGAAGGTTTTTCGAAAGGTTTTTTATTTGGAGCACCATCTTTTTTAGGTGGGAAAGGTCTTTCACCTCTAGGAGTTCTTTCTGATTTTGGAGGGAATTTTTTTGATTCTGAAGATTTTTCCACTTTTTCGACAGCTGGCTTTTGAGGAGCTCGTCTTACAATTTCCAAACGACTTTGAGGTTTTGGTTTAACAACTTCTACTTTTGGAGCTGCAGGTTTTACAACCTCAACTACTTTCTTTTCAGGAGCTTTCTTTTCTTCCTCTACAGGAGGTTCTGCAACTTTTGCTTTTTTTACAACGAAAGCTTTTGGCTTTTTATGTTCTTTTACACCGCCATTTGCGATAAATTCTTTCAGCCTTTTAACTTGGTCAACTGTAACCGTACTAGAATGAGTTTTGCCTGTAATTGAGAGCTGGGCGAATTTTTCTATAACTTCTTTACTTGTCATTCCCAGTTCTTTTGCTAATTCATTTATTCTTATTGTATCAAAACTCATTTATTAATCTTCCTTTCAAATCTTCCGGTACAGAAGTTTTTAAGGCTTTTGAAATTCTATTTTTTTTAAAAGCAGCTTCTATACACGAATTATTATAGCAGAGATATACAGATCTGCCAAATATTTTGTTGCTGTGGTTTATAATAACGTCACCGTGCTGGTTTTCCTTAGTAATCTTTATTAATTCCTCTCTATTTTTCAGCTTACCGCAACCTGCACATTTTCGTTCTACCACTAATTCACCTCAGCTAATTTTTCCAATTTTAATTTTTGATCGTGTTCTATCAATAAATTAATTAATTCGTCCAAATCACCATCAATTACGGTATTTACATTTAAGTTATGATTGATACGGTGATCTGTCAAACGACCTTGAGGGAAATTGTATGTCCTGATTCTTTCACTTCGATCGCCTGTCCCGACTTGAGAACGACGCAAATCAGTTATTTCTTTCATCTGTTTCTGTACTTCCATATCATACAATTTAGCTTTAAGAATTTGTAATGCACGTTCTTTGTTTTGTAATTGAGAACGTTCTTCTGTACAGAAAATCATAATCCCTGTAGGTTTGTGGAAAACTCTTGCAGCAGTTTCAACTTTGTTAACGTTTTGCCCACCAGCTCCACCTGAACGAGCTGTTGTAATTTCTACATCATTCATATTCAATTCAACTTCAACATCATCAACTTCAGGCATTACTGCAACTGTTGCAGTTGATGTATGAACTCTACCTTGCGATTCTGTAGCAGGAACTCTTTGAACTCTGTGCACCCCTGATTCATATTTCAGTTTAGAGTAAATACTATCACCTTTCATTGAAATAATAATTTCAGATACACCACCAGCTTCACATTCTGTTTTACTTAAAACTTGAGTCTGCCAGCCTTGTTTATCTGCATAACGCATATACATTCTTGCAAGGTCACCTGCAAAAATGTTTGCTTCATCGCCGCCAGCACCACCTCTGATTTCAAGCATAATATCTTTATCATCCATAGGGTCACGAGGAAGTAAAAGAACTTTCATCCTTTCTTCATATTCAGGCAATTTAGCCTCATTCGCCTCTATTTCAGCTTTAAGAAATGATCTCATTTCTTCATCATGTTCTGCTTTCAACAATTCTTTTGCATCATCAATTGCATCTACTGCTTTTTTCCACTCATAGTATAAGTTTACAGTTTCTTCCATTGATTTTCTTTGTTTAGAAAGATCTCTAAACTTATTATAATCCTGAATTACAGCAGGATCTGAGAGTGTAACACCTAATTCATTATATTTCTTCTCAATTTGAAGAATTTTATCTAACATATCTTTCATAATTTGATTATAACAAGAACAAAAATTTTTTCAAATTCAATAGTCGCCAAATAATTGGTATATAAATATTATACAAATTTTAGATGATTGTTTTTAAATATCTTATAAAATATAATTAAACAATATAATAGTAAAGTTAAGGAGAGTATAGAGAATGTTAGAATATTTTTTAGGTTCATATATTGTAACAATAGCAGGTCTTATCGGAGCTTATTTTTGGGGTGAACATGTTCATCCTGGAACAGGACTGACTTGCGTATTCATTGCAATTGTATTAGGTGTATTAGAAATAAGTTTATCTTTTGACAACGCTGTTGTTAATGCGATGAAACTTGAAAAAATGAGTCATGAATGGCGTCATCGTTTTTTAACTTGGGGAATACTTATTGCTGTATTTGGTATGAGATTTTTATTCCCAATTTTAGTTGTATCTATTTTTGCAAAATTAAGAATGCTTGAAGTTGCAAACATTGCACTTACAAATGCTGATAAATATGCTTATTACTTACATCAAACACACGCACCAATCGTAACATTTGGTGGAATGTTCTTAATTATGTTATTCTTGAATTACTTTTTTGACCACAAAAAAGAAGTTCACTGGATTAAACCTATCGAATACTGGCTATCACATTTTGACCATATTAAAGGTATTGAAATTGTAATTTCACTTTTTATGCTTCTTGCAACTCAAAATTTTGTACCTGCTGAACAAAAAATACATGTTATGATTTCCGGAATTTCAGGTATTATAACTTATTTATTAATTGATGGATTTACTCATTATTTGGAAAAACATGAAGAAATGCGACTTGCAAGCTGTGCCGCAAAAGGAGCTGGATATACCGGATTAATCAGTTTTCTATATTTAGAATTAATCGATGCTTCTTTCTCTTTAGATGGAGTATTAGGAGCTTTCGCTCTAAGTAAAGATATCATTATCATATCAATTGGTCTAGCTATCGGTGCTATGTTTGTAAGATCGCTTACTATAATGCTTGTTGAAAAGAAAACTCTTAAACAATTCTTATATTTAGAACATGGTGCACACTGGGCAATAGGAGCTTTAGCTTGTTTAATGCTTGTATCAACAGTAAAAGAAATACCTGAAATTGTAACTGGTGGTATCGGATTAGGCTTCATTATTCTTGCATTTATTTCATCAGTTATGCACAATAAAAAAATGGAAAAATTATTAGCTGAACAGGAAACTAAAAATGCTTAAACTTCCAATGATTTCATTTGTTGTAACCTCTTACAACTATGAAAAATACATTTTAAAAACTCTAGAGAGCATAAAAGCTCAGACATATAGAAATTTTGAAATAATCATTGTTGATGACTGTTCAAATGATAATTCCTGCAAAATTATAGAGGACTTCATTTCTGAAAATCAAGATTTAAAAATTACTCTAATAAAACAAAGTTCAAATCAAGGTCAAATGGCTTCAATGATTAGAGGATTGGATATTGCGCAAGGACAATTTGTCAGTTTTATTGACAGCGATGACATATTAATGCCTGATTATGCAAAACATCACATAAGAGTTCATCTTCAAACATCTGTCGCATTCACATCTTGTCAAATTATTGAAATCGGAGAAGATGATGAAATCCATACAATGAATTCAATATCATCTCCTCATTGCAAAAATCTTGATGAACTTTTTGCTGGAGAAAATGTTAATTACAAAATTTTAAAAAATAAACATTTCGGGGGTTGGTATTGGTCTCCAAACAGCTCTGCTATGTTTAGAAAAGCTTCTATTGAACAAATTGTTAACTACAAAAATACTGATAAATGGAAAATTTGCCCAGATAAATTTTTATTCAACTTCGCAAATTTAATTGGAGGTTCTGCAATAATTTATACACCACTTATCGGTTATAGAAGACATAAAAATAATGCTGGGAATTGCACACTCGTCACAGGCAATAAAAGATTACACAGTGACCAAACTACAAAAATAAATATTAAAAATAATTTAAAAATTCGACCAGAAACAATTAAATTCTTATGGCAAGAAAAAAATAATTTAGGATTTAGAAACACAATTACACTTATATTAAAAACATTATTATAAAAAAATACCGCTAACAAATGTTAGCGGTATTTTTTATTTTCATTATTAATTAAAATTTCCAACTATTTAAATACTCTTCCTGCTCAGGAGTTAATGTATCAATTTCAATACCCATTGATTTCAATTTCAATTCAGCAATTTTCACATCAACTTCATGAGGTAAAGTATACATTTTATTTTCTAACTTACCTTTATTTTTTACAAGAAATTCAATACCCAATGCTTGGTTTGCAAAACTCATATCCATAACACTTGCAGGGTGACCTTCAGCATTTACAAGGTTTACTAAACGACCTTCTGCAAATACATATACAGATTTGCCATTATCTAATTTAAATTCTTCAAAATTTGGTCTGATTTCTTTAATTTCAACAGCATGCTCTTTCAATCCAGTAATATTAATTTCCCAATCAAAATGACCCGCATTTGCTAAAAATGCACCGTCTTTCATGTTTAAAATATGTTTAACATCAATAACGTGCTTGTCACCTGTAACAGTTAGGAATACATCACCCTCTTTTGCAGCTTTTTCTATCGGCATAACTCTATAACCTTCCATAGCTGCTTCTAGAGCTTTCAATGGATCTACTTCACATACAATAACATTTGCACCTAAAGCTTTTGCACGCAAAGCACAACCTCGACCACACCAGCCATATCCTGAAACTACAACTGTTTTTCCTGCAATTAAAATATTTGCACCTCTTATGATACCATCCATTGAACTTTGACCAGTACCATAACGATTATCATATAAGTGTTTTGTCAAACTTGTATTTACCCCAACTGCAGGGAATTTTAACTGTCCTTGAGCTTCTAATGCTTGTAATCTAATAATACCTGTAGTTGTTTCTTCTGTTGAACCAATAATTTTAGATGCTAATTCAGGACGTTCAGCATGGATAGTTGATACAATATCACAACCATCATCTATTACAATATCCGGATTATGATCTAATGCAATTTGAATATGTTTTTTATACTGTTCTACAGATTCACCTGCTATTGCATAAGTAGGAATTCCATAATGTTTTACTAAAGCAGCAGCTACATCATCTTGAGTAGATAATGGATTTGAAGCAACAAGTACAGCATCAGCACCACCTGCTTTCATTACAACACATAATGCTGCTGTTTCTTTTGTAACATGGACACATGCAGATAATTTTAAGCCTTTAAATGGTTGTTCTTTTATAAATCTTTCTTGAATTTGTTTCAAAACAGGCATATCTTTAAAAGCCCATTCTATTTGATTTTTTCCTTGATCCGCTAAACTTATATCCTTAATATCACATTTCAAATCCATAATTTGCATATTAAATTCTCCTTTTCCTGCTAAATTATATCAAGAAAGATTTTTTTTATCTTTTTTTGTAAAAATTTCTTAATAATATAATACATTATGTCAAAAAATTTTCTTCAGTTGAGTTATAAATGGAGTAGTAAGGAGTTTTTCACGTGAAAGTAAATTTAAATTTAAATCGACCAAATATCAACAATAACATTAAATTTGAGGGATATAAACCTACAAAATCTCAATATGGCGATAAAGAGTATGAATTTAACTATGTATATGACGATAGTAAATATGATTGCTATTTAGAATTATATTCTGTAGATAAAGACACTAATAATAACTACAGAATAACCGGCATACTTGATAGACTTGATTCAATGGACGACAATTCCGAAAATAAAGAACGAGGAATTAAACTTCAAAGTGGAAAAGCTACAAAAGTTGATTTAGCTGGAGATTATGATATTGCCCCAGATGAACCTTTTGCATATCACTATAAATTATATCCAAAAGGAAATCATTCAGCTCCACCTATATATGTGTTAGATCCTGGAAATACTATTAACGAAGCGCAAAACACACACAATGCTTATGATGTTTATAATATTATAACCGACAGAGCACCTTCTTTATCTAAAGGCGGTGCAATGAAATTGATTATTCCTGACTGTCACAATGTTATTTGGAAATATAATGATAACAACAAAATAGTAATGAAAACACCTGAAGAAATAGTCGATGTAATGAGTTCTTCTAAAAATTTTGCGAACAAAATCGGCGGCTCTTTGGCTGGGATTGAAAAATCATTAGATGATGGAGAATTAGACAATTTTACACGAATTGTTACTTTACCTTTATTCACTGATGACAGCCTTACAGCCCATGCTTACTGGAACAAAAACTGTTTCCAAATGGCACAAAGCTTAGGAAATCTTAATAACTATGCATCAATTCAAAGAAAAATGTTTGCAAAAGGAATGAATTTAGTTTCTGATGGTGCATACGTAAACGAAGGATTAGAAGGTGTACACTTCCAACATATTCTAAAATGGGGAGACCAATCTCCATACTTCAATTGGTTTAGAATAGCAGGATTAAAAGATAGTCCACTAAGTTTAGGCGTATTTGGTAAAAACACATCACATGTAACACATAGATTAGTAAACTCTCCATACAAATTTGTTGAAAATGACAATGGAACTATAAGTATTAAAGCTAGTCATGGTGAATACGATCCTAAAAAACCTACTTATATTCAAATTTATGATAATAGACTTACTAATGCTGAAAATTTAAGTAATAAAGAATTAATCAAAGCATATGAAAAATTTGACAAAAATTATCTTGACATAAATAACCATAACGATACAGTAGCTCCATATAGCTTTAGAATAAATCCTGAAACTTATAAGAAAAATGTTGAAAAATTAAATGAATATAATAAAACATTACCGGAATATCAGAGAATACGCTTACATAGCGGAGAAGGCACAAAAAATGTAGCTCAGTTTGAATATTTTGGACTTGATGGAAAACATGAAAGCGGCTTCTTTACTTGGGATGCAAACCCTGATATTGCAAAACTAAATTACATCTTCTCTCATACAGATACTCAAGATTTATTAAATATCGGTAATCCTAGAGAAAGAGCTGCAAAAACAGCATTACTAAAACGTAAAAACATGGAAGTACAGGATTATGCGGTATCTTCTGCTCAATTCTGGACAAAGAAAACTAATCAAATATTAAATCTCAATGTTGCTCAACATTTGAGAAATATCCAAAACATGGATTCAGAAGAAATCGCTAAAATAATAGAAAATCAATCTAATGGCAAAGTGTTCCCTAAAGATCTGGATGTTAATAAAAAAATTGTTGAAAATGTACTTCAAAACAGATATGAATTATATGGGGCAGACTCTGTAGAATCATATAATGATTATATAGTACAAGGACTTATGGATGTTCCTCTCGATTCAATAGAAGTTGGAGATGATATTATTTCAACACTTAGCAGCCCTTATATTTCAAAAAGAGCTACTAAAGAAGATCAAATTGGGGTGTCAAGATACGAAATGTATCAAAATCATAATCCTCATATGACAATGGAATATAAAAATGCTTATGAATTAACAGATAAAATGTATACCAAAGAAATGTATTCATTTGCAAAAGAAATATTAACAGCATTGGAATCAAAACTTCCTGATAACAATAAACTTCATGATGAATATGGCAATTCTACTCCATACGGTAAATATGTAATACCTCTATTAACAGCAGAAATTGCAAGATTTGCAATAATAAAAGCAGTTGATCCAAAAGCATCATTCACCTATGACAAAGAGACAGGAGAATTATCATACGATTATGAATCTTTGAAACAAACATCCCTTTTAGGTATGGGAATCATTGCCGATTGTCCTGAAAATGAAGCAATATCACTTGTAAATAAATTAAGAAAGGGAATTAAAAATATTTCTACATCTGATAAAGAAAAACTTGCAAGTGCACTATGGAAATCAATTAAAGGAACAAATCTTGATAGCTTCAAATTAGCTGAAATGATAGTTAACAGAACAGAAGCTGGTCTTGATTGGAGAATTGATGCAACAAAAGATATCGGAGATATTGAATCTATAAGAAATAAAAAGACCGATTTTGAATATACTTGGAATAAAGTTATTGATTTTTGGTCTAAATTTACAGATGGAGTAAAAGAATATCACCCAGACGCATATATCGCAGCTGAAGTAACGGACTTAGGTGACATATATCGTGACGGATCTGGCGACAAGTCAGGAGAAAGATTTGCAGGAAGTAAAGAAGCAATGAGAAAACTCCTAAATGAAGCTGGATTTACAACAACAGCAAATTATGATTATTTCTCATCTGATTTAACAAAAATCTTTGGTAAACTATTTGACTTCGACGGATACAGCAGCCCAGAAAAAGGATATAACCAAGGTACAACTATTCTTGATAAATTAGTCGGAGCTGATAATTTCTTAAATTCAGGCTCTTTAGAATCTTTAATTTATTCATATACATTTGCTGGAAACCACGATAAATGCAGAGCTTTAGATGGTTTTTCAATGGATATGGACTTAGTCTATACTGATTTAACAGAAAAAGGAAACCAATACCGTGAAAGAGCATATAGAATACTTAACGGTGTAAAATATGGAGAAAATGTCCATTATGACTCTGTCGACAATTATAATTACAATAAAGTTAGCACATTAGCTATTGCAAGATGCGAATCTATTGCTAGCGGAATGGGGAAAGCTAAAGAAGCAATTGGACTAAGTGATAGCCGTAAAAATTATGTTTACGACAAAATGGTAGAAGCATTGAAAAATCTATCTAATGGATATCACAAAGGAAAAGTTTATGAAGCAGACGGTTTTGGAGCAAAAGATTACAACATCGCATTAGATATTGTATTTGATGAAATGGATTATATTGAACCAGATTCAAGTAAACGTCTGAATGATGAAGAAAAGAAAAAACTTAAAGATAAAACTCTTGAAAGAATAATTGATCCTGCAATGTCAAAATTATTAGGTCAAACTAAATTCTTAACAGCATTAGTTGGAAACCCAACATTATTTGCAGGTGATGAATATGGATCTACAGGTTACGAAACTACTACTAAAAATATTTATCTTCAAAACCGTAACGTAATCCATGAAGATTGGGCTGACCCAAATAGTCCTAACTATAAAGAATTTGTAAAAAATCACAAAGACAACATGATCAAAGCTCTTAGCCTAAGAGCAAGACCTGAATTACAACCATTAAATGATGGTACTCCATTTGCTCTAAAAGAACAAAATGCTCATTATAAGTTTGATGTATACAAAGATGATACAAACAAAACAAAAGAAAACTTTGAAAGAACTGAAGAAGGAGATACTCAAATATCTGCCTTATTAAGACAAAGTCCAAATGGAGCAATTACAATTTCATTATTTAATACTGCCGGTCTAAATCATACATTCGATAAATACTATGACCCAGCCGAATTAACTCTAAAATGCATTGACTTAAATGAAGATAGAGGTGGCAGAGTCGGACTAAAAGGCGGTTTGAAATCCGGTATGAAATTCAAAAATGCTGATAAAAATGACACTACAACATACTATGTCAATGATAAGAACCAAATTACAGGTCCAGACCACACTCCAATTAAATTTAAAGATTCTACATTAATCTTATACCATGAACCAAGTTTTACAGGCAGAAGAGTAATGTATAATCCTCAATATAATATAGTCTCCAACCCATATGCTCAAGTAAATAAAGAAAAACAAGATGTTGGAAGCAAACTTGCATTATTAAGTAAATAACAAAAATCCTCACTTTTTAAGTGAGGATTTTTTTATCTGACTAAAAATTTTCTTATTTTCTGCACAGTATCATACGAATACGGTGGATACATAATATCCATATCAAAATCAGGATTTTTGACTAAAACACTTTTCAAATGAGTAAAAGTATCAAAAGTATACTTACCATGATATTTTCCAACACCTGAAAAACCTACACCACCAAAGGGTAAACCATGAACTGCTGTTTGTTGAACAGTTTCATTCACAGCCCCTCCACCAAATGAAAGACTGTTTATTATTTTACAATAAAATTCTTTATCCTTAGAAAAAACGTATAAAGCCAAAGGTTTTGGTTTTTCTTTAAGAATATTAATTACATCATCAATATTCTTATATGTCATTATAGGCAAAATCGGCCCAAATATTTCCTCTTGCATAGATGGAGAATCAAAAGAGTCAATCTCTAATAATGTAGGTTCAATATACAACCCGCATTCATGGTAATCACCGCCATAGATAATATTTTTGGATTCTTGTATAATAATATCTTTTAATCTTCTAAACCCTTCAGTGTCAATAATACGACCATAATCTTTGCTTTCTTGAACAAATACACCATAAAAAGATTTAATTGATTTTATTAAATTATCAATCAAATCCTGTTTTACATCTTCATGAACAAATAAGTAATCAGGAGCAACACAAGTCTGTCCTGCATTTAAAAATTTTCCCCAAGCAATTTTTCTGGCAGCCTGTTCTATATTTACGTTTTTATCAATAATTACAGGGCTTTTTCCCCCTAATTCTAATGTATATGGAATTAATTTTTTAGCAGCAGTTTCTGCAATTAATTTACCTGTTTGAGTACTTCCTGTAAAAAAGATATAATCAAAATCTTCTGATAAAATTTCTGCTGATGTTAATTCTGAAGGCAGAATACATCTTACATAATTACTACTGAATGTTTGAGCAATAATTTTACAGATAACCTCTGCACAACGAGGAGTTCTTTTTGAAGGTTTTACAACAGCACAATTTCCAGCTGCAATTGCCCCAATTAAAGGGACAAAAGATAATTGGAAAGGGTAATTGAAAGGAGTAATTATCAGTACAACCCCATACGGTTCCTTTAAAATATATCCATTTGAAGGTTTTAAATATATAGGAGTTGATACTCTTTCTGTTTTTGCCCATTTTTTCAAATTTTTGATTGCACAATCCAATTCTTGGAATATTAACCCCAGTTCAGTTGTTACTATTTCAAAATTAGATTTTCTTAAATCTTCCTTCAATGCTTGAAAAATTTCAGGCTCATAATGTTTAATAGTTTGTTTTAAACTTTTTAGCTGTTTTAACCTAAAATTCAAATCCTTTGTTCGATTTGTATTAAAGAATTCTTTCAAATCCATAACGATATTTCCAATCATAATGTAACTATTAAATACGTTAAAAAATTAAAATAAATTAGTAACTCGGGCTAATTATACAGAGAATCTAAAGTGAACTAAATCACCATCTTGTACAACATAATCTTTGCCTTCAAGACGAGTTACCCCTTTTTCTTTACAAGCGTTATAAGAACCGTTTTTTACAAATTCATCATAAGGAGTAATTTCAGCTCTGATAAAACCTTTTTCAAAATCTGTATGGATTACACCAGCTGCTTGAGGAGCTTTAGCTCCTGCAGGAATTGTCCATGCATGAACTTCTTTTTCACCAGCAGTAATAAATGTTCTTAAATTTAATAATTTGTATACAGATTTAATCATCCTGTTGATACCACTATCTTCAACTCCTAAATCATGAAGATATTCTTTTGCTTCCTCCGGTGATAACTCAGCTAATTCTTCTTCAATTCTCGCAGAAATTATAACCATTTCAGCACCATGAGCTGATGCATATTCTTGAACTTTTTTAGTATAATCGTTGCCATCTTTTAAATCAAATTCTGAAACATTAGCTGCATAAATAACAGGTTTTGTAGACATTAAATTTAACCCTCTTGCTACAGGTATTTCATCTTCATTAAAATGATCATTTACATTTATAAATGAAGCTTCTTCTAACAATTTTTGCATTTTTTCAAGAACAGAAAGAGTTAGTACAGCATCTTTATCACCTGACTTTGCAACTTTTGAAACTTTTGCAATTTGTTTTTCAACAGAAGCCATATCAGCTAGAGCAAGTTCTGTATTAATTACTTCAATATCATCTAACGGGCTTACCTTACCGGCAACGTGAATTGTATTAGGATCATCAAAGCATCTTACAACTTGAATAATTGCATCAACTTCTCTAATATTATGCAAAAACTGGTTCCCCAAACCTTCACCTTTACTTGCGCCTTTTACAAGTCCTGCAATATCTACAAATTCTATTGCTGTTGGGATAATTACATCAGTCTTGCAAAGTTTTGCAAGAATTTCCAACCTTTCATCAGGCACATTAACAACCCCTACATTCGGTTCAATTGTACAAAACGGATAATTTGCACTTTGAGCATTTTTTGCACTTGTTAAAGCATTAAATAAAGTTGATTTTCCAACATTCGGCAAGCCGACAATACCAGTTCTTAGCATTTTAATTCCTTTTTAATTTCTATCACATATAATAATTTTACAATAAAAATAAAAGATTATATATAAATTACCAAGCTAACTTGCCAAAATATTTTTTATCATTTATTGCATAATAACTGCAAGAATAACCATTTTTTTCATCATTGCTTGTTAAACTACATAAACTAGGATCATCATTAGGCAAAATAAGATAATTATTTTCATTTAACCCGAAAAAAAATACATCATACCCAACAATATTTGGAGCTTTTATGCCATTTATATCTAAAGCAAATTGAATATTTTTAGAATTCCTATTATCACTATTTATAAAAATAAAAAATCCTTTATTTACAATAACAGAACCATCATCAAAATACTTAGCTGAAAATTCTTTAGACTTATTATATGTCTTATAAATAGGTAATGAAAAACCTAACATTTTTTCTTGAAACTCAGGTGATGTTGGATAAATTTCTCCAGTAACCTTTGAATTCGGATATTCATTAGCTAATAAATATTGTATTTCGCTGCCAATTAAATTTCCATATATATTTTCATCTTGAACATTGGTTACCCTTAATAAAACTTGTGAAAACTCATTATATGACTTTTGAAAAGTTGCCTCTAAAACTTTTGAACGATGATTTGCCAATAAAGTAGGAATTGTCATTGCGGCCACAATACCAATAATTCCTAAGGTAATTAGTACCTCTGCTAAGGTAAAACCAAATTTGTCATTGCGAGGCTTATGCCGAAGCAATCCAGCTTTTGGAATTAATAATAGGCTGGATTCTTTCGGGTATACACCCTCAGAATGACATACATCTTGAAACCCTTGTGGAGCAAGCTTTAAATTGCCCCCCCCCCGAGCAGTGCGTGCATAGGCAAACCGACACAATTACCAAGCAATTTACAAGATTTTTGTGCCTGTTTTCTTACAAATCTTTTCATTTCTCGCTCCTTTCAATAAAAAATAGCCTATATTAATTATAGACTATTTTTTTATATTTTTCAAGATTTTGATAATTTATGCAATATCTTCATCAGCAGGTCCAATTACTTGTATCCCGAATTTTGTTCTGAATAAATGCTTAACCGTATCACCTTGAATTTCATACATCATCTTGTTAAACAAATCATATGCTTCACGTTTATATTCAATCAAAGGATCTTTTTGACCATAAGCACGAAGTCCTATACCTTCTCTTAACATATCAATATTATGCAAATGATCAATCCATTTATTATCTACAACACGCAATAGGATATCTTTTTCAAGATTTCTTATCACATTGTTAGCACTAAATGGTTCTTGAGGTTCAGCATCCGGATCATATTGAGAAATTACTTGGTTATAGAAATTAATAACTTCTTCTTCATGCTGTCTGTATGCATCAATTGCAAGAGTTTTTAATTTATCATAAATAGGTTCAAAACGTAAATTTTGAATATCTGAAACTTGAACCCCTGATAATTGAGGAATAATTGAGTGAAGTTCTTTTATCATTGTCTGCAAATCTTCATATACATATTCTTCAGGATGAAGATCTGGAGCAATGTAACTTCTCAATAATCTATCAATTTCCTTTTCAATCATGTAATAAATATCTTCTGATAAATTCTTACCTGCTAAAACTTTTCTACGTTGAGCATAGAATTTTTCACGTTGAATATTCATTACATCGTCATATTCTAAAACTGATTTTCTTATATCAAAGTGATAAGTTTCAACTTTTTTCTGTGCGGATTGAATTTGTTTTGTAATAAGAGTATTTTCAATCGCTAAGTCTTCTTCTACATTTAACATATTCATTAGCGCTGTAATTTTGTCACCACCAAATATTCTCATTAAGTTATCTTCCAAAGATAAGAAAAATCTAGTAGATCCAGGGTCACCCTGACGAGCAGCACGACCTCTTAATTGGTTATCAATACGACGAGATTCGTGACGTTCCGTACCTATTACGTGAAGACCTCCAGCTTCTACAACTTTAGCATGTTCTGCTTCTGTGATCACACGAGCTTCTTTTAGGGCTGCTTCTTTTTCTTCTTCATAATTTGGACTTTCAGGAGTAATTCCTTTATTATCCAACATATCTTTTGCCAAAAATTCAGCATTACCACCTAACAAAATATCAGTACCACGACCAGCCATATTTGTAGCAATTGTAACAGCTCCGACACGACCTGCTTGTGCAATAATATATGCTTCTTTTTCGTGATGCTTAGCGTTTAATACGTGGTGAGGAATACCTTTTTGCTTCAATAGATATGAAACATATTCTGATTTTTCAATACTAATTGTACCTACAAGAACAGGGCGACCAATTTGATGCATTCTGATAATATCTTCTACTACTGCATTAAATTTAGCTCGCTCTGTTTTATAAATTACATCAGGATAGTTAATTCGAATATCAGGTTTGTTTGTTGGAATTGTTGTAACTTCGAGGTTATAAATTTTACCAAATTCAGCTTCTTCTGTCATTGCAGTACCAGTCATACCTGATAGTTTCGGATATAATCTGAAAAGATTTTGGAATGTAATACTTGCAAGAGTTTGAGTTTCATCTTGAATTTTCACACCTTCTTTTGCTTCAATAGCTTGGTGCAAACCATCAGACCAACGTCTACCTTCCATTAGACGACCGGTAAATTCATCTACAATTACAACTTCGTCATTTTTAACGACATAATCAGTATCTTTTACAAATAATTCTTTTGCTTTCAAAGCTTGTAAAAGGTGATGAGCGTATTGAGTGTTGATATCAAATAAATCTTTTACTCCGATAATTTCTTGTGCTCTATCAATACCATCTTCTGTCAAAATAATATTTTTATTTTTCTCATCAACTTCGTAATCTTTAATTTTTTCTAATTGCGGAGCTACTTTTGCCATTAATTGATAAGTTTCTGCAGATTTTTCAAGACGTCCGCTTATGATTAAAGGGGTTCTTGCCTCATCAATCAAGATACTGTCAACTTCATCTATGATTGCATAATTATAAGGTCTTTGCACTAACATATCAAGACTTGATGCCATATTGTCACGCAAATAATCAAAACCAAATTCATTATTTGTACCATATGTAATATCGCAATCATAAGCAGCTTTTTTAGCTGCGAAATCTTCTGCTGTACGTCCACCGGACAAAATTACGCCAACTGATAAGCCTAAAAATTTATAAATCTTACCCATCCATTCGCTGTCACGTTTTGCCAAGTAATCATTTACGGTAATTACGTGAACACCTTTACCTGTCAATGCATTCAAATATGCAGGTAATGTCGCAACAAGAGTTTTACCTTCACCAGTTCTCATTTCGGCTATATGCCCGTTATGTAAGAAATAACCTCCAATTAACTGAACATCAAAGTGTCGCATATTTAGTACACGTTTACCTGCTTCTCTCACAGTAGCAAAAGCTTCCGGTAAAATTTTATCCAAAGCTTCTTTTTCTAATTTTCTGTCAGTTTTAAAATCTTTTGATGTCGGACGTTTTGCTAAAATCTCCTTAAATTCATAAGTCTTAGCTCTCAACTCATCATCTGACAACTGTTCAAATTGAGGTTCCAAAGCATTGATATGGTCAATAATTCCCATAATACTTTTAACCTTTTTTTCGTTAGGATCACCCAACATCTTTAATAAAAAACTTAACATTATAAAATTTTCCTCTCCGTTCTGGTATTCTTATTATAATACTAGCATGGACAAGGAAAATTTGTGAAATCTTAAGGAAAAATTTATTATTAAGAACTGAACATTGTAAATACTTTTTCTACGTTTTTACTAATTAAGTTTTTAACAGTATCATATTCTGTTGTCAACGCTGACAATTCAGTATCAATATTTTTCAAATCTAAATCTAAAGATTCTTCTTTGTAACTTAATTGGCTTTTCTTAACATTATATTCTGCTTCTGCTTGAGCAATTGCATCTTCATCTGCGACTTCTGCAACGTGACCATTTAAGGTATAATGACCTTGATAAAAATAACCGTCATTATTTAAAGAAGATACAAATAATTGTCCATTTTTTAATGCGTGATTCAAATAGTCAGGATCAGTAACTTGTTGCTGTTTAATTGTATCTGTAGTAGCACCATTCATACATAATTGGTTATACAACATATTGTAAAAATCAGCATTCAGAGCATCCTGCTCAGTAATAGCATTATCATTTTTTACAATAAAATAATAATCTAATAACTCAGTTATATAATGACTTTTAGATACACTTTCATTATCAATATATAACCCTGTTTTATAACCATCCATTGATATTGCAAAATAAGTCAAATATGAAGTTAACATATTAGTCAAGCTCAATGCTGTTACTCCATTATTACCTTTAACAATATTATTTGTATCTTGAGCTTTAGAAATTGCATTATTTATAGATTTACTAACAGTAGAACCAGATGATGAAGAAGATGTTAATGTTGAATTCAATAAAGCTTTTGTAAAATCATACGCAGTGTCTAATGCTGATTTAGACTCATCATCAACATTTAATCCCTTAACATTTGCAGCTTCTCCTCTTCCTAAAGTTTCAGCCATTTTAGATAAGATAAGTGTAGCAATTTCTTCTAATTTTGAAGCCTCCATTATACCAGAAATTTCATAACTTCCTTCTAATATATCTCCAAGAGTAAGTTTAGCTAATTCACTTGTATCAGTGACAGCATTCCCATTTTTAGTAATTATAACCTTATTCTTATCATTATTCTTATTCGGAGAGGTTGTATAACATAAAGTATGGCCATTTGAACTTAATAAATCACTAAGATTTAAATTATATAAAGCATTATTATTTTCATCTTTTGCATCACTCAAATAATGGATAAAACTATTTGTCGTATAAGCATTTGCAATCGTCTTATCAATAATATCTCCGCCAATCCCAGAATTAGTATAACCATCTATACCTAAAGAATAAATTGCATTAATAGTAGATGTGTCAATTTGATTTTGTACACCTAATTGGTATAAAAACGCATTACGAGAACCGTCATTTGTTGAAGCTGTAGTTCCCATAGAACGAGAAACTTTTGGATCACCTGTTTTAGCATCAATCACACCTGCTACGACTGCTGCATTAAACATACTTGTAGATAAAACAAGTTTCCCTTGCGTATCCGTAATTAAATATGGATCATACTCATTAAGAGCTGAAGGCTTCATCATAATATCATATGATAAATCATAAACATCATCATCTATAGTATCCCATACTAATTTTGTTGCAGACAATGAATCTTGATACTCCTGAGCAGCTTTTTGCTGTTCACGAGTAATAGAAAGCTTTTCTTGTGCAATTTGCATAGATTGAAGCTCGCAATTATTTTTTCTTGCGGTTATTGCTAAAAATCTCGCTTGTGAAGCTGCCAATCCCATTGTAGTAACGCTTTCCTTTCGATTTATCTTAGTAACAACATGTCTGTTATTCGGATTGACGGCATTTTTATACTTAAACTTTAAAATATATAGCTCAAATGTAACAAAACTTTAACATTATTTTAAGTCAATTAATAAATCATACATTTTGTCAATTTTATCTTTTACTTCCGTAAACTGATCTTTCAAATCAACAAAACTATGAATAGTTACAAATTTTTCTTCAATTTCTTCTACAATTTCCCTATGTTTTTTCTCCAATTGCTCAGGAGTTACAAATATTTTTTGCTGCACAAAAAACATTAAAACAACAATAATTATCGGAGAATATTCAATTATTTTATCCATAATATCCTTTCCTTAAAGAGTTATAGGCCAATAAAAATCAACAAGATACGAGGCTGCATCCATTGGGTGCGATAAAAATTTAAGTTCTTTAGACTGTTTAATCTGCTGATAAGTCGGAATATCTATCTTAGATGTACCTTCCTTGTATTTTAAATTGTAAATATTATAAAGAAGTTTTTCGCATTTTTTATCGACAAAAAGACAAACTTCACCATCTGCAGAACGCACTTTTGAATTAAATGCCATAATCCTGTTTTTTATCGGCGGATTGAACGCTTTAATCTGAATTTCTACATCATACCCATACTGCAAAAGTTTTTTCTTTATAATTACGTAATTTGTATATTCACTTGTACAACTTCTGTTATCCCCTGAAGCATCACCATTTACAATAACTTTCCCCTTGTGATTAGGATAACGTCTATAAAACTCATCACAAGCTTTTGAAGTGGTTGTATTTTCCATCGCAATTTCATCAAAATAAAAAACTTTATCATCAGTCTTGTGAGCAAACACCCAACACATCGGATCAACGTTAAAATCACAGGAAATATGCAAATCCATATCAGGCTGATATGAAATTTCTTTGATATTTGCATCAGTAAAATCTTTTATTACAAGCCCGTTATTGTATTCTCCATTTTGAGCAAGTACAAAAATATTATAATACTGCTCGTCATACAATTTTTTTAATTCGTCACAAAAACCTTCAGGAAGATAAATATTCTGCGTAGTCGGAGCTGTAATTAATCTGTAATTAGGTGCAGGATTTTCAATAAAAGTTTTATATACCCAACCTCTTTGCATTTCAGGGTTTGTATGACCAAAAATTCGATAAGTGAAATTCTTCCAAATCTTTTTCACTCTCTGACGCATACGCCCTAAAAGCATCTTAAAAGTATCATAAGGAATATCAGACATCTCCTCAATCTCAACAAAACCAAGGTTTAATGACTTTAATTTATTAGGCTCGTCAAAATGTCTAAAAAGGATTTCAGAACCGTTTTTAAAAGTCAATTTTTGTAAAGACGACGACCATTCATAATCCTTACCTTCGACAAAACCGAAATTTTCCAAATGCTCAAAATATGTCTGCAAAGTCGTGTCTCTAACAAGAGTATACGTTTGAGCTCCAACTAATCCTCGGACACCTGGGAATTTTAAAGCAAGCAATATACCTAAAAGCGAGCCCGCAAAGGTCTTCCCCGACCCGTAACCTCCCTGATAAACTGCAACATCCAATGTATAATCATGCGGAATTTCCAAAAATTCTCGCTGAGCTTTTAATAATTTATATAACATAATTTTTTATAACCCTAATAATCGCACTAAAATAAAACCGCTATTTTTAGCGGTTTTATTTTTTTATTTAATCTTTTTAATTAATAATTTATTATAAAATCTTCACTTGTTTTAACCCTAAATCTTGTATCCTTAGGAATTATAACATTCTCACCTGTTATACTATATCCGTTAGAAAAAGCCGTACCTACAGTTGAAACATTTTGATTAGTTCCGTTAATATAAGAATTTCCGACATAAACAGTAGAAGATGATGGGTTCAAGTCTGCACCTTTCAAATATTCATTATAATCAATTTTTCTCATTATTCCTTTTGCATCAGCGACCTCTCCTCCATCAAATTCGATAAAGCCACCTTTTTTATACTCTGTCCAACTCCAAGCATTCACTTTTCTGGCATCAAACACTGTTAAATAACCTTTAGCACCTTTATTAAAAACAACTCTCCCGTTAACTAAAACATCTTTAACCACATACACAGGAATTTGATCATCAGGCTTGACGTTACGGCTATTAACCTTTATTGAATATGCTAAAGGAATAACTGTCCCCTTAGGCACAGATAAATCATCAGATATAGCATTTACATCTAAATTACAAAATAAAAATAAAGATAATAAACAAAAATATTTAATAAACTTTTTCATAATAACTCCTTCAATTAATATGAATCAGTTTATCATATACTTATGTTTTTGTAAATTAGTGCCGCAAATGCGGCACTATGATTTGTCATCATTTAGTAAAAAATTATTTGCGTTTTCTATTCCATATTGTTCAAGTGCAAATTTAAAACATTCTAACCAGTCAATTTTTTCTTCGACTTCAGGAACTTGTGCAAATGATTGAACAACTTCAAATAACTCCTTCAATCTCATTTTTCTTTCAAAAGAAGCCCTTCTATCTCCATAACGATATATGTAATTCGCATTTCTTACATTATCGTCAATTTCCATAAAGCTTGTTTTGCCTCTGTCATTTACGCCAATCAATTCTTTACCGAGTTTGAAATATGAAATTATTTCTGCAGTTTTTTCTACCATAGGAACAATAATTTTTCTGTTTATTGAATCTAAAATCATATTTAAACGTGCTTCTTGACCGTTCACTGAATAATTCAATTCAGTTGCCGTACGTTCAGCTGATTGAAGATTTCCTGCCATATTTTTGAAAATTCCAGTTGCACTTTCTATAGTAGATTTAAAATAGTTCAAGAAATCCCACCCGACCATTGCTTTATCAAAAGATAAAGGAGTCGGAGCAGTAGGCATTAAAGCAGCATCATATTCAATAATTTTTCCGGGTCTTACATCCTGCTGGCCTTTAAAACATCCTTTAGGGGCAAGATATGGAGGATTCATCATTAAAGTCAGAGCATCAATCTGTTTATTTAAAATAGTTGATGCCAAACTATTCAATATCAAAGCAACCCGTAAAGGAGAAATACCTCGACCTGTTTGAGGTGATTCAATTATATTTGCATGAATAAACGGATTTATCACAAACGGATTTGATTCAAAACGAATAATTTCACATCTTGCAGCAACTACAATTAACCAGTTTTTAAGCAGCGTTCCATCTGAGAGTTCTATATCTCCCCAAAATTCCAAAATTTCTACTTTCTTTCCTTCTACAGCATTCTCATCATTATTTTGAGATTTTCTGCCAGCCACCACTCCTTTCAAAATTTCCAATTTTTTCTCGTCCAAGCAATTATTTGCTTTATCTGAAAATATTTCATCAATTGATGAATATGTTTTATAAATTTTTGCACATTTATCCCAGTTATCACGGTTATATTTATCAAAGACAAAATCTTCAGATTTTATATGTTTAACTTTTGCATTGTCATAAATAACTTTGTCATCAATCACAAAGCCTTTTTTCTCTGGATTAAGAATTTGCTCCTCTATAGTCTGAGCTCTTCTTATAGATTTAATCTTTGTTTCCCAGCCGACAAAAAGCGTACATTCACCTGTCTCGACAATTCCGTCAATAACTTTTTCAATCTCATCTTCAATTTTCATTTGCTCAAAGGTATTTACAAGCATTGCTTTTTGTTTATTTGCAAAACCTTGAGTCTGTGGCGTTGTACCTGATACATCAAACATCGCATCAGGGTGAGAATATAAATTTTCACTTATATGAGATTTTAATGTCTGAGCTAATTCGTATATGTCAGGAAGTTCAACTCTGTTGTCCCAGCCGTTAATTTTTGGAACATCTGAATTATAAATTGCATCTCTTACAAGTTTTATGTCTGTCAATTGAGCACTTCGCTGCCCGTCAAATTTATCATATTTTTCAATAATATTACTAACTAAAAACTTTTCCTCTAAATCAGAAAGTTTTTGTGTCAAATCTTCTGTTTCAATTTTCATTTTTACCCCTTTCTTTAGGTTAAATCATAGATTTTTAAATATTTTCAGCGGTTATAAAACTGACTGAATACTGAATATACTTCTACATCTTGCAGTTTGTTATTTCTTAGGGTTTCATTTTTTAACACTGCTTCTTTTACAAAACCTGAATTTTTCAAAAGCGTTTTTACTCTTGAATTGTCAGGGTAGACAAGTGCTTTTATCTTTTTTAATCCATAAGTTTCAAAGCAGTAATTTATAAAAAATCTTGCACATCGTTTTGTATAATCACCCCAAAATCTTTTATCAAAACAAGTCGTCAATTCCGCACTATGCAGTCTTTTCCCGTCACCTATCAGATTATCAAGATATACAAATCCGCTAACTAAATCCCCCTCTGTAATTACAAAGAAAAACGGAGATGTTCTTTGGATTAAATTAAAAAAGTAATCATAGATATTGGAATTATTTAAAGCATAATCATCTTCCAAATATCGCAAATATTTTATATATAAAAATAAAGCCTGCTCAAAAAAAGCAGGTTTGTCAAAAGGATTTCTGTACTCAGTCATTAAAATACCGCTTTCTCAAATTTTACATACGCAGATTCTGTCGTAAATGCATCTAATTGACCTTTTAGCATTTTTTCTCTTACATTATTTTGAATACCAATCAAAGCATCAGCTTGAATCCCGTTTACAAAAGTTTCGCATTTTGTATTACGATTAAAATATCTGAACACTGAACATTTTGAAAAGATTTTATCTTGAGGAACGTCTTTTATATCCGTATAAGTTTTTGGTAAAACTTTTTGTTTTGATTTTTTCAAATCTTCCATAAATTCTCTTTCAATTTTCATTTTTATAAGATCTTCAATAGAAGCATTATTCAAGAGTCTTTCTTCAGCTTCATTATTTTTCATATGCAATTCTCCTTTATTAAATTTTTTCATCATCAAGATTTGAAATCGTTATAATTTTTGCAGCTTTATATTCATCTTCATTATCTTGAGTAATAGTGAACCCTAAATACTTACACAAACTTTCCAATGCTTTCAATCCTGCAGATGTATCTCGAAGTTTCTTCTTCCCTGTCGGACATCCTTCTTTATCCAAAATATCTTCTTCTTCCAAAGAAAATTCAGCAATCTGCAAAAGCTTTTGAATTACATATCCTTTATTAACTCTCAATGAATTAATCTGACTTTTTAACTGAAATTTAATTTCTTTTATTATCAAATCTTCAGATAAAAGCCTTGAAGCTGTCTCTTTCAAATCTTTTGATTTATATCCAGCATTTTTCGCAGAAAGTTCGCCATTTAGGGATTTTATATATTCAGTTACAAATTTTTTCTGTTGTATTGTTAATTTTTTCATCATTTTTCAGGGTAATAATTATGTACTTTTCTTTACAAATCTTTGTACTATTTGAATTTTTTCAAAAAAAATTGTATAATAATCATGCTATTTATATTTCGGCTAGTGTAAATCTTAACAGGAGGGGAAAATGAATTTTAAACTTCCTGTTTTTTTTGTGCAAAAACTAACCCACATTAAAATATAACTTATCTTCTATGCAATCTTACAGAAGGCTGCTCATCCATACTTGCAGAAATTCTTGAACGCATATTTGCTAATGCATCTTTATACATGCTATACCAATAATTGAAACGAACATGCTGTGGATTTCCTTTCAATCTCATACATGCTCCATATACTAACAATGGTTCTACAAAAGGTTCTGGTATCAAAGATGAATCCACTGCTTCTTCCATTTGGAATTTTTCATTACCTTCTGAATCTTTGGCGCAATTTTTCGTATAATACAATATGTCTATATTTTTGTCTTGATTAAAAATTGGAAGCAAAATTTTATCATTAAACAAACTATACGTATTTTGAGGTTGAGAGTTAACAAAAAATGCTTCAAAGTCTTGAAAATAATCAAATTTAACTCCATCTATTACTAATGTTTCAATTCTTCCTTCAACTGTATTATCAATTTCACCGGTATTTTTAGGCAGACTTAATTCTGTTTTTCGCAATAAAAAAGCCCATCTGCCAAAACCACAAATTTCTGAATTTAAAACATTTATAATATTTTTCAACTTTTTATGGTCATTTTTAGTTAATTCAGAAAAAGCATTCACCTGTTTATAATTTAATTCAACAAGACATTTATTTATCAGTTCTAAATAATTCATACATTTCCTTTCTTAATCTTCAAGAAAAAACAGCCTTAAAAAAGACTGTTTTTTCCACAAAGATTTTTTGAATATTGCTATTTTATAAGACCTTTTCTTAATTGATCCATAATCGCACTTTCGTACTTAGCAAATTCCGCACCACTCATTTTGCCGATTTGTTCACGAGTGAAAACCAGATTCTTTACACCGTCAGATCCTGAATTTTGAGCATTAGCTCTCAATCTCTGTTTTGCGGTTTCATTTTCGCTATTTAATGTTTTTTCGTGTTGTAATTCTCTCAAATATTTCTCAATCGCAGTTTTTTCAATTTTTTCTACCAAAGCTGAAATTTTAGAGAGTTCATCCTGATCTAAAGCGATATTAGAATTTCTTAAATAATCATAAACATCAATTCTACCATCTTGATTAAAGAAATCAGGAGTCATAGCATTTGTCTGTAATTGACCTTGTTGTTGAGCGACTGGCTGTTGTAGCGCACCTTGAGGTGTTTGACCTTGTTGACATAATGTATACTTTTCAAACGCCTTTTGTGTAACATAATTCATTAAATTTTGTCCTTGTTCTTGGGTCATAACCCCTGATTGCACAAGATTTTTAATAGTTTTTAAATCATTCACAGCCATTTGTTTTACAGATTCTGCGTCATTATTGACAGGTTGTTGAGCTCCGGGTATCGCTTGTTGATTACCGGCATAGGATGAAAGATTTTGTATATTTTGTTCATTCATAATTAAAGTACCTCATTTTTCATATATTCAACCGCTAATTCTATTGCATCATCGATAAAAGAGGATAATAACAATGAAATAATCGGTTTAAAAAGAGCCGGCACAGGAATTTTTTCAACTATATATTTTATTGCCATTTCTTTTTTTTGCTGACCTTTATTACTTCCTAATGCTTCTTCTGCTTTTATAACAGCAGTTTTAGCAAGCTCTTTTATACTTTCTTTTAAGTTATCAAACATAATTAACCTCGTTATTTTAAAATAATGCATCTTCTCATATAATTTTTTGAAGATGCATTATGGGGTATGGATAAATTTTATGCAGCAGCTGCTGTTACAACCATTTTTGCAAGAGCTTTTGGCTGTACAACTTTTGCACCATACAAATAAAGACCTCTTACTAAATCAGAGAAACTGTCTTTATCTCTCAAGCTTTCAATTTTTGATAATTGAGAAGCAAAAGTAATAGCTTCATTTGTACCTGCTAAGACATAATATTTACCGGAAACATCACCTAAATTTGTGCTCACTAAAACATCCATGCCAGCAATTCTACCAATTGCACCTTCTCTTAAAGTTTCATCAGCAACATTATGAGCTCCAATAAATTCAGAACTTTGTAATAAATAAGATTCAATTGTCGGATTAATTACAACCCAAGGTCTTACACCTGTTGTAACTGCATTTGAATTTTTTAGGCATAGCGCTAATTCTACAAATTTTGAATAAATAGTAGATTTATCAAGAGTTACAGCAGCTTCTTCTGTTCCAACGACATTTTTTGGATCAACTTCTGTATGCAATGATAAAATATAAGCGTCTTGAACTTCTTCGATAGCTTTTTTAGCATTTTTCAAATGAGCTTCCATAATATCTGTATTAGCTTGAACTTGAGCTACATCATTAATTTTAAATGCAAAGAACTTTTTCTGATCAATTACTAAATCTTGAGATGTTGGTTCTAATTCATCATAAGTAATATTAGAAGTACTCAATGTTGAAATTGCAACATCCGCAGGAGTAATAATTTTTACTTTATCGCCTTGATTTTTAATTTCACCTTCCCAATTTCTGTTAACACATTGGAGCATTACACATTCTTTTGAAAGCATATAATTTAGCTTTTGGCTCCAAATTTCAGGGATAAATGCAGAATAAGCATTGTCAGTCATTTTTTCGTTTCCTTTCTTTTCTAGCTACAAATAAAAATATGAGTGGTGTTATTTTAAAAGTTTAATTTTATTCATCTTCATAGATTTCTCTAAATTGAAGACCAATAATCGCACAAGATTGAGCAATCTCATCTCCTGTTACACAAAGTTGAACTGCATAATTTGACTCAGAGATTTCGGCTTTTTCCATTGTATCTTTATTTACAGACCATACAGGTATACTTGCATCATCAGGTGCCCAATGACATGGTAAATCCTCAGAGGTTTCATCATCTGCCCAAATTAAATGGTCCAGATGAACCGAATAAATTTTTTCAATATCATCTGAATATTCACTATCATAGTCTTTATATACAGAAAAATTAAAATTATTATCATATTCTGTATCCAATAAAAAATAAAATTCATCAATCATTTTTCTGTGATGAGCATTTGACAAAGCCAAAAATGGAGACTTCCACATAAATTTTATTACACTACCATTAAAAGTTGTACCAAAGTCTTCCTTGTAAATATTTCCATCTTTGTCTGCTGTGTATACAGAATTATTATAAATACAAGCTGTAACTATATTTTGAGGAACAACCCTTTTATACCAAGCTTTATTTACATAGTCATTAACCCATATTGTATGAAAATAGGCATCATCCGCATAAGGAAAGAAAAACCATATTTGACTTTTAGCTTCATAATGTAAACAAATTGTATTCTTTAATTGTCCAAATAAGGAAAATTCCTGTTTAATTTTCTGAGAAATCTCACTTCCTAGCTGAATTTGATTTAACTCACCAACCTGTTCCAATGCAAAAATACCATTACTTAAAAAATACTGCTTATTTTCAACATTGACAATAGAATTAGTTCCAACAGCTCCTTTGTTCGCAAACAAAGTAATCGCAAAATCATCAGGACTTGTTCCACTTAACAGATAAACACTATCATCTTTATATACTGCCAAATAATCTTTATAAGGTTTTAATGCAGTAATTGAGCCTGTATCAGTATGAAATTCATTAATATACCCGGCATCATCAGCAGTTGTAAAATCATTATAAGTACCTAATGCAGAATAATAGATAGTAGCATCTTTAGCCACCCAAACTCGCCCCTTATAAACAGCCATTGAAGCACCTAAAACAGTATTATCTGACAAATCATTTAAGTTACATTCAACAACATCATAATTTTCATTATTTTTTATATAAAATAATCCATCTGCCTCAGTATTAATTAAAATACCGTTTAAGAAATTCAAAAATACAGGCTTAATACCTAATAAAGTTTTATTAACTAATATTTTTTTAGAATGAACTTCATCATAAATATAAATCTTACCTGATATAGTTGTAATAACTAACTTATTTACATCATAAGCAGAAATTTCAGCCAAACCAGTAATTTCTTCTCCAATTTCTAAAAATAAAGAATTGCCTTTTTGTTTGACAATTCCTCTATTTTGTAAAATTTCAACATTTTCAGCATCAGTCCAATAAATCTTTTTTGTATCAATACCCAATTCTGTCTTTGTTAAAGCTTGATTTATCCCGCCTGATAAATTGTAATAAGCAACTTCCATAAAAATTACACTCCTTTTAATTTGTACCATTTAACTTTTGAGCGAATAAAACTTCCAATCTCATTTTTTTCAACCCAACTGTAAGGAGGCAGATAAATAATATCAATTTTGCCTGCAGAGGTTGTCTTGGGATTTTTAATCCCAAATTCGTAATGAGTTAAAACTGATTGAGGAGTAACCTCCAAATTATACTTCTTGACAAGATTCGCACAAAATTCCATTGTTTTTTCAAATTGCTTCTTTAAAATAGGGTATTTCCCTACAGATGACTTATTTATAAAGCCAGCCATAGCGCACATTGCGACTCCTATAGAACCAGTATTACCTCCACCTGTATGAGCTGCATATTTCCCGACTCTGCAAATTTCATTATCTTCCGGTCTAAATTTTCCACTATGAATCATTCCATCTTTATCTATTAAAAAATGATAATGTTCTTTTTCATAATCAGTAGGGTAATACCTTCCTGCAGTCCAATGAATAATTATTTTTTTCATAAATATCCTCTAACCAATCTTTATTCATAAGTTTATAAATCATAGCTGCATGAGTTCTATTCTGAGCATTCAATTTCAAAACAATTTTATCTATATGATTTCGGACAGTGCCATATGCTATTTTTAATTCGACTCCGATTTCTTTATCAGAATACCCCAGTGCAACCAAAGTTAGTACTTTAAGTTCCTTTGGAGATAGTGCCATTTTTCCTAATTCCCTCTATTATTAATTTTACTGTTAGCATACTAAAAAATATTAAAATTCTATTCATAATATTTCCGCTCAAAAAAAATAGGGCGGGTAATCCGCCCAGAGAGTAAGATAATTTTAAGGATTGATTTTTAAATCTTTATTTTCTGCCAGACCAATTTTTAATGATTTTAAATTGGAATAGCATCTTTTTTTTACACCAAACTCGTTATAATTAAGATAAAATCTTCCACAATTCATCTTATTGTATTTCAGTGGGCGAACTTCATACAAAATAAAACTTTTTAATTTTTCAAAAAAATCTTTAGCTTTTTTATTAACTTTCCTGACAACTGATATATTATCATCTTTGTCAACTCTTGTAAGCTGAACAACTGTATGTCCGCAAACGGGACATTTGGAAAGATAATCGAGTTCGCAAATTATAAACTGCTCTTTTGGCGCAAGTCTATAAGTCCTTGTCTTATGCAAGGCCCCGCAACAGTGAATATATCCCATATACTATCCCCTAACCCAATATAGTAAACGATTTTTGCCATCTTTAGGGCGTGAACCTTAACTACATTTTCAGTATAACCTATATTGAAAATTTGAAAAGTCCACGATTCTATATTGATGGGAACATGTCCATGAATTCATGGATTTAATTATTTAACACAAAGCTCACAACACATTTGACAAGCACCAAAAACTTTCGCAGCTTTTAAATTTTTTCTGAAACATCTGTAATCAGGCAAATTAAAGACTTCTTTAATTTGCATATCTTTAACATTCCCAATTTTTTGCGATAAACAAGGATAGACATCCCCAGCTGGTGTTATCATCATATTTGAATACGGATACATACAAGGCTTGTAAATTTCAGAAACCGGCTTATCTGCAGGAGTATTAAAAAATTCTTCGATTTTTGCAAGAGGATCCTTTGCATACTCAAACTTCGGAGAAAATCTTATTTTAACTTTTGACTTTTTACTTAAAGATTCTAATTCTTTATAAACCTCTTTAAAATGCTCCATATCAAAATATTTTTCAATAGGATAATTCGCATTGAATTCAGGTACAAAACTATCAAAGAGAACTGAATTTTGTTTTAAATTATTATTTCTTAAAAACGAAATTGATAAAAAGTTAAAATTCTTTTCATCACACATTTTATATAATTTGACTAAATCATCAAGATTATTTTCTAACACAATTGTTTTAATATCAATCATTGGGCGTTTTTTACGGGAATTCATATTATCAAAATTGTTCATAATTTTATCCCAAATCCCGGCTTTTGCCCTGTTTAAATCATGATTTTTTCCATACCCATCTAAAGAAACAGATAAAAGCATCATTTTACTTTTAATAAAAGCATCAATAATTTCATCATTTATTAAAATTCCATTAGACACAACATTTAATTTTCCCAATGTCTTTTTAGATGTCTTCATCAATATATCAATAAAATCTTTTCTTACCAAAGGCTCGCCACCAACCAAAGTAACAAAAGAGTACCAAGGAATTTGATCAATAATCTTATACCACTCATCAGTTGTTAATTCATCTTTTATCCTATCATTACCAACATAACAATAAGGGCAATTCAAATTGCAACGATAAGTTAATTCAAAAAAATACCTCAAAGGCATAGGAGCAAGTCCACTTCTGCTTTGATAAGCTGGCATTGCATATAAATTTCTTCCAATATCAAATAGATTAGATAAATTTACCATCATCTTCCCTTTATTTATAACTAATTTTATTTATTTGGTTCAATGTATTTTGTCCCTCTATAAATATCTTCAACATTTACATTATACCAATTAAAATCTTCAACATCCTTAAATTTCTTACCTAAAAACTCACTATGGCAATACAAACCAGGGATTTTACGACCTCGTAAATATTTCACAGCATATTTTGAAAATCTCGCAATAAGTGGATTTGAAACTCCTTTTTCAACACATTCAATCCCCATTTCTCTATTAAATAAAACCTCTAATGCTTTTTCACTAAACTGAAAATAATGCCAAGGTCTTTCATGAGATGAGTAACTATAATGAGTCTCAACAAAAATATATCCACCTATTTTTAACAATTTAACCATCTCCTGAGATGCAATCCAAGGCATAGCAAAATGTTCAAAACAGGCAGATGAAAAAATTAAATCAAATTTTTCACCATTAAAATAACTTGATAACTTGTGCACATCACCAATCACATCAACATTATTTCCTGGATAAAAATCAAATCCAACATATTCCGCATTAACCAATCTTTTCCTCATTAAAGAAACACCAGTAACTTCACGACTACCAATTTCTAATACTTTCCAATGATTTTTATTAGCTAATTCAATTAAATAATCCTGCCATTTATCATGAGCAATAGTCTTTGATAAGGGTACATCTTTGTGTAAATAAAATTTATCACCCAATATCAAACTTTTAACAAAATCTCTGAGAAAAATATATAAATTCTTTGTCAAAATCTAAGCTCCAATTAAAATCAGACTAACCCATATTACTAGAATTCCAGAAAGAATACCTACTATAGATTGGTGCCAATCACCATATTCTTTTGCAAGTGGTAACAAAGTATCAAATGAAATATATATCATAATACCAGCAACAGCAGCCATCAAAGCACCAACCAAAACCTGCGGTAAAAATAGACTAAACACAAACATTCCTACTAATGCTCCAATTGGTTCACTGATACCCGATAAAGCGGCATAAAGCATTGCATAACGTTTTTTCCCTGTAACGTGATACATAGGCAAAGCTACAGCAATACCTTCTGGAATATTATGGATAGCAATGGCTATACCAACAGAAAGCCCTAAAGTAATATTTTGAGTAGTAGTGAAAAATGTCGCCATACCTTCTGGGAAATTGTGCACACAAATAGCTATTGCAGTAAACAAACCAGCTCTTTTAATCTTATAATCGTGATGAGCAGGAGCATCTGGGTTTAAAACATCATCAGTATCAATATGATCAGGCAAAAAATAATCGATTAATATTGCTACGATTAAACCAACCACAAATCCTGCAAAAGTAATCCAATCATGATTATGAGGGAAATGAGATGAAAGTAATTTATCTGCTTCAGGCAACATATCCATAAAAGAAACAAATACCATAACTCCGGCTGAAAAACCTAACCCAACTGACAAAGCTTTTAAATTATCTTTTTTTACAATAAATGCAATTCCACCACCTATCGCAGTAGACAAACCTGCAAATAAAGTGATTAACATAGCTGGGATAAAATTCTGTGGTATATTCATAACAATTTCCTTTCCAGACAATTGTACCACAAAAAGAAATTATTAAATCTCTACATCTTTCATCATATCAACAAGTGTACTGATTGTAGTATCCATACTTACAATATCAGAAGTCCTTTGTTGTAAAAACGCATTAATTTTAGGCATCATCTCAATTGCAACATCAAGTCTTGGATTTGAACCGGGCTGATACATCCCTACATCAATCAAATCCTTATTTTCTCTATATAATGACATAATTGTACGCATTTTCCCTGCAGCTTCTTTATGCTCAGGAGTAACGATAGATGACATAAGCCTTGAAATACTCCCTAATACATCGATCGCTGGATAATGATTCATTTCAGCCACTTTCCTTGATAAGAAAATGTGACCGTCTACGATACCACGTACAATATCTACAATCGGATCTGAAATATCGTCACCTTCCATTAAAACAGTATATAAAGCTGTTACAGACCCTTTAGGACTATTACCTGCACGTTCTAAAACCTTTTGCAACCAAGAGAAAATAGAAGGCGGATAACCTTTCATCGTAGGCGGTTCTCCTAATGATAAGCCAACCTCACGACCAGCCATAGCACAACGAGTAACCGTATCTGTCATTAAAAATACTTTTTTACCTTGGTCTCTAAAATATTCACACACAGCAGTCGCAGTCAAAAGAGCTTTTTGACGAATCAATGGAGGTTGATCACCTGTAGAGCATACTAAGACTGATTTTGCCATCCCTTGTTCACCTAAAGCATCCTCTACAAATTCCTTAACCTCACGACCACGTTCTCCAATTAGAGCTACAACGTTTACATCAGCATCTGAATTTCTCGCAATCATACCAAGTAATGTACTTTTACCAACACCAGATCCGGCAAAAAGTCCTAGACGCTGTCCGCAACCCATTGTCATACAACTGTCAATTGCTCTTACCCCTGTTGAAAAGACCTCTGTAATAATTGGTCTTTCAAAAGGTCCAGGAGGCGGACCTTCTACAGGCCTCCAAGTAGCACCAGTTGTATCTAATGGCTTCCCATCAATTGGTTCCCCCATAGGATTAATTAATCTTCCAAGCAGAAAATCTCCAACTGGAATAATAATAGGATTACCGGTTGAAGTAACTAAACTTCCTTGACCAATACCCTCTCCATCATATAATAAAAGTAATTGAGCAACTTCACCTTTGAAAGCTTGGACTTCAGCAGGCTTCTTTCTACCGTCTTTGGTTTCAATATAGCATAAATCACCAATCTTTAACCCTGGCAATTTCACCTCAACAGTTAAGCCTAAAAGTTTTGATACAGTACCTTTAAAACGAAATAATTCCGTTTGTTCAAGCTTGTCTCTTACTTTTAATTTTAAATCATCAAGTCTGCTTGTATCTAATCCTTCCATAAGATTATTATAATGCATTCATTCAAATTGACAAATATATTTACATAATAAATATTATAATCATTTACGAATACAATGGATACACAAGTATGATTTAAAAGTCATTGCGAGCGAATGCGAAGCAATCCAGCTTATTTTAGTTCTATCAGCTGGATTCTTTCGGGCTAAAGCCCTCAGAATGACAAAATAGACATATGTTAAATAATATTTATTATGTAATTTTTGTTAACTTATACTTGATTAGTAATGTTTTTTGTGGTTTTATAAAAGTGGAATAAGGTAATTCCTCTTAACCTTGTTCAAGGGAAAGGATTCAAAGCGGCGGCTGCGTTGAGTGCTTTACCCGCAAGAATGGAAAGTAAAACAAAATAAGGGAAAAAACAAAATGTTAAAAATCAGATTAAAAAGATTGGGTGCTAAGAAAAACCCTACATACAGAATTATCGTAATCAATTCAACTACAAAACGTGAAGGAAGACCAGTTCAAGAATTAGGTCACTACAACCCAAAAACTAAAGCTATGCAATTAGATAAAACTTCTGCTTTAGAATGGATTAAAAAAGGTGCTCAACCTACTGAAACTGTTGCTTACTTAATCAAAAATTGTAATGAAGACGGTACTTTAAACTATGTAAAAAAAGAAACTGTTAAACTTTCTAAAAAAGCTCAAGCTAAGGCTCAAGCTGAAGCTGAGGCAAAAGCTGCTGCAGAAGCTGAAGCTGCTCAAGCTACAGAAGAAGCTCAAGCATAGTTTGATAAATTTAAACATTGAAATAAAAAAGACCAATTTAAAAATTGGTCTTTTTTATTATTTATATTTTTAGTTTTACAAATAAAAGGTATTTATTAATCATTATATTTACTAATTTCATTAAAATAGCTTTCCAATGCAAGGTAACCCTTATAAATTTCATTTGATATACTTGCATAACTTGTAGCTACAATGAATTTTAATTCTTTTGTTCTGATTTCCAAAATCGCATCAGAATCCTGTTTTAAATCAGGATTATTTGACATAGACCATTTTTGCAAAAGAGCTAATTCTTCATACATCTGTTTTACTGTAGTATATTCGAGAGTATTAAAATCATATTTAGCCAAAAGAGATTTTTCTGAATTAGTAATTCTTGGCATTACTGCTTGGAATTTAAAAATACGTTTAACTATTACATAATTATCTGCTAATTTTCTATGAGAATAAGGTATTATATTCTTAGCTAAAAGAGCTGCATAAGAACGTGATGTAAACACTTCTTCTTCTCTAGAAAAAGCACTTCTTGATGTTAAGTCAAAATTAGATTTTTTTTCAATTAAATCTTCCGGCATTTCTACCCCCTGTTAGGTTTATAATACAAAAAGAAAAAAGCAATGTCATGCTTTAAAGTCAAATTTTTTACATGATTTAACAAAATAAAAAGACTACATTTATAAAGTAGTCTTTTTATTCAAAACTGATCCGGTTTTATTAGATTAATCAGCGAATTGCTGCATAATTTCAAATGGTTTTTCAGCAACTTTAAGAGTTTCTTCGTCAATAATACCTCTTTTTAATTCAGAGAAAGTTGCTTTTTTAGAATTGAATTTCTTTTTAAGAAATTCATAAGAAACTTTTGGATCACATTTATCACCACAAGTGAATAAATCAACTGCAGCATAACCTAATTCTGGCCATGTATGTATTGCTAAATGACTTTCAGAAATAATAACTACTCCTGAAACTCCATATGGATTAAACATATGGAAACATTTTTGGACAATAGTAGCACCACATTCAAGGGCGGCATCCACCATGTACTTTTCTACTTT